>NZ_JOFH01000041.1 GCF_000721235.1 Streptomyces olivaceus
ACACCGGCGACCGCGGCGACTACCTGCGTGCCATCGTCCGGCTCGCGTGCGAACGTGAGGACCTGGGCCCGGACTTCCGGACCTGGCTCCAGCGTTACGTAGCCGAGGAGATGCAAGGACGTTGAGCAGCAGCGCGCACCGTGCCACCGGCCACGACCACGCCGGCACGGGCTCCGGTCCGGACCGGCTGTGGTCGGTGCAGGACCACCTGGACGACGTCCTCGCCGCCGTCCGCCCCCTGGACCCCATCGAGCTGAACCTGCTCGACGCCCAGGGCTGCGTCCTGGTCGACGACGTCACGGTGCCGCTCTCCCTGCCGCCCTTCGACAACAGCTCCATGGACGGGTACGCGGTGCGGGTCACCGACGTGGCGGGCGCCAGCGAGGAGTTCCCCGCCGTCCTGGAGGTCGTCGGGGACGTCGCCGCGGGCCAGGCCGACCCGGTCGCCGTGGGCCCCGGCCAGGCCGCCCGCATCATGACCGGCGCCCCGCTCCCGCCCGGCGCCGAGACCGTCGTCCCCGTCGAGTGGACCGACGGCGGGCTGGGCGAGGGCCCCGTGTCCGGGATGCGCGCCCGCAGCCTGGCCCCCGAGGGCGCCCTGGGCCAGGTGCACGTGTACCGCCCGGCCGAGGCCCGCGCCCACGTCCGTGCCAAGGGCAGCGACGTCCGCGCCGGCGACCGCGCCCTGGAGGCCGGTACGGTCCTCGGGCCGCCGCAGATCGGCCTGCTCGCCGCGATCGGCCGCGGCACGGTCCGCGTACGCCCGCGCCCCCGCGTGGTGGTGCTCTCCACCGGCAGCGAACTGGTCCAGCCCGACGAGCAGCTGGCGGCCGGTCAGATCTACGACTCCAACAGCTTCGCCCTCACCGCGGCCGCCCGCGACGCCGGCGCGATCGCCTACCGCGTGGGTGCCGTCGCCGACGACGCCGAGAACCTGCGGGCCACCATCGAGGACCAGCTCGTGCGCGCCGACCTGATGGTCACCACCGGCGGTGTGAGCGTCGGGGCGTACGACGTGGTCAAGGAGGCGCTGGCGCACGTCGGCGACGAGGACGAGGCGGGCAGCGGCGTGGACTTCCGCAAGCTCGCCATGCAGCCCGGCAAGCCCCAGGGCTTCGGCTCCATCGGCCCCGAGCACACCCCGCTGCTCGCCCTGCCGGGCAACCCGGTCTCGTCGTACGTCTCCTTCGAGCTGTTCGTGCGTCCCGCGATCCGCACCCTCATGGGCCTGCCCGACGTGCACCGCCCGACGGTCACCGCGACCCTGGACGCCGACAAGGCGCTCACCTCGCCGAAGGGGCGCCGGCAGTTCCTGCGCGGCACCTACGCGGACGGATCGGTCGCCCCGGTCGGCGGTTCCGGGTCCCACCTGGTGGCCGCGCTCGCGCACGCGGACGCGCTGATCGTCGTCCCCGAGGACACCGAGTCCGTGGAGCCGGGCGCCGAGGTCGAGGTGGTCCTGCTCGGCTGACCGGGGCCGGTTGGCGGTACCGTGTCGCGCACAGCAGGCCCGCGCGCCGCACCGCGCCGGGCCAGGACCGGGAGCGCCACACGAGCATGAGTACGCAGGACCGACCCCCGCACGACGGCCAGCACCCGCACGAAAGCCAGGACCCGCAAGACGGCCGGGACCCGCACGACGGCCGAGGCCCGCAGGACGGCCGGGGCCCGCAGGACCGGCTGACGCACATCGACGAGGCGGGCGCCGCCCGGATGGTCGACGTGTCCGGCAAGGACGTGACCGCGCGCACCGCCCGCGCCAGTGGACGCGTCCTCGTCGCGCCCCGGGTGATCGAGCTGCTGCGCGGCGAGGGCGTGCCCAAGGGCGACGCCCTGGCCACGGCCCGGATCGCGGGCATCATGGGCGCCAAACGCACCCCCGACCTGATCCCCTTGTGCCACCCGTTGTCGGTGTCCGGTGTGAAACTGGACCTGTCGGTCGCGGACGACGCCGTGGAGATCACCGCCACGGTGAAGACGACGGATCGCACGGGCGTCGAGATGGAGGCGCTCACCGCGGTCTCCGTCGCCGCGCTCACCGTGGTCGACATGGTCAAGGCGGTCGACAAGGGAGCGGTCATCACGGACGTACGGGTGGAACAGAAGACGGGCGGCAAGTCCGGCGAGTGGAACCGGTCATGACGACGGACCGGCCCGCCCCCGACACCGCCCGCGCGTCGTACCGCGCCCTGGTCGTCACGGCCTCCAACCGGGCCGCCGCCGGTGTCTACGAGGACAAGGGCGGCCCGCTGATCGCCGAGGGCCTGCGCCGCTTCGGCTTCGCCGTCGACGGCCCGCAGGTCGTCCCCGACGGCGACCCCGTCGAGGCCGCCCTGCGCGCGGGCGCCGACGCGGGGTACGACGTGATCGTCACCACCGGCGGCACCGGCGTCTCGCCCACCGACCGCACCCCCGAGGCGACCCGGGCGGTGATCGACTACGAGGTCCCGGGCATCGCGGAGGCCATCCGGGCGTACGGCCGGGACAAGGTGCCGACCGCGGTGCTCTCCAGGGGACTGGCGGGAGTGGCGGGGAGGACGCTGATCGTCAACCTGCCGGGCTCCTCCGGCGGGGTGAAGGACGGCCTCGCCGTGCTGGAGCCGCTGCTGAGGCACGCCGTGGACCAGCTCCGCGGGGGCGACCACCCGAGACCCGCCAGTGGTGGGGGTGCGAGCTGAACAGCCCATCCTGGCCCGCCGAGCTGAGGGACGGCGGCATCGTCCTGAGGCCGATAAGGCTGCGCGACCAGCGGGCCTGGCGGGAGGTCAACCGGCGCAACCGCGACTGGCTCCGCCCGTGGGAGGCCACCATCCCGCCGCCCGGACCCGGCGGACCGATCACGAGCCGGCCGACCTACCGCCAGATGGTGCGCCACCTGCGGTCGGAGGCGCACGCGGGCCGGATGCTGCCGTTCGTCATCGAGTACCAGGGGCGCCTGGTGGGCCAGTTGACGGTGGCCGGCATCACCTGGGGCTCGATGTGCTCGGGACATGTCGGGTACTGGGTGGACGAGGCGGTCGCCGGGCGCGGGGTGATGCCGACGAGCGTGGCGCTGGCCGTGGACCACTGTTTCCGCACCGTCGGACTGCACCGCGTCGAGGTCTGCATTCGCCCCGAGAACGCGCCCAGCCGCCGGGTCGTGGAGAAACTCGGATTCCGTGAGGAGGGCCTCAGGCCGCGTTATCTCCACATCGACGGGGCCTGGCGCGACCATCTCGTCTTCGCGCTCACCGCGGACGAGGTCCCCGAGGGCCTGCTGCGCCGCTGGCACCGGTCACGGAACCGCAGCACGCCGAACGCCGGGAATTGAATAAACGTTCGAAATTGACCGGACCGCGACCGTCTCGAAACGGATAATTACGCGTTCCAGGTGATCGGCTGATCGGATCAGTCACAAGAAAAGTTCGAAATATCAGCCAGATCGTGCGACACACCGGCTCAATTGGCGGATGGCCTCATGCAAACCCCTCTACCGTGTGAGGCGTGAGCAGCAGCGGCCTCATCTACGCAGTCATCGTCGGGGCCTGGGCCGCCTACTTGGTGCCGATGTGGCTCCGTAGGCAGGACGAGCTGAACGAAGCCCGTCCCACGGAACGCTTCAGTACCGCCATCCGGCTGCTGTCCGGACGGGCGGGCATGGAGCGCCGGTACGCCAAGGACCTGCGGTCGCGCCCCGCCGACGAGGCGGAGCCCGACGCCGACGCCCCGGACGCCGCCACCGACTCGGTGGACGTCCGGGCCTTCGCCGTGTCCCGGACCCGACGGCACCCCCGGCCGGCCGCCCCGCAGCACACCGCGGAGCGGCCCGAAACCGCGCGCCCGGAGCCGGGCGGCCCGCAGGACGGCCGCAGATCCGCGCCCGCCCCGGCAGCCGGCCGCCCCGCCGTGTCCTCCCCGGTCCCCGCCCCGGCCCCGGCACGCGAACGGGAGCGGGAACCGGAGCGGGAGCGGGTCCCGCAGGCCCGGCGCGCACCCGTGTCACCGGCGGCGGCCGCGGCACGGGCCCGGCGCACCAAGGTCCTCGCCCGCCGCCGGCGGACGACCGTGATGCTGTTCCTGGCGTTCACGCTCGGCTCGGTCGTCGCCGCGGTCGGCGGTCTCGCGTTCCTGTGGGCGCCCGGCGTGCCCGCCGTCCTGCTCAGTGCCTACATCGCCTACCTGCGCGCACAGGAGCGCCACCGGTTCGCCTTCCACATGGACCGCCGGCAGGCCGAGGTCGCCGCACAGCGCCTGCGCTCCCGCGATCCCCGGCCGCGCAGGCGGGCGCCCGCCGACCCCACCGCTGCCGTCGGCGACCCCGACGCCGAGGAACCGGACGACGGCCCCGAAGCGGAGCCCGACGCCGGACTCTCCGCCCTCGCCGCCGACCGGCGTGCCCTGGTCGAGCAGACCGACCACGCCGAGTGGGTCGACCAGCAGCGCGAACGCCGCGGACGCCCGCAGGGCGACAGCTGGGACCCGGTCCCGGTGCCGCTGCCCACCTACGTGACCGCGCCGGTAGCCCCCCGCGCCACGCCCGACGTCGACCTCGCGGCGCCCGACGCCTGGAGCTCGGCCCGCTCCAGCCCCGTCGTCCCGGGCCAGGACGCCGCCGGCCCGGCCGCTCCCGCGCCGGAGCACGCCGCCGACCCGGCCGCCCCCGCCGAGGACCGCGCGGAGACGCCGGCCCGCAGCGACGCCCGCCGCGCCGCCTCCGCCCGCCGGGCCCGGGAGAGGGGCCGTACCCCCCTCTTCGACCAGTACGAGGACGGCGACCGCCCCCGCGCGGCCAACGAGTAGTTCCCACCGGGGCCGCCTCCGGAGCGGCCCCGGAAGTGATTTTTGAGCAGGCCCGCCGGGGTGCTAAAGTTTCACTCGTTGCAAGGGCCTGTGGCGCAGTCCGGTAGCGCACCTCGTTCGCATCGAGGGGGCCAGGGGTTCGAATCCCCTCAGGTCCACGCACATTGTCGAAGGTCCCGTCCGCTCGTGACGAGCGGACGGGACCTTCGTCGTTCCCCGTCCGTCCGCAGCAGCCAAGTGCCGTTGGAAGCCCGCGGGCTCGGCGGGGAGCTTCGGTGTCGTCCTCCCTGATCCGCTAACGGCACGTCGCCCTGTGCATGTTCGAGGGCGAATTCCTCCCGGACACGGCCTACGAGGTGAGCGAGCCGGTCGCGGTCAGGACCGCCGGCTTCGCGCTCGGCGACGTCTTCGCCTACGGCTTCGACGCCGTCGGCGCCGGGGAGACCGACGCGCTGCGGGCGGGCGCCGACTACCGCGAGGGCGACTCGGGCCGCGCGCTCGCCCTCAAGCCGGCCGAGGGCGGCGAGTACAGCAAGTACGCCGAGATCGACCTGCCGCTGCAGAGCAGCGGCGTCGCCGGGCAGACGGGAATGTGACGACAGACCCTACGGGACCTGGAGCGCCTTCGCGTAGCAGAGGCTGTCGGCGTGGAAGCGGTAGTAGCCGAACTTGCCGCACGGCTCGTAGCCGCTGGAGGTGTACAGGGCCACGGCCTCCGGCTGCTTGGTGCCGGTCTCCAGCACCATCCGGGTCCGGCCCGCGGCTCGGGCGTCGTCCTCCAGGGCGGCCAGGATGCGGCGGGCCAGCCCGCGGCCGCGCACCTGCGCTATGACGAACATCCGCTTGAGTTCGGCGTCCCCGTCGAGGTTCCCCTCGTCATTGGCGTCCTGGCGGCGCCAGCCGCCCGAGGCGACCGGGACGTCGTTCTCGTCGTACGCGATCAGGTACAGGCCGTTCGGCGGCGCGAAGTCCGACGGGTCCAGCTGCGTGGCGTCGCCGCCGTCGCCGTAGCGGACGTCGTACTCGGCCTGGACCTCGTCGCTGAGCTTCACGGCGTCGGGGTGGTCGAAGGGGACCCGGCGGATGTGCATGCTACCTACCGTTGATCGATGCGGGGCCCGGGATCGGGGCAGATCGGGGCACCGTCCAGTGTGCCGGTATCGTGCCGGGATGTTCACCGTGACCTCCGTCAATGTCAACGGCCTGCGCGCCGCCGCGAAGAAGGGCTTCGTGGAGTGGCTCGCCGGCACTTCCGCCGACGTGCTGTGCCTCCAGGAGGTCCGGGCCGAACCCGGCCAGCTCCCCGAGCACGTGCGCGCCCCCGAGGGCTGGCACGTCACGCACGCTCCCGCCGCCGCCAAGGGCCGCGCCGGCGTCTCCCTCTACACCCGCCGCGAGCCCGACGCCGTACGCGTCGGCTTCGGCTCGGCGGAGTTCGACACCAGCGGCCGCTACGTCGAGGCCGACCTGCCCGGTGTGACGGTCGCCTCCCTCTACCTCCCCTCCGGCGAGGTCGGCACCGAGCGCCAGGAGGAGAAGGTCCGCTTCATGGGCGAGTTCCTCGCCCACCTCAAGGGCCTGCGCGAGCGCGCCGCCGCCGAGGGGCGCGAGGTCGTCGTCTGCGGCGACTGGAACATCGCCCACCGCGAGGCCGACCTGAAGAACTGGCGGGCCAACAAGAAGAACTCCGGGTTCCTGCCGGAGGAGCGGGAGTGGCTGGGCCGCGTCCTCGACCCGGCCGAGGGCGGCTACGTGGACGTGGTGCGGGCGCTGCACCCGGACGTCGAGGGACCGTACTCGTGGTGGTCGTACCGGGGGCGGGCCTTCGACAACGACGCGGGCTGGCGCATCGACTACCACGTGTCGACCCCGGGGCTGGCCGCCAGGGCCGTCAAGGGGCACGTCGAGCGGGCCGCCACGCACGCCGAGCGCTGGTCGGACCACGCGCCGGTCACGGTGGTCTACGACCGCTGACGCTCACCAGGGGTCCGGGTCCGGGTCCGGGTCGGGTCCGGGTCGGCCTTTTCGTATCCGGCGGTCCAGGGCCAGGGAGAGTTCCGCCTCCACCACGCTGCGGGCGAGCGGGCGCAGGCGGGACAGCTCCTGTTCGGGGGCGTGGCGCAGGATCAGGTCGGCGAAGAGGCCGGCGAGGACGTCGGCGTGTTCGCGGACGCGGGCGCCGGCCCGGAGGACCTCGGCCAGCGGGATGCCCTCGCGGACCAGTGCGGAGGACACCTCAAGGAGGCGGTGGCTGATGTGGACGAAGTCGTCGCCGTCGGTGCCGAGATAGCCCAGCTCCATCGCGGCGGCCAGGTTCTCCGGGGTGACCTCGCCCTCGAAGCGGGCGGCGAGTTCCTCGGGGGTGAGGCGGACCGGGGTCTCCTCGGTGGGCTCGCCGAGGCCGAGCAGGTCGCCGACGTCGCGGCCGTGGTCGAAGGCGTCGGCCAGTTCCGCGATGCCGTTCAGGGTGTGGCCGCGCTCGAGCAGCGCGGCGATCGTGCGCAGGCGGGCCAGGTGGTGGTCGTCGTACCAGGCGATGCGGCCCTCGCGGCGGGGCGGCGGGATCAGCTTGCGTTCGCGGTAGAAGCGCACGGTGCGCACTGTGATGCCGGCCAGCCGGGCCAGTTCCTCCATGCGGTATTCGCGCTTCTCGGTCACGTCCACGACCCTATGGCGTACCGCCGGTAACTTTCTTCCGCCCGCCCCCTACCCACGAGTACGCGACTGCTCTACGCTCCCATTGCGCCAGTGTTCACTGGCGTAGTTCTAGGTGACGCGTGGAGGCTCCGGGATGGCCGAGCACGAGCAGGTTCACGAGCACGTACGGGTGGCGGTGATCGGGTCCGGTTTCGGCGGGCTGGGGGCCGCCGTGCGGCTGCGGCGCGAAGGGATCACCGACTTCGTCGTCCTGGAGCGGTCGGGGAGCGTCGGAGGGACCTGGCGCGACAACAGCTACCCCGGCTGCGCCTGCGACGTGCCGTCCCACCTGTACTCCTTCTCCTTCGCGCCCAACCCCGAGTGGCCGCGCACCTTCTCCGGGCAGGAGCACATCCGCGCCTACCTGGAGCACGTCGCCGACACCTTCGGGCTCCGCCCCCACCTCCGCTTCGACTCGGAGGTCACGCGGATGGCCTGGGACACCGAGCAGCTGCGGTGGGAGATCGAGACCGTGCGCGGCACGCTCACCGCCGACGTCGTCGTCTCCGCGACCGGGCCGCTGTCCGACCCCAAGGTCCCGGACATCCCGGGACTCGACTCCTTCCCCGGCAAGGTCTTCCACTCGGCCCGCTGGGACCACGAGTACGACCTCACCGGCAAGCGCGTCGCCATGATCGGCACCGGCGCCTCCGCCATCCAGATCGTGCCGTCCATCCAGCCGAAGGTGGACCGGCTCACGCTCTTCCAGCGCACCCCGGCCTGGGTGATGCCCCGCATGGACCGGGCCATCAGCGGCGCCGAACGGGCCCTGCACCGGGCGCTGCCCGTCACCACCAGGCTCCGCCGCGGGCTGCTGTGGGGCATCCGGGAACTCCAGGTGCAGGCCTTCACCAAGCACCCCGACGAGCTGGGCTTCGTCGAGCGGATCGCCAAGCGCAACATGGGTGCCGCGGTCAAGGACCCGGCCCTGCGCGCCAAGCTCACCCCCGACTACCGCATCGGCTGCAAGCGGATCCTGCTGTCGAGCACCTACTACCCGGCGCTCGCCAGGCCCAACGTGGACGTGGTCGCCGCCGGGCTCAGCGAGGTGCGCGGGTCGACCCTCGTCGCCGCCGACGGCACCGAGGCCGAGGCCGACGCGATCGTCTTCGGCACCGGCTTCCACGTCACCGACATGCCCATCGCCGAGCGCGTCGTGGGCGCGGACGGACGGACGCTGGCCGAGACCTGGAAGGGCGGCATGGAGGCGCTGCGCGGCGGTACCGCGGCCGGCTTCCCCAACTTCATGACCGTCATCGGGCCCAACACCGGCCTCGGGAACTCGTCCATGATCCTGATGATCGAGTCCCAGCTGAACTACATGGCGGACTACCTGCGCCAGTTGAACGTCCTCGGCGGCCGTACCGCCCTCGACCCCCGCCCCGCCGCCGTGCGCGACTGGAACCACCGGGTGCAGGAGCGCATGAAGCGCACGGTGTGGAACACCGGCGGCTGCACCAGCTGGTACCTGGACGCGAGCGGCCGCAACACCACCGTCTGGCCCGGCACGACCGCCGAGTTCCGGCGTGCGACGCGCCGCGTGGACCTCGCGGAGTACGAGGTGCTGCGCCCCGCCCCCGACCGGGCCCCGGCGAAGGCCGCCGGCGTGGATGCCGAGGTGGGCGCGTGAGCCGCCTGCCGCACGTCGCCGACGGGCCGTACGCCCCGCCCGTCCCCGCCCACGAGCTGACCGTCACCTCCGCCGACGGCGCCCGCCTCCACGTCGAGGTGCACGGCCCGGAGAACGCGCCCGCCGTCGTCCTCTCGCACGGCTGGTGCTGCTCCACCGCCTTCTGGGCGGCGCAGATCCGCGAACTGGCCGCCGACCACCGGGTCGTCGCCTACGACCAGCGCGGCCACGGCCGCAGCCCGGCCAACCCGGCGTACGGCACCGAGCCGCTCGCCGACGACCTCGAAGCCGTCCTGAAGGCCACGCTCGCGCCGGGCGAGCAGGCCGTGATCGCCGGGCACTCCATGGGCGGCATGACGCTGATGGCCGCCGCCACCCGCCCCGCGGTGCGCGAGCACGCGGCGGCCGTCCTGCTGTGCAGCACCGGCAGCGCGCGGCTGGTGCCGTCGGCCACCGTGGTGCCGCTGCGCGAGGGCCGGGTGCGCACCTGGCTGACCCGGCGCATACTCGGCTCCCGGGCGCCGCTCGGGCCGGTCACGCCGGCCGCCCGCCGGATCCTCAAGTACGGGACGATGGGCCCCGGTTCGGCACCGGACATGGTCGAGGCCTGCGCCCGCATCGTGCACGCCTGCCCGCGCCGGGTGCGGTACGGCTGGTCGCACGTGCTCGACCTGCTCGACCTCGACCACGGCGTACGAGAGTTGCGGATGCCGGTGGAGGTCGTCGTCGGCACGGCGGACCGGCTGACGCCGCCCGTGCACGCCCGCGCGCTGGCCGCCGCGCTGCCCGACTGCGTGGGCCTCACCGAACTCCCGGGCCTCGGCCACATGACGCCCGTCGAGGCGCCCGATCTGGTCACCGGGAAGATACGGGCCCTCGCCGCCGCCCACATGCCCGGCGCGCGCGACGAGCGCTCCGCCTGCACTGCCGCACCCACCGCCGCATCCATCGGCGTACAGACCGCCGCCGCACAGACCGCCCCCGTACAGACCGCCGCCGTACAGACCGAGGAGAGCGCATGAGCAGGGTGAGCCTTCAGGGCCGGGTCGCCGTCGTCACCGGAGCCGCCCGCGGCGTCGGGGAGTTGCTGGCCCGCAAGCTGTCCGCACGCGGGGTGAAGGTGGCGCTGGTCGGCCTGGAGCCCGACGAACTGAAGCAGGTCGCCGCCCGGTTGCACGGCGAGGGCGAGTACTGGCACGCCGACGTCACCGACCCCGAGGCGATGGCCCGGGTGGCGGTGGAGGTCAAGGAGCGCTTCGGCCGGATCGACATCGTCGTCGCCAACGCGGGTGTCGCCACCGGCGGCCCCTTCGTCGACTCCGACCCGGAGTCCTGGCGGCGGGTGATCGAGGTCAACCTGATCGGCTCGGCGGTGACCGCCCGCGCCTTCCTGCCCGCGCTCCTGGAGACCCGCGGCTACCTGCTCCAGATAGCCAGCCTCGCCGCCCTCACCCCCGCGCCGATGATGTCCGCGTACTGCGCCTCCAAGTCCGGCGTCGAGGCGTACGCGCACAGCCTGCGCGGCGAGGTCGGCCACCGGGGCGTCAAGGTCGGCGTCGGCTACCTGTCCTGGACCGACACCGACATGGTGCGCGGCGCCGACCAGGACGACGTGATGCGCGAGTTGCGGCAGCGGCTGCCCTGGCCGACCAACAAGACCTATCCGCTGGGCCCGGCGGTCGAGCGGCTCGTGGACGGCATCGAACGCCGCTCCGCGCACGTCTACGGGCAGTGGTGGCTGCGCGGCATGCAGAGCGTGCGCGGCTACCTGCCGGCCATCATCGGTACCGGCGGCCAGCGCGAGATGCGGCGCTTCGGCGACCGGCTCGACGGCCGGCGGATCGGCCTCGTCGGCGCGGGCGGAGCCGCTGACGAACAGGGCCGGAAGGACGCCGGCGCACAGGGCCGGAAGGGCACGGCTACGGTCCGTAAGTGATCGACATGCGCAGGGTCACCGCTCGTGTGAATCTGATCGAGCGCCCGGCCGATCCGGTCGGGCCCGATCACCACAGGAGTGAACCCACATGGGTATCAAGGACCAGTTCCAGGACAAGGCCGAGCGCATGCAGCAGCAGGGCAAGCAGCGTGCCGAGCAGGCCAAGGACCAGCTCCAGAACCGCGACCGCCGCCGCGACGAGGACGAGACGGACCCCTCCTCGCGCCGCCGGGACGCGGAGGACCGGCTCGACGAGAGCTTCGACGCCTGACGCGTCGCGGTCGAGGTGAGAGGGCGCCCCCCCGTCGTACGGGTGGGCGCCCTTTCGCGTCCCTTTCGCGTGCCTTCCGTGGGGCCGTGGGGTCGTGGGGTCGCGGGGTCGCGGGACCGTGCGGCCGTGCGGCCGGGCCGGCTCACCGCTCCCGGGGCGGCAGCGGCGGGCGGGACCGGTCCGGTACGCCGGTGTAACCGGGCGGCGTGGCGGGCGGGTTGGCCGCCAGCAGCTCCAACGCCAGCCGCACCGCCTCGTCCAGCACGGTGTAGCGACCCTCGGCCCAGTCCAGCGGGGTGCGCAGGGCCTCGACGTCGGGGGCGACGCCGTAGTTCTCCACGGACCAGCCGTAGGCGTCGAACCAGGCCGCGTTCATCGGCACCGTGATCACCGTGCCGTCGCCCAGGACGTGCCGCCCGGTCATGCCGACCACCCCGCCCCAGGTGCGCTGCCCGACGACCGGGCCGAGCCGCAGCAGCTTGAACGCGGCCGTGATCATGTCGCCGTCGGAGGAGGTCGCCTCGTCGGCGACGGCGACGACCGGCCCGCGCGGCGCGTTGGAGGCGTACGACACCGGCTGGGCGTCGCGGGTGAGGTCCCAGCCGAGGATCGTGCGGGTCAGCTTCTCGACCACGAGTTCGCTGATGTGGCCGCCCGCGTTGCCCCGCACGTCCACGATGAGCGCGGGCCGGGACACCTCCATGCGCAGGTCGCGGTTGAACTGCGCCCAGCCCGAACCGCCCATGTCGGGGATGTGCAGGTAGCCGCACCGCCCGTCGCTCAACTCCCTGACCACCTCGCGGCGTTTGGCCACCCAGTCCTGGTAGCGCAGGGGGCGCTCGTCGGTCAGCGGGACGACGGCGACCCGGCGCGACGGTCCGGGACCGCCCTCCGCCGGCGCGAAGGTCAGCTCCACCGTCGTACCGCCCGCGCCCGCGAGGAGCGGGAACGGCCCCGTCGCCGGATCGACCGGGCGGCCGTCCACGTGGGTCAGTACGGCGCCCTCCCGGATGCCGGTGCCGGCCAGCGGGGAACGGGCCCTGGAGTCGGAGGAGTCGCCCGGCAGGATCCGCCGGACCAGCCAGCTCCCCTCCCGGCAGACGAGGTTGGCGCCGAGCAGGCCCTGCCGTCGTTGGTAGTGCGCCGGGCCCTCGTTGCGCCGGGCGGCGGCGACGTAGGCGTGCGAGGTGCCGAGTTCGCCGAGCACCTCGCGGAGCAGGTCGGCGAAGTCGTCGGGAGAGGCGACGCGTTCGACCAGCGGGCGGTACTGGTCCAGCACGGCGTCCCAGTCGATGCCGCACATGCCGGGGTCCCAGAAGTGGGCGCGAGTCAGCCGGCCCGCCTCCTCGTAGGCCTGGCGCCACTCGGCGGCCGGGTCGGCCTCGTGCAGGATGCGGCGCAGGTCGATCCAGGTGGTGGAGTCGCCGTCCCCGGCCTCGGTCGCCGGTACGGCGCGCAGGTCGCCCTCGTCGAGCACGACCAGGCGGCTGCCGTCGCCGCTGACCCGGAACCAGTCCAGGTGGCCGACCAGTTCGGACTTGCGCGCCTTGGCGAGGTGGAAGTGCTCCAGCGTGGGCTGCTCGCTCGGGTCGGCCGGGTTGGCGAAGGTCTCGCCGAGCGCGCCCGAGATCGGCCAGCGCAGCCAGACCAGGCCGCCGCCCTCGACCGGGCACAGCGTCGAGTACTTGGAGGCGGTGACCGGGAACGGCGTCACCCGGCTGGCCAGCCCCTCGGTCTCCACCGTCACCGCGCCGCCCTCGCCGGACTCGTCCTCCAGGGGGTCCAGGCCCCCGGCGGCGGGACGACCCTCGGGGTTCAGGGCGAAGGGGGAGGGGGTCGCGGAGGAGAGCGGCACCAGGTAGGGGCGGCAGCCCAGCGGGAAGGACAGGTCGCCGGTGTGCACGTCGTACACCGGGTCGAAGCCGCGCCAGGAGAGGAAGGCGAGGTAGCGGCCGTCCCGGGTGAAGACCGGGTTCTCGTCCTCGAAGCGCCCGTCGGTGACGTCGACGACGAGCGGTGCGAGGCCGTTCTGCCCGCCGATCCGGGCCATCTTGATCTGCCGCAGGGTGCGCCCGATGCCCGGGTGCGACCAGGTGAGCCAGGCCCCGTCCGGGGAGAAGGCGAGGTCGCGGACGGGGCCGTTGAGGGAGCGGGTCAGTTCGGTGACGGTGCCTCCGGCGGCGGGGGTGGCGGCAGCAGCGGTGGCGGGGGTGGGCTCGGCGCCGGGGGCCGTCTCCGCCTCCGGGGCGTCCACCGCGTCCAGCACCCGGGCGACCTCCGCGTCCCCCTCCGTCACGTCGAGCAGCAGCAGGCGGCCGTCGTGCGAGGCGACGGCGAGGCGGTCGCCCGTGGGGTCCGAGACCAGCTCCAGGACCCGGCCCAGCCGCCCGGACGCGAGCCGGCGCGCCGCGCGGCCCCCGGTGGCCCGGGGCAGGTGGGCGATCTCGACGGCGTCCTCGCCCTCCGCGTCGCTCACGTACGCGATCCGCCCGCTCTCCCCGAGCATCTCCGGCAGCCGCACCCGTACGCCCGGGGTGTCGGCGATGGTGCGGGCCGGGCCGTCGCGGTGGGTGAGCCAGTACAGGCTGCCGCGGACGACGACGGCGCTCGCCCGGCCCGTCTCGTCGACGGAGACGCCGCCCACGTGCTGGGCCGCGGGCACCTGGTACGTACGCCGTCCCGCGCGCGGCCCGCTCAGCCGGACGTCGAGCCGGCGCGGCGCGGACCCCGGCGCGAGGTCGTCGACGATCCACAGGTCGCCCGCGCACTGGTACACGACGCGGGTGCCGTCGCTCGCGGCGTTGCGGGCGTAGAAGGCGTCGTGGTCGGTGTGGCGGCGCAGGCCGGTGCCGTCGTGGGCGCAGGAGTAGAGGTTGCCGACGCCCTCGTGGTCGGAGAGGAAGGCGATCCGGCCGCCGGTGAACATGGGGGCGGCGAGGTGCCCGCCGAGGTCGGGCAGGAGCTGTTCGCCGTGCAGCCAGAGCCGGCCGGTCGCGCCGCCCCGGTAGCGCTTCCAGGCGGCGGGTTCGTGCGGCGGGGTGCCGTTGAGGAGCAGGGTCCTGCGTTCCCCCTCCAGGTCGGCGACCTGGATGTCGGTGACCGGGCCCCAGGGGAGTCTGCGGCCGGGGTCGCCGTCGGGGGAGACCTTGTGGGCCCAGGTGAGGTGCGAGAAGGGCTCGCCGTGCGAGGCGACGGCCAGGACGGCGGCGGCGCAGTCGGGGCCGGGCGGCGACCAGCCGCAGACCCGGGTGTCGAGTCCGCCCCAGTGGGTGAGCTGCCGTCCCGGTCCGCCGTCCACCGGTACGAGGTGGACCTCCGGCACGAGCGTGCGCCAGCTGGTGTACGCGATGTGGCGGCCGTCGGGCGAGAAGCGCGGGGGGCCGGTCTTGGTGCGGTCGACGGTGAGCCGCCGGGCGCGGCCTGGCTCGTCGAGCGGCGCGATCCAGAGGTCGTCCTCGGCCACGAAGCACAGCTGGTCGCCACTGAGATGGGGAAGGCGCAGATAACTCACCCACCCCATGCTTTTCCGGGCACGGGGCACCGGCAACTCGTGCGGGAGCTTGTGCGGAACCTTGTGCGGCCTTTTATGCCGTGCCGACAACCGTGACCCAGGCCACGTACGAAACAGTTTCGTTTCGCTAGAGGGTGGGGTACATTCTTCCTGTACGAAACGGTGTCGTTCGAGATGGGTGGACGGGGCCGGCGGACCGGAGAGGGGAGAGTGGGATGACCGAGGCAGCCACCGCGCGCCGCAGCCGGATCACTCCCGAGCGCGAGGCCGAGTTGTACGGCGCCGTGCTCGACCTGCTCCGGGAGGTCGGTTACGACGCCCTGACCATGGACGCCGTCGCGGCCCGCACCCGGTCCAGCAAGGCGACGCTCTACCGCCAGTGGGGCGGCAAGCCGGAGCTGGTCGTGAAGGCGGTCCGGCACAACAAACCCGGTGGCTCGATCAGCGACGTCGACACCGGCTCGCTCCGGGGCGACCTGCACGCCCTGGTGATCCGCGAGGACGACTGCACCCTGGAGCAGAACTCCGCGCTGATGCGTGGCGTGGCCATGGCCCTGCACCATCATCCGGACCTGCGTCAGGCCTTCCGGGAGCAGCTGTTCGAACCGGAGCTGGCGGAGGGCCAGAAGGTCCTGCAGCGCGCCATCGACCGGGGAGAGATCGCACCGGACTGTCCGGCGCTGGAGTACGTCGTCCACATGCTGGTCGGCGGTATCGCCACCCGCACGCTGCTGGACGACCAGCCGCCGACGCAGGCCTTCTTCCTGTCCTACATCGACGCCGTGGTCCTCCCCGCCCTCGGCGTCCCCATCACCGACCTGCCCGTCTGACGCGTCGCGACGACGACTCGCTCTGACGCTTTCGTCTCACACATCCGATACGTGTCGTTTACACGTATCAACGACGCGTCCCCGCGCCCAAGCCCCACCTGACGTAACCGCTCACGTCGTCGGGCTGATCACCCCTGCCCTGCACCACCACGACCTGACCGGGAGACGCCCTCGTGGCCACGTTCCTCTACAAACTCGGCCGGCTCGCCTTTCGCCGACGGCATTTCGTCGCCCTGATATGGGTGGCCCTGCTGACGCTCGCCGGCGTCGGCGCGGCCAGCGCCCCGCCCGCCGGCAACTCCTCCTTCTCCATCCCCGGCACGGAGGCCCAGAAGGCCTTCGACCTGCTGGAACAGCGCTTCCCGGGCCAGAGTGCCGACGGGGCGACCGCTCGCGTCGTCTTCAAGGCGCCCTCCGGCGAGAAGATGACCGACGCCGGGAACAGGGCGACCGTCGAGAAGACCGTCGACGACCTGGCGGACGGCTCCGAGGTCGCCTCGGTCGCCGACCCCTACCAGGGCGACGCCGTCAGCAAGGACGGCGCGATCGCCTACGCGTCGGTGAAGTACGACGTCTCCGGCATGGAGCTGGAGGAGTCGACCAAGGACGCCCTGGAGGACGCCGCCCAGCAGGCGCGCGACGCCGGGCTGATCGTCGAGGTCGGCGGTGACGCGCTCCAGGCCGTGCCGGAGACCGGCGCCACCGAGATCATCGGCATCGCGGTCGCCGCCGTCGTCCTGGTCATCACCTTCGGTTCCCTGGTCGCCGCCGGGCTGCCGCTGCTGACCGCGCTGATCGGCGTGGGCATCGGCGTCTCCACGATCACCGCCCTGGCCAGCGCACTCGAACTCGGCTCGACCACCTCTATCCTGGCCATGATGATCGGCCTCGCGGTCGGCATCGACTACGCCCTGTTCATCGTCTCGCGCTACCGCGCGGAACTGGCCGAGGGACGGGAGCGCGAGGAGGCCGCCGGACGGGCGGTCGGCACCGCGGGCTCCGCGGTGGTCTTCGCCGGTCTCACCGTCGTCATCGCCCTCGTCGGCCTCGCGGTCGTCAACATCCCGATGCTCACCAAGATGGGTGTCGCGGCGGCCGGTACCGTCGCCGTCGCCGTCCTGATCGCCCTCACGATGATCCCCGCGCTGCTCGGCTACGCCGGACGCAGGGTCAAGCCCGCCGGCGCGAAGGGGAGGCTGCTCGGCCGCTCCCGCAAGGGCGCGGAGCAGCCGGAGGGCCAGTCGGCAGGCCGGTCGGAGGGGCAGCCCAAGGCCAACCTCGGCACCCGCTGGGCGAGCTTCGTCGTCCGCCGGCCCCTCGCCGTCCTCCTCCTGGGCGTCGTCGGCCTCGGCGTCGCCGCGATCCCCGCCGCCTCCCTGGAGCTGGGCCTGCCCGACGACGGCTCCCAGCCGACGTCCACGACCCAGCGTCGCGCCTACGACCTGCTGTCCGACGGCTTCGGCGCGGGCTTCAACGGTCCGCTGATGGTCGTGGTCGACGGAAAGGGCGCCGCCTCCCCGGACGACGCCTTCACCAGCGTCTCCGACGAGATCAAGGACCTCGACGGCGTCGTGGCGGTGACCCCGCCCGCGCCCAACAAGGCCGGTGACACCGCGACCATCACCGTGATCCCGGACTCCAAGCCGTCCTCCGTCCAGACCGAGGACCTGGTGCACGCCATCCGGGACGCGGGCGGCGACGTCAAGGCGGACACCGGTGCGGAGACGCTGGTCACCGGCTCGACGGCGATGAACATCGACGTCAGCGAGAAGCTGAACGACGCGCTGGTGCCGTACCTGGTGCTGGTCGTCGGCCTGGCCTTCCTCCTCCTCATCGTGGTCTTCCGCTCGATCCTGGTCCCGCTGAAGGCGGCCCTCGGCTTCCTGCTCTCCGTCCTGGCGGCGCTCGGCGCGGTCGTCGCGGTCTTCCAGTGGGGCTGGCTGTCCGGCCTGATGGGCGTCGAGGAGACCGGACCGGTCATGTCGATGATGCCGATCTTCATGGTCGGCGTGGTCTTCGGACTGGCCATGGACTACGAGGTCTTCCTGGTCACCCGCATGCGGGAGGCCTACGTCCACGGCGAGAAGCCCAACCAGGCGGTCGTCACCGGCTTCAAGCACGGCGCCCGGGTCGTCACGGCCGCGGCCGTGATCATGATGGCGGTCTTCGCGGGCTTCATCGGCTCCAGCGAGTCGATGGTCAAGATGATCGGCTTCGGCCTGGCGATCGCCGTCTTCTTCGACGCCTTCGTCGTCCGCATGGCCATCGTGCCGGCGGTCCTCGCCCTGCTCGGCAAGCGGGCCTGGTGGCTGCCCAGGTGGCTGGACCGCGCCCTGCCCAACGTGGACGTCGAGGGCGAGGGGCTGCGCACGGCCGAGGAGCGGCGCTCCGACCCCGACGAGGACCGGGAGCTGGTACGCACCTGAGCGGCCGCCTCTGACAACCAGCCGCCTCTGACAGGAGGACAGCAGACCAGCCGGTGAGGGCTCCGTGGGGACGGGGCTGCCCTCACCGGCTTCCTCCTTTTCCACCCGGCGCCGGCCGGCGGAAAGGCGTCGGCGGTCAGCCGACCGCGGGCAGCGAGGGCGTCAGCAGCTCCCGTGCGGCGGCGTCCTCGTCGGCTGCGGCGCGCAGGGTGCCCTCCACCGTCGCGGTGGCCTCACGGAAGAGCGCGAGTCCGGCGGGGGTGAGCCGGACCTGGAAGCCGCGGCCGTCCCCGGGGGACGGCTTGCGCGCCACGTAGTCCGCGTTGACCATCTGCGTGAGCAGCCGGGAGACCTGCGGCTGGCTCCGCGAGGAGCGCGCGGTCAGCTCGCCCGACCGGATCCAGTCCTGCTCGTCCCACATCACTTCCATGATGTCGTACGCGCTCACGCAGAGGTTGTGCCGTTCCGAGAGGGCGCGCTCCAGCGCCTGGTTCAGGCGTGCGCCGACGCGGACGAAGGTCAGCCACTGGTCACCGAGAGAGTTCACCACGTCCTTGAGTCTAGGATCCTCCCTCCGGCTTGTCTATTCATTCGAATACATATAGCTTCCCCGGCGTGGAAGGAGACGACATGACAGAAGCGATGACCGAGGCGGTGGAGGAGCGGCAGCCACCGGCGGCGCCCTGGACCCCGATGGCCGTGGTGGGTGTGGCCCAGCTGATGGTCATGCTGGACTCGACCGTGGTGAACGTGGCGCTGCCCTCGATCGGCGGTGAGCTGCCGGCCGGGCCCTCGGCCCTGCAGTGGACCATCAGCGCCTACGTCCTGGTGTACGGGAGCCTGCTGCTGTTCGGCGGTCGGCTGGCCGACGTGGTGGGCAGGCGGCGCTCGTTCCTGGCGGGGCTGACGCTCTTCACGGCCGCGTCGGTGCTCTGCGGACTGGCCGGGAACGAGGAACTGCTCGTGACCGGGCGGGCGTTGCAGGGGCTGGGGGCGGCGCTGCTGTCGGCCGCCGCCCTGTCGATCGTGCTGGCCGTCTACCAGGTCCCCCAGCAGCGGAAGATCGCGCTCACCGTCTGGAGCGGCCTGGGCGTGCTCGGCGCGACGATCGGCGTCGTACTGGGCGGCCTCATCGTGACGGCGATCAGCTGGCGCTGGGCGTTCCTGATCAACATCCCGGTGGGTGTCGCGGCCTTCGCCGCCGCGCTGCGCAGCCTCCCCGCCCTGGCCGCGAGCGGATCACGACCGCTGCGCGTCCCCACGGCGGCCCTGGCCACACTGGGCCTGGCCTGCCTCTCGTTCGGCCTGATCCGTCTGCAGGACGGCGCGACCACGGCATCCGCGTGGATCAGCCTCGCCGCCGCCGCGGTCCTGCTCACGGTGCTGACCCTGACGGAGCTGTCCGCATCCGATCCGCTGCTCCCGCTCCACCTGCTGCGCATCCCGACCTACTGGCTGTCCAGCGCCGGACTGCTGCTGGCCGCCGCGGTGATGATCAGCAGCTCCTACCTGGCCAGCATCTACTTCCAGCAGGTGCACGACATGAGCGCCCTGGCCGCCGGCCTGGCCCTGCTGCCGATGGGCCTGGCCTCGCTGGTCGTCGCCCTGGTCGTGCCGAAGCTGGTCGCCGCGCTCGGCCCCGGGGGCCTCTACATCGCGGGCGCCGTGGCCCAGCTCGCCGGCGCCGGGTTCCTCGCGACCGGTACGTCCGGCGTGGCGGCGACCGTCGTCGCGCTGGCCGTCATCGGTGCCGGGCTGCCCAGCTCGTTCGTGCCGCTGTACGGGATCGGCAGCTCCCACGTCCGGCTCCAGGAGTCCGGCGTGGGCTCGGGCCTGCTGAACACCTTCAACCAGACCGGCGCCGCCCTCGGCATCGCCGTGGTCGGCACGATCCTCGCGGCCACCGTCCGGGACGAGTCAGGCTCCGGCGCGACCGCCGCCGACGCGACCACGACCGGAGTGGGCCACGGCTTCCTGGCGCTGGCCTGCTGCGCCCTGCTCGCGCTGGTCGTCGCCCTGGCCCTGCACCGACTGACCCGCCCGTCCCCGCCCGCCACCCGGCAGACGTGAAAGGTATCCGCCCGTGAACTCCGTGTCCCACGTTCCGCCCGGCAGCGACCCCGTCGAGGAGGCGATCGAGCGCTCACGCCGCGTCTGCGGACAGGTCGACGACGACCTCGGGATCCTCGTGACCCCGCTGCACGACCGCGCCCTGCGGTCGCACCGCGCCGACCCCCGGGGCGGTCCGCTGACCGGGGTGACGCTCGGGGTGAAGGACGTCATCTTCGAGTCCTCGGCCCCCGCCTCCGCCCAGAGCGACGTCCGCCTGGCGGAGTGGCCCGAGGGGCAGCCCGAGGCCACGGCGGTCTCGCGGCTGAAGGAGGCGGGCGCCGTCGTGGTCGGCAAGACCGCCACCATGGAGTACGCGCTGGGCGTCCAGGACGGCTCCGGCCGGGGGCCGGTCAGCCGCAACCCCTGGATGACCGACCGCTGGGCCGGGGGATCGAGTTCCGGCTCGGGCAGCGGTGTGCTGACGGGCTGCTTCGACGCCGCCCTCGCCACGGACACGACCGGCAGCCTCCGCATCCCGGCCGCCTATACGGGCACCACCGGGTTGAAGGCGACCCGGGGGCGCGTGCCGACCACCGGGACGTACCCGCTGGCACCCTCTCTGGACGCGGTCGGGCCGGTCGCCGGCTCCATCGACCTGTGCGCCAGGCTGCTCCAGGTGATGGCCGGCCCGGACGACGCCGACCCCGTCGCCCCGGACGTCGAGGCGGGCGACTACCTGTCGGCGCTGACGGCGGACGTGTCGGGGCTGCGGGTCGGGGTCGACCACCTCACGGCGTACGCGGACGGCGGCGTGGATCCGGCCCAGCCCGCGGTCTTCGAGCGGGCGCTGAAAGACCTGGACACGCTGGGGATGCGGCGCTCCGCCGTCGAAGTGCCCGGGTACCAGCTGCTCAACGTCGTCGGCAACGTGATCATGCTGGCCGAGGCACACGAAATCCACCACGACGCGCTCGTCCGCGACTGGGCCCGGTACGGCCGGGGAGCCCGGTGGGTGTTCACGGCCGGCGAGTCCATCTCCTCGCGCGACTACCTCCGCGCCCAGCGGCTGCGGGCCACGCTCTCCCAGCAGGTGCAGGCACTCTTCGACCACGTCGACCTGCTGATCACGCCTACGTGCCACCTCGGTGCCCCGAGGCTGGACGGCATGCACCCGCTGGACCCCTCGACGTATCTGGCGTCCATGCACACGACGGCCTGGAGTGTCACCGGGCACCCTGTGGCCGTCGTCCCGGCGGGCTTCACCGGGGACGGGCTCCCGCTGTCCCTGTCGATCGTCGGGCCGTACTGGCGCGAGGACCGGGTCGTAGCCGCCGCAGCGGCCTTCCAGAGCCTCACCGACCACCATCGGCAGCGCCCCGCCGCGCTGTCGCTCGCCACCCAGGAGAGCCGATGAGTATCAGTCAGCTGCCCGACCTCACCGACGAGGACCGGCAGGCGGTGGCGGCGGCGGCCCAAGTGGTCCAGCAGCTCACCTCGGTCCTGCGGGACATCCCCTGCGACGTGACCACACCCGTTCCCGCAGGCCGGGCGCCGCTGCCGGTGCGGCGGTCCTGACCGCGGGAACCGCGACGGAATGCGCGGTTCCATTACGTCGGCCCGGAACCGTCGGGTTCCGGGCCGACGTATGTTCAAAAAGCAGGTAAAGAAATACCTTCCATTCCCCGGTCGGCGAATGCTGCGGTGAATGGGGAACGGCTGGTTCTCACCGCTCCGGTTAATCCGTTAATGGATCAACCATCAACACTTCTCGCCATCTGCAGTGGACGTGAGTTTTGTGTGTCGAAGTTCACTCGCGCTTCTTCGATGCGCGGCGTGTTCTCGCTCGACCAGTCCACGATGGTCCGCACGGCCCGCAGGAGGCTCAGTCCCAGCGGCGTCAGGTGGTAGGTGACGCTCGGTGGCCGGTCGTCGACGACCCAGCGCTCCACCAGGCCGTCCCTCTCCAGTCGCACCAGCGTCTCGGACAGTACCTTCGCGGACACGCCGCTCAGGGCAGCCCTGATGTCGCTGAAGCGGGTGACTCCCTGTGAGATCTGGCTGCAGATGGGCATGGTCCACCGTTCGCCTATGCGGCTGAGGACCGGGCGTGCAGGACAAGTCTGCCGTTCCATTTCCCCCCGTTGCTGACAGTTACCTGAACGTAACCAGGTGTGTCGAACGTTAGTTCATCACGATGAAGTACACAACTGCCTTCCGGTAGAAACGGACCCCGTCGCCGCTCACTCAATGCGAAGGGACCGACATGACGACTTCGTCGTTGCACGTGAAGAATGCCCTTACCGAGGCCGCGCAGGCATCGCCCGCCTGGCATTCCGCCGGTGCCACCGTCCGCTTCGTCCTCTCCGAGCCGACGGTGGAGGTCGTCCTCGACTCCCAGGGCAAGGAGACCGACGCCCCGCCCACTCACCGGCTGGCCATCGCATGGCCGGATCTGCGGGACATCGCCGCGGGCCGGCGCAGTTTCCTCCGCGCGCTGACCGGCCGGCGCTTCTCGGCCCGCGGCCCGGTGATGCAGACCCTCGCCTTCGGCCAGGCCCTGGCGACCTTCGACCTCAAGCACTGAACGCCCTCGGACGACAAGGATCCAGTCAATGACGTTCACGCACTCCCCCGCCGACCACCCGCTGCTTCAGGGGCACGAGGCCGAGGCGCTGCGCCGCGCCGTCGAGTTCGCGCGGGACGGGGTGGCGCCCGGCGCCGCCGAGCGCGACGCCACCGAGAAGGGACAGGTGGACTGGGCCACCGTCCGGGAGGGGCACCGCCTGGGCCTCCTGCGGATGGCGTTGCCCCGCGAGATGGGCGGCCTCGGACTCAGCCAGCTCGGCATCGCGCTCACTCTGGAGGAGATCGCCGCCGCCGACCCCGGGATGGCCCTGGTGTTCGGTGCCACCGGACTGTTCCAGACGCCGCTCCTCGTGAGCGGGGACGCCCCGCTCCAGGAGCGCTACCTCACCCCCTTCCTCGGCGACGAACCCGTCCTCGCCTGCAACGCCGTGGCCGAGGAACGCAACGGGACCGACCTCGTGCTCCCTCAGAACGCCCCGCACGCGCAGGAGATGACGACCGCCCGGCGCTCCGGCGGCGAGTACCTGCTCAACGGGACCAAGAAGTACATCACCAACGCCCCCTTCGCGACCTACGCCACCGTCCTGGCGAACCTGGACGGCTCGGCCGGCTCCACCGGGCTGACCTGCTTCGTCACCGAGCTGGAGCAGGACGGAGTCACGCGCGGCGAGGTGCACGACAAGGTCGGTTACCGCACGGCCCCCGCCGGCGAGCTGGTCTTCGAGAACGCGCGGGTGCCCGAGGGCAACGTCGTCGGTGACGAACGCGGCGGCTGGGACCTCAACGTCGCCATCGGAAACCTCACCCGGGTCGCCTGCGCCGGCGTGGCCACGGGCATCGCCCGGCACGCACTCCGGCGCGCCGTCGACTGGTGCGGCGGACGCAGGCAGGGCGGCCGACTGCTCCACGAACACCAGATGTCCGCGCGGAAGCTCGCCGACATGGCGGCGCGCGTCTCCTCCGCCCGGGCGTTGTACCTGGACGCGGCCCTCAAGGCGGACAACGTCCTGCCGACCCCGGGGTACGAGCCGGCAGTCGCCAAACTCGTCGCCGACCGGGCCGCCATCGACAACGCCGACGCCGCCATGGCGCTGATCGGCGCCCAGGCCTTCCAGCGCGACGACGGCATGGACCGGGTGCTGCGCGACGCCTACGGCCCCCGGATCTACGAGGGCAGCCCGGAAGCGCTCGCGCTCGTCATCACCGGCGAACTGTTCGACGCCCCGGGCATACGATGACGGTCACCACGGGGGACGGCCACCGCGGCCCGCTGCTGCGGGAACACGCCGACATCCAGCTGCCCGGCGTCGAGTCCGCACTCCGCGGCGATCCGGTCTTCCACGCGGTCAGCCCCGAGGACCTCCTGGTGCTGACGGTCCGGGGCGCCCAGCTCCCCGACCACTTCCTTGAACGCGTCTACGCCTTCCGCCTGGTGCAGTACCTCCGGCGCGGGTGGGTCGACGCCGCGGCGGTCGCCGACCGCGACCTGCGGCACGAACCGTACGACGAGCAGGCGCTGCGCGACTTCCACACCCTCGTCCTGGAGCGGGAGACCGGGTGGCTGCGCGGCTACGGCACCCTCGCCGTGTCACCGGACCCGGCGGGCACCACCCTCGGTGACCCCTCCCACCTGCCGTTCGTCGTTGAGCGGGACTACGGGATGCGGCTGGCCGCCACGCTGGGCGCCCGGACCCCGTCGTCCGCGGTCCGGGAGGGCAAGCGGCTGGTCCGCGACGCCGGGATGCCGCGGTCCCACGCCGCGGCGACGGTTCCCTGGTGGGTCTACCTCGCCTGGGCGGCGGCCTGCACCGAAGTACTGGACCGGCCCGGCGGGACCGTCGTGGGCGACGGGAAGAAGAGCGGGGCCGTGCACCAGCTCGGACTGCTCGGCTTCCGCGTCCGCACCCTCGACGTCGCGCCGCTGCCGCCCGGCCCGGCGGACCTCTACGCCCCCATGTGGAACCAGCGCGAGCGTTCCTACCCGTTCCTCCTGACGGACGACGGCCGGCTGCGGCCGACCCTCGATCACCTGACGGCCCTGCTGATGTCCGAAGAGCCGGTCTCCATACGTGCCCGACTCACCCGGTTCCTGGAGACGAGCGCATGAGCATCATCGACGTGGACACGCCCGAACAGGCGCGCGAGCTGGACGAAGACACCTTCTACGCCTGCCTCACCCAACGCAACCGCGGGCTCATCGACCCGCGGCTGCAGGCCAGGATCGCCGCCACCCGGTTGCTGGTGGCCGGGTGCGGCTCCATCGGCGGTGCCACGGTCGCACCACTGGGGCGCATGGGATATCGGCACTTCACCCTGGCGGACGTGGGCACCTACGAGCTGAACAACCTCAACCGGCAGAACGCCACGGTGGACGACCTCGGCCGGAACAAGGCCGAGGTCGGCGCCCGCACGCTGCGGGGCGTCAACCCCCACATCGACGTCCGGGTCGTACCCGACGGTGTCACCGCGGCCAACGCCCGTGAACTCGTCGAGGCCGCGGACGTCGTCGTGGACGGCGTCGACGTCACCACTGGTTCGGGCCTGGCTGCCAAAGTGCGCCTGCACGAGGAGGCATGCCGGCAGCGCAAGCCCCTGGTGACCGGATGGGACATGGCCGGCATGCTCGCGGCCCAGGTCTTCGACTACCGGCTGGTCCGCCGGGTCTTTGACGGCCAGCTCGTTCCGGGGGACGAAGAGCGCCTGAGCACCTGGGAGGTCGTCTTCCGCATCGCCCCACGGGCGTACATACCCGCGGAGATGTTCCGCGAACTGCGGCAGGGGCTGCGCCGTCCCGACTACAGCGTGCCCCAACTGGCCGAGGCAGCGACGCAGTTCGGTTCCCTGGCCGTGCACATGGTCAACGTGCTGGTCTCCGGCCGGAAACTGCCGCGCACCGTCGCGGTGGACGTGCATCACCTGTCGATGACACGGCGTGTCCGCCTCGTCGACGACCTCGCCCGCCAGCTGGAGCGGGCCCGGTTCCTTGCCCAGTTGCCCAGGGGGCATGCCTGGCGCGGGTTCGCGCCCGCGCCGGTCTACCGGGCCGGACGCCGGCTGGCCGGCGGTACACGCGAGAAATGGGAGGAGAAGACGGCATGACTGAGGATTTCCGCTATACGGACCTCCGTGCGGCGGGTGTCCGGATCGACACCGACGCGTCCGCACGCATCGAACAGGCGGCGCTGCGGCTCGCGGGGGAGAACGCGGGGCGCTCACTGCACGACACGGACCTGCTGCACGCCGTGGAACTGGCGGCGGCTGCCCTGCCCGAGGCGGCGCACAAGGCGCTGATCTCGTTCCGCGACGAGGGGAACACCGGCGGCTGCCTGCTGCTGACCGGGCTGCCGCTGGGCGCCCTGCCCGCCACCCCCGACCGCCTGGAGGACGAACCCGCCTGGCCCGAGGTGCCCGTGGCCACGCTGGTCCAGCTCATGGCCATGTCGGTGCTGGGCCGCTCGTTCTCCTACCAGGACGAGAAGTCCGGTCACCTCGTACAGGACGTGTGCCCGAAGAAGGGAGAGGAGGACCGTCAGGAGAACAGCGGGTCCGTGCTGCTGGAACTGCACACCGAGGACGGCTTCCACCCCCACCCCCCGCACTTCCTCAGCCTGCTCTGCCTGCGCGGAGACTCCGAGGGGACCGCGGCCACGGTCACCGGCAGCGTCCTGGACGCCCTGCCGCTCCTGGACGACGAGACCGTCTCGGTACTGCGCGCGCCCGAGTTCCGGACCCGGTTCAGCACGTCCTTCCTGCCCGACGAGACGGTGGAAGTGCTGACCGATCCGATGCCGGTGCTCACCGGGCCCGACCGGTGCCCCGAACTCCATGTGGACTTCCACGGCACCGTCGCCCAGACGCCCCGGGCCGAGCGCGCCCTCGACCGGCTGGAGCAGGCGATGAGGCGCTCTCTGAAGGGCATCGTGCTGCGCCCCGGCGACCTGGTCGTCGTGGACAACCGGCGCGCGGTACACGGCCGTACCGGATTCACTCCCCGCTACGACGGCCAGGACCGCTGGTTGCGCCGCTCCTTCGCCGTCTCCGACCTGCGCCCCGTCAACGACCGGCTGAACGAGGGGCGCAGTCACGTCCCCGTGGTCACGGCGGGCGACCCCCGTCTGGCCGCCACGACGGCCTGAGGACGCAGACCGCCCTCACTCTCTCCCATCCGACGGAAGGACAAGCAACATGAGCGAGAACCTGCAGGCGACCATCATCAAGATCCTCGTGGAGGACCTGGAGGTCGATGCGGAGCAGGCGACCGGCGACGCCACCCTGGCCGAACTCGACCTGGATTCGCTGGCCATCGCCGAGCTCGTCGTGCGACTCAAGGAGGAGGCCGGCGCCGACCTCGGCGAGGAGGAGTCCAGCATGGGCAGCCTGACCGTCTCCGGTCTGGCGGACCTGGCGGTAGCCGCCAAAAGCGGTGAGCAGGCGGCATGAGGACCGGCGCCGCAGTCGTCACCGGCGCGGGCATGGTCACCGCGGCCGGGATCGGTGTCGACGAGACCTGGAAGGCCGTCCGGGAGGGCCGGTCCTTGACCGGCGTCCCGGACAGGCCCGCCGATGTCCCGGAACGCCACTGCCTGCCCGTGGCGCCCTTCGGCAAGGACGTGCTGCCCGGCAGGGGGACCGCGCACCTGGACCCGTTCATCCGCTACGCCCTGGTGGCGGTGGACCAGGCGCTCGCCGAGTCCGGACACGACCCGCGCTCCTGGGACGGCCGCCGGGTGGGCGTGGTGGTGGGCTGCGGACTGGGCGGCGCCGGCACCATGGCCGCCGCCCAGGGCCGGCTGCTGGACGGGGGCGCGGCCGCGGTCTCGCCCTACGTCCACCCGCGCTCCCTGATCAACATGGCGGCCGGGACCGTCGCCATCCGGCACGGCATCACCGGCCCCTCGCACACCGTGGTCGCCGCTTGCGCGTCGGGCGCCGTCGCGATCGGGGTCGCCCGGGATCTGCTGCGCACCGGTGCCTGCGACATCGTCGTCGCCTGCGGCACGGACGCCGGCGTGGTGCCGGTGGTCGCGGCGGGGTT
The DNA here is from genome assembly GCF_000721235.1 of Streptomyces olivaceus. GTDB lineage: Bacteria > Actinomycetota > Actinomycetes > Streptomycetales > Streptomycetaceae > Streptomyces > Streptomyces olivaceus. The sequence continues at coordinate 27,754 of NZ_JOFH01000041.1, forward strand.
CGCCGCCATGGGGGCCCTGTCGGACGCCGACGCGCTGGACGCGTCCCGGCCGTTCGCGGCCGACCGCAGCGGTTTCGTCCTCTCGGAGGGCGCCGCCGCCGTCGTGCTGGAACGTGAGGAGGACGCCCGTCGCAGAGACGCGCCGCGGCTGGGCAGCGTTCTGGGCCACGGCTGCACCACCGACGCGCACCACCCCGTCCAGCCGCATCCGGACGGTGCCGGCGCGGAGGCAGCGGTGCGGGAGGCGCTGGCGGATGCCCGGCTCGACGCGCGGGACGTCGACCACGTCAACGCGCACGGCACGTCGACCCCGTACAACGACCGCGTCGAGGGCCGTCTGATCAACCGGGTGTTTCCGCACCGGCCTCCGGTCACCGCCAACAAGGGGGTGCTCGGGCACTCGCTGGGCGCGGCCGGTGCCGTCGAGGCGGTGCTGACCCTGCGCTCGCTCGGGGCCGGCGTTGTACCGCCGACCGCGCACACCCGGTCCGTCGACCCGGAGCTGAGCGGGCTGGACCTCGTCACCGGACGGGAGAGAGCCGCGGACCTGCGGTACGCCGTCAGCACCTCCCTCGGTTTCGGCGGCGCCAACTGCGCGCTGGTACTGGGCACATGACGCGCCCCACCGGCCCCGGCCCGACGGTCCACGGGGCCGGTGAGGAGGGCGGTCGCGGTCCGTTCGCCCTCGTCTCGCTGCCGGAGATCGTCACCATGATTCATCTCGCCCCCGCCGTCGCCCGCGCCGCGACGAGAACCGAGGAGACCGATGCCACAGCCTCCGTCCGATCAGCGTCCGTCCGACCGGTGTGCCGTCCTGGCCGGCCTCGGCACGTGTCTGCCCGCACGGAACGTGACCAATGACGACCTGGCCGCGCGCCTGGACACGTCGCACGAGTGGATCCACGGACGCACCGGCATAGCGACCCGCCGGATCGCGGCCGAGGGCATCTCGACGGGCGATCTGGCCACCACCGCCGCCGGGAACGCCCTCGCCTCCGCCGGGCGCACCTCGTGCGACCTGGTGGTGGTGGCCACCACCACACCCGACCGGGCCTGCCCCGCCACCGCCCCGTCCGTGGCCCGTGCGCTGGGTCTCTCCGGGGCGGCCGCCTTCGACCTGGCGGCGGTCTGCTCCGGTTTCGTCTACGCGCTGTCCACCGCCTCGGCCATGATCGCCGCGGGCACCTGCCGGAGCGCGCTGGTCATCGGGGCCGACCTGTACTCCACGATCACCGACCCGGACGACCGGGGCACGGCGATCATCTTCGGCGACGGTGCGGGAGCCGTGTTCCTGGAGCCCGGCAGCCGGACGGACCCCGGCGCCGTCCTCCACCACGACCTCGGCAGCGACGGGGACGGACGCGACCTGATCACTGTCGCCCCGGGCGAACGGTATCTGAGCATGCGTGGCCGCGAGGTGTACGTACAGGCCGTCCCCGGGATGACCGACTCGGCCCTGCGCGTCCTGAAGGAGGCCGGATGGGACGCGGAGGACGTCGACGCGTTCGTCGGGCACCAGGCCAACATCCGCATCCTCGCATCGGTGGCCAAGCGCCTGGGGCTGCCCGAGGAGCGGGTGATCACGAACATCGAGGAGGTGGGCAACACGGCCGCGGCCTCCATCCCGCTCGCGCTCGCCCACGGCGTACGGGAGGGCCGCGTGACGCGCGGCGACCGGCTCCTGCTCACCGCGTTCGGCGGCGGACTGACCTGGGGCTCCACGGCACTGACCTGGTCCGGCGCCCAGCCCGTCCACAGCGTCCGCGGATAGCAGGGGCGGTGTCCGAGCGGTGGGGTGTGGCGGCGGCGTGTGATTACCGTTCGCCGCGGCCCCTGCCTTATCGCTACCGTGCGGACCATGACCACCACCACCGACGACGCTCACGAAGCCCCCGCCGCCCACCCCCGTTTCGCCGCCGCCCTGCGGGAGCTCGGGCTCGGGGAACTGGCCGGACGGGCCCGGCGGTTCCCGGAGGCCACGCGGACCGCCGCCGAGGCCGCCGCCGCCATCGGGTGCGAGCTGAGCCAGATCTGCAAGTCGCTCATCTTCGCCGCGGACGGCGTCCCCGTCCTGGTCCTCATGGACGGCGCCTCCCGCGTCGACCTGGACCGGGTCCGCGAGGAACTCGGCGCCGGGAAGGTCACGCGGGCCAAGGCCGACGTCGTGCGGGAGACGACCGGGTACGCGATCGGCGGCGTACCGCCCTTCGGACACCGTACCCGCACCCGCGTCCTCGCCGACCGCTCGCTGCTCGCGCACGACGTCGTCTGGGCCGCCGCCGGCACCCCGTACGCCGTCTTCCCGATGCAGCCCAAGGACCTCGTCGCCACCGCCGGCGCCACCCTCGTGGACGTGCGCGAACCCTCCGCGTGACCACCCGCCCTCCCCGATGCGTGCGGAGTGACGTCCTGAGGCGCACCCTGGAAGGAGGTGTTCCGGAGGTGATCGTCATGATGCACACCGCAGTGGGATGGCATGTCGAGCTGGAGTTCACGGAGGACGACGACCAGCACACGCGGGCGGTCGCGATGGTGCGGCTCCCCGACGGCACCGAGGTCCGCGCGCACGGCCGCGCCAGCCGGCACCGGGCGGACTCCCGGCAGCCACGGGTCGGTGAGGAGGTCGCGGGGGCCCGCGCGTTGAACGAGCTCGCGATGCGCCTGCTCACCAAGGCGCACGAGGAGATCGACTCGGCGTCGGGGCGGACCTCCCACCCGATCCACGTGTGAGAGGACTGTCTGAAACGGCTGTCTGAAAGGGCTGTGCGAAAGGGCTGTGCGGAAGGGCTGCTCAGTCCGCGTCGTCGCCCGCGTCGAGCGACGTCCGGACCGCCCGGACCAGCGCCTGCGCCCGCGGGTCCGCCGTCACGGTCTTGCGGAAGCCGTTGGTGACGTAGCCCAGGGCTACGCCCGCCTCCGGGTCGGCGAAGCCCAGGGCGCCGCCGCGGCCCGGGTGGCCGAAGGAGCCCGGGGACAGGAACGGCGACGCGCCGCCGTGCAGCATGTAGCCGAGGCCGAAGCGGGTGTTCACCACCAGCACGCGGTCCGGACCGGCGGACTCCTCGGCGCGGGCCCGCTCCATGGTCGCCGGGTCGAAGAGCCGTACCCGCCGCGTCACGCCGTCGACCTCGCCGATCAGCGCCGCGTAGAACCGGGCCAGCCCGTCCGCCGTCGCGATGCCGTTGGTCGCCGGCAGGGCCGCCGCGCGGTACGCCGGGTCGTTCTGGTCGGGGAAGGGCGTGATCGCGGCGAAGGCGCGCCGGGTCAGGGACTCCGGGTCCTCGTAGGCCTCGGTCACGTTGCGCCTGGGGCGCAGGCGGGGACCGTTGCCGGACGGCTCGGGCTCCGCCAGCGGGCCGACGCGCCCGGTCCGGCCGGCCGCCTCCTCCGCCGGGGGCAGCCCCACCCACAGGTCCAGGTCCAGCGGGCGGGCGATCTCGTCCGCGATCCACCGGCCGGCGCCGCGCCCGCCCGTCACCCGGCGGACCAGTTCGTCGAGCAGCCAGCCGTAGGTCAGCGCGTGGTAGCCGTGGTCGGTGCCGGGTTCCCAGACCGGTGTCTGGGCGGCGACGGCCTGCGGGCCCCGCAGCGGGTCCAGCGCGTCCCCGGAGCCGAGCGGCCGGTCGAGCACCGGCAGTCCCGCTCGGTGGTTCAGCACGTGCCTCACCAGCACCCGCTCCTTGCCGTGCGCCTTGAACTCCGGCCAGTACTCGCCCACCGGTGCGTCCAGGTCCAGCTCGCCGCGCTGGTGCAGCAGCAGCGGTACGGCGGCGGCGACACCCTTGGTCGCCGAGCGCACGACCTGCGCGGTGCCCCGGCGCCACGGCTCGATGCCGTCGATGTCCCGGCTGCCGCCCCACAGGTCGACGACCTTGCGGCCGTCCCGGTAGACGGCGACCGCCGCGCCCCGGTCGCCGAGCACCGTGAAATTGCGTACGAACGCGTCCCTGACCGGCTCGAAGCCCTCGGCGACTGTGCCGTGCACGTCCACGCTCACCTCTGTACGTCCCTTCCGTTCGCCCGCGACATTCGCCCGCGACGTTCGCCCGCGACGTTCTCCCGTGACAGTGGGTGCAACCGCCACCGACCGCCCGTGATTCCTCCCCCGGGGTGGGTTGTGCGGTTCGGTCGCGGGTGTTCCGCCGCGCGTGTTCAGTTGCGTGCCGGCACCGAGCGGGGGTCGAAGCCGAAGGGCAGTTCCAGCCGGTGCGCGCGCATCAGCCCGTCGTCCGCCAGCAGCTCCGCCGTCGGGCCGTCCGCCGCGATCACGCCGTCGCTGAGGATCAGGGCGCGGGGGCACAGCTCCAGCGCGTAGGGCAGGTCGTGCGTGACCATCAGGACCGTGACGTCCAGCGCGCGCAGGATGTCGGCGAGTTCGCGGCGCGAGGCGGGGTCGAGGTTGGAGGAGGGCTCGTCCAGGACCAGGATCTCGGGCTCCATGGCGAGCACGGTCGCCACCGCCACCCGGCGACGCTGGCCGAAGGAGAGATGGTGCGGGGGCCGGTCCTTGAACTCCGCCATGCCGACCAGGCCCAGCGCCCGGTCCACGCGGGCCTCCAGGTCCGCCCCCTTCGCCCCGGCCGCCGCCGGCCCGAACGCCACGTCCTCGCGCACGGTCGGCATGAACAGCTGGTCGTCGGGGTCCTGGAAGACGATGCCGACCCGGCGCCTGATCTCGGCCATGTTCCGCCGGTCGACGGGCAGTCCGGCGACGGCGACCGTGCCGGTGCCGCCGGTCAGGATGCCGTTGAGGTGCAGGACCAGGGTCGTCTTGCCCGCGCCGTTCGGCCCGAGCAGCGCGACCCGCTCGCCGCGCGCGACGGAGAAGTCCACGCCGAACAGGGCCTGGTGCCCGTCGGGATAGGCGAAGGCCAGCCCGGAGACGTCGAGGGAGGCGGGCACGTCGGCGACGGGTTCACTCGCGGGGCCGGTCACAGGGCCGGTCACAGGGTCGGTCACAGGGTCCATCCCAGCAGACAGACCACCAGCGCCGCACACGGGAGGGCCAGCGCGTACGACCACTGCGCCCGGGACGCGGTCGCCTCGTCGATGACCGGCATCGAACCGGCGTACCCGCGGCTGACCATGGCCAGGTGGACGCGCTCGCCGCGTTCGTAGGAGCGGATGAAGAGGGCGCCGGCCGACTTGGCGAGCACGCCCCAGTGCCGTACTCCCCGCGCCTCGAAGCCGCGTGACTCCCGGGCGATCCGCATCCGCCGCATCTCGTCCGCGATCACGTCCCCGTACCGGATCATGAACGACGCGATCTGCACCAGCAGCGGCGGCAGCCGCAGCCGCTGGAGGCCGAGCAGCAGGGCGCGCAGCTCGGTGGTGGAGGCCAGGAGCACGGAGGCGGCGACGCCCAGGGTGCCCTTGGCCAGCACGTTCCAGGCGCCCCACAGGCCGTTGACGCTCAGCGACACGCCGAGTACGCCGACCCGCTCGCCCTCGGCCACGAAGGGCATCAGCACCGCGAACGCGACGAACGGCACCTCGATCAGCAGCCGCTTGAGCAGGAAGGACGCCGGGACGCGGGCCGCGTACGCCACCGCCGCCAGCAGCAGCGCGTACAGCCCGAAGGCCCACATCGCCTCGCGCGGCGTCGACACCACGACGACCACGAAGGCGAAGGTCGCGGCGAGCTTGGTGTGCGGCGGCAGGCCGTGCACGGGGGAGTGGCCGTGCCGGTAGAGCCGGTGCGCGTGTCCCGAGCCCACCTAGACGGTCGTTTCCGTGCTGCTCGGGGAGGTGTCGTCGCTGCGCCGCCTGCGCACCGCCCAGAACACCGCGCTCCCCGCGACGACCGTGACGCCGACGCCGATCACGCCCGCGAGGCCGCCGGAGACGCGGGCGTCGGCGATGTCCTCGACGCCGTAGTCGGCGAGCGGCGAGTCGGCGTTCGCGTGCTCCTCGGCCTTCTCGTCGATGCCCTTGTCGGAGGCGACCTTCTCCAGGCCGTCGGGATCGGCGGAGGCGTAGAAGCTGACGAACCCGGCGAGGACCAGGGAGGCGACGAGGCCGGTGATCCACACCTTGCGGTGCGAGCGGGCGGCGACGGGGGCGGGAGCCGGCCCGGTGTCGGAGGGGGCGTCGACCAGCTCGCCGTTCACCCGCAGCTTGAGCCGCTGCCCCAGGCCCCGCGCCCCGTACACGAGGTCCGGGCGTACGGCGACGACGGCGCCGACCGTCAGCGCGGTGATCGCGGCCTCGCCGATGCCGATGAGCACGTGCACGCCGATCATCGCGGTGGCGACCTTGCCGATGGCGACGTCGGTGGTGCCGCCGATCCAGTACAGGAACGTGAAGGCGAGGGCGGCGGCCGGGACGGAGACGAGGGCGGCGACGAAGGAGGCGACGGTGACCGAGCGGCGGGTGCGCGGCAGTACCTTCACCAGTCCCCGGAAGAGGGCGTAGGCGACGACCGTGGTGACGATCGCCATGTCGGTGATGTTCACGCCGAGCGCGGTCAGGCCGCCGTCGGCGAAGAGGATGCCCTGCATGAGCAGGACGACGGACACGCACAGGACGCCCGTGTACGGGCCCACGAGGATGGCGGCGAGCGCGCCGCCCAGCAGATGTCCGCTGGTCCCGGCCGCGACGGGGAAGTTCAGCATCTGCACCGCGAAGATGAACGCCGCGACCAGGCCCGCCAGGGGCGCGGTCCGCTCGTCCAGTTCGCGCCGCGCGCCACGCAGGCTGACCGCGACGGCGCCGGCGGCGACGACTCCGGTGACGGCGGACGTCGGGGCGTTGATGAATCCGTCAGGTACATGCACGGTCTGATAGTAGAGGCCTATTGCAACCCGTTCGCAAGAGCGAGGCAAAGGCTGGTCGTGCGCCGATCCCGCACCGACCTCACGCGGACCTCACATGTGAGATACGGCTCGCAGGGCGTGACCCGGGAAATATGGGACATTGGAAAGGGGGTGGACGCAACGGTTCCGCGTAGGTGGCAGAGCGTGAGGGGCGATCCGATGTCCGTAGTCGAACAGTACGCACGAGCCCACATCCTGACGGACGCGGACCTCCCCGACCAGGACGACGGAGCGATACCCGTCGTACTGCGCTACGACCCCGACCACGACCCGCGCAGAGTGTGCGTCGCCCTGCCCGGCCGCGGCGGCGCCTCCGGCGTCCGGGAGTGGACGTTCTCCCGCGCCCTGCTCGAACAGGGCCTGCGGGCGCCCGCCGGGACGGGCGACGTACGGGTGTGGCCGTGCGGGCGGGTGCAGTCGGTCGTCGAGTTCCACTCGCCGCACGGCTGCTCGGTGGTCCAGTTCGAGACCAAGGCGCTCATGCGGTTCCTGCGCCGCACCTACACGGCGCCGGCCCAACCGGTGGCCCACTGAGTGCCACCGGTCGGGCCGGCGCCGTGGGTCAGCCGGCCTGCTTGAGGAGGGCCGCGACGATCGGGCCCGCGGTCTCGCCGCCGTGGCCGCCCTGCTGTACGACGCCGGCCGCGGCGACATCGCCCCGGTACGCCGTGAACCAGCCGTTGGGCTTCTCCTGCCCGTCGACCTCCGCGGAGCCGGTCTTGGCGCCCATGTCACCGCCGACCCCGGCCATCGCCTCGGCGGCGGTGCCGGCCGCGGCGGTGTAGGACATCAGCTCGCGCAGCGCGCCGAGGGTGGCGCCGGACATCGTGCGGGAGGCCGTGGCGAGCTTGCGGCCGTCGACCGACGGGGCGACCAGGTACGGCTGGTGGAAGCTGCCCGACTTCACGGTCGCGGAGACCGACGCCATGTTCAGCGGGTTCATCCGGACCCCGCCCTGCCCGATGAGGGAGGCGGCCATCTGCGCCTGGCTCTGCACCGGCACCCGGCCGTCGAAGGTGGAGACGCCGACCGACCAGTTGTCCATCGACAGGCCGAAGACCTCCTTGGCCTGCTTGGTCAGGTCGTCGTCCTTCAGCTCCGGGGCCTGGCTGATGAAGGCGGTGTTGCAGGAGCGGGCGAAGCTCGCCTTGAAGGTGCCGTCCTTGATCTCGAACTCGTCGTCGTTCTGGAACTTCCAGCCGCCGTAGGTGAAGTACTTGGGGCACGGGTGCTGCTCGTTCACGGACGCCAGGTCCTTCTCGAGCAGCATCGAGGCGGTGATGACCTTCATCGTGGAACCCGGGGCCAGCGAGCCCTGGAACGCGGTGTTGAAGCCGTGGCCGCCGTTGGCGGCGGCGAGGATCTCACCGGTGGAGGCGCGCAGCAGCACCACCGACGCCTGCTTCTTGCCGTCCACCTGCTTCTCGGCGGCGGCCTGGAGAGCGGGGTCGAGCGTCGTCTTCACGGTGCCCGGCGTGCCCTTGCTCAGCTCCAGCAGGGTCTTCTCGGCCCCCGCCTTCTCCTTCTTGCCGCCCTCGTCCCCGCCGTTCTTCTCCCCGCGGACGGCGCGCAGTTCGATGCCGGGGCTGCCGCCCGCCTTGTCGCCGTACTTCTCGCGCAGGGAGTCCAGGACGGTGCCGAGCGAGGGGTACGTGTCGGTGGTCAGCTCGCCCCCGTCCCGGTCCAGGGCCTTGACGGGCGGGTCCCCGGCCTTGCCGGTGACCAGCTTGTCGCCGTCCTTCAGCTCGGGGTGGACGACGGCGGCGTGCCAGTCGACGCGGGGCTCGCCGTCGCCGTCCCGGCGGACGACGGTCAGCGCGCTGTCGTACGTCAGCGGCTTCGACGTCTTCTCGTAGGCGACCGTGGCCTTGACGGAGAACGGGACCTTGCCCTCGGCCGGGGTGCCCGCGGTGAGGGTGACGTCCTTGATGCGGGCGTCCTTGGTGTAGCCGGTGAGCAGGGCCTTCGCGGCCTCGGCGTCGTCGGTCGCGTCGGCCGCGGCGGTCACGTCGCCCTGCTGCCAGGCGGTCAGGAACCGCTCGGCCGTGCCGGTGACCTCGGTGGCGGTCAGGGGGCCCGTCTTCACTTTCTCCTGGGCCGCCGCGGACTTGGTCCGCGCGGTGTCCTCGGCCTCGGCCTCACCGCCGTACACCGCGTAGGCACCGAAACCGGCGCCGGCCACGAGCACCGCGGCCACCCCGCCGATCACGGCGGGTTTCGTCCTGCGCCGCTCGCCGGCGCCCCTTCTGCTGACCACTGCGTCCCGTTCCTCCGCGATGCCCGGCCCCCGAAGGCTCAAGGAGCCTCCGTCCCGGTGCCTGCCTCTTCTTCTTCCACTTCCAACGACCCGCCCACAGTAGGGGCTTGAACGCCGCCCGGTCTCCCGGAGAGCCGCCTAACCCCCGGCTCGTAGCACATCTGCGACGATCGGCCCGGCCGCGTCGCCGCCGTGGCCGCCCTCCTCGGTCATCGCCGCCGCCGCGACGTCGTTGCGGAAGCCGGTGAACCAGCTGTTGGAGGTGGTCTGTCCGTCGACCTCGGCCGACCCGGTCTTGGCGCCGACGTCGCCGCCGAGCCCGGACATGGCGGCCACGGCGGTGCCCTGGGTGGCGGTGAGCCGCATCATCTGCTTGAGCTGGTCCGCCGTGCCCTGCGGCAGGCCCTCGGCGGTGGCCGGCTTCCGGTCGTCCAGGCCGAAGGCGACCAGGTACGGCTGGCGGAACTCGCCGGTGATCGCGGTCGCCGTCACGGAGGCCATGTTCAGCGGGTTCATCTGCACCTGGCCCTGGCCGATGGCGTTGGCGGCGCGGTCCGGGCCGCCGGAGGCGGGGACGCTGCCGTCGAAGGAGACGACGCCGGTCTGCCAGTTGTCCTGCCCGAGTCCGAAGCGCTTCTGGGCCTCCTCGGTCAGCGAGGAGTCGGTGAGCGGCTTCTCGTCGACGAGCTTGACGAAGCCGGTGTTGCAGGAGCGCAGGAAGGTGTTGGCGAGCGTGGCGCCCGGGTTGGCCTTCATGCCGGTGAGGTTCTTGAAGGTCTGGCTCTGCCAGGTCGCCGTGTCCGGACAGGGCGCGGGTTCGTTCATCGAGGCCACGCCGTTGTCGATGAGCATGGCGGCGGTGATGATCTTCATGGTGGACCCGGGCGCGACCCGCCCCTGGAAGGCGGCGTTGAACCCGTCCTTGCGGTTGTTGGCGACGGCCAGCACTTCCCCGCTGCTCGGCCGCACGGCGACGACGGACGACTCGCCGTACCGCTTCACCGCCTTCTCGGCCGCCGCCTGCACGCCCGCGCTGAGCGTCGTGCGCAGCTTGCCGGGCTCGCCCTCGGTCAGCGTCAGCAGCGGGGTGTCCGGCGCCTCCTCGGCCGCGTGCCGGACGGCCAGCTCGACGCCGGGCGTGCCGCCGGCCTTCGACCCGTACCGCTCCCGCAACGTGGCGAGGACCGGCCCGAGCGAGGGGTACTTCTCCTTGCTCAGCACGTCGCCGTCCCGCCCGACGGCCTCGATCTGCGGCGTCGCGGACTCCCCGGTGACGAGGGTGTCGCCGTCCTTCAGCTCGGGATGCACGACGGACGGCGCCCAGTCGACCAGCGCCCGCCCACTGCTCTCCCCGCGCACCACGGTCAGCCTGCTCTCGTAGCTCAGCGGCTTGGTCGTCCCCTCGAAGGTCACCTTCGCCTTCACCGAGAACGGTACGGAGGCCCCGCTCGCCGTGCCCGGCGTGATCTCGACGCCGCCGATGTGCGCGTCGTCGCCGTAGGCCGTCAACAGCGTCCCGGCGACCGAGGAGTTGTTCGTGTACGACGCCGCGGTGGTGGCGTCGCCCTTCTCCCAGGCCGTGAAGAACTTCTCCGTGGTCTCCTCGACCTCGTCCGCGCTCGGCGGCCCGCTCCGGGCCGACGACCCGCCGTCCCCGTCACCGCCCAACGCCGAGACGACGTTGTAGGCGCCGTACCCGGCCCCGCCCACCATCACGGCGAACACCCCGCCTATGACGGCGACCTTCACCCCCCTGCCCATCGGCAGTCCCCTCCCGCCAGATCCCCGTAAGCCCTTCCGTACACCCTCTTGAACGCGTTCAGAAGCGTGTGCGGTTGCAGCCTATGCGTACAAAGTGAACAGCGGTGCGGATGTTTCCGTTTGGTGGCCCAAAGGAGACCCGGCGGGACGACGCGGCTCCCGGGCGGGCCGGGGCGAGCGTGGAAGGCCGTCCGAATTCCGTGTCGCCACCGGCGAATCGGACGGGCGAGAGCAAAGCGACGCGGATCAGCCCAGGTTCGGGCGGTGGCGCGTCGTACACGTAGGTAACGCTGAAAGGAGGACGAGCGTCCGTCCCTTCGATCCGGGTGGTGTGAAGCTTCATACTCCCGACAGCGCTGCGTGCCCTTCGACCCAGTGTCGGATTCTTCTCCAACTCGGCGCACAGCGACTCGACGGCTTCCACGGCTCCTGCCCCGAGACGCAGGCAGCGAGCACGGGCCTCTTGTGTGATCTCGGCAACCGTCTACTCCCGGCCATCGGTCACCGGCCAGCCCTCCGCGTCGCCTGAATCTCTGCGACGGCTGCGGCGACGGAGGGGCTGAAGGCCGGATCCTGGTGAGTGATTACCCGACCGCGGAACTCTTCCACTAGGCGGACGACACCGGAAAGATCGGCGGGGGCGGCACGGTTGATCTCGCGGGCCAGCTCGGCCTCGAAATCGTCGGCGTCGCTGGGGAAGCCGTAGCCCATGGTGAGGGCGGCGCGCAGTTCACCGATGGTGCGCATGGAGGGGAGATGGGACTGACCTGAGTCTGCAGGGTCCGCAGTCATGGCAGAGGCGCTCCTCTCCGGATGTTGGTTCACGGTAGCGGGAGGTATCTCAGACGTGTGAACGCTATCGATGGGACCCCAGGCTCTCGACGAACGTGGTGAACGCGTCAGCGGAGAAGGTGAGGATCGCGCCAGTCGACTTCGAATCCCGCACGCCTACACATGAACTTTGGGCGGCGACTTCGACGCACTCGTTGCCCTCGCCGCCGCTGTAGCTGCTCTTGAACCACTCCAAACCGCTGTGATCGATCAGGGAAGGCGCTATGCCGGTCATGAGGACAGCTCCTGTCGTGTTCTGGTGACCAGCCGCGACGACGTGGAGACGTCGGCAGCCTGAGAACGAAGGTAGTCGAACGTCAACTTATAGGCACTGACGTCCTCCGCGTCATCGAGGTATACCCCGCGGCGCCGCATCTCGATGTACACGACTGCCATGGAGTTGAGGGGCTCCCGTTCGTCGTCGCGTCCGAGAACTACGAAGTGCCCGGCACCGGCGGCGTGTGCTCCCGCGCTGAACGGCAGGACCTGGATGTCGACGTTGGGACTCTCCGCCGTCTCGTGAAGATGCTTGAGCTGCTGAATCATGACGTCGCTGTTTCCAACCGTCCTGCGAAGCACCGCCTCGTCCAGGACCACCCATAGGTGCACTGCTGGGTCGCGCATGAGGATGCTCTGGCGTTGTATCCGTGCTTCCACCATCCGCTCGATGCTGTCGTTCGGACTGCGGACTTCTCTGGCTTGATGGATGGCGAGGGCGTACTCCCGCGTCTGCAGCAGTCCTGGAATGACCGTGTTCGCGAAGACGTGCTCGTATGCCGCCTCCTGTTCGAATGAGACGAGCGGGTCCAGCCAGTCCGGGACCGCGCTGTTGCCGACCCACCAGCCGTCGGCCTGGGACTTGGCGACCGCTACGAGGGCCTCGCGTTCCTGAGGGGTGGCGTCGCATGCGTCCGCCAGAGCCTTCACCGTGGCCCAGCGGATACGGGCGCGGTCCTGCCACGCTTCATACCGGCTGACCGTCGTGGTGCTGACACCCGCGCGTGCCGCCACTTGTGTCTGGGTGAGGCCACAGCGTTCACGAAGAGAGGTCAGCCCTCGTGCGATCTGCATGCGACCTGCCGGGCCCGTCTGTGTGGCACTCATCTCGTGTCCCTTCCACTTGTGTCTGTGCGCGGCGGCCAAGGGGCGGCCAGCGGGCGTGACCTTATTGGCCCTCTGCAGCAGCGGCCGAAAATTCGAGTTCTCATCACCCACATCAGTGAACTCCTCTCATGGAACAGCCCGCTACGGGATTCCCATGAGAGTTTTCCCTCGCATCGTTTCTCTGCGACGAGGAGTTGAAGACATGAGTGGGTTGGCGCGATCCCTGATCCGTTGGCTGCGAGGGGTGGCCCTCCCCTGGGGGCGTCGAACGGGCAGACCGCTGGAAGGACGCACTGCAGAGGTCTCGGCGGGTGAGTGCGCCATGTCATCTCCGCGCTATGGCCCTTTCAACGCCGTCCCGCGTTCGCACGAGTGCATCGACGGATCTTCCACTCCACTTGTCAGGCCCTACCTGGCCGCGTATGAGCACGAGGAGAAAATGCGCATCCAGCGGCTGCGTCGCGACATCCTCTGGTGTGCCACGTACGGCGTCGACCTTGACACCCGTGACATCCACGCTTGCGTGGCGGCGTCATGAGCGACGGCACGGATCAGGTGCGGGTCCTGCCCGGGGTCGGCGTGCACGGGCGGAGTGCCGTGCTCTTCACGGACGGGACTGGGCCCGTTTCCCGGCTCGCGGACCATATGGAAGCGGTACAGCTCGGGCTGGGGGAGCGGCTGCTGGGTCGGGCGCTGTACGTGCTGGAGGAGTGTCGACCGGAGTTCGAAGAACTGCACCGGCTGGCCGCCCAGTTGGCGGACGCGCTCGCGGATGCCCTGTTCATCGCCGCATCCCGAGGAACTCGTCCAGGAGAGGAAGAGCCGGTTCCGGCGGACGGGGCTTCGCCGGCCGTCCTTGCGTACGGCCTGCTCACCCTCCCCGGCGAGGACCTCGCCTCCGCTCGTGCCGCACGGCACTACGTCCGTGACACCTGCCGGTCGTGGGGTCTGTCGACCGGCACGGCGGACGACCTTGTGGCCATCACCGGCGAGCTCGTCGCCAACGCGCTGGAGCACACGGGCAGCCCTGCGGTCGTGGTCACCTGTGTCCTCACCGCCGGCGTCGTCACGGTCGGCGTGACCGACGACGGCAAGGGCGGTGGTGAGCCGGTGGTCTCGGCGTCGGCCGGTGTGTCCGGAGCGGAGTGCGAGGGCGGGCGGGGGCTGCTGATCACTGATGCGCTGGCCACTCGGTGGGGGACGGGGCGTACGGGTGGAGGGCTGACCGTGTGGGCCGAGGTTGCTGTTGGGCCGCAGTGAGCTGCCCGCGTCCTGGATGATGTTGTCATTGACTACCGTGTTGCCGGTGTCTACATTCAGAGGGTGTCCGGTACTCGCGGCGGCTCGTCGAGTCGGCGTGTGCACGCTCCCTGAAAGGCGTTCCCGTCATGCCCCCTGCGCGTAAGAACGAACTCGTCGTTGTGTCCGGGGCGTCGACGGGGATCGGGGCCGCGACGGCGCGCGAACTCGCCTCGTTGGGCTACCACGTTCTTGCCGGGGTGCGTACCGAGCAGGAGGCGGACGCCGTCCGGGGGGAGGGTGTCGAGCCGGTCACCCTGGACATCACCGTGGCCGGGCACATCGACGCCCTCGCGGAGCGGGTCGCCGGCGACCCCGAGGGGCGTGTGCTGCGGGCGCTCGTCAACAACGCCGGGATCGAGGTCAACGCGCCGGTCGAGGCGCTGCCGTTGGAGACGTGGCGTGAGCAGTTCGAGGTGAACCTGTTCGGGCACGTCGCCGTCATCCAGAAACTCCTGCCGTTTCTGCGGAAGAGCCGGGGCCGGATCGTCAACATCAGTTCCGTGGGCGGGGTGGCCGCCCTCCCGATCTTCGGCGCGTACGCGGGGACGAAGTTCGCGCTCGAAGCCGCCAGCGACGCCCTGCGCCGCGAGGTCAAGGCGCAGGGCATCCAGGTGGTGGTCGTCCAACCGGGCGGCGTGCAGACCGAGATGGCCGCTCACAGCGGAGACATCTCCCTCGGGCTTGCCGACAGGATGGGTGCCGAGCATCAGCGTCTCTACGGTGATCTCGTCAGGTCGACCGTCGCCTCGAACGCCGCCTTCCTCAAGCGTGCCCTGCCCGCGGCGAAGGCCGGAGCCAAGGTCGCCCGAGTGGTCACGGCCGCTCGGCCGCGCACGCGCTACACGCTCGGCACGGACGCCGCCTTCATCGTCCCTCTCGCCCGGTTCCTGCCCGACCGCCTGATGGACAGGGTGCTCACGCCAGGGCGGCGGCGAGCAGGGTGAAGGCGGCGATGATGACGGCGACGCGGGCGTAGTGGTAGCGGTCCCAGCGAGTCGCCTGTTCCTTCCAGTCGTCGGGGCGGTTCTCCGGTGTCCAGGTCTTGCCCCGGTTGTTGATGGGGACGAGCAGCGCGACCGACATGATCACGCTCAGGAGCAGCAGCGCTGCGGCGACGACGACGAGCTTCGCGGCGGATTCGCCCCATGCGGCGATGGCCCAGACGGCGCTGAGCGCGAGCGAGGCGATGTACCAGACCGGCATCAGGGCGCCGAGCATCCGGCCCCCGTGGGCGCGGCCGAGCAGGGCGCTGTCCTCGGGGAGGGCGTCGAGGATCCGGTTGATGACGAAGGCGACGGAGAACTCCACTCCCACCATGAGCCCGACGGTCACGGTGGTGAATACCTCTAGTGCGGTGAGCATGGTGATCCTTTCCGGATCAGATTCGGGTTCCGGTTCCGGTTCCGGACATTGATCTAGCGGCGCTAGGAGATGGAGCAACGCTAATCTTGTCGGCGCTCGATTGTCTAGCGGTGCTAGGATCGGCTCATGTCGGTACAGGAACGCAAGGAGCGTGAACGGGCGGGCCGTGAGCGCCTCATCGTGGCGACCGCCCGCGAACTCGCCGAGCAGCAGGGCTGGGACGCGGTCACCACCCGCCGGCTCGCCGAGCGCATCGAGTACAGCCAGCCCGTCCTCTACAGCCACTTCCGCGGCAAGCGCGAGATCATCGGCGCCGTCGCTCTCGAGGGTGCCGCTGAGATGGCCGCGGCGCTGCGGGGCGCGACCGCCGTCGCGGACGGCCCCCGCGCCCGGGTCACCGCGCTGGCCCGCGCCTACCTCGACTTCGCCGAGGGCAACCCGGCGGTCTACGACGCCATGTTCCGGCTCGACGGCGGCCTGGCGTTCGCGCGGGAGGACACCCCCGAGCCGCTGAAGGACGCCTTCGCCGCCTTGCTGGAGAGCCTCGGCGAGGTCGCCGGGGACGGCGTCCGTCCGGGCCTGTTCACCGAGGTGTTCTGGGCGGCCCTGCACGGCCTGGCCACCCTGACCCGGGCGGGCCGGCTGCCGCCGGAGGACGCGGGGCGGCGGGTGGAACTGCTGGTGGACCGGCTGGCCGTGGTGTGACGCACCCGCACGGTATAGAGAAAGAGTGTATAGAAGAAGTCTATGTCAATCATGCATTGGCATTATTTGCTTGCATGGCTGCGTGGGCTCTACCGTCCGGGAACGCCGGATGAGGCCTGTGCGACGGGCCTCTGGCGCATTCAGCGAGTGAGTCGTCGTTTCGGTCGGAAGACGTCTGTCGGAAGACGTCCGTCCGAAAGGCTCGCTCTCACGGACATCTCACGGACGGGGATGAGCATCATGGGCCGTCGAACGGTCGGGTCGAGCGAGGACGAGACGGTTCCGCGGGCATCCGCGCGAAGGCTCGAAGGGAAGGTCGCGCTCGTGACCGGTGCGTCCAAGGGCATCGGTGCGGGGATCGCGAGGGAGTTCGCCGCGGCCGGCGCGTCCGTCGTGGTCAACTACGCCGCGGGCGCCGGTGACGCGGAGCGCGTGGTGCGCGGTATCCGGGCCCGCGGCGGGTCCGCCGTCGCGGTGCAGGGCGACGTGTCCGACGCCGCGGACGTGGAGCGGTTGCTCACCGAGACGGTGGCCGCATACGGCCGGTTCGACGTTCTCGTGAACAATGAAGGGGTCTACTTCCCGGAGCCGTTCGAGTCGGCCACCCCGGAGCGGATCGACCGCCAGCTCTCCGTCAACGTCCTCGGCCCGATTCTCACTGCTCAAGAGGCGCTCAAGCACTTCGGCCCCGAAGGTGGCGCGATCATCAACATCGGATCTCTGGACAGCGCTCGCGCGGTACCCGGTATGGCGGTGTACGCCGCCACCAAGGGCGCCGTCGACGCCCTGACGCGCGTGCTGGCGGCCGAGCTCGGTTCCCGCGGGATCACGGTCAACACCCTGGCCCCGGGCGGTGTGGAGACGGAGGGTATCCACGCGGCCGGCTTCATCGGGAGTGCGGCCGAGGCGGAGATGGTCCAGCGCACCCCGCTCGGGCGCCTCGGCCGGCCCGAAGACCTGGCGCGGGTGGCGGTCTTCTTCGCGTCGGACGACGCCCGGTGGGTCACCGGCGAACGGCTGACCGCGTCGGGCGGCCTCCGCAGCTGACCGCCCGTCTCCCGAGCCGCTCGGGCCGGGTCCCGGGCGCGTCCGGCCGTGCCCGCTCAGCCGAGGACTGTCCCGCCCGGAGCGGGGCGGGCCGTGTCGGGGAGGAGGAACTGTCCGCCCGCCCGCTCGGCGAGGCCCGCGCCGAACAGGGCGCCGGGTGTGTAGGCGCCCGGCCGGCCCTCGCCCCGGGCGAGTCCGGCGGCCACCGCGGCGGCCACCGAGGCGGTGTAGTCCATGCCGTCGTCGGCGCGCAGCCAGCCCTCGCGGCGGGTGCCGTCCGGCCAGGTGACGACCGCGTGCCCCCAGGAGTGCCGGCGCGGGCGCGGGGTGTCCTTCATCCTGGCCTTGGCCATCCGGCGGACGGCGAAGCGCCGCAGCGGCTCGATGGACAGGAGCTTTCCGGCCGCCGGGGCCAGGGCCCGCATGACGGGCGAGGTGGGAGCCATCGCGGTGGTCACCGTGACGGACGGCGCCTTGCTGGCCCGCTGGGCGGCGAGGAGCTCGGCGGTGGGAGCGCCCGCGGACTTCGCCGGCTGGCCGTCGGGCAGGGTGAGGTTCTGGAGATCGGCGCCGAGGCGTGAGGTGGCCATGCGGCCGTCCGAGTAGCGGCGGCCGCCGGTGGTCAACGTGTCGATCACCGAGGCGGCGAAGGCGGCGCCGACGACTCCCGCGTCGAGGGACACGGAGGCCAGGGCGTCGACCCGTACGGCGACGGGGGTCGGGCGGTCCTCGCACAGCCTGAGCACGACGGCCTCGGTGGCCAGCACGCCGAAGCCGGAGCCGGTCACCAGCGTGCTGCCCGCCCGTTCGGCCTCCTCGTGCAGGTCGAGCAGTCGGGGGACGGCGGTCAGGTCCGCGGCCAGGTCCAGGTAGTGGCCACCGGGCATGCAGGCCCGGGCGAGGAGCGAGGCCGTCTCGGCGTAGTTGCCGATGCCGTTGAAGACCACGGCGGGTCGCTGCCGGGTGATCTCGGCGGCCATGCCGTCGACGCCGTCGACGACGACGGCACGTGTGCCGAGGTCCGCAGCGGTGTCGCGCAGCCGGTCGCCGCCGTTTTCGCGTCCGACCAGGACCGGCTTGAGTCCTTGGGCGGCGAGGTGGGCGGCGACCGCGCCTCCGATCCGACCGCGGGCGCCGAGGATCCAGATCTCCCCGGTCTCTCCGGACCGTGCGCCGGGTGTGGTGTCGGTCATGGGTCTGCTCCTGTTCCTGTCGTTCCGGGAACGCAGCGGTCGTCCGGCCGCCAAGTGATGTCTCACTGTGTCATCACCCACTCTAGCACTGACGACACACTGAGACGTCACTTGTTATCGTCAGACCATGGCCAGATGGGATCCCGGAACCGAGGAGCGCCTCACGCGAGCGGCGCTCGAGCTCTACACGGAGCACGGATACGACAACGTGACCGTGACGCAGATCGCCGAGCGGGCCGGGATCACCCGCCGCTCGTACTTCCGCTACTTCCCCGACAAGCGCGAAGTGCTGTTCGCCGGCTCGGAACGGCTGCCCGCCGCGATCCACGAGGCGGTCCTCGGCGCCCGCCCGGCCGCCTCCCCGCTGTCGGCGACCCTCGAGGCCCTCGCCCAGGTCGGCGGCACCCTCGTCGAACACCTCGACCGCACCGCCGAACGCCGGGCCGTGATCGCCGCCAGCCCGGAACTCCAGGAGCGGGAGCGCACCAAGTCCGCCGCGGTCACCGGCGCGATCCATGACGCGCTCCTGCGGCGAGGCGTCGACGACGGCAGCGCGCAGGCCGACGAGGAGAGCGCGAGGCTGGTGGCGCAGCTCGCCACCATCGCCCTGCAGAACGCCTTCGACCGGTGGATCGACGCGCACGGCCGGAAGGACTTCGCGTCCTGTCTCCACGCGGTCGCCGCGTCACTCCGGGACACGCTCACCGCGGACGTCGGCACCGGTCGCTCCGAATGAGAACCCTCCCACCATGAGAACCTTCCCACCGGCTACCGGTCGTCGGGCTCTTCGGCCTTCCGCCGGCAACGCCCGCGGCCGGTGCGTCTAGAGCCGGAACAGCTTCTCGGCGTTCAGGTGCGTCATCTTCTCCCGGTCCTCGTGGCCGACGGGCAGTTCCTCGATGAACGCGCGCGTCCCGTCCAGCGCCAGATACGGGTAGTCGACGGACCAGATGATCCGGTCCGCCCCCACCACCTTGTGCACGAACTCGAAGTGCGGCAGCCCCCAGATACCGCTCGGGGTGACCCACACATGGCGCCGGTAGATCTCGGTGATGGTCTCCGGCAGACCGGTTGTCTTCGGCGGCAGCGCATCGTCGAGGCGCTGCAGGAAGAACGGGACCATCTCTCCCCAGTGGCCGCTGACGACCTGGAGGCCGGGGTGCCGCTGGAAGGCTCCGGAAAGAATGAGGCGCAGCACGTGCACGCCGGCCTCGTTGTGCCAGCCCCACGCGCCGAGCGAGAGCCACGAGCTCACGGCCGGGGAGAAGCCGCCGTAGTAGGCGTCCTGCACCTGCGGCAACGGGTGGTAGGGGTGCACGTAGAGGGGCACCTGCAGTTCGCTGAGCTTGCGGAGTACCGGCGCGTACCGCGGGTCGTCCAGGAACGTCCCCCCGGGGCGGCCCGCGATGAGAACTCCCTTCAGGCCCAGTTCGCCCACGCACCTGTCCAGTTCGGCCGCTGCCGCCTGCGGGTCCTGCCACGGCAGGACCGCGAAGCCGCTCAGCCGGTCCGGATACGCCTTGATCGCGCGGGCGAGCCGGTCGTTGGCGGCCCGCGTCAGGGCCACGGCCTGGCCGGAGGGAGCGAGTTGCGCCGGCGTGGTGTACGAGATCACTTGCATCTGGATGCCGTGCTCGTCCATGGCCCTGATCCGGCCCTCGCCGAGGTCCGCGGCCAGTTCGTCGGCCTCCCGCATCGAGACGACTGTCGGATGGCCGCTGCCGCGCGGCCAGGGAGCGTTCTCGTCCTGCTGAGTCCTCATGTAAGGCGCTTCCCGCAGCAGGGCGGGCGCGGCGGCCTTCGCCATCTCCCGGTCGACCGTGTGTTCTTCGACGCAGATGATTTTCATGCCGTCATCGTCCGCTCGGCCGACGCGGCCCGTCCAAGACCTTCTGCGGCTCCCGTCATACCCTGAGGGCATCACCGTAGGGCAGGGGTACTTGTGCTGAACCCGGACCTGGACCTGCGCAAAGTGCGCTACTTCGTCGCAGTCGCCGAGCACGGGTCCTTCACCCGTGCCGCCGAAGCCCTGCACGTCGCGCAGCCCGTTCTGTCCCGCCAGATCCGTGCGCTGGAAAACGATCTGAAGGCCACTCTCTTCGACCGGGACACCAGGGGGACGCGGCTCACCGCGGCCGGCCGGGCGCTGCACGAAGAGGCTCTCAGTCTGCTCGCGGCGGCGGAAGCCACCCGCCGGCGCGTTCGCGACGCCGACGCGGGCCTGCGCAGATTCACGGTCGGGTTCACGCCCGGCGTGCCCGTCGCCCCCGCCGTTCGCGAGTTCGCCGCGCGCCACGCCGGAGTATCCGTGGAGGTGCTCCGCATGGATTTCCTGCATCGGGCCGACTCCGTCAGGGACGGTCAGGTCGACGTCGGGTACCTGCGCCTGCCCGTCCGCACGCACGGCCTGTCCGTCGAGCCGCTGTTCTCCGAGCCGCGGGTGGTGGAGCTGCCGGCCGGCCACAGGCTCGCGCAGCGCGACACGGTGCACATCGCCGACCTGGTGACCGAGCGCATGCTCCTCGGCGGCGTGCCCGAACGGCGCGACGGCTCTCCGGCGTCGCCGGAAGAACAGGCGGAGGTGCCGGTCGTCGCCGCGCGGAGCATCGAGGAACTGCTCGAACACGTCGCGGCGGGACGCGGTGTCGTGGTGGTCCCGCTCTCGACCGCCCTGTATTTCGCTCGCCCCGACATCACCCACGTCCTCGTCGACGACCTCGCCCCGTCCCCCGTCTGCCTTGCCTGGAGGAGCTCGCGGCATGACGCTCTCGTCGAGGAATACGTCGACATCGTCCGTCGGACGGCCGGCCGACCGTGAGACGCACCGGAGGGCGGGCGAGGGCGGGCGCGCCGAGGTGCCGCCCGGGACGCCGCTAGGGTCTGTCGTCACATTCCCGTCGTCCGCCCGAAGGGCGGGCCTGGCGGCGTCAGGTGCGTGCTCTGGGGGTCCCCCCGGCCGGAGGCTGGGGGAGTGCCGGGCGTCGACCGGCGTACTGGTTGTACGTGGTCGGCGCCCGGTGAGGAAGACGACGGCGTAGAACAGGAAGATCGTGCGTTCCTGGTAGAGGAACCACGGGAGGTAGCCGGCCGCCACCGCGCAGGCGATGGCGCCCGCGCGCCAGTCGCGGCGGAAGGCCCAGCGCCACAGCACGTAGAGCAGGGCGAAGCAGCCGATCCACCACAGGAGCGGCGTGCCCAGGGCCAGGACCTCGCGGGCGCACTTCTCGCCCGCGTCGGCGGGGCAGCCGTCGGAGCCGGGCGACGGGGACTCGTAGAAGTAGGAGACCGGGCGGCCCAGGACGAGCCAGCTCCACGGGTTCGACTGGTACGTGTGCGGTGACGTCAGGTGGGTGTGGAATTCGAGGACCTGCGTCTCGTAGTGCCACAGGCTGCGCCACCAGTCGGGGAAGAGCCACGACCAGGAGCTGTGCCGCCCGTCCGTCGCCGCCCAGTCGCGGTAGTAGCCGCCGGTGCCGTCGGAGGGGGAGAGGATCCAGCCCAGCCAGGAGAGGAGGTACGTCGCCAGCGCGACCGGCACCGTGGAGAGGAAGGCCCAGCCCGTGTCGTACTTCAGGACCGACAGGTGCGGGCGGTGCGCCCCCGCGACCCTGCGGGTGCCCACGTCCCACAGCACCGCCATCACGCAGAACGCGGCCATGACGTAGAGGCCGTTCCACTTGGTGGCCAGGGCCAGGCCCAGCATCAGGCCCGCCGCCAGGCGCCACGGCCGCCAGCCGAAGCGGAAGCGCTCGGCGACGTCCGCGTCCGGTCGGACCATCCCGTCGGCGTCCACGGGCAGCGCGGCGGCCAGTTTCCCGCGGGCCCAGTCC
Organism: Streptomyces olivaceus; assembly: GCF_000721235.1. Taxonomy (GTDB): domain Bacteria; phylum Actinomycetota; class Actinomycetes; order Streptomycetales; family Streptomycetaceae; genus Streptomyces; species Streptomyces olivaceus. The sequence continues at coordinate 49,961 of NZ_JOFH01000041.1, forward strand.
CGGTCGGCGACCAGGCAGCCGAAGGCCGCGAGGACGAAGAACATCAGCACGCTGTCCAGCAGCGCGGTGCGGCTCATCACGAAGTGCAGCCCGTCCACCGCCATCAGCGCGCCCGCCACGCAGCCGAGGAAGGTCGAGCGGAACAGCCGGCGGCCGATCCGGCACAGCAGCAGCACCGACAGCGTGCCGAGCAGCGCCGTCATGAAGCGCCAGCCGAACGGGTCGAAGCCGAACAGCAGCTCGCCCAGGCCGATGAGGTACTTGCCGACCGGCGGATGCACGACGTACGCCGCGTCGGCCGGGATCGGGACGTCGCCGCCCGAGTTCAGGATCAGGTCGTTGGCGTTCTTGTCCCAGTTGACCTCGAAACCGCGGTGGATCAGCGCCCACGCGTCCTTGGCGTAGTACGTCTCGTCGAATATCACCGCCTTCGGGCTGCCCAGGTTCCAGAAGCGCAGCACGCCCGCGAACAGCGCCACCAGCAGCGGCCCGCCCCACGCCGACCAGCGCAGGATCCGGTCGGCGACCGGCTTCGACAGGCCCAGGAAGGCCCACAGGCGCGGACTCGGGCTCGTGTACGGCGGCACCAGCCGGTCGCGGACGTCGCCGGCCGAGGGCCCCGCCGTGTAGCCGAAGCGGCGCAGCCGCTGCTGCCAGGTGGGCCGCTCGTCGTGCGGGGCCTGGCCCTGCCGGGTGTCCGTGGAGGACGCGGTACTGGTCACCGCGCCATCGTAGGGAACCGCGCTGTGCGCGTCCCGCGCATGGCCCCCACCGGGCGCTTCGCGGGGCGTCCGGGCGGTGCTGGGAGGATGGGCGAGTGACTGGAATTCTTGTACTCGCGGGCACCCCCATCGGCGACGTCCGGGACGCTCCGCCACGGCTCGCCGAGGAACTCGCCGGTGCCGACGTCGTCGCCGCCGAGGACACCCGCAGGCTGCGCCGGCTCACCCAGGCACTCGGCGTGGCGCCCGCTGGGCGTGTCGTGTCGTACTTCGAGGGCAACGAGTCCGCCCGCACCCCCGAGCTGGTCGAGGAGCTGGCCGGCGGCGCGCGCGTGCTGCTGGTGACCGACGCCGGGATGCCCTCCGTGTCCGACCCCGGGTACCGGCTGGTCGCCGCCGCCGTCGAGCGCGGCGTCCGCGTCACCGCCGTCCCCGGCCCGTCCGCCGTGCTCACCGCGCTCGCGCTGTCCGGGCTGCCGGTGGACCGGTTCTGCTTCGAGGGCTTCCTGCCGCGCAAGGCCGGCGAACGGCTGACCCGGCTGCGGGACGTGGCGGAGGAGCGGCGCACGCTCGTCTACTTCGAGTCCCCGCACCGCGTCGACGACACCCTCGCCGCCATGGCCGAGGTCTTCGGCGCCGACCGGCGGGCCGCCGTCTGCCGCGAGCTGACCAAGACGTACGAGGAGGTCAAGCGGGGCGGGCTGGGGGAGCTGGCCGTGTGGGCCGGTGAGGGGGTGCGGGGCGAGATCACCGTCGTGGTCGAGGGCGCGCCGGACCGGGGCCCCGACGAGATCGGCGCCGAGGAGCTGGTGCGCCGGGTGCGGACGCGCGAGGAGGCGGGGGAGCGGCGCAAGGAGGCGATCGCGGCGGTGGCCGCGCAGGCCGGGGTGCCCAAGCGGGACGTGTTCGACGCGGTGGTGGCGGCCAAGAACGCGGGGGCGCGAGGGCCGGAGGGGGATTCGAAGGGCTCCGCTTGACCCGGTCCTGACCTGGCGGGCACTCCGGCCAAGGGCAGCCCAAAACGCCCCAAATACTCGGCATCACCTGGTGCTTTCCCCTCCGTGGAGGAGTCCACTGGAAGGAGAGAAGCGAACGGACCGAGGGAGCCGGGATGAGCATGAGCGAGAGCACGGCACGGACCGGACCGCACGCCGGTGCCACCGCCGTCGTCCACGAGGCGTACTCCTTCGCCTGCATGCGCTGCGGGCACGGCTGGGAGCAGGCCTTCGAGATAGAGCACCGCAGGGACGGCGACGGGAACGCGTTCGTGCGCTACCTCGCGGACGGTCGCGTCGTACCCTCCCCGCTGACCCGGCCGACCTGCCCCACCTGCGACAACCACGTCGTACGGATCATGCGCCCCGGGCGGGTCGCCTCCGTGCGCGGCGCCTCGCACGGCTCCCACCGCGTGCCGCCGGCCGGCCCCCTGGAGGTGCCGCTGGTCCCCGAGACGCCCGGACCGGGAGCGCCCGGACTCTCCGGCGGGCGCCGGCACCGGCACCTCAGCGGCCTGCTGCACGCCCTCCACCTGCACCGCCGGGCGAGCTGACCCGGCACGGACCCGCCCGGGGCTTTCGTAGGATCGAAGGCATGCCTTCGAACGCCTCGAGCCGGTCCGACAAGAACGCCGCGCCTCCGCTCCCCGAGCCCCTCCGGGTGCCGGTCGCCGACTCGCACACCCACCTCGACATGCAGTCCGGCACGGTGGACGAGGCGCTCGCCAAGGCCGCGTCCGCCGGTGTCACGACCGTCGTCCAGGTCGGCTGCGACCTCGCCGGTTCCCGCTGGGCCGCCGAGACCGCCGCCGCGTACGACGCCGTCCACGCCACCGTCGCGCTGCACCCCAACGAGGCGCCCCGCATCGTGCACGGCGACCCCGACGGGTGGTCCCGGCAGGGCGCGCGGCAGCCCGGCGGGGACGCGGCGCTCGACGAGGCGCTGGCCGAGATCGACCGGCTCGCGGCGCTCCCGCAGGTCAAGGGTGTCGGCGAGACCGGGCTCGACCACTTCCGCACCGGGCCCGAGGGCAAGGAGGCGCAGGAGCGGTCCTTCCGCGCCCACATCGAGATCGCCAAGCGGCACGGCAAGACCCTCGTCATCCACGACCGCGACGCCCACGCCGACGTCCTGCGGATCCTCAAGGAGGAGGGCGCCCCCGAGCGCACCGTCTTCCACTGCTACTCCGGCGACGCCGAGATGGCCGAGACGTGCGCGAGCGCCGGGTACTACATGTCCTTCGCGGGCAACGTCACCTTCAAGAACGCCCAGAACCTGCGCGACGCCCTCGCTGTGGCCCCGGCGGAGCTGGTCCTGGTCGAGACCGACGCGCCGTTCCTGACACCGGTGCCCTACCGGGGGCGGCCGAACGCCCCCTACCTGGTGCCGGTCACGGTGCGCGCGATGGCCGCGGTACGGGGCGTCGACGAGGACACGCTGGCGGGCGCCCTCGCCGCGAACACGGCGCGCGCCTTCGGGTACCGGGCCGGCTGAGCGGGCACGCCACGCTGGGTGACCGGTCCGCTTTGTGCAGTGACCGGCGCTTCGCTAGGTTCTGGGAGCCCGATGCGGGCCCGGACCCCTGGAGTGTGTCGGCGTGAGCAGCGGAACACAGTTCGAGACCACCGCGGTGTTCGGGGGGTACGGGTATGACGCGCCGTACGAACACACCGTGCCGTACGGGCACGCCGCGCCGTATGAGTACGGCGCGTTGTACGGGCACGCCGTTCCGTACGGGCACTCGGCGCCGTTCGAACACACCGTGCCGTGCGCCCCGCGTGCGCCGGGGGACGGTTCGCGGGCCGGGAACCGGCGGCGTGCGCGGGAGAGCGGGCGGGCGGACGGCACCCTGCGCCGGCTGCTGCCGCGCGCGCTGGTCGTGGCGTTCCTGGCGGGCGGCACCAGCGCCTTCGTCGCCAAGGACAAGGCGGTCGAGCTGACCGTCGACGGCACCCCGCGCACCCTGCACACCTTCGCCGACGACGTCACCGAGCTGCTCGCCGAGGAGGGCGTCGAGGTGGGCGCCCACGATGTGATCGTGCCCGCCCCCGGCACCCCGCTGACCACCGGCGAGGACGTCGCCGTCCGCTACGGGCGGCCCGTCCTGCTCACCCTGGACGGCCACCGGCGCCAGGTGTGGACGACCGCGGAGACGGTGGAGGGGGCGCTGCGGCAGCTCGGTGTGCGGACCGAGGGCGCGTACCTGTCCACCGGGGGATCGCGGCGCATCGGCCGTGCGGGGCTCGCCCTGGTGGTGCGCACTGAGCGGGTGGTGACGGTCATGGCGGACGGCCGCGCCCGCACCGTCCGCACCAACGCCGCGACCGTGGCCGAGGCCGTCGAGCAGGCCGGTGTCACCCTGCGCGGCGAGGACACCACCTCCGTCCCCGGCACCGGCTTCCCCCGCGACGGGCAGACCGTCACCGTGCTGCGGATCACCGGCTCCCAGGAGGTCCACGAGGACCCGATCCCCTTCGACGCCCGGCGCACGGAGGACTCCTCGCTCTACCGGGGCACGGAGGTCGTCCAGCAGGCGGGCCGTCCGGGACTGCGCCGGACCACCTACGCCGTGCGCACCGTCAACGGCGTGCGGGAGAAGCCGCGCCGGCTGCGCACGGAGGTCGTGCGCGAGGCGCGCCCGCAGATCGTGCGGGTCGGCACCCGCGCCCGGCCGACGTCCGTCGAGGGCACCGGCCACCTGAACTGGCAGGCGCTGGCGGCCTGCGAGTCGGGCGGCCGCCCCGGCGCCGTCGACCCGTCGGGCACGTACGGCGGCCTCTACCAGTTCGACGCCCCCACCTGGCACGGCCTCGGCGGTGCGGGCCGCCCCGAGGACGCGCCGCCCGCGGAGCAGACGTACCGCGCCAAGAAGCTCTACGTCCGCAGCGGCGCCGGCGCCTGGCCCCACTGCGGCGCCCGGCTGCGGGGGTGAGGCCGGCCGCGGCGCCGGGACGCGGGCGTGCGGCCGACGCGGCGGGCCCCTGGCCGCAGGCAGGTGTCCCGGTCGCAGACAGGAGCCCCGGCTGCCGACAGGAGGCCCCCGCGCCCCCGGCTACCCTTGCGGAGTGAGCAGCCCCGTCCCCGACACCCTTCTGGGCCCCGCCGACGTCCGTGAACTCGCGGCCGCCCTCGGCGTACGCCCCACCAAGCAGCGCGGCCAGAACTTCGTGATCGACGCGAACACGGTCCGCCGTATCGTCCGCACCGCCGAGGTACGCCCCGACGACGTGGTGGTCGAGGTGGGTCCGGGTCTCGGCTCGCTCACCCTGGCCCTGCTGGAGACCGCCGACCGGGTCACCGCCGTGGAGATCGACGACGTACTCGCCGGAGCCCTGCCCGCCACCGTCGCCGCCCGCCTGCCGGAGCGCGCCGACCGGTTCGCGCTCGTGCACTCCGACGCGATGCGGGTGACCGGGCTCCCCGGCCCCGCCCCGACCGCGCTGGTCGCCAACCTGCCCTACAACGTGGCGGTCCCCGTCCTCCTCCACATGCTCGACACCTTCCCGAGCATCGAGCGCACCCTCGTCATGGTCCAGGCCGAGGTCGCCGACCGGCTCGCCGCCGGACCGGGCTCGAAGGTGTACGGCGTGCCGTCCGTGAAGGCCAACTGGTATGCCGAGGTCAAGCGCGCCGGGTCCATCGGCCGTACCGTCTTCTGGCCCGCGCCGAACGTCGACAGCGGCCTCGTCTCGCTCGTCCGGCGCGCGGAGCCGCTGCGGACGACCGCCTCCCGGCGCGAGGTCTTCGCCGTCGTCGACGCCGCGTTCGCCCAGCGCCGCAAGACCCTGCGGGCCGCGCTCGCCGGATGGGCGGGGTCGGCCGCCGCCGCCGAGGCCGCGCTGGTCGGCGCGGGCGTTTCGCCGCAGGCGCGTGGCGAGGCGCTGACCGTGGAAGAGTTCGCCCGTATCGCCGAGCACAAGAAATCCCTTGCCGCCGGGCAGGAGAAATAGGGAGTGACGAGCAAGTGAGCGTGACGGTCCGCGTCCCCGCCAAGGTCAACGTCCAGCTCGCGGTCGGCGCCGCCCGCGCCGACGGCTTCCACGACCTCGCCAACGTCTTCCTCGCGGTCTCCCTGTACGACGAGGTCACCGCGACCCCGGACGCCGACGGGCTCCGCGTCACCTGCGAGGGCCCGGACGCCGGTCAGGTCCCCCTGGACCGCACCAACCTCGCCGCCCGTGCGGCCCTCGCCCTCGCCGAGCGGTACGGCTGCGCACCCGACGTCCACCTGCACATCGCCAAGGACATCCCGGTCGCCGGCGGCATGGCGGGCGGCAGCGCCGACGGCGCGGGCGCGCTGCTCGCCTGCGACGCCCTGTGGGGCACCGGCGCTTCCCGCGACGAGCTCCTCGCCCTCTGTGCCGAGCTGGGCAGCGACGTGCCGTTCAGCCTGGTCGGCGGGGCGGCGCTGGGCACCGGGCGGGGCGAGCGGCTGACGGAGCTGCAGGTGGGGGGCGACTTCCACTGGGTCTTCGCGCTGGCCGCGCGGGGGCTGTCGACGCCGGCCGTCTTCCGCGAGTTCGACCGGCTGGGGGAGGGCCTGGACATCCCGGAGCCGGCCGCCGACCAGGCGGTGCTGGACGCCCTCGCCAAGGGCGACTCCGCCGCGCTCGCCGTCGCCGTCACCAACGACCTCCAGCCCGCCGCCCTCTCCCTCTTCCCCGAGCTGTCCGACACCCTCGCGGCGGGCCGGGCGGCCGGCGCGCTCGCGGCGCTGGTCTCGGGCTCCGGCCCGACGACGGCCTTCCTCGCCCCGGACGCCCGCTCCGCCTCCGACATCGCCGGCGTCCTGCGGGCGTCGGGCACCTGCCGCGACGTGCGCACGGCGGTGGGGGCGGCGGCGGGGGCGACGGTGGTGTGAGGCTCAGCGGTTGTCGATGGCGGTCAGGTCGATGTCGATGTCGTAGGGGACGCTGATCCTCAGGCGGTCGTGGTGGATGCCGGTGAGGGTGTAGGCGCCGGTGTCCTCGTCGCGGCGGTGGACTGCCACAACCGGACGCTGAGTTCTGCTGTCCATCTCGACCAGCCAGAAGTGAGGGATGCCGGCGGCGGCGTACTTGTGCGGCTTGGTGCCGCGGTCGCGTGCCTCGGTGTCCGGGGCGACCACCTCGGCGGCGAGCAGGACGTCTTCGGCCCGGTAACCCATGTCGTCCCATCCGGTGATCGCTTCCGCGTGGATCAGGCTCACGTCGGGTTCCAGGCCGTTGCGCCGGTCCAGGACGACGGTCATGTTCCGCCGGACACGGAAAACGGGCGGCAGGGTCCGGCGCAGGCCGTTGAGCAGGAGATCTCCCGTGATCGAGTGGAAGCGGTTCTGCGGGCGGGGGAAGTACAGGTGCCCGTCGATCAGATCGGCGCGGCACGGAAGATCCGGCAGGGTGAACAGGTCGGCCAGGGTGTAGTCGCCCACAGCGGTCATGGTCCCTCTTTTCTTGCTCTCACCGGCGGTGACGTCGGTTCGCGCCGGCGGAGGCCCTCGCTCTCACCTACAGCAACGAGCGACCGGCCCCGCCCGCATCACCCCGCCCGCGACTCCCCACCCCCCGGAGGGCCTACGCTTGAAGGCTGATCGATCCCCCAGTCAGGAGAGAAATGGCCGTCAATCTGGTCAATGTCGAGAACGTCAGCAAGGTGTACGGCACCCGTGCACTCCTCGACGGCGTGTCGCTCGGCGTCTCCGAAGGGGACCGCATCGGTGTCGTCGGGCGGAACGGCGACGGCAAGACGACGATGATCCGGATGCTGGCCAGGCTGGAGGAGCCGGACACCGGCCGGGTCACCCACTCCGGCGGGCTGCGGCTCGGCGTGCTCACCCAGCACGACTCCCTCGACCCCGCCGCCACCGTCCGGCACGAGGTCATCGGGGACCTGGCCGACCACGAGTGGGCGGGCAACGCCAAGATCCGCGACGTGCTGACCGGGCTGTTCGGCGGCCTCGACATGCCGGGGTTCCCGCAGGGGCTCGACACCGTCATCGGGCCGCTCTCCGGCGGTGAGCGGCGCCGGATCGCGCTGGCCAAGCTGCTCATCGAGGACCAGGACCTGGTCGTCCTGGACGAGCCCACCAACCACCTCGACGTCGAGGGCATCTCCTGGCTCGCCCGGCACCTGCGCGAGCGGCGGTCCGCGCTCGTGTGCGTCACCCACGACCGGTGGTTCCTCGACCAGGTCTGCACCCGCATGTGGGACGTGCAGCGCGGCGACGTCTACGAGTACGAGGGCGGCTACTCCGACTACGTCTTCGCCCGCGCCGAGCGCGAGCGCATCGCCGCCACCGAGGAGACCAAGCGGCAGAACCTGGTCCGCAAGGAGCTGGCCTGGCTGCGGCGCGGGGCGCCCGCCCGGACGTCCAAGCCGCGCTTCCGCGTCGAGGCCGCCAACGAGCTGATCGCCGACGTGCCGCCGCCCCGGGACAGCAGCGAGCTGATGAAGTTCGCCTCGTCCCGGCTGGGCAAGACCGTCTTCGACCTGGAGGACGTCACCGTCCAGGCCGGCCCCAAGGTGCTGCTCAAGCACGTGACCTGGCAGCTCGGCCCCGGCGACCGCATCGCCCTGGTCGGCGTCAACGGCGCCGGCAAGACCTCCCTGCTGCGTGCCATGACCGAGGCCGCCCGCAGCGACGGCGAGCAGCAGCCCGCGGGCGGGCAGGTGCGGGTCGGCAGGACCGTCAAGCTGGCGTACCTGTCGCAGGAGGTCGACGAGCTGGACCCCGACTGGCGGGTCCTGGAGGCCGTGCAGCGGGTGCGCGAGCGCGTCGACCTCGGCAAGGGGCGCGAGATGACCGCCGGGCAGCTGTGCGAGACCTTCGGCTTCGGCAAGGAGAAGCAGTGGACGCCGGTCGGCGACCTGTCCGGCGGTGAGCGGCGGCGGCTCCAACTGCTGCGGCTCCTCATGGACGAGCCCAACGTCCTCTTCCTCGACGAGCCCACCAACGATCTCGACATCGAGACCCTGACCCAGCTGGAGGACGTCCTCGACGGCTGGCCCGGCTCGATGGTCGTCATCTCCCACGACCGGTTCTTCGTCGAGCGGACCACCGACCGGGTCTTCGCCCTCCTCGGCGACGGCGCGCTGCGCATGCTGCCGCGCGGTATCGACGAGTACCTGGAGCGGCGCCGGCGGATGGAGGAGGCCGCCGAGGCGAGCGCCCCGGCCGCGGCCAGGCCCGCCACCGCCGGGTCCGAGAAGAGCGCCGCCGACGTGCGCGCCGCCAAGAAGGAGCTGCAGAAGATCGAGCGGCAGCTGGACAAGGTCTCCGAGAAGGAGACGAAGCTGCACGCGCGGATCGCCGAGAACGCCACGGACTTCGCGAAAGTGGCCGAACTCGATGCGGAGCTGCGGGAGTTGACGGGACAGCGGGAGGAGCTGGAGATGCGCTGGCTGGAACTCGCCGAGGACGCCTGAGCCTCCCGCGTCCGCCCCGCCCCGCCCGTGCGTCACCGTGGGGGCAGCGGGAGCGGGTGATGTAAAGGCCGCGTGAAGACGCGTAACAGAGGCATCACGGGCCGGTCCTCCCTTGGGAACAGCGGTGGACGCGGCCCGGTGGGGGGCCGGCCGCGGGTGATAGAAAGGCCGTCCGAGGACTGTCCGAGGACTGTCCGAGGCATGTGGAACGATCGCCTTCGACGACTCCGGGACCAGCGCGTGACCCGGGGCGTGGCTAAAAATCAGTGAGTAATAAGGGGGAACGCGCTGATGAGCCAGCCGCCGAATCAGCCGCCGTATCAGGGTGGCTTCGGAGCACCGCAGGACCCACCGCCGGGAGGCTTCGGGGCACCCGCCCCGCAGGGCCCGCCCCAGACGCCGCCGCCCCCGCAGGGCCCGCCGTCCGGTCCGCCGCCGCAGCCGGGGTACGGCTATCCGCAGCAGCCGGGCCAGCCCGGTCAGCCGGGTCAGCCGGGACCGTACGGTCAGCCCGGCCAGCCCGGTCCGTACAACTCCGGTCCGTACGCGCAGCCCCAGCAGCCGGGTCCCTACGGCCAGCAGCCCGGCCAGCCCGGCTACGGCTACCCGCAGCAGCCGCAGTATCCGGGCGCGCCCGGCACCCCGCCCCCGGGCGGGTCCGGCTCCCGCAACCCGTTCAAGGGCAAGCCCGCCCTCGCGATCGCCGCCGCGGTCGCGGCCCTGCTGGTCATCGGCGGCAGCGTGTGGGCGGTCACGTCGGGCGGTGGCGACGACGAGGACAAGAAGCCGTCCGTCGCCGGAAAGAGCGACGACCCGAAGCCCTCCGGCTCCAAGGGCGGCGCCCCGGTGAACCCGGGTGACGGCAGCGGCGACGGCGGCGAGGACCCCGAGGACCTCAACGAGGGCCGCCAGGCCGGCGAGGCCAAGGTGCTCTGGTACAAGTCGGCGCCCGACGCCCCCGGTTCCGGTGCCGACGCCGACGGCATGTGGATCACCGACAAGGCCGCGGTGAAGGCGGCGTACAAGCAGGTCTTCGCGTACAACGTCGGCGACGGCAAGCCCGCCTGGGACCCGATCTCCTTCCCGGAGAAGATCTGCGCGGCCACCCCGGAGAAGACCGCCGCCAACAAGGTCGTCGTCGCCTACATGAGCGGCTCCAGCGACCGCGCCAAGTGCAACCAGCTCCAGGAGATCGACCTCGCCACCGGCGCCAAGGGCTGGACGGGCAAAGTCGACGACGGCGCGCTGTTCGACTCCACGCTCTCCCTCGAACTCACCCTCAGCGGCAACACCATGATGATCGGCCGCTCCCAGTCCGGCACCGCCTACGACGTCACCAGCGGCAAGAAGCTGTACGACAAGAAGAAGTACGGCGACGCCTGCTTCCCCGCCGGTTTCGCCGGCAGTGCCGACAAGCTCGTCCAGGTCGCCTCCTGCGGCGCCGGCGGCGACAAGGAGCACGACGAGGTCCAGGGGCTCGACCCGAAGACCGGCAAGGTCCTGTGGACCTACCCGTACGAGAAGGGCTGGCGGGTCGAGCGCGCGTACTCCGTCGACCCGCTCGTCGTCTACGCCACCAACGAGGACAAGAAGGTCTGGAACATCTCCTCCTTCACCTCCGGCGGCAAGGTCCTCGAACAGGTCGGTGTCGACGAGGACTTCGCCCCCGAGTGCGGCTGGGCCATCATGGAACGCGACCTCCAGGGCTGCACGGGCGTCGCGGTCGCCGACAACACGCTCTACCTGCCGACCGAGGCGACCAGCGGCGCCAACGAGATCGTCGCGATCGACCTCGCCTCCGGCAAGGAGAAGTGGCGCGCCAAGTCCCCCGAGGACGAGTCGATGGTGCCGCTGAAGACCGAGGGCGACCAGCTCATCGCGTACGTCCAGCCGTCCTACGACGCGGGCGGCCAGATCGTGTCCATCCCGACCGGCGGCAACAGCCACAAGCCGGGCAAGCTGCTGCAGAACCCGCAGGGCGTCGCGGACATCGAGAACAGCTTCTACTCCAAGGACATCGACTGGGTCGACGGGCGGTTCTACATCTCCAGCACCCGCCTGACCGGGAAGGACGACGCCAAGGAGAAGTTGATGCTCGCCTACGGCAAGTGACCTCCTTCTCCCGCTCGTTCCGCTCCCGCCCCCCGTCGTCCCCTTCGCTCTCCGAGGTGCTCACGCCATGACCCAGCCGCCGCCCCCGCCGCCCAACCAGCCCCCGCAGGGGGGAGGGTTCGGCCCGCCCCCGCAGAACCAGCCGCCGCAGCAGCCGCCGGCCCCGCCCTCCGGACCGGACTTCGGCAAGGCGCCCGAGCCCGGGTACGGATACCCGCAGACGCCCCCGGCCGCCCCGCAGACACCGCCGCCCGCCGCTCCGGCGGCCCCGCCCGCCGGGCCGCCGCCGCAGCAGCCGGGGTACGGCTACCCGCAGGCACCGCCGCAGCCCCAGCCCGGCTACGGCTACCCCGGCCAGCAGCCGGGACAGCCGGGATACCCCGGCCAGCCGAGCCCGTACGGACAGCCGACGCCGCCGTACGGCCAGCCGGGCCAGCCGCCCGGGTACGGCTATCCGCAGGCGACCATGCCGATGCAGCCCCAGGCCGGCGGCCCGGGCGGCGGGCGGAAGAACGCGCAGCTGGCGATCATCGTGTCGGCGGTCGTCGCGATCGCGCTGATCATCGGCGGCGGAGTCTGGTACGCCTCCTCCGGCGACGACGGCAAGAAGGACACCGCCGGCACCAGCGGCGGCACCGGCGGCGACGGCGGCACGGAGGAGAAGGGCGGCGACGGCGGCACGTCCGCCGGCGCCCAGGAGAAGGCGCCCGCCGACCCCGCCTCCAAGGTGCTCTTCCAGGTCCCCATGCCCGAGGTGAGCAAGGACGAGAGCAGCGTCGTCGTCTCCGGCTCGTGGCTGACCGACAAGGTGTACGCCAAGAGCGGCGTCGCCGAGGTGGTCGGGTACGACCCCGCCAAGGGCGGCAAGAAGTGGTCGATCAAGCTGGACGGCCCGGTGTGCGCCGTCACCGACCACGTCACCGACGACAACAAGACGGCGATCATCCACCAGCCCGCCATGCCGACCAAGAAGCAGCGCTCGCACGGCTGCTCCCAGGTCTCCGTCCTGGACCTGGACGCGGGGGAGAAGGTGTGGACGAAGACCGCGGGCGAGGGGCCGATCTCCTTCAACAACGTCACGATCAGCGGTGACACCGTCGCGGCCGGCAGCACCGACGGAGGCGTCGCCTTCGGCATCGACAAGGGCGACGTCCTCTGGTCCCCGAAGGCGACGGACACCTGCTACGACGCCGGTTACGGCGGCGGCGAGAAGCTCGTCGCGGTGCGCAAGTGCGGCTCGTACGACGCCCGGGAACTGCACATCCAGACCATCGACCCGAAGAGCGGGAAGGTGATCACCGAGTACAAGATGGCCAAGGGCATCGAGTACGCGGGCGTCGTGTCGACGGAGCCGCTCGTGGTGGCCGCCGACGTCGGCGACTCCGCCGGTGACGGCAGTGGCATCTCGGACTTCTTCTCCATCGACAACAAGACCGGCAAGCTGCTCGCCCGCATCTCGGCCCCCGGCGACCAGTTCGCGGCCCGCTGCGACACGATCACCAGGATCGAGAGCTGCACGGGCCTCGCGGCCGGCAACGGCAAGCTGTACGTCCCGACCGAGGAGCACGACGGCAGCGGCGAGTCCTACAGCCAGGCCAACGAGGTCGTCGCCTTCGACCTGACCACCGGCAAGCAGACCGGCCAGCGCGCGGACTCCGGCGACAACTACACGATCACCCCGCTGCGCATGGACGGCGGCAACGTGATCGCGTACAAGCGCCCGCCGTACGACAAGGGCGGCCAGATCGTCAGCATCGACGGCGCCACGTTCAAGCAGACGACGCTGCTGGAGAACCCGGCGACCGACGCGGTGCGCGACGTGGAGTCCAGCATGTCGCCGGACTACTCGGAGCTCCGCTACTCGCAGGGGCACCTGTACATGTCGCAGGTGTACGCCAGCGAGCCGTCCAGCACCGGCGACAAGGAGTACCTGGCGATCGGCTTCGGCGCCGGCGGCTGAGCCGGCCGGCCTCCGCAGGCGCTCCGGTGCCCCACGGCCCCGGCCACGGCCCCGTCCCCGTTCTCGCGGGGGCGGGGCCGTCGCCTTGCGCGGCGCGGGCGGGCTGGTTTCGCGGCAGGGGGGGGCGTGCGGGTGCGGCTTTCGGCGGTCCGGGGGCGGTTATCGCCGGTAGGGGCAGCGCGAGGACGGCCCAGCGTGTAGCTTCCGGGGTCATGCCGGGTTTGGGTGACTGGGGGGTTGCTCCATGGGAGTACGGCTGATGGTGGTCGACGATCACCGATTGCTCGCCGAGGCACTGGCGTCGGCGCTGAAGCTGAGGGGGCACCGGGTACTGGCCGCGGCGGCGCCGGCCGCGGGGGCGGCGGACCTGGTGATCAGCAGGGCCCCGGAGGTGTGCCTGCTGGGGACGGCGGTGCCGGCCGAGCCGGGGATCTTCGATCCGGTGGTACGGATCAAGCAGGAGCGACCGCAGGTGGCGGTGCTGGTGCTGGGGCCGGTGCCGAACCCCCGCGGGATCGCGGCGGCGTTCGCGTCGGGGGCGTCGGGGTACGTCCGGCACGACGAGCGCATAGAGGGCGTCGAGCGGGCGATCACGAAGGCGCGGAACGGGGAGGCGGCGGTGGCGCCGGCGCTGCTGCAGGGAGCGTTCGGGGAGCTGCTGAACCCGGCGGCACAGCCCGACGACGAGGGGCAGCGGCTGCTGCAGATGCTCACGCCGCGGGAGGTGCAGGTGCTGGTGCGGGTCGCCGACGGCGAGGACACCCGGGTGATCGCGGCCGGCATGGGCATAGCGCCGTCGACGGCGCGGACCCACGTCCAGCGCGTGCTGATGAAGCTGGGCGTGGGGTCGCGTCTGGAGGCGGCGGCGCTGGCGGCCCGGACGGGGCTGCTGGACCGGGCCGCCGCCGCTGCCTCCGGCGAGTGAGGGGGCGTTGCCGCGTGCCGCCGCCGCTGCGGGCAGTCGTGCCGGGCGCCGCGGTGTTCGGCGCCCGGCGTGGGTGCTGGGCGGGGGTGGGACGCGCGGCCCGGCGCTTGCGGGGTGCCGCTGCGCCCACCCGTGCCGCCCCAGCGGCACGACTGCCCGCAGCGGCGGCGGGTGCCCGCGTCAGTCCTTCGGCTCCTCCTCCAGCGGGGGCGGGGGCGGAGCCGTCGGGCGGAGTTTCAGCCAGGCCAGGAAGAACAGGCCCAGGATCAGCATGCCCAGCCCGGTCCAGAGGTTGATGTTCACCCCCTGCGCCTTGTCGATGTCGTTGTCGGACGCCGCGAAGCCCGCGATCGTCACGATGACGCCGTAGACCACGAAGAGACCGCCGATGATCCGCCGGATGTCGAACAGCCGCGCGGCCGTGACCGACTGGGTCTCCAGCTCGGTGACCTCGTCGTGGACGTTCTTGTCGGAGTAGGAATCAGACATGTTCTCTCAATCCTCCCGCGATCAGAACGAGAACGGGATGTAGCAGGCGGCGGCCAGGACGACCGCCCCCCAGCCCAGCAGCGCCGGCTTGCGGTACCACGCGTCGTCGCCCTCGGAGGGCGCCTCGGACATGCCGGGGGAGGTGGTGCCGTAGACCAGGCCCTGGAGTTCGGTGACCGGCTTGGGCTTGGTGAACAGGGACACCGCGACCATGACCACCGCGCCGGCGACGAAGCCCGCGATCGCGGACACGAAGTTGGCACCCTGGTCGGAGGGGATGTCGATGATGCCCTGCTTGTAGATGACGAAGTAGTTCACCATCGCCGCCGTGGTGCCCGCGACCAGGCCCCAGAAGCCGGACTTCATGGACGCCCGCTTCCAGAACATGCCGATGATGAAGACGACGAACATCGGCACGTTGAAGAAGGAGAAGAGCGTCTGGAGGTAGCTCATGATGTTCGAGAACGACGAGGCCAGGAAGGCCGTGCCGATCGAGGCCAGCACGCCGATCACCGTGATCAGGCGGCCGAAGCGCACGTAGTAGGCGTCCTCGCGGCCCTTCTCCACGTACTTCTGCCAGATGTCGGTGGTGAAGACGGTGTTGAACGAGGAGATGTTCGCCGCCATACCGGCCATGAAGGCGGCCAGCAGACCGGTCACCGCGATGCCGAGGACACCGTTGGGCAGCAGCTGCTGCATGAGGTACGGGATCGCGTCGTTGTACTGGAGGTCCGAGCCGGGCGTGCCGATCTTCGGGACGAGGACGGCGGCGACCAGGCCGGGGATCATCACCACGAACACGATGAAGATCTTCGGGAAGGCCGCGATCAGCGGGGTGCGCTTGGCGGCCGAGAGGTTCTTCGCCGACAGGGCGCGCTGCACCTCGGCGAAGTTCGTCGTCCAGTAGCCGAAGGAGAGGACGAAGCCGAGGCCGAGGACGATGGTCAGCCAGTTGGCGCCCAGCGGGTTGTCGCTGCCGATGCCCGTGCCGCCCCACGCCGTCATGAAGTCGGAGCCGTGGTTCGCGGAGAGGGAGTCGGACAGGCCGTCCCAGCCGCCGACCTTCTTCAGGCCCAGGATGGTGATCGGGATGAGGCCGGCCAGGATCACGAAGAACTGGAGGACCTCGTTGTAGATGGCCGAGGAGAGGCCGCCCAGGGTGATGTACGCCAGGACGAAGAAGCCGGCCACCACGATGGCCACCCACTCCGGCCAGCCGAGCAGCGCCTCGACGACGATCGCGAGGGCGTAGAGGTTCACGCCGGCGATCAGGATGGCCGCGATCGCGAACAGGGCCGAACTGAGCAGGTGGGAGGCCTTGTCGAAGCGCAGCAGGAGGAACTCGGGGACCGAGCGGACCTTGGAGCCGTAGTAGAACGGCATCATCACCAGGCCGAGGAAGACCATCGCCGGGATGGCGCCGATCCAGTACCAGTGGGTCGTGTAGACGCCGTACTGGGCGCTGTTGGCGGCCATGCCGAGGATCTCGGTCGCGCCCAGGTTGGCCGCGACGAAGGCGAGGCCGGTGACCCAGGCGGGCAGCGAGCGGCCGGACAGGAAGAAGTCCAGGCTGGTCTTGACCGAGCGGCGGGCGGCGAAGCCGATGCCCAGCACGACCAGGAAGTAGATACCCAGGATCGTGTAGTCGAGCCAGTTGGTGGGGAGTCGAAGCTCTGCGGCTAGATATGTGGGGTCTGTGGGGGTTTGCATTAAGCACTCGCTTCGTTCGCGAACTGATCCGGAGCGGAACCTACGCCTCCGCGTTCAGTATTTGAACACTTCCGGTAATGAAATTTGTTGGATTGTGATGAGCGGTGTGAGGGTTCCTGTGAAGGTTCCCGGGGTGGTGGGTTGTGATGTGTTATGTTTGATTGTGTTGGGTGATGGAGTGCGTACACGGAGTGGGTAAGAGGAGTCCGGCAGTGAAGAAGACCTCGACCCGGCTGGCCGACGGTCGCGAGCTCGTCTACTACGACCTGCGCGACGACACCGTCCGCGAGGCCGTGGACCGCCGCCCGCTGGAGCGGACGGTCACCACCTCCGAGATCCGCCGCGACGCGCTGCTCGGCGACTCGGTCGCCGTCGCCTCGCACCGCCAGGGCCGCACCTACCACCCGCCGGCCGACCAGTGCCCGCTGTGCCCCACGCGCGGCGACCGGCTGAGCGAGATCCCGGACTCGGCGTACGACGTGGTGGTCTTCGAGAACCGCTTCCCCTCGCTGGCCGGCGACTCCGGCCGCTGCGAGGTCGTCTGCTTCACCTCCGACCACGACGCCTCCTTCGCCGACCTGAGCGAGGAGCAGGCCCGGCTCGTGCTCGACGCCTGGACGGACCGCACCGCCGAGCTGTCCCATCTGCCCTCCGTTGAACAGGTGTTCTGCTTCGAGAACCGGGGCGCCGAGATCGGAGTGACGCTGGGTCACCCGCACGGGCAGATCTACGCCTACCCCTTCACCACCCCCCGCACCGCCCTGATGCTCCGTTCACTCGCCGCGCACAAGGACGCGACCGGCGGGGAGAACCTGTTCGACGCCGTGCTGGCGGAGGAGCTGGACGGGGAGCGGGTCGTCCTGGAGGGCGAGCACTGGGTGGCCTTCGTGCCGTACGCCGCGCACTGGCCGTACGAGGTGCACCTCTACCCGAAGCGGCGGGTGCCCGACCTGCTCGGCCTCGACGAGGCGGCGCGCACAGAGTTCCCCCAGGTCTATCTGGAACTGTTGAGGCGCTTCGACCGGATCTTCGGTGCGGGAGAGCCTCCGACGCCCTACATCGCGGCCTGGCACCAGGCGCCGTTCGGGCAGCTGGAGGAGTTCGAGGGCGTGACGCGGGACGACTTCGCGCTCCACCTGGAACTTTTCACTATCCGCCGTACGTCCGGCAAGCTGAAGTTCCTCGCGGGCTCCGAGTCCGGCATGAACGTGTTCATCAACGACGTGCCCCCGGAGCGCGCGGCCGAGCGACTGCGAGAGGTAGCGAGTTCATGAGCGGGAAGTACCTGGTGACGGGCGGGGCCGGATACGTCGGCAGTGTCGTCGCCCAGCATCTGCTGGAGGCCGGCCACGAGGTCGTCGTCCTCGACAACCTCTCCACGGGTTTCCGCGAGGGCGTGCCGGCCGGCGCCGCCTTCATCGAGGGCGACATCCGCGACGCCGCCAAGTGGCTGGACGCCTCCTTCGACGGCGTCCTGCACTTCGCCGCCTTCTCCCAGGTCGGCGAGTCGGTCGTGAAGCCCGAGAAGTACTGGGAGAACAACGTCGGCGGCACCATGGCCCTCCTGGAGACGATGCGCGCCGCGGGTGTGCGGCGCCTCGTGTTCTCGTCCACGGCCGCCACCTACGGCGAGCCCGACCAGGTCCCGATCGTCGAGTCCGCACCGACGAAGCCCACGAACCCGTACGGCGCCTCCAAGCTCGCCGTCGACCACATGATCACCGGCGAGGCGGCGGCCCACGGCCTGGGCGCGGTCTCCCTGCGCTACTTCAACGTCGCGGGCGCGTACGGCACCTGCGGCGAGCGCCACGACCCCGAGTCGCACCTGATCCCCCTGGTCCTCCAGGTCGCGCAGGGCCGCCGCGACGCGATCTCCGTCTTCGGCGACGACTACCCGACGCCGGACGGCACCTGCGTACGCGACTACATCCACGTCGCGGACCTGGCCGAGGCCCACCTGCTGGCCGTGGCGGCCGCCGAGCCGGGCGAGCACCTCATCTGCAACCTGGGCAACGGCAACGGCTTCTCCGTCCGCGAGGTCGTCGAGACCGTCCGCCGCGTCACCGGCCACCCGATCCCCGAGGTCGTGGCCCCGCGCCGGGGCGGCGACCCCGCGGTGCTGGTGGCGTCGGCGGAGACGGCCCGCGAGAAACTGGGCTGGAACCCGTCCCGCGCGGATCTCGCGGGCATCGTGTCGGACGCGTGGGAGTTCGCGCAGCGACGCGCCGGCTAGGACACGGCCGCCACCGGCCGGCGCCGGCCGGCACCCGGCACGTACCGGCCGGTGCTCGGCCGGTACTCACCAAGTCACGGAAGTACGAGGGGTCAGGGCATGGGCGAGGCTGTCGCGGAGACCGTCGGCGAGCGGTTCCGGGAGCTGTACGGAGCGGAGCCGGAGGGGGTGTGGGCGGCGCCCGGCCGGGTCAATCTCATCGGCGAACACACCGACTACAACGACGGCTTCGTCATGCCCTTCGCCCTGCCGCACACGGCCGTCGCGGCGGTCTCCCGGCGCGACGACGGCATCCTGCGCCTGCACTCGGCGGACATCGCGGCCGGCCCCGTCGAGCTGCGCGTCGCCGACCTGGCGCCCGGCTCCGACAAGGCCTGGACCGCGTACCCCTCGGGTGTCGTCTGGGCGCTGCGCGAGGCGGGCCACGAGCTGACCGGCGCCGACGTCCACCTGGCCTCCACGGTCCCCTCGGGCGCGGGCCTGTCCTCCTCGGCGGCCCTGGAGGTCGTCGTCGCCCTCGCGCTGAACGACCTCTACTCCCTCGGCCTGCGCGGCTGGCAGCTGGCCCGCCTGTGCCAGCGCGCGGAGAACGTCTACGTCGGCGCCCCGGTCGGCATCATGGACCAGACGGCGTCGGCGTGCTGCGAGGCGGGCCACGCCCTGTTCCTGGACACCCGCGACCTCTCCCAGCGGCAGATCCCCTTCGACCTCGCCGCCGAGGGCATGCGCCTGCTCGTCGTCGACACCCGGGTCAAGCACTCCCACAGCGAGGGCGAGTACGGCAAGCGCCGCGCCGGCTGCGAGAAGGGCGCCGCGCTCCTCGGCGTCGACGCCCTGCGCGACGTCCCGTACGCCGACCTGGACGCGGCCCTCGAACGCCTCGGCGACGAGGAGGAGATCCGCCGCCTGGTCCGGCACATCGTCACCGAGAACGAGCGCGTGGAACGGGTCGTCTCGCTCCTGGAGTCCGGCGACACCCGCGCCATCGGCCCCGTCCTCGTCGAGGGCCACGCCTCACTGCGGGACGACTTCCGCATCTCCTGCCCCGAGCTGGACCTGGTCGTCGACACGGCCCTCGCCGCCGGTGCCCTCGGCGCCCGCATGACCGGCGGCGGCTTCGGCGGCTCGGCGATCGTCCTGGTGGAGGCCGCCGACGTGGAGCCCGTTACCCGGGCCGTGCGGGACGCCTTCGCGGCGGCCGGCTTCAAGACGCCGCGTACCTTCGAGGCGGTGCCCTCGGCGGGAGCCCGCCGGGCGGGGTGACGGCTCTTCCGCCCCGGGAGGCCCGCGACCGGGGCGATCTCCGTCCCGGGGGGTCTCCCTAGGGAGCCTCCGTCACCTCGATGGCCGCGGCGGGGCACATCGCCGCGGCCTCCCGTGCGGCGGCGTGCCGGTCGTCCCCGGGCGTGTCGTCCAGCAGCACGACGACGCCGTCCTCGTCGCGCTGGTCGAAGACCTCGGGGGCGGCCAGGACGCAGGCACCGGCGCCGCAGCACCGGTCCTCGTCGGCGCTGAGCTTCATGGGGTGTTCCTCTCGCTTCTGCTGCTCCGGACGGGCCGTCGGGCCCGGGTCACCACGCGACGGGCACTTCGCGCAGGCCGCCGACGAGGAGGCCCTCGGTCTTGCGCAGCTCGGCGGCGGGGACCGCGAGGCGCAGCGTGGGCAGGCGGGTGAGCAGCGTCTCCAGGACGACCTGGAGTTCGGTGCGGGCCAGCGCCTGGCCGAGGCAGGAGTGGGGCCCCGCGCCGAAGGTGAGGTGCGGGTTGGGCAGGCGCGCGAGGTCCATGCCGTCCGCACCGGCGAAGGCCCGCTCGTCGCGGTTGGCGGCGGGCATGCTGCAGACGACGGTGCTGCCCGCGGGCACCGGCTCGCCGTCGATCTCGATGTCCTCGCTGATGTAGCGGCGCAGGCCGAAACCGAGGTTGGCGTCGAAGCGCAGCGACTCCTCGACGGCGGTGCGCACCAGCGCCGGGTCGGCCAGCAGCTGCTCCCAGCGGCTGCGGTCCTCCAGCAGCATGGAGACCATCTTGCCGATCATGTTGGCGGTGGTCTCGTGGCCGGCGACGAGCAGGCCCATGCCGGTGGCGACCAGCTCGTCGTCGCTCAGGCCCTCGGCGTCCTCGGCGTCCTCGGCGTCCGGGGTCCCCTGGATCAGCGCGCTGAGCAGGTCGTCGGCGGGCTCGGCGCGCTTGGCGGCGATGTGCCCGGCCATGTAGGCGACGAATTCCGCCTGCGCGTCGCGGATCTCCTCGGCGCTGAAGCGGGTCACGCTCAGGAACGTGTCGGACCAGTGGGAGAAGCGGTCGCGGTCGTCGGCGGGGACGCCGAGCAGGTCGCAGATGACGTAGACGGGCAGCGGGAAGCCCAGGCCCGCCCGCAGGTCGGCCGGGGCGCCCTGCTCGACCATGGCGTCGACCAGGTCCTCGGCCATGGCGGTCATGCCGGGGCGCAGGGCGGCCATCCGCTTGGCGGTGAAGTACTTGCCGACCCGGCGGCGCCAGCGCCGGTGCGGTTCCCCGCGGTCGGGCAGGGCGGTGCTGCTGCCGGTGGCGGCCGCGCCGCCGACGCCGTCGGGCGCCACGCGGGCGGCGTTGTCGTTCGCGGTGGGGCGTACGAAGCGGGCGTCGGAGAGCAGGCTCCTGACGTGCTCGTAGCGGGTCAGGTAGACCGCCGTGTCGCCGCTGGGCAGGGAGGCGTGCGCGACGGGGCACCTCGCGCGCAGTTCCTCCCACTCGGCGGGGGCGTCGAGCGCGGTGTCGGTGGCCAGGGGCAGACGTACGACCTGCTCGGTCATCGGGTGTCTCCTCGGAAAGGCGGTGGGGCGTCCATCTGGAGAAGCTGAGTGGTGCACCATACAGTAAAAGTGCATGATGCACTTCCCGGGGGAGCGAGTCCTGGCCAGCGCCGGCCAGGTGCCGGCCGGGGGGCCGGTCGCGGTCCGGTCGCGGGCCGTCCGGGGGTCGGCCGGGGTCCGACCAGGCTCTCGTCCGGGGCCCGGCCGGGCGGGTTCCGGCGCGGACATAGGGTGGTGGGGGCCACGACTTGGCGCCCTGAGGAGGACGGCATGGACCCACGGCAGGCCGGGGACTGCATCGAGCGTGAGTTCCTGATCCTCACGCGGCACATGGAGATGACCTCCCCGCGCCGCGTGCGCGGCAGCGGCGACGCGCTCGACCGCAGCGCCTACGTCCTGCTCAGCCGCCTGGAGGTGCAGGGGCCGATGTCGGTGCCGGACCTCGTGGAGGCCTTCGGGCTCGCGCCGTCGACCTTCACCCGGCAGACCGCGGCGCTGCTGCGGGAGGGGCTGGTGGAGCGGACGCTGGACCCCAACGGCAGCGTGGCCCGCAAGTTCCGCGTCACCGCCGAGGGGCTCAGGCGCCTGCACGCCGACCGCGAGGCCATCGCCGCCGGCCTCTCCGAGGTGCTCGCCGACTGGCCGGCGGACCGGCTCCGGCGCTTCGTCCAGGATCTCGAGCAGTTCAACACCGACATCGAACGCCTCACCGGGCGCCCCTGGCCGCGCTGACCCGCCCGAACCTCCGCGAGGGGTGCGCGGGGGCCGGCGACTGTCCCCCGGGGGAGCTACGCGCAGGTGTCCACCGCGGGGTGACGATCGCGGGGTGTTGGATCCATAGAGTCTTCATCAGTCGCCGGGAACGACAGCCGGCCGACCGGAAAGACCCCGAGCGCCCGCCCCGTACCCGCCCCCCTGCCTGCTGGAGGCTCCCATGTTCCGCACCCTCGCCAAGGCGACCGCCGCGATCGCCGTCGTCTGCACCGCGGCCGGCGCGGGACTCGCCCTCGACGAGGGCCGGGCCGGAGCCGCCACCCCCACCGCCGGGGCCGCCACCCGCACCGCCGCCTCCGCCGGGGCCGCCTTCACCGGCAGCGACTTCACCGGCACCAGGAAGATCCGCGTCGACGGCCACTCGGTCAACGTCTCCTGCGCGGGCCGCGCCCACCGCGGCCGGCCGCTGGTGATGCTGATGGCGGGCGGCGGCGAGGGCCTGGACAACATGGCCGCGCTGCAGAAGTCGCTGAGCAGGACCAACCGGGTCTGCTCCTACGACCGCCTCGGCGAGGGCGCCAGCGACCAGCCCGCGGCGGGGACCCTGCAGACCATGGACGACACCGGCGCCCTGCTCACCGGCGTCCTCGACCGCCTCGCCGGTGACCGCCCCGTCGTCCTGGCCGGACACTCCCTCGGCGGTTACATCGCCGCCCGCTACGCCCCGGCCACACCGACCGCGTCAAGGGCCTGGTCCTCCTCGACGCCACCATTCCCCACCTGACCCGCGACATGAACCGCACCATCCCCGCCGACGCCACCGGCGTGCCCGCCCAGGTGCGGGACGGCGCGATCGCCGCCAACGAGGGCCAGAACCCGGAGCAGTTCGTCATCGCCGACGGCCCGGTCCGCTCCGCCGGGCACATCCCGGTCGAGATCCTCAAGCACGAGTCCCAGTACGCCGAGGTCCCCGAGTACGGGCCCGCCCTGGAGAAGATGTGGGCCGACGGCCAGCGGGAGTGGCAGCGGATCTCCACTCGCAGCAGCCTCACCACCGCCAAGGGCAGCGGCCACTACATCCACACCGACCGCCCCGACCTCGCCCTGAAGGCCGTCCAGAAGGTCGCCCACCGCGCCGCCCACCAGCACTGACTCACCCCGCCCCACCCCCCACCGCACAGACCGGCCCCGGGCCGTGGCTTCCCCCGCCGCGGCCCGGGGCCTCACGCCGTCGTGCCGCGAACGTCCTGGGCGGCCGCCGGCCGGAGCGCCTGTGCGAGAAAGCCCGCGCCGGGGCCCTTCAGCCAGTGGTCGAAGGAGAGCAGGAACGGGAACTCCGCGCGCAGCGCGCCGAGGTCGGCGCTCCCCGCCAGCCTGCCGTCGTCGACGAGTGCCGCCAGTCTGCCGAGGACGCCGTCCCGCCCGGGCAGCCGGCGGTAGCCGATCGGCCGGCCGGCGGCCCGGGTCAGGTGCTCGGCCAGGGCCGCACCGGTGAGGGCGTCACCGGCGATCTCCATCGTGCGGCCGGCGTACCGGTCGGGCGAGCCGAAGACCGCGGCGGCGATCCGGCCGATGTCGCGTACCGCGATGAACTGCATGGCCCGCTCGGGGCGCGTCAGGAAGGACAGCTGCCCTTCGCCGAGGTCCGTGCCCGGCGGCAGCAGGATCTCCATGAAGGTGGCCGGGCGGATGACCGTGTGGGCGATGTCCAGGCCCCGCACGTGCGCCTCGAGGCGGTGCTTGGTGTCCAGGTGGGCCACGCCCGTCACCGCGCCCGCGGTGACCGCCGAGCTGTAGACGAGGTGGGCGACGCCGCTGCGCCCGGCGGCGTCGCCCACCGCCGTGCCGAAGCGGACCTCGTCCTCGTCGCTCACCCCGGCGCCCGGCTGGCCGGAGTTCGGCTGGACGCTGAAGACGCCGTGCGCTCCGGAGAAGGCCGCGCGGAGCGAGTCGGCATCGCCGAGGTCGCCGCGGACGGTCTCGACGCCGGCGGCGGCGAGGGACCGGGCCCGGCGCCCGGACGGGTCGCGCACGACCGCGCGCACCCTCCAGCCCTCGGCCCGCAGCGCCGCGGCGACCGCGCCTCCCTGCTGTCCCGTGGCGCCCAGGACGACGACGGTCTCTCCGACACTGATACCGGTACTGGTCACAGACGGGCTCCAGACGTGGGGAAGGGGCGGCTCGTGCCGTGTTCGCTACGCTAAAACCTGACGTCAGCGTCAGGTGCAAACGCGGCGCGAGGACCGAGTCGGGAGGCCGGGGTGCGGATCGGAGAGGTCGCCGCGAAGGCGGGGGTGAGCGTCCGGGCGCTGCGCTACTACGAGCAGCAGGGCCTGCTGCACTCCACCCGGACGTCGGGCGGCCAGCGCCAGTACCCGGAGGGCGCCGTGGAACGGGTCGCGGTGATCCAGCGGCTCTACGCCTCGGGCCTGTCCAGCAGGACCGTCCGCGAGGTCCTGCCCCTCGCCGGACCCGGCGAGGCGTCGTCCCCCGAGCTGCTCGAACTGCTGACGGCCGCCCGCGACCGCCTCGACGAGCGGATGGCGGAGCTGCGGGACGCCCGCGACCGCCTCGACACCTGCATCACCGAGGCGCACGGGCCGTAGGCGCGCCGGGAGGCCCGCCGGCCGCCGGTGTATCCGGGCCCAGCCGTTTCACCAGCGTGTACTCCGTGAGGCCCGGCGGGTAGTCGGGGATCACGCACCTCACGTCGTAGCCGCGTTTCGTGTAGAAGCCGGGGGCCTGGAAGTCCCAGGTCTCCACGCGGGCCGCGGTGCAGCCGCGCTCGGCGCGGGCGGTGCGCTCCGCCTCGTCGAGGAGGGCGGAGCCGAGGCCCGAGCCCCGGTGGCCGTCGTCGACCCACAGGTACGTGACGTGGAGCCAGGTCGCCCAGGTGTGGCCGACGAGACCGCCCGCCAGGGCGCCGGCGCCGTCGAGCACCCAGACGTGCAACGGGAATTCGCGTTCGTGAGGGGTTCCGCGCAGGGAACGCAGGACGGAGGAGGCCGCCGTGTTCGTCTCCCGGAGGCGGGTGCGCAGCAGATCGCGCCGCGCTTTGTCGACTTCTGTCACGAGACGAAACATGCGGCTCACCATAAACGCGTCGGGCTGTCAGTTCTGCAAATAGCCTTCCGCTCCCGGCGCCCGCCCGTACTCTGATGAGCAGCACCGGTGGGGGCCGGTGTCGTTCAGGGGGCGAGACAGCCGGGTACGGCGCCCGGGGCGGGGTAGCGGTCAGGGCACGGCGGCGGCCGTGCGGCTGCGGCGACCTGTCCCGGAGTACCGAGCGCACAGCTGGACACGGGGCTTCGGGCGCCGTGCCCGTGCAGGTGTCGCCATTTCAGGACGGACAGACGATGGGTATCCCCTGCTCCTGGAGGAGCTCGGGGGAGGGGGTTTCGTGGTTCGCATCCGGGTCCTGGTCGTCGACGACCATCGCATCTTCGCCGAGTCGCTCGCCGCCGCCCTGGCCGCCGAGCCCGACGTGGACGTCTCCGCGGCCGGCAGCGGTCCGGCCGCCCTGCGCTGCATGGAGCGGGCCGCCCTGGAGGGCCGGCGCTTCGACGTACTGCTCGTCGACGCCGACCTGGGCGGTCACGTGCCCGGCGCACGGCCCGCCGTGTCCGTGCGGGACGGCAACGAGGACGGGCTCGTGGACGGGATCTCGCTGGTCGCCGGGGTGCGGTCGGCGCAGCCCGGGGTGCGCACCGTGGTGCTCGCCGAGCGGGACGACCCCCGGCGGGCGGCGCTCGCGCTGGGCGCCGGGGCCTCCGGCTGGGTGGCCAAGGACTGCTCCCTGTCCCGGCTGCTCAGCGTCATACGGGGCGTCCTGCGCGACGAGACGCACCTGCCGCCCGCCCTGCTCACCGGCGTGCTGCGCGAGCTGACCGCCGCCCGCAAGCACCGCACCGAGAGCGAGCGCCTGGTGGAGTCGCTGACTCCGCGCGAGCGCGAGGTGCTGCGCTGCATGGTCGCCGGACTCGGGCGCAAGGCGGTCGCCGAGCGGCTGTACCTGTCCCCGCACACCGTGCGCACCCACATGCAGAACGTGCTGGGCAAGCTGGGCGTGCACAGCACCCTCGCCGCCGTCGCGCTGGCCCGCCGGGCCGGGGTGGGGCCCGCCGACCTAACCGGGGATGTTGTCGAACGGGGCGGTCAGCTGGCGTAGTAGCGCCGCCAGTTCGCCGCGCTGGGCGCGGGAGAGTTCGGCCAGGATGGCGCGCTCCTGGGCCAGCAGGCCGGCCAGGGACTGGTCCGCGCGGTCCCGGCCCTCGTCCGTGAGCCGGACCAGCACACCGCGCCGGTCGCTGGGGTCGGGCAGCCGCTCGACCAGGCCCTTCTTCGCCAGACGGTCGATGCGGTTGGTCATCGTGCCCGAGGTGACCAGGGTCTGGGTGAGGAGCTGGCCGGGGGACAGCTGGTAGGGGGTGCCCGCCCGGCGCAGGGCCGTGAGCACGTCGAACTCCCAGGGCTCCAGCTGATGTTCGGCGAAGGCCAGCCGACGCGCCCGGTCCAGGTGCCGGGCGAGTCTGCTCACGCGGCTCAGCACCTCGAGCGGTTCCACGTCGAGGTCCGGGCGCTCCCGGCGCCACGCTGCGACCAGCCGATCGACCTCGTCCTCCATGACGATCAGTGTAAGGGTTGTGTCGACGTGAAGTCTCTTGATGTCGATTGTCTTGACGTCGAGATAGGTTGGCGGTGAGGGTGGGTACCTCTTCGGCGGCGGCCGTTCCCGTGCGCCCGCCCCGGTCCGCACGCCCTGCACGCCCTGGAGGTTCCATGCCCGCGACCACTCCGACCTGGGACCCCGCCCAGTACCTCCGCCACGCCGGCCACCGGGCCCGGCCCTTCACCGACCTCCTCGCCCGGGTCCACGACCTCCCCGCGGACCGGCCCCGCATCGCCGACCTCGGCTGCGGCCCCGGCAACGCCACCGTCCTGCTCGCCGACCGCTGGCCCACCGCCCGCATCACCGGCTACGACAACTCGCCGCAGATGCTCGACCGCGCCCGGCGCCACGCCGGCCCCACCTCCGGCGGCGGCCACCTCGACTTCGCCGTCGCCGACGCCCGCACCTGGAGCCCCGACGAACCCGTCGACCTCCTGGTCAGCAACGCCACCCTCCAGTGGGTCCCCGGCCACGCCGACCGCTTCCCCGACTGGATCGACCGCCTCGCCCCCGGCGGCACCCTCGCCCTCCAGGTCCCCGGCAACTTCGACGCCCCCAGCCACCGCCTGATGCGCGAACTCGCCGGCTCCCGGCGCTGGCGGCACCGGCTCGACGGCGTCCTGCGCCACGACGACGCCGTCCTCACCCCCCAGGGCTACCTCGCCCACCTGACCGCCGCGGGCTGCACCGCGGACGTGTGGGAGACGACGTACGTCCACCTGCTGCCCGGCGAGGACGCCGTACTGGACTGGGTCAAGGGGACGGGACTGCTGCCCGTACTGGACGCCCTCGACGACGACCCGCCCGCCCGCGACGCGTTCGTCGAGGAGTACCGGGCCGTCCTGCGCGCCGCCTACCCGGCCGAAGCACACGGCACCCCGTTCCCCTTCCGCCGCGTCTTCGCCGTCGCCCGGAAGCCGGAGGGAGCGGCAGGGGGAGGAGGCGCGGAGGCGGCCGGGGCGGCAGCGCGAGGACCCGGGGAAGCGGCGGGGGCGGCGGGCCGGGCGGTGGGCGAGCGGTGATCGCCGGTCTCGACCACGTGCAGCTCGCCGCGCCGCCCGGCACCGAGGACGTCCTGCGCGCGTTCTACGGCGGCGTGCTCGGCATGACCGAGACCCCCAAGCCGCCCGCGCTCGCCGCCCGCGGCGGCTGCTGGTTCCGGGCCGGTACCGCACAGCTCCACCTCGGCGTCGAGGCGACCGGCTTCCGGCCCGCCCGCAAGGCCCACCCCGGTCTGCGGGTCACCGGGATCGAGGCGTACGCCGCCCGCCTGGAGGCCCGCGGCACGCCTGTCACCTGGGACGACGGCCTGCCCGGCCACCGCCGCTTCTACTGCGCCGACCCGGTCGGCAACCGCCTGGAATTCCTGGAGCCGTCCTGACCACCCCGGCGCCGGGCATCAGCCCCGTGCCGGCCGGCGGTGATCAGTTCTTCCGGTGCCCTATCAGCCGCGGCTTCGGTTCCAGGCCGTCCAGACCGTGCCACGCCAGGTTCACCAGGTGCGCCGCCACCTCCGCCTTCTTCGGACGGCGCACGTCCAGCCACCACTGGCCGGTCAGCGCCACCATCCCGACCAGCGCCTGCGCGTACAGCGGGGCCAGCTTGGCGTCGAAGCCGCGGTTCTTGAACTCGCGGCCCAGGATGTCCTCCACCTGGGTGGCGATGTCCGAGATGAGGGAGGCGAAGGAACCCGTCGACTGCGGGATGGGGGAGTCGCGGACCAGGATGCGGAAACCGTCCGTGTACTCCTCGATGTAGTCCAGGAGCGCGAACGCGGCCTGCTCGCACAGCTCCCGCGGATGCCCCGCGGTCAGCGAGCCGGTCACCATGTCGAGCAGCCGCCGCATCTCGCGGTCCACGACCACCGCGTACAGCCCCTCCTTGCCGCCGAAGTGCTCGTACACCACCGGCTTGGACACCCCGGCCTTCGCCGCGATCTCCTCCACCGACGTGCCCTCGAAACCCTTCGCCGCGAAGAGGGTGCGGCCGATCTCCAGCAACTGCTGGCGGCGCTCGGCACCGGTCATCCGGGTGCGACGGGCGCGCCGCGGCTTCTCGTTGCTTGGGGTGCTGCTGGAGTCGGTCGCCACGGCGTCAATCATGCCGCCTTCGCCGTCTCCTTCCGGCGGCGGGCGGCGTCTTGATCCGTCTTGCGGCGCGAATCGATACGCGAGCGTGACGGCCAGCGCACGTCGTACGCCCACCCGAGCTGCTCGAACCAGCGGATCAGGCGGGCCGAGGAGTCGAGCTGGCCCCGCATCACGCCGTGCCGCGCCGACGTCGGGTCGGCGTGGTGCAGGTTGTGCCAGGACTCGCCGCAGGACAGGATCGCCAGCCACCACACGTTGCCCGAACGGTCCCGGGACCTGAAGGGGCGCTTCCCCACCGCGTGGCAGATCGAGTTGATCGACCACGTCACGTGGTGCAGCAACGCCACCCGAACGAGTGAACCCCAGAAGAACCCGGTGAACGCCCCCCACCAGGACATCGTGACCAGACCGCCGATCAGCGCGGGCAGCGCCAGGGAGACCGCCGTCCACAGGATGAACTGGCGGGAGACCGCCCGCAGCGCCGGGTCCTTGATCAGGTCCGGTGCGTACTTGTCCTGCGGCGTCTGCTCCTCGTCGAACATCCATGCGATGTGTGCCCACCACAGGCCCTTGACCAGGGCCGGCACCGTCTCCCCGTACCGCCACGGCGAATGCGGGTCGCCCTCGTCGTCCGAGAACCTGTGGTGCTTGCGGTGGTCGGCCACCCAGCGCACCAGCGGCCCCTCCACCGCCATCGACCCCGCGATCGCCAGCGCGATCCGCAACGGCCGCTTCGCCTTGAACGAACCGTGGGTGAAGTGCCGGTGGAAGCCGATGGTGATGCCGTGACAGCCCAGGAAGTAGAAGAAGACCAGCAGCCCCAGGTCCAGCCAGCTCACACCCCACCCCCACGCCAGCGGCACCGCCGCCGCCAGCGCCAGGAACGGAACGGTGATGAACAGCAGCAGGGTGATCTGCTCGAGTGAGCGCTTCTGCTCGCCACCCAGCGTGGCGGACGGGGCGGCGGGGTCGCCGGAGGGCTGCGGAGCGTCAGGAATCACATCGGAACTCGTGGTCATGCGCGTCCCCTGTGGGGTCGAGGGTGGAGTCGGTGCCGGGCTCGGAGAACCGTTCACAGTTTCCTACGGTTCCGTAACCTACGGCGACGTAAGTATGGCAGTGCGTAGTCGCCCGGCAAGAGCCCCAGAGCCTGCGCGTCCTGGCCGACACCTATCCTGGAAACCGGTCGGACAGCGCGGTCCGCTCTGATTACTTCCCGGACGTCCGGCCCGGTAAGCGGCGCCCGCCGCGCGGGACGGCCCTCCGGGTTCCCTCCCGGACGAGCTTCAACACTGCAAGGAGCCGCACCTGTGAGCAGTGCCGACGACCAGACCACCACGGCCACCAGCACCGAACTCCGGACCGACATCCGCCGACTGGGTGACCTCCTCGGAGAGACCCTCGTCCGGCAGGAGGGCCCCGAGCTGCTGGAACTCGTAGAGAAGGTACGCCGACTCACCCGCGAGGACGGCGAAGCCGCGGCCGAACTGCTGCGCGGCACCGAACTGGAGACCGCCGCCAAGCTGGTGCGCGCCTTCTCCACCTACTTCCACCTCGCCAACGTCACCGAGCAGGTCCACCGCGGCCGCGAGCTGGGCGCCAAGCGCGCCGCCGAGGGCGGACTGCTCGCCCGCACGGCCGACCGCCTCAAGGACGCCGACCCCGAGCACCTGCGCGAGACGGTCCGCAACCTCAACGTGCGCCCCGTCTTCACCGCACACCCCACCGAGGCCGCCCGCCGCTCCGTCCTCAACAAGCTGCGCCGCATCGCCGCCCTCCTGGACACCCCGGTCAACGAGTCCGACCGCCGCCGCCTCGACACCCGCCTCGCCGAGAACATCGACCTCGTCTGGCAGACCGACGAACTCCGCGTCGTCCGCCCCGAACCCGCCGACGAGGCCCGCAACGCCATCTACTACCTCGACGAGCTGCACCTCGGCGCCGTCGGCGACGTCCTCGAAGACCTCACGGCGGAACTGGAGCGGGCCGGCGTCAAGCTCCCCGACGACACCCGCCCCCTCACCTTCGGCACCTGGATCGGCGGCGACCGCGACGGCAACCCCAACGTCACCCCCCAGGTCACCTGGGACGTCCTCATCCTCCAGCACGAACACGGCATCAACGACGCCCTGGAGATGATCGACGAACTCCGCGGCTTCCTCTCCAACTCCATCCGCTACGCGGGCGCCACCGAGGAACTCCTCACCTCCCTGCGGACCGACCTCGACAACCTCCCCGAGATCAGCCCCCGCTACAAGCGCCTCAACGCCGAGGAGCCCTACCGGCTCAAGGCCACCTGCATCCGGCAGAAGCTGGAGAACACCAAGCAGCGCCTCGCCCGCAGCACCGCCCACGAGGCCGGCCGCGACTACCTCGGCACCGCCGAACTCATCGACGACCTGCGCATCGTCCAGACCTCCCTGCGCGAACACCGCGGCGGCCTCTTCGCCGACGGCCGCCTCGCCCGCACCATCCGCACCCTCGCCGCCTTCGGCCTCCAGCTCGCCACCATGGACGTCCGCGAACACGCCGACGCCCACCACCACGCCCTCGGCCAGCTCTTCGACCGGCTCGGCGAGGAGTCCTGGCGCTACGCCGACATGCCCCGCGAGTACCGCGCCAAGCTCCTCGCCAAGGAACTGCGCTCCCGCAGGCCGCTCGCCCCCACCCCGGCCCCCGTCGACGCCCCCGGCGAGAAGACCCTCGGCGTCTTCCAGACCGTCCGCCGCGCCCTGGAGGTCTTCGGCCCCGAGGTCATCGAGTCCTACATCATCTCCATGTGCCAGGGCGCCGACGACGTCTTCGCCGCGGCGGTACTGGCCCGCGAGGCCGGCCTCATCGACCTGCACGCGGGCTGGGCGAAGATCGGCATCGTGCCGCTCCTGGAGACGACGGACGAGCTGAAGGCCGCCGACACCATCCTCGAAGACCTCCTCGCCGACCCCTCCTACCGGCGCCTGGTCGCCCTGCGCGGCGACGTCCAGGAGGTCATGCTCGGCTACTCCGACTCCTCCAAGTTCGGCGGCATCACCACCAGCCAGTGGGAGATCCACCGCGCCCAGCGCCGCCTGCGCGACGTCGCCCACCGCTACGGCGTACGGCTGCGCCTCTTCCACGGCCGCGGCGGCACCGTCGGCCGCGGTGGCGGCCCCACCCACGACGCCATCCTCGCCCAGCCCTGGGGCACCCTGGAGGGCGAGATCAAGGTCACCGAACAGGGCGAGGTCATCTCCGACAAGTACCTCATCCCGGCCCTCGCCCGGGAGAACCTGGAACTGACCCTGGCGGCCACCCTCCAGGCGTCCGCCCTGCACACCGCGCCCCGCCAGTCCGACGAGGCCCTCGCCCGCTGGGACGCCGCCATGGACGTCGTCTCCGACGCCGCCCACACCGCCTACCGCAAGCTGGTCGAGGACCCCGACCTGCCGACGTACTTCCTGGCCTCCACCCCGGTCGACCAGCTCGCCGACCTGCACCTGGGCTCACGGCCCTCCCGCCGTCCCGGCTCCGGGGTCTCGCTCGACGGGCTGCGCGCCATCCCCTGGGTCTTCGGCTGGACCCAGTCCCGGCAGATCGTCCCCGGCTGGTACGGCGTCGGCTCCGGCCTCAAGGCCCTGCGCGAGGCGGGCCTCGACACCGTCCTCGACGAGATGCACCAGCAGTGGCACTTCTTCCGCAACTTCATCTCCAACGTCGAGATGACCCTTGCCAAGACCGACCTGCGCATCGCCCAGCACTACGTCGACACCCTCGTACCCGACGAGCTCAAGCACGTCTTCGACGCCATCAAGGCCGAACACGAGCTGACCGTCGCCGAGGTCCTGCGCGTCACCGGCGAGGCGGAACTCCTCGACGCCGACCCGGTCCTCAAGCAGACCTTCACCATCCGCGACGCCTACCTCGACCCCATCTCCTACCTCCAGGTCGCCCTCCTCAACCGCCAGCGCGAGGAGGCCAACGCCGGCACCGACCCCGACCCCCTCCTCGCCCGAGCCCTCCTCCTCACCGTCAACGGAGTAGCAGCAGGCCTCCGCAACACAGGCTGACCCAGCCGCGGGCACTCGTGCGCGCCGCTGCGGGCAGTGCGTGCCGCGCCGCTGCGGGCAGTCGTGCCGCTGGGGCGGCACGGGTGGGCGCAGCGGCACCCGGCCACGCCGGCCCACACGCCCCACCCCGACGCCGCCCCCGACGCGGCGCACCACACAACACCGGTGCCCCCGAGCTCACCAGAGCCGGGGGCACCGTCACACCGTACCGACGGAGAAAATCACACCGCCAAGAACGCCGCCGTAAGCAGCACAACCCCCGCCC
>NZ_JOFH01000042.1 GCF_000721235.1 Streptomyces olivaceus
GTATCCGAGGTCCAAGACCAGGCGGAAGCCGTATGCCTCCAGCAGGAAGCCGCTCGCTGCCCGTCCTGCCTCCGGCCAAGCACCACACGTTCCCAGCACGGTTAGGGAGTTGCACATCGGCACATGCTTCCACGATGGAGTAGGCGGAACCGTCAGTCGGGCGCCAGCGGACCCGGTGCTGTCACTACTCGCGGGAATCGAACACGGCCCGGTGCGAGTGCCTGCCGAAGCGGTGAACAATCGCTGTCACAACTCGTGAACAGAGCCACGGCACGAAGGCGACATGGACCGACGGCGCCACCGAGGAGATCGACACGATCGTCCTGGCCACCGGCTACCGACCCGACCTCGGCTATCTGCGCCCGCTCGGCGCCCTCGACTGCGACGGCCAACCGCGCCACCGGGAGGGCCTGTCGACCACCCATCCCGGACTGGCGTACGTCGGCCTGGAATGGCAGCGCAGCCTCTCCTCGAACTCCCTGCGCGGGGTCGGCAGGGACGCCGCCCGCGTCGTACGGCGCCTTGTCGCCCATCTCGACGCCCGCTGACTCTGGCTGGGCTAGTTCGACATGTGTCAACATAGACGTATGTCGAATGCCAAGGCACTGCCGCTGCTGGAACGATCCGAGGCCCCCGTCGCCGCGGTGCCGTGCTGCCCGCCGTTGAGCGAGCGTCCCTTCACCGCCGAGGAGGCCGAGCGCACCGCCCGTATGTTCAAGGCGCTCGGCGACCCCGTGCGGCTGCGGCTGTTCTCGGCCGTCGCCTCGCACGAGGGCGGCGAGGCATGCGTGTGCGACATCTCCGACGTCGGTGTCTCGCAGCCGACCGTCTCCCACCACCTGAAGAAGCTCAAGGAGGCCGGCCTGCTCACGTCCGAGCGGCGCGGCACCTGGGTCTACTACCGGGTCGAGCCGTCGGTACTGGCGGCGATGGGACAACTGCTGGCCGTTCGGTAGCGCACGCGGATCACCTTGCACCTTCGAGAAGCCCGGCGATCTCCCGCGCTGCGTCGCGGGCCGGCCGTCCGACGCCGATGAGCGTGGCGGAGGCGGGGCCCGTCCAGTCTCCGTATCCGAGGAGGTGCAGCCGGGGGTCCGCCACTGCACGCGTGCCTTGGGTGGGGATGTGGCCGCGCGGGCCGCGCGGGCCCAGGGGTGACAGGTGGGAGAGGGCAGGCCGGAAGCCGGTGCACCAGATCACCACGTCGGCGGGCGCTCGCGTGCCGTCGACCCAGGCGACGCCGTCGCGGTCGAGGCGGGCGAACATGGGTGACGCTTTGAGCCGCCCGGCGTCCCGGGCCTCGCGCACGGGCGGTACGGCGACGACGTCCCCCAGCGAGGCGACGCCTCCGGTGTCGGTGCGGCCCTCGTCGAGGGCGCGACGTCGGGCGGTGGCCGCGTCGAACAGGGCGCGGCCGTCGATGTCGTCGGCGAGGTACCGGGGCGGACGCCGGGTCACCCAGGTCAGTTCGGTGTCGTGGGCGAGGTCGGCGGCGATCTGCGCGCCGGAGTTGCCGCCCCCGACGACGATCACGCGTTGGCCCGCGAAGTCCCGCGGTCCGCGGTACGAGACGGTGTGCAGTTGCCTGCCCTGGAAGTCGCCGCGGCCGGGGACGGCGGGGAGGAAGGGACGCCACCAAGTGCCGGTCGCGCTGATCACCGCGCGTGTGTACCACGGGCCGGAGTCGGTCTCCACTCGCAGCAGCCGGCTGTCGGCGTGCACGCCGATCACCCGGACGGGTCGCTGCACCGGGAGGTCGTATCGCTTCTCGTAGTCGCTCAGGTAGGCGACCAGGTGCCCGGCGTCCGGGTACTCCTGGCCCGACTGCGGCGGCATGAGGCGGCCGGGGAGCGAGGAGAAGGCTGCCGGGGAGAACAGGTGGAGCGAGTCCCAGGTGTGCTGCCAGGCCCCGCCCGGGGTGGCCTGGGCGTCGAGGACGACGAAGTCGAGGCCCAGGCGGCGCAGGTGGTAGCCGGCGGCGAGCCCTGCCTGACCGCCGCCGATCACCACCACGTCGGAGTGCTGTGTCATGCCGCCTGCGCCGCCGCGCACGTGATGGACCGGACGGTGCGGGCCGTGAGGCAATGCATCAGTAGCCTCTGCCCTCGGTGGTCGGAGCGGACGGGGTGAACTTCTTGCGCCAGGCCAGCGAAACATAGACGAGGCCGATCAGGACGGGCACCTCGATGAGCGGACCCACCACGCCGGACAGGGCCTGGCCGGAGGTGACACCGAAAGTGGCGATGGCGACGGCGATGGCCAGCTCGAAGTTGTTGCCGGCGGCGGTGAAGGCGAGGGTGGCCGTCCGGTCGTAGGCGAGGCCGATCGCCTTGCCCAGCAGGAAGGTGCCGAAGAACATGACCGCGAAGTACACCAGCAGCGGCAGCGCGATGCGGACCACGTCCAGCGGCTGCGAGGTGATGGTCCTGCCCTGCAGGGCGAACAGGATGACGATCGTGAACAGCAGGCCGTAGAGCGCCCACGGACCGATCCTCGGCAGGAAGCGGGACTCGTACTTCTCGCGGCCGAGCCTCTTCTCGCCGATGCGGCGGGTGAGGAAGCCCGCGAGCAGTGGAACACCGAGGAAGATGACGACGTTCAGGGCGATCTTCCACATGGAGATGTCCAGGCGTTCGCCGTCGCCCAGACCCAGCCAGCCGGGCAGCAGGTCGAGGTAGAACCAGCCGAGCAGACCGAACGCCAGGACCTGGAAAACGGAGTTGAGGGCGACGAGTACGGCGGCGGCCTCGCGGTCGCCGCAGGCGAGGTCGTTCCAGATGATGACCATGGCGATGCAGCGGGCCAGGCCGACGATGATCAGGCCGGTGCGGTACTCGGGCAGGTCCGGCAAGAAGATCCAGGCGAGCGCGAACATCACCGCCGGGCCGACGATCCAGTTGATCACCAGCGACGAGGCCATGAGCCTGCGATCGCCGGTGACGGCGTCGAGCCTGTCGTAGCGGACCTTGGCCAGGACCGGATACATCATGACCAGCAGGCCGACGGCGATCGGCAGGGAGATGCCGCCGATCTCGACCCTGGCAAGGGCGTCGTCCAGACCCGGGATGGCTCGGCCCAGGCCGAGGCCGATGGCCATGGCGATGAGGATCCAGACGGCGAGGAAGCGGTCGAGCGTCGACAGCTTCGCGACGACGGAGGGCTCCTCGGTGGTCGTCGCGGGGGCTTCGGTGCGGGTCACGGACAGGCCCTCTTGTTCTCGACGGCGTTGCGTGCGGAGTCGGCCAGGTCGGCGAACTGGCCGGCGAGCGAGGCGATGACGTCCGGGCGGAGCCTGTAGTACGTGTAGCGGCCGCACGGCTCGGTTTCGACGACGCCGGCCTCGCGCAGCACTCTCAGGTGGTTGGAGAGGTTGGTCTGCCGGGCACCGGTCTCCTCCACGAGGTGGGTGGTGCACAGCGTCTCTTTGGCGAGCAGGGTCACGATCCGCAGCCTGAGCGGGTCCGCCAGGACCCGGATCAGGTCAGTGTCGACTGACGTCATCATGCACTGATACTCTCACATCAGTGGTGACTGACACCATCGGGCGCTGATGCCATGCGCGCCTGATGCCGTCTCGAGACAAGAGAGACCTCCTGATGCCCGACAAGCCTTCCGTGCTGTTCGTCTGCGTCCACAACGCCGGCCGCTCGCAGATGGCAGCCGCGTGGCTGACCCACCTGGCCGGGGATCGCGTCGAGGTCCGTTCCGCCGGATCCAACCCGGGCGAGAACGTCAACCCGGCCGCCGTCGAGGCGATGCGCGAGGTCGGTGTCGACATCTCCGCCGAGGTGCCAAAGATGCTGACCGTGGACGCGGTCAAGGAGTCCGACGTCTGCATCACCATGGGCTGTGGCGACACGTGCCCGGTCTTCCCGGGCAAGCGCTACTTGGACTGGCAGTTGGAGGACCCGGCCGGCCAGGGCGTCGAGGCCGTCCGCCCGATCCGCGACGAGATCAAGGTGCTGGTCGAGGGCCTGATCAAGGAGATCGCGCCAGAGCCGCAGTCATGAGCAACGCCCGCAGCCCGCACTCGGATCGACCATGGCCTCACGACAGATCGCCTACTTGAGCCGGCGTACACACCTCGGAGCATCCACGGCCCCGGGGCACCGATAGCGCGCAGCGCAGCAACCAACCCGTCGGCCTTCCCCACCACCGATACTCGACAAAACCTCGGTCCAGGCTCGCGTCACGTCGCCGAAGTCCAGCAACAGCCCCCGGACCTGCCGGAGCAGAACGCGCAGGACCACAACACCCGCGACGCCTCCGAGCCCCATCCCGATCCACCACATCGGCCGCCTCCTCGCCCAGAACCCCAGGCTGCCTGCGGCGAAGATCGAAGTCTGTGCCCAAAGAGACGCTTTTTGTGATCTTGGCATCCTCGGTTAGGAGTGTGCACACGCAAGTCACCGTGGCAGCGGTGCTCCCCCGCCAGGCATTCCTCATCGCCAAGTGCCCAGCGGCCCTCCGCGAAGCAGCGCCGACCAGCCTCGTGCCCACAGCGTGCCCATACGACCGGACAACAACGGTAAACAGCGGCGCGGAACAGGTAGCCGAAAACGCGCTCCAGAATACGTAGCCGCAGGTGAGAGGTGATCTCACCCGTGAAGCGCCGTCGCTTCCCAAGCTGAGAGCGCGAGTTCGATTCTCGTCACCCGCTCCATGAGTGAGGCCCAGGTCAGAGACCTGGGCCTTTTTGTCGTTTGCGCTCGCGTACCGCCGCGGGCAGTGCGCAAGGCACCGTTTCCACGTACGCATGGAACGGTCTGTCAATTCGGGCTTCCTGTCTGAAGGCAACGATCACGCGGCTAAACAGAAGTCTCAGGCAGCGGATGCACCAGCCCCCTACGACAGCCCCTCGCCACCCGGAATGCGCCACTCGTCGGGCGACGAAGGTGTGTCAGACGACGTCGTTGACGTTGTGCTCGTTCAGGTCGGATGCGTGCCGGGCGACAGTGCCGTAGTCGGCATCGTCGTGGAGGACAGTCAGGCCGTGGTGGGCGGCAGTGGCTGCGATGACAAGGTCTACTGCCGAGGCACTGCGGTGCTCCCCGGCCTGAGCCATACGGTGTTGCACCGCGCTGATCCAACGCCCTGCATTCTTCGGCACCGCCGCATCGGGATAGAGGTCGGAGAACATTTCCGCGATCTCGTCGTACTCGCTGCGATTCCGGGCGCTGTACAGGAACTCGGTGCGTTGCACGTAGCAGGATGCGATGGCTCCGGCATCGATCGCGTCGTGCCAGGCCGATTGCAGGTTCGCATCGCGGAGCAGCCTGACCAGGCCGGACGTATCGAGCAGGTACATCACCGGCTGCGCTTCTCCACCCTGTGCAGGCGCTCGGCGTCCTCGACGGCACCCCACTCGCGGGCACGCTCGAAGTGACGGCTGATGCGCGCCGCACGTTCCTGCTGCTCGGCGTAGAAATGCAGAGCGAGATTGACCGCCTCCTTCTTGGTCCGGACATGGGCCAGAGCCATGGCGCGCTCCAGGGCGTCGTCATCGATGTCGATCTGGGTCACGGACATAACCTCGCCTCCCAGGCAATGTTGGTGATGTACATAGAAGAATACGTCACCAACATTAGCCGGGCCACATGCCGGCCCCGCCCCGCGTATGGCTGTACCGGACGCCCCACGGGCTCCTCACGCGTGCCTCACCTCGGGTACGCAGCGAGAGGCGAACGTGTTCGTTACGATCGGTGCATGACTGTGAGGAGAGAGCCGATCAGCCGCCGGGAGCGGCCCGCGAAGCCTGCGCTGTCCCGGCGCTGGATCGTGGACACCGCCGTGCGGGTCATGCGCGCCGAGGGGCTGGAGAAGGTCACCATGCGCCGCCTGGCCAAGGAGCTGGACACCGGCCCGGCCTCGCTGTACGTCTACGTGGCCAACACCGCGGAACTGCACGCGGCCGTGCTCGACGCCCTGCTGGGCGAGGTCGACCTGACCGGCGGAGGCGCGGGGGGCGACTGGCGCGGGCAGCTCCGCGCCGTACTGGCCTCCTACACGTCCGTGCTGTTCGCGCATCCGCAGCTCGCCCGGTCCGCCTTGGTGGCACGCCCCAGCGGCGTCAACTACCTGCGCCTGGTGGAGCGCGTCCTGGACCTGCTGTCCCGCAGCGGCGCCTCCCGTGACCAGGTCGCGTGGGGCGTGGACAAGCTGCTCCAGGACGCCACGGCCACGGCCGCCGAGCAGTCGGCGCAGGAACACGACCCCATGACCGAGGACGACTGGAACGCCACCACCCGGGCCCTCCACTCCGTGGACGAGGCCCATCCGGCCATCAGGGCGCACATGCCCGCCCTGGTCAGCGGCTCGCCCGAGGACCGTATGGGCTGGAGTTTCGACGTTCTGGTCAACGGCATCACGCGTACCCCCGTCCCCGGCACGAACGGCTGAAGCCTGCCCCGGCGACCGTCCGTCCGCGAATGGGTGGGCGGTCGTGTCGGGACATGCCCACTGGCGAACTTGTACGTGACGAACGTGTTCGTTACCGTGGACCGTGTCCGGTCTTCCCGAGCCGCAGGTTTCCCGCGTACTCGGTCAGTCAGCAGGAGGACCCATGAGTACCCATCACCCCGTCGCGATCATCGGCGGAGGCCTCGGCGGCCTCACCGCCGCCCGCGTCCTGCACGTCAACGGCGTCCGGGCCGCCGTCTTCGAACTGGAGGCGTCCGCCGCGGCCCGCACCCAGGGCGGCATGCTCGACATCCACGAGGAGAACGGCCAGAAGGCGCTGCACGCCGCCGGCCTCCACGAGGACTTTCTCAAGATCGTCCACGGGGGCGGCCAGGAGATGCGCCTGGTCGGCCCGGACGCCACCGTCCACGTCCGCGAGCAGGACGACGGAACCGGCGCCCGCCCGGAGGTGGACCGCGGCGACCTGCGCCACCTGCTCCTGAACTCGCTGCCCGACGGCACGATCCGCTGGGGCAGGAAGGCCACGGCCGTCCGGGCGCTGGGCGACGGCCGCCACGAGGTGACGTTCGCCGACGGCTCCGCCGTCACCACCGACCTCCTGATCGGCGCCGACGGGGCCTGGTCCCGGGTACGGCCCCTGCTCTCCGCCGCCACGCCCGCCTACACCGGCATCTCCTTCGCCGAGACCGACCTGCACGACGCCGACGCCCGGCACCCACGCGGCGCCGCCCTCGTCGGAGGCGGTTTCTTCATCAGCCTGAGCGAGGGGCGCGGTTTCCTCGCGCACCGCGAGACCGACGGCAGCCTCCACGTCTACGCCGCGCTGAAGGCCGACGAAGACTGGCTGGACACCGTCGACTTCACCGACCTCACCGCCGCCAAGGCCGCCGTACTCGCTCGTTTCGAAGGCTGGCACGAGGACCTGCGCGGCCTGGTCGCCGGCGCGGACA
The DNA here is from genome assembly GCF_000721235.1 of Streptomyces olivaceus. Classification (GTDB taxonomy): domain Bacteria; phylum Actinomycetota; class Actinomycetes; order Streptomycetales; family Streptomycetaceae; genus Streptomyces; species Streptomyces olivaceus. The sequence continues at coordinate 7,371 of NZ_JOFH01000042.1, forward strand.
CGGTCACCCCGCGCCGCATCCACGCGCTGCCCGTCGGACACCGCTGGGAGCGGACCGCGGGGGTGACGCTCCTCGGTGACGCCGCCCACCTCATGTCCCCCTTCGCCGGCGAGGGCGCGAACCTGGCCATGCTCGACGGTGCCGAACTCGCCGAGACGATCGCCGCTCACCCCGGCGACACCGAGGCCGCGCTCGCCTCGTACGAACAGGCCCTCTTCCCACGCAGCGAGGCGTCCGCGGCCGAGTCCGCCGCCAGCCTGGAGACGATGTTCGGCGACCGGGGACTGGAGCGAATGATCGAGTTCTTCACCGCCGGGCCGGCGGCCGGGTGACCGCGACCGGCCGCAGGCCGCTGCATCCGGCCCCACGCCCAGCAGTGCGCCCCCGCAGACAGCCGGTTCTTTCCCGGCGTCGGGCGTTACGCGCGAGGGCTTGACGCCGCGGAGGACGAGGGTGGCTCGGTCGTGGTGGCGGTCCCGTCGACGCGGGCCTCGAAGCACTCGCGTTCGCCGTCGGGCGCCGCGGGCCGGAAGCAGGCCCGGACGGTGCTGCCGGGACCGACTTCCGTCATCTCGGTGTAGACGAAGGCCGCCGCGTCCTCCTCGTTCCTGATGCGCACGTCGTGGGTCGGGCCGCCTGCCGTGACGTCCACCCGGTCGCCGATCTCGGTCCCCCAGGTCCGGACCCAGCTCGCACCGCACTTCGTGCTGTGGCGCAGCTCGACGTGGGCGCCGGTGGCCGTGCGGTGCGAGGCGAGGGTGTCGGGGCCGATGCCGCAGATCAGGCGCATCGGGTCCCGGCCCTCGCAGGCGGCTCCCTGGCATTGGGGAGCGAGGGAGAACGGGACGGAGGCCGTCGGCGGTTCGTCCTCCCGCGCCTCCGAGTCCGGCAGCAGGAGGAACAGCAGGGCCGCGGCGCCGCCGACGATCACGGTGTACGCCGATGCCAGCGCCAGCAGCAGCCTGCCCCTGGCACGTCGCCGGCCGGCCCCGGTGGGCGGCGGCGCCTGCTGGGGCGGTGACTGGGGCGGCTCGTCCGTGGAAGGGGTGGGGGCGGCGGGCGCTGGGGGCGTCGCGCGTCCGCTCCAGTGCGACTCGGCGATCTCCCACAGGGCCAGCAGTCGCCCGTCCGGTTCGTTCGCGAGTCGGCACAGGTCCCGTACGGCCTGGCGAGGGGGCAGGCTCTTGCCGTTGAGGTAACGCTCCCACGAGGACTTGCTGTACGGCGTTCGCTCCGCGAGCGCCGCCAGGCTCAGTCCTGATCCGGCCTTCAGCTCTCGCAGGGCCGCGACCAGCCGGGTGTGTTCCGTGGTCACTGGGGCGCCCCCTCCCGCAGGGCCTGCCAGGTGGGCGGGTCGATGACCCCGTTCACGATCAGCCCGCCGCGCTTCTGCATGCGCTCGACCGCTCGCCGGGTCTTCGGACCGAAGACGCCGTCGATGTCGCCCGGTTCGGAGCCCGCCCGTTGCAGCAGGCACTGGGCCTCGGCCACTTCGAGCCCCATCTGGGTGTTGGACAGGAGGATGTCGGTGGTCCGGCTCAGGCCCGCGTACCAGCGTCCGTCGCGCTGCTCCAGCTCGCAGGTGTAGATGACCGGCACCATGGACTCCGACACGGTGGCCACGGCCGTCGCGGCGACACCGGCGCGTTCGTCCGCGAGCTGGGCACGGGCCTCGGTGAGCCGCACGGCCAGCAGCAGCGCCGCGGTGACGGACAGCGCCGTCACCACGGCCGCCGCCGTGACCGCGACGCGCAGGTGACGCCCCTGCCGCTGCTGTTCGGTGGGGGCGTGTTCCGGTGGCGCAGGGCCATCATCCGGGGCGGGGGCGGCGGCGGGGGTGGTGACCGCCCGTCCTTCCGACCAGCGTTGGGCGGCGATCTCGTGCAGCACCAGCAAGCGGTGCGGATTGTCCCCGCCGACGCGGGCCATCGACTCGACGGCCTCGCGGGGCGGCAGAGACCTGCCGTTCAGATACCGCTGCCAAGACTTGGCGCTGTACCCGGTCTTCGCGGCCAGTCCGCGCTTGCTCAACTCGCTGCGATCCTTGAGCCTCCGCAGCCGCACGATCAGGTGGCGGACGTCTGGATGCAGTTCTGCGGGCAGTTCCCTCCAGTGCGACACGCTTCTCCCACTCGCGTTCGGGACCCCCCGGGCCCGCCCCCGTACCTCGGTCTCATTCTGCATCAGCCATCACGGGTGTACAGCGCGGAACTCCGGTCCGGCGCGGCTCCGCCCTGTCGCGGACGCAGCCCTTCCGTCCCGTCGCGGTCCCGTTGCGGGGACGCGCAGGGCGACGTCTGCGCAGGTCAACGCGCGGGATGTCTCGGGACGGGGCCACTTCTGCGTGGGCTGTGGTCAGCGGTCGCGCCGACCCCGCACGCTCATGGGGCCTTCACCGCCGTGGCCGGGATCGGCGCCGGCGGCACAGGTATCCCGTTCGATGCACAACTGAGCAAAGGAACAGGTCATTGAAGAAGCGTGTGGGTCCGCGAGGCTGGCTGACCGCCGGTGTGGCCGCCTCGGTTCTGGCCGGGGGGTCCGTGGTCTTCGGAGCGTCCCCCGCGGCGGCAGCCGCCTGTGGCGCGTCGCTCAGCGTCAAAACGGCGGGAGCTTCGGCCGCGTGGGACGTGGCGTGCGACGCCGGCCACATCCACGTCGTCGGATGGGTCAAGGACACCGACAACGACGGCCAGTGCGCCCGGGTGCGCGTGGAGTACGCCGACGGGGACAAGTGGTACAGCCCGCGGGCGTGCCCCGAGGGAACGAAGGTCGGCTTCGCGTCGCCCTGGAGCAGCACCAAGTCCCAGATCATCAACGCGTATCTGTACGAGTTCGACGTCTGAGCGCGCGACGGGCGGCCCCGCTGCTGCCCGGAGAAGGCTGATCGAGGACTCCGGCGTGTGCATCGCCTGGCCCCCGGGGCCCTGGGAAGAGACCACGAAAGTAAGGAACTCGGAGTGAAGGCTTCACGGAAGATCCGCACGCTTACCGCCGGCGCGGCGGCCTCCCTCGTTCTGGGCGTCGGTGCGACCCTGCTGACCGCCGGCCCTGCCGCGGCTGCCGGCTGCGGGGCCACCCTGAACCCCAAGACGTCCGGCGCCGAGGCGTTCTGGGAGGTGACGTGCCTCACAGAGAGCAACGGGACCAAGAACGTGGGGATCGTCGGATGGGTCAAGGACACCGACAACGACGGCCAGTGCGCCCGCGTCAAGGCGACCTTCCCGAGCGGGACGACCTACTACAGCCCGCAGGCCTGCCCCAAGGGCACCAAGGTGAACTTCCACTCCGGCTGGCGCAAGGGAGCGATCGTCGACGCGTACCTGTACGAGTTCGACGTGTGACGCCCTGAGCGGGACGCGGGACGCGGGACGCGGGCCGCGGGACGCGGGCCGTACGGCAGCCGGGGCGGGGCGGGGGCGGGCAGGATGTTCCTGTCCGGCCCCGCGCCGGCTGCCGCCGGTGCGACCGGGGTTCCACCGCGCCGACTCGGCAGTACGGTGAAAACGTGGCCTCCTTACCGGAAGAAGCGCCGTCGCCGATCGGTGAAGACGATCGTGATGCAGCCGTGCGGCGCCTGCGCGAGGCGTACGCCGAAGGGCTCATCGCCCACGAGGTGTTGGACGAGCGCCTTCACCAGGTGCTCAGCGCCACGACGCGCGGCGCACTCGCGTCCGCTCTGGTCTCTCTCCCGCAGGAGCCCCCGGCACGCACGGCCACGATCGGCGCCGCCGGCGGACGGATCAAGCGGCGCGGCGCGTGGCGGGTGCCTCGGGTCCTCAAGGTCGAGTCGGCATACGGACGGGTGCGCCTCGACCTGTCCCGGGCGATCATCGAACACCCGGTCGTCGACATCGAGCTGCAACTGGGGACCGGCGGGGCCAGGATCACGGTGCCTCGTGACGCGGTGGTCGACGTCGAGGACCTGAACACTGGTTGGAAGGACCTGCGCTACAGGGTCCCGCGGCGTTCCCGGCCCGGCGGGCCGGTGATTCGCTTGCACGGGGCCATGGGGTACGGACGCTTGAGGATCCGCCACACCCTCCGTTGAGGCCCCGCCCGGTGCCGCCCTGCCGGCACCGGTCCGGTCAGGGCGTGACGGTCGGGGCGGGAGGCGTCCACCTGTGGGTGCGGGGTACGGCGCCGGTGACGCCGTAGTCCTTCTTCAGTTGTTCCGGGATGGCGTAGTGCATGACGCGTCCGCGGGTGAGTGAGGACAGCTCGAAGATGGTGGTGAGGTGTCCGAGGCGGTCCAGGGCCCAGGCACCGAGCGGGGAGCGGTCCTCGATGGTCTCCAGGACGCCGAGCAGGGTGGGGGCGGCCTTGACCACGCTGTCCCAGGCCGTGCGGGGCACCCGGAGCCAGTCGGCGCAGGTGTCGCCGATCAGGTAGCGGACGAGTGCGGAGACGATCGGGTCGAAGAAGGTGCCGGGGACGACTTCCTCGTAGAGGTCGATCAGCTGCCGGGTCAGGTGCGCGCCCTCGTCGGACGGCCCCATGTGGCGGAGCATGTAGAGGTCCTGGAACTGCCGCGCCTCCTCCAGCGTCCTGGGTACGGCGTCCTGGTCGACGCCGAGGATGGCACCGACCACCCGCCATGCGTAGTAGTACGCCTCGGCCCCTTCGGTGGACATGTGGATGCCGAGCCGGTGGAGACTGTCCAGGACGAGCAGGGAGAAGAACAGCTGCCCGCCGATCATGTCCTCCTGGCAGATCGGCGTGCCGTGTGCCTCGCTGTCCCAGCGGTTCTCCCGCTTGAGGTGGTGGCGGATGGAGGCGTGCAGCAGACGGACCTTCTGGGCGGCGGGGATGAACCGGCCGCCCGCCTCGAAGGCGTCGGGCTGCATCAGGTAGACGGTGAACTGACCGGTCTCCGCCATCCGTTTGGACGGGTAGTTCAGCCCGTGCGTGGCGGACAGCAGTTTCGCCACGTGCGGGACGACGTAGCAGGCCGGCATCGCGGCGAAGGAGAGCGCGGTGGAGATGTGCACGTTGTTGTCGATGAAGAACAGCCGTGCCTTCTCCATCTCCCCCCAGTCCACCCACGCCGGCGGCACACTGGTGGCCTGCAAGTACTCGCGGGCTACTTCCGGCAGGCCGTCGGGCAGGGGCGTACCGGCGGTGGACACGTAGCGCATCAGGGAGTTGAACGTGCCCACCTCCCCGCGTTCGAACAGAGTGGCCACGACGGCGTCGGCGAGTTCGTCGCCCGCCTGCCGCAGCGAGTCCATGGATGCTTCGCTGTAGGTCATGGTGTCTCCGGGTGGTCCGTGCGTGGTCAGTGCAGGCGGTCTGTCGCGGAGCGGGCGAGGTCGGCCAGGGCGCACCGGGCCTGGCGCGGCAGGTCCATCCCGTGCAGGGCCCGGGCGGCTGCCTCGGTGCGCGCCGTGATCATGTGCTCGATGCGCTGGGGAGCCTTCAGTTCGGTCATCAGCGAGCGCACGGTCGCGAGGTGGCGGTCGTCGAGGTCGTCGCGTCCGAGGAGCGCGCGCAGGTGCTCTCGCTGGGTGCCGTCGGCGGCCTTCCACGTCTCCGCCAGCAGTGCGGTGGGCCGGTGGCCGCGCACGTCGTCGAGGGCGGCCTTGCCGGTGCGGTCGGGATCGCCGAAGAGGCCGAGCAAGTCGTCGCGCAGCTGGAACGCCTCGCCCAGGGGCAGGCCGTAGGCGGAGTACCCCTCCCGCAACTGCCGTGACGCACCTGCGAGCAGGCCGCCGAGGAGCAGAGGCTGCTCGACGGTGTACTTGGCGGTCTTGTACCGGATGACCTTCAAGGAGTCCTGTGTGTCCGGCGGGCCGGCGGTGCGCAGGATCTCCAGGCACTCGCCGGCGATCAGTTCACGGGCGAGAGCCGACCACAGCGGCCGGGCCCGGGCCAGATAGGCGGCCGGCAGGCCACTGGAGGTGAACAACTGCCCGGCGAGGGCCATCAGCAGGTCACCCACCAGCATGGCCAGCGAACGCGCTGCGGCCGCGGCCCCGGGGCGGCCTCGGACGGGCTCCAGAAGGGCGATGTGCGCGGTGGGGCGGCTGTGCCGTCGAGGGCTGTCGTCGATGAGGTCGTCGTGGACGGTGGCGGCGGCGTGGACCAGTTCCATGGAGGCCGCCGCCCGCAGGAGAGCCTCGCTGTCGGGCTGTCCGGCCGCCCGCCATCCCCAGTAGCAGAACGCCGCTCGCAGCCTCTTGCCGTGCGCGGCGGCGAGCCGCACCTGTTCGGCGACCGGTTTCAGATCGGGGTCGATCGAGAGCAGTTCGTCGGTCTCCGCCGTCAGGAAGGCGGACAGGGTGTCGTCGACGCGGGCCTTGAAAGCGGCCCGGTCCCAGGAGTCAATCATCGCCGTCCGTGTCGGCCGAGGCGGCCGAGCGCGTCACCACGTGCTGCGCGAGTACCTCGAGATGGGCCGGCTGGGCCGAGTACCGGTCGAGAGTGAGCCGGCCGCGGGCCATCAGGTCCTGCTCGGCGTCCCGGGCCAGGTCGGCTGCGTCCGAGCGCCGTACCAAACCCTTCAACGCGCTGGTCGCGGAACCGATCGTGCTGAATGCCAGGTCCGCGAGACCGGCCACCAACAGTACGGCCTGCTCGTCCAGGCCGCCTTCCTGTCGCGACGGTTGGGTCATGCTGCAACTCCCCGAGCAGTCGGAACTTCCGTGGACGGCGAACCGGCGCCCCGTGGGACAGCATGCCGACATGAGTGCGACGAGCACGCCTCATTACCGTATTGAGTGACAAGACCGAACAGATGACCACGAGGCTCGTCGCGGAGCAGGGTCACGGGGTCCCCGCTCCGCGGCGGCCGGGCCGGCGGGATGATGGGCCGTATGCGTATCCGCATTGACGCCGTCGGTCTGCCCGGTCTCGTCTGCCCGGTCCTCGTCGGTGGCAGGGTTTCCGAGTACCGCAACGTCCATGTCGCCGTGCAGCGCCGCGACCGGCCGGGTGAACTCCTCGCGCCGCAGCCCGGTGACGCGCGGTCCGCGAGCTGGACGCTGGAGTGCACCACGAGCGTCTCGCCGGACGGCATCGAGGTCCAGGGGCCCTACGTGCAGGACCGTCTGGGTCATCGGTTCGTCTACCTGTCGTGGGGCACGGTCGACGACGCGGGCGCCTTCACGATGTTCCGCCGCGCCAAACTGATGCTCGACGCCGTCCCCGCCGACGTACTCGCCGCCGCGCGCGGCGGACTGCTGGCCGGACGGCTCGGCCTGACCGACGCACAGGGCGGGCCCCTTTGCGCGCGGGTCCGGCCTCCGGACATCACCTGGACCGCCGAGCGCGCCGGACAGGGGGACACACCGCGGTGAGGGCGGCGTAGTCGCGCACCAACCCCCGGGTCGTCGACCCGGGGGTTGGTTGCCGCCGCCCGGCCCCGTACGGGGCGTTCGGGCGGGAAGGTGAGTGGGGCGTCAGCAGCGCGTGTCGGTGGTTCCCGAGTACGTGGTGTCGCTCCCCGCCGGCTCCACGGCGCCGCCCGCGGAGGTGCAGTCGCTGACCGTGTCGGTGCCGCCGGACCAGTATTCCTGGCCGTTGTCCGCTTCCCAGCTCTCGGTCCCGAATTCGTGGTTCTGGGTGTAGCTCCAGACACCGGCGCTGACGGTGTAGTCGTCTTCCTGGTCGACGAAGTCCTGCCAGAGCCAGACGTAGCTGTAGTTCTCCTTGCACTCGGGCGAGTAGAACTGCTTCACGGAGGCGATGGTCGTGCCGTCGCGCTTGATGTAGCCGGTCTTTCCGATCTGGTGGGCGTCGTCGCAGACACCGCCGGCCTGCGCCTTCGCGCTCAGGGGATTTCCTTCGGGGGTGGCCGCCGTGGACTTCGACGCGGAATTCTCGGAAGGCGCAGGTGCCGGCCCGCTGCCTGCGAGAGCAGTGCCCGCCGGGAGCATGACGAAGGCAGCGGCGATTACGGCTGTGACGATCCTGCGTGAACGCACGAACTTTCCCCTTTGCATGATGTGCGGCGACCTCAGTACGGCTCTATTGGTGCGGGGGTATCTCCTTCCGTACGCGTCCGGAAGGGGACGGACACCAGCCGAAGGCCGATTCCGACAGTGAAGAGGGAAGGCGTCGGCGAAGGGTTGCGACGCGTGCCGATATTCATTGTTCTCTCAGACGGGGAGTTCTTTCGTCGTCAGTCGAAGGCGGCTCCTAGCAAGGGAGGTTTCAGCTGTCCAGGAGGGCTGCTCCCGGGTTTTCGGTCGGGGCTGCCTCCGCTGCGAGCGCCTGCCTGCCGGAGGGACCGCGGGGCCGTCCGTGCCTACTGTGACGTGGCATGTCAACCTTCTTAGCGGCTTCACGGAGCGGCAGACGCGTGGGACTGCCGGCTCTGGTCACGGCCTCCGTGCTGGCGGCACTGGCGACCACCGTCCCGGCGGCGAGTGCGCGGGCGCCGGGTCCACCCGTCGGGGGCGAGTGCGGCGGGCAGGAGCAGACCCGCCGGGCGGTGCGCCTCCTCACCGAACACGACGGCATACCCGGCGCCGCGGTGCTGGTGAACGACCCTGCCACGGACGGGCGTTGCGGGCGCTGGACCGAGGCCGCCGGGACGGCGGACCTGCGGACCGGGCGCCCGATGAACAGCGCCGACCGGCTGCGCGCCGGCAGCGTGACCAAGACCTTCACCGCGGCGCTCGTCCTCCAACTCGTCGCCGAGCGGCGCCTCTCGCTGGACGAGCCCGTCGAGCGCCGGCTGCCCGGACTGATCCAGGGGCACGCGCACGGGTACGGGCACGGGTACGACGGAGGGCAGATCACCGTACGGCAACTTCTGCAGCACACCAGTGGGTTGCCCGACTACCTCGAAGCTCCCGAGTGGGAGGACTACGAGCAGTTGCGGTACCGCCGCTTCGAGCCCCGCGAGCTCGTCCGGCGCGCTCTCGAACTGCCGCCCCCGCAGGGCGCCTGGCACTACGCCACCACCAACTACCTCGTCCTCGGCCTCCTCGTCCGCGAGGTCACCGGCCGTTCCCCCGAGGCGGAGATCGACCGCCGGTTCATCAAGCCCCTGGGGCTGCACGACACCTACTGGCCCGGTGACGACCCCCGTGTCCAGGGCCCCCACTCCCGCAGCTACTTCGTCGGCGGCGACGGCCGGCGCGTCGACGGCACCGACTGGAACATGACCTTCGCCGGGGCCGGCGGCGCCCTGGTCTCGTCGCCGGGCGACCTGACCCGGTTCGCCGGCGCCCTGCTCGGCGGCCGGTTACTGCCCGCGGCCCAACTGGCCGAGATGCAGCGCACGGTGGAGGCCGACCCCGACCGCGTGTGGCCCGGCGCCCGCTACGGGCTGGGCCTGATCTCGACGCCGCTGTCCTGCGGCGGGACGTGGTGGGGGCACGCCGGAACCGTGCCCGGCGGACACCGGGCCCTGGTCGCCGTCGGCCCCGGCGGCCGGAGCGCCGCCGTCGCCCTGAACACGGTGCCCGACTCGCTTCCGGCCGAACTCGACTTCCTGGACGTCGTCGACAAGTCCCTCTGCGGGGGCAGGTCTTCAGAGAGGAACTCCGCATGATGCGCTTCCCGCGCCATCGGCCCGGCGCCCGCACCGCGGCCGGGATCGCCCTGTGTCTGGTCGGGGCGTTCGGTGCCGCCGCGACGCCCGCGGCGGCGACCGGCACCGCCCCCGCGACGGCGGACCCGCTCGCCCGCTACCACCGGCAGCACCTCGACTGGAAGAGCTGCCTGCTCGGGCCCGACGACGACACCGGCAGGGAACTCCAGCAGGCGGGCGCCCAGTGCGCCGACGTCACCGTCCCGTTGGACTACGCCGAACCGGACGGCCGCACCCTCACCGTCGCGATCTCGCGGATCCGGGCCACCGACACCGCCCACCGCGTGGGCGCGCTGCTGCTCAACGGCGGGGGCCCCGGCGGACAGACGATCGGCGACCCGCCGTGGGTGCGCGCGGCGATGCGGCAGACCGGGGAGCGCTACGACGTGGTGGGCGTCGACCCCCGTTTCGTCGGCCGCAGCACACCACTGGACTGCCACTGGCCCACCGGCTCCTCCATACGCGGCGCGGGGACCGACCGTGCGGGCTTCGACCGCTCGGTGGCCATGGCCGAGGACCTCGCCGATCGCTGCCGGACGTCCCAGGGCGAGTTCCTGCCGTACGTCACCACCCGGAACACCGCGCGCGACCTGGACGTCGTCCGCGCCGCGCTCGGCGAGCGGAGGATCTCCTACCTCGGATACTCCTACGGCACCTACCTCGGCCAGGTGTACGCCACGATGTTCCCCGGCCGCACCGACCGCGTCGTACTCGACGGCGTCCTCGCCCCCGACCGCTACACCCCCCGGCTGCTGCGCGGCACGGAAGCGGCCAACCGGCACGCCCTCAAGGGCTGGGCCGCGTGGGCCGCCGCGCGCGACGCCGCCTACGGCCTGGGCCGCACGCCGGACCGGGTGCTCGCGACCGTGGACCGCGTCCAGGCGGCGGCCGCGCGTACGCCCCTGTCGATCGGCGGCCACCGGGTGGACGACCGGATGGTTCCCGTCCTCCTCCTCAACGGCCTCTCCCAGGACAACGACGCGGCCTACGGCGACTTCGCCCTGGCTGTCCGGGACATGCGCCGCGCCGCCGACGGCCGTAGGGTCGCGCCCTCGCCGTGGCTGGCCGAAACGCTCGGTTTCCTGATGAGCGGATCCGACTCCGCGTACGGCAGCGTCCAGACGGCGATCCTGTGCGGGGACGTGTCCGCGCCGCGCTCCCCCGAGGTGTACTGGCGCGACGTCCAACGCTCCCGCGCGAAGGACCCGTTGTTCGGTCCGGTCAGCAACAACATCACCCCCTGCGCCTTCTGGGACCGGCCGCGCGAACGCCCGACCGCGATCCGCGGCGACCTCCCGGCCCTGCTCGTCAACGCGACCGGTGATCCGCGCACCACCTACGACAGCGCGCGGTCGCTGCGCCGCATGTGGCCGTCCTCCCGCCTGGTCACCCTCCGCGGCGCGGACCAGCACGCCGTGTACGGAATCTTCGGCGACTCCTGTACCGACGCGACGGTCAACAGCTACCTGTCCACCGGCCGCCTGCCGGGCACGGACGTCACCTGCGACCGGTCGTCCGGCTGAGGGCCCCGGCCCTTTCACCGAAGGCCCCGGGGGAGACGACGGAGGCGGTCACGGCGTCCCCCGCCGGGCCGCCTCGCGGAGGGTACGTTCGGCCTCCGTCAGGCGGTCGACCGGCGTGGTGTCCCGCAGGCCAGGTACGCAGACCACGTCGCCGGTGTCCAGCGCGGCCAGCGACGCGTCGACGACCTGGTGCACCGGCATGCCGCCGTCCTCGTGCACCTGCTGTTCCCGGCCCTCGACCGGCTCCTCGCCGCGTGAGCGGTGGAACTCGGTGGCGGTCAGGCCGGGACAGAGCACCTGGACGTGCAGGGGTGTGCCGGCCAGCTCGGCGGCGAGGGTGCGGGTGAAGGTGACCACGTACCCCTTCGTGCCGCCGTACACCGCGCGTTCGGGCAGCGGTCCCGGTGGCAGGGACCCGGCGAAGGCCAGTTGCGAGGCCACGTTGACCAGGGTGCCGCGGCCGCGCTCCCGCATCGCGGCGACCGCCGACCGGGCCAGCACGGTGACCGCGAGGACGTTGACGTCCAGCACTTTCCGCAGGAGCGCGGGGTCGAGGTCGGCGAACGGGCCGTAGCCGTTGATCCCCGCGTTGTTGAGGAGGAAGCCGATGTCGTCGCCGGCGGCCCGGTCCGCCACGCGCGCCAGGTCCGCGGGGTCCGAGAGGTCCGCCACCAGGGTCTCCACCCTGGTGCCCGTCCCCTCCTCCCGCAGCCGCCGCGCGAGGTCGTCGAGCCGCTGGGCCCGCCTCGCCACCAGGACGGTGTCCCATCCCCGCGCGGCGAGGCGCCGCGCGTACGCCGCGCCGATGCCGGAGGAGGCTCCCGTCACCAGGGCCGTGCGTCCCTGCCGGGTGCTCTCGGCGCTCTCGGTGCTCACGTGCGCGTCACCTCTCGCTCTCACTGCGGTCGGAACTCTCGCCGCGGTCGGAGCTCTCGCTGCGGTCGGAGCCGGGTCCCCCACCCGGCGCGTCGAAGGCCTCGCGGGCCCGGGTGATGGCGGGCATGTGGTCCGCGGCCCAGGTGAGCAGCACGTCGACGGGCGGGCGCAGGGTCTTGCCGAGGGGCGTGATGCGGTAGCTGACCGCCACCGGACGGGTGGACACGACCTCGCGTGCGACCACGCCGTTGCGCTCCAGGCGCCGCAGGGTCGCCGTCAGCGACTTCTGGGTGACCTGCGGAATGGCCCGGCGCAGTTCGTTGAAGCGGCACGGGCGTTCGCACAGTTCGCTGAGGACGCTGAGCGACCACTTGTCGAGCACCTGGTCGAGCAGTTCGCGGTGCGGAGCGCTGATGCGGACGGTGTCCATGGGGAAACCTGGTCTCGTTGAAGTGTCCTTCTTGCACTAAGTAGCTTACGGATACCTGAACCGGGCACCGAGTAAGCAGGGAGTACACCCATGGCCGTTCGGCACTTCACACCGCGAGGCTTGCTGCAACCGACTCCGTACCACCACGTGGCCGTCGGGACCGGTACGACGCACGTCCATGTCAGCGGGCAGATCGCACGCCTGGCCGACGGGACACCGGTCGCGCCGGGCGACCTGGCCGGGCAGGTCTCCCAGGCGCTGCGCAACACCTCGGTCGGGCTGGCGGGCGCGGGCGCGTCGTTCGCGGACGTGCTGCGGCTGACCTTCTACGTGACCGGGTGGCGCCCGGAGAAGATCGACGCCTTCATGGCCGGGGTGGAGGCCGTCGCCGACGAGATCGGCCTCCCGCGCCCCATGCCGCCGGCCTCCCTGATCGGCGTGGACCACCTCTTCGAGCCGGACGTCCTGGTGGAGGTCGAGGCCACCGCACTGGTCGGTTGACCCGCGACGGCACCCGCCTCCGCTGCGGCAGGCCCGGGTCAGTGACCTGGGCCTGCCGCAGCGGAGGCGGGTGCCGCTCGGGACTCGTCATCCGCGTCGCGCGAGGCGGCGGTGTTCGAGGAGGGCGGCGAGGGCGTACGCGCCGCCGCCGGCCAGGGTGAGGACCCAGTAGAAGGCGGGGTCGCCGAGGAGGAGGGCGGCTGCGGAGACGAGGGCGAGCCAGGTGCCGAGGGCGTAGTGGAGCGTGTTGCGGCGGGTGGCGCCCTCGGCGACGTAGATGAGGCCGACGACGAAGCCCGAGCCGGTGGGCCACAGCAGCGTCTGGAGGTCGGGGTTGTCCACGGCGGCGGCCAGGCCGGTGATGAGGAGGAACAGGGCGGCGAAGGCCGTGACCCAGAGGGCACCGAGGAGCTGGCCGGTGCGGACGGCGGCGGGGTCGGTGGTGGCGCGCTGGGCCCGCAGGGCCGCGAGGGTGGCGAGTACGGTGCCCGCGACGAGGCCCGCTCCGAGGAGGGCCATGGGCAGCCATCCCGGCAGGTCGAGCAGGGGTGCGTCACCCCGGGAGAGGGCGGCCGAGCCGTGGCCCAGCACGTAGGCCAGGCCGAAGCTGACGTAGGTCGCGAGGTTGGCGACGTCGGCCGAGGGGCGGAGCGCGGTCGGTGCGGTGACGGCGGGGGCGGCGGGGGCGGCAGGGGCGGTGAAGGACATGGCGGGGCTCCGAGGGTGGGAGGAGGTGAGGGAGGGGCCGGGAGGAGGGCGGGCGCCCCGTGAAGCGAGTGGGGCGCGTGGAGCATGTGGGGTGGCTGGGGCGCTTGGGGGCCGGGGCTTCGGGGCCGGTGTCTCCGGTCTCACTTGCCGGGGACGATGACGACCTTGCCCGCGACGGTGCGGGACTCGGCCAGCCGCAGGGCGGCGACGGTGTCGGCCAGGGGGAAGGTCGCGGCGATCTGCGGAGTGAGGCTGCCGTCGGCGACCAGGCGCAGGACCTGGGTGAAGTCCTCGGTCATGCGCCGCTGCCAGGAGGTCTGGCAACGGCGCTTGCCGGCCCAGAGGTTGTAGAAGTGGGCACCCTTGCCGTTCGGCATGGCGTTCCAGGCGCCGAGGCGGGCGAAGAGCTTGAGCACGGGTGCCTGGGAGTTGCCCTCCTCGTCCTTGCTGGCGGCGGTGCCGTAGGAGACGAGGGTGCCGCCGCGGCGCAGCAGCTGCCAGGAGTCCTCGATGGCGGGGCCGCCGATGTGGTCGAAGACGGCGTCGACGCCGTCGGGGGCCAGTTCGCGGATGCGGGCGTACATGTCGGGGTCGCGGTAGTCGACGGGGCTGACTCCGAGCTCGCGCAGCGCTTCGTGGTGGCGGGGGGAGGCGGTGCCGATGACGGTGATGCCGGCGTGGCGGGCGAGCTGGACGAGGGTGGAGCCGACGCCGCCGTTGGCGCCCAGGACCACGATGGTGCCGCCCGCCCGGACCTTGGCGGTGCGGTGCAGCATCTGCCAGGCGGTGACGCCGTTGACGATCACGGTCTCGGCCGCGGCCGGGTCGATGCCGTCGGGTACGGGCATCAGGTCGGCGGCGTCGACGACGAGGTGGCTGGCCCAGGCGCCGGTCTTGGTGACGGCGGCGAAGCGGCGCCCGACCAGCTCGGGGTCGGCCCCGGGGCCCGTCCCGACGACGGTGCCGACCAGGTCGTAGCCCGGCACGAAGGGGAAGGGCGGCTGGTCGAAGTACTTGCCGCGGCGCATCTGCTGCTCGGCGAAGGAGACGCCGGTCGCCTCCATCCGCAGGACGACCTGGCCCTTGTCCGGGGCGGGCAGTTCGTGGGTGCGCACCTCCAGGCCCTCGGGCTCGACCTTGCCCGGCAGGACGACCTCGGTCGCGGTGACGGTGGTGGGGGTGGCGGTGTGGTGGTCCATGGCTTGTCCCTCGCGATTCGGTTCACGGCTGGCTCGAAGGCTGCGGCTGCGGCCTGAGCTTCGGGCGTTTGCTTACGGGTGTAAAGCTACGGGTGTAGGAACCGCTCGCGCAAGGGGCTACGGCGATAAGTTTTCGACCGTAAGGTTACGTGAAGTGGAAGATCCCGCTCCGCCTGGTGCCGCCGCGCTGCCCGCCCGCGTGCCGAGTTGTCCGCGAACCCCTCCGGGACTGTCCGCGATCCGTAACGGGCGGATCCCCGGGCAACCCTTCGCCGTCCTGCCTGATGGACTCGGGCTGACCGAGGCCGGCGGGCAACAGCGGGAAGGCGGAGCGGACATGGCGCGGCACGGGGCGGGGCGGGGCTGGTACGGCAAGGTGGTCGGGGGCGCGCTCGGGGTGACGCTGCTGGCCGTCGGGGCGTCGGTGTGGACCGCGCAGGCCGATTCCGTCGGCAGCGCGTCACCGAAGCCGTCCGCGTCCGCCGCCCCGGGCGGAGCGGCCGAGCCCGTCGACGTGTCCATCGTGCACGCCTCGGACGCGGGAGCGCGCGGCGTCAACATCACCATCGACGACGGCCCCGACCCGACGTGGACCCCCCAAGTGCTCGACCTGCTCGACGAGTACGGGGTGAAGGCCACGTTCTGCGTGACGGGCGTTCAGGCGCAGACCTATCCGGACCTCGTGAAGCAGGTCGTCGCGGCCGGGCACCGGCTGTGCGACCACACCGTCTCCCACGACACGGCCATGGACAAGAAGCCGGAGTCCTACCAGTCGAAGGAGATCCTCGACGCCGAGCGCATGATCATCAAGGCGTCCGGAGGCGTACGGCCCCTGTACTACCGGGCGCCCGGCGGTGCCTTCACCCCTTACAGCCGCAAGCTCGCCGCCTCCCACGGGATGCGCCCGCTGGGCTGGAACGTGGACACCAAGGACTTCGATCGGCCGGGCACGGACGCCATCGTCGAGACCGTGCAGCGGGAGCTTTCCAACGGGCCGACGCTGCTCTTCCACGACGCGGGCGGCGACCGCACCCAGACCGTCGAGGCCCTGCGCCGGGTCCTGCCCTGGCTCAAGGAGCAGGGTTACTCCTTCGGGTTCCCGGTGCGCTGAGTCCCGGCCCTCCGGCGGGCGGCGGCCGCGTGCGTCCGGGCCGGCCGGGGTCGCCTATCTTGGCGGCCATGCAGGCATACACGATCGGCCAGGCGGCCCGGCTGCTCGGCGTGAGTCCGGACACGGCCCGACGGTGGGCGGACGCGGGCCGGATGGCGACCCACCGGGACGAGGGCGGCAGGCGGCTCATCGACGGGAAGGACCTCGCCGCCTTCTCCGTGGAACTGGCCCAGGGCGGCGCGGGCGGCGAGGAGGGCGCGTCCTACACGTCGGTGCGCAACGCCTTCCCCGGCATCGTCACCGCGATCAAGCTCGGTGACGTGGCGGCACAGGTCGAGATCCAGGCCGGCCCGCACCGGCTGGTGTCGCTGTTGACCCGGGAGGCGGTGGAGGAACTGTCCCTGGAGGTGGGGATGGAGGCCACCGCCCGCGTGAAGTCCACGAACGTGCACATCGACCGGCCGTGAGCCCGCTTGCCCGACCGCTGCCCCGCCACTGCCCGCTACTGACCGCCACTGCCTGCTGCTGACCGGTGCCGACCGCAGCTGACCGCTGTTGACCGCAGCTACCCCGCCGCGGTCGGCACCGGAGGACGGCCGTCCACCCGGACCACCTCGACGCCGCTGACGTACCGCGCCCCGCAGCGGTCCTGCGGCAGCACCAGCTGGGACCCGGCACGGTCGAGCGGGGCGCCGTCGAGACTGGCCGCGAGGAGGACCGGGGCGCGGCCGAAGTCCGGGTCGATCTCCGCCCAGGACAGCAGTGCGTAGTGGCCGTCGGCGCCGCTGACGGCGATCAGGAAGCGCAGCCGCTCCTTGCGCCGGCGCGGGTCGAAGTCGGGGACGGCGTCGGTGAGGACGTCGTACAGCAGGGGGCCGGTGAAGCGGTGGTGCCGGACGCCGCTGGTGGCGCACTCGAAGGCGACCTGCGCCGTGTGCTGGGGCCAGGCCAGGAGGTCGGAGACCTTCAGCCGGGCCGGGCGGCGCAGGTCGCCGGTGATGACCATCTCCGCCGTCGGTGCGGCGGCCGGACCGGCGTTCGCGAGGGACTGGCTCACGGCTCTCACCTCCTCCCTGACGGTACCCGGCACGGCATCCCGTACAAACGCACATGCCAGGACGAAGATCTCCTGCGACCGCTCATGCGAAGAGACAGGTGACTTTCAGCTTGCACCTGCGGCACTATCATCGGGTTGACGCGGGTCCGTTCGGGCCCGAGGCAGGACCGAGGGAGTGGACCCGTGATGACCCGTTCCGCGCGCCGGACCCGGCGGACGTCTCAGCTGGCCGGGGCGGGGGTCGCGGCGCTGCTGGCGCTGAGCGCCTGCTCGTCCTCCGACTCCGGCTCCGACGCCGGATCGGGTTCCGACACCGGTTCCGGTTCCGGCGGCTCGGACAAGGTGTCCGGGACCGTGAACGTCTTCGCCGCCGCCTCGCTGACGGAGAGCTTCACCGAGCTGGGCAAGACCTTCGAGAAGGAGCACCCGGGCACCAAGGTCGTCTTCAACTTCGGCGGCAGCGACTCGCTCGCCGCCGGGATCACCGGCGGGGCGCCCGCCGACGTCTTCGCGTCCGCCAGCCCGAAGACGATGAAGGTCGTCACGGACGCCGACGCCGCCGCCGGGACACCCGCCACCTTCGTGCGCAACCGCCTGGAGATCGCCACCCTGCCCGGCAACCCGGACGGCGTCTCCTCGCTCAAGGACCTCACCGGGGACGATCTGAAGGTCGTCCTGTGCGACAAGACCGTGCCGTGCGGCGCCGCCGCCCAGAAGGCGCTGACCGCCGCCGACCTGAAGCTCACCCCGGTCTCCTACGAGGAGGACGTGAAGTCGGCGCTGAACAAGGTGGTGCTGAAGGAGGCGGACGCGGCGGTCGTGTACAAGACCGACGTGCAGGCCGCGGGTGACAAGGTGGAGGGCGTGGAGTTCCCCGAGTCGGCGAAGGCCGTCAACGACTATCCGATCACCCTGCTCAAGGACGCGCCCAACTCCGCGGCGGGCAAGGCGTTCATGGAGCTGGTGCGGTCCGCCGAGGGTCAGAAGGTGCTGACCGGGGCCGGGTTCACGGCGCCGTGACCCCGCCGACCCCGCCGCGCAAGGGCGGTGCCGCGGTCGGCCCCGCGGTCGGTCCCGCTGCGGGCGGACGGCCGCGGCGTCGCCGTGCCGCCCGGGGCGGGGCCCCGCTGCCGCTGCTCGTGCCGGCGCTGATCGGGCTGGCGTTCCTCGTACTGCCGCTGGTCGCCCTGCTGATCCGGGCGCCCTGGGCGAGCATGCCCGAGCTGCTGACCAGTACCGAGGTGTGGCAGGCCCTGCGGCTCTCGCTGATCTGCGCCACGGCGGCGACCCTGGTGAGCATGGTGATCGGCGTGCCGCTGGCCTGGCTCCTTGCCCGGGTGGAGTTCCCGGGACGGGGACTCGTGCGGGCCCTGGTGACACTGCCGCTGGTGCTGCCGCCGGTGGTGGGCGGTGTCGCCCTGCTCATGGCGCTGGGCCGCAACGGCGTCGTCGGGCAGTGGCTGGACACCTGGTTCGGGATCACGCTGCCGTTCACCACCGCCGGCGTGATCCTCGCGGAGGCGTTCGTGGCGATGCCGTTCCTCGTCATCAGCGTCGAGGGCACCCTGCGCGCCGCCGACCCCCGCTATGAGGAGGCGGCCACCACGCTCGGCGCCTCCCGCTTCACCGCCTTCCGCCGGGTCACGCTGCCGCTGATCGCGCCCGGGATCGCCGCGGGTGCCGTGCTGGCCTGGGCGCGGGCGCTCGGCGAGTTCGGGGCGACGATCACCTTCGCGGGCAACTTCCCGGGCCGGACCCAGACCATGCCGCTGGCGGTCTACCTCGCCCTGCAGAGCGACCCGGAGGCCGCCATCGCCCTCAGCCTGGTGCTCCTGGCCGTGTCCGTCGCCGTACTCGCCGGACTGCGCGACCGCTGGATGACCGCCTCATGACCGAGAACACCGCGAACACCGCGAACACCGAGTCCAGCGAGTCCAGCGAGTCCAGCGAGTCCACCGAGGACGCCGGGACCACCGAGAAGACCGAGGCCATCGAGAAGACCGAAGGCACCGCCGCCGACGGGCTCGACGCGCGGCTCGTCGTCGAGCGCGGGGCCTTCCGGCTCGACGTGGCGCTGACGGCCGCGCCCGGTGACGTCGTCGCGCTGCTCGGCCCCAACGGCGCGGGCAAGACCACGGCCCTGCGCGCCCTCGCCGGCCTCGTCCCGCTCTCGGACGGTCATCTGCGACTCGACGGTGCGGAGTTGGACCGTACGCCGCCCGAGGCCCGGCCGGTCGGCGTGGTCTTCCAGGACTACCTGCTCTTCCCCCACCTGACCGCGCTGGACAACGTGGCCTTCGGGCCGCGCTGCCAGGGCGTGTCCAAGGCGCAGGCCCGGGCGCAGGCCGCCGGGTGGCTGGAGCGGCTGGGACTCGCCGAGCACGCCGGTGCCAAGCCGCGCCGGCTCTCCGGCGGCCAGGCCCAGCGCGTCGCCCTCGCCCGCGCCCTGGCCACCCGGCCCCGGCTGCTGCTCCTGGACGAGCCGCTCGCGGCCCTCGACGCCCGCACCCGCCTGGACGTCCGTGCCCAACTCCGGCACCATCTGGCCGACTTCGAGGCCGTCGCCGTACTCGTCACGCACGACCCGCTGGACGCCATGGTCCTCGCCGACCACCTCGTCGTCGTGGAGGACGGCCGCGTCGTCCAGGAGGGCGCCCCCTCCCACATCGCCCGCCGTCCGCGCACGGACTACATCGCCCACCTGGTGGGCCTCAACCTCTACCGGGGGCGGGCCGAGGGCCACACCGTACGGCTCGACGGCGGGGCCGCGATCACGGCCGACGAGGAGCTGACCGGGCCGGCGTTCGTCGCCTTCCCGCCCAGCGCGGTCACCCTGCACCGGGAGCGGCCCACCGGCGCCAGCGCCCGCAACCTCTGGCGCTGCGAGGTGGCCGGCCTGGAGACCCACGGCGACCGGATCCGCGCCG
Organism: Streptomyces olivaceus; assembly: GCF_000721235.1. Classification (GTDB taxonomy): domain Bacteria; phylum Actinomycetota; class Actinomycetes; order Streptomycetales; family Streptomycetaceae; genus Streptomyces; species Streptomyces olivaceus. The sequence goes on from NZ_JOFH01000042.1 coordinate 27,241, forward strand.
ACCTCGCCGGCGAACTCCCGCTCGCCGCCGACCTGACGACGGTCGCCGCCGCCGAACTCGGCCTCCATCCCGGGGTCACCGTCTGGGCCACGGTCAAGGCGACCCAGACCCATGCCTACCGGGACTGACCGAGGACCGCGGGGAGACCGCGGGGGGGAGAGACCGCGGGGGGGGAGAGACCGCGGGGAGCACCCGTCACTTCCGGCCGCCGTCGAAGACCGACCGCGACCAGAAGTAGCCGAGCGCGCAGAGCGCCAGGCACCAGGCGGGCGCGAGCCACCCGTTGGCGCCGATCTCCGTGCCGAGGAGCAGGCCGCGCAGGGTCTCGACGGCGGGCGTGAAGGGCTGGTACTCGGCGACCGGCTGGAACCAGCCCGGCATGGCGTCGATGGGCACGAAGGTGCTGGAGATCAGCGGCAGGAAGATCAGCGGCAGCGCGTTGTTGCCGGCCGCCTCGGCGTTCGGGCTGACCAGGCCCATGCCGACGGCGACCCAGGTGAGCGCCGTGGCGAACAGCGCGAGCAGTCCGAAGGCCGCGAGCCACTCCAGGGCGGTGGCGTCCGTGGAGCGGAAACGGATCGCGGCGGCCACGGCACCGACGAGGACGACACTGGCGACCGACTGCAGCACGCTTCCGACCACGTGCCCGGCCAGCACGGAACCGCGGTGGATGGGCATGGTGCCGAAGCGGGCGACGATGCCCTCGGTCATGTCGTTGGAGACGGAGACCGCGGTGCCGACCGTGGTGCTGCCGATGGTCATGAGCAGCAGGCCCGGTACGAGGTAGGCGATGTAGGCGGAGCGGTCCGCGCCGCCGCCCATGCCCGCGCTCATCGTGTCGCCGAAGACGTAGACGAAGAGCAGCAACAGCATGATCGGGGTGAGCAGCAGGTTCAGGGTGAGGGAGGGGTAGCGGCGCGCGTGCAGGAGGTTGCGGCGCAGCATCGTGGAGGAGTTGCGTGCGGCGAGGGTGAGGCTGCTCATCGGGCGGTCTCCTTGGTCAGGGCGAAGAACACGTCGTCGAGGTCGGGGGTGTGGACGGTGAGTTCGTCGGCCTCGACGCCCGCGGTGTCGAGCCGGTCGAGGAGCGAGCGCAGCGCGCGCTGGCTGCCGTCGCCGGGGACCCGCAGGGTGAGGGCCTCGTCGTCCCGGGCGCCCTCGGGCAGGGCGGTGGCCGCGCCGCGGTAGGCGTCCGGGCCGGTGAAGCGGAGCCGGACGTGCCCGCCGGGAACCAGGCGCTTGAGTTCGTCGGGGGTGCCCTCGGCGGCGATCCGGCCGTCGTTCAGTACGGCGACGCGGTCGGCGAGTTCGTCCGCCTCCTCCAGGTACTGGGTGGTGAGGAAGACGGTCACGCCGCCGGTGACCAGCTCGCGGATGATCTGCCACATGTTGTGGCGCGAGCGCGGGTCGAGTCCGGTGGTGGGCTCGTCGAGGAAGATGACGCGCGGGCCGCCGACCAGGGTCATGGCGATGTCCAGTCGGCGCTTCATGCCGCCGGAGTACGTGGACGCGGGCTTCTTCGCGGCCTCGGTGAGGCCGAAGCGCGCCAGCAGCCCGGCGGCGACGCGTCGTCCCTCGCGCCTGGGGATCAGGTGCAGGTCGGCCATCAGGAGCATGTTCTCCTCGCCGGTGATCAGCCCGTCGACGGCCGAGAACTGCCCGGTGACGCCGATCGCGGCCCGCACCTGCCGGCCCGCGGTGGCGAGGTCGTGTCCGGCGACCTGCGCCTGCCCGCCGTCGGCGGCGACAAGGGTGGACAGGATCTGCACCGTGGTGGTCTTGCCGGCGCCGTTGGGGCCCAGCAGGGCGAACACGGAACCGGCCGGAATCCGCAGGTCGACGCCGTCGAGGACGGTGTGGTCGCCGTACGCCTTGCGCAGACCGACGGCGGAGACGGCCGGTGCGGCGGAAGGAGAAGGAGAAGGAGAAGAGGAAGGGACAGGAGCGGTGGGGGACGGCTGTGCACCGTCACCGTGGCTGGACGTGGGCATGACAGATGAAGGCATGGCGCCCTCCCGTTCGACGAGTGAGGTGAGCGGGTGTCGTGGTACAGCGGGTGAAGTGAACGGACCAGTTGCGCGCGGGCGTTCAGGCGCGGGCGCGGCGGACGTCGACGTTGCCGTACCGGGTGCGCGCGCGGATCCGCACGGTCTCCTCGGCCTCCTCGGGGCCGCCGGACGCGGCGAGTTCGTTGCGGACCTGCCCGCCGCCGGAGCTGACGTCGAGCCAGGCGGCCGTGCCCGCGCGGACACCGACCTCGATGGCGCCGTAGGAGGTCTCCAGGCGGACCTCGCCGCGGGCCACCTCGTCCACCCGCAGCGTGCCGTGCGCGGTGGTGGCCGTGAGCGAGCCCTCGGCGCGGGCGATCCCGATGTCCCCGTTGGCGTGCTGCACCCGCAGGTCGCCCAGGGCGGCGCCCACGGTCGTGGAACCGTGCGAGTTCTTGAGGACGGCCGGGCCGCCGACGGTGCCGACGCGCACGCTGCCGGAGCTGGTGGTGATCTCGGCGCCGCCCTCGACCCGGTCAACCGTGACCGAGCCGTGGGAGGCGGTGAGGTGCAGCGGGCCGGTCGTGTCCAGGCGGACGTCGCCGCCCGACGTCTTGACCCGCACCTCGCCGAGCCGGCCCTCGCCGAGGACCTGGGTCCAGGAGCCGTCCGTGTCGACGCGCGAACCCGTGGGCAGCTCCACCGTCACGTCGACGGCCCCGGAGGGTCCGATGAAGCGGCGCTCCCTGGTGCTGATGGTCAGGACGCCGCTCGCGTACGCGACCTCGGTCTGCTCGGCGGCCCGCACGTCCTTGTCCCGCTTCGGGTCGCCGGGCCGCACCTCGACGACCGTGTCGCTCCGGTCGCTCGCGGTGAACCGGACGGAACCGGCGCCCACGTGGGCGGTGACGGCGATCGGTTCGGGAGTGTCGTAAGAAGGCATGGCTGTACCGTCCTCGTGAGTCCTGGGAGCGTCCCCGCTGGTGGGACGTGGTGTGGAGGGTGGTGCTGTGCTCGACTGCCCGGGGCGGGCGGGGCGCCGCTAGCGCACCCAGCCCGTGAAGCTCTGGCCGACGGTGCGGACCTTCCCCGTCGTGCGCGGTGCGCCGCCGCCGTCGACCGCGGTCGACACGGCCCGCACCAGCCACGCGTTGACCGACAGGCCCTCGCTGTTCGCCGCCTCCTCGGCGCGCGCCTTCAGCTGGGCCGGCAGACGCAGGCTGACCCGGGCGGCGCCGCCTTCGTCGCCGTCGGCGGGGGCCTGCGTCGTCGGCACCCCGGCGGGCGGGGCGGCCGGCACCGCGGGTTCGCCGGCGTCGGCCGGTGGCGGGGTCACCACGAAGTCGGGGTCGAGCCCGCGCAGCCGTACGTCGACCGAGCCGGGGGCGAGGTCGCGGGTGATCTCGTCCATCGCGGCGGAGAGCACGTTGAGCATGGCCAGCCGGGCGGCCGACTCCAGCGGCGCGATCAGCCGCTCGGCCAGCTCGCGGGCTTCGTCGCCACCGGCTTCGGCGGCCACCGCGAGGTCGCGGCGGAGGCTGTCGACATACGGGGTGAGGTCCATGACGTCATGGTGGCACCATCATGACGTCACCTGCAACCCTTTCAGTGCATCACATGACGTCAAAGCACCCCATCAGGGCGACCACCTGGGGAAACACGGGAAAGCAAGTCAGGCAGTTCGGTCGGGTGGAGCCAGTCGGGAGCGCCACCCGACGCCCCCTGACGTCACTGTGGCGTCACCTGATGCCCCATGACGCCGTCGCGACATCAGGCTGCTTCGAGGCGCGGTCCCGGCGGTCGCGTGACGGCCGTCCGGGGCTCCGGCTCCGCCCACCGTTTCGTGGTCCGCGCGTAGCCGTGGAGCACCGAGGCCATCGCGAGCAGCAGCAGCGGGCCGAACACCAGAGGATGGCGGGCCAGGTCCACCGACAGATAGCGGGACGCGGCCAGGACCGCGGCGAAGACGACCACTCCGTGCGCGACCAGCCGGAGTCCCGCGCGGTCCCAGCCGCGGTCGAACGAGCGCAGCCCCGCCTCGACCGTGACGGCGAACACCACGCCGGCGACGAGGTCGATTCCGTAGTGGTAACCGAAACCCAGGGTCGCGGTGAGGGTGGCGACGAGCCAGAACGTGCCCGCGAAACGCAGAACGCGCGGCCCCTTCCGGGAATGCAGGAAAATCACCGTGGCCCACGCCGTGTGCAGACTCGGCATGCAATTGCGGGGGGTGATCCCGTCGTACGTCCACGGCCTGGGCGGGCCGATCGGCGGGAGCGTGTCCGGCCACAGCGGGGCGATCGCCCACTGCTCACCGCCCGTGCCGAAGGCTCCGGCGCCGTAGGTGAAGATCGGCCCGACCACGGGGAAGATCATGTAGATGCCCGGCCCGAGCAGGCCTATCAGCAGGAAGGTGCGCACCAGGTGGTGCTTCGGGAAGCGGCGCTCGGCGGACACGTGCCGCAGCTGGTAGAGGGCGACGACGACCGCGGCCACCGCGAGCTGCGCGTAGACCCAGTCGAGGAGATGGGCGCCGACCGGCCCCGACGCCCTGACCGCCCGGCCCACCAGCCAGGAGGGGTTGCCCAGCGCGTGGTCGGCGACGGCCACGTAGGGGTCGAGCACCGCGGGGTGGGCCTTGGCCGTGATCAGGAGCCAGGCGTCCCCCGTCTTGCGGCCGGCCACCAGCAGGAGACCCAGTCCCGCGCCCTTCAGCAGGAGGATCCGTTCGGCGCCGGTGCGGCGGGTGAGGGCCGTGACCGCACAGCCCAGGACCACCCACAGCGCCCCGTTGCCGAAGGCGTGTCCGCCGGTGACCGTGGCGTCCGCCAGCCACCGCACCAGGGCCACCGCGGCGTCGATGCCGAGGGCGGCGGCGAATGCGACGAACCGCTGCCGCCAGGTCAGCACCACCATCGTCAGCGCCAGCCCGGCGTACAGGAGCGGTCCCGACGCCGGGGCGAACACCACCTCTTTCGCCTGGTTGGTGATCGGCCCGGGTAGGCCGTAGCGCCGCGCGGCGACCTCCAGTGCGATGAGGAACCCGAGGGTCACCACCCCCGCCACGGCCCAGAGTCTGACCCGCGGCCGATGCCAACCTATTCGCGAAAGTATCGGTGAAGGCATGTATCTCAATCTTCATTCTTTTCGGCCGTTTTCAGCCGCTTTACCGATCCAGCCGATTTAGCCGCTTTCAGGCGGATGATGACCTTTCGGTCAACGGGAATGTTGCCGTCCCGTCAGCCGGAGAAGACGAAAGAATTACGCCACGGGTTGCGACGCCCGGCTACAGTACGCGGCGCGCGCCCGGCAGCCTGCGCACTCCCGCGGCGAGGAGGAACGCGGCCGGCACCGCGAGGACGGACACCGCGAGCCACAGGCCCGCCGCGGACGTGCTCCGGTCGGCCAGGGCGTACTGCACGGCGACCACCAGCGGCAGGTGGACGATGTACACGCCGTAGGAGTCCGCCGCCAGCTCCCGCGACCAGCGGGTGCCGCCGGCCGCCACCGCGCGGAAGAGCGTGAGCAGGCCGACGCACAGCGCCACGCACAGCGCGCTCTCGTACGCCGCCCACAGCGCGGCCGGCCCGTTCGCGCCGCCCGGTCCGAAGCACTCCGCGTCGGCGCCGACCGCGAACAGCACGGCCGCCCCCACCGCCCCGCCCGCCAGCCACGCCCAGCCGACGCGGGCGTCGAAGCGGTCGAGCCAGTCGTGCCGGGAGGCGAGCAGACCGGCCGTGAAGAAGACGAGGTACTGCGGCACGCGCGCGGGCTCGACCTGCAGGAAATCCAGGACGGGCACCCACTCGTCCAGCGGGTACCGCAGCCGGACGAGGAAGGTGGCACCGGCGACGAGGACGGTCAGGGCGGCGAGCGCGAGAGGGCCGGGCGGGGGCAGGCGGCGGCGGGCCCGCGGGCGCAGCAGGCCGCCGAGGCGGCGCAGGACGACGTATACGACGGTGCAGGCGAGCAGGTTCTGGATGAACCACAGGTGCCCGAACTGCAGGTCCGGCCAGGACGGTCCGCTCCAGCCGGCCGGCCTGTCACCCAGCCCCAGGTACACGTCGGTGAAGTAGCGCGGGAAGGAGAGGGGCGGATAGCCGCGGTAGTGGACGTAGTAGGCGTACATCAGCCCCGGGACGATCGTCAGCGCGCCGACGACGACCGGGATGCCCAGCCGGACGAGCCGGCCCGTCAGGAACCGCCGGGCCCCGCGGCGCTCGTACGAGGCGGGGACGAGGACGGCGGAGACGAAGAAGAACAGGCTCATGAAGAACGCGCCGTCGACGGCCGACAACGTGGCGAGGGCCCCGGACCGCGGCTCGCCCTCGACGTACCACCAGTCGGCGGGGCCGTAGGGCTGGGCGGCGTGGTGGAGCACGACCAGCACGGTCAGCGCGACGCGCAGGTTGTCGAGCCAGTCGAGGCGGCGGCCGCCCGGCGGCCCGGAGGAGGAGGGAGGAGTGGCGGGAGGAGTATGCGATGTGTACATGTGTTGAGCATCCTCAACACATGTACACCTTGCACTGGTGCTAGCCCCCCGGGCGCTCCTCCGGCGAGCCGTAGAAGCCGTGCAGGAGCAGGCGCTGGTTGGCGGCGCTGCGGTGCCGCAGGACGTCCGGGGCGAACATCGGGTCGTCCAGGTTGGGCTGCATCACCCGCTCCAGCAGCAGGGGACCGAGGATCAGGCAGAGCAGCTGGAACGGCGCCCACGCGTCGTCGGCGCCGCCGCCCCCGCCGGACGTCCCGTGCACGGCGGAGAGCCGCTCCAGCTCGGCCCGCGCCCCGCTCAGCAGCCGGCCGAACAGCTCCGCGCTGGCCTCGCTGTCCTCCAGCAGCACCTGGCGCAGATACCCCCTCAGCACCGGGTCCGCGCCGAACAGGCGGGCCGAGACCGACCCCAGGGACTCCAGCAGGCCGTCCGCCGGGTCCACGCCGGCCAGTTCGCCGCCGATCCGCTCCAGCACGTACCGGTCGACCTCCGCGCGCAGCCCGTCCTTCGAACCGAAGTGCCGGGTCACCAGCGCCGGTGAGACACCGGCCGCCGCGGCCACCGCCCGGGTCGAGGTCGCCTCGAAGCCGCGCTCGGCGAACAGTTCCAGCGCCGCGGCCCGCAGCCGCGCCCGCCCGGTCAGGTCGCTCTTCTCCACCGCCCGCATGCCCGCAGCGTAGTCAATCGGGGGTGGCGCGCCCCCGGTCGCGAGCCACCGGGGCGGGCTCGCGCGGCGACCGTCCGGCCCCGGAACCCTGCCCCGGCCCCCGCCGTCGTGACAGACCCGCCATTTCGGATCTTCGCGGCGCCAGGCAGACTCTGCGCTGTAGGCCCGAAAACGGAGGATGACTCGCGCATGATCACGCTCACCAAGGAAGACGGACCCGCGGACCTGGACGGGGTCACCCACCTGTCCATCGGAGTCTCCTGGGACCCCACCGCCGGCAGCAGCGGCGGCGTGCTCGGCAAACTGCGCCGCAAGACCGGCACCGACCTCGACCTGATCGCCGTCGCCCTGCAGGGGGCCGACCCCGTGCGCCTGGCCGGGCTCGACTCGCTCGACCCCATGGGCAACGGCTCGCTGCTCCACAGCGGCGACAACCAGACCGGTCACGGCGACGGGGACGACGAAACGGTGACCGTGGAGTTCGCGCGGCTCCCGAGCGTCATCACGTCCATCGTGTTCGTCGCGGCCGCGTACAAGAAGGGCAGCAACTTCCAGAAGGCGCGCAACATCAGCTTCAAGGTGTACGACGCCACCGGCGGCAGCACCCAGCAGGTCGCCGACATCTGGCCCAGCCTGCTGAGCCAGGACAACGGCTGCGCCGTGGCCAAGGCCGTGCGCGTGGGCGGCGCCTGGAAGCTGGAGGTCATCAACGACACCGGCAAGATCAAGCAGGGCGACGAGCACGCCCTGATGCGCTTCGCGGTCAGCAAGTAGCCGAGCGGCGGGGGGGCAGAAGTGTAGGGCCGGGGGGGGCGCCTCCCCTCAGCCGGTCAGGCCGAGTTCCCCCGCGCGCACCCCGGCCTGGAAGCGCGACCCGGCGTCGAGCGCGGCGAGCAGTTCGGCGACCCGGCGCCGGTAGGTGCGCAGCGACATCCCCAGCTCCCGCGCGGCGGCCTCGTCGGTGGCGCCGGAGCCCAGCGCCCGCAGCACCGCCCGGCTGCCTTCGTCGAGGTGGGGCTGCTCGCCCCGCAGGAAGGACGCCAGGTCGGTGGCCGCCTCCCAGGCCGCCTCGAACAGGGCGTACACCCCGCCGACCACGGCGGGTTCGGTGGTCACCGTGTACGCGCGGCCGGTGGGCGCGTCGGCCCCGGCGAGGATCGCGTACCGGCGGTCCATGACGATCGTCTCGTGCGGCAGGGCGCCCGCGGCGATACGCACCTGGGCGCCGGAACCGGCCAGCTCGACGAGTCCCTGGCGGCTCTCCTCGCCGACCAGCGCGGTCGGGCTGAACAGCTTGCGCACCCGCCGCACGCGGCTGGCCCGCACCCGGGCGCGGGCCGTCTCCTGGGAGCGGGGGCGGGGCCAGGTGTCGAGGTCGCGGGCGGCGCACACGAACTCCTCGGTGACCGATGAGAACAGGTGCCCGGCCCGGGCCAGAAGGTCCAGCTCTCCGTGGATCGTCACGCTCTCTGCCATACGGCCATTGTCACCCCGCGGCGTGTCGGCGCGCCCCGCGATCGGGGGCCCAGCGATCGGCGGGGTCCCGGACCGGCGCACCAGGGCCACGGAGAGGGGCGCACCCGCGCTACGGGGACGGGCACGTGCGCGCCACGGGGTCGGGCGCACCCTCGCCACGGGGACGGGCGCACCCTCGCCACGGGGACGGGGACACCGCCCCGCTCCCCTCCCCACCGCGGGTTTGGCAGCAAGTTGCCAGGGGTTCGCGGAGGCGGGGCCGGGGCTCGCAGGGTGAGGGCATGAGCAACGACTTCCGCCTCGGCGGCGACCTCCCCATCCACCGGCTCGGCTTCGGAGCCATGCGCCTGTCCGCCAACGGCTTCCACGGCCCGGCCCGCGACCCGGAGACCGGACGCGCCGTACTGCGCCGTGCCGTGGAGCTGGGTGTGAACCACATCGACACCGCGGGCTTCTACACCAGCGACGACGGCACCGTCCGCGCCAACGACCTGATCCGGCAGGCCCTGCACCCCTACCCGGAGGGACTGGTCGTCGCGACCAAGGTCGGCCCGGTGCGCACAGCCGACGGCGGCGCCGAGGCGACCACCGATCCGGCCGCCCTGCGTCCGATGGTCGAGGAGAACCTGGAGGCCCTCGGCCTCGACCGCCTCGACCTGGTCTACTTCCGCGCCGGGGGCATGGGCCCCGCCCCGCGCGGCGAGTCCGTCGCCGCGCGTTTCGAGGCGCTGGCGGCGCTGCGCGAGGAGGGCCTGATCCGGCACCTGGGCCTGAGCCACGTGGACGCCGGGCACCTCGCCGAGGCCCGGGCGATCGCGCCCGTCGCGGCCGTGCAGAACCACTTCCACGCCGGCAACCGCGACGACGCGGAGGTACTCGCGGCCTGCGAGGAGGCGGGCATCGCCTATGTGCCGTACTTCCCGCTGGGCGGCGGCCTGAGCGACATCCGCGAGGACCGGATCGCCCGGGTCGCCGACCGGCACGGGGCCACGGCCCAGCAGATCGCCCTCGCCTGGCTGCTCGCGTCCTCCCCCGTGACCCTGGCCATCCCGGGCACCGGCTCGCCGGCCCACCTGGAGGAGAACGTGGCCGCCGGGTCGATCGACCTCACCGCGGAGGACATCGCCGACCTGACATGACGCGGCCCACTCCGGCGATCCGGCCGCTCTGACGATCCGACCAGCGGATTGTCACCAGAGCCTGCCCGGTCACGGCGTGCTACTGTCGACGGAAGTTGCAGTTGTGGTTGCCTGAAGGTTTTTTCCGACGGGGTGATCATTACGGCGACCGGAGTCCGCACAGGGTGGGCTCCGAGCACCGTACCGAAGGAGAAAAACATGGCATCCGGCACCGTGAAGTGGTTCAACTCGGAAAAGGGCTTCGGCTTCATCGAGCAGGACGGCGGCGGCCCCGACGTCTTCGCCCACTACTCGAACATCGCCGCCCAGGGCTTCCGTGAGCTCCTCGAGGGCCAGAAGGTGACCTTCGACATCGCGCAGGGCCAGAAGGGCCCGACGGCCGAGAACATCGTCGTCGCCTGACGCTCACGACGCGCTCTCACACGTCGCAGTAGGGGCCCGCACCTCGGGGTGCGGGCCCTCACTCGCGTTTCTCTCTTTTTCTCCACCCGACATTCCCCTCCGGTCCCCCGGCCAGTACGTCCTCGACGACGACTGCGCCGACAGCGACCGGATCCGGCTCGTTCTTGCGATTCCCTGCGCATCTCCTCAGCCGCGGGCTCCCTTGATACGCGCCGTCCCGTGATACGCGCCCTCCCGCCGTATCGCTCGCCGTACGAGGAAGGTTCCGCATGGACCGCGCACGCTCCAACGACCACAGGCGCTCCGGCGGCGGTCCCCGCCGCTCCCGGGCCGCAGGCCGCTCCCAGAATCCCGGCCGCTCCCAGAACTCCGGGCGCCGGACGGCACCCGCTCCCCAGGGCGGCGAGTTCGCCCTGCCGAAGACCGTCACGCCGGCCCTGCCCGCCGTCGAGGCGTTCGCCGACCTCGACCTGCCGCCCCGGCTGCTGGCCGCGCTGGGCACCGAGGGTGTGACCGTGCCGTTCCCGATCCAGGCCGCGACCCTGCCGAACTCCCTGGCCGGCCGCGACGTCCTCGGCCGCGGCCGCACCGGCTCCGGCAAGACGCTCGCCTTCGGCCTCGCCCTGCTGGCCCGTACCGCCGGCCGGCGCGCCGAGCCGCGGCGCCCGCTCGCCCTGGTCCTCGTCCCCACCCGCGAGCTGGCCCAGCAGGTCACCGACGCGCTCACCCCGTACGCCCGCGCCGTGGGCCTGCGCTCGGCCACCGTGGTCGGCGGCATGTCGATCGGCCGGCAGGCCGGCGCGCTGCGGTCCGGCGCGGAGGTCGTCGTCGCGACGCCCGGACGCCTCAAGGACCTCATCGACCGGGGCGACTGCCACCTCGGAGACGTCGCCGTCAGCGTCCTCGACGAGGCCGACCAGATGACCGACATGGGCTTCATGCCGCAGGTCACCGCCCTGCTCGACCAGGTACGTCCGGACGGGCAGCGGATGCTGTTCTCGGCCACCCTGGACCGCAACGTCGACCGGCTGGTCCGGCGCTACCTCACGGACCCCGTGGTGCACTCCGTCGACCCGTCGGCCGGTGCCGTCACCACGATGGAGCACCACGTGCTGCACGTCCACGAGGAGGACAAGCAGCAGGCGACGATCGAGATCGCGGCGCGCGACGGCCGGGTCATCATGTTCCTGGACACCAAGCACCGGGTGGACCGGCTGGTGAAGCACCTGCTCAAGAGCGGGGTGCGCGCCGCGGGCCTGCACGGCGGCAAGTCCCAGCCGCAGCGCACCCGCACCCTGACCCAGTTCAAGGACGGGCAGGTGACGGCGCTGGTGGCGACCAACGTCGCGGCGCGCGGCATCCACGTCGACAACCTCGACCTGGTCGTCAACGTGGACCCGCCCGGCGACCACAAGGACTACCTGCACCGGGGCGGCCGCACGGCGCGGGCCGGCGAGTCCGGCACCGTCGTCACTCTGGTCACCCCGGACCAGCGGCGCGAGATGACCCGGCTGATGGCCTTGGCCGGTATCACCCCGCAGGTCACCCCGGTCCGCTCGGGCGAGGCGGAGCTGTCCCGCATCACCGGCGCGCAGGCTCCCTCCGGCGTTCCCGTCGTCATCACCGTCCCGGTCGTGGAGCAGCGCACCCGGCGCACCGCGTCCGGCGGTGCGTCCTCCGGCGGCGGTGCCTCCTCCCGCGGGCGCCGGGGACGCGGCGGGCAGGGCCGCGGCGGGCAGGGCGGCGGCACGGCCCAGAGCCGCGGCACCGCACAGCCCCGTACCGGCCAGGGCCGCGGCACCCAGGGCCGGCCCGCGGGCGAGGCCCCGCGCCGCAGGCCCCGCCGCCAGTCCGCCGGCGGATCGGCTGCCTGACCCGCCGCGTACGCAGCCCTTGTTCCACCCCCCCGCGTTCCACCTCTCCCCGGCGGCCGTACGGACGCCGGTGAACGGCGGCCCGTGCCGCCCCGTCCCCCTTGTGGAGGCATCATGCGCTGTGTCATCGCCCGGTACCCGTTCGACCTCACCAAGGGCGGGGTGCTGGACTCGATGAAGGGGATCACGCCCGAGCCCGTCACGGGCGAGTCCGTGACGATCGGCCGTCGCCGCTACCCCGTCAAGCAGGTGGGCGAGGTCGTCACCCGGCAGGACCGCCGCGACTTCTCCGGCGGCGAGGTGACCCGGGCCATGACGCGTCTCGGCTTCACCTGCCACCCCGCCCCCGGTGCCGAACCCGCGCCCGGGCCGGCCGCCACGCCCGTCGAGACCGCGTCCGCGCTGCTCGGCGGTGCCGCGCTCGACCCCGCCTTCGACACCGCGCTCAACCCCGCGCTCAACCCGCCTCAGGACGCCTGAGGCCGGGGGCGGGGCCGGACACGCAGGACGGCCGAGTGGGATCGGCGTCCCACTCGGCCGTCGGCACCGCGTGACGGATCAGCGCTCCGTCGCAGCGGCGGCCCCGCGCTCCGCCGTCGGCGTGGGCACGGATTCACGGCGGGTGCCCGGTGTCTCGTCTCCGGGTACCCGCCGTTCGGCGTCCTGCGCGGTGCTCGGGCGGTCCAACCGCTCGGCGTCGGGGGCCGACGGGGTGGGGTCCGAGCGCTCCGTGCGGCCCGGGTCCGGGGACGGCCGGAGGGGGATCTCGCTGGGAGTTCGCGCAGGGTCGCTGGGCGCCGGACTCGGTGCGGACGTCGGCGGCCGGGTCTCGGAGCCGGACGGCGCCGGAGCCAGCGGTGTCGTGGGACGCGTGGGCTGCGCGGGGGCCGCCCAGTGCAGGGGCAGCGCGATCAGGGCTGCGGCGGCAGCGGTCGCCGCGGCGCCGGCGGCGGCCCGCAGCAGGCGCCGGCGGGAGGCCGCCCGGCGGATCTCCCGGTAGCGGCCGGGCGGCGGGCCCAGGAAGTCGGCGCCCGGACGCAGTACGACCAGCAGCGGATCGTCGGCTTCGGCATCGGCGCCGCACTCGGAGCCCGACTCGTCGTGCTCCCACCGGCCGTGCCGGTCGCCTCGGTCATCCCGGTCATCCCGGTCGTGCCGGTCGTGCCGGTCGCCCGAACCGCGCCAGTGGGCTTCGTCGCGCCCGCCGTTCCGGTCGTCCTGCCCGTCGGGCCCGTCCTCACGGTGTGTGGTCAAGGCTTCTCCTCAGGTGGACGCGGAGCAGTTCGCGGGCCGCGTGGAGGTCGGCCTTGACGGTTCCTTCCTTGCGTCCGGTCAGCACGGACACCTCCCGGATCGGCATGTCGGCGTAGTAGTGGAGCAGGATCGGCACCCGCAGCCGCTCCGGCAGGGACTGCACGAGCATCCGCACCGACGGGTCGGCCTGCTCGGCGTGCGGACGCACCGCGACCTCCGCGGTGACCCGGCGCACCGCCCGGCGCTCGCGCTCCATTTTGCGCCAGTGGTCGCGGACCAGGTTGGCGGCGGTGACGTAGAGGAAGCCGCGGGGCTCCTCCACGGACGTCCAGCGGGCCCAGAGCCGGGTGAACGCCTCGGAGGCGATCTCGTGCGCCGTCCCGTCGTCGTCGACGAGACGGCGGCACCAGCCGGCGAGGCGCGGATACAGGGCGGCGAACAGTTCGGACGCCGCCCTGTCACGGGACCGTTTCAACGCTCTCCATGGTCGTGAGGGTATGCCGTGTGCGGCACGGCCGGTCGGGAGGCCGCGGGACGCTACGTGCCCGTGGTGGAGCCGAGTTCGGCGAAGACGATGACGTTGTCGCGGTACTCCTCGCCGGTCCGCGGGCCTCCGCAGGTGATGAGCCGCAACTCCGGCCCGGCCACGTCCCCGTAGACGTCGTCCGTCGGGAACTCGGCCTTGGCGACCGTCCGTACGGACGTGACCGTGAACTGTGCGGCCGTGCCGTTCTCCAGGCGCGTCTCGATCCGGTCGCCCCGGTGCAGTTCCGCCAGGCGCCGGAAGACGCCGTCGCCGTGGCTGCCCACCGTGACGTGGCCGAGGAGGACGGACGGGCCCACCTGACCTGGCGTCGGCGAGTGCCGGTACCAGCCCGCGCGGTCGTCGTCCTCCACGGGCGGGACCTCCACCGTGTGGTCCGCCGCCAGCCCCAGCCGCATCACCGGGGTGTCGACGCCGATGGCCGGGATGCGCAGGCCGACCGGCTCCGAACGGCGCAGCGGACGCGCGGAATTCGACCCGGCCGGCGAGGACGGTGCCGAGGCGGCGCCGCGGTCCGGCGCGGCGCCACCGCCCCCGCCGGCGGCACCGCCCTCGCTCTGGCCGCCCCCGCCGCAGCCGGCGAGCAGCACGGCCAGCGCGGCGGCGGCGAGAGCGCGCCCGGAGGAACGGATCATGCCCCGGTCGCCGCCGCCCGACGACGGCGCACCACGAGCAGGGTCACGCCGCCCGCGAGGAGCACGGCACCGGCGCCCGCGCCGATGAGGCCCTCGTCGGTACCGGAGGAATCGGACGTCGCGACGCCGGTGTCGGCGGCGCCCTCGGGCACGGCGGAGACCTGGCCGCGGCCGGGCGCCCGCTCGGCCGGGACCGGGGTGGCCGCCTCGGAGCGGTCCTTGTCCTGGCTCGGCTTCTCCTCGCTCGGCACGGCGCTCGCTTCGTCGCCGGTGCTCGGGGCGCGCTCCTCCGACGGGGCGGTGGGGGCGGGGCGCGGGCTGTCGTCGGCGGATGCGGGCGCGGTGGTGGCCAGTACGGCGGCGCACGCCAGGGCGGCGGCGCTGAGGAGGGTTCGGCGCATCGGGTTGCTCACTCTCGTCGTGTAGGGAGTCGTGCGGGGGGGGTGGTGCTGGGTGGTGCGGTGGATCGGACGGAGAGACGAGACAGCCGGCACACAGGTTGTAAAGAGATGGCAAAGTCGTGAGAGGGGTGCGCGGGCGGGCGGCTGCGCCGCTTCTTACGGACCCGTGACGTGCCCGTCGTGGCGCCCGGCCCGGAGCGCCCGCGCGCCTAGCGTGGACGCATGCGCGTACTGGTCACCGGCGGTGCCGGGTTCATCGGGTCCCATGTCGTCGACGCCCTGCGGGAGCAGGGGCACGAGCCCGTCGGCTACGACGTCCGCGAGGACCCCGGCGCCGACGTGCGCGACCCCGCGGCCGTCGGGCGGGCGCTGGCCGGGGTGGACGCCGTGTGCCACCAGGCGGCGATGGTCGGGCTCGGCAACGGCGTCACGGACGCCGCGGACTACGTCTCGCACAACGACCTCGGCACCGCCGTGCTGCTCGCCGCGATGGCCGGGGCCGGCGTGCGGCGGCTGGTACTCGCCGGGTCGATGGTCGTGTACGGGGAGGGGCGCTACGAGTGCGCCCGGCACGGGGTGGTGCGCCCGGGACCGCGGGCCGTCGCCGACCTGGACGCGGGCCGGTTCGAGCCGCCGTGCCCGGAGTGCGGCGCGGACCTGGCGCCGGGCCTGGTCGACGAGGACGCCCCGGCCGACCCGCGCAACGTGTACGCGACCACCAAGCTGGCCCAGGAGCACCTGGCCGCCGCCTGGGCCCGGACGACCGGCGGGACGGCGGTGTCGCTGCGCTACCACAACGTGTACGGCCCCGGGATGCCCCGCGACACCCCGTACGCCGGTGTCGCCTCCTTCTTCCGGTCCGCCCTCGCGCGCGGCGAGGCGCCGCGGGTCTTCGAGGACGGCCGCCAGCGCCGGGACTTCGTGCACGTGCGGGACGTGGCCGCGGCCAACGTCGCCGCGCTGACGGCGGACCGGCCGGCCGGCACGCTCACCGCCTACAACGCCGGCAGCGGCGACCCGCAGACCGTCGGCGGGATGGCCGCCGCACTGGCCGACGCGTACGGCGGCCCGGAGCCCGTCGTCACCGGCGAGTACCGCCTCGGCGACGTACGCCACATCACCGCGGACTCCGCCCGGCTGCGGAAGGAGCTGGGATGGCGCCCGGCGGTCGGATTCGCCGAGGGCATGCGGGAGTTCGCCCGCGCCGGGCTGCGGGGGGACTGACCGCA
The DNA here is from genome assembly GCF_000721235.1 of Streptomyces olivaceus. GTDB lineage: Bacteria > Actinomycetota > Actinomycetes > Streptomycetales > Streptomycetaceae > Streptomyces > Streptomyces olivaceus. The sequence goes on from NZ_JOFH01000042.1 coordinate 43,342, forward strand.
CCGGCCCCCGCGGGCTGCGGGGGACTGGCGCGGCGGGCGGCGGGGGGCTGGCGCGGCGGGCTGCGGGG
>NZ_JOFH01000043.1 GCF_000721235.1 Streptomyces olivaceus
ACCAGATCCTCGCCGTCGTCCGCGGCACCGCCATCAACTCCGACGGCACCAGCAACGGCCTCACCGCACCCAACGGACCCTCCCAACAACGCGTCATCCAACAAGCGCTCACCAACGCCGGACTCACCCCCACCGACATCGACACCGTCGAAACACACGGCACCGGCACCACCCTCGGCGACCCCATCGAAGCCCAAGCCCTCATCGCCACCTACGGCCACAACCGCCCCACTGACCAACCCCTCTGGATCGGCTCCCTCAAATCCAACATCGGACACGCGCAGCAGGCGGCGGGGGTGGCGAGCGTGATCAAGACGGTGCAGGCGATGCGGCACGGCCGGCTGCCCCGGATCCTGCACGCCGAGACCCCGACCCCGCACGTCGAGTGGGAGGGCGGCGGCGTCGCGGTCCTCACCGAGACGGTGCCCTGGCCCGAGACCGGCCGCCGGCGCCGGGCCGGTGTCTCGGCGTTCGGCATCAGCGGCACCAACGCCCACGTCATCCTCGAACAGCCGCCCGCGACGGATCCGGCCCCGGTACCCGCCCCGGCCACCGGCACACCGCCGCTCCTCGCCCCGGACCGGGCGTCCGACGGTGGTGGGCCCGTCGTCCCCTGGCTGCTCTCGGGCCGTTCCGAGGCCGCGCTGCGCGCGCAGGCGGCACGGCTCGCGGAGCACGTCGGGGCGGACGACGGTCCCGTCGACGTGGCCTGGGCGCTGGCCACCACGCGGTCGACGTTCGACCATCGCGCCGTCGTCGTCGGCCACGACCACGACACCCTCCGCGCGGCGCTGACCGCCGTCGCCCGGGGCGAGCCGCATCCCGCGGCCGTCGAGGGAGTGGCCCCCACCACCCCGGGCAGGACCGTCCTGGTGTTCCCGGGGCAGGGCTCGCAGTGGGCCGGCATGGCCCTCGGCCTGCTGGAACGGTCGCCGCTCTTCGCCGAGCACCTGCGCGCCTGCGCCGACGCCCTCGACCGGCACACCGGCTGGTCCCTGTTCGACGTGCTGCACGGCGCGCCGCATGCTCCGTCGCCGGAGCGGGTGGACGTCGTACAGCCCGCCCTGTTCGCCGTGATGACGTCGCTGGCCGAGCTGTGGAAGTCGGCGGGCGTCGTCCCGGACGCCGTCGCCGGTCACTCCCAGGGCGAGATCGCCGCCGCGTACGCGGCCGGGGCGCTCTCGCTCGACGACGCCGCGCTGGTGGTGGCGCTCCGCAGCAGGATCATCACCAGGCTGGCCGGGACGGGCGCGATGGCCTCGGTGCCGCTGCCCGCTCCCCGGGTCTGCGACCGGCTCGCCGGGGCGGCTGCCGCCGGTGTGCATCTCGCGGCGGTCAACGGACCCGACAGCTCCGTCGTGGCGGGCGACACGGACGCCGTCCGCGCGTTCGTGGCGGCCTGCGAGGCCGACGGCGTCCGCGCCAGGCTGATCCCGGTCGACTACGCCTCCCACACCCCGCACATCGAGACGCTGCGCGAGGAACTCCTGGAGGCCCTCGCCCCCGTGCGTCCCCGTGCGAGCACCGTGCCGTTCTACTCCTCCGTCACCGGTGAGGTCCTGGACACCACCGAGCTGAACGCCGAGTACTGGTACCGCAACCTGCGCGAGACCGTCCAGTTCGGCAGGGTCACCGAGGCGCTGCTCGACGCCGGTCACCGCCTGTTCGTCGAGGCCGCCCCGCACCCCGTCCTGACCGTGGGCGTACGCCAGACCCTCGAACGTGCCGGGGTGCGGGCGGCGGCCCTGGGCACCCTGCGCCGCGACGACGGCGGGGCCGACGCGCTGCTGGCCGCCTTCGCCGACGCCCACGTGTCGGGCGCCACCGTGGACTGGACGCGGGTACTCACCCCGGGGACCCGGCGGGTGGACCTGCCCACGTACGCGTTCCGGCGTGCCCCGTACTGGCTGAGGACGTCGGCCGCGACGGGCGACGTCCGCTCGGCCGGGCTGGGCGACACCGGGCACCCCCTGGTGGTGGCCGGTCTGTCGGTGGCCGGGGACGACCGGCACGTGCTCAGCGGCCGCGTCTCCCTGCGCACCCACCCCTGGCTCGCGGACCACCAGGTCCACGACGTCGTGCTGGTGCCCGGGACCGCGTTCGTCGAACTCGCGCTGGACGCGGCGCAGCGGGTCGGCTGCGACGCGGTGGAGGAACTGACCCTGCTCGCCCCCCTGGTGCTGCCGGAGAGCGGCGGGGTCCAGGTCCAGGTGGTCGTGGCGGCTCCGGAGGCGACCGGGGCGCGGCCCGTCACGGTGCACTCCCGTCCGGACTCCGACGACGACGCAGAATGGACACTGAACGCGACCGGCACACTGGTCGCCGGCCCGGTGCCGGCCCTGGCCGACCTGACCGAATGGCCGCCCGCCGGGGCCGAACCGGCCGACGTGGACCTCGTCTACGACCGTTTCACCGCCAACGGCCAGGTGTACGGGCCGGTGTTCCAGGGGCTGCGGGCCGCGTGGACGCACGAAGAGGGCATCTGCGCCGAGGTGACGCTGCCGGAGGAGACCGACATCGAGGGGTTCGGCGTCCACCCGGCCCTCCTGGACGCCGCTCTGCACTGCCTGATGACGGGACGACCGGACGGCTCCGAGGACACGGCGGTGCTGCTGCCGTTCTCGTGGACGGGGATCGCGCTCCGGGCGACCGCCGGCCGGACACTGCGCGCCCGCCTCAGGCGCGGCGCCGACACTCTGGCGGTGGACCTGGCCGACGGCGCGGGTCGTCCCGTCGGCCGGATCGAGTCGCTGCGGCTGCGCCCGGTCGACCCGGCGCGTCTCGACGCCGGCGCGAGCCGTGCGGCCGTGCTGGCCACGGAGTGGATCGAGGCCTCCCCGGGCCCGGTTTCCGGGCCGGCGCCCGCCGTCGTCGGCGACATCGAGGTCGGCGACGGTCGTGGCGAGCGGTACCCGACCATGGAGGCGCTGCGCGCGGCGGTCGCCGGCGGAGCCCCCGTGCCGCGGGGCGTCGTCGTGTCGTGCGGTACGGCGGGCAGCGCGGTCGGCCCCTCGCAGGACACGTACGCGGAGACCTCTCGCACGCTGGAGCGGGTGCAGGCATGGCTCGCCGACGAGACGTTCGCGTCGTCGGTCCTCACCCTGGTGTCCCGGGGCGCCGTCGCCGTCACCGACGGGGAGGACGTGCCGGATCTCGCGGCCGCGGCCGCCTGGGGTCTGGTCCGCAGCGCGCAGTCGGAGAACCCGTTCCGGTTCCAGCTCCTGGACGTCGACGGTCCGGTCACCGACGACCTGCTCGCGGCGGCGGTCGCGCTCGGTGAACCGCAGGCCGCCGTCCGGGAGGGCAGGGTCCGTGTGCCGCGCCTGACCAGGAGGCCCGCGGCGGACTCCCCCGCGTCCTTCCGGACGGACGGCACGGTGCTGGTCACCGGCGGCACCGGCACCCTGGGCGGCCTCGTCGCCCGGCACCTGGCCGCGTCCCACGGGGTCGCGCGTCTCCTGCTGGTCAGCCGGAGCGGGATGGCGGCCGACGGCGCGCCGGAGTTGGCGGCCGAGCTGGCGGGGCTGGGCGCGGCCGTCTCGGTCGAGGCCTGCGACACCGGTGACCGCGACGCGCTCGCCCGCGTCCTCGCGGCCATTCCCGACGAGCATCCACTCACCGGGGTCGTCCACGCGGCCGGGACGCTGGACGACGCTACGGTGCCCCATCTGGCGCGGGAACGGCTGGGGACCGTCCTTCGGCCCAAGGCGGACGCGGCCTGGAATCTCCATGAACTCACCCGTGACGCCGATCTGACGGCGTTCGTGATGTTCTCCTCCGCGGCAGGTGTCCTGGGCGCGCCCGGCCAGGCCAACTACGCCGCCGCGAACGCCTTCCTCGACGCCCTCGCCGCTCACCGACGTGCCCGCGGGCTGCCCGGCGTGTCCATGGCCTGGGGGCCGTGGGAGCAGAGCAGCGCACTGACCCGGACGCCGGCCGGGGCCGGTCGGGGCACCGCCGGGCGCCGGGGCCTGGTCCCGCTGTCCACCGCCGACGCGCTCGCTCTCTTCGACGCGGCCCTCGGTGCGGGGCCCGCTGCTCCGGTCCTCACCGAACTCGACCTGCGGCACCTGCGCGCACAGGCCGTCGCCGACGCGCTGCCGCCGGTGCTGCGCGGTCTGGTGCGCGTCCCGCCGCGCAGGGCCGGTGACGGGGGCGCTCCCATCGCCGAGCGCCTGGCCGGCCGGGACCGCGAGGAGCAGGAGGCGATCGTGGTCGACCTGGTGCGCGGTCACATCGCCGCGGTCCTGGGGCACGGCTCACCGGCGGAGGTCTCCGCCGACCGCGCCTTCCAGGACCTGGGCTTCGACTCCCTCACCGCGGTGGAGCTGCGCAACCGGCTCGGCGCGACGACGGGGCTGCGGCTGCCCGCGACCCTGGTCTTCGACTATCCGACGGTACGGGCCCTGGCCGGGTACCTGCTGGACCGGGTCGCCCCGCCCGAGCCGTCGCCCGCGGGCGTGGCCCTGGAGTACCTCGACCGGCTGGAGGAGGCTCTGACGGCGCTTCCGCCGGATGCCGCCAACAAGCTGATCGAACACCGGCTGCGGGAGCTGGCGGGACGGGCGAGCGGCGTCCCGAAGGCCGTCCCGGACGGCGCGGAGGTGGAGAACGCCTCGGCCGACGAGCTGATGGACCTGATCGACCAGCGGTTCCGCCAGGCGTAGCGGCCCGATGGGCACGGAGCGGCCGGGGAGCGTTTCGCTCCCCGGCCGCGCGCTGTCCGGACTCCGCGCCGCCAGTGGGCTTCACACTGTCCCGGGGGCTTCACACTGTCCCGGGGCTTCACACTGCCCGTGCTCCGCACTCTCCGGGGGCTTCGCCGTCCGGTCACTCGGTACGGAGTTCCCCGGGCACGCCGGACACGAGGCCCTGCCGTACGCGAGGGCGGGCCGGCGCGGGCATGCCGAAAGCGTGGGCCGCGAACGTCGTCCGGGACGTTCGCGGCCCACGCGGGTGTGCCTACAGCTGCACGGGTGCCTACCGGTTGGCGTCCGCCAGCTCCTTCAGCACGGGGACGATCTGCGTCGGATCGGGCCGGGCGGCGTTCCGCTCGGCCAGTGTCCGGGCGGCGGGCCGCACGGAGTGCCCGTCGAGCAGTTCGGCGACGGCCTCCACGACGGAGCCGGCGGTGAGGGCCTCGGGCTTGAGTGTCAGACCGGCCCCGCTGGCCGTCAGCAGCTCGGCACCGAGCGGCTGCGCACTCATCTGCGGCACGACGAGTTGCGGCACACCGTGCGCGACGGCGGCCAGGACCGTGCCGGGCCCGCCCTGGCTGATGAGCGCGTCGCAGGTCGGCATCAGCATCGACAGCGGCATCCAGTCGACCGCGCGCACCTGCTCGCGGGTCTCGCCCAGCAGTTCCTTGCCGACCTTGCCGAGGGCCGCCACGATCTCGACGTCCAGGTCGGCCAGCGCCTCGATGGCCAGCAGCGGGGGCTGCAGTACGTCGGCTCCCATGAACTCGCTGGTGGTCCCCCAGGTGATGCACACCCGTGGACGCCGCCTGGGCTCCTCCAGCCAGTCCGGTGTGACGGCGGCACCGTTGTACGGCACGTAGCGCGCCGCCTGCCGCTTCGCCATCCGGATCGCCAGCAGTTCGTCCGGGCACGGGTCCACCACGAGGGCGGCGTACTCGGGGCCCAGCTCCACGTTCCACTTGTCGAGGAACGCCACCAGATCCTTCGGCCAGTTCTCGCGCACCGCACGCTCGGAGGTCAGGTCGCCCCACAGCTGGTCGGGCATCGGCCCCCAGGTGTGCAGGACCAGCGGCGCCCCGACGGCCCTGGCGACGATCGGCGCGGCGAAGGCGGCGGGGTCGGCCACCACGAGGTCCGGCGACCAGTTCCGGGCGAACGGGAGCAGGTCGGCCACGACCGCCTCGGCGATCCGGATGTGCGGGACGACGATCTGCTCGATGCTCGGTGCGGCGGCCGGTCCGCCCTTGCCGCCGCCGATGGACTTCTTCAGCTCGCTCATGAAGTCGGGGCCGCGGCCGACCTCGACGGCCGACAGACCGGCGGCGGTCACGTCGCCGACGAGCGAGGGCTGCACCGCCACCCGGACGTCGTGTCCCGCCGCGCGGAGCGCCCACGCCAGCGGAACGAGCGGATACAGATGCGATCGGAACGTAGCCGCGGTGAACAGAACCCGCATGACAAGAACCCCTCAATCTCGGCCGGACACCGTCAACCGGATGCCCTCAACGTGGACGCTGTGCGATCAGGTGGAACATGCGGGCGGTGAGTGGATACGGCATCCGGCCGGCCAGGGCGATCTCCAGCTCCTCCAGGCGGCCGAAGAAGTCCGGGTCGTACTTGATGTCGTTGTCGGCGACGAGATTGCAGACGTTCATCACGCCGTAGTGCCCGACGACGTCCAGGCCGGCACCGCCGAGATGGCCGCCGATCTCGTCCGACGTCAGGACCGGCACGTCCTTGCCGTACACCACGTTGGGCTTGTACCTGGCGTCCACGGCACTCCGGGCCGTGGCGAGGTCGAGTTCGCGGACGGCGGCCTCCAGCGGTACGGCGTACGCGTTGGGGCCGACCACGGACAGCAGGCCGCCGGGCTTCAGGCATTTCACGATTCCCCCGACCACGACGGCGGGGTCCGGGACGTACTGCAGCAGGTTGTGGCAGAGCATCAGGTCGAATGCCTGGCCGGCGAAGAGGTCCGCCACGTCGTGGGCATCGCCCTCGCGGACCTCGACGAGACCGGCGACTCCGTGCTCGGCGGCGATGTCCCGCGCCCCGGCGAGGGACACCGGTGCCACGTCCAGCACGGTGACGTGGTGGCCGCGTGCGGCGAGCCGGACGGCTTCCCGGCCGTTGCCGCCCGCCACGTCGAGGACGCGCAGCGGACGGTCGTCCAGATGGCGGTCCAGGTTGGCCGCCACCACCGAATAGCGCAACTGTCCCCACGGCGTTTCCTGCCACTTCTGGAAATTGGCAAGGCGCTCATCGAAAACCGCATTGTCGATCGCGCTGCCGCTGTCGGTCATGCTTCCTCCGAAGTGCGGTGGGTGACCGGCACATCGGCCGGCCGAGAAGTCGAAATCTACATCGAACGCCTGAAGCACCCCTAAAACAAGTCGAAAGACAGAGCTTCAGAGGAGGTTTAGGGCATCTTTAGCCGGGTGCGCGACACTTCTATTATTCCTGTACCCCGTCACTTTGCGCGCACGATCGGGAGACCGTAATGATCAATGTGACCCAGCCCAGCGTCGGCGCGGAAGAACTCGCCGCGATCAGCGCCGTCTTCGACAGCAAGTGGCTCGGGTCCGGGCGGCGGACGGAGGAATTCGAGGAGCAGTTCGCCGAGCACCTCGGAGTCTCGGCGGAGAGCCTCCTCTTCCTCAATTCGGCGACTTCCGGGCTCTTCCTCACCGCGGAACTGCTCGGCATCGGTCCGGGCGACGAGGTCGTGCTGCCGTCGAACGGGTTCATCGCCAACGCCAACTGCGTCATCGACGCCGGTGCCCGTCCGGTGTTCTGCGACATCGACGACGGCGTTCTCAACCCCCGGGCCGAGGACGTCGTCAAGGTGCTCACGCCGCGCACCAAGGCGGTGATGGTGCTGCACTACGGCGGCTACCCCGGCGAAGTGGAGAAGATCGCCGCCCTCTGCGCGGAGCGCGGTGTCGCACTCATCGAGGACGCGGCCGTCTCGGTCGCGTCGAGCGCGGGCGGCCGGATGTGCGGCACGTTCGGCGACTTCGGCATCTGGAGCTTCGACGCGCGCAAGGTCATCACCACCGGTGACGGCGGCATGCTGTACGTGCGGGACCCCGAGGTGGCCCGCAGGGCGCGCCGGCTGGCGTACCACGGCCTGGAGGACCGCAGTTCGTTCACCACCGCCGCCAAGTCGCCGCACCTGTGGTGGAGTTTCGACATCGAGGACATCGGCCGCCGCCTCGTCGGCAACGACATGACCGCCGCGATGGGCAAGGTGCAGCTGCGCAGGCTTCCCGAGTTCGTCGGCCGGCGTCGGGCGATCGCCGAGCGGTACACCCGGGCCCTGTCCGGTGTCCCGGGTGTCCGCGTTCCGCCGCCCCTGCCGGAGGGCCATCTCTCGACCCACTACTTCTACTGGGTCCGCTTCGACACCCAGGCCGTCCGGGACGGGGTGAGCGAGGACCTGCTGGCCAGGGACATCTACACCTCCTGGCGCTACTACCCCCTGCACAGGGTTCCGCGGTACGGGGCCACGGACGCCGTACTGCCGGTGACGGACAAGGTGTCGGACACGGCCCTGCTGCTGCCGGCGCACCAGGACCTGCTCGACGAGGAGGTCGACCTGGTCGCGCGGGAAGTGGTCGAGGCGGTCGAGGCGCGCGGGGCGATCCGGGGCTGAGCACCGGACCCGGCCGTTCGAACGACGAAGCTCCCCGACGCCGGGACCGGTCGGGGAGCTTCGCACACGCATGTGCTGCCGGGCCCCCGCGTCCTGCCCGGCCCTGTGTCCTACTTGGTCTTCCGCCACTGGACGCAGGTCCAGTCGACCGCCTCGATGGGCTCGTCGATGCCGTGCTCCCGGCGGTAGTCGTCCACGGCCTTGCTGCACATCGTGTAGAAGTAGTCGTCGATGATGCAGTAGCCGCCGACCGAGAGCTTCGGGTAGAGCGCCTCGAGGGCCTCGTAGGTCGACTGGTAGAGGTCGCCGTCCAGACGGAGGATCGCCAGCTTCTCGATCGGCGCGTTGGGCAGCGTGTTCGCGAAGAATCCGGTGAGGAACTCGACTCGCTCGTCGAGCAGGCCGTACCGGTCGAACCGGTCCTTCACCTCGTCGAAGGTGACCTTGAGGGAGACCCCCATCGTGCCGATGATGTCCTGGCTCTGTCCCTTCCAGGGATCCGACGGGTACTTGTCGGTCGGGGGCGGGAATCCGTCGAAGGAGTCGGCGACCCAGACCTTCCGGGTCTTGTCGCCGTACGCCGTGAGGGCGGCGCGCATGAGGATGCAGGAGCCGCCGCGCCACACCCCGGTCTCGATGAAGTCGCCCGGGACTCCCTCCCTGATGACCGTGGCGGTGGCCTGCTGGATGTTGTCCAGGCGGTCCCGGCTGACCATGGTGTCCGCCTGTACGTGCGGCATGATTCCCTTGCCCGCCAGGTAGGCCAGCCGCTGGTCGCTCTCGCCTCCCGATTCGGTGGTGTAGGGGAATGCGGCACCGTCGTGGAAACGGAGAAGACATTTCTTCAGCAGGTCGAGGTAGGCCTCGGGCAGGTCCGACGCGGTCGGACCTGCCGCCCTCTCGACCGTCTTGGCTTCTTTGCTCACCATTTCCGCCCCTTCTGGTACCCCGGTTTCGCCACCTATCCCACCAGGTAATTCTGAACTCCCCCTAAAACAGACGGGCATGGCAATGGCCCGGCTTCGCGCGAAGCCGGGCCATTGCCATCGTCACCCGAATGAACCCTCGGGATCAGAAGTGCGTGGGCAGGCGCGGGGTGTACGACGACTCGAGCGAGGTGATCTCTTCGTCGGTGAGCCGGATGTCCAGCGCGGCGACCGCGTCGGTGAAATGCTCCGGCTTGGTGGCGCCGACGAGGGGGGCGGTGACGACGGGGTTCTTCAGCACCCACGCCATGGCCACCTGAGCCATCGAGACGCCCCGCGCCTCCGCGATCCGCTCCACCGTGCCCACCACGGCCTCGTCGCTCTCCACGTACAGCGGACGCCCGTAGGGGTCGGTGGGCCGGAGGGTGCCGCCACGGGTCGTACCCCCCTGCCCCCAGGGACGGGCGAGCAGTCCGGAGGCGAGGGGGCCCCAGGGCAGACTGCCCACCCCCTGGTCGGCGAGCAGGCCGAACATCTCCCGCTCCTCCTCGCGCTGCAGCAGGTTGTACTGGTCCTGCATGGAGACGAACTTCGTCCACCCGTTCGCCTCGGCGGCGTGCTGCATCTTGGCGAACTGCCAGGTCCACATCGACGACGCCCCGATGTAGCGGACCTTGCCCGCCTTGATGACGTCGTGCAGCGCCTCCATCGTCTCTTCCACCGGGGTGTCGGGGTCGAACCGGTGGATCTGGTAGAGGTCGACGTGGTCGGTACCGAGCCGGTCCAGCGACGCGTCGAGCTGCTCGATGATCGCGTTGCGGGACAGGCCGGGACGGCTGGGGCCCTGCCTCATCGGGAAGAACAGCTTGGTCGCCAGGACCACGTCCTCGCGGCGGGTGTACTTGCGGAGCGCGCGTCCGACGATCTCCTCCGACGCGCCCATCCCGTAGATGTTGGCGGTGTCCCAGAAGGTGATGCCGAGCTCGACCGCCTGCTTGAAGAGGGGCTCGGCGGCCTCGTCGTCGAGCGTCCACGGCTGGACCGGCGAGGGCACGCCGAAGCTCATGCAGCCGAGAGCAAGCCGGCTGACCTTCAGTCCGGACGATCCCAGACGGGTGTACTCCATCGATTCCTGCCTCTTTCTGGCTGTTTCTTCATGATGCTGCGGAGCTTGGTCCACAGCGTCTCGGGGTCGTCGTCCGGACGCTGCCGGGGATACGGGCCCCGGCAGCGTCCGGCTGCCGCGTTGCCGCCGGTCACCGGCTCCCCCAGGGGGCCGACCAGATCCAAACGGCACCCCCTAGCGGCGCGCGGACACGGTCAGCTGTTTCGGGCCGTAGAACTCCGAGTCGTGGAAGGCCGGCTCGCCGGTCACCTCCAGCTCGGTGAACTCGTCGAACAGCAGATTGAGCGCGATCTCGGTCTCCACTCTGGCCAGCGGGCCGCCGAGGCAGAAGTGGATGCCGTGGCCGAAGCCGAGATGCCGGTTCGGCCGACGGTCGACGTCGAAGCGGTCCGGATCGGGGAACTGCCGGTCGTCCCGGTTGGCCGACAGCGTCGAGGCCATCACGAGCCGGTGGGCCGGTATGACACCGCCGGCGACCTCCACGTCCCGGGTGGAGACCCGGACGACCCGGTGGAACGGCGGCCGGAGCCGCAGCGACTCCTCGAACGCGGCGGGAACCGCCGACCGGTCCTTGCGCAGCCGCGCTTCGGCTTCGGGGTTATCGCGCAGGGCCAGCAGAGTGTTTCCCAGCAGCAGCGTGATCGTGATGTGGCCGGCGGTCAGCAGCAGCCCGGAGAACGTGGCCACCTGCAGGTCCGTCAGCCGCCGCCCGTCCAGCTCGGCGGCCGTGAGCGCCCCGATCAGTCCGCCCGAGCCGCCCGCCCGGCGGCGCCGGGCCTCGGCGCTCAGATACTCCTGCAGTTCCTTGTTGGCCTCGGCGAGCGCCTTGGCGTGCTCGGCGGCCGACACCGCCTCCGCCCGCGTGCCCAGCAGGGCGTCGGCGCACGACCGGAAGAAGGCCCGGTCCCCCGGCGAGACGCCGAGCAGTTCGGCGATGACCGTCACCGGCAGCGGATGGGCCACATGTTCGACGAAGTCGAACTCGCCCTCGGGCGCGGCGTCCAGCAGTTCCCGGGTGATCTCGGCGATCCGCGGCCGCAGCCCGGTGACCGTCCGCGGGGTGAACGCCTGGCTCACCAACTGCCGCAGCAGCCGGTGCTCCGGGGGGTCCTGCGACGCGAGGTTGGCGCTGACCTGTTCAGGGTCGAAACCCGGCATGACCCGGCCGATGTTGGACGAGAAACGCGCCGGATCGGACATCACCGCCTGCACGTCGTCATACCGGAAGACGTGCTGCACGCCCCGCTCGTCCGCCCAGAGCGGCTGCTCGTCGCGCATCCGCTTCAGCCAGGTCAGGACCTCGCCGCCACCGTCCGAGAGCGGCGGCATCCGGAGGGGCTCTTCGGCGGCCATCGTGTCTCCTCTGATCGAAGGCGGACCGCCCACAGCAAAGCCCATCCCGCTAAAAGTCGCCTGAAGCGGGGAGCGCGACCGACTGCCGTCCCGCGACACATGCAGTATCTGCACGAAATTGCGCGACACGCAAGCTTTGTGGGAGCGTGGAACCGTGACGAGGGCCCCCGGAGCGGGGCCGTGCCCGCCGAGCGAAGGAAAGCTGATGGCGCAGACGCAGACCGGTGACTCTCCGCCCGCAGCCGGCAAGCAACGCCTCCCGGCGGAGTTGCTGAAGGTCGCGGGGGTCGTCCTGCTCGGCATGCTGCTGATGCAGTTCGACGGCACGATGGTCAGCATCGCGCTGAACAAGCTGGTCCGGGAGCTGTCCGTCTCCGTGTCCACGGTGCAGTGGGTGGTGACCGCCTACCTGCTCGCCCTGATGGTCGGCATGCCGATCGCCGGATGGGCCGCGGACCGGTTCGGCACCCGGACGATCTGGAACTTCTCCCTCATCGGCTTCCTCGTCGGGTCGCTGCTCTGCGGCCTGTCGAACTCGGTGTGGATGCTCATCGCGGCGCGGGTGGTGCAGGGCCTCGGCGGCGGCATGATGGCCCCGGTCGGCCAGGCGATGCTCGTCCGGGTCGGCGGTGTCGAACGCCGCGCCCAGCTGGTCTCGCTGATGGCCGTCCCCGCTGTCGTCGGGCCGACGCTCGGCCCCGTCGTCGGCGGCGTCATCGTCGACGACCTCAGCTGGCGGTGGATGTTCTTCATCAACCTCCCGATCGGGCTGGTCGCGTTCCTGGTCGCGGGACGGGCCATGCCGAACCTGAAGGCGAGCAGCGGCGCCGGTCTGGACGTGGTCGGTGTGGCGCTGCTGGTTCCCGGGCTCGTGGCCATCGTGTACGGCCTCTCCCAGGCCACCACCGTCGGTTTCGGCGGAGTCCAGGTCGTCGTGGCGCTCAGCCTCGGAGCGGCGATGGTCGCCGGGTTCGCCTGGCACGCGGCGCGGCCGAACATCGACGCCCTGGTGTCGATGCGCCTGTTCCGGTACCGCGGCTTCGCGACGTCCAGCATCCTGCTGCTGCTGCTCGGTCTCACCATGGGAGCCGGGTTCGTGGACCCCTTGTTCCTCCAGCAGGTTCACTCGGAGTCGGCGCTGGGCGCCGGCCTCCTGCTGGTCGCGGCCGGCGTCGGGTCGGCACTCGCCTCCCTCACGATGGGACGGGTGTTCAACCGTGTCGGGCCGATGCGCGTGGGGGTGGCTGGTCTCGCCTGCGCCCTCGTCGGACGCCTGATCTTCACCCAGTTCGACGCGAACACCAGCGCCCTGGTCATCGTGGTCGCCATGTTCGTCACAGGCGTCGGATTCGGGATGATGGTGCTGTCGATGACGACCGCGCTCTACATCGGTCTGCCGCCCGAGCAGGTCACGAGGGCGACGAGCGGATCACGGATCTTCCAGCAGATCGGCCTTTCGGCGGGCACGGCGGTCGTGGGCGTCGTCCTCCAGTTCCAGTTGACGAGGCAGCAGGACGCCACCCCCGGCGGCAGCCCAGGACCCGACGCGCTGGCCCCCGCGTACAGCAACACCTTCTGGTGGAGCGTCGCGTTCCTCCTCCTCGCCGTCGTTCCGACCGCCCTCCTGCCGAAGCGGCTGGTGGAGGCCCCCGTGCCGGACAAGAAGACCGAGAGCGTTCCGCGCCCCAAGGAGGCGTGACGCCCCCGGGCGGCCCGCGGGAGCGTCACGGGTGCGCGAGCCCGGAAGGGCGGGGGGAGACGGTGGTCCCCAGGGCCTCGCGCAGGACTTCGGCGAAGGGTGCGGGGTCGGGTCCGGCGAGCCAGTGCGCAGCGGCCGCACGGACGGCCCCGGCGACGGCGGCAGCCGTGACGGCCGGTGACAGCGCCCGGCGGTCGACGCCGGCGCGCTCGGCGATCGCGGCGGCCAGCGGCTCCTCGGCCATGGCGAAGGCCTTCAGCGCCTCACCTCGCAGCGCCGGAGCGGACATGATCATGGACAGCCCGGCCCGGTCGGGTTCGGGATCGGCGAAGACGTCGACCACCGCGGCGGCGATCGCCTCACCGAGTGGCTCGCCCCCGGGCCTGGCTCTCAGGGCCGCGCCGAGGCGGCGAGCCTGATCGTTCAGGAAGACGCAGACCGCTTCCTCCCGGCTGGAGAAGTAGTTGTTGTACGTCCTGGGGGCGACCCCGGCAGCCTCGGCGATGTCGCGCACCCTCACCGAAGCCAGTCCGTCGCGCCCCCTCTCCAGGGCGAGACGCAGCGCCGCGGCGCCGATCGCCTCGCGTGTGGCCTGCTTGTTTCGGGCCCGCATGTCACGGGGTTCGTACTCGGTCGTCACTGGTGCAGGGGGCCGGCCGGAGCACGTCCGCCGGCCCCGCCCCCTTTCCGCCTTCGAGGCCCGCGTGCTGGTTCCGCCGCAGCGGGCACCCGCTCTGCCGCCGGCCAGTCCCGGGAACTGGATACGCCACGCGCACTGTATGCGTGTCGCGCACCATCTGCACGCCGGCGTCGGTTCGGCCCGCCCCTCGTCCGCCGGGACCGTCTCAATCCGGCGGCGGCGTCGGGAGGCTCACTGGGCGTCCTCCTTCGCGGCGTACACCATCCAGTGGCGGAGCACGTCCGGGATGTTGGTCGCGCGTTCGGTCGCGACGGTGAAACCCTCGGCATCGAGCAGGCCGAGTACGGCGTCGAGCCGGCCGTCGAGGTCCTGCACCTCGATCACGCACTGTCGGATCCGTCGCCAGTCCGAGCCGTCGATGCCTTCCAGGACTTCGAGTTCCGAGCCCTCCACATCGATCTTCAGCAGATCGATCGGGCCCTCGGGTGCCCAGTCGCGCAGGGCGTCGGACAACCGGAGCACCTCGGCCTCCACCTCGACGGCGCCCAGAATGCGGTCCACCGCTTCAGGACCCAGTTGCTCCTCGACCAGCTTCTTGTTGAGTTGTTTCTCCTCGGGGTGCCGTGTGGAGTTACCGGGCAGCGCGGGGAAATAGGTGAACCGGACCTGTTCCTCGGGCAGTCCGCCGAGCGCCGCCCGCACCGGTTTCACGCCCTTCGCCCCGTACCTGCTCAGGTTTTCCCGCAGTGCCTGGTAGATCTCGGGAATCGGTTCGAAGGCCAGGATCCGGGCATCCGGGCACTCGCCCACGACGAACAGTGAGAACATGCCCACGTTCGCACCGACGTCCACGACGCGCGCGGAACCGGGAATGCGTATCCCGTGTTTGAGGTAGTCGCGGTCCACGAACACCTCGTTGTAGATGAAGTGGATCTCAGAAATGAGTGCGCCTTCCACCTGCGGCGCGGAGACGTGAAATCCTTCGGCAACCTGTACGGATCGAATGTCGGCCATGGACGCTCCCTGGGTCGTGGTTCACCGCACCCGTTCCCCTACCCCGCCGTCACGCCCCGGAAGACCGTTGTGGGCATACGTCGTCTCCACTACCGTCCACAGCATGAGTCACGTCGCCATGGTCAGTATCGCCCACCACGGTCATGTGAATCCGAGCCTGGGAATCGTCCGGGAGTTGGTCGCCCGCGGCCACCGGGTCAGTTACGCCATCCCCGACGAGGGCGACTTCGTCGGGCGGGTGCGCGCCACCGGCGCCGAGCCCCGGGTCTGGAGGTCCACGCTGCCCGCCGCCGGAGACGATCAGAGCAGATGGGGCGAGACCCGGCTCGACGTCGCCGAGCTGTTCCTGCGGGACGCCGTCCAAGCGCTCCCGCAGTTGGCGGAGCTCTACCGGGACGACGTCCCGGACCTGGTGCTCAGCGACTTCTCCGGCTGGGCGGCCCGGGTGCTCGCGCACCGCTGGTCGGTGGGCTACGTGCAGCTGTCCCCTCAGCTGGTGCCCTGGGAGGGCTACGAGGAGGAGGTCGGTGCGAGGCTGGCCCAGGAGCTGAGGTCCTGCGCGCGCGGGCGCGCCCACTACGCGCGCTGGCGCTCCTGGCTCGCCGCCAACGACCTGGCGGGAGTCGACCCGGACACCTTCATGAGCCGCCCGCCGCGCTCGCTCGTGCTGATCCACCCCGCCCTCCAGCCGCACGCCGACCGTGTGGACACCCGCCGTTACAGTTTCGTCGGACCGTGCCAGGGCGAGCGGGCGGAGCACGATGTCTGGACACGCCCTGCCGAAGCAGCGGGCAGGCGCGTCGCGTTGGTCTCGCTCGGCTCCAACTTCACGAAGCAGCCCCGCTTCTACCGGACCTGCGCGGAGGCCTTCGGTACGCTGCCCGACTGGTATCTGCTGCTCCAGGTGGGCAGCCAGGTGTCGGCGGAGGAACTGGGTCCGCTGCCGGACAACGTCGAGGTCCGCCCCTGGGTGCCCCAGCCGGGCGTCCTGCGGCAGGCCGACGTCTTCGTCACCCACGCCGGAGCCGGCGGGGCCCAGGAGGGCCTGGCCACCGGCACCCCGATGCTCTGCGTACCCCAGGCCGGCGATCAGTTCGACAACGCCGCCATGCTGGTCCGGCTGGGTGTCGCCGAGCGCGTCGACTCCGCCGGCGTCGCCGTCGAGGCGCTGCGTGCGGCCGTTCTGCGACTCGCCGACGATCCGGCCGTCGCCGCGCGCTGCGCCGCACAGCGGGAGCTCGCACCGGGAGACGGCTCCCGGCGGGCGGCCGACCTGGTGGAGGCGGAGCTGCCCGGCTGATCACGGGCCGCGTCCGTCGCGGTCGCCGCGGTCACCGGCCGCGGCGACCGCCGCCGCCGGGAGCGCGGGAAGCGCCGGGAAGCGCGGGAAACGGAAGTAATCCGGCGTCCTCTTCACGCAAAACGGGTCCGCCGTACGCCGTCATGGGAGCGGTTCGCGACCAGCCGCGCCGGGTGCCTTTTCGAAACGGGCCCGAAACGGGCTCCGTCCACCGAGGAAACGGACACCGCGCCCCACCGAACCTCCGAACCACAGTCTTTTGGGTACGAGCAAAGCGTTGCTTGACCCGCGGAGGCGGCCATTCCTAGGCTCGGAGGCAATCACGCGAAGCGAATCGGGCGCCCCACGTCCGGCATTCGTTCTGTGTGACACCCCCGCATCAGTGCAGAAAGAGGGTATCCGGTAGTGACCACCCGCCTTGCAGATACCCCGCACACCGACGGCCGGCCGCTGAACCGGTACGGCCGGTTCACCGGCGGATAACTGGGCCGAACGCGCGCGCACACGACCGGTAGCTCCCCGCACCGCTGCCCTCCTTCTTCGCCTTCCCGACGGCGGACCGGGCGGACGCGTGCCAATGCACTGGAAAGTTTCTTTTCGATCATCCGGCTGCTCGCCGCTGCTCCGCGCTGTTTCGCGGCGTTTTCGCCACGCCGGTTTTCTGCCTCGTTCCGACCGGCTGTTCCAGTTTCTCCACAGTCGGCCTCCCCTTCCGAAGTACAGCACGTCACTGCACCCGCCGACACCACGAAAGGTGTGTGCCATGTCCACCCCCACGACTGTCACGTGCGACACCTGCGGAACCTCACTGACCCGCTCCAAACAGTCCCGCACCTCGCAGCCCCGGGCCCGCTACTGTTCCAACGCCTGCCGGCAGCGCTCCTACCGGCTGCGGCACCGGTCCGGCGGTGTGGATGCCGGACTGAGCAGCGAACTCCTGACCCAGCTGAGCAGCTTCGTCGGCCGGGCCGACGAACTGGTCGAGCTGACCCGGCTGTTGCACGAGGTGCGGCTGCTGACCCTCACCGGCCCCGCCGGCGTGGGCAAGTCCCGGCTGGCGCTGGAGGTGGCCGGGCAGGAGGCACGCGGCCGCCGGAGCGAGGTGTCGGTGGTCAGGCTGGGCGCGGTCACCGGCGCCGACGCCGTGCGCCGACGCGTTCTCGACGCGCTCGGCGACGAACCGGACGGTGGCCCTGCGGCCACGGCCCCGGACCGGCTGCTCGTTCTGGACGACTGCGACCACGTCCTGTACACGTGCGGGACGCTGCTGACCGAGCTGCTCCCCGGACGGCCGCGGCTGAGCGTGCTCGCCACCAGCAGGGAACCGCTGCGCCTGCCGGGCGAGTCGGTGTTCTCCGTGACCGGTCTGGCGCTGAGCGATCCGGAGTCCGTCAACTCGCTCTCCGACAGCCTGCGTTCGGACGCGGTCTCGCTCTTCATGGACCGGGCCCGCGCCGTCGCGCCGGATTTCCGGCTCAGCCGCGACAACGCCGCCGACGTGGCCGAGATATGCGCACGTCTTGACGGACTGCCGCTCCCCATCGAGATGGCCGCCCGGCTCATCCGGGTCTTCCCACCGGCCGAGATCCGCTCCCGGCTGCACGACCGGTTGGCGCTCCTGACGAACGGCTGGCGGCTCGCCGACGACCGCCACCAGAGTCTTCGCGCCGCGCTGGAGTGGGGGTACGCGCTGCTGAAGCCGGTGGAACAGGCGCTGTTGCGACGGCTGTCGGTCCTGCCGGGCGGCTTCGGGCCGGACGCGGCGACGGCGGTCACGGCGGACGTGCCGGGGGCGGCGATCGCGCTGCCGGAACTCCTGGTCGCCCTGGAGTCGAAGTCCGTCATCACCCCGCTGACGGGGGCGGGCGGTGGCGCCGCCCGCTTCCGGATGCTGGAGTCCACGCTGTGCTTCGGACGGGAGCGGCTCGTCGCCGAGGGCGAGGACACGGCGACGTACGAACGGCTGACCGCCTGGCTGACAACGATATCGCTCCCCTTGCGGAACGAGGCCGTGGTGCCGGTCGCGACGCTGGACCGGCTGGCCGAGGAGCGCGTCAACCTCGCGCACGCGGTGCGGCGGCTGGGAGCGGGCTCCGACGAACGCCAACTGCTCCTGGCCGGCGCGTTGGCCGCGGTGGAGGGGGCGCAGGGGCGGGGCGCCGAGGTGGCCGGGCTCGTGGAGCACGCCCTGGCGCAGACCGCGCCGGACTCCGAGTACCGCGCCGTGGCGCTGGAGGCGACGGCTCTCGCCCGCCAGGGCACCGAGCCCGACGAGGCGGCGCCGCGCCTCGACCGGGCGGTACGGGAGGAGCGGCGGCGGGGCCGCACCGCGCTGTTGGGCCGGCTGCTGCTGGAACGCGGGATCCTGCGCCAGGGGCGCGACGAGCACCGGGCGTCGCTCGACGACCTGGACGAGTCGCTGGAGATCGGACTGCGGTCGCAGCACGACACCCTCGTGGCACTGAGTCTGGGTGCTCTCGCCCGGCACTGGCTGGAGAGCGGCGACCCGGCGGGCGCGGAACGCGAGCTCGCGCGGGCCCTTCCCGTGCTGCGGGGCGGGGTGGCCCCGCAGTGGCTGAGCACCGTTCTGTCCACCGCGGGTTCGCTGGCGCTGGAGAAGGGCGACTTGAAACGGGCGGAGGAGTACTTCACCCAGGCGCTGCGCTGCCGTGCGCATCAGCATGAGGACGCCGCACGGGCGTTGGAGGGGCTGGCGCTGGTCGCCACCCGCGGCTACCGGTTCGACCGGGGGGTGCGGCTGCTGGGCGTGGCGGAGCGGGTACGTGGCGGCAGGCCGGGAGAGAGCGACTGGTGGCGGCAGCGTGTCCAGCAGGCGCGTGAGACCGCGCTGCGGGCACTGCCCGTGGGCCGGGCCGAGTCCTGGCTGGAGGCGGGACGGGCGATGCCGTGGCGGCAGGCGCTGTGTCTGGCGCTCGGCGAGGAATCGGCGGAGCCTCGGGCCAGGGGGGCCGCGCACCCGCTGAGCAGGCGGGAGCGCGACGTGGCCGCACTGGTCGTGGAGGGTTTGACCAACCGGCAGATCGCGGCCCGCATCCATGTGTCCGTGCGCACGGTGGAGACGCACATCCGGCACATCCGCACCACGCTGGGACTCCGGTCCCGGGCGCACATCGCGGCGTGGGCGGCGCAGCAGCAGGCCGACGGGCCGCAGACGCCCACGCCTGCCCCGGCGCCCTTCGCGTCGGCGTCGGCGGCCGTGGCGCTGCGGCGGCTGCCCGATCCCCGCGAGGTGCTGCGGGGGGTGAGTATCGGGGGCGGGGCCGCCCGCCCGGAGCTGCGGGGCGCGTAGCCGCGACACCGGCCGCCGCCCGGGCCGTCGTGGCACGACCGCCGTATGAGCGGCGGTACGGCGGCCGGTCCCGGACCGTGTCCCGGCGGTACGGCGCCCCCAGACCTGGCGAGCGGCCCCGGGGGCGCCGTTCGCAGGGTCCGGCCGGAGCAGCCGGGGCGTGGGGTAGCCGGGCGCGGGCGGACTGACCGGGCCGGACAGGACAACCCGGGGCGCGCAGCGACCCGCCCCGGGCAGAACAGTCGGGCCTCGGACGAAGCAGTCGGGCGCGGGCGGACCGGCCGGGTTGGACGGGGCCGCCCCCGAGCGCGCAGCAGCCCGAGCCGGGCAGAACAGTCGGGCGCGGGCGGGGTGCCTACCGGCTGCCCCGCCCACGTGTCCGAGCGGGTGGGGCAGCCTGCCGTCCGACTGGCGGGCGGCGCGCGGTGCGGCCTGGTGACACCTCCAGTGCGCGCACGGTGGTGCCCCGGTAGTGCGGCCGGCGGGACAGCCGGTGGTGCGGCCGGCGGGGCAGCCGGTGGTGCGGCGGGCTCATGGTGTCGGGGTGGCCTCCACCCGGATCAGTGCCGTCGCGGTGTCCAGGGCGGTCTCGACCTCCCGCGGTGTCGAGCCGACGGCGACGACGTGGCCCAGGCGGTCGTAGGCGTCCTGCGGCGGGCGGACCGCGCGGCCGGGTACTCCGGTGGTGACGACGGATTCGACGCCGGGGACCCGGGCGGCCTCGGCGGCACCGGTGATGCCGGTCAGTCGTCCGGTCTCCGTCGCCGTCAGGAACCGCAGCCCGGCGTACCGGGCACGGTCCGCGCTCAGCGCGAGAGGCCGCCCGGTTGCGGCGCGGAGCTGCTGCTCCAGCAGGTCGATGCCGGTCGCCGCGCGGATCAGCTCGGGGATCATGCCGCCGGCCAGCCGTCCGTTCACCTCGATGACGACGGGTCCCGCCGGGGTCAGCCGGACCTCGACGTGGGCGGGACCGAGTTCGAAGCCGCCGGCCTTGAGTGCCTGCCGCGCGCTCTCCGCCAGCTCCGCCTCGGCCGCGGCGGGCAGTACGGCCGGGAAGAGGTGGCCGGTCTCGACGAAGTACGGCAGTGCGGTGGTGGTCCGCTGGGTGATTCCGACGCACACGGCCTCACCGTCGGTGCAGAACATCTCCACGCTGTACTCGGGACCCTGCGCGAACTCCTCGACGAGTACCCTGCCCGCGCGCTGCTGGCCCCGGACGTTCTCGGTGACGGCGAGGATGCGCGCGGCCTGCGCGAGGGCGCTCGCCTCGTCGGCGCACCAGCGCACGTCCTGCGATCCGGAGCCGTCGGCCGGTTTGACCACGCAGGGCAGGCCGACGCGGGCGACGGCGGCGGCGACACCGTCGGCCGATTCGACGACGGCGTGGGCGGGCTGCGGCACACCGGCCTCGCTCAGGACGGCGCGGCTCAGCGACTTGTCACGGCAGAGTCCGGCGGTGCCCGAGGCGTGTCCGGGCCGCCGGAACGACCCGGCCAGGGCCGCCGCGTGGACGAGGTAGAAGTCGCTGGTGGTGGTGACCCCCGCGACGGGGCGTCCGGCGGCGGCCGAGTCGGCGGCGGCGCGCAGGGCCGCCTCGTCCTCGGTGTCGCAGCGGACGGCGGGACAGCCGGTCTCCTCCAGCCCCGCGTACCGGGCCGGGTCCTTGGTCAGGAGGACCGGGGCGAGGCCCAGCCGGGTCGCGGTGCGCAGGGCCAGCATGCCGGTGCCGGTGGTGTTGGACTCGACGAAGAAGAGCACGGGTCGGTGCCGGCGCGGAATCGCCGCGTAGGACCAGCGGTGGACGGTCGTGCCGAAGGGCACCTCGGTGGGGGCGGTGGCGACGGGGCCCGCGGCCTCGTGGCGGTAGACGGTCTCGGCATAGCGGTCCCCGCGGTCCGGCATGATGCCGACGAGGCGGGTCCCGGGGGCGGCGCGGGCCGCGAGGTGGGTGAGGACCCGGTAGACCGAACCGGAGGTGTTGCCGGCGAAGATCTTCTGTTCCCGCGCGAGGCTCTTCGTCGCGTCGAAGGCCTCGTCGTCGGAGAGCCAGTGGACCTCGTCGAAGAGCCGGTAGTCGATGTTGTCGGGGTAGAGGCTGTTCCCGAGTCCGCTCTGCTTGCGGGTGGCGAGGTCGGGCTGGCCGAACAGGACGCTGCCGACGCAGTCGACGCCGACCACCTTGAGATCGGGCAGGTGCTCCAGGAGCGCGGCGGAGGTGCCGCAGAGCGAGCCGCCGCTGCCGACGGAGCCGACCAGGACGTCGACGGTGCCCAGATCGTCGAGGAGTTCGTCCGCGAGGGTGCGGTAGGCCGCCGGGTTGTCCGGGTTGCTGTACTGCTGCGGCCACCAGGCGCCCGGCAGGTCGCGCATCAGGTCGGCGAGGCGTTCGAGGCGCGCGCTCTGCCAGCCCTGCGCGGTCATGGCCTCCACGATGTGCACGCTGCAGCCCATCGCCTCCAGCTTGGCGAGGGTGACGGGGTCGATGCGGGGGTCGGTGACGATGTGCACCGGGTGTCCGAGGTAGGTGCCGACCAGGGCGACGCCGAGTGCCATGGTGCCGGAGGAACTCTCCACGATGGGAGCGCCCTCTCGCAGCGCGCCGGTGCGGCGGGCCTCGAGGATGATGCGGCGGGCGACGCGGTCCTTCATGGCGTAGGGGTTGAGCAGTTCGAGTTTGGCGTAGACCTCGACGCCGTCGGGGGTGTCCGTCCGCAGCCGTACGGCCGGGGTGTTGCCGATGGCGTCGACGAGGGTGTCGTGTCGCATGCGCGCTCCTCGGGGTGTGCCTCGGTCAGCGTTCCATGGCCTCGATCAGGCTCCTGGGCCGCAGGTCGGTCCAGTTCTCCTCGATGTAGGCCAGGCACGCCTCGCGACTGTCCTCGTCGTGCGCGACGGTCCAGCCGTCGGGGACCTCCGCGAACGCGGGCCACAGCGAGTGCTGCCCCTCGTCGTTGACGAGGACCTGGAAGGTGGCGTCCGGGTCGTCGAACGGGTTCACCTGTCCCACCGCCCTTTCCCGTGTCTTCGCGCGGTGGCCGCTCCACCGTCGCGCCGTCATCCTCACGGCGCGCGCCGGGCGGGTCCTCGGTGGGATCCACCGTTACGGCACCGCGGGAACCGCCCCCTCGCAACGTGCCTGCTAGAACTGGGGCCGTGTTCCGGGAGTTTGCCGGATGGGGCTGCCGGGGTGCGGGTTTCGCAGCCGTCCCGTGGGCGGGCCGAAACAGGACCAGCGCCTGTCACCACCAACTTGAGGACACGATGTACAGGAAACCGCCGTCCGGCCCCGTGCACGGCCGCACCTTCACCCAGGAGGCGCGGAGGGCGCAGATCGTCGAGGCCACGATCGAGACGCTGGCCGAGATCGGTCACACGAAGACGTCGTTCACGGCGATCTGCAGACACGCGAACCTGAGCAGCACCGGCCTGATTTCCTACCATTTCGCCGGAAAACCGCAATTACTGCGGGAAGTCACCCGCACCATCGTGGAGAAGGCGGGGACGCTGCGGACCAGCCGCGTCGCGCAGGAGGCGACGTATCGCGGGAAGCTGGTCGCCTACATCGCCGCGCACTTCGACTTCATGGCCCGTTACCCGGCGCACGCCCGGGCGCTCACCGAGATCGCCGAACTCGTCCGCGAGCGGCCGGTGCCGGAACTGGACGACGTGGCGCGCAGCGCCCTGTCGGTGGAGGCTCTGGTGGCACTGCTCGAGGAGGGGTGCCGTGCGGGCGAGTTCCGCATCGCCGACCCGCCGGTGCTGGCGCTGGCCGTGCAGGGCGCCCTCGACAATGTGGTCCGCCACCACGAGTTGTTCGCCGTCGCCGACCTAGACCACCTGGCCCGGGAGCTGACGGACATCTTCACCCGTTGCACTCTGTCCCCGTAGTGGCCCGTCGCGGTGTGTGAGCCGTTCGTCCGTGTGATGCGTACTGGATCCGGACGCGGTGGCGGGCCCGGCGGTGTTCCGGCGCTCGTCCGTCCGAGGATGGGTAGAAGTACGTACGGAGACGGCCGCCGGAGCGCACGGGAACGGGACGACTTAGGTGCTACTGGAACGTGAGACCGAACTGGCCCTGGCGGCTGCCTGCCTGCGCCGGGCCGCGGCGGGACACGGATCCCTGCTGCTGGTCGAGGGCCCGCTCGGCGCGGGCAGATCGTCGTTCCTCGATGCCCTGCCCCAGCAGGCGCCCGGCGAGCGGATCACGGTCCTCAGGGCGCAGGCTTCCCGCTCGGAGCGGTGGCTGGCGTTCGGTGTGGTCGACCAGCTGGTGGAGTCCGCGGCCTGCGTCGCGGCGACGGCGGAGTCCGGCAAGGCACGGCGGGCCTGCGACGACTCGCACCGCGGACCGGTCGGCGACCGGGTGCCCCTGTCGGCGGTCCTGACCGGTGTGCCCGGCGACGGTGCGGTGCTCGTCCTGGTCGACGATCTGCAGTGGTGCGACACGGAGTCGCTGGCGGAGCTCTCGAAGGGTCTGGCCGGCCGGCACGGCCGCCGCGCCGTGTTCGCCCTGTCGCTGCCATCCGGTGTCGTGCCCGCCGCGGGCTCCGCCCTGAGCGCGCTGGTGGGCGCGGCGGACCGGAGGATCCGGCTGGGCGCCCTCGGCCCCGAGAGCGTGCGCCGGTCGGTCGAGGCCGCCCTGGGCGGCGCGGACGCGGAGTTCGTGGCGGCGGTGCGGACGCGGTCCGCCGGCAATCCGCTGCTGCTCAGGTCCCTGCTGGACGAGGCCTACTCCCGCGGTCTGCGGCCCCGGGCCCAGGACGCGGAAGTCGTGCGTACGCTCCGCTCCGAGATCCTGTGCCAGTACCTGTCCGCCTTCCTGCGGTCCCAGCCCGGCCCGGTCCGCCGCACCGCGCATGCCCTGTGCGTCCTGGGCGGTGACGCGGACCAGCGGGTCGCAGCCCTGCTGGCCGACCTGGACGCGGCCGGGTACGCGGAGGCGGTCGGCACGCTGCACCGCTGGGGGCTGGGCCGGCCGGGGGACGAGGGGCACGGCACGCTCCTGTGGGACGCGCTGGCGGACGGTATCCCGGCCGACGAGCTCACCGTGATGCGCAACCGCGCCGCGGTCCTGCTGCACCGGACGGGGCACTCCGTGGAGGCCGCCGCCGGGCAGCTCATGTCCGTGCACACCCTGCGCGCTCCCGGGGCCGTGCGTATCCTGCGTGCCGCCGCCGACCGCGCGCTGGCCCGGGGAGCGCCGCGCGACGCGGCCCGGTATCTGCGCCAGGCCCTGCTGGACGCCTCGTGCACCGGCCTGCTCCGGGCCCGGGTGCTGACCGATCTGGCGGTGGCGGAACGACAGTTCGCGACCGTCGCGGCCCTGCGGCACGTGGTCGAGGCGCTGCCGTTGTTCGATTCCGCCCTGGACCGTGCCGCCGCCGCGGTGCAGCTGGGCCCGCTGCTCTACCAGCCGTCGGAGTCCGGCATCGCCGCCCTGACCGGGGACCTCGCCGCCCAGCTGCGGACGCGGGGCGGGGACGACGCCGCGGCGGCCGAACTCGCGCTGCGGCTGGAGGCCCGCCACTACGCCCTGGGCGCCCAGGATCCCACGGTTCTCCCGGCCGCTCTGCGCCGGCTCGACGAGCTGGGGCCCCGGCCGCCCGCGGGGACGGTGGGCGAACGGGAACTGCTCGCCGCGCTGATTCACGTCGCGTTCGTCACCAACAACGCGTCGGCCGAGCGGGTGGCGGACCTCGGGGCACCCCTCATGGCCCTCGAACCGCCGGATCCCCGCCACGCCCACACTCCCCTGCCACTGGCGGTCAACGCCCTGGCCGCCGCGGAGCACACCGCCGAGACGGTCCACTGGCTGGACGCGGTCGGCCGTCGCGTCGGTCACCGGGACACGGACGCGGAGACGGCCGTGCTGCGGGCGGAGCGCGCCATGGTGGCCCTCTCGCACGGCCGGATCGCCGAGGCGCGCCGGGCGGTCGTACCGACGGGCACGGCCGAGGAGGCGCAGGCCCGTGCCTCGGCCCTCTGCACCGCCGTCCAGGCCATCGTCACCCTGCACAGCGACGAGCCCGAACTGGCCGAAAGATTGCTGACCGGCAACCTGTCCCATCACCAGGACCAGTACCACGCCGCGCTCCTGCACATGACGCGCGGTCTGCTCGCGGCCCGGCACCGGCACGACCTCATCGCCCTCCACCACTTCCGTACGGCCGGTGAGCGGCTGGAGCGGATCGGCTGGTCGAATCCGGCCGTGCTGCCGTGGTCCTCCCGGGCCGCCCTCATGCACCACCGGCTGGGCGAGCAGGACCGGGCGCTGGCCGCGGCACGGCTGGAGGTGGAGCAGGCCCGCACGTGGGGCGCACCGTCCGTGGAGGGGCGGGCGCTGGTGGCGCTCGGCCGCGTCACGCCCGGCCGCCGGGGAACGGAGCTGCTGGCGGAGGCGGTCTCCGTGCTGGAACGGTCCACGAACGCCCACGAGCTGTGCCGGGCACTGTACGCCTACGGCAGCAGGGAGGGCGTGGACGGGCGGCGGGCCGCCGACGCGCTGGAACGGGCCCGCGAGCTGTCCGTCGTAACCGGTGCGGACTGGGTGACGCGGCAGATCCGGGAGCAGATCGGCCGGCGCCCCGCCGTGACCGAGCAGCGGCTCGAACTCACCCCGTCCGAGGCGAGGGTCGCCAGGCTGGCGGCCGCCGGACTGCACAACGCGGACATCGCGCGTGAGCTCCAGGTGTCCAGGCGCATGATCGAGAGGTATCTGACCAACGCGTACCGAAAGCTCGACATCAGCGGGCGCCATGCCCTTCCACCGGACATCGGCGCCGAATGAACGGCACACCGAACCCCGGGACCACAGTGTTTTCGCACCGCGCGAAGGTTTGCTTGACCGAGCAGGATTCTGCTTCCTAAGGTCGATTTCACTCGATCATGGTGTGATCAGGACCGGGTGCACGGCCCAGAGAGGCGGTCAGTATCACTACGTCGGGCGCCCACGACCAAGAGCTGTCGGCCGGTCGGACACATCCGCGGCTCGTCGAACGTGAGCGGGAGACCGCTGTTCTGCGCGACCTCGTCCGCCGTACCGCGGCGGGGCGCACCGGTCTCGTCGTCGTCAAGGGGCCGGCCGGTATAGGCAGGACGGCGCTCCTGCGGGCGCTGGCCGAGGAGGCCGAGCGCCGCGGTCTGCGCGTCGTCGAAACGGCGGGGGCGCGGGAACGGATGCTCCGCTTCGGCTCTCCGGGCGCCCCGCTCGGCACCGCGGCCCTCGACGCCTCGGCCGCCGACGGACGCGCCCCCGCCCGGGGCGGGCGGTCCGGCGACCGGGGCGGGCGGGCACGCGCCCCGGTCGCCTCGCCCGATGGCACCGCCGCACCACCGCTCCACGGCCCGCTCCTCACCTACCGGCAGGTGGTGGGCTCCGCCTCGGTGACACGTCCGACGCTCCTGTCGGTCGACGACGCCGACCGCGCCGACCTGGAGTCGATCCGGGCGCTCGTCCGTCTCATGCGGACCCGGCACGACCTGCCGGTCCTGCTGGCCCTCGGCTGGCGCGACCGCGAGGAGCCGGCCGCGCCCGTGGAATGGGCGACCCGTTCGACGCTCGAGGTGATCAGGCCCCGGCCGCTTTCCGGGCCGGGTGTCACCGCGGTGGTCCGCCGGCTGGCGGGAACCGCCGTCGAGGCCGGGTTCCAGGCGGGCTGTCTGGCCGCGACCGGCGGTATCCCCTCGCTGGTGACGGGGCTGGTCGCGGGTCTGGGCGAGCTGCGCCTGCCGCTGACGGGCGCCGGTCTCGAAGCGGCTAGCGGGGGCGACGTCCCGGTGTTCGGTGCACGGGTGCGGCGTCTCCTGCACGGGCAGTCCCCCGTCGCGGTGCGCGCGGCGCAGGCGATGGCCGTGCTGGGCGACGGGACCGCGACCACGACCGGGGCCGGGCTGGCGCGGGTGGAGACGACCGCGTTCACCCGTTCTCTGCGCAGGCTGGAGGCGGTCGGGCTGGCCCGGGCGTCCGCCGCGGACACGTGGTCCCTCGCGCACCCCGCCGTCCGGCACGCGGTCCTGACGGGCACCCCGTCCAGGACCCGGACGGACCTGCACGGGCGCGCCGCCCGGCTGCTGCACGACAGCGGGGCGCCGGCCGGCGACATCGCCGGGCACCTGCTGGCGTCGCCGGCCGTCGCGCGGGAGCCGTGGGCGCGGGCCCTGCTGCGGGAGGAGGCCCGCACGGCGCTCCTGCGCGGGGCCGCGGAACACGCGGTGAGGTTGCTGCGGTCCTGCGTCCCGCCCGGCCGCGAGGGCACCTGCGACCCGGTGCTGGTGATGGAACTGGGCATCGCCGAGAGCAGGGTGGACGCGGAGTCCGGCATCGGGCACCTGACGTCCGTGCTGGACCGCCTGCCCGGCCCGGACCTGCGCCTGACGGCGCTCAGCGCACTCGTCGGCGCCCTGACCCGCACCGGCAGGACGGGACGTGCGGCTCAGCTGCTGGCCGCCCAGGACACCGGTTCGCCCTCCGGACGGGCGCGCCTCCAGCTGCTGGAGGCGGACATGCTGCTGGCCGCGACCGACAACCGCGAGGCCTACACGGACCTGCTCCAAGGGGTGTCGCTGCGCCTGGACCTGCCCGGCACGACCGCGGAGGAGCGGGCCCTGCTGGCGGGCCGTGCCTTCATCGCGGTGAGCCGGGGCGAGCGCCTTCCGCAGGCGCTGTCCGCGGCGGACAGGGTGCTGCTGAGCGGTACCCCGCTCACCGACTCCCCCGTCTCGCTGGCCGCCGCGGCCGCCGCGCTGGCGTACGCGGACCGTCCCGCCGACGCCGCCCACGTGTACCGGCAGCTGCTGGAGGGTGCCGACGCCGTGCCCGACCATCTGCGGGCGGGCCTGCTCGCCCTGGACGGTGAGGCCGCCCAGCGGCTGGGGCGTATCGACCTGGCGCTCCGCTCCACGGCCCAGGCCCTGGGGTCGACGCCCGGCGCACGGGTCACCCACCACCAGACGCTGGCGCTGGCGGTCCGGCTGCACGCGCTGCTCGACCGGGGCGACATCGTGGCGGCCGACGCCCTGGCCGGTACGGTGCCGCCGGACGCGATCGACGACGCCTGGCAGTGGAGCGAGTACCTCGCCGCCCGCGGGCGCCTCCGGCTGGCCCAGAACGACCCGGTGGCCGCGGTGGCGGACCTGACGGAGTGCGGCCGCCGGCAGGAGCTGTGGCAGCGGACGAACCCGGCCGCCTCACCGTGGTGGTACTGGGCCGGCCACGCCCACCTGGCCGCCGGAGACCCGGCCGAGGCAGGCCGGCTGGCCACCCGGGCCGTGGATCTCGCGCACTCCGCCGACTTCCCCGTCGCCCTGGGCACGGCGCTGGAGCTGCTGGCCTCGGCGGGCGGGGAACGCGGGCGGCTGCAGATCCTCGAGGACGCCGAGGGCGTGCTGGCGCAGAGCGGGGCCGCGCTCTCCCTGGCACGGACCCGGGTGGCCCGCGGCCGTGCGCTGCTGCGGGCCGGGCATGTCGGACCGGCCCGGAAGGTGCTGCGCCGGGGCTGGGACGAGTCGCACGCGCTCGGGGCCCACGCCCTGCACGACGAGGCGCACGGCCTGCTGCTCAGCGCGGGGGCCCGGCCGCGCCGCGGCGCCTCGCGCGGTGCGGGCGAACTCACCCGCAGCGAGAAGCAGGTGGCACGGCTGGCAGCGGCGGGGCGGACCAACCTGCAGATCGCGGAGGCACTCTTCGTGACGCGCCGCACGGTGGAACTGCACCTGACCTCCGTCTACCGCAAGCTCGGTCTGTCGGGGCGGAAGGAGTTGCGGAGTGCCCTGGGGCGGCCGCGGGGCGGCGCGGACGCCGCCCCCGCCCGCCGCGAGCGGTGACCCGGGGCCGGCCGACGCCGGTCCCAACGACGAAGCCGCCCACCGGACTTCTTTTCCCGGCGGGCTGCCACAACGCACCCAAGTGTGTCTAGTCTTGCGGGAGCAGCACAGCTCTCGCAGAACTCGCGCAGCCAGGCCGTTCGCCTGTCGCCTGCCGGATCCGTTCTCGCGTACCGCGGACCGGATCCCTCTTCCCCCCACCGTCGGCGCCGGCCGGCTCCCCGTCGCGCGGAGCGCCGAGCGCCCTCATGACCGGAAGGAAACGGCATGACCGCTTTCGAGGTGGACCAGATCGCCGAACGAGTCCGCCGCTACTACGCGTTGGTGGACGACGGAGACGTCCGGGGAGTCGTCGGGCTCTTCGCCGACCGCGCGGTGTACGAGCGTCCCGGCTACGAGCCGATCGTCGGACGGGACGGGCTCGACGCCTTCTACCGTGGTGAGCGGGTCATCGACACGGGGAGTCACACGGTCGTCAGGCTGGTGGTCGGGGCGGCCGACGCCGCCGTGGAGGGTGAGTTCCGCGGGACGCTGAAGGACGGCAGCGAGGTGGACCTGCGGTTCGCCGACTTCTTCCGGCTGAACGAGGACCTGCTCTTCGAGGCCCGCAACACGTACTTCTTCTCGCCGATGGTGTGAGCACGGGGCGCCGCCGCGCGTAACGGTGGCTGACACCGATGTTCCGGGGGTCGCCGCCCGCGAGGATTCCGTCCGGACGACCGCGCCGTGGTCGCCGCCGGCCGGTCCCGTCGGCCGGTCTCCCTCGGTCGGAAGGGCCACCATGACCAGTACCGGCGATTCGGCATCGGCGGAGTCGTTCGACGTGATCGTCGTCGGAGGCGGCCCCGCCGGGTCGTCGGCCGCGACGTTCGTGGCCCTGCAGGGGCACCGTGTCCTGCTGCTGGAGAAGGAGAGCTTCCCCCGGCACCAGATCGGTGAGTCCCTGCTGCCGTCCACGGTGCACGGGATCTGCGCGCTCCTCGGCGTGTCCGAGGAACTGCACAGTGCCGGGTTCGTGAAGAAGCACGGCGGCACGTTCCGCTGGGGCTCCAACACCGAACCGTGGACCTTCGACTTCGCGCTCTCCGAGAAGTTCGCGGGCCCCACCTCGTACGCCTACCAGGTCGAGCGCATGAAGTTCGACCAGTTGCTGCTCGACAACGCCCGGCGCAAGGGCGTCGTGGTCCGTGAGCGCTGCGCGGTCCGCGACGTCCTGGAGGACGGCGGCCGGGTGAACGGGGTGCGCTACACGGACGAGGACGGCACCGAGCGGGAGACGCGCGCGCGGTTCGTCGTCGACGCCTCCGGCAACCAGAGCCGGCTGCAGGGACGCGTCGGCGGCGAGCGCCGCTACTCGGAGTTCTTCCAGAACATCGCGCTCTACGGCTACTTCGAGGGCGGCAAGCGGCCGCCGGCGCCGAACAGCGGCAACATCACCTGCGTCGCCTTCGACTCGGGCTGGTTCTGGTACATCCCGCTGTCCGACACCCTCACCTCGGTGGGCGCGGTGGTGCGCAAGGAGTGCGCCGACCGGATCCGGGGCGACCGCGGCGAGGCACTGGCCGAGATGATCGCCGACTGCCCGCTCGTCTCCGACTACCTGTCGGAGGCGGAACGGGTCACCAGCGGGCCGTACGGCGAGGTCCGGGTGCGCAAGGACTACTCGTACCTGCACGACGGCTTCTGGCGGCCGGGCCTGACGCTGGTGGGTGACGCGGTGGGCTTCATCGACCCGCTGTTCTCCTCCGGCGTGCACATGGCCACGTTCAGCGCGCTGCTGGCCGCGCGTTCCATCAACAGCGTGCTCCGCGGCGACCTGGAGGAAGAGGAGTGCTTCGCGGAGTACGAGGCCCGGTACCGCAAGGAGTACCAGACCTTCCACGACTTCCTCGTCAGCTTCTACGACGTCACCCGGGACGAGCAGCAGTACTTCGACGACGCCCGGCGCGTCACCCGTGACTCCGCGCCCGGCGCCGGGGCGTTCGTCGGGCTGGTCGGCGGGGGTGCCTCGGACGACACGGCGCTGACCTCCGACGACTACCGCGACCAGCGCAAGAAGGACCTGCGGCAGCAGTCCCGCGACGTCCACTGGGAGGGGCACCGCATCCAGATGCAGGCGGCCTTCGGCGAGGCGGACGACGACGTTCCGGCCGTCAAGGACGGACTGGTCGTCGCTCAGGACGGCATGCACTGGACGAAGAGCGCGGACTCCGCCGCGGTGTGATCCGGTGCCCCTCTCCGGCTACCGCGTCTCCGGCGCCTCCGCGGCGGCCGAGCGGTAGACGGAGAGGGTTCCGGGAAGCTCGGAGCAGGCGGCGCGCGCCGCTGCGAGCCTCTCCCGGTGCCCGTCGGCGGTGGTGTCGAGGAGCAGCCCGAGCATGGTGCCGCTGTGCGTGCAGACCACTCCGGGGGCGCCGACGCGGTCGGCGATGGCGGTCATGGCGTCGAGGTTGCGCTTGGGCAGCCGGCGCTGGTTGAG
The DNA here is from genome assembly GCF_000721235.1 of Streptomyces olivaceus. Classification (GTDB taxonomy): domain Bacteria; phylum Actinomycetota; class Actinomycetes; order Streptomycetales; family Streptomycetaceae; genus Streptomyces; species Streptomyces olivaceus. The sequence goes on from NZ_JOFH01000043.1 coordinate 32,025, forward strand.
GACGGCGCTGCGGGTGCTGACCGCGCCGACGGCGCTCAGGTCGGCGCCGCGCACGGCGCGGGCGAGGTCGTCGACGAGTCGCGCGTACTCGTACCGCAGTCCGGGCGGCACGGGGTGGGGGCGCCGGTTGTGGGCGACGGTGTCGAGGTGTCCGCCCTCGTCGACGGCGACGACGGTGACGGGCGGCAGCACGCCGAGGCGGGCGCGGAGCCGGACGGCACGGTGTTCGAAGACGACGACGCCTGGGTGCATGACCCCGTCGGTCGGTTCGACGGGGCGCAGCCAGTCCTCGACGGCGGCCGGTGAGGTGTCCAGTCCGAGTACGGTGCCGACGCCGCGGGCCGTCGCGACGAGGTCGGCGGAGGAGCTGGCGAGGCCCTTGCCGACGAGCAGGTCGCTGTCCAGCAGGAGGGTGCCCCCGCCGCCGTCGCCGTGGGCGTCGAGCATGGCCCTCGCCAGCGTGAGCGACTTGGTCTTGTGCGCGGGGTAGACGTGGAGCGGGCCGTGCGGGTCGAAGCGGAACCGGGCGCGGCTGCCGAGGCTGATCGGGAGGGTGGCGAGGAAGGCCGTGCCGTCGGGCAGGACGCCCTGGAGGAGTTCCCCGAAGGTGCCGCAGGCGGCGCCGGTGCCCTCGGCGATGTCCACGGCGACCCGGCGGGCGGCCGCCGGCAGCCCCGTCATGCCTGGTCCCGTGCGGTGACGGGGGTTTCGAGGTGGCGTGCCGCGGCCGTCCGGTGTGCGGTCCTGCGCGACCACTCGGCGTCGAGCCGGTCGAGTTCGCGCGACTCGTCGGCCAGGAGCCGCGCGACCTGGTCGGGGTGGGCGGAGCCGGCCGAGCGCTTGGCGCGCAGTCCGGCGTCGATGTCGAAGGACTCGGCGAGCAGTTCGGCGGCCGGTTCGGCCTCGTGACCGGATTCGGCGGCGCAGGCCCTCAGCAGGTCGGCGTCGGGGCGGTCGGCGCGCAGGCCCTGCTCGACGGCGCGCTTGACGTAGCGTCCGGCGACGATCTGGGCCGTGCGCCAGGGGATGCCGCAGTCCAGGGTGAGGCGGTTGGCGAGGGTGAAGCCGCCGAGGTGGTCCTCGGCGCAGGCGCCGCGCATCCGGTCGGTGCGGTAGGTGGTGCCGGTGACGACGGCGTGGGTCAGACGCAGCAGCGAGCGCATGGCCCGGGCCTGGGTGTGCAGGTGGGCGCCGGTCTCCTTGGACACCTCCACGGTGTTGCTGTACGGGGTGTTGCGCTGTCCGGCGACGAGGTCGGCGGCCCGGCCGACGACGTGGGCGCAGCGTCCGCGGATGCGTTCGAGTACGGGGAAGTTGCGCTTCTGCGGCATGGCCGCGGAGATGCCCGCGAGGTCGTCGGGCAGGTCGAGGAAGCCGAAGCCGCTGCCGCCCCAGGTCATGAAGTCGGTGGTGAAGCGGCTGAGGACGGCGGCGTAGCCGGCGAGGTCCGAGGCCATGGCGGTGGTCCAGGTGCGGGAGGCGACGCCCACCAGCGCGTGCGGCTGGGCTCGGGCGAAGCCGAGGTGGGCGGCGAGCCGGTCGCGGTCCCAGGGCAGTTCCTGTCCGGCCATGGCGCCGGATCCCAGCGGGCAGGCGTCCGTCTCGTCGTAGGTGTGCAGCATGCGGCGCAGTGCGGCGTTGGTCTCGGCGGCGAGGGCGGCGAGGTGGTAGCCGGGGGTGATGATCTGCGCGGCCTGGCCGTGGGTGTAGCCGGGCATGGGGGCGTCGGTGTGGCGGGCGGCGAGGGCGGTGACGGCCCGGCCGAGGTCCAGGAGGTCCGCCGCGACGGCGGTGAAGTCGGTGCGTGCTGCCATGAGCTGGGCGCACACCTGGGCGTCGTTGCGGCTGCGGTCGACGTGCCAGGCGGCGAAGGGCGGGGTGGGGCCGGACTGCACGTGGTGTTCCAGCGCGAAGGAGATGTCGGACATGTTGCGCTGCGGGTCGGCGCGTATCGCGTCGGCGTCGAGCGAGCCGAGGCGGGCGTCGAGGGATGCGGCGCCCGCGGTGTCGACCAGCCCCATCCTCAGGTACTCGCGCAGGAGGGCCCGCTCGACGGCGACGTAGTGGGGCAGCAGGTGTTCGGCCTCGTGGGCGAACTGCGCGGCGAGCACCTCCTCGTGCCACACGTCGCTCGGTGTGCCGTCGATCCGGCCGGTCACCGCCATGCCGTCCTCCCGTCCGGGGTGCTTTTCAGGGCGGTGGCGAGTCCGGCCACCGTCGGGTCTGCGAAGAAGGTCCGCAGCGTGGGGCCGCTTCCCCGCGCCGGGGCGAGGCGGGCCAGCAGGCGCAGGGCCTGGAGCGAGTGGCCGCCCGCGGTGAAGAAGTCCTCGTGTACGTCGACGGTGCCGCCGTCGGTGCCGAGCAGCGTCCGCCAGACGGCCGCCACCCGTTCCTCGGCCGCGTCGCGCGGGGCGGTCCGTGCGCGCGGCGCGGCGGGTGCGGGGCGCGGGGTGCCCCGGGGGGCGGGGCCGGTCAGCAGCGCGGAGAGGCGGGTGCCGGGAGCGTCGAGGAGGGCGGCGAGCAACCGCAGGTAGTCGGCGAGCAGCAGGTCGGCGGTGGAGCGGTCGAAGAGGGCGGCGTCGTAGACGAGGCGGAGGCCGCTGCCGGCGACGTCGAGGAGGAGGTCCTCCTCGCAGGAGGAGACGGGCGGGCCCAGACCGTCGGCGGGGGTGTGGTTGAAGGCGAGCTGGTAGAGGGGCGGTACGCCGGGCAGGCGTGGCACCGCGAGGAGTTCGACGAGGCTCTGGAAGGGGATGTCGAACTTCTCCCCGGCGCGGACGGCGGCGGTGGTGCGGCGGACCAGTTCGGTGCCGTCGGGGTCGCCGGAGAGGTCGGCCCGCAGGACGCGCATGTTGACGAAGGTGCCGACCATGGCGCGGGTGGCGGGGTCGTCGCGGCCGGCGACGGGCAGGCCGACGGCGAGGTCGGCGGCGCCGGAGTGGTGGTGGAGCAGCGCGGTCCAGGCGGCGAGGAACAGCATGACGGGGCGGGTCCCGTGGTGCCGGGCGGCACCGGTCAGGGCGGCGGTGACGCCGACCGGCAGGGCGGCGCGCACCTCGGCCCCGCGGAAGGTGCGGGCGGGTGGGCGGGGCCGGTCCAGCGGGACGGTGTGCACGGGGGGCAGCCCGCGCAGCCGGGTCCGCCAGTGGACGGCGGCCGCGTCGGCGCCGCCGGTGCGTGCCCGCTCGCGTTCGCGCCGCGCGTACGCGCCGTAGCCGAGGGGCAGCCGGGGCAGGCGGGCCTCGCGTCCTTCCTCGGCGGCGGCGCAGAGTTCGGTGAGTTCGGCGTGGACGTTGAACCCGGAGGCGGTGTCGTACACCGTGTGGTGGGCCGCGAAGACCACCGACCAGGCCCCCTCCCCCAGGTTCAGGACGGCCGCGCGCCACTGGGGCGCCCGGTGGGGGTCGAACGGGGTGCGGGCCAGCCGGGCGCGCAGGGAGCGCCGCTCCTCGGCCTGTGCGGCAGGGTCGTACGCGCTCAGGTCGGCCAGTTCGATCCGCGGCTCGGGGCGCGGGTGCACCTCCTGGCGGAGCCGTCCGTCCACGGTCCGCAGGACGGTGCGCAGGGGTTCGTGGCGGTCCATGAGGACGTACAGGGCGTGCACGAGGTCGTTCGCGGTCACGGCCGCGTGCAGGGGGAACTCGTCGACGGCGCAGTAGGTCGGCGGGTCGTGGGCCAGCCGGGAGGCCAGCCAGGCGCGTTCCTGGGCGTACGTCGCCGGTGCGGTGGCCGGACCGGCGGCGTCGGGTGCGGGCCGGCCGTCGCGGACGGCGGGTCCGGGACGCGTCACGAGGGCCCGCCGTCGCTCAGCGGCAGGACGTGGCCGGGCAGCCGTACCGGGTCGCCGAGGACGACGGCGATCTCCCGGGCGCCCTCGTAGGGTTCGCGGGCGTGGGCGGTGCGGATGTTGTCGACGAGCAGGACGTCGCCCTGCTGCCAGGGCTCCCCGACGGTGAACCGGGCGTAGACGGCGTTGATCTCCTCGACCGTGCCGGCGGTGACGGGGCCGCCGTCGCCCGCGGCGGTGTCGAAGGGCAGCCCGCCGGGTCCGTAGACGTCCGTGAGGTACTCCCGGATCGCGGGTTCGAGGGTGAGGCCGTTCAGGAAGGCGATCTGGTTGAACCAGCAGGGGGCCCCGGTGCGCGGGTGGGGCACCACCGCGGCCCGGCGCTGGCGGGTGAGCAGGCTGCCGTCGGCGAGCCAGGTGGGTTCGACGGCTGCTTCGGCGCAGTACGCGTCGACCGACGCGCGGTCGGTGCTGCCGAACGCCTCGGGCCAGGAGAGCCCGACGTCGTGGTAGGCACGGCGCAGCAGCCAGCCGTGCTCGGCGAAGCGGGCGGTCAGGCCGGACGGGAGCGCGGCGAGTACCTGCTGGGAGTCGGCGACTGTGGTGCGGCCTCCGCTGTCGGGCGCGGTGAGGCACGCGAAGAGCAGGGTGCCGGGGACGGTGGCGGCGTGGCTCAGCTCGTGGTGCATGCACATCGGGTCCTCGGCGGGCCAGTGGCTGCCGGAGTACACGCCGGGGGCGAGTGCGGTGCGGGGCGCGAAGCCCTCCCGTTCCGTCAGGGGTTCGATGCCGAGCGCGGCCGCGACGCGCGCGACGTCGGCGGGGGTGCGGGCGCCGACGCCGCGGAGCATGACGGCGCCGGAGGCGGCGAGGGCGGCGAGCGCCGGGGCGCGGTGCGCGGTGGCGCGGGCGGCGGGGTCGGGCTCGGCGGTGCGGCAGTCGAGGACCGGCAGCGGCGCCGGGCCCTCGGCGGGGCGGGCCGGGGTGGTCGCGGGGGCGGGGCCGGCCGGGGCGGTCGCCCGCGCGGGAGCGGACTTGCCGTCCAGCAGGGCGGCGACATCGGCGACGGTGGGGGTGTCGCGGAGTTCGGCGACGGTCACCCTGCGGTCGAGTTCGATGGCCAGGCGGATCGCGGTGAGGGAGGTGCCGCCGAGGTCGGTGAAGCGGCTGTCGCGTCCGATGCGGTCCTCCGGCACGTGCAGCAGGCGGGCCCAGACGGCTGCGACGCGGCGTTCGGCGGGGGTGTCCAGCCGCGGGGCGCCGGTGCCGGCGCTCCCCCGGGCGGGCGCGTTGTCGCGGGCGCGGGCGGTGAGGGCCTTCTTGTCGATCTTCCCGTTGCCGGACAGGGGGAGTTCACGGACGCGGTGGAGCCGGTGCGGAACCATGTAGTGGGGCAGGGCGGTGCCCAGGGCGTGTGCGGTGCCCGCTCCGTCGGGGGCGTCCTCGCCCGTGTAGTAGGCGACGAGCTGGGGCGCGTCGTCGGTGCCGGCGACGACGACGGCACCGTCGCGGACGCCGGGGACCTGGAGCAGCCGGTCCTCGATCTCGCCGATCTCGATGCGGAAGCCGCTGATCTTCACCTGGGCGTCGCGCCGGCCCAGGTACTCCAGTTCGCCGGAGGGGAGCCGACGGCCGAAGTCGCCGGAGCGGTAGAGGCGTTCGGCGGGCCGCAGGGGGTCCTGGTGGTAGACGGCGGCGGTGCGGTCGGGGTCGTTGACGTAGCCGCGGCCGACGCACACACCGGCGATGACGATCTCGCCCGGGGCGCCTTCGGGGACGAGGTGGAGCTGTTCGTCCATGACGTAGACGCGGCAGTTGCGGATGGTGTCGCCGAGGGGCACCGAGCGGTGGTCCGGCACGGTGCGCATGACGCCGTGGTGGGAGTCGTCGCTCACCTCGGTGAGGCCGTAGCAGTTGACGAGGGGCACGCCGGGGAACTGCTCGAACCAGCGGCGCACCAGTTCCTTCTTGAGCGCCTCGCCGGTCACGGCCATGACGCGCAGGTGCGGCAGGGCGGCGCGGCCCCGGGCGGCCTCGGCGAGGACGAGTTCGAGGTAGGTGGGCACGAGTTGGAGGACCTGGACGCGGTGCCGGTTGACGAGGTCCACGAACCGGGCCACGTCCAGTACGGCCTCCTGCTCGACCAGCAGGACGCGGCCGCCGACGAGGAACGGGGAGACCAGCTGCCACAGGGAGATGTCGAAGCACTGCGGGGCGGTCTGCCCGACGGTGTCGCCCTCCTGGACGCCGAGGTCCTCGATCTTGGCGTAGAGGTGGTTGAGGAAGCCGTCGTGCTCGCACATGGCGCCCTTGGGCTCGCCGGTGGACCCCGACGTGAAGTAGACGTACGCCAGTTGGTCCCCGGCCACGGCGACGCCCGGGTCCCGCGTGGGTCCGTCGCCGCGGGCGAGGTCCCCGACGGTCATCCGGCGGATCGTGTCGCGGCCGTGCAGGGCCTCGTCGAGGGACGGCACGTCGGGGTCGGAGAGCACCCAGCGGCACTCGCTGCGGGTGAGGGTCCTGGCGATGCGCGAGGCGGGGAACTCCGGCTCCAGCGGCAGGTAGCAGCCGCCCGCCTTGAAGACGGCGAGTACCGCGGCCGGCCAGAGCGGGTGGCGTCCGGTGACGACGGCCACGACGTCCTCCGGGGCAAGCCCCTCCCGCAGCAGCGCCCCGGCGATCCGGTTGGCGTCGTCGTTGAGTTCGCGGTACGTGCGCGTGGTGGTCCCGTGCACGACGGCCACGGCGTCGGGGTGGCGCCGGACGCGTTCCTCGAAGAGTTCGTGGAAGCGGCGGCCCGGCAGCGGCCGCAGCGGTCCGGCGCCGCGTGCGACGACGGCCTCGGTCTCCTCCGGCGTCAGGAGCCCGTGACGGGTGTGCGGCAGGTCCGGGTCGTCCGTCATCAGCCGCAGCGCGCGCAGCTCGTACCCTCCGAGGCGTTCGGCGGTCGCACCGGCCGCGGCCGACGCGTTCGCCCAGGCCTCCTCCGCCTCGCTCCGTCCGTCGTCGGTGCCCACGTGGCGCACCAGATCGCGCCAGGAGGCGTCGGGGGCCGGGGAGGCCCTGCCCAGGAGCACCGAGGCGACCTTCAGCCGCGCGGCGAGCCGTACGGAGGCCGGGTCCGAGGCCAGGGCCGCCGCGCAGGCGTGGGCGAGGGCCGCGACGGCGTCCTCCGGCCCGGCGGGTGCCGGCTGCCGCCCGGCGACCGGGTCGGGTGCTGTTTCCTGCATCGGGACGCTCCTGCTGTCGGTGGGTCGGCATGCGGTCGGGGCGGGACGTTCAGGCCAGGTAGTCCTCGGCGCCGCCGGTGCGCACCGTGTCGAGGGTGAAGCAGTGGAAGCCCCCGCCGAACAGGCGCCGGTGGCGGTGGCGGACGGGGACGACGGTGAACCCGTGCTGCTCCAGCGTGGCCACGAGGGTCTTGCAGGCGTCGTTGACCAGGACGGTGTCCTCGTCGACGGAGAGCACGTTCAGGTCGATGTAGGGGCTGGCGGGAATCGGGTCGTCGTTCTCGTACTGCGGGTAGTCGTCGACGCCGGGCGGCGGCGGGACCACGACGTCCCAGCCGCGCAGGGCCTCGGGCAGGTAGTCCACGACGCCCGGGTCGCGCAGCAGCAGGGTGCCGGGGCGCAGCGGGACCACGACGGAGTCGATGTGGCTCTGGGTCAGCCGGTCCATGCGGTGCACGCGGAACCGTCCGTCGAGGTGGCGCGTCAGCCAGTCGAGCGCGAGGGCGTGGTTGGCGTTGGAGACGTTGACGATCAGGTCGCGGCCCAGCCGCAGGCAGTTGGCTCCGTCGATCATCGGTTCGATGCCCACGTCGTACGGCGACTCCCGCGGGTCGAGGGGGACTTCGATGTTCGGTGCGGCGTGGGCGACGTTGGCGGGGTCGAAGGAGTGGTCGGTCATCAGCGGGCGCGGCATGGTCGTCCAGCGGGCGCCGCCGCGGAAGTACTCCAGGAAGACCGGCTTGAGGAACTGGGTCTCGAAGTAGCGGTCGTGCAGCATGGGCGGGGTCTCGATGATCTCGTCGCCCATGATCAGGGTGTTGTCGCGGAGGTTCAGCGGCGGTGTGACGGCGGCCTCGAAGGCGGGGGTGGCGACCCGGGTCGTGTCCCGGGCGGGCGGCAGGGGCCGGTGCACCGTGACGCCGAGCGCGGTGAGCTGCGCCGCGAGTCCTTCGACGTCCTCGACGAGTTCGCCGAGGAAGCGCTCCTTCTGCGCCAGGCGGTGGGGGGTGTTGCGGTCGCGGCGTTCGTCGCCGTCGCGCCATGTGGAGATGGAGGGGTAGTAGCCGCGGGCTCCGGAGAGGTTGTCGCTGATGAACATGTCGAACGACATGTCGCGCACCCGGTCGAGGTAGCCGTCCGCCGAGCCGAGGACGACCTCCTTCAGCGGGGTGAAGTCGTCGTAACTGTTCAGGCGCATCGGCGGGGGCCTTTCGTGGGGCGTCGGGGGGTGGCGGCCCGCGTGCGGTGTCCGCTCGTCATCCCGCGGCCTCCTTTCTGAGGAAGGCCGCGAGGCGCCGCACACCGGTTTCGATCCGGTCGGGCTCCAGGTAGCTGCACGACAGCCGGATCTGCCGGTCGCCGCGGTCGGTGAGGGAGAACTGCCGCATCGGCGTCCACAGCACGCCGTACCGGTCCGCCGAGACCTCCAGGAGGGCGAGGTCGGCGGGGACGGGCAGGTCGACGCGGGCGAAGAAGCCGCCGGCCGGGCGGTGCCAGGAGACGCCCGCCGGCGCGTCGTCGGTCAGGTGCCGTTCCAGGGCGTCGGTCAGGTGCGCGAGGTTGGACCGGTAGCGGTCGGCCTTGCGCCGGGCCAGGGCCCGCAGGGAGCGCCCGTGTTCCAGCAGGAGGCCGCCGACGACGGCCTGGGACAGGGGCGAGGTGTTGACGGTGACCATCGTCTTGAGGTCGGCGAGCTCCCGGGCGAGGGACCGGGTGCCGCCGGCCCGGCCGACGCGCTGGTCGGCGACGGCGTAGCCGACTCGGGCCCCGGGGAACCCGACCTTGGCGAACGTGCCCAGGTGGACGACGCGCCGCCGGGTGTCGAGGGCCTTGAGGCCGGGCAGGGCGTCGTCCTCGGGGGCGGTGAAGGCGTAGGCGTTGTCCTCGACGAGCAGCAGGTCCTCGCGTTCCGCCAGGACGAGCAGCGCGTGCCGGGCGTCGAGGGTCATGCGGGCGCCGCCGGGGTTGGAGAAGTCGGGGGCGACGTAGCAGGCGCGGACGCGGCGCCCTTCGGACCGGGCCTGCCGGCAGCGGGCGGCGAGGTGCTCCACGTCGAGTCCGCCGGCGTCCTCGCGGACGTCGGTGACGGGGATGCCGAGGAGCCGTGCGGCGCCGACGATGCCCGGGAAGCACGGGTCGGCCACGGCGAGCACGTCCTGGGCGGCGTCCCGGTACAGGGCCCGCAGGGTGAGGAGCATGGCCTCCTGGGCGCCCACGGTGATCACGACGTCCTCGGGTGCGGCGTGGATGCCCTGGTCGGTGCGGAGGGCCTCGGTCACGAGGTCGTTGATGAGTCCCTGGGCGGGGCCGTACTCGTAGAGCACGCGTTCGGCGCGGGACGCGTCGAGGCCGCGGTCGGTGCGCAGGTGGGTGAGGAAGCGGTCGGTCAGGGCCCGCAGGTCGAGGCCCTGGACGAAGTCGGGGTGCGGGGCGCCGGGGGCGAAGGAGATGGCGTCGGGGTGGCGGTCCATCACCTCGTTGAGGAAGCCGATGGCGCCGAGCACCGGGTCCTGGAGGGAGCCGTGCAGGTCCGCCGCGCTCAGGTCGGGGGCACCGGTCATGTCCGGCTCCCCCGTGCGGCGCGCCGCCGCTCGCGCTCCTGCCAGCGGCGTTCGACCTTGTCGAGGACGTCCGGGGCGTAGGCGCGGTCCGCCTGGGCGAAGGCGAACTCGGCGAGGTAGGTGCGGAAGTGGTCGAGGGGTTCCTCGGCGAGGGCGAGCATCCGCCGGTTGGCGGCGACGGCGGGGGCGGCGAGGGCCGCCGCGGCGCGCTCGACCGCCTCGTCCATGCGGTCGGCGGGGACGACCTCGTCGTAGACCGCGGCGGCCTCGGGGCCGGTGGCGGCGATCCGGCGTCCGCCGAGCACGACCTGCCGGGCGAGGCGGGCTCCCGTCTGCCGGGTGAGCCGGAGGTTGCCCGCGCCGGGCACGATGCCCTCCTCGGCGGCGGGCAGGCTGACGTAGGCGCCCTCTTCGGCGACGACGTGGTCGAGGGTGAGCAGGAGTTGCATGCCGCCGCCGATGGCGAAGGTGTCGACGGCCCCGATCCACGGTTTGGTGACGTACCGTTCGCTGCCCGCGCCGGGTGCCGGGTCGGTCAGCAGGCCGTGAAGCAGCTTGTTGACGTAGCCGAGTTCGCGGGCGAGGAGGAAGCCGACCAGCGGGATCCGGCCGTCGCGCAGGTCGGTGAGGTCGATGCCGGCGCTGAAGACACGCCGCCCCCGGTGGGCGGGGTGGTCGGTGGTGCCGCCGCGCAGGACGCCGACGCGGACCGTGTCGTCGAGCAGGACGAGGTCGACGGCGGTGTCGAGGTCCGCGACGAGCCGGGCGTTCTCGGCGTTGAGCCGGCCCGGGTTGCGGAACTCGACGTGGGCCGCGGTGCCGCGGCGTTCGACGTGGACGGCGTCCAGTTCGACGCGGCCCTCGGCGCGGAAGCGGTCCAGGAGTTCCAGGGCGCGCGGGGTGGGACCGAGCATCGTCTCCACGAGGTGCCGGCCGGCGGTGGGCGAGCGCAGCACGGCGCCGCAGAACCGGCCCTGGTCGATCTCGCGGCCCTCCTTCTCGGCCTGGACGAAGCGGAGTTCGGCGGCCATCTGCGCACGGGTGGGCACCAGGCCGGGCACCCGGTCGGCGACGGCGTCCACGAGGTCGGGCAGGCGCGGGCGCCGGGTCAGACCGTCGGTGAGCAGCCCGTAGACGGTGTCGGTGTGCCGGGCGAGGAAGTCCCGCCGGACGGCGCGGACCTCCGCGTGCGCGGTCGCGGCGCGGGTCCGCTCGTCCCGGGACCTCCCGGGGACCGGGGGCAGCGCCGCGAGGATCCGTTCGGCTGCCACGGCCTGTTCGGCGAGACGGCGTGCGTCGTCGTCGAAGCGGCCGGAGAGCGGGACGGGGGCGGCGGGGCCGGTGGGGGCCGCGGTGTGGACGGCCTCGGTGAGGTCCTCGCTGACCTGGTCGACGATGCCGAGTTCCGTGGCGTCTGCGAGTTCGATGGCGGAGTCCCAGAGCACGATGCGGCGGGCGCGGGCCAGCCCGATGTGCTGCACGAGCCGGTACAGGGTCATGCCGGGCCAGAAGTGCCCCTCGTTGACGGGCAGCAGCAGGCGCAGGTCGGGCCCCGCGATCCGGTAGTCCGCGGCCAGCAGCAGGTCGAGGACCGGGCCGCCGCACGTCCCCTCGACGACGGCGATGTTGACGTGGTCGAGCCGTTCCAGGCGGCGCACGGCCCGCTCCCAGCGTTTGACCTCCTGGATGGAGACGCCGCCGGGCCACTCGCGCGGCTGGTGGGGTGCCGGGGTGAACCGCAGGACCACGACCGTCCGTTCGCCCCGTTCCCCGGCCTGTTCGCAGACCGCGTCCAGCGCGGCGGTCAGTTCGGGCAGCGGGCTGCCGCCGTCCAGCCGGACCAGGATGCCCAGTTCCCCGGGCAGTCCCGTCCGGTCGGGTCCGGTCTTCATGGTCGCACCAGCTCCTTTCCTCACCAGCGCACCAGGGCCGTCTCGATGGTCGAGCCCGGCCCCATCGTCATCAGGACTCCGAGGTCGCCGGGGACGGCGGCCTTCTCGTCGCGCAGCCGCTCGTAGGAGAACAGGAACGATCCGCTGGAGAGGTTGCCGTGGTCGCGCAGCACTCCGGTGGTGTGCCGCACGTCGTGCCGGGACAGTTCGAGGTTCACCCGGATCGCGTCGATGACCTTCTTGCCGCCGGAGTGCACCACCCAGTGGTCGATGTCCCCGGTGCCCAGTCCGGTGCCGTCCAGGAGGCGGGAGACCGCCGTCTCGGCGTGCGCGCCGACGACGTAGGGCACGTCGGCGTCGAGGTAGAAGCTGAACTTGCCGTGCGCGTCGTCCCAGTCGTAGCGCATCGCGGAGACGGCCTCGGGGATGATGTGGCTGGCGAACCTCAGCAGTTCGGGGCCGGGCGGCGCCTCGTCGCCGGGGTGCTCCCGGGCGCGGACGGCGACGGCCGCCGCGCCGTCCCCGAACAGGCTGTTGACCACCGAGGAGCGCATGGTGCCGTCGAAGACGTAGGCGGCGGAGCAGGCCTCCACGCAGACCATCAGGGCGAGTTCGCCGGGGTGGCCGCCGGCCCAGCCCGCGACGGCGTTGAGCGCGTTGAGCCCGGCGTTGCAGCCCATGCCGACGACGTCCAGTCGCTGGCAGGACGGATGGATGCCGAGGTCCCGGATGAGGAGCGCGGAGAGGCCGGGCGTGAGCAGTCCGGTGGAGGTGACGCAGCACAGGTAGCGGACGTCGGCGAGTTCCGCGCCGGCGTCCGCCAGGCAGCGTTCGACCGCCTCCCGGCCCATCCGCAGCCCGGTCTCGGTGTGCTTGCGCAGCAGGTCGCCCTGGGACTCCTCAAGAGGTTTCCCGTCGGGGCCGATCGGGGGCAGGGTGAGGTTGCGGCGCTCGATGTTGCCGCCGAGGAAGACGGAGCGGATGCGCCGGTCGGTGATGCCGAAGGTGTCGAGGACCTCCCGCTGGGTGTACGAGACGGGCGGTACGGCGGTGCCCACACCGGCCAGTCCCGGGGACCCGGCGGCTGCTCGCTGCGGCGGCCCGGGTGCCCGGCCGGCCGGTTGCTGGGTTCCGCGCACGTCTTCCTCCGTCTTTCCTGCGTGGGGATGTCCTCCGCGGGGTGCGGGACCGGCTCAGTAGCCGACCTTGGCGTTGATGCGGCGCGGGTAGTACCGCTCGTCACCGTTGCGCCGGTACTCGGGCCGGCGGGGGGTGTTGCTGGAGGGCACGTCGCCGTTGACCGTGACGCGCTGGCCGCGGCGGTGCTCCTGGTAGTCGTTGATGGCGATGTGCTGGGTGACGCGGTTGTCCCACAGGGCCACGGTGTGCGGGTCCCAGCGGTGCCGGAGGGTGAAGGCCGGCTGCTCGGAGTGCTCGAACAGGTGCTGCAGGACGGTGTCGCTCTCCTGCCGGGTGAGCTGCGGGATGTGCGAGGTCCACATCCGGGTGACGTAGAGCGACTTGCGTCCGGTCACCGGGTGGACGCGGACGACGGGGTGCTCGGCGGACATCTCGACGACGGGCGGGATCTTCAGGACGTGGACCGCGGTGAGCCCTTCGAGCATCTCCCGGAACGGCTCGGAGAGCGTCTCGTACGCCCGGTACTGGTTGCTCCACATGGTGTCGCCGCCCGCGGAGGGGGTGTCGATCAGGTGCAGGATGGACGCGATCGGCGGGCTGGGGCTGAAGCTGACGTCGATGTGCCACTCGTCGGCCTTGCCGCCCTTGTCGGGTTCGATCACCGTGATCTCGGGGTGGTCCGCCAGCTTGGGCAGGAAGGGGTGGACCTCCACCTCGCCGAAGCGCCGGCCGAACGCCACGTGCCCGGCGGGGGTCAGCTTCTCCTGGTCCGGGAAGAACAGCACGAGGTGTTCGAGCATCAGCTCGTGGATCAGGTCGAACTGCGCGTCGGTGAGGTCGTTGAGGTCGATGCCGCGGACCTCGGCCCCGAGGGCGCCGGAGACGCGGCGGACGTCGAGGGCGGGGGCGGTGGCGGGCCGGGCGGCGGTGGCGGGCTGCGGTGGCGCGGACGGGGTCACTGCGGGGTCTCCTTCGAGTCGTGGTGTGGGCGGCGAAGCACCGCGTCGGCGAACCGCCGGGCAGGCGTCACGGGCGGGCGCCGCCCGCCGCTCCGCCGTGCAGCCAGTCGAGGAACTCCTTCGGGGCGAGGGCACCGACGCGCTCGTGGTAGGCGTCGAGGTCGGCGTCGGTCAGGACGCCGCGGGCGCCACCGGAGCGTCCCGAGCGGAAGAACTCCGCGGGGTCCGCGAGGATCTCCTTGTCCGGCGCCAGGTGCTCCGCGCGGCCCTTCATCTCGTCGAAGGTCGCCGCCCGCACCAGCTCCGGCCAGACGGCCGGGTCCACGGTGATGCCCAGCCACTCGGCCAGCGCCGCCATCTGGCCCTCCAGGTCGGCGCACAGGTCCTCGTAGTGCAGCAGCCGTACGTTCGGCTCGTCACGCCGGTTCCAGGCGTCGAGCGGGTGGTGGAGTTCGGCGGCGGCCACGTCCTGCTCCCAGCCGTCGGACTCGCCGGCGCGGCACCAGTTCAGCAGGTACTCGCGAGCCCGCCCGGAGTACTTCTCGGAGTCCTGGTCGCTGTTGAAGGCGCGCAGCCACTCGGCGCGGACGTTGGCGACCTGGTGGTACATGGACAGGGCCCGGTCCAGGGGGTGCCGGTTGACGACGAGGTAGCTGACGCGCGGGTCGAGGGGCAGTCCGTCGAGCGGGACGTGCGTCTTGATGACGCGCCGGTGCTCCTGCTCGGCGAGCAGCGCGTACATCTGGTCCTGCGGCGTGAAGAGCTGGTCCAGCCACGGCGACAGGGCAGACAGCGGCTTGGGGAGTTCCGGGGTCTGGAACACGAGCAGCGCACAGATCATCTGCACCCATGTCGTACCGGCCTTCGCCGGACTGCTGACGACGATGTCGCCCTCGCGCAGCGGGAAGTCGTCCCAGCGGGCACTGTCCTGCTGCGGCGACTTGTACCGGCGCGGTGCTTGAGTCAGTGTCTGATCACTCATGGCGACGTTCCTCACTGGTGCACGGGAGGGGCAGCGGATCGGTCACAATCTGCCGTGGCGGGGGCCGGACGGCATCCACGTTCGCCACAGTTACGCGTCTACGCGTCCCAGGTGACGGGCAGGCTCTTCACGCCGTAGACGTCCGCGATCTCCGCCTCGGGGCGCAGGGCGATCTGCTCGGCGGGTACGGCGAGGCGCAGCGTCGGGAAGCGGTTGACCAGGGCCGGGAACGCCACCTTCATCTGGACGCGGGCCAGTTGCTGGCCCAGGCACTGGTGGATGCCGTGTCCGAAGGCGATGTGCGCGCCCTCCTGGCGGTGCAGGTCGAGCCGGTGGGGGTCGGTGAAGCGCTCGGGGTCGCGGTTGGCCGTGTTGTAGCTCAGGATCAGTGAGGTGCCGGCCTTGACGGTGTGCCCGCCGAGTTCCACGTCCCGCAGTGCCGTCCGCATGAAGGTCTTGCCGACGCTCAGGTAGCGCAGCAGCTCCTCCACGGCCCGGTCGGCGAGCGCGGGGTCGGCGCGCAGCGCGGCGAGCTGTTCGGGGTGGCGCAGCAGCGCGAAGGTGCCGAGACCGATCATGTGCATGGTGGTGTCGAGTCCGGCCGCGAGCAGGAAGAGGGACATCCCGACCAGTTCCTCGTCGGTGAGGTCCCCGTCGGTGAGTTCGCTGAGCACGTCGTCGGTGGGGCGGGCGCGTTTGGCGGCCACCAGCGCGGCGAGGTGGGCGCGGGTCGCGTGGTAGGCCGCTATGAGGTCGTCGCGGTCGGACTCCAGGTCCCGGAAGGCGTCGACCTGTTTCTGGAAGGTGGCGCGCTCCTCGTGCGGGACGCCCAGCAGTTCGCAGATGGTGACGGCGGGGATGGGTTTGGCGTAGGCGGTCACCAGGTCGGTGGGCCCTCCGGCCAGTTCCATGGCGTCGAGGTGTTCGGCGGTGATCTCCTCGATGCGTCGGGTCAGCAGCCGCATGCGCCGCACGGTGAACTTGCCCATCAGCGGCTTGCGGTAGCGGCCGTGGCGTGGTTCGTCCATGAAGAGGAACTCGCCCGGGGGCGCCGGTTCGAGTTCGACGTCCCCGTGGTCGACGGTCGGGTGGCGCAGGAGTTCCCAGCGCGAGCTGAACCGGGGGTCGGCCAGCACCGACCGGATGAGGTCGTATCCGGTGACCAGCCATCCGTCGACGCCGCCGGGGAAGACGTAGCGGCTGATGGGGCCGTGGCGGCGGGCTTCGAGCAGTTCGGCCGGCGGGTCGAACGGCCGGTCGGGCCGGCGTCGCGTCGGCATGGTGGTGACGGTGTACAGGGGGTCGCCCACGGCCATCCTCGTCTCGCAGGGGCTTCGGTCCGCCGGGCCGTTACGCCCGGTCGGGGTCGTTGTCGGTGTCGGTGTCGTCGGTGTCGGTCGGTTCCAGCTCGCCCGCCGCGATGTCCCAGATCCGCCGGACGACGTCCGGGTTCAGGAGCATGTCGCGGTGGGCGCAGTCGAGCACGTGCTCCCGTACCTCGCCGGAGACGAAGGGGCGCCACAGTGCCGCCTTCGTCTCGGAGTCGGCGGAGACGAGCAGCAGGGTGCCGGTGGTCTTCCGGGTGCGGTGGGCGAGCAGGATGCGGGTGTTGTTGCGGACGATGCGGAGGTACGCCTCGTGCTCCTCACCGGTGAGTGCGCCGGCCACCGTCTCCTCCTGTTCGGCGAAGCCCGCCCGCTGCTCGGCGGTGGCGGGGCCGTCCACGGGGCTGGAGTCCAGCAGGACGAGGGCGGCCACCTCTTCTCCCGCGTCCTGGAGCTGGGCCGCCATCTCCTGGACGACGTTGCCGCCGAAGGACCAGCCGAGCAGGTGGTAGGGGCCGGCGGGCTGCACGGTGCGGATCTGCTCGACGTAGTCGGCGGCCATCCGGGGCAGCGAGTCGGGCAGTTCCGCGCTGCCGGTGTCCATGCCGCGGGGGCGCAGGGCGTACAGCGGCTGGTCGCCCGGCGCGGCGTCGGTGAGCCAGCCGTACTCCCAGCCGAGGCCGAGCACGGTGTGGGCGCAGAACAGCGGGGGCCTTTCGCCCGTGGAGCGCATGGGCACCAGCACGTCGGCGGTCCCCTGCCGTCCCTCCCGGGCGATCCAGGCCAGCAGGCCGGCGACGGTGGGTGCCTCGAACACGGCCCGGACCGGGACGTCGGCGCCGACGACCACCCTGATGCGGTTGACGAGCCGTACGGCGAGCAGCGAGTGGCCGCCGAGGTCGAAGAAGCTCGCGTCGACGCCGACGGGTGAGACGCCGAGCACCTGCTCGAAGACGGAGCACAGCAGCTGCTCGCGCAGGGTGGCGGGTGCCCGGCCGCCGGTCGCGAGGGCGGTGTAGTCGGGGGCGGGCAGGGCGGCCCGGTCGAGTTTGCCGTTGGGGGTGAGCGGCAGCGTGTCCAGCGGCGTCAGCACGGGCGGCACCAGGTGCTCCGGGAGGCGCTCCGCCAGGTACTCCCTGACCTGCGCCACCAGGTCCGCCCCGTCGTCGCCGGCGGCGGCCGGTACCAGGTAGCCGACGAGGGCGGGGTCGCCGCCGGGGCCCTCGCGGGTGACGACGGCGGCCTGGGCGACCTCCGGGTGGGTGGCCAGGGTCGCCTCGACCTCGCCCGGCTCGACCCGGAAGCCGCGGATCTTCACCTGGTCGTCCGCGCGGTCGAGGAACTCCAGGTGGCCCCCGGCCGTCCAGCGCACGATGTCGCCGGTGCGGTACATCCGCTCGCCCGCCGGTCCGTACGGGCAGGCCACGAAGCGCTCGGAGGTGAGTACCGGCCGGCCCAGGTAGCCGCGGGCCAGGCCGGTGCCGGCGACGTACAGTTCACCGGCGGTGCCGGGGGGCACGGGCAGCAGGCCGTCGTCGAGGACGTACGCCCTGATGTTGCGCAGGGGGCGTCCGATGGGCACGGAGGCGCCGTCCTGTGCCGCGTCGCACGGCCAGGCGGTGACGGCGACGGACGCCTCGGTGGGGCCGTAGAGGTTGTGCAGCTCCGCGTCCAGGGTCTGCCGGAAGCGGTCGCGCACGGCGGCCGGGAGCGCCTCGCCGAGGCAGAGGACCGTCCGCAGGCTCGTGCACCGCCCGGCGGCGCCGCCGTCGAGGAATGTCCGCAGCACGGAGGGGACGAACTGGGCGACGGTCACCCGTTCCCGGTCGACGAGGTCGGCGAGGTACTCGGGGTCCGCGTGGGAGCCGGGGCCGCTCAGGACCACCGCCGCACCGTTCAGCAGGGGCCAGAAGATCTCCCACACCGAGGCGTCGAAGCCGAACGACGCCCGCTGCAGCATGCGGTCGGCCGGTTCGAGGCGGTACTCCTCCTGCATCCAGGCCAGTTGGTTGACCACGCCGGAGTGCGGGACGACGACGCCCTTCGGGGTGCCGGTGGAGCCGGAGGTGTACATCACGTAGGCCGGGTGGTGCGGCCGCAGCGGCGTCCCCCGGTCGGCGTCGGTGACGGCCGCGGGCGCCGGGGTGTCCCGGAGCCCGTCGGCCAGGGGCCCGTCGAGGTCGATCCACCGGGCCGGCGTTCCGGCCTCGGTGCCGCCGAGCCGGGCCGTGGTCTCCGCGGTGCTCAGCACGAGGACCGGCGAGGCGTCGGTGAGCACGAGGTCGGTGCGCCGCCGCGGCTGGCCGGGGTCGACGGGCAGGTAGGCGGCGCCGGTCCTGACGACGGCCAGGAGCGCGACGATCTGTTCCACCGACCGGTCGAGGGCCACGCCGACCAGGGTCTCCGGCGCGGCTCCGAGGCCGATGAGGTGCCGGGCGAGCCGGCCGGAGCGCTCGTCGAGTTCGGCGTAGGTGATCTCCGCGCCGTCGTGGACCAGGGCGACGGCGTCGGGGGTGCGGGCGGCCTGCCGGTCGAAGAGCCCGGCGAGGGTGCCGTCCGGGAGGGGGCCGGCGGTGTCGTTCCACTCCTCGGTGACGCGCCGCCGCTCGGCGTCGTCGAGGAGGTCGACGCGGGTCACCGGGAGGGTGGGGTCGGCGGCCACCGTCTCCAGGACCCGCAGGAGCCGCGCGGTGAGCGTCTGCACGGTGGAGCGGTCGAAGAGTTCGGCGGCATAGACGACCTCTCCGTCGAGTCCGGCGGGCGCGCCCGACTCGTCGAAGCTCTCCCGGACCTCGAAGTCCAGGTCGAACCGGGCCGTCAGGGCCCCGGCCGGCTCCTCGCGCACCTGCACGCCGGGGAGGCTGAGCGTGCCCCGCTGGTTGTTCTGCACGGCGAGCATCACCTGGAACAGGGGGTTGCGGGCCATGGAGCGGGCCGGGGCCAGCTCCTCCACCAGCCTCTCGAAGGGCACGTCCTGGTGCTCGAAGGCGTCCAGTCCGGCCGTGCGCACCCGGTCGAGCAGTTCCAGGAAGTCGGGGTCCCCCGACAGGTCGGTGCGCAGCACCAGGGTGCCCGCGAAGTAGCCGACGAGGTCGTCCAGGGCCTGGTCGGTGCGGCCGGCGACGGGGCTGCCCAGCACGATGTCGCGTCCGGCGCCGCTCTTCGACAGCAGCACCGCGACCGCCGCGTGCAGCAGCATGAACATGGTGACGCCCTGTCCGAGTGCCAGCTCGGCCAGCCGTGCGTGCAGGGGTGCCGGGATGTTCAGCGGCACCAGTCCGGCCCGGTGGTCCGACACCGCCGGTCGGGGCCGGTCGACGGGCAAGGCGAGCTCCTGGGGGGCGTCCCGCAGCCGCTCCTTCCAGTGGGCGACCTGTGTGGCGAGCACGCTGTCGGGGTCGTCCACGTCGCCGAGGAAGTCCCGCTGCCACAGGGTGTGGTCGGCGTACTGCACAGGCAGCGGTTCCCATTCGGGGGCGCGTCCGGCGGCGCGCGCCAGGTACGCCTGCGAGAGGTCCCGCCACAGCGGGCCCATCGACCATCCGTCGCCGGCGATGTGGTGGACGGTCGCCGAGAGCACCCATTCTCCCGGACGCAGGGAGAACAGCGCGGTCTTCAGGGGCAGTTCGCGGGCCAGGTCGAAGGGGTGGGCGGCGAGCGCGTCGAGCCGGCCGGCCAGTTCCTCCTCGGTGACGGCGGTGACCGGCAGGTCCACGGCCGCCTCCTCGACGGCCAGGACGTGCTGGCTCGGCTCGTCGTCGACGAGGGGGAAGGTGGTGCGCAGGCTCTCGTGCCGGGCGACGACGTCGGCGAGGGCCAGGCGCAGCAGCCCGGGGTCCAGGTCGCCGGTGAGGCGCAGCACGAGGCAGATGTTGTAGAGGTGGTTGGGGCCTTCGATGCGGTCCACGAACCAGAGGCGGCTCTGGCCGTAGGACAGGGGCAGCACCGGTGGCCGGGGCATCGGAACGACGGCGGGACGGGCCCGGCCGCCGGCCCGGGTCAGCTGCCGCGCGAGGCCGGACACGGTCGGGTTCTCGAAGACGGTGGCCACGGAGGTCTCGGCGCCCAGTACGGCGCGGATGCGGCTGACCAGCCGGACCGCGAGCAGCGAGTGCCCGCCCAGGGCGAAGAAGTCGTCGTCGACGCCGACGCGGGGCAGGCGCAGCACGTCGGCGAAGACGACGCCGAGCAGTTCCTCGTACGGCGAGGCAGGGCCGCGTGCGACGCTGACGGCGGCCATCGGGTCGGGGACGGGCAGGCCGGCCCGGTCGACCTTCCCGTTCGGGGTGAGCGGCAGCCGGTCCAGGACGGTCACGAACGGCGGCACGAGGTGGTCCGGCAGCCGGTCGGCGACGAAGTGCCGGATGCGGTCGGCCAGTTCACGGCCGGAGACGGCGGGGTCCGCCGGTGCCGCGTAGGCGGCGAGGCGCTTGTCGCCGGGGGTGTCCTCGCGGACCACGACGACGGCCTGGGCCACGTCGGGGTGGGCGGAGACGGTGGCCTCCACCTCCCCGGGTTCGACGCGGAAGCCGCCGATCTTGGCCTGGTCGTCGGCCCGGCCGACGAACTCCAGCACCCCGTCGGCCCGCCACCGCACGAGGTCGCCGGTGCGGTACATCCGGGCACCGCCGTCCTCGAACGGGCAGGCGGTGAACCGCTCGGCGCTCAGGCCCGGACGGTTCGCGTAGCCGCGGGCGAGGCCGTCGCCCGCGATGTACAGCTCTCCGGGCACGCCGACGGGGACGGGCCGCAGGGCGCCGTCGAGGACGTAGGCGCGGGTGCGGGCCAGCGGGCGGCCCAGCGGGATCGCCCGGCCGCTGTCGACGTCCGCGCGGGTGACGGGGTGGGTGTGGGTGTAGGTGACGCTCTCGGTGGGGCCGTAGCCGTTCATCAGCCGGGTGCCGGGCAGGGTGTCGAGCAGGGTGCGGCAGTGTTCGACGGAGAGCGCCTCGCCGCCGGTCAGTACGGAGCGGACGCCGCGCAGCGCCTCGACGTCGAGGTCGATGACCTGGTGCAGCAGTCCGGTGGGCAGCAGGGCGACGGTGACCCGGTGCCGGGCGAGGTAGTCGCGGATGTCGGCGACGGACGGGGAGCCCGCCGGGCCCACGGCGAGGGTCGCGCCGTTGAGGAGGGTGGCCCAGATGTCGAAAGTGGTGGAGTCGAAGGAGACGGACCCCAGGTGGGAGACGACGTCTCCGGCGCGCAGATCGGCGTAGTCGGCGGGGCGGACGAGCCGGTCGACGGCGCGGTGGGTGGCGACGACGCCCTTGGGGGTGCCGGTGGATCCGGAGGTGTAGATGGTGTAGGCGGCGGAGTCCGGGTGCGGGGACGTGGCCGTGGGGGTGGCGTCCTCCGCGGCCACCGCGTCCCGGACCGAGGGGTCGTCGAGGACGATGCGGTCCGGTCCGCCGGCGCTCCCGGGCAGCCGGTCCGCGAGGTCGGTGGTGGTGAGGAGGAGGGCGGGGGCGGCGTCGCGCAGCATCAGTTCGATACGGGCGGCGGGGTAGCCGACGTCGACGGGGAGGTAGGCGCCGCCGGTCTTCAGGACGGCGAGGAGGGCGGTGATCGTCTCCGGCGAGCGCTCCATGACGACGGCGACGAGGCGCCCGGGGCCCGCGCCGTGCCGGGTCAGGTAGCGGGCCAGCCGGTCGGAGGCGGCGTCGAGTTCGGCGTACGTCGTCCGGGCGCCGTCGGTGACCAGGGCGGCGGCGTCGGGGGTGCGGGCGGCCTGGGCCCGGAAGTGGTCGGGCACGGTGGCGGCCGGTGCGGCCCGTTCGGTGCGGTTCCACTCGGTGAGGACACGGTGCCGGTCGTCGCTGTCGAGCAGGGCGATGTCGTGGACGCGCCGGGAGGGGTCGGCGACGACGGCGTGCAGGACGAGCAGGAGGCGGTCGAGCAGGGCCTCCACCGTCGTGCGGTCGAAGAGGTCGGCGGCGTAGGTGATGCCGCCGTCGATGCCTGCGGGCCGGCCCTCGTCGTCGAAGGCTTCGGCGACGTGGAGGTCGAGGTCGAACTTGGCGCGGCCCAGTTCGGTGGGGAGCGCCTCCACGCGCAGGCCCGGCAGGTCGACGGTGGCGGCGGGCACGTTCTGCACCGCGAGCAGGATCTGGAAGAGGGGGTGGCGGGCGCGGGACCGCGTGGGTGCCAGTTCCTCCACCAGCCGCTCGAACGGCACGTCCTGGTGTCCCAGGGCGCCCAGCGCCGACCGGCGGACCCTGCCGAGCACCTCGGTGAAGGTGGGGTCGCCGGAGAGGTCGGTGCGCAGCACGAGGGTGTTGACGAAGAAGCCGATCAGGTCGTCGGCGGCCTCGTCGGTGCGGCCCGCCACGGGGCTGCCGATCGGGATGTCCTGGCCGGCACCCAGCCGGGAGAGCAGGACGGCGAGCGCCGCCTGCCACACCATGAAGGCGGTGGCCCCCTGGGCGACGGCGAGTTCCGTCAGGCGGGCGTGCAGGTCGGCGGGCGCGCTCATGGGCACCCAGCCGCCCTCGCGGCTCGCCACGGCGGGACGCGGCCGGTCGGTGGGCAGGGCCAGTTCCTCGGGGCTGCCGTCCAGCGCGTCCCGCCAGTGGGCCACCTGGCCGGCGAGGACGCTGTCGGGGTCGTCGCCGTCGCCCAGCAGACCGCGCTGCCACAGGGTGTGGTCGGCGTACTGCACGGGCAGCGGTTCCCAGCCGGGGGCGCGGCCGGCCCGGCGGGCGGTGTAGGCGGTGGACAGGTCGCGCAGCAGCGGGACCATCGACCAGCCGTCGGCGACGATGTGGTGCGTGACCAGGACCAGCACCGCCTCGTCGGTGTCGGACCCGTCCACGTCGAGGAGGGTGGCCCGCACGGGCGGTCCGGCGGTGAGGTCGAAGACGTGGCCGGCGGCCTCGTCGATCCGGGCCTCCAGTTCCCCGCGGCCCACGGACTCGACGGCGAAGTACGGGGGGAAGTCGTCGAGGGAGACGATGTCCTGGTAGGGGTCGCCGTCGGCGTGCAGGAACCGGGTGCGCAGACTCTCGTGCCGGGTGAGCAGGTCGGTCCAGGCCGCCCGGAGTGCGCCGGTGTCGAGTGCGCCGGTCAGCCGGAGCGCGAGCGGGACGTTGTAGAGGGGTCCGGCCGCCTCCAGCCGGTCCACGAACCACAGGCGGCGCTGGGCGTAGGAGAGCGGCAGCCGAGGGGGCCGGGGCCCGGCGGCGAGGGCGGGCCGCAGGACGCCGGTGGAGCCGGCGGCCTCGACGGTGGGGGCGAGACCGGCGACGGTGGAGGTCTCGAAGACCGCCTGTACGGGGATCTCGGCGCCGAGGACGCTGCGGATGCGGCTGACCAGGCGCACGGCCAGCAGCGAGTGGCCGCCGAGGGCGAAGAAGTCGTCGTCCACCCCGACCCGGGGTACGCCCAGGACCTGGGCGAAGACGGAGCAGAGGAGGTCCTCGCGCAGGGACGGCGGCCGGCGTGCCGCGCCCGTGCTCGCCGCCTCGGGGGCGGGCAGCGCCGCGCGGTCCACCTTGCCGTTGGCGGTGAGCGGCAGTCGGTCCAGGACGACGACGGCGTCCGGCACGAGGTACTCGGGCAGCCGGCCGGCGACGAACTCCCGGACGTCCGGGAGGGCTTCGCCGGGCGCCGCGGTCAGGTGGGCCACCAGGCGCTTGTCTCCGGGGGTGTCCTCGCGGACGGTGACGACGGCCTGGGCGACGGCGGGGTGTCCGGCCAGGATCTTCTCGACCTCGCCGGGCTCGACCCGGAATCCGCGGATCTTCACCTGGTCGTCGGCCCGGGACACGAACTCCAGCGCGCCGTCGGCCCGTCGGCGCACGATGTCCCCGGTGCGGTACATGCGGGCGCCGGGTACGTCGAACGGGCAGGCCACGAACCGCTCGGCGGTGAGTCCGGGGCGGGCGACGTAGCCGCGGGCGAGTCCGGCGCCCGCGATGTACGCCTCGCCCGCGACGCCCGCCGGGACCGGTTGGAGGCTGTCGTCGAGGACGTACACGCCGGTGTTGTCCATGGCGCGGCCGATCGACACGACGTCGCCCAGGGCGTCGGGCTCGGTGAGCGGGATCTGGGTGGCGATGACGGTCGCCTCGGTCGGCCCGTAGCTGCTGCGGACGACGATGCCGGGGACCGCTTCGAGGACGCGGCGGACCGCCTCCTTGGGGACGACGTCGGCGCCGGTGAGCACGTCGTGGACGCCGGTGAAGGCGGCCGGGTCCTCTTCGGCGATGACCCGGAACAGGCCGGCGGTCAGATGGGCGTGGGTGAGTCCGTGGTCGGCGACGAGGGAACGCAGGCGGGCGGCGTCGGTCCGCCCGGGCGGGGTGACGATCAGGGTGCCGCCGGTGAGCAGCCGTACCCACACCTCGACGGTGGACCCGTCGAAGGTGTGCGGCGCGGCGAACATGCCGCGCGCGGTGCCGGGGAACTGCCAGCAGCGGTCGCCGGCGAGGTCCACGATGTCGCGGTGGGTGGTGCCGATGCCCTTGGGTTCGCCGGTGGAGCCGGAGGTGAACATGAGGTAGGCGAGCTGGTCGGGCAGGCTGCGTCCGGCGACGGTGCCGGCGGGCCGGTCGGCCCACTCGGCGTCTCCCGCGTCGGCGACGACGACGGTGGCGAACCGGCCGCGCGCCGCTTCGGCGTACCGCTGGTCGGCCAGGCAGACCCCGGCTCCGGCGAGGGCGATCATTTCGGCGGTGCGGGAGTCGGGTTGGGCGGGGTCGAGCGTGAGGTAGGCGCCGCCCGCCTTGAGTACGGCCAGCAGGGTGGTGACCACGTCCGGGGAGCGGTCCATGACGACGGCGACCACGGTCTCCGGGCCGATGCCGAGGTCGATGAGGTGGTGGGCGAGCCGGTTGGAGCGGGCGTCCAGTTGTCCGTAGGTGACCGGTTCGGCCCCGGTGTCGAGGGCGACGGCCTTCGGCGCGCGGGAGGCGCGGACGGCGAACAGCTCGGGGACGGTGAGTGCCAGGGTGTCGCTGCGGGCGCCGTTCGACTCGGTGAGCAGGCGCCGCCGTTCGGCGGGGTCGAAGACGTCGATGCGGGAGACCCGGCGGGCGGGGTCGGCGGTGACCGCGTCCAGGACGCGCAGCAGCCGGGCGACGAGGCTCTCGGCGGTGGAGTGGTCGAAGAGGTCGGTGGCGTAGGTGAGCCCTCCGGCCATGCCGCTCGGCGCTCCGTCCGCGTCGTGGAGTTCGACGACCTGGACGTCGAGGTCGACCTTGGCCGTGGTGGGTTTGCCGGGTCCGGCGTCGACGTCCAGGCCGGGCAGCGCGACCTGGGCCTGCGGCATGTTCTGCACGGCGACCAGGACCTGGAAGAAGGGGACGCGGTCGGTGTAGCGGGCGGGTGCCAGCTTCTCCACGAGGCGGTCGAAGGGGACGTCCTGGTGGTCGAGGGCGTCCAGTGCCGTGCCGCGCACCCGGGCGAGCACGTCGGTGAAGGCGGGGTCGCCGGACAGGTCGGTACGCAGCACGAGGGTGTTGAGGAAGAACCCGACCAGGTCCTCCAGCGACTCGTCGGTGCGGCCCGCGACCGGGCTGCCCAGGGGGATGTCCTCCCCCGCGCCCAGCCGCGAGAGCAGTACGGCCACCGCCGCCTGCCACACCATGAACATCGTCACGCCCTCCGACCGCGCCAGCTCGGCCATCCGGGCGTGCAGTCCGGCGGGGACTTCGATGTCGGCCCAGCCGCCGCCGCGTCCGGGCCTGGCCGGTCGGGGCCGGTCGAACGGCAGGGCGAGTTCGCGGGGGACGCCGTCGAGGGTGGCCCGCCAGTGCTCGACCTGCGCGGTGAGCCGGCTGCCGGCGGCGTCCTCGTCGCCGAACAGCCGCTGCTGCCACAGCGCGTAGTCGGCGTACTGCACCGGCAGCGGGGGGAAGTCCGGGGTCTTGCCCGAGCGGCGTGCCGCGTACGCCGTCGACACGTCCCGCCACAGGGGTGCCAGGGACCAGCCGTCACCGGCGATGTGGTGCACGACGAGGACGAGGACGGAACTCTCCTCGCCCGACGTCAGCAGCGCGGCATGCACGGGGAGTTCACCGGCCAGGTCGAAGACGTGACCGGAGACCTCCTCGATCCGCGCCTCCAGCTCACCGGCCGTCACCGGCACCACCGGCAGCTCCACCCGCGCCTCCGCAACAGGCACGACCTCCTGGAACGGCTCCCCCTCCACCTGCGGGAACCTCGTACGCAACGCCTCGTGCCGCCCCACCACATCACCCAGCGCCGCACCCAGCGCCCCCACATCCACCCGACCCGACAAACGCACCACCAACGGAATGTTGTACAGCGCGCTCGCACCCTCCAACCGGTCCACGAACCACAACCGACGCTGCGCGTACGACAACGGCAACCGCCCCGGCCCGGACGGCTGCGTGTCCAGCTCGGGGGCCGCCGCGTCGTCGGCCGGCACGACGTGTACGCGGCCCTCGTCGTCCCAGCGGGCCTGTGCGCCGGTGGGTCGCATGACGGACTCCTCCTCGGTGAACGGGCAGGCGACCGTGGAGTCCGCGGACGCGTCGCAGGTGGTGTAGAGCAGTCCGGTGACGCCGGGCGGGACCGGCATGAGGTGGTCGTCGAGGACGAAGACGCGGACGTCCGGGCCGGCGATCGCCGGCTGCCGGCGGGACCACTCCCCCACCAGCCGGCGCCGCTCGGCGTCGTCGAGCACGTCGACGGTGTGCACGGGGCGTCCCGGAGCGTCGGCCACGGCGTCCAGGACGCGCAGCAGCCGGGCGGTCAGGGTCTCGGCGGTGGCGTGGTCGAAGAGGTCGGCGGCGTAGACGAGTTCGCCCGCCATGCCGGTGGGGCGGCCTTCGGCGTCGAAGCTCTCGGCGATCTGCAGGTCGAGGTCGAACTTGGCGTCGCGGACCGCGTGGGGCAGCACCGCCACGTCCACTCCGTCCAGTTCCGGCGCGAGGAGCGGGGTGGACTGCACTTCGAGGACGGTCTGGAAGAAGGGGTGGCGGCCCATCGACCTGGGCGGTGCCAGCTCCTCCACCAGCCGCTCGAACGGGACCTCCTGCCGGTGCAGGGCACTCAGCGTGTCCCGGCGGACGCGGGCGAGTACGTCGGTGAAGGCGGGGTCGCCGGACAGGTCGGTGCGCAGCACGAGGGTGTTGACGAAGCACCCGACCAGGTCCTCCAGCGACTCGTCGGTACGGCCCGCGACCGGGCCGCCCAGCGGGATGTCCTCCCCCGCGCCCAGCCGCGAGAACAGCACGGCCACCGCCGCCTGCCACACCATGAACATCGTCACGCCCTCCGACCGCGCCAACTCGGCCAGTCGCGCATGCAGTCCGGCCGGGACACGCACGGGAACGGCCGCGCCCCGGTGCGTCTTGGCGGACGGTCGCGGCCGGTCGGCGGGGAGGGACAGCTCCTCGGGCACGCCCTCGAGTGCCGTGCGCCAGTGCGCGACCTGCTCCGCCAGCACGCTCCCGGGGTCGGCCGCGTCGCCGAGCAGCTCGCGCTGCCACAGGGTGTAGTCGGCGTACTGCACGGGCAGCGGCGCGAACCGGGGCGTGCTCCCGGCCCGACGCGCGGCGTAGGCGGCGGACAGGTCCCGCCACAGGGGTGCCAGGGACCAGCCGTCACCGGCGATGTGGTGCACGACGAGGACGAGGACGGAACTCTCCTCGTGCCCGTCCTCGTTCTCGTTCTCGTTCTCGTTCTCGTTCTCGTTCTCGTTCTCGTCCAGGGTCAGGAGGGCCGCACGCAGCGGGAGTTCGGCGGCCAGGTCGAAGACGTGACCGGAGACCTCCTCGATCCTCGCCTCCAGCTCACCGGCCGCCACCGGCACCACCGGCAGCTCCACCCGCGCCTCCGCAACAGGCACGACCTCCTGATACGGCTCCCCCTCCACCTGCGGGAACCGCGTACGCAACGCCTCGTGCCGCCCCACCACATCACCCAGCGCCGCACCCAGCGCCCCCACATCCACCCGACCCGACAACCGCACCACCAACGGAATGTTGTACAGCGCGCTCGCACCCTCCAACCGGTCCACGAACCACAACCGACGCTGCGCGTACGACAACGGCAACCGCCCCGGC
>NZ_JOFH01000044.1 GCF_000721235.1 Streptomyces olivaceus
CGCCTTCGGCGCGCTGCTCTCCCAGGGCATCGGCGACACCATCCGCGTCTCCCTCTCCGCCCCGCCGGTCGAGGAGATCAAGGTCGGCATCCAGATCCTGGAATCGCTGAACCTGCGCCAGCGCGGCCTGGAGATCGTCTCCTGCCCGTCCTGCGGCCGCGCCCAGGTCGACGTCTACAAGCTGGCCGAGGAGGTCACCGCCGGTCTCGAAGGCATGGAGGTCCCCCTCCGCGTCGCCGTCATGGGCTGCGTCGTCAACGGCCCCGGCGAGGCGCGCGAGGCCGACCTCGGTGTCGCCTCCGGCAACGGCAAGGGCCAGATCTTCGTCAAGGGCGAGGTCATCAAGACCGTCCCCGAGTCCAAGATCGTGGAGACCCTCATCGACGAGGCCATGAAGATCGCCGAGCAGATGGAGCAGGACGGCATCGCCTCCGGCGAGCCCTCGGTCTCCGTCGCGGGCTGACCCTTCCCCTTTCGGCCGCGTCGCCCTGAGGGCGGCGCGGCATATGCACGGCAGGTACAGTGCGGGAACCAGCAGATCTCAGGGTGAGGCCCCCGCACGTGTTGACGCAGACCACCTCCCGCGTGCTCGAACCGAGCGACCTGGACGCCGCGCTCGCCGTCCTCGACCGCGAGCCGGTCGCGAACGCCTTCGTGACCGCCCGCGTCCGGATCGCCGGCCTCGACCCGTGGCGCCTCGGCGGCGAGATGTGGGGCTGGTACGAGCACGGCATGCTCACCTCCCTCTGCTACGCCGGCGCCAACCTCGTCCCCATCTGCGCCACCCCGCGCGCCGTCCGCGCCTTCGCCGACCGCGCCCGCCGGGCCGGCCGCCGCTGCTCCTCCATCGTCGGCCCCGCCGACCCGACGGCCCAGCTGTGGCGCCTGCTCGAACCCGGCTGGGGCCCGGCCCGCGAGGTGCGCGCCCGCCAGCCCCTCATGGTCACCGACCACCTCCCCGCCGACATCGCCCCCGACCCGTACGTCCGCCGCGTCCGCAAGGACGAGATGGAGCGGATCATGCCGGCGTGCGTGGCGATGTTCACCGAGGAGGTCGGCATCTCCCCGATGGCCGGCGACGGCGGCCTGCTCTACCAGGCCCGGGTCGCCGAACTCGTCGGCTCCGGCCGCTCCTTCGCCCGCTTCGACGCCGACGGCAAGGTCGTCTTCAAGGCCGAGATCGGCGCCGCCACCGACCGCGCCTGCCAGATCCAGGGCGTGTGGGTGGCCCCCGAGTACCGCGGCAAGGGCCTGGCGGCCCCCGGCATGGCGGCGGTCCTGCGCTACGCCCTCGCGGACATCGCCCCGGTGGCGAGCCTGTACGTCAACGACTTCAACACGGCGGCGCGACGGACCTACCTGAGAGTGGGCTTCCAGGAGGTCGGCGCTTTCATGAGCGTGCTGTTCTGACCCCTGTGGCAGGACTGTAGGCTCCCCGCCATGGACCTAGTGATCGGCCCACTGGACCTCTCCGCGCACGTGGACGAGGCCCTGGCCGTCCAAGCCGCCGCCTTCGGCCTCGGCCCCGACGAGGTGGCCGTCCGCCGTCAGATCGTCCTGCGCCACATGACGCACCCCGGCGCCAGAGCCCTCGGCGCCACCGAGCGGGGCCGCCTCGTCGGCTTCGTCTACGGCATGCCCAACGACCGCGCCCACTGGTGGTCGACCGTCGTCGAGCCCTACCTTCGCGCCCAGGGAACCGACGGGTGGCTCGACGACTCCTTCGTCATCACCGAGCTCCACGTCCACCCGGCCCACCAGAACCGCGGCGCGGGCCGCGCCCTGATCACCACGATCACCGACGGCGCCACGCAGCCCCGCTCCATCCTCTCGGCGATCGACACCGAAAGCCCCGCCCGCGCCCTCTACCGCTCCCTCGGCTACCAGGACCTCGCCCGCCGGGTCCTCTTCCCGAGCGCCCCGAAGCCGTACGCGGTGATGGGCGCCCCTCTCCCGCTGCGCCGCCGATAACCGATTTCCACCCCACCGGACCGCCCGGCTAACCTCCTAGCACCACCCTTACGCAGCAGGAGACACGAGAACCATGGCCAACGCACCGGTCCAGCGCATGTCGAAGTTGATGGCGAAGACGCTGCGCGACGACCCGGCGGACGCCGAGGTCCTCAGCCACAAGCTGCTGGTCCGCGCCGGCTACGTGCGCCGCACCGCCGCCGGCCTCTGGAGCTGGCTGCCGCTCGGCAAGAAGGTCCTCGGCAACATCGAGCGCATCGTCCGCGAGGAGATGGACGCCATCGGCGCCCAGGAGGTCCAGCTCCCCGCCCTGCTGCCGCGCGAGCCGTACGAGGCCACGGGCCGCTGGGAGGAGTACGGCCCCGAACTCTTCCGCCTCCAGGACCGCAAGGGCGGCGACTACCTCCTCGGCCCCACCCACGAGGAGATCTTCACCCTGCTGGTGAAGGACCAGGCGTCCTCCTACAAGGACCTGCCGGTCATCCTCTACCAGATCCAGAACAAGTACCGCGACGAGGCCCGCCCCCGGGCCGGCATCCTGCGCGGCCGCGAGTTCCTCATGAAGGACTCCTACTCCTTCGACGTCGCCGACGAGGGCCTCGCCGAGTCCTACGCCCTGCACCGCGCCGCCTACCAGCGCGTCTTCGAGCGCCTCGGCCTCGACTACCGCATCTGCGCGGCCACGGCCGGCGCCATGGGCGGCTCGAAGTCCGAAGAGTTCCTGGCCCCCGCCGAGGCCGGCGAGGACACCTTCGCCGACTGCCCGAACTGCGACTTCGCCGCCAACACGGAGGCGGTCACCCACGCCCTCACGCCCGTGGACGCCACGGACGTCCCCGCGGCCGAGGACATCCCCACCCCCGACACCCCGACCATCGAGACGCTGGCCGCCTCCCTCGGCGTCCAGGCGTCCGCCACCCTCAAGAACCTCCTCGTCAAGGTGGACGGCGAGATCGTCGCCGTGGGCGTCCCCGGCGACCGCGAGGTCGACCTCGACAAGGTCGAGGCCCACTTCGCCCCGGCCGCCGTCGAGCTGGTCACCGCCGAGGACTTCGTCGGCCGCCCCGACCTGGTCCGCGGCTACGTCGGCCCGCAGGGCCTGGGCGAGAAGGTGCAGTACATCGCCGACCCGCGCGTGGCGCCGGGCACCGCGTGGATCACGGGCGCCAACAAGGAGCACACCCACGCCAGGAACGTGGTGGCGGGCCGCGACTTCGAGGTCGACGCGTACGTCGACGTCGTGGTCGTCCGCGAGGGCGACCCCTGCCCGAACTGCGGCACCGGCCTGAAGCTGGACCGCGCCATCGAGATCGGCCACATCTTCCAGCTGGGCCGCAAGTACACCGACGCCCTCAAGCTGGACGTCCTCGGCCAGAACGGCAAGCCGGCCCGCGTGACGATGGGCTCCTACGGCATCGGCGTCTCCCGCGCGGTGGCGGCCCTCGCCGAGCAGCACGCCGACGACAAGGGCCTCGTCTGGTCCGCGGAGGTCGCCCCTGCCGACGTCCACGTCGTCGCCGCGGGCAAGGCCCTCCAGACCGAGCTGGCCCTCGACATCTCCGAGAAGCTGGCCGCGGCGGGGGTCCGCGTCCTGGTGGACGACCGCGCGGGGGTGTCCCCGGGTGTGAAGTTCACCGACTCCGAACTCATCGGCGTACCCCGGATCCTGGTCGCCGGCCGGCGTTCGGCCGAGGGCGTCGTGGAGCTGAAGGACCGCCGCACCGGCGACCGCGAGGAACTCCCGGTCGAGGAGGCCATCGCCCGCCTCACCAAGTAACACCGCCCCGGCGCGGGTGTGGGTCGGCGGCCCGGAGTTTGCTTGGCCCCCGGCGTGGGCGCGGGCCGGGGGTGGGTCGCGCGGCCCGGCGCCCACGGGGTGCCGCCGCGCCCACCCGTGCCGCCCCAGCGGCACGACTGCCCGCAGCTGGGGCGGCACGACTGCCCGCAGCGGCGGCGGGTGAGCCGCGTACGGCGGCGAAGGGGATACGCAGCCGGGGCGAGGAGGGTCAGCCGCGTACGGCGGGGAGGGGACGTGTCGGGGGGTGTCCGCCCGCAGCGGTTGGCGCGTCAACGGAGTCAGGTTCTCTGTCCAAGCGATTCCGCGCCGTTCCGAGGACGGACACCCCCCGGCGCGGCCCCGCACCACCCCACAACCGATCGCGCTACGCGCACCCCCACCGAACCCGCGCAGGCCGCC
Source organism: Streptomyces olivaceus (assembly GCF_000721235.1). Classification (GTDB taxonomy): domain Bacteria; phylum Actinomycetota; class Actinomycetes; order Streptomycetales; family Streptomycetaceae; genus Streptomyces; species Streptomyces olivaceus. The sequence goes on from NZ_JOFH01000044.1 coordinate 4,169, forward strand.
GCAGGCATCGCACCCAAACCACCCACCCACCCAGCGCCTCACAGCCAGCTGGCGAACTCCAGCAGCAGTTCCGCGTCCCTCTCCCGACCCACCCGGCGAGCCCGTACCCCCGACTCGACGGCGCGGAACAGGGCCCACCCCCGCAGCCGTTCCTGGTCGACCTCCAAAGACTCCGCCAGCCGCTTCACGCGCCGCCGGGTCGTAGACGCCCCCGACGGCTGGGCGACGAGGTCCTCCACCCGGTCCCGCACCAGCCGCGCCAGATCGAAGGCACCTTCCCCGACCACCGGGTCCGGCCCCACCGCCAGCCAGGGCATCCGGTCCCCGGCGAGCACCTTGCTCTGCCGGAACGTCCCGTGCAGCAGCCGCTGCTCCGGCGGCGCTGCCAACAACTCCTCGCGAGCCGCGAGCGCCGCGTCGACCAGCGGCGCCACCTCGTCGTCGGCCACCGCACCCGCCCGCATGGCCGCGGCCTGCCGCCCGGTCCGCTCGGCCACGGTCTCGAAGCGGTGAGAGCCCGGCGGCTCCACCCACAGCCGCCGCAGCGTCCCCGCCGCCTCCAGCAACGCCTTCGCCTCCGGCAGCGACCGCACCGACACATCCGGACGCAGCCGCTCCAGCAGCAACACCCCCTCGTCGCGCTCGCGCGCCCCGCCCCCCTCACGCAACTGCACGGCACCCAACCCGCCCCAGTGCGCGAGCGCGGCCCGCTCGCTCTCCGGGCGCGCCCGGCGCGGGGCCAGCTTCAACACCGCGGGCGTCCCGTCGCCCGTCCGCACCAGCACCACCAGGCTGCTGCGCCCACCGGGCACCTGCACCCGCTCCACCGCCAACTCGCGCCGCGCCACGGCCCGCTCCGCCACTTCGGGCAGCTTCGCCAGCCAGCCGTCACCGTCCGGTGCCGCTTCGCCGAGCGCCCTGACCAGACGCCGCGGCGGTTCGAAAGCCATGCGCGAGCCGTTCCCTTCCGTACGAAATACGCGTTACGCAGTCGGTGACACCGTGCCCGGCGCGTCCGGAGCAGGACTGCCCTCCCCACCCGACGCACCGCCCCGCTCGGCGAGCCCAGGGAAGGCTACGCTCCCGCCCCGCCAGCGCACCGCGCGCACCGCCGCCTCCCGCAGCCCCTCGGCCGCCGTCGCCCGGCGCCCGTCCTCGGCCGCCCGGACCAGGTCGGAGTAGACACCGGCCACCCGGTCCTCCAGCGTCGCCGCCAACCGCACCGCCGCGGCGGCGTCCGGCACCGAGAAGGGCAGCGCGTACCCGGCCGCCGCGGCCACCGGCTTCCCGCCCCGGTCGCGCACCGCACGCACCAGCGTGTCCCGCCGGGCGCGATGGGCGTCGTACGCGGTCCGCGCCTCCGTGCGCCGCTCCTCGCCGATCCGCCCCCCGACCACGCCGTAGCCGTACACGGCCGCGTGCTCCGCCGCCAGCGCCGCCTGGAGGGCGTCCAGCTCCTGGTCGTCCGCCTTGCTCACCCGCGACCCTCCGTCCCACCCTGCGTCAGCAGATACACGTGCGCGGCCCCGGCCGCCGCCACCGAGGCCAGCAGCCGGGCCAACTCGCCCGGCACCTCCAGCAGCGCCCCGGCGCGACGATCGGCCAGCGTCCGCTCCGCCCCGGCGAGCACAGCCAGCGCCTCCTTCTCGGTCCCCGGCACCGCATCCGTACCCGTCACCACCCCCGAGCCGTCCCCGGGCCCGGCGGCACGCGCGGAGACCGACGGCGAGGCCTCGGACGACGCACCCCGCACGGCACCGAACGCCTCGGCGTGCCGCACGACCTCCTGCCGCAGCGGGCTCAGCCGCTCCACCAGCCCCGGGTGCGCGGCCATCACCGCCGCGTACCGCTCGGCCAGCCCCTGACTGTCCCGGGCCGCTCGCGCGCGAGCCCGGTCGGCGGCCTGCGAGCCGGCGTCCGCGCTGCCCGGCTCCGAGCCGCCGGAACAGCCGACGAGCAGCGCGGCCCCGGCGGCGGACGCGAGCAGACTCCTTCTGCGCGGCCCCGAGGGCGGGCGCGGCGATACGGGAAGCGACACGGCGGACGTCCTCGGCAGACTCGTACGGAGGGGACGGGAACGATCACGGTACCCGTGCCCCGGCCCGCCCCCGGTCATCGGCACCGCCGATCGAACCGCCGACGTGCACCACCGACCGAACCGCCGACGTGCACCACCGACCGAACCGCCGACGTGCACCGCCGATCGAACCGCCGACGTGCACCGCCGGGCGGACCGCCCGGCAGCCGAGCACGGTCAGGCCGCCCGGCAGCCGAGCAGGGGTGGACGGCAACACCCCCCGCGACCCGATACCCTTTGACCAGACACGCGGAACGGACACGCGGACGAGACACGCGCCCCATCCCACAACAGCACACGCGGCCGAGGAGTCACCCGGATGAGCACCACCCAGAGCGAGAGGCTGCGAGAGCTGCTTGAGCCGCTCGTCGCCTCCCAGGGACTGGACCTCGAGGAGATCGCGGTGGAGTCCGTAGGCCGCAAGCGGGTGCTGCGTGTGGTCGTCGACTCGGACACCGGCGCCGACCTGGACCGCATCGCCGAGGTGAGCCGCGCCCTGTCGGCGAGGCTCGACGAGAGCGACGCGATGGGCGACGCGGAGTACACCCTGGAGGTCGGCACCCCCGGCGCGGAGCGCTCCCTGTCGGAGCACCGCCACTACGTGCGCGCCACCGGACGCCTGGTCCGGTTCCAGCCGCACGAGGGCGGCGAGCTGGTCGCTCGCATCCTCGCCGTGGACGAGGACGGGCTCGACCTCGAAGTCCCCGGCGTCAAGGGCCGCAAGGCCACCGCCCGCAGACTCGCCTTCGGTGACATCGACAAGGCACGCGTGCAGGTCGAGTTCAACCGCAAGGACACCAAGGACACCGACAACAGCAGCACGACGGAAGAGGAGGAGGCGTAGCCGTGGACATCGACATGAGCGCCCTGCGGGGCTTGGTGCGGGAGAAGGAGATCTCCTTCGACCTGCTGGTCGAGGCGATCGAGTCGGCCCTCCTCATCGCCTACCACCGCACCGACGGAAGCCGCCGCCACGCGCGCGTGGAGCTCAGCCGGGACACCGGACACGTGACCGTGTGGGCGAAGGAGGACCCGGACGACCTCGAGGAGGGCCAGGCGGCCCGCGAGTTCGACGACACCCCGTCCGACTTCGGCCGTATCGCCGCCACCACCGCCAAGCAGGTCATCCTGCAGCGGCTGCGCGACGCCGAGGACGACGCGACGCTCGGCGAGTACGCCGGACGCGAGGGCGACATCGTCACCGGCGTGGTCCAGCAGGGCCGCGACCCGAAGAACGTCCTGGTCGACATTGGCAAGCTGGAGGCCATCCTGCCGGTGCAGGAGCAGGTGCCGGGCGAGACCTACCCGCACGGCACGCGGCTGCGCTCGTACGTCGTCCGGGTGGCCAAGGGCGTACGCGGTCCCTCCGTGACGCTCTCCCGCACCCACCCCAACCTGGTGAAGAAGCTCTTCGCCCTGGAGGTGCCCGAGATCGCCGACGGTTCCGTCGAGATCTCCGCGATCGCCCGCGAGGCCGGCCACCGCACCAAGATCGCCGTCCGCTCCACCCGCTCGGGCCTGAACGCCAAGGGCGCGTGCATCGGTCCCATGGGAGGCCGGGTGCGCAACGTCATGGGCGAGCTGAACGGCGAGAAGATCGACATCGTCGACTGGTCGGACGACCCGGCCGAGATGGTGGCGAACGCGCTCTCCCCGGCCCGCGTCTCCAAGGTGGAGGTCGTGGACATGGCGGCCCGCTCCGCCCGCGTGATCGTGCCGGACTACCAGCTGTCGCTGGCCATCGGCAAGGAGGGGCAGAACGCCCGCCTCGCGGCCCGGCTGACCGGCTGGCGGATCGACATCCGGCCGGACACCGAGCAGCCCTCCGAGCAGCCCGCCGGGCAGCCGACCGAGCGGTCGTCGGACCAGCCGGCCGAGTAGTCCCCGACTGGTCCCCGACGGGTGCGGGGAACGCTCGGATAACGCACGGGGAATAGATCCAAGCCGCACGACGCTCAGATCACGACAGCTTTGAGCGCGGCACGTGTTCGAATCTTGCCCCAAAGGGGTGAGGTCGGTCGGGGGAGGTAGACTTAGCGGTGTCTGGCCGGACACGTACCCCAGCATGCCCCGAGCGCACCTGCGTGGGGTGCCGGAAGCGAGCGGTCAAGAGCACGCTGCTGCGCACCGTGGCGGTCGAGGGTCATTGCACCCCTGATCCACGCGGTACGCTGCCCGGCCGGGGTGCGTACGTACACCCCGTACCGGTCTGTGTCGACCAGGCGGTGCGCCGCAAGGCGTTCCCGAGGGCGCTGCGCGTCCCGGGTCCGCTCGACGTAAAGGCGTTGCGCCACCACGTCGAGCAGGCACAAGGTTGCTGAAAGCACCATGTAAGCAACGTGGTAAGGAAGACGAGCCGCGCGGAACCCCGTGGCGGCCTGGTACCTCGCGAGTCGAAAGCAGGTCGAGATTGCGATGAGCACTCGATGAGTACGCGATGAGTACGCCCATGAACTAGCGACGGTCCGGACGCAACCCGGACCTAAGAGGAGCGAAGTGGCTAAGGTCCGGGTCTACGAACTCGCCAAGGAGTTCGGTGTCGAGAGCAAGGTCGTCATGGCCAAGCTCCAGGAACTCGGTGAATTCGTCCGTTCGGCGTCTTCGACCATCGAAGCGCCCGTAGTACGCAAGCTGACAGACGCCTTCCAGCAGGGCGGCGGCAACGGCCGGGCAGCCGGTCGTCCCGCGGCCCCCAAGAAGGCTGCCCCCAGGCCCGCCGCGCCGTCCCCGGCGCAGGCGGCACGTCCGGGTCCGGCCGCGCCGCGTCCGGCGGCCCCGAAGCCCCCGGCTGCCCAGCAGCCCGCGGCTCCGGCGGCTCCCTCTCCGGCGCCGTCCCAGGCCTCGCGCCCGACGCCGGGCCCCAAGCCCGCGCCGCGTCCGGCTCCGGCCGCGCCGGAGTTCACCGCTCCGCCGGCCGCCCCGTCCGCTCCGGCTCCGTCGGGCCCCAAGCCCGGCGGCGCGCGTCCCGGCGCCCCCAAGCCCGGTGCCCGCCCCTCCGGTCCGGGCCAGGACCGCGGACAGCAGGGCGGCCAGGACCGTGGTCAGCAGGGCGGCCAGGGCCGTCCCGGTGGCCAGCGTCCCGGTGCCCCGGGCCAGCGTCCGGGTCGTCCCGGCGGTCCGCGTCCGGGTAACAACCCCTTCACCTCCGGCGGCAACGCCGGTATGGCGCGCCCGCAGGCGCCCCGTCCGCAGGGCGCTCCGCGTCCGGGCGGCCCCGGTGCCCCCGGTGGCGGTCCGCGTCCGCAGGCCCCCGGCGGCCAGGGCGGCGGCCCCCGTCCCCAGGCTCCGGGCGGCAACCGTCCGAACCCGGGCTCGATGCCCCGTCCGCAGGGCGGCGGCCAGGGTGGTCCCCGTCCCGGCGGTCCGCGTCCGAACCCCGGCATGATGCCGCAGCGTCCGGCTGCCGGCCCGCGTCCCGGCCCCGGTGGCGGCGGTCGCGGTCCCGGCGGTGCCGGTCGTCCCGGCGGCGGCGGTCGTCCGGGCGGTGGCGGCGGCTTCGCCGGCCGTCCCGGCGGTGGCGGCGGCGGTCGTCCCGGTGGTGGCGGCGGCTTCGCCGGCCGTCCCGGTGGCGGCTTCGGTGGCGGCGGTGGCCGTCCCGGCTTCGGTGGCCGTCCCGGCGGTCCGGGTGGCCGTGGTGGCACGCAGGGCGCCTTCGGCCGTCCCGGCGGTCCCGCGCGCCGCGGCCGCAAGTCGAAGCGGCAGAGGCGCCAGGAGTACGAGGCCATGCAGGCCCCGTCGGTCGGCGGCGTGATGCTGCCCCGCGGCAACGGCGAGGCCATTCGCCTGTCGCGCGGTGCGTCGCTCACCGACTTCGCGGAGAAGATCAACGCCAACCCGGCGTCGCTCGTCGCGGTCATGCTGAACCTCGGCGAGATGGTCACCGCGACCCAGTCCGTCTCCGACGAGACGCTCCAGCTCCTCGCCGGCGAGATGAACTACACGGTTCAGATCGTCAGCCCGGAGGAGGAGGACCGCGAGCTGCTCGAGTCCTTCGACCTGGAGTTCGGCGAGGACGAGGGCACGGAGGAGGACCTGGTCGTCCGTCCGCCGGCCGTCACCGTCATGGGTCACGTCGACCACGGAAAGACCCGACTGCTCGACGCCATCCGCAAGACGAACGTCATCGCGGGCGAGGCCGGCGGCATCACCCAGCACATCGGTGCCTACCAGGTCGCGACCGAGGTCAACGACGAAGAGCGCAAGATCACCTTCATCGACACCCCGGGTCACGAGGCGTTCACCGCCATGCGTGCCCGTGGTGCCAAGTCGACCGACATCGCGATCCTGGTCGTCGCGGCCAACGACGGCGTCATGCCGCAGACGGTCGAGGCGCTCAACCACGCACAGGCGGCCGACGTCCCGATCGTCGTCGCGGTCAACAAGATCGACGTCGAGGGCGCCGACCCGACGAAGGTGCGCGGTCAGCTGACCGAGTACGGCCTGGTGGCCGAGGAGTTCGGCGGCGACACCATGTTCGTCGACATCTCCGCCAAGCAGGGTCTGAACATCGACTCGCTGCTGGAGGCCGTGATCCTCACGGCCGACGCCTCGCTCGACCTGCGGGCCAACCCCACGCAGGACGCGCAGGGCATCTCGATCGAGTCCCGTCTCGACCGCGGCCGCGGTGCCGTGGCGACGGTCCTCGTGCAGCGAGGCACCCTGCGGGTCGGCGACACGATGGTGGTGGGCGACGCCTACGGCCGCGTGCGCGCCATGCTCGACGACAACGGCAACAACGTCGCCGAGGCCGGCCCGTCGACGCCGGTCCAGGTCCTGGGCCTGACCAACGTCCCGGGTGCGGGCGACAACTTCATCGTCGTCGACGAGGACCGTACGGCCCGTCAGATCGCCGAGAAGCGCGCCGCCCGCGAGCGCAACGCCGCGTTCGCCAAGCGCACGCGTCGCGTGTCGCTGGAGGACCTGGACAAGGTGCTGAAGGCCGGCGAGGTCCAGCAGCTCAACCTGATCATCAAGGGCGACGCGTCCGGATCGGTCGAGGCGCTGGAGTCCTCCCTGCTCCAGCTGGACGTCGGCGAAGAGGTCGACATCCGCGTCCTGCACCGCGGCGTCGGTGCGGTCACGGAGTCCGACATCGACCTGGCGATGGGCTCCGACGCCATCGTGATCGGCTTCAACGTGCGCGCCGCGGGGCGTGCCGCGCAGATGGCCGAGCGCGAAGGTGTGGACGTCCGGTACTACTCGGTCATCTACCAGGCGATCGAGGAGATCGAGGCGGCCCTCAAGGGCATGCTCAAGCCGGAGTACGAAGAGGTCGAGCTGGGCACGGCGGAGATCCGCGAGATCTTCCGCTCGTCCAAGCTGGGCAACATCGCGGGTGTCCTCATCCGCTCCGGCGAGGTCAAGCGCAACACCAAGGCCCGGCTCCTGCGCGACGGCAAGGTCATCGCGGAGAGCCTCAACATCGTGGGCCTGCGCCGCTTCAAGGACGACGTCACCGAGATCCGCGAAGGCTTCGAGGGCGGTATCAACCTCGGAAACTTCAACGACATCAAGGTCGACGACGTCATCGCGACGTACGAGATGCGCGAGAAGCCGCGGGTGTAACAGCCCCGACTTCCCGAACGACGCGGTCCGGGGCCGGTCGGCGGAGCACAATATCCGTCGATCGGCCCCGGCCGTTCGTTGTACGGTTCTGGTGTCCCCGCCCATGGATGGCGGGGCCATCGATCCCGGACCGGCGGGTGAACCGGTTGTACATGTATGTGGGGACGCTGTCCTTCGACCTCCTCCTCGGCGACGTACATTCGCTGAAGGAGAAGCGCTCCGTCGTCCGTCCGATCGTCGCCGAACTCCAGCGGAAGTACGCGGTGAGCGCGGCGGAGGTGGAGCACATGAACCTGCACCGCCGAGCGGTCGTCGGCCTGGCCCTGGTGTCCGGCGACGCGGGCCACCTCAGCGACGTGCTCGACCGGTGCGAGCGGCTGGTGGCCGGCCGGCCCGAGGTGGAACTGCTGTCCGTCAGGCGGCGCTTCCACGGCGACGACGACTGACCGGCAACGCGCATCGCACGGATCACACAGATCAGACGGATCGCGCAGATCCGGCAAGAGAAGCAAGAGAAGAAAGAACGGGAGACGGACCAGTGGCCGACAACGCGCGGGCGAAAAGGCTGGCGGACCTCATCCGAGAGGTGGTGGCCCAGAAGCTGCAGCGCGGGATCAAGGACCCGCGGCTCGGCTCGCACGTCACCATCACGGACACCCGGGTCACGGGTGACCTGCGGGAGGCGACCGTCTTCTACACGGTGTACGGGGACGACGAGGAGCGCAAGGCCGCCGCGGCGGGCCTGGAGAGCGCCAAGGGCATCCTGCGTTCCGAGGTCGGCAAGGCGGCGGGCGTGAAGTTCACGCCGACCCTGGCCTTCGTCATGGACGCCCTGCCGGACACCGCCCGCAACATCGAGGACCTCCTCGACAAGGCGCGGCAGTCCGACGCCAAGGTGCGCGAGGTCTCCGCGGGCGCCGCGTACGCGGGTGAGGCGGACCCGTACCGCAAGCCGGGTGAGGACGACGAGGACGCGGCCGAGGCCGCCGGGGCCGTCGACGCCGACGAGACGGACGACACCGCTAAATGACCGAGAAGCACACCACGCCCGACGGCCTTGTCATCGTCGACAAGCCGTCGGGCTTCACTTCGCACGACGTCGTCGCCAAGATGCGGGGCATCGCCCGGACCCGGCGCGTCGGGCACGCCGGCACGCTCGACCCGATGGCGACGGGCGTCCTGGTCCTCGGTGTGGAGCGGGCGACCAAGCTCCTCGGCCACCTGGCCCTCACCGAGAAGGAGTACCTGGGCACGATCCGGCTCGGGCAGACGACCCTCACCGACGACGCCGAGGGCGAGATCACGGGGTCGCACGACGCCTCGAAGGTCACCCGGGAAGCGATCGACGCCGGCGTCGCCAAGCTGAGCGGCGCCATCATGCAGGTGCCGTCCAAGGTCAGTGCCATCAAGATCAAGGGCGTGCGCTCCTACAAGCGCGCCCGCGAGGGCGAGGACTTCGAGATCCCCGCCCGCCCCGTCACCGTCTCCTCCTTCACGGTGTACGACGTCCGCGACGCCGTCGCCGAGGACGGTACGCCGGTGCTCGACCTGGTCGTCTCGGTGACCTGCTCCTCCGGCACCTACATCCGCGCCCTCGCCCGCGACCTGGGGGAGGACCTCGGCACGGGCGGCCACCTCACCGCCCTGCGCCGCACCCGGGTCGGCCCCTACAAGCTTGACTCGGCCCGGACGCTGGACCAGCTCCAGCAGGAACTCACCGTCATGCCCGTCGCGGACGCGGCCGACTTCGCCTTCCCGCGCTGGGACGTGGACACCAAGCGGGCCCGCCTGCTCACCAACGGCGTACGGCTGGAGATGCCCGACACCTACACGGGCGCGGGTGCCGTCGCCGTGTTCTCTCCCGAGGGCCGCCTCCTTGCCCTGGTGGAGGAGCACCAGGGCAAGGCGAAGAGCCTCGCCGTCTTCGGCTGAGCGGGCGCACCGTCACCTTCCGCCCGTGGAGCGGCGATCACGGGGACTTCACTGTCGCCGCTCCACGGTCCCCCTCGGTTCCCCCACCTCCCAGGGTGTATCCAACCCACCCGTTCTGTTCACCCGTCCGGGCAGGCGCTCGGAGTGAAGCGGGGGAGTGGAAGGGGGCGCGTTCGCCAGGGGATCTGTCCCGCTGATCATCGCGTGTCTACCGTCGAAGACACGGCACGGGCATATGGCGGGGAGGTTCGACGATGGCGTCGCGGAACCGGTCCCGGGAAGTCGCGGGCGGGAAGACGGGCGGGAAGACGGGGGAGGGGACGGACGAGGGGCCGCGGGACGCGCGCGGCACTCCGTCGGCCGCGGCGGTCCGCCCCGCAGAACGGGCTCCCGACGCGGCGCTGATCCGTATCAGCGACCTCGCCGGCCGCCCACGCGGCACCGGCTTCCTCGCCGACCACCACGGCACGGTGCTGACCAGCCACGAAGCGGTCGACGGCCTGTCGCGCCTCGTCCTGCGCACCGCCGAGGACCGGCGCCGCGTCGTGGCCGCCGCCGACGTGACACCCCTGCCCGCCCTCGGTCTCGCCCTCGTCCGCGCCGAGGGCCTCGGCGTCGCTCCGCTGCCCGTCGCCACGCGGGACCGTGTCGAGGCCGGCACCTACGTCCGCATCGCCGCCGGCGGCTGGCGCGAGGCCCGGGTGCTGGGCGCCGGCGACGTCACCTACACGGCCACCGACCGCTTCCACCTCATCGGCGACGCCCTGGAGCTGGCCGTCGGCATGTCGGGGCGGGACGCGCTGCGGCTGGGCGGCGGGGCGGCCGGCGGACCCGTGCTCGACGTGTCGACCGGCGCGGTCCTCGGCGTCCTCGGCACCGCCCTCAGCTCCGGGCACAGCGACGTCGGCTTCGCCGTCCCGCTGCGCCGCGCGGCCGGGGGCCCGCTCGCCGACCTCCTCGCCGAGAACGCGGCCACGGTCCCCGCCTACGGCGCCGACCTCAACCCGGCCGGTGTCCTCGCCCTGACGGCGACCTCGGCGGGACAGGACGCCCCGTCGTGGGCGCCGGCGCCCGGTGGTGCCGAGGACGGCGCACCGGCGGCCCCCTCCGCCGGGCCGGCCAGTCCCGGGCGGGTGGAGCCGGTCGAACGGGCCTCGGTGACACGCGACTTCACCGCCTTCGCCGCGAGCCGCGCCAGTGTGCTGGCCTTGGTCGGCGCGCCGGGCACCGGCCGGACGACCGAGCTGGCGGCCCTCGCCGCCCGCCGCGCCCGGGGCACCCGGCCGGCCCCCACGCTGTGGCTGCGCGGCGCCGACCTGCGTGACGACGACAGGTCCCTGGCGGACGCGGTGCGCCGGACGCTGGCCCGCGCCGCCCGCATCGTGGCGGCCTCGGGCACCTCCGGCGCCGCCTGGCCCGACGGCACCAGCCCCGAGCGGCTGGCCCGCCTCGCCCACAGCACCGGCCGGCCCCTCCTGCTGCTGCTCGACGGGCCGGAGGAGATGCCGCCCGTCCTCGCCCACCGCCTCCCCGAGTGGACCGACGCCACCGCGGCCTGGCTGCAAGAGACCGGGGCCCGGCTCGTCGTGGCGTGCCGCGCCGAGTACTGGGAGCACGCGGGCGCGGAGTTCCCGCGGGAGCTGCTGTACGGGACGGAGACCGGAGCGGACTCCGCCGCCCCGCGCGCGAGGCGGGTGCGGCCGGACCCGGGAGCCGGGGACGCGCTGCCTCCACGGTCGGGGGACACCCGGTCGACGCGGTGCACAGCGCCGGACGAGGCATGCTCGGCACGACTCGAACCGGCGTCACCGTTCGGGGTGGGCGCGGGGCGGCGGGCACCCGGCCGGGCCACGGGCACGCCGTCGCCGCACACCGCGGCCGCCGAACCCCCGGCGACTGCCCGGAGGCGCCCGCAGGAACCAGCACCCGCAGCACCGGATACCGACCTGAGGCCCCCTGCAGGCGGGTCCGGCTTCGCGTGGGCGGGCCCGGCGGGGTCGGGCTCCGCGGTTCTGGGCCCCGCAGGTCCGGTCTCGGCAGGCATGGGCCCCGCAGGTCCGGTCTCCGCAGGACTGGGCCCCGCAGGTCGGGCCTCGGCAGGCCCGGGACCGGTCGGCCCGGGGCCCGTCGGCCCGGTGACGCCCGACGGGAGCGGCCCGGAGTCTCCTGCGCCCGCAGGACGGTGGTCGCAGTCACCCGCAGCGGCGGGGCAAGCGGGCGGGGTGGCGGCCCCGCCGCAAGGGCAGTGGCCCGTCGCGGCCGGGGAGCGGCTCTCGGCGCCCGCGGGACCGGCGCCGCGGGCCACGCCCGCCGCGCGATCGGCGTACGGCGCACCGGCCCCCGCCGTCCGGTCGGACTCCGATTCCGCCGGACCACGCACCCCTGCGGGCGGCGGCGGGGACCTCCCGCCCTGCGTCCGCCTCGGGGACCTGACCGGCGAGGAGGCCCGGGAGGCGCGCGCCCGCCACCGGGTGCCGGACGGCGCCCTCACGGACGCAGACGCGGGCCATCCCCTCACCCTGCGCCTGCTCTCGGAGGTCCACGCCGCCCTGCCCGGCCCCCCGTCCCCCGTACCGGTCGACCGGGACACGGTCTTCCAGGCCTACCTGGACCTGATGTGCCTGCGCGCAGCAACCCGCCTGGCCCGGGAGAACGGCCTGCACGGCACCGCGGTGCGCCGACTCGCGGCGAAGGTCTCCGGGCAGGTCCACGAAGCCGCCCGACGCAGCCTCGGCCCGGGACAGGGCGGGCTGGACCGGGAGTCGTTCGAGGCGCTGTTCCCGTGGGGTCCGGCGCCGGCCCTGCTCGGCGGCGGCACCGGCTGGGCCTCCGCCGTACTCGCCGAAGGCCTCCTCGTCCCCGCGGGCGACGGCTACCGCTTCGCGCACGAGGAACTCGCCGACTGGATCCAAGGCACCCACCTGGACCTGCCCGAGGCCCTGCGCGCCCTCGTCCACCGCGGCGGCGCCCCGCACGGCGCACCCACCCTTCCCGTCCCGCACCACCGCATCGGCTCCGTCGTCGAGGCCGCGCTGCTCCTCGGCCGGCAGCACGGCGTCCTGCAACTCGCCCTGACCCTCGAAGAGCTGGTCCAGGCCCTGGACCTCGACCCGCACTCCTGGTGGGCCGCCCGCCTGCTCGCCGGAGTACTGACCCGCGTACCCGACGCGACGCCGTACACGGAGGTGCTGCGGCTGCTCGCCGACGGCATCGCCGAGCGGAGGGAGCGGGAGGAAGGGCGACCGCCGCCGGAGGCGTTCGGGCCGGACTTCTGGACATCCCTGCGACTGCCCGAGAGCACGCGCCTGGACCTGCTGCGCCGCCTCGTCCTCGCCGACGGGCCGCCGCACGAGCCCGGCCCCCGCCACCTCGACACGGTCGCCGGGCTGCTCACCGCCGATCCCGGCGCCGTGCAGCCGCTGCTCGTCCGCTGGTTCGACGACGAGCGGCCGCTGCCCTCGACCCCGCACGCCACCGTGGCGACGGCCGCCCAGGCGCTGCTGCACACCCACCGCCACCGCGGCCTGGACGGCCTCACCGACGTACTCGTCGGCAGTGCGCACCGACGCGCCGACGAGCTGCTCGCCGTCCTCGCCGAGGAGGAGCCGTCGGCGCTGTGCCGGGCGGTGGAACGCTGGGCGCGCGACGAGCGCCCGGCGCGGCAGACGGCGGCGGTCACCCACGGCCTGCGGACGGCCCCGCACGCCCGCACCGCCGCCGACCGCACCCTCCTGCGCCACGCCGCCCTGGTGCTGCTCGCCGGGCCGGCCGACAGCCCGCTGCGCGGCGGCGCGCTCGGCCTGCTCGTACACGATCCCGGCAGCCGGGACCGCCACCTCCCGAGGGCACTCGACCACTTCGCCGCCGGCGACCCGTATCTGCCGCCCGGCGCGGTGGCCGCCGCCCTGCCCACCCATCCCGAACCCGTCCTGGAGGCCTTCCGGGCCCGGCTGTGCGGCCCGGACACCGGCGAGGCGCTGCGCCGGCTCGCCGACGCCACCACACCCGCGCTGGCCCACCGGGTGGCCGCCCTCCTCGGGCGGAGCCTGACGGAGCGCCCCGAGGCCGCCGGGCACCTGGCCGCCTACGTCGACCGGCGCCTCGACACGGACCCCGCACCCCGCGCCGTACTCCTCCCACTGGTCACCCGTCTCCTCGACGACGGCCCCGAGTCGGCGCGGGCCGCTCTCGCCGGCATCCTCGCCACCGACCGCGCCCCCGCCCTCGTCCCCGGCCCTGCCTCCGCCGGGCGCCCGCCCGGGAGCGGGCCGCTCCGGCGCGAGCTGCGGGAACACCTGCTCGCCCACGAGCAGGCGCCCGCCGTCCTGGACGCGCTGCTGCACGCGGCCGCGGCGTGCGACGGCGGGGAGCAGCGCACCCTCGTCCACCGCATCGGCCTCCTCCTCGTCCGGACCCCGGAGGGCGCCGCCCGCTTCGACCGCGGCCTGGTCGACCTGGCCCGCCACCTCCCGGGCCTCGCCGCCCGTCTGACCGGCTGGCTCACCGACGCGCCCCAGGACTGGGCCGCGCTCGTGGGCCCCACCGCACGCCGCACCCTCGAGAACCTCGCGGGCGCCCGCGTCCCCGCCTGACCTGCCCCGGACCCGGCCCGCCCGCGGGACGCGGCCCGGCGCGGGGCCGATGCCGATGCGGGCGGTCGCCGGGCGGCATGGCACCCTAGACCTGCGTAAGAGGCACCACGGAATCACGGCATTCACCGGAATCCACGACAACCACGGAAACCCACCGAGGAGCAGACACAGTGCAGCGCTGGCGTGGCTTGGAGGACATCCCCGAGGACTGGGGACGCAGCGTCGTCACCATCGGCTCCTACGACGGCGTCCACCGTGGACACCAGCTGATCATCAAGCACGCGGTGGACCGCGCCCGCGAACTGGGCGTCCCCGCCGTCGTCGTCACCTTCGACCCGCACCCCAGCGAGGTCGTCCGCCCCGGCAGCCACCCGCCACTGCTCGCCCCGCACCACCGCCGGGCCGAACTGATGGCCGGCCTCGGCGTGGACGCGGTGCTGATCCTCCCCTTCACCAAGGAGTTCTCGAAGCTCTCCGCAGCCGACTTCGTGGTCAAGGTCCTGGTCGACCGGCTGCGCGCCAAGGCCGTCGTCGAGGGCCCCAACTTCCGCTTCGGCCACAAGGCGGCCGGAAACGTCGACTTCCTCACCGAGCAGGGCAAGGTCTACGACTTCGAGGTCGAGGTCGTCGACCTGTACGTCACCGGGGAGGCGGGCGGCGGCGAACCCTTCTCCTCCACCCTGACCCGCCGCCTGGTCGCCGACGGCGACGTAGCGGGCGCCGCCGAGATCCTGGGCCGCCCCCACCGCGTGGAGGGCGTCGTCGTGCGCGGCGCCCAGCGCGGCCGCGAGCTGGGCTTCCCCACGGCCAACGTCGAGACCCTCCCGCACACCGCCATCCCGGCCGACGGTGTGTACGCCGGTCTGCTGCACGCCCAGGGCGAGGCGATGCCGGCCGCGATCTCCGTCGGCACCAACCCGCAGTTCGAGGGCACCGAGCGCACGGTGGAGGCGTACGCCATCGACCGCGTGGGCCTCGATCTGTACGGCCTGCACGTCGCCGTGGACTTCGCGGCCTTCGTCCGGGGGCAGGCGAAGTTCGAGACGCTCGACGCCCTGCTCGCGCAGATGGCCGACGACGTCGACAGGTGCCGCGCGATCATCGCGGCGCGGGACCGGCGGGGCTGACCTCCCGCGGGGCGGCCAGGGCCCAGTGGCAGGCGACCTGGGACTCGCCGCCGCCGTGCAGGACGGCCGGCTCCCGGCTGCGGCAGGCGTCCGCGACGCCGGCCCGCTCGGCGGTGCCGTCGGCCAGGACCTGGCAACGGGCGTGGAAACGGCAGCCGGTGGGGATGTTCGACGGGTCCGGAGGCTCGCCGGTGAGCACCACCGGATCGCCGGGCGCCTCCGGCAGCACGGACAGCAGGGCCCGGGTGTACGGATGCCGGGGCGCCGTCAGGACCTGCTCCACCGCCCCCGTCTCGACGATCCGCCCGAGGTACATCACCGCGACCCGGTCCGCGATGTTCCAGGCCAGCCCCAGGTCGTGGGTCACGACCAGCGCGGCCAGCCCCAACTCGGTGCGCAGCCGCAGCAGCAGCGCGAGGATCTCGCCGCGCACCGACGCGTCGAGCGAGGCCACCGGCTCGTCGGCGACGAGGAGTTCCGGCCGCAGGACCAGCGCGCCCGCGATGACCACCCGCTGGCGCTGGCCGCCGGACAGTTCGTGCGGGTAGCGCAGGAAGAACCGCTCCGGCGGACGCAGCCCGGCCCGGGACAGCGCCTCGGCGACCGCGGTCCGCTCGTCCCCGGGACGGCCGTGGATGCGCAGGCCCTCGGCGACGATGTCGTACACCGTGTGCCGCGGGTTCAGTGAACCGCTCGGGTCCTGGAGGACGAGCTGGGCCCGTCTGCGGTACGCCTTCAGCGCGCGGGCGGAGTGTGCGAGGGGAGCGCCGTCGAAGGTCACGCGTCCCCGCACCGGCCTGACCAGGCCGAGGAGCGAACGGGCCAGCGTCGTCTTGCCGCAGCCCGACTCGCCGACCAGCGCGACGATCTCACCGCGCCGGATGTCGAGGTCCACACCGTCCACGGCCCGCGCGTCGGCCCCGCCCCGCCTGCCGGGGAAGGCGACGTGCAGTCCCTCGACGCTCAGCAGCGGGGACTCGGCAGCGGACGAAGGGCCGCGGCCGGCGCCCGGAGGAAGACCGGGCCCGGGGCCGGGCATGCCGCCGGGCGGAGCGTCGGGCGTGCCGTCGAGTGGCGTGCCCGGTGATGCGTCTGGCGTGGCGCGGGGCGGGGTGCCGGGGGGAGGGGTGGGTGTGGTTCCGGTCATGGGGTCCTGCTCCTCACTCCGTCGTCCCGCGCCGAGGCGGTACCGCCGGAACCGTTTCCGTCCGGCGTCCCCGTGGCGTCGGTCCCCACGTGGACGCACGCCGCGCGCCGCCGGGGGCCGGCGTCCCGCAGTACCTGGTCCTCGGTGGCGCAGACGTCGAGCGCGACCGGGCACCGGGGATGGAACGCGCACCCCGACGGCACCGCCGCCGGGTCGGGCGGGTCGCCGGGGAGCCCGCGCGGCGCGAACCGGGAGCCGGGGTCGCCGATCCTCGGGAACGCCCCCGACAGCGCCCGGCCGTACGGATGCCGGGCGTCGTCGTAGACCTCCCGGGCCGGGCCCTCCTCGACCACCCGCCCCGCGTACATCACCGCGAGCCGGTCGCAGGTGTCGGCCAGCACCGCCAGGTCGTGGCTGATCATCATCAGGCCGACGTCCTGCTCACCCACCAGGTTCTCGATCAGCCGCAGGATCTGCGCCTGGATCATCACGTCCAGCGCCGTGGTCGGCTCGTCGGCGACGACCAGACGCGGCTCGCAGGCCAGCGCCATCGCGATCATCACGCGCTGCCGCTGTCCGCCGGACAGCTCGTGCGGATAGGCCCGTGCCCGGGCGGCCGGCAGCCCCACCTGCTCCAGCAGTTCCCCGGCCCGCCGCCGCGCGTCGGCCGGCGTGGCCCCGCGGTGCAGCAGGATCGGTTCGGCGATCTGGTCACCGACGCGGTGGACGGCGTTCAGGGAGTGCATGGCGCCCTGGAAGACGATCGAGGCCCCCGCCCAGCGCACCGCCCGCACCCGGCCCCACTTCATCGTGAGCACGTCCTCGCCGTCGAGCAGGATCTCCCCGCCGACCCGCGCCCCGGCCGGCAGCAGCCTCAGCAGCGCCAGTGCCAGCGTCGACTTGCCGCAGCCGGACTCGCCCGCGAGACCGAGCTTCTCGCCCGCCTCCACGGTCAGGCCGACCCCGCGCACGGCGGCCGCGCCGCCCGGATACGTCACCGTCAGGTCCCGGACCTCGAGCAGACTCAACGGGACACCCCCAGCCTCGGATTGAGAACCGCCTCCACCGCACGCCCGCACAGCGTGAACGCCAGCGCCACCACCGCGATCCCGATGCCCGGCGGCACCAGGTACCACCAGTCGCCGGAACTCACCGACCCCGCCTCCCGCGCGTCCTGCAGCAGGCCGCCCCAGGACACGACCGTCGGGTCCCCCAGCCCCAGGAAGGCCAGGGTCGCCTCGGCCAGGATCGCGGAGGAGATGATCAGGGTCGTCTGCGCGAGGACCAGCGGCATCACGTTGGGCAGCACGTGCCGGGACATGATGTGCCAGTGCCCGCCCCCGAGCGCCTTCGCACGTTCGATGTACGGCCGCGACTCCACCGCCAGCGTCTGCGCCCGCACCAGACGGGCCGTCGTCGGCCAGGTGGTCACGCCGATCGCCAGCACGACCGTGCCCAGCGAACGGGACAGCACCGTCGCCAGCACGATCGCGAGCACCAGCGTGGGCATCACCAGGAACCAGTCCGTGATCCGCATCATGACCGTGGCGTACCAGCCGCGGAAGTGCCCGGCCGTGATCCCGATGAGCGCGCCGATCAGCACCGACAGCGCCGCCGCGAGCAGCCCGACCAGGAGCGAGACGCGCGAACCCCAGACCAGCAGGCCCAGCAGGTTCCGCCCGAACTGGTCCGTGCCGAGCGGGAACCGGCCGCTCGGGCTCTCCAGCGGCTGCCCGGGCGCGTCGGTCACGCTGTCCACGTCCGACCCGACGGTCAGCGGCGCGGTCAGCGCCACCAGGACGAACAGCACGAGCGCGGCCAGCCCGAACACACCCGCGCGGTGCCTGCGGTACTCCTTCCAGAAGCGGGCCGCGGAGGCGCGACGCCGCCGCCGGGCGAGTGCGCGCGGCCCCGGTCCACCCGGCTCCACCGGAGTCCCGGTGGTCTCGGCGCTCATCGGCCCACCCTCGGATCGAGCATCGGGTACAGCAGGTCGGCAAGGGTGTTCATGAGGATCACCGCCGCGGCGAAGACGAAGAACAGCCCCTGCACCAACGGGAGATCGGGCACGCTGAGCGCCTGGTAGAACAGCCCGCCCAGGCCCGGCCAGGAGAAGACCGTCTCGACGAGGATGACCCCCGCCACGGTCCGGCCCAGATTGACGAAGACCAGGGTCACCGTGGGCAGCAGCGCGTTGGGCACGGCGTGCCGGCGCCGGACGAGGTCGTCCCTGAGCCCCTTGGCCCGCGCCGTCACCAGATAGTCGCTGCCCATCTCGTCCAGCAGCGCCGACCTGGTCACCAGCAGCGTCTGCCCGTACTCCACCGCGACCAGCGTCACCACCGGCAGGACGAGATGGTGTGCCACGTCGAGCACCTGGGCGAGGCCCTCCTCGCGGCCCGACTCCATGCCCCCGGTCGGGAACAGACCGGGGATCGGGTCCACGCCCACCGACAGCACGACGATGAGCAGCAGCCCCAGCCAGAAGGACGGGATGGAGTACAGCGTCAGCGCCAGACCGGTGTGGAGCCGGTCGCCGAGCCCGCCGTGCCGCCACGCCGAACGGGTGCCGAGGAACATGCCCAGCGCGGTGTAGAGCACGAAGGCCGTGCCGGTCAGCAGCAGTGTGTTCGGCAGCGCCTCGGTGATCTTGTCGACGACGGGCGCGTGGAACTGGTACGACGTGCCGAGATCGCCGGTCAGCGCCTTGGCGCAGTAGTCCGTGAACTGCTGCCACATCGGCAGGTCGAGCCCGAACTCGGCGCGGTACGTGGCGAGTTGTTCGGCAGACACCTGACGGCCGCCGGTCATGAACTTCACCGGGTCGCCGGGGATCAGCCGGAAGAGGAAGAAGCTGGTGACGAGGACGGCGAAGAGGGAGACGACCGCACCGGCCAGCTTCCCCGCCACGTACCGCGGATACCCGCCGCCGGCCCGCCCCTCGCGCCGCACCGCGGTCGGCCGCTTCCCCGCTGCGGAGGGGACCGCCGGGCCGGCCTCGGTGCCGGCCGGGCTACTCACGGTCGTCGGCCGTCGCCCGGCGGCGGACGGCGAAGAGCACGACGAGTCCCGCGAGGACGACCACGCCCGCGGCGATCCCGATCACGGTCCCCGTCGACGACGAACCGCCGGAGGAGTCGCCGGAGTCCGCCGGCACCGCCGACCACCAGCTCCAGTAGCCGTCCTGCCCGTAGATGTTGCCCGCGGCGGACGGCATCGTGGTGATCGACTCGATCTGGTCCGTACGGTAGGCCTCGACCGCGTTCGGATACGCCATGACGTTCATGTACCCGGTGTCGTAGAGCCGGGACTCCAGCTGCTTGACGATCCCCGCCCGCTTGCCGGCGTCGTACTCGGCCAACTGCCGTGCGTACAGCGCGTCGTACTCCTTGTCGCAGATGAAGTTGTCGGTGGCCCCGGTGTCCTTCGGGGTCGCCGGGAGCGCGTCGCAGGTGTGGATGGAGAGCACGAAGTCCGGGTCGGGGTTGACCGACCAGCCGTCGAAGGCCAGGTCGTACTCGCCGGCCAGCCACGGGTCGGTCACGTTGTCCAGGCAGTCGAGGGTGACGGAGATGCCCAACTCGCCCCACCACTCCTGGAGGTACTTGCCGACCGCCTTGTCGTTCGGGTCGGTGGCGTGGCACAGGACGCGGTAGTCCAGCGGCTTGCCGTCCTTGCCGAGGCGCTTGCCGTCGGCACCGGTCCGGTAGCCCGCCTCGTCGAGCAGCTCGGCGGCCTGCTGCGGGTCGTATGCCAACTCCTGCCCGGCCGACGGCTCGAAGAAGTACGAGGAGAAGCGCGGCGGAATGTAGCCCGCCCCCTCGACGGCGTGGCCCTGGAAGACCTTGTCGACGATCGCCCTGCGGTCCACCGCTTTGAACAGCGCGTTCCGCACCCGCCGGTCCAGCAGCGACGGATCGCCGTTCCCGAACTTCGTGCCGTCCTTGGCCCGTGCACCCGGATTGGTGGCGAGGGCGTAGAAGCGGCGGCCGGGGGCGTCGTTGACGCGCATGTTCTCCTCGCCCTTGAGCGAGTCGGCCTGGGCCGGTGTCAGTGAGGGCGACCCGGCCACGAACGACACCTCGCCCTTGCGCAGGGCGGCGACGGCGGCATCCTGGTCCTTGTAGTACCGGAAGACCAGCTCGTCGAACTTCGGGGCGCCCCGCCAGAAGTCCTTGTTGGCCTTGAGCCGCACATAGCTGTCCGGCTTGTAGTCGGTGAGGACGAACGGACCGTTGCCGACGACCGGGAAGTCCTTGTCGTTGTTGAACTCCGAGAAGTCGTCGACCTTCTCCCACACATGCTTGGGCACGATCGGCACGTCGAGCGCCGTCATCGTGGCCTGCGGCTTCTTCAGCCGGATCACCAGCTGGGTCGGACTGGGCGCGGTGACCTTCGCGAAGTTGCCGACGAAGCTGCCGTTGGCGGTGGCGGCGCCCGGGTCGGTCATCATCGTGTTGAACGTCCACGCCGCGTCCTCGGCGGTGGCCCGCTCGCCGTCCGACCACCTGGAGTCGGAGCGGATGGTGTACGTCCAGGTCAGCTTGTCCGGCGACGACTTCCACTCGGTCGCCAGGCCGGGTATGACGTGGTTGTCCTCGGCGTCGTAGTTGGTCAGGTACTCGTACGTCAGCCGGTGGATGCTCGTGCTGACCAGCCGCACCGCCAGGAAGGGGCTGAGCGAGTCGACGCTCTGCGCCACGGCGACGGTGAGCACCTTGTCGCCCCCGCTGCCGTCACCGTCGCCGTCCTCGGCGGAGGCCGACGGGGCGACCGTCCCCGAGGCGAGCAGGAGCGCACAGGCGCCGAGCGCGGCCAGGAGGCGGGCTCTCCACGGGCGGGGGGCGGTACGTCCACGACGGTGCTGATGGTGAGTGCTCATGACTACCTGACCTCGCGTCATCGCACGCGCGGACGCCGTGGCGCTCTCGCGTGAGGCGGGCTTGAACAGTGCTGAACGCGGAATGACATGCGTGTCTACCAGCGGCAGTCTGCGCGCGTCAACGGTCTGTCAAACCCCATGTGGCCTGCGGAAACGGTGAGTTGGCCAGTCCGTCACTCTCATTGGCACAGACCACTGGCGCCTCCCTGGTGAGAGCGTGGCGGCCGATTCCCACCGGTTTCCCGCACCACGCGGGAAGGCCCGCACCGTCATGGACGACGCGGGCCTTCCGGAGGGTCGGCGAACCTACTGCTGGGGCGGGGGAGGAGGGTTCTGCCCCTGCTGTCCCTGCTGCCCCTGTTGCGGGTACCCGTACCCCGGCTGCTGGTAGGGCTGCCCGGGCTGCTGCTGCGGCGGGTACGGCTGCTGCCCCGGCGTGGGCTGCCCCGGCCCGGGCTGCTGCTGACCGGGTGCGGGGTACTGCCCCGGCATGGGCGGCCCGCCCGGCACCGGGTGCTGACCGGGCAGCGGCGGCTGGCCCGGCTGGGGCTGCTGACCGGACGCCGCCAGGCCCGGCATCGGCGGGGCGGCGACCGGCGGCGGGTTGCCGTCGGACGTCCACAGGCCGTGCGACTGCTGGTGGCGGACGAAGTCCTCGGCGACCAGCGCCGCGAGGTTGAAGTACGCCTCGCGCACCCTCGGACGCATCATGTCGAGGTCGACCTCGGCACCGGCGGAGAGGTGCTCGTCGAAGGGGACGACCACGACACCGCGGCACCGCGTCTGGAAGTGCCCGACGATGTCCTCCACCTTGATCATCTTGCCGGTCTCGCGCACCCCGGAGATGACGGTCAGCGAACGGGACACGAGGTCGGCGTACCCGTGCGCCGACAGCCAGTCCAGCGTCGTACTGGCGCTGCTCGCACCGTCCACGGACGGCGTCGAGATGATGATCAGCTGGTCCGCGAGGTCGAGCACGCCGCGCATGGCGCTGTACAGGAGGCCGGTGCCCGAGTCGGTGAGGATGATCGGGTACTGCTGACCGAGCACGTCGATCGCGCGCCGGTAGTCCTCGTCGTTGAAGGTCGTGGACACGGCCGGGTCGACGTCGTTGGCGATGATCTCCAGGCCGGACGAGGCCTGCGAGGTGAACCGCCGGATGTCCATGTACGAGTTGAGGTACGGGATGGCCTGGACGAGGTCACGGATGGTGGCCCCGGTCTCCCGCCGCACCCGGCGCCCGAGCGTGCCGGCGTCCGGGTTGGCGTCGATCGCGAGGATCTTGTCCTGCCGCTCGGTGGCCAGTGTGGAGCCCAGCGCGGTGGTGGTGGTCGTCTTGCCGACGCCGCCCTTGAGGCTGATGACGGCGATGCGGTAGCAGGAGAGCACCGGTGTGCGGATCAGGTCCAGCTTCCGCTGCCGCTCGGCCTCCTCCTTCTTCCCGCCCAGCTTGAACCGCGAACCGCCGGCCGCCGGACGACTGCTCTTCGCCTTCTGCCGCTTGTTGTTGAGCAGCCGGTCGGACGACAGTTCCACGGCCGCCGTGTAACCGAGCGGCGCCGCCCCCGGGTTGGTGGGCTGACGCTGGTCGTGCTGCATGGGCTGCGGCCAGGCGGCGCCGAGCCGCGGGTCCACGGGCTGCTGGGGAGGCTGCTGCTGCGGCGCCTGTCCCGGCTGGGGCATCGGCTGGGCGGGCGGTCCCTGCTGCGGGAACCCAGGCGGAGCCGGCTGCGGCGCGCCGGGCGGGGCCGTGGGCGGGGTCTGGGCGTCAGCGGGCGGCTGCGGCTGCTGGGGCACACCGGGCTGCGGCTGTGCCGGCTGCCCGGGCTGGTGCTGCGGGAAGCCGTAACCGCCGGGCTCCCCGGGCTGGTGCTGGGGGAACCCGTAACCGCCGGGCTGCCCCGGCTGGGGCTGCGGGAAGCCGTAAGCCGCCCCGGGCCCGGGCACAGGGGGCTGCGGTGCGGGGTGCTGGGGCGCCGGGGTCTGCGCTGCCGCCGGAGGCGTGGCGCCGGGCTGCGGGAAGCCGTACCCGGGCTGCGGCGCCGGCTGCGCGGGCGCCTGGTG
Source organism: Streptomyces olivaceus (assembly GCF_000721235.1). GTDB lineage: Bacteria > Actinomycetota > Actinomycetes > Streptomycetales > Streptomycetaceae > Streptomyces > Streptomyces olivaceus. The sequence goes on from NZ_JOFH01000044.1 coordinate 27,555, forward strand.
CGGCGGTGCCGGCGGGGCGGCCGGGGGATTCCAGGCGGCGGGCGCGGGCTGCGGGGCCTGCGGCTGGAACGGAGGCTGCGGGGCCGGCACGCCGGGCTGCTGCTCCGGAGTGCCCGGGGCAGCGGGGTCGGCCTGCGGCTGTGCGGGCCACTCGTGGGCCGGCGCGGGCGCGACGGGCGGGTACGCCGGCGGTGACGGCGGCATCCCGACCTGCGCGGCGGGCGGCGCGTCCTGCGGAGCGGCGTCCTGCGGGGCGCGGTCCGCAGGCGTGGCGTCGCCGGGCACCGCGTCCTCGGGCTCGGGCCCGGACGCTGCGGGAACGCCGTCCTCGGGCTCGGGCGTGGCCGGCACACCGTCCTCCGGCTCCGGCTCGGACGCCGGGTCCGGTACGACCGTCAGGGCGGCGGGTGCGGGTGCGGGCTCGGCATCCTGCGCCGGAGGTGCGGTACGGAAGTCGTCCGCGTCCGTGCCCTGGGCATCGGACCCGACGGAGTCGGTGCCCTCGTCCTCCGGCTCCGTGCCGGGCGCGTCGGCGGATCCGGCACCGCCCGCCTCGTCTGCCACGCCGTCCCGCGCGTCGGCGGGATCTTCGGCAGCGGCGGCCGTGTCGGCCCCGGCGGCGCCCTTCGCGGGCGAGTCCCCGGGCCCGTCCGCGGTGAAGGCCTCCTGCCTGGCCTTCTCCTCCTGAGGCGTCTGCTCCTCCGGGGCTTCCCGCCTCTCCTTCGCGGGCTCTTCCTTCACGGCTTCCGCCTTCGCGGCCTCTTCCTTCGCGGCCTCGTCCGAGGCGGCGAAGGCGGCGATCTCCCGCTTGAGGGCGTGCGCGGAGAAACGCATGGTGGCGCCGCTGTCGAGGTCCCCGTTGCCGAGACCGCTGCCGCCGAGGCCGGCCTCGGACTCCTTCGAGGTCTCTGCCCCGGCTCCGGCCCCGGCTCCGACTCCGGTCCCGGCCCCCGCCCCGGTCTCGACCCCGGACTTGGCCCCGGCCCCGGTCTCCGAGGCCTCCTGGGGCTCCGGCTTCGCGGCCGGCGGTGGCACGGGTGCCGTGGCCGGCGGCGGCACGGGTGCCTGGAGCTGGAACCCTCCGGCCGGGAACGTCGGCACGGCCGTGGGAGAGGCCGGGGGCGCGGCGGGCTTGCGGGGGGCCACGCTCTTGGGGCTCTTGCGGTCCTTGGGTCCCCAGTCGGGTTCCCAGTCGGACCCCGGCCGCTCCTGCGGCTCGAAGCCGCTGTCGACCGGCAGCCTGGGCACCCCGACCGGCCCTCCGGCCGGCGGCGCGGGCGGCGTGAACGCGCCGCCCGGCGCGGGCGGCGGCGGGGTGAAGGGCGCCCCCGGGGCGGGGGGCGGGGCGGCGGAAGGGCCACCCGGCGGCGCGGCGTGCGGCGGGGGAGCCAGCCCCGGCAACGGCGGAACCGGCCCGCGAGGAGCGGGCGGAGCCGAAGGCGCGGAAGGAGGCGAGGAGGGCGGAGGAGGAGTGGGGGAAGCCGAGGGCGCGTCGCCCTCCGAGCCCTCTGCCGAGCCCGCCCCGGAACCGGCGGCAGCCCCCTGCTCCGACCCGCCCGACGCGTTCTGCGTGTACCAGGCGGGGGGCGCGTAGTCGATGGTGAACTCGCCGGTCGTCTCGATGGAGGACTCCGCGTCGGGCTGGTCATCGCCGGGTGTAGCCCAGCCCCCGCGGATCCCGTCCCGATCGCTGCTCACAGTTCCTCCTGGTGTGGTCGAGCACCCTCAAGCCGTGCTGGGGCGACCCTTGTGTCGTTCGATATGGTCGTTCGACGTTGTCCGAGGCCGTTCGAGGTCGTCCGATCCACCGGCTCTCCCCCTTGGGACGCCGACCCCCGCTCCACGGGTTCTGGTGTCGCGCCCGATACCAGCCTAATCACGAGTGACCCGCCCCCGTCATGCCCCGTACCCCTGTCCATCCTGGCTCTCAACGCCACAACTCACGCAAAAGCGACGCACTTTCGCCTCATAGCGGACAGAGTCGGATCGTGCGGGCGACGCGGGCCGCACTGACTGAGGGGTCGGCCTGCCCGTCCCCTCCCGGCCCCGCGGCGGGGCGGCGCCGAACCAGCCGGCGGGGCGCTGAACCGGGCGACGGGGTCATGGGCACGACGCGGGCGAAGGCGGCACCGGTGCCCCGGCAGCCGCGGCGCGTGGGGCTGGCGGCGGCGGCCTGCTGCTGAGACCGCGGCGGAGAAGTCATGGCCTCGCGGCCGGAAGCCGGGGCGCACGTCACGGCCGGGCAGCGGGCAGCCGGGACGAGGAAACAAGGCCCCGTCTGCCCGCGGCCCGGACGGTACGACGAGCGGGCGGCACCCGGTGGGCCCGCCCGCTCAGGGCGTCACTCCGCGGTGGCGGCCCCGCCGCCCGGCGCCGGCTCCAGGTCGAACTCGCCGTCCCGGGCGCCGAGCACGAACGCCCGCCACTCCGCCTCCGTGTACCGCAGCACGGTGTCGGGGTCGAGCGACGACCGCATCGCCACCGCACCCTCGGGAAGGTAGGCGATCTCCACCCGTTCCTCGTCCTCCTCGGTGCCGGGTGCGCTGTGCCACTCGACACCGGAGATGTCGAGGGCGTAGAGCTCGTCCCGCTCCCGCTCCTTGCGCGTCCTGAGATCCTGCTCCTCGGCGTCGGCCATCGCGGCTCCGGTCCTTCCTGCTGTGCCAACGAACTGTGCGGTCACCATACTTGTCCCCGTTCCTCCAGGTCAGCGGTTCGTGCATGTGTGTACCGGTACGAGTGGCGGGACGCGGACCGGTGCGGGCGCCGGTGCGGGCGGCGGACAGAGGGGTCCCTACGGGCTGGTAAGGTGTGTGACGGCCGTTTGTGTACGCGCCCCCGGAGCTCCGGCCCCGGCGGTCGCGCCCAGCGGATCCCCGCCTTCCGAGTTACGGAAGATCCCCCGAGACGTAGACCGGGGGCACTCGGTGGCCACTCTCAGACCAATGAGGAGTACGCGTGTCGCTCGACGCCGCAGTGAAGAAGCAGATCGTCACCGAGTTCGGTACCAAGGAGGGCGACACCGGCTCCCCCGAGGTCCAGGTCGCCCTGCTGTCCCGTCGGATCTCCGACCTGACCGAGCACCTGAAGACCCACAAGCACGACCACCACTCCCGCCGTGGTCTGCTCATCCTGGTCGGCCAGCGCCGCCGGCTGCTGCAGTACCTCGCCAAGAAGGACATCCAGCGCTTCCGCGCGCTGGTCGAGCGCCTCGGCATCCGCCGCGGTGCGGCGGGCGCCCGCTAGGACGCCGTGAAGGGAGCGGTTCCCATTCGTTCGGGGGCCGCTCCCTTTGCTGTACGTGCGCGGTGCTGCCGCCCCTTTGTAGTGTGGTAACAGACACACGACGAACGAAACGAGGAGAAGCGCGCCTTGCCGCCGCCGGTCCTCGGTAGTGGCCCCCGGGGGCAGAACCCCGGGAGCTTCGATCGAAGACCGGCCCGCATACCTGGAGCGCTTCTCCGCCACCGTCCCCCCGCCACACGGGCGAGGAGGGGCAAAAGACGACAAGTATCGGAGAAAGCACTAGTGGAGAACGAGACCCACTACGCCGAGGCCGTCATCGACAACGGCGCCTTCGGCACCCGCACCATCCGCTTCGAGACGGGCCGGCTGGCCAGGCAGGCCGCCGGTTCCGCCGTGGCGTACCTGGACGACGACACCATGGTGCTGTCGGCCACCAGCGCCTCCAAGAACCCCAAGGATCAGCTCGACTTCTTCCCCCTCACGGTGGACGTCGAGGAGCGGATGTACGCCGCCGGCAAGATCCCCGGCAGCTTCTTCCGTCGCGAGGGCCGGCCCTCCGAGGACGCGATCCTCACCTGCCGCCTGATCGACCGCCCGCTGCGCCCGTCCTTCAAGAAGGGCCTGCGCAACGAGATCCAGGTCGTCGCGACGATCATGGCCCTCAACCCCGACCACCTGTACGACGTCGTGGCGATCAACGCCGCCTCCGCGTCCACGCAGCTGGCCGGCCTGCCCTTCTCCGGCCCGATCGGCGGCGTCCGCGTCGCGCTGATCCGCGGCCAGTGGGTGGCCTTCCCGACGCACACCGAGCTCGAGGACGCCGTCTTCGACATGGTCGTCGCGGGCCGCGCCCTGGAGGACGGCGACGTCGCGATCATGATGGTCGAGGCCGAGGCCACCGACAAGACCGTCAAGCTCGTCGAGGGCGGCGCCGAGGCGCCCACCGAGGAGGTCGTCGCCGCCGGTCTGGAGGCCGCGAAGCCCTTCATCAAGGTGCTGTGCCGCGCCCAGGCCGACCTCGCCGCGAAGGCCGCCAAGCCGACCGGCGAGTTCCCGATCTTCCTGGACTACCAGGACGACGTCCTCGAGGCGCTCACCGGCGCCGTCAAGCCCGAGCTGACCCAGGCGCTCACCATCGCCGGCAAGCAGGACCGCGAGGCCGAGCTGGACCGCGTCAAGGGCCTGGCCGCCGAGAAGCTCCTGCCGGAGTTCGAGGGCCGCGAGAAGGAGATCTCCGCCGCGTACCGCTCGCTGACCAAGTCCCTGGTCCGTGAGCGCGTCATCAAGGAGAAGAAGCGCATCGACGGCCGCGGTGTCACCGACATCCGCACCCTGGCCGCCGAGGTCGAGGCCATCCCGCGCGTGCACGGTTCCGCGCTGTTCGAGCGTGGCGAGACCCAGATCCTGGGCGTCACCACCCTGAACATGCTCCGCATGGAGCAGCAGCTGGACACCCTCTCCCCGGTGACCCGCAAGCGCTACATGCACAACTACAACTTCCCGCCGTACTCCGTCGGCGAGACCGGCCGCGTCGGCTCCCCGAAGCGCCGCGAGATCGGCCACGGCGCCCTCGCCGAGCGCGCCATCGTGCCGGTGCTGCCGACGCGCGAGGAGTTCCCCTACGCGATCCGCCAGGTGTCCGAGGCCCTTGGCTCCAACGGCTCGACGTCCATGGGCTCGGTCTGCGCCTCCACCATGTCGCTGCTGAACGCCGGTGTGCCGCTGAAGGCCCCCGTCGCCGGTATCGCCATGGGCCTGATCTCCCAGGAGATCAGCGGCGAGACGCACTACGTCGCCCTCACCGACATCCTCGGTGCGGAGGACGCCTTCGGCGACATGGACTTCAAGGTCGCCGGCACCAAGGAGTTCGTGACCGCCCTCCAGCTCGACACCAAGCTGGACGGCATCCCCGCCTCCGTCCTGGCCGCCGCCCTCAAGCAGGCCCGTGACGCCCGCCTCCACATCCTCGACGTGATGATGGAAGCGATCGACACGCCGGACGAGATGTCCCCGAACGCGCCGCGGATCATCACCGTGAAGATCCCGGTCGACAAGATCGGCGAGGTCATCGGCCCCAAGGGCAAGATGATCAACCAGATCCAGGAGGACACGGGCGCCGACATCACGATCGAGGACGACGGCACCATCTACATCGGTGCCGCCGACGGTCCGGCCGCCGAGGCCGCCCGCGCCACGATCAACGGCATCGCCAACCCGACCATGCCCGAGGTCGGCGAGCGCTACCTGGGCACGGTCGTCAAGACGACCACCTTCGGCGCGTTCGTCTCCCTGCTGCCCGGCAAGGACGGTCTGCTGCACATCTCGCAGATCCGCAAGCTCGCAGGCGGCAAGCGCGTGGAGAACGTCGAGGACGTCCTCGGTGTGGGCCAGAAGGTCCAGGTCGAGATCGCCGAGATCGACTCCCGCGGCAAGCTCTCCCTGATCCCCGTGATCGAGGGCGAAGAGGGCACCGAAGAGAAGAAGGACGACGCCGACCAGTGACGTCCCGTAGCGCCAGGACGACGGCCCGCACCTCCTCGGAGGCGCGGGCCGTCGCCCGTACCCAAACCCTCATCCAGGGCGAGCACGGCATCGGCACGGTCCGCAAGACCACTCTCCCCGGCGGCCTGCGCATCGTCACCGAGACCCTGCCCTCGGTCCGCTCGGCGACCTTCGGCATCTGGGCCCACGTCGGCTCCCGCGACGAGACCCCGGCCCTCAACGGCGCCACCCACTACCTGGAGCACCTGCTCTTCAAGGGCACCCGCAAGCGCAGCGCCCTGGACATCTCCGCCGCGATCGACGCGGTCGGCGGCGAGATGAACGCGTTCACGGCGAAGGAGTACACGTGCTACTACGCGCGCGTGCTCGACACCGACCTGCCGCTCGCCATCGACGTCGTCTGCGACATGCTGACCGGCTCGCTGATCCAGGAGGAGGACGTCGACGTCGAACGCGGCGCCATCCTCGAAGAGATCGCCATGACCGAGGACGACGCGGGCGACTGCGTCCACGACCTGTTCGCCCACACCATGTTCGGCGACAACGCGCTGGGCCGCCCGGTCCTCGGCACCGTCGACACGGTCAACGCCCTCACCGCCGACCGCATCCGCCGCTTCTACCGGAAGCACTACGACCCCACCCACCTGGTGGTCGCCGCGGCCGGCAACGTCGACCACCACAAGGTCGTACGGCAGGTCCGCGCCGCCTTCGAGAAGGCCGGCGCCTTCCGGGAGCCCGTGGCCGCGCCCCTCGCCCCGCGCGACGGCCGCCGTACCGTCCGCGCCGCCGGCCGCGTCGAGCTGATCGGCCGCAAGACCGAGCAGGCCCACGTCATCCTCGGCATGCCGGGCCTCGCCCGCACCGACGAGCGCCGCTGGGCGCTGGGCGTCCTGAACACCGCCCTCGGCGGCGGCATGTCCTCCCGCCTGTTCCAGGAGGTCCGCGAGAAGCGCGGCCTCGCCTACAGCGTGTACTCGTACACCTCCGGCTTCGCCGACTGCGGGCTCTTCGGCGTGTACGCGGGCTGCCGGCCCGCCCAGGTGCACGACGTGCTGAAGATCTGCCGCGACGAGCTGGACCACGTCGCCGAGCACGGGCTGACCGACGACGAGATCGGCCGCGCGGTCGGCCAGCTCCAGGGCTCCACGGTCCTCGGCCTGGAGGACACGGGCGCGCTGATGAACCGTATCGGCAAGAGCGAACTGTGCTGGGGCGAGCAGATGTCCGTCGACGACATGCTGGCCCGGATAGCCTCGGTCACGCCGGACGACGTCCGCGCCGTCGCCCGCGACGTCCTGGGCCGCCGACCGTCCCTGTCGGTCATCGGCCCGCTGAAGGACAAGCAGGCGTCCCGGCTGCACGACGCCGTCGCCTGACGATCCCCGGTCCGTCGCCCAACGATCCCCGGTAAGGAAGCAAGAGACATGAGCAAGCTGCGCGTGGCCGTCCTCGGCGCCAAGGGCCGGATCGGCTCCGAGGCGGTACGGGCGGTCGAGGCCGCCGAGGACATGGAACTGGTCGCCGCCCTCGGCCGGGGCGACAGCCTGGACGCGCTCGCCGAGAACGGCGCCCAGGTCGCCGTCGAGCTGACCACCCCCGCCTCGGTGATGGACAACCTCGACTACTGCGTACGCCACGGCATCCACGCCGTCGTCGGCACCACAGGCTGGACCGACGAGCGCCTCGCCCAGCTGAACACCTGGCTCGACGCCTCCCCGGAGACGGGCGTGCTCATCGCGCCGAACTTCTCCATCGGCGCCGTGCTGACCATGAAGTTCGCGCAGATCGCCGCCCCGTACTTCGAGTCCGTCGAGGTCGTCGAGCTGCACCACCCGAACAAGGTGGACGCCCCCAGCGGCACCGCCACCCGCACCGCTCAGCTGATCGCCCGGGCCCGGCAGAAGGCAGGCTCCGCACCGGCGCCCGACGCCACTGCCACCGCCCTGGACGGCGCCCGCGGCGCGGACGTGGACGGCGTCCCGGTGCACGCGATCCGGCTGCGGGGCCTGCTCGCCCACCAGGAGGTGCTGCTCGGCGGCGAGGGCGAGACCCTCACCGTGCGGCACGACTCGCTGCACCACAGCAGCTTCATGCCGGGCATCCTGCTGGGCGCCCGCAAGGTGGTCACCACGCCGGGCCTCACCTTCGGCCTGGAACACTTCCTGGACCTGAACTGAGAACCGGTCCGAGACTCGAACCGAGCCCCGGACCAAGCCCCGGACCGAAACCTCGACCGAGAACCGAACCGAGCCCCTGATCCTCATGCGCGCCAAGATCACCTATCTCGTCACGGCCGCCGTCCTGGTCTTCTACTTCGTCCTGGTCGGCAGCCGGGGCGTGCTGCTCATCGAGGCCGGCACCCTCCTCACCGTCACCTTCGGCGTGGCGGTGCTGGTCCTGCCGGTGATCGGACTGTGGTTCCTCTGGAAGAACACCCAGTTCGTCCGCAGGGCCAACCAGCTCGCCGCCGAACTCGACGCCGAGGGCGGGCTGCCCGTCGACGAGCTGAAGCGCACCCCCAGCGGTCGCGTCGACCGGGAGTCGGCCGACGAGGTCTTCGCCCTGCGCAGGGCCGAGACCGAGGACGCCCCCGGCGACTGGCGCAGCTGGTTCCGCCTCGCCGTCGCGTACCACGACGCGCGCGACACCCCGCGCGCCCGCAAGGCGATGCAGCGCGCGATCGCCCTGCACGACGGCAAGCCGGCCCAGACGGCCTGAGCAGGGGAGGCCGGGGAGCGGGGAGCAGGGGGAACAGGACCCGCAGCCCGAGACGCCGGGGCCCGGACCGCACTGCTGCGGTCCGGGCCCCGGCGTCTCGGGCTGCGGGCGTCCGAGCAGACCGTCGGCGCTCAGCGCCCCCGGTACTCGTCGGCCCACGCCTCCACGGCGTCCGCGGCGCGGTCGAAGGCACCGTCGCGCGCGAGGAAGTCCGAGTTGTGGGAGGTCAGCAGCGCGGGCATCGACTCCGCGGACCGGCCCTGCCGGACGAGCAGCAGTGCCTGCCCCTGCACCGTGCGCGGCAGCCCCAGCCACCGCACCGGCTGCTGCACGGTGCGCACGCTGGCCACCTCCCGCCATGCCAGCGTGCGGGTGGTGAAGAAGCTCACGTGACGCACTCCGTGCGCGCTCACCCACGCCCCCATGCGCAGCAGCCGCAGGGCGCAGGCGATGACGACGACCGCGAGGGCGAAGACCACTCCGGCGGAGGACGGCGAGCCCGCCGCCACGATGATGACCGCGGCGAACAGCACGAACGACGCCAGCAGCAGCATCAGTGCCGCCGCCCCCACGCGCCAGGGCCCCGGCCGGTAGGGCCGGCGCCACTGGTCACGGTCGTCGTAGGGCAGCGCGACGTCGTCGGCCGCGTCGAAGGCGCGGTCGGCCGTCAGGAAGGGCAGGGGCACGGCTGGTCCTCACTCGTTCCACGGTGTGCTGTGCCCGGTGAGGCTACCGACCTGTGTCTCCGGTCACCACTCGCGGGGTCCGTACGGAGGCCGGGCCGTCCGTCCCTGCGCCGTGTCTCAGCGTCGCTCGGACGCCTGGGACGGCTGCTTGTCCGGAGTGGGCTGGTCGGCCGACAGGGAGGGCATCCCGATCAACAGGGAGCCCGCGATACCGGCGACGACGGTCAGACCGAGCAGCCAGCGCCCGGCCAGCTGGCCGAAGGACGCCCGCTCGCGGGGTGGGGGAGTGACATTGCTGCGGAACCTGTCGGCTTCGGCGACGAAGGCGAACGGCACGGGTTCACGCCGGCGGATCATGGAGCTGTGTCTCCTTCCGGGGACTGAGTGAATCGCTGTACTCATACAGACGAACGAACGCCCCTCCAGGTGCCCTGTTTCACCGACTTGATTACGGCACGGCACCGAACGCCCCATTCGGCAAGCACCGCGACGGCGGGTCGTAGAGTGGCCACGCCAAGCGCTGAGACCCATTGAGACCCACTGAGACCCCACTGAGATTGACCGGGAAGGCCCTGCACACCGTGACCGACACCCCCGCCGACGACTCCAAGATCGAACTGCGCAGCGACGTCACCGTCGAGCTGGTCAAGAGCAGCGCGACCGACTCCGACGTGCTGTTCGCCGCCCGTGTCTCCACCGCCGGGGAGCAGTCCCTCGACGAGCTGAAGAAGGACCCGGAGCGCTCGAAGGGCCTGATCAACTACCTGATGCGGGACCGGCACGGCAGCCCGTTCGAGCACAACTCGATGACCTTCTTCATCAGCGCCCCGATCTTCGTCTTCCGCGAGTTCATGCGACACCGCGTGGGCTGGTGCCTCGCCGGCGACACCGAGATCACGCTGGAGAGCGAATCCGGCAACCTCCGCCGACGCACCATCGCCGAGCTGTACAAGCTCTGGCACACAGGCGTCGAGGACCGGCTGCCGCACTCCGCGGGCGGAGTGACCTGGCACAGCCGGGCCGGCAAGTGGATGGCACAGGTCCGGCGCGGCGAGAGCAACCACTACCTGGGGCTGTACGAGAACCGCGAGGCGGCCGAGTCCGCCGTGGCGGAGTTCCGCGAGCTGCACCCGAGCACGCGACTGCGCAGGCTCGAGTCGGTGCGGCGCAACCACGTCCGCTGCTACGACGAGGAGACGATGCTCGCCCAGCGGGCCAGGATCGTCGACGTGATCCAGTCCGGAACCAAGGGCCTGATCAGGATCACCACGGCTGCCGGGAAGACGCTCCGCTGCACTGTGGACCACGCCGTGTTCACTCCCGAGGGATGGCGCAAGGCGGGGGAGCTCGCCGTCGGCGACGCGGTCATGGCCGCCGGCACCGGTCCGCGGCCGTCGGAGGCTCTTGTTCCGCCCAGTCTGCGGCGAGGCATCGGAGTGTGGACCGCCATGCGGCGGCAGGAACTGATCAAGGAGGTCGACACCTGCCACCTCTGCGGACACGACTTCCCCCGCGACGAGCTCGCCCTGGACCACGTCGTTCCCGTGGCACGCGACCTGGCTCAGGCTCTCGATGCGAAGAACCTCGCTCCCGCCTGCGAACCCTGCCACGCGGTCAAGAGCGCGGAGGAACAGGCGCTGGCACGGCGCGGCGGCAAGATCGCGAAGGCGGTTCCCGACCGGATCGTCGGAATCGAGGACGCCGGGGAGGAGATGACCTACGACCTTTCCGTCGAGGGCCCGTGGCACAACTTCCTCGCCAACGGCATCGTCGTGCACAACTCCTACAACGAGGAGTCCGGCCGCTACCGCGAGCTCCAGCCGGTCTTCTACACGCCGGACGAGTCCCGCAAGCTCGTCCAGCAGGGCCGTCCCGGCAAGTACGTCTTCGTCGAGGGCACCGCCGAGCAGCAAGAACTGGTGAGCCGGTCCATGGAGGAGTCCTACGTCGAGGCCTACCGGACGTACCAGGAGATGCTCGCCGCCGGTGTAGCCCGGGAGGTGGCCCGCGCGGTGCTTCCTGTCGGCCTGTACTCCTCGATGTACGCCACCTGCAACGCCCGCTCGCTGATGCACTTCCTGGGCCTGCGCACCCAGCACGAGCTGGCGAAGGTCCCCTCCTTCCCGCAGCGGGAGATCGAGATGGTCGGCGAGAAGATGGAGGCGGAGTGGGCCCGGCTCATGCCGCTCACGTACGCGGCCTTCAACACCAACGGACGCGTCGCGCCGTAATACTCCCGGTGCGCCGCGTCGCTGCCCATACCGGGCACACATGTGCGGATCAGCCATGCGAAGCGTCCGTATTGCGGCGTTTGCGTAAGTTCATCTAGCCTGATCAACGGGACCCGGCACTGCTTGAACCCCCGAGCAGGCAGTGCCGGGCTCCGCAATCGTTCCGGCCTGCCGCCTCCCCCGAGGGCAGACCCCGCCCTGAGCAACGAGTAGCGTGTAACCCATGGCTCCGACCTCCACTCCGCAGACCCCCTTCGGGCGGGTCCTCACCGCCATGGTCACGCCCTTCACGGCGGACGGCGCACTCGACCTCGACGGCGCGCAGCGGCTCGCCACCCACCTGGTGGACGCAGGCAACGACGGCCTGATTCTCAACGGCACCACCGGAGAGTCCCCCACCACCAGTGACGCGGAGAAAACGGACCTCGTACGAGCCGTCGTGGAGGCCGTCGGCGACCGGGCCCACGTCGTCGCCGGGGTCGGCACCAACAACACCCAGCACAGCATCGAGCTGGCCCGCACGGCCGAGCGCGCCGGCGCACACGGCCTCCTGGTCGTCACGCCGTACTACAACAAGCCCCCGCAGGAGGGCCTGTACCAGCACTTCACGGCCATCGCCGACGCCACCCCGCTGCCGGTCATGCTCTACGACATCCCCGGCCGCAGCGGCGTCCCGATCAACACGGAGACCCTGGTCCGCCTCGCGGAACACCCGCGGATCGTCGCCAACAAGGACGCCAAGGGCGATCTCGGCCGCGCCAGCTGGGCCATCGCGGGCTCCGGCCTCGCCTGGTACTCCGGCGACGACATGCTGAACCTGCCGCTGCTCTCCGTGGGCGCGGTCGGCTTCGTGTCGGTCGTCGGCCATGTCGTCACCCCGGAACTGCGCGCCATGGTGGACGCGCACGTCGCGGGTGACGTACAGAAGGCACTGGAGATCCACCAGAAGCTGCTCCACGTCTTCACCGGCATGTTCCGCACCCAGGGCGTCATGACCGCCAAGGCCGCGCTCGCCCTGCAGGGGCTGCCCGCCGGACCGCTGCGCGCCCCGATGGTCGGCCTCACGGCCGAGGAGACCGAACAGCTCAAGATCGATCTTGCCGCCGGCGGGGTACAGCTCTGACATCAGACTTCGCACCACCGCACGACCGGACGGACTTCACAACTGAATAGGCGGGCCACCGGTGCCCGCACCCCATACGACAACTGCTTCTGCACGAACGTCACGCGCGCCACGTGCCCACCGGTACGTGGCGCGTGTGGTGAGGAGAGTCTTTTGAGTCATCCGCATCCTGAACTGGCCCGGCCCCCGGCGCTTCCCAAGGGCGGCCTCCGGGTCACCCCGCTGGGCGGCCTCGGCGAAATCGGCCGCAACATGACGGTCTTCGAGTACGGCGGCCGTCTGCTGATCGTCGACTGCGGAGTGCTCTTCCCCGAGGAGGAGCAGCCCGGAATCGACCTGATCCTGCCGGACTTCACGTCCATCCGGGACCGCCTCGACGACATCGAGGGCATCGTTCTCACGCATGGCCACGAGGACCACATCGGCGGCGTCCCGTTCCTCCTCCGCGAGAAGCCGGACATCCCGCTGATCGGCTCCAAGCTGACCCTGGCGCTCATCGAGGCCAAGCTCCAGGAACACCGCATCCGTCCGTACACCCTGGAGGTGGCGGAGGGGCACCGCGAGCGGGTCGGTCCCTTCGACTGCGAGTTCGTCGCGGTCAACCACTCCATCCCGGACGCCCTGGCCGTCGCCATCCGCACCCCTGCGGGCATGGTCGTCCACACCGGCGACTTCAAGATGGACCAGCTCCCGCTGGACGGCCGCCTCACGGACCTGCACTCCTTCGCGCGTCTGAGCGAGGAAGGCATCGACCTCCTCCTCGCCGACTCGACCAACGCCGAGGTGCCGGGGTTCGTCCCGCCCGAGCGGGACATCTCGAACGTCCTGCGGCAGGTCTTCGGCAGCGCCCGCAAGCGGATCATCGTGGCGAGCTTCGCCAGCCACGTCCACCGCATCCAGCAGATCCTCGACGCGGCCCACGAGTACGGGCGCCGGGTCGCCTTCGTCGGCCGCTCGATGGTCCGCAACATGGGCATCGCGAGGGACCTGGGCTACCTGAAGGTCCCGCCGGGCCTGGTGGTCGACGTCAAGACGCTCGACGACCTGCCCGACAGCGAGGTCGTCCTGGTCTGCACCGGCTCCCAGGGCGAACCCATGGCCGCCCTGTCCCGCATGGCCAACCGGGACCACCAGATCCGCATCGTCAGCGGTGACACGGTGATCCTCGCGTCGTCCCTCATCCCGGGCAACGAGAACGCGGTGTACCGCGTGATCAACGGCCTGACCCGCTGGGGCGCCAACGTCGTCCACAAGGGCAACGCCAAGGTCCACGTCTCGGGCCACGCCTCGGCCGGCGAGCTGCTGTACTTCTACAACATCTGCCGCCCGAAGAACCTGATGCCGGTCCACGGCGAATGGCGCCACCTGCGCGCCAACGCCGAGCTGGGCGCCCTGACCGGGGTACCGCACGACCGCATCGTCATCGCCGAGGACGGTGTCGTCGTCGACCTCGTCGGGGGCAAGGCAAAAATCGCCGGCAAGGTCCAGGCGGGATACGTCTACGTCGACGGTCTCTCGGTCGGTGACGTCGGCGAGCCCGCCCTCAAGGACCGCAAGATCCTCGGCGACGAGGGCATCATCTCGGTCTTCGTGGTCATCGACTCGTCCACCGGCAAGATCACCGGCGGTCCGCACGTCCAGGCCCGCGGCTCGGGGATTGAGGACTCGGCCTTCGCCGCGGTGCTCCCCAAGGTCACGGAAGCCCTGGAACGCTCGGCCCAGGACGGCGTCGTCGAACCCCATCAGCTCCAGCAGCTGGTGCGCCGGACCCTCGGCAAGTGGGTGTCGGACACCTACCGGCGCCGGCCGATGATCCTCCCTGTCGTCGTGGAGGTCTGACGGTCCGTCGGGTCTCCGACAGCGCCAACCTGGAGCGGGGCGCCTCGATTTGCATCGAGGCGCCCCGCTCCAGTACGTTTACATCTCCGCTCGGACGGGCACCCGACCACTTCGTGGTTCGGAGCCGCCCCGGAGGGTGGAAATTCCGACTCAGAATCTCTGATAAAGTCGGATGCGCCGGAAAGGGAAACGCGAAAGCGGGAACCTGGAAAGCACCGAGGAAATCGGATCGGAAAGATCTGATAGAGTCGGAAACGCAAGACAGCAAGACCGA
>NZ_JOFH01000045.1 GCF_000721235.1 Streptomyces olivaceus
TCGCAGGCCCCCGCCCGCCCCGCAGCCCCGGGCCCCGGCGCGGCGGGCCGCCATGCGGACGGTTCCGGCGTGGCTCAGCCGTGGCGTGGTATGCGTGAGGGGAGCAAGTGGACAGGAAAGACGGAGCCGGGTGCCGAGGCCACAAAACGGGTGAGCGTACCCACCCCCGTTGAGAGCCATGCGCCGAGCGGCCAACTTTCTTCCCCTGAGGGGCTGAAATTTTGTTGATCGAGGGACAGTTGGCCACCCCGGCGTCCTACCCTTCAGAGGGTGAACGTGTTGATGTCCCCAGAGTCCGAGGCCGACACTCCCGGTGAACCCGCCCTGCCCGGCACCTTGCCCGAGGCGCTGCGCGCGGAGCTCGTGGCCTTCCGCCGCGACCTCCACATGCACCCCGAGCTGGGCAACCAGGAGTTCCGCACCACCGCCGCGATCAAGGAACGGCTGGAGCGGGCCGGCCTGAAGCCGCGCGTGCTTCCCATCGGAACGGGGCTCGTCTGCGACATCGGCACCGGCACCGACTCGGGCCAGTGGTCCGGCGGACCGCGGATGCTCGCCCTGCGGGCCGACATCGACGCCCTGCCCATCCCCGACACCAAGAGCGAGTGCGCGTACCGCTCGCGGGTGCCGGACCGCGCCCACGCCTGCGGGCACGACGTGCACACCACCGCCGTCCTCGGCGCCGGCCTCGTCCTCGCCGCCCTGCACGAGCAGGGCCTGCTGCCCCGGCCCGTGCGGCTGGTCTTCCAGCCCGCCGAGGAGGTGCTGCCCGGCGGCGCCGCCGACGCCATCGAGGGCGGCGCGCTCGACGGGGTGCGCCGCATCCTCGCCGTGCACTGCGACCCCCGGGTGGACGCCGGGCGGATCGGGCTGCGGGTCGGTCCCATCACCTCCGCCTGCGACCGGCTGGAGATCGCCCTCGACGGCCCCGGCGGCCACACCGCCCGCCCGCACCTCACCACCGACCTGGTCACCGCCGCCGCCCGCGTGGTCACCGACGTGCCCCCGCTCGTCGCCCGGCGCGTGGACAGCCGCAGCGGGCTCGCCCTGACCTGGGGCCGCGTCGAGTCCGGGCACGCCCCGAACGTCATCCCGCAGCACGCGGAACTCGCCGGGACGGTGCGCTGCCTCGACCTCGACTCCTGGCGGCAGGCGCCCGACCTGGTGGTGGGTGCCATCGACGAGATCGCCAACCTGTACCGGGCCAAGTCCGAGATCACCTACGTCCGCGGCGTCCCCCCGGTCGTCAACGAGGTCACCAGCACCGAACTCCTCCAGGCCGCGATGGTCGCCCGGCGCGGCACCGACGCCGTCGAGGGCACCGAGCAGAGCCTCGGCGGTGAGGACTTCTCCTGGTACCTGGAGCACGTGCCCGGCGCCATGGCCCGCCTCGGTGTGCGCCCGCCCGGCGAGCGCACGGTCCGCGACCTGCACCAGGGCGACTTCGACGTGGACGAGCACGCGATCACCGTCGGCGTGGAGATGTTCACCGCGGCGGCCCTCATCGACGCCGTGCAGTAACCGCCCCGGGCGGCGCCGGCCGCTTCCTCGCACCCGCCGCGGCCCCGGCCGCGGCGGGCCGCGCATCCCTTTCGCTCCCCTTCGAAACGATGGTTCACAAGGGCGTAACCGGCCATCGGCACGAATGCATAACGGCCCCGCACGACCCCGTTCCCAAGGGTTTCTACGCGCGTTAATGTGCGCCGAACCGAGCGCCCGCTGCGGGGCTTTGGAGAATGGGGAACTTCGGATGCGTCGGACATCGAGACTGGCCCGCGTCGCGGTGGGGGCCGCGTCGCTCGCACTCGCCGCCACGGCCTGCGGCGGCACCAGCGGCGAAAGCGGCGACGGCGACGACACCAAGGGCCTCGCCATCGCCTACGACGTCGGCGGCAAGGGCGACCAGTCCTTCAACGACGCCGCCTACACCGGCCTCCAGCGGGCCCAGAAGGAGTTCGGCTACAAGACCGCCGACATCGAGCCCACCGACGGCGAGACCGACGCCGACAAGGAACAGCGCCTGACCTCCCTGGCCAAGCAGGGCTACGACCCGGTCATCGGCGTCGGCTTCGCCTACGCCCCGGCCATGCAGGCCGTGGTGGCCGAGTTCCCGGACACCACCTTCGGCATCGTCGACTCCGTGGTCGAGGGCGACAACGTGGCCTCCCTGGTCTTCGCCGAGAACGAGGCGTCCTACCTCGCGGGTGTGACCGCCGCCAAGGCCACCAAGACCAAGACGGTCGGTTTTGTGGGCGGTGTGGACAACCCGCTGATCCACAAGTTCGAGGCCGGCTTCACGCAGGGCGTCAAGGACACCGACCCGAAGGTCAAGGTCCTCTCGCAGTACCTCACCCAGACCGCGGAGGAGGGCGGCTTCTCCAGCCCGGACAAGGGCCGCGCCGCCGCCGAGGGCCAGATCGAGAAGAAGGCCGACGTCGTCTACCAGGCGGCGGGCCTCAGCGGCCAGGGTGTGATCGAGGCCGCCGCGAAGGCGAAGGTCTGGGCGATCGGCGTCGACTCCGACCAGTACAAGCAGGAAGCGCTCGCGGCGTACAAGGACTCCATCCTGACCTCCGCGCTCAAGGACATCGACGGCGCGGTCTTCGCCCTGGCCCAGTCGGTCGAGGACGGCAAGCCGCTGACCGGCACCAAGACCTTCGACCTGAAGTCCGACGGCGTGGGCCTGTCCGACAGCAACCCGAAGTTCGCCAAGGTGCCGGGCGCCGAGGACGCCGTCGAGAAGGCCAAGGCGGGCATCGTCGACGGCACCATCAAGGTGAAGACGGAGTAGGGCCAGGATGGGACACTCCGTCCCGCGCGACACGCCGTCCACACGGCGTGTCGCGCGGGACGAAGTGCCCAATCGTCCCCCGCACCCGACCCCCGGGCGTCACCCTCCGCCACCTTCCGTTCGCGCCCGGCAAGCCTTTCGGGCCCGTCCGCACCGCCTTGCTCACGGCCCTATAACAAGGTGGACAGAAGGGGTTTTCAGGCAGGTCTACGCGCGTTAATCTGCGGCGAAGCCAGCGCCGCAGCCGAACCGTCCCCGGCGCTTGTACGACAGGAGCACCAGACATGCGCCGGATTTCCCGGATCACGGTCGCAGGCGCAGCGACCGCCTCCCTGGCCCTCGCCCTCTCCGCCTGCGGTGGCACCTCGACCTCCTCCGGGTCGGACGACGGCGACAAGGGTCTCGCCATCGCCTACGACGTCGGCGGCAAGGGCGACCAGTCCTTCAACGACGCCGCGTACGCCGGTCTGGAGAAGGCCAAGAAGGAGTTCGGCTACGAGACGGCCGACATCGAGCCCACCGACGGCGAGACCAACGCCGACAAGGAGCAGCGGCTCGTGTCGCTGGCCAAGCAGGGCTACAACCCGGTCGTCGGGGTCGGCTACGCCTACGCCGCGCCGCTGAAGGCCGCCGCGGAGCGCTACCCGGACACCACCTTCGGCATCGTCGACGACGCCACCATCGAGGCGAAGAACGTGGCCGACCTCGTCTACAACGAGGAGCAGGCCTCCTACCTCGCCGGAGTCGCCGCCGCCAAGAGCACCAAGACCAAGACGGTCGGATTCGTGGGCGGTGTGGACAACCCGCTGATCCACAAGTTCCAGGCCGGCTACGAGCAGGGCGTCAAGGAGACCGACCCGAAGGTCAAGGTCGTCGCCCAGTACCTCACGCAGACCGCGGAGGAGGGCGGCTTCGCCAGCCCCGACAAGGGCAAGACCGCCGCCGAGGGCCAGATCGAGAAGAAGGCCGACGTGGTCTACGCGGCCGCCGGCCTCTCCGGCCAGGGCGTGATCGAGGCCGCCGCCGCCAACAAGGTCTGGGCGATCGGGGTCGACTCCGACCAGTACAAGCAGGAGGCCCTCGCCAAGTACAAGGACTCCATCCTGACTTCGGCCACGAAGGACGTCGCGTCGGCGGTGTACAGCCTCGCGAAGTCGGTCGAGGACGGCAAGCCCGAGACCGGTATCGTTCGGGGCGATCTGAAGTCCGGCGAGGTCGGCCTCTCGAACTCCAACCCGAAGTTCGCGGACGACGCCGAGCTCCAGGCAGCCATCAAGACGGCCAAGGAGAAGATCATCAGCGGCGAGATCAAGGTCAAGAGCAGCTGAGCAGTACCAGCACCACCTCGAACTGCGTGTAACCGCGCCGGTTGCGCCGCTCGGCGGGGTACGGAGAGGAGCCTGCGGGTTCCTCCTCGTACCCCGTCGTGTCGATGTGCCGCCGCCGCTTGAGATGCCGTAGGGGCGCTACGCGCGTAGAAGGCCCCCGTCCCCAGGAGAGTGCGCCATCAACGCGTCCAGCAGCCCTCCGGCGAAAGCGGCGGTCAACGAATCGGTGACCGCCGTCGAACTCGCCGGGATCACCAAGCGCTTCCCCGGAGTCGTGGCCAACCACGACATCCACCTCACCGTCCGCAAGGGCACCGTCCACGCCCTCGTCGGCGAGAACGGCGCCGGCAAGTCGACCCTGATGAAGATCCTCTACGGCATGCAGAAGCCGGACGAGGGCACCATCGCGGTCGACGGCGGGAAGGTGGCCTTCTCCTCGCCCGCCGACGCCATCGCCCGCGGCATCGGCATGGTCCACCAGCACTTCATGCTCGCCGACAACCTCACGGTCCTGGAGAACGTGGTCCTCGGCAGCGAGAAGCTCCACGGCATCGGCGCGAAGGCCCGCCGCCGGATCACGGAGATCTCCGAGCGGTACGGCCTCGGCGTGCGCCCCGACGTCCTGGTCGAGGAGCTCGGCGTCGCCGCCCGCCAGCGCGTGGAGATCCTCAAGGTCCTCTACCGGGGCGCCCGGACCCTGATCCTGGACGAGCCGACGGCGGTCCTCGTGCCGCAGGAGGTCGACGCCCTCTTCGACAACCTGCGCGAACTCAAGTCCGAGGGCCTGTCGGTCATCTTCATCTCCCACAAGCTCGGCGAGGTCCTCTCCGTCGCCGACGAGATCACCGTCATCCGCCGCGGCACCACGGTCGGCACCGCGGTCCCCGCCGGGACGACGCCCCGCCAGCTCGCCGAGCTGATGGTCGGCAGCGAGCTGCCCACGCCGGAGACGGCGGAGTCGACGGTCACCGACCGCGCGGTCCTCACCGTCGACACGCTGCGCCTCGCGGCCCCCGGCGGCAAGGCCCTGCTCGACGACATCTCCTTCACCATCCACGCCGGTGAGGTGCTCGGCATCGCCGGCGTCGAGGGCAACGGCCAGACCGAGCTGGTCGACGCGCTGATCGGCCTGCGCCAGGCGGACTCGGGCACCATCCGCTTCCTCGACCAGGACATCACCGCGCTGCCCACCCGCAAGCGCCGCGAGCAGGGCGTCGGCTACATCCCCGAGGACCGCCACCGCCACGGGCTCCTCCTGGAGGCGCCCCTGTGGGAGAACCGCATCCTCGGCCACGTCACCGAGAAGCCCAACAGCAAGGGCGTCTGGCTGGACCCGAAGGGCTCCCAGGAGGACACCCGCCGCATCGTCGAGACCTACGACGTGCGCACCCCCGGCATCGACGTCACCGCCGCCTCGCTGTCCGGCGGCAACCAGCAGAAGCTGATCGTCGGCCGCGAGATGAGCCACAAGCCGCGCTTCCTGATCGCCGCCCACCCCACCCGCGGTGTGGACGTCGGCGCGCAGGCCGCGATCTGGGACCACATCCGCGAGGCCCGCCGCGAGGGCCTGGCGGTGCTGCTGATCTCCGCCGACCTGGACGAGCTGATCGGCCTGTCCGACACCCTCCGGGTGATCTACGACGGCAAACTGGTCGCGGACGCCGACCCGGCCGCCGTCACGCCCGAGGAACTGGGCTCGGCGATGACCGGCGCGGCCAGCGGCCACCTGGAGCACGAGGAGCCCCCGGCCGACGGCGACGAGCCGGAGCGCACGGTGCCCCCGGCCGCTGACGGACCGGATCGCACGGTGCCCCCGGCCGGTGGCGGACCGGGTGCGCAAGAGGCCCGCGGCGACGGCGCGGACGCGGAGGACACCCCGGGCCACGGCGTCCCGGGCGCGGACAGGAACCCGGGCGACGCCGGCCCGGACGCGGAGAAGACCCGGGGCGATGCCGGCCCGGACGCGGACAAGATCCGGGGCGATGGCGGCTCCGGCGCGGAAGACGAGGCCCGCTGATGAAGAAGTTCGACAAGGAGCGCGTGCTCCTCGCGGTGGCCGGACCGGTCATCGCGCTCGCCGTGGCCTTCGTGCTCAGCGCGATCGTCCTGATCGCCTCGGGCAAGAACCCGGTCGAACCGTTCGCCCTGATGTTCGAGCAGGCCGGGTTCTCCGACATCCAGGTCCTGATCGTCAACCAGGCGTCGATGTACTACATCGCCGCCCTCGCGGTGGCCATCGGCTTCCGGATGAACCTCTTCAACATCGGCGTCGACGGCCAGTACCAGCTCGCCGCCATGATGGCCGCGATCGTCGGCGCGCACGCCAACCTGCCGGCCGCCCTGCAGATCCCGCTGCTCCTGCTGACCGCGGCCCTCACCGGCGCCTTCTGGTCCGGCATCGCCGGTGTCCTGAAGATCACCCGCGGGGTCAGCGAGGTCGTCGCGACGATCATGCTCAACTCCATCGCCACCGCCGTCATCGGCTACCTGTGGCTGCCCGACGTCTTCGGCGTCAAGATCGGCAACAACAACACCACCGGCGAGATGCACGAATCCGGCTGGGTCCCCGGCATCGACATGGGCGCGGCCGGCGAGATCTACGGACTGGTGATCCTCGCCGTCGTCCTCGGCATCGGCTACTGGCTCGTCCTCAACCGCACCCGCTTCGGCTTCGACCTGCGCGCCTCCGGCGCCTCCGAGTCCGCCGCCGCGGCCAGCGGCGTCAGCCCCAAGCGGATGGTGCTCACCGCGATGCTGCTCTCCGGCGGTCTCGCCGGACTCGCGGGCCTGCCCATCCTGCTCGGCGACACCCACACCTACAGCCTCAACTTCCCCACCGGCATCGGCTTCCTCGGCATCGGCATCGCCCTGCTCGGCCGCAACAGCCCGGTCGGCATCGCCTTCGCCGCCCTGCTGTGGGCCTGGCTCGACAAGGCCTCGCCCGAGCTGGACTTCCACGGCTACGACAAGGAGATCGCGGTCATCATGCAGGGCCTGATCGTCCTCGCGGTGGTCGTGTCCTACGAGGCCGTCCGCGAGTGGGGCCTGCGCCGCCAGCAGCGCCGGGTGGGCGCCGAGCTGGCCGCCGGACACGTCCTCGGCGCCACCGACAACACCGAGAAGGAGGTGGCCGGCCGATGACCGCCCCGACCACAGCGACCGACGTCAACCAGCCGTCGCTGCAGCCCACGGCGCCGACCGGCCGCCGGATGTCCCTGCCCGTCCTGATGCTGGTCATCGCCGGCGCCCTGGCGCTGACCAGCATCGTCCGCCTCGTCACCGGCGCCAACGGCATCACCAACGTCAGCCAGATGTCCACCGCGCTCCAACTGGCCGTGCCGATCGGCCTCGCCGGTCTCGGCGGCCTCTGGGCGGAGCGCGCGGGCGTCGTCAACATCGGCCTCGAAGGCATGATGATCCTCGGCACCTGGTTCGGTGCCTGGGCCGGCTTCCAGTGGGGCCCGTGGACCGGCGTCCTCGTCGGCATCGTCGGCGGCGCGCTCGGCGGCCTGCTGCACGCCGTGGTGACGATCGCCTTCAACGTCAACCACATCGTCTCCGGCGTGGCCATCAACATCCTCGCCCTCGGCGCCACCCGCTACCTCGCGCCGCTTGCCTTCGAGGGCCACCAGGGCGGCTCCGCCAAGCAGTCCCCGCCGGTCGACTCGCTCGGCCACTTCTCGATCCCGGGCCTGTCAGGCGCCCTGGAGAGCCTCAACGACCAGCACTGGTTCTTCGTCTCCGACCTCGCCGGGCTGCTCGGCGGCCTGGTCACCGACGTCTCCTGGCTGACCCTGATCGCCGTCGCCCTGATCCCGGCCAGCTGGTACATCCTGTGGCGCACCCCGTTCGGCCTCCGTCTGCGCTCCTGCGGCGAGAACCCGATCGCGGCCGAGTCCCTCGGCGTCAACGTCTACAAGTACAAGTACCTCGCCGTGATCATCTCCGGCGGCCTGGCCGGCCTCGGCGGCGTCTTCCTCTCCATCGTGGCCAACCCCTTCTACCTGGAGGGCCAGACCAGCGGCCGCGGCTACATCGGCCTCGCCGCGATGATCTTCGGCAACTGGATGCCCGGCGGGCTCGCCATCGGCGCCGGGCTCTTCGGCTACACCGACAGCCTCAACCTGCGCGGCGGCTCGGCCAACGTCCACGCCCTGCTGCTGCTCGGCGCGCTGCTCCTGGTCGCCGGCGCCATCTGGCTGGCCGTCCGCAAGAAGTACGTCCACGCGGTGATCACCCTGGTCGTCGGCGCCCTGGTCTTCGCCTGGTACGCCGGTACCAACGAGGTCCCGAACCAGGTCGTCTCCGCCACGCCGTACGTCGTCACCCTCGTCGTCCTCGCCCTGTCCGCGCAACGGCTGCGGATGCCGAAGGCGGACGGCATGCCGTACCGGAAGGGGCAGGGCAAGTGACCGCCGTCGACTGGGGCGCGCTGCGCACCGCCGCCCGCGAGGCGATGGCCCGCGCCTACGCCCCGTACTCCGGCTACGCCGTCGGCGCCGCCGCCCTGGTCGACGACGGCCGCACGGTCACCGGCTGCAACGTGGAGAACGCCAGCTACGGCATCGGCCTGTGCGCCGAGTGCGGGCTCGTCTCCCAGCTCCGGCTGACCGGCGGCGGCCGGCTGACGCACTTCGTCTGCGTCGACGGCGAGGGCGAGGTACTCGTCCCGTGCGGCCGCTGCCGGCAGCTGCTGTACGAGTTCGGCGGCCCGGAGATGCTCCTGGAGACTCCGGAGGGAATCCTCCCCCTCTCCCGGATGCTCCCGCAGGCCTTCGGGCCCGAGTACCTCACCAAGTAGCAACTCGCGTTAGGAAAGCCAGACATGGCCATGGACGTCATCTCCGTCATCCGCACCAAGCGGGACCGCGGCGAGCTCAGCGGCGAGCAGATCGACTGGGTCGTCGACGCCTACACGCGCGGCGAGGTGGCCGACGAGCAGATGTCCTCGCTCGCGATGGCGATCCTGCTCAACGGCATGAACCGCGCCGAGATCGCCCGCTGGACGGCCGCGATGATCGCCTCGGGCGAGCGCATGGACTTCTCGTCCCTGTCCCGCCCGACCGCGGACAAGCACTCCACCGGCGGCGTCGGCGACAAGATCACCCTGCCGCTGGCGCCCCTGGTGGCGGCCTGCGGCGCGGCCGTCCCGCAGCTCTCCGGCCGCGGCCTCGGCCACACCGGCGGCACCCTGGACAAGCTGGAGTCGATCCCGGGCTGGCGCGCGCTCCTGTCCAACGAGGAGATGCTGGACGTCCTGGACACCACCGGCGCGGTGATCTGCGCGGCGGGCGACGGCCTGGCGCCCGCCGACAAGAAGCTCTACGCCCTGCGCGACGTGACCGGCACGGTCGAGGCGATCCCGCTGATCGCCTCCTCCATCATGTCCAAGAAGATCGCCGAGGGCACCGGCTCGCTGGTCCTGGACGTGAAGGTGGGCTCCGGCGCCTTCATGAAGACCATCGAGGACGCGCGGGAGCTGGCCTCCACGATGGTCGGCCTCGGCACCGACCACGGCGTGCGGACGGTCGCCCTCCTCACCGACATGGCCACTCCGCTGGGCCTGACGGCGGGCAACGCCCTGGAGGTCCGCGAGTCCGTCGAGGTCCTGGCGGGCGGCGGCCCGGCCGACGTGGTCGAGCTGACCCTCGCCCTGGCCCGCGAGATGCTCGACGCCGCGGGCCTGAAGGACGCCGACCCGGCGAAGGCCCTCGCCGACGGCTCCGCCATGGACGTGTGGCGCCGCATGATCGCGGCCCAGGGCGGCGACCCGGACGCGCAGCTGCCCACGTCGAAGGAGCAGCACGTCGTCAAGGCGCCCTCCTCCGGCGTCCTGACCCGCCTCGACGCCTACGACATCGGCGTCGCCGCCTGGCGCCTGGGCGGGGGCCGCGCCCGCAAGGAGGACCCGGTGCAGGCCGCCGCGGGCGTCGAGCTGCACGCCAGGCCGGGCGACACCGTCACCGCCGGCCAGCCCCTCCTCACCCTCCACACGGACACCCCGGACCGCTTCGCGTACGCCCTCGCGGCGGTGGAGGGCGCGTACGACGTGGCGCCGGCGGGCACAGCCTTCACGGCGTCGCCGGTGGTGCGGGAACGTATCGCCTGACCTGCAGTTTCCCCATCTGGGTGAACGGGATCGGTAGACCAGTACCGGTCCCGTTCGGCATGCTGGGATCGGTGACGCACCGATAGGAGAACCGCCATGAGCGCACTCACCGTGAGCCAGGATCCCGAACAGAGCTGGGACGAGCTTGTCCGGTTCTGGGAGGAGATGGAGTGGCCCGAGGGCAGCAAGGTGGAGATCATCGAGGGGATCGTCACCGTGTCACCTGCTCCCGGACTGCCTCACAACGACATCACCGAACGTATCCAGCGGGGGTTGTACTCGGTGATTCCCGTCCATTGGGGGGTTTATCAGACACTCGCCCTCTCCGTGCCGTCCCGGCTCGGGATGCTCATCCCGGACCTTCTCGTGACGCAGCGGCCGAACCACGCGGGGCCCGATACCCATATTCCCGCCGCCCTCGCAGAACTCGTCGTCGAGATCACTTCCCGCTCCAACGCCCGGCACGACCGCATCACCAAGCCCGCCGCCTACGCCACCGCCGGCATCCCGCTCTACCTGCTCGTCGACCGCTGGGCCCCGGGCGGACCCACGGCGACGCTGTACGGCGAACCGAAGGGTGACGTCTACCGCGTGCTGAGCGCTGCGAAGTTCGGCGACCCCCTCAATCTCCCCGCCCCCTTCGACCTCGTCCTCGACACCGGCGAGTTCCCCGAGGCCTGACACCGGGAGGGCGCCGCCGGGTGGCGATGGGCGGCGTCCCGTTCGGGCGCGTCGGTCCGGTCACCCCGGCAGCCGCAGCCGGCCGTCGACCCGGCGCGGAATTGAGGCGTCCCCCTCACGCAGTTCGGGCGGCAGCAGGTGGGCCGGGCTGTTCTGCCAGGCCAGGGGCCGCAGGAAGCGGCGGAGACCGGCCGGCCCCACGGAGGTGTGCTGGTTGTCGGTGGCCGGCCAGGGCCCGCCGTGCTGCTGCGCCCAGCTGACCGCCACACCCGTGGGATACCCGTCGAAGAGCACCCGGCCGCTCCGCCCGGCGAGCGCCGCGGCGGCGCCGTCGCGCACCGGGTCGTCGCCGCTGCCGCCGTGGACCGTGCCGACCAGGGCGCCCGGCAGCTCCCGGAGCAGCGGGTCCAGCGCTTCGGGGCGGTAGCGCACTAGGAGGGCGACGGGACCGAAGACCTCCTCCACGCGGGCGGCGTCGAACTGCTCGGCGTCCAGCACCGCGACCGCCGGCCGGGTGCGGTAGCCCTCGCGGTCCGGCTCCGCGGAGCGGGTCAGGTCCGCGGTGGCGGCCAGGTGGTCGAGGCCGCCGGCGTAGGAGGCGGCGATCCGGTCGTTCAGCATGGCCGGGAGCGGGCGGGCCGCGACCCGTCGGCGTACGGCGTCGACCAGGCCGTCACCGGCCGGGGTGCCCGGCACCAGGACGAGGCCCGGCTTGGTGCAGAACTGGCCGCCGCCCAGGGTGAAGGAGTCCACGAGGCCCTCGGCGATCGACTCGGCACACTCCTCGGCCGCGAGCGGCGTGACCACCAGCGGGTTGACGCCGCCCAGTTCGCCGTAGAAGGGGATCGGCACGTCACGCGCGGCGATCACCGTCTTCAGCGCCGCAGCCCCCGCGTGGCCACCCGTGAAGGCGACGGCCGTGATGCGCGGGTCGGCGACGAGGGTCAGACCGGCGTCGGTGCCGTACACCAGGGACACCGTGCCCTCGGGCGCCCCGTGCGCGCGGACGGCGTCCTGGAGGATGCGCCCGCACAGGGCCGACGTGAGCGGGTGGCTGCTGTGCGCCTTGACGACCACGGCGCAGCCCGCGGCGAGCGCGGCGGCGGTGTCGCCGCCCGGCACGGAGAAGGCCAGCGGGAAGTTGCTCGCCCCGAAGACCGCCACCGGCCCCAGGGGGACCAGCATCCTGCGCAGGTCGGGACGGGGGCCCATCGGGGTGTCGCCGGCGTGGTCGACCGTCGCCTCCAGATAGCCGCCCTCGTCGACGACGTCGGCGAGCAGTCTGAACTGGTAAGCGGTGCGGGTCAGTTCGCCGTTCAGGCGGGCGGTGCCCAGCGCGGTCTCCCGGTCGGCCGTGGCCACGACCTCGGGCGCCTCCGCCTCCAGCGCGTCGGCCATGCGGCGCAGCAGCGCGGCGCGGAAGGGCCGGCCGTGCGCGGCCAGTTCGGCGGTGGCCCGGGAGGCCGCCTCGCAGGCCGCCGCGACGTCCTCGTCGCTGCTGGTGCGCAGGTCGGTGCCGGTGACGGTTCCGGTGCTCGGGTCCGCCGTGGTGATGGTCTCGCCGCTCACTTGACTCCCCACGTTTCCAGGATGGCGCTGATTCGCTCCCGGACCTGCGGCGCCGGCCGGGCGGACGGTGGGCGGACCCAGGAGCTGCCGAGCCCGATCTGGTGCAGGGCCTCCTTGACCACGCTGACGTTGTCCGCGCTGTTGCGGGCCAGGCGCAGTTCCTCGAACTCGCGCACGCTGTCCCACGTCTTCATCGCGCTGTCGAAGTCCCCGGCGGCCAGGGCGTCCTGCATCCCCGTCGACAGGTGCGGGGCGATGGCGGCGAGCCCCGAGGTGAAGCCCTGCGCGCCGACGGCCGCGTAGCCGGGGGCGGTGAGCTCGGCGAGGCCCGCGATCCAGGTGAACCGCTCCAGACCGGCCTGGCGGGCGACGACGGCGAAGGCCGCGGTGTCCGGCAGCGCGTACTTCACGGCGACGACGTTGGGGCAGGCGTCGGCCAGCTCCTGGAAGTGGCCGGGGCCGATCGCCGGGTTCTTGACGTAGGGCACGATCCCGAGATCGGGAACGGCCGAGGCGATACGGCGGTGGTAGTCGACCCAGCCCTCGGCGGAGACGTAGGGGTGCACGGGCTGGTGCACCATGATCGCCTCGGCGCCCCGGTCGCGGGCGTACCGCGCGTCGTCGACCGCGGTCGTGACGTCGAAGCCGACACCGGCCAGCAGCAGGGCGCGGCCGGCGGCACCGGCGGCCACCACGTCGACCGCGGTGCGGCGCTCGGTGGGGGTCAGGCAGTAGAACTCGCCCGTGTTGCCGTTGACGGTGACCACACCGACCCGGCCGTCGACCAGACGCGCCACGACGCGTTCGAGGACGGGCCGGTCCACCTCGTCCTTGTCGGTGAAGGGGGTCGGGGTGATCGCGACGACGGTGGCCAGTCGGGACCGCAGGTGTGCGGGGTCCATGCTCTCCTCCGTTCAGGGGTGCCGCGGACGACGCGGACACTCATTCATATACGAGATATGAAAGTAGGGGTGAGAGGGGAGCCGGTCAAGGGCGAGGTGGTGGCCTTGCGGGTCCGTATCACCGTAAACCCGGCGTCCTGGTCGGTGTACGTGCGGTGATGTCGACGAGGTTTCCCGCCCGCAACCCTTGACGTGCCGAGACGTGCTGCTTAAGTTCGGCTCTCGTATACGAGATATACGACGCAGCTGTACGACGCAGTTCGGATCGGCCGGCCCCGAACCGGCAGGCACCAGTGCGGGACACGAGAGGAACGAACGCCATGTCACTCGTCGAGAAGGTCGAGATCATCCAGTTCAACGAGGACGAGCCGGACTACCTCCGGACCTTCGACTCCGAGGACCGGGCGGGCTCGTGGTACTACAGCCCCGGCAGCGTCGGCCGGCGCGGCCACCTGATGGTGCGCGTGCACACCGCCGACGGGCTGACCGGCGAGTACGCCTACCACGCCACGGCCGGCGCCGCAGCGCTCCAGGCCGTGGACGTGGCG
This sequence comes from Streptomyces olivaceus, assembly GCF_000721235.1. Lineage (GTDB taxonomy): Bacteria > Actinomycetota > Actinomycetes > Streptomycetales > Streptomycetaceae > Streptomyces > Streptomyces olivaceus. Next base: position 13,929 of record NZ_JOFH01000045.1, read on the forward strand.
CGCGTCCTCGTGGGGCGGGACTGGCAGCACCGCGAACGGCTGTTCCGCACCGCCCGGCGCATGGCGCGGCCGATGCACAACTACGGCCTCTCCTTCGTCGACAACGCCCTGTGGGACCTCGCCGGCAAGGCCTACGGCGCCTCCCTCGCCGAGCTGCTCGGCGGCTGGCGCGACCGCGTGCCGGCCTACGCCTCGACCGTCAACGGCGACCGGGCCGGCAGCCTGTCCTCCTCCGAGCAGGTCGTCGAGTTCTTCGGGCAGCTCCAGCAGGCCGGCTGGCGCGGGTTCAAGATGCACAGCTGGCACGAGGGCGACAAGTGGGAGGAGGCGCGCAACGTCACGCGGATGCGCGAGGTCCTGGGCGAGCGGGCCGAGCTGATGCTCGACCCGGCCTGCGTCTTCGACTCGCTCAGCGACGCGATCTTCGTCGGCAAGGCGTGTCAGGAGGCCGCCTTCCGCTGGTACGAGGACCCGCTGCGGCCCATCGGCGTCGGCGTCCACCAGCACCGGCAGCTCAGGGACGCGCTCGACATCCCCATCCTCCAGACCGAGCACGTGCCCGGTCCCGAGGCCAAGGCCGACTTCCTGCTGGCCGGCGGTACCGACCTGCTGCGCGTTGACGCGCACTACGACCTGGGCGTCACCGGGTCCCTCACCACCATCAAGTTCGCGCAGTCGCTGGGCGTGAAGTCGAGGTGCACGGCCCCAGCCCCGTCCACCGCCACCTCGTCGCCTCGCTGCAGGGCACCTCGATGTACGAGGTCGCCAACGTCTCCCCGCACCACTCGAACCCCTCGCCGCACATCTACACCTGCGGCTACACCGACGACTGGACGAGCATCGGCGAGGACGGCACGCTGCCGGTCCCCTCCGGTCACGGGGTGGGCGTGAGCTACGACCTGGACCTGATCAGGAAGCAGGCCGTGAACACCTGGACTGTCACCGCCGACGGCGTCGCCTGAGCGGGGCCCGAGTGGGTCGTGCGGGCCGAGTGGCGCGGGCGGTCCGGGCGTTGACCCGGCCGGGCGGAGGGCCGTAGGGTCGTATCTCATACGCGAGAGGAGAGTCGGTGAGCAACCGTCGCACGACGGGCGAGGAATTCGCCCCGGTCGAACTCTCCCTCGCGCACGTGGATCCGCTGGCCAACCGTACCGAACAGGCGGCGTCCGTCATCCGGCGGGCGATCCTGACCGGCCGGCTGCGTCCGGGCCAGCCGCTCGTCGAGTCCGACATCGCGGCCTCCCTCGGCATGTCCAAGACCCCGATCCGCGAAGCACTCAAGACCCTCGTCGGCTCCGGGCTCGTGGTGCTGAGCGCCTACCGGGGCGCCAGCGTCCGGGCGATGGACAGCGCGGCCGCCGCCGCGGTGTACGACATGCGCCTGCTGCTCGAACCCGAGGGCGTCCGCCGCGCGGTGCGCAACGGCGGTGACCTCGGCGCGGCCCGCCGCTCGCTGGACCTGGCCGCCGAGGCGGGCCGGGCCGGCGACACCGCGGAGATGAGCCTGCACAACCGCGAGTTCCACCAGGCCCTCTACATGGCCTGCGGGAACCCGATCCTCGTCCGCACCCTGGACGACCTGCGGGACCAGGCGGCGCTGGTCAGCGTGTCGGGCTGGCGGTCCGCCGGCGGGCCCTGCGACGAGGCGGAGGAGCACGAGGACATCCTCGCCGCCGCCCAGGCGGGGGACGCCAACCGGGCCGCGCAGCTGCTCGCCGCCCACATCTCCGGCTTCATCCAGCGGGTGCTGCCCGCCCTCGACGGACACGTCGACCCCGCACCGGCCGCGGAACGTTCGCACTGAGCCCGCGGTGAGCCCACGGTGAGCCCGCACGTCGGTCGTACTGAGGGCTTACCGAGGACTCACTGAGGACTCACTGAGGACTTACTGAGTCCTCGCGGCCCGCCCCGCCGCGCCGCACGAACAGAACCATGCTCTCTCCCGGCTCCCCGCACCGCCTCACCCCCCACCCGCGTCCGCGCGCCGAGCGGCACGCACGAGCCGTCTCCTGATCCCCTCCCAGCGCCCCAACGCGCCCCCGCCCGAGCCCCGCTCGCCGCGCGACGCCGTCGCCCGGCCCGGTGGGCACACCCCCCTCTTTTCCGGCGCCGCAGCGCCAGTCACTGCCCCTACTCGCCCCAAGGCAGGTGCGATGAAGCACTCTCCCGCAGCCGTCACCGACCCGCCGGCGCTCACCGCCGCCACGAAGAAGGCCTACTGGCGCCTGGTCCCGCTGACCATGCTGATGTTCGTCGTGAACTACATCGACCGGGTCAACATCGGCTTCGCCAAGGACGCACTGGAGTCGGACTCGGGCATCGGCGCGGCCGCCTACGGCCTCGGCGCCGGCCTGTTCTTCATCACCTACGCCGTCTTCGAGATCCCGAGCAACATCCTGCTCGAACGCTACGGCGCGAAGTTCTGGCTGACCCGCATCATGATCAGCTGGGGCCTGGTCTCGGCGCTGATGATGTTCGCGCACAACGAGACCGTCTTCTACGCGCTGCGCATGGCCCTGGGCGTCGCCGAGGCCGGGTTCTTCGCCGGCGTCATCTTCTACTTCACCCAGTGGTTCCCCAACGCCACCCGCGGCCGGGCCAACGCCGCCCTCTTCTCGGCGTCGGCGCTCGCCGCGGTCATCGCGGGGCCCCTCTCCGGTGCCCTGCTGAGCATGGACGACACCCTCGGGCTGCACGGCTGGCAGTGGATGTTCCTCATCGAGGGGCTTGCCGCCGTCCTCATCGGCCTGGTGGTGTGGACCCGGCTGGTCTCCCACCCGTCCGAGGCGCCCTGGCTCTCCGACGAGGAGAAGACGGCCCTGATCGACCGGCTCGTCGCCGAGGAGGCCGAGCGGGTCGCGACGAAGACCGACAAGGCCCCCTCCCGCTGGTCGATGCTGCGCGACCCGCAGATGCTGCTCTTCTGTTTCGTGTACTTCGCCGCCCAGCTCGCCCAGTACGCCGTCACCTTCTGGCTGCCGGACTTCGTGCGCGACATCGGGGGACTCAGCGAGTTCACGATCGGCCTGATCTCCGTGGTGCCGTTCGCCGTGGCGTTCTTCGCGGTGCTGGCCGCCGGTCAGATCTCCGACCGCACCGGGCTCCGCCGCACCGTCCTCGGCTCCGGGTTCGTGCTCGCCGCCGTCGGCCTGACCGCCGCCGCCCTCGCCTCTCCGGTGCTGGCCGTCGTCATGCTGATCGTCGCCACGATCGGCTTCAAGGTGGCGGCCTCCTCGTTCTACGTGATCCCCCAGCAGTACCTGGTAGGCGCGATGGTCGCCCCGGGCATCGCGCTGATCAACTCGGTCGGCAACCTCGGCGGTTTCGTCGCGCCCACGCTCCTCGGCCAGGTCGAGTCGCGCACCGGGAGCGTCGACAACGCATTGCTGATCGTCGCGGTCATCTGCCTGGTGGCGCTGGCCGGATGCGCGCTCATGCGCTACCAGGCGGGCGTCCGGGACACCGACCAGCACGCCGACCCCACGGGCACGAGCACGAGCGCGGGTACGGGTTCCGAACCGGACCTGCCGGCGGCCGGACCGGGCCGGACCGTCGGCAACAGCGGCTGAGCGGGGCGCCGCCCGCAGTCCATCGCCCGCCGCCCACCGCCCGACGCCTCGGCGTCAGGCGGTGGGCGGCGGGCGCGGGCCTTCACCTCCCCGGCGTCACCCGAGCACCGCCGCCACCGCCACCAGGACCGGCACGGACACCACCGTCGACACCAGGATCGCGTCCCGCGCCAGGCGCTCGCCCACCTCGTACGTCGACGCGTAGGTGTACAGGTTCTGCGCGGCCGGCAGCGCCGACGTGACCACCACGTCGAGGAGTTGCGCACCCCGCAGGCCGAAGACGCCCGAGGCCAGGGCCCAGGCCACCGCGGGCTGCCCCACCGCCTTGAGCGCCACCGCGAGCAGTACCGGCTCCCGGTCCGCGCCCCGCATCGGCATCGTCGAACCGCACAGGGAGATGCCGAAGGCCAGCAGCACCGCCGGGACCGACATGTTGCCGATGAGAGTCAGCGGGTCCATGACCGGGGCCGGCACCCGCAGACCGCTCGCGGCGACCGCGACCCCGGCCAGCGAGCCCAGGGCTATCGGATTGCTCAGCGGCGTCAGCAGCCGCCGCCACAGCGGACGCCCCTGCGCGCCGCCGCCGGAGAGGTCGAGGATCGTCACCGCCACCGGTGTCACCAGCACCAGCTGGAACAGCAGCACCGGCGCCACCAGGGAGGCGTCGCCCAGCACGTACACGGCGATGGGGATGCCGAGGTTGCCGGAGTTGACGTAGCCGGAGCACAGGGCGCCGATCGTCGTACGGCCCACGCCCCAGCCCCGTACGGCGCCCACCGCGACGAAGACCCCGGCGACGGCGACCGTCGACAGCGCCGTCACCAGCAGGCGGCTGGAGAAGACCACCGACAGGTCGGCCTCCGCGAGGGTCGTGAACAGCAGGGCGGGGGAGGCCACGTGGAAGGCGAGCTTCGTCAGGACCTCGCGCCCCTGGGGGCCGAGATGGCCCCGCAGACCGAGCACGTACCCCACGGCGATGACCACCGCGATGACCGCGAAACCGGTCAGCACCCCCTGCACGGCGCCGCCTCCCCGAAGAGGACGGCGGGGACGCCGGCGTCCGGCGGGGCGGGGCGGGGAGGCGGTACGTGGGGCATACAGCAAACCCTCCGGTGAGGGATGCGCGCAGGTCAATGTGATCTCTGATCGCGGACACCGATGAGTTCGCACCCCCCGCCGGGTCTACCGCACGTGGACGCCGTGACACCCGCCGTGCTCGTGCTGCCGGGGCCCGTCTCCCGAGGGGAGACGCCCCGGCTCTGTGACGAGGTCCGCGCACTCCTCGGGACCACCCGGGCCGGGGTGGTGGTCTGCGACGTCGGCGGGCTGGGGCCGCCGGGACTCGCCGTCGTCGATCTGCTGGCCCGGCTGGAGCTGACCGCCCGGCGGGCCGGGGGCCGCATCCGGTTGCGCGACCCCGACCCCGCCCTGCCCGCGCTGCTCGACCTAGTCGGCCTCCGCTTCGAGACGGAGCGGCAGGTCGAACAGCGGGAACCACCGCTTGGTGTCGAGGAAGCAGTGGAACCCGGTGATGCGGCCGTCTGAGATCTCCAGCACCTGGACCGCCCAGGGCGCGAAGCCGCCCGCCTCCGGGTCCGGCTTGTAGTGCGCGAAGGCCGGCAGTCCGTTGGCCTCCACCCGCCGCAGCCGGGAACCCGCGCACGCCGCGCCGAGCGTCGTCATGAAACCGGTGATGTCCGCCGGACCGGCCAGCCACAGGTCGAACGGCGGCATCGTCATGACCGCGTCCTCGTGCAGCAGCGCGGTCAGCGCCGTCATGTCGTACCCCTCGAAGGCCGCGACGTAGCGCTCCAGGAGCTTCTGCTGCTCCTCGTCCAGCGGGTCGGACACCGCGGCGCCGTCGCCCCGGTCCGCCCGCTCCGCCAGCGTGGCGCGGGCCCGCTGCAGCGCGCTGTTGACCGACGCGACCGACGTGCCGAGCAGCTCGGCCACCTCGCTCGCCCGCCAGGCCAGCACCTCGCGCAGGATCAGCACCGCCCGCTGCTTGGGCGGCAGTTGCTGCAGGGCGGCCATGAAGGCGAGCCGCACGGACTCCTTGGCGACCGCGGCCTCGGCGGGGTCGGCGGTCGAGGGCAGCACCCGGGCGTCCGGCATCGGCTCCAGCCAGGTGTGGTCCGGGCGGGGGGAGAGGGCGGCCCGGGCCAGCGGTGTGGCCTCGGTGAGGTCCATCGGGCGGGCCCGCTTGTTGCCCGCGGACAGCATGTCCAGGCAGACGTTGGTCGCGATGCGGTAGAGCCAGGAGCGGAGACTGGAGCGGCCCTCGAACTTCTCGTAGCTCCGCCAGGCGCGGACCAGGGTGTCCTGCACCGCGTCCTCGGCCTCGAAGGAGGAGCCGAGCATCCGGTAGCAGTACCCCGTCAACTCGGTGCGGTGCTTCTCCAGCGCCGAGTCCAGCTCCGTCGTCGCGGTGCCGTTGGTCATCGTCCACCCACCCCTGTGGCCGTCCCGTCGGGCGCGTCTTCGCACCCCGCACTTCGGAAGCTACCGCAGGCGACTGACAATGGCCTGTGCAGTCAAAAAGGGCGCAGGTCAGGGGCTCATGGTCGACCCCGCCCCGCCGCCCTCGGACTGGGCGACCCGCCCGGCCGGCCCTGCGCGGTCGGCCGAACGCGGCCCCGCGCCCCCGGCAGGGGGTCAGCGGGACAGGCCCAGCGTCCCCACCGGCGCGTCGTCCGCCCTGCGGCGGGCGGCCAGCGTGCCGGCCACCGTGATCGCCACGACCCCCAGCACCGCCAGCAGACCGACCCCGACCGTGCTCGCCCAGCCGCCGGAGTGGAAGGCCACCGCGCCGACCGTGCTGCCCGCGCTGGAGCCGACGTAGTAGGCGGACTGGTACAGCGCCGCCGCCTGGGCGCGGCCGTGCTGGGCGGTCTTGCCGACCGCCGAGGAGGCCACCGCGTGCCCGGCGAAGAAGCCCGCCGTGATCAGCACCAGGCCCAGCAGGACCAGCGGCAGGAACGGCGCCAGGGTGAGCAGCAGACCCGCCGCCGTCGTACCGGCGCCCAGGTAGAACGTGCCGCGCCGGCCGAGCCGGCTCACCAGGCGGCCCGCCGTCGCCGAGGAGACCGTGCCGACCAGGTACACCAGGAAGATCGAGCCGATGAGCCCCTGCGGCAGCGAGAACGGTGCCTCGGACAGGCGGTAGCCGATCACCGTGTAGACGCCGCCGAAGACCGTCATGAACAGTGCGCCGATCGCGTACAGGCGCCGCAGCAGCGGGTTGGCCAGGTGGTCGCGGACCGTGCCGGCCAGGACGCGCGGCCGCAGTGAGCCCGCCGTGAAGTGCGTCGGCGCCGGCAGCAGCATCCGGAAGGCCACCGCGCATCCGACCGCCACGAGGCCGATCACCCCGACGGCGACCCGCCAGCCCCACTCCTGGGCGACCCAGCCGGTGATGATCCGGCCGCTCATGCCGCCCACGCTGTTGCCCGCCACGAACAGGCCGATCGCGGTGACCAGCGCCCGCGGGGTGACCTCCTCCGCGAGGTACGCCGTCGCCGAGGCCGGCAGCCCGGCCAGCGCCGCGCCCTGCACCGCCCGCAGGGCGACCAGCACCGGCAGCGACGGCGCGAAGGGCACCAGCAGCCCGACGGTCACCGCGACCGCCAGCGACGCCGTCATGACCGTACGCCGTCCGAAGCGCTCCGAGAGCGCGCTCATCGGCAGCACGAACACCGCGAGGCCACCGGTCGCCGCGGCCACCGTCCAGCTCGCGTCGCCCGCCGTCCCGCCCAGGTCGCCCGAGATCAGCGGCAGCAGGGCCTGGGTGGAGTAGAGGAGCGCGAAGGTCGCGACGCCCGCCAGGAACAGCGCGAGACTCATCCGGCGGTAGCCGGGGCCGCCCGGCGCCATGCGCGAGTCGGGGGGCTCGGGAGACTCGGGGGACTCCGCGGCCTCGGGGACGTCGGGGACGGAGGCGGCGGATGCGGCGTCCACGACCGTGGACGCCCCGGTATCGGCGGGAGTCATGCGTCGAAGGTACGGAGCCCCTTACTCATCCGTCCAATGCATGGAATGGCCATAATCGTTCCCATGGTGCATCAGTCGAGTTCACGGCCCCGTCTGTCATCGTCCGGTGACACGGAAGACATCGTCGCGCTGCTCGCGCCCCGGCTCGCGCACTTCGCCGGCGTGGCCCGCACCGAGCACGTCACCCGGGCCGCGCAGGAGATGAACGTCCCCCAGTCCACCCTCTCGCGTGCCCTGGTCCGCCTGGAGGAGGACCTCGGCGTCGGCCTCTTCGTGCGCCGCGGCCGGACCCTGGCGCTGACCGTTGCCGGACGCACCTTCCTCCGCTCCGTGGAACGCGCCCTCGCCGAGGTCGAGCGGGCCGCCGACGAGGTCCGCGCGGACGCCGACCCCGCCACCGGCAAGGTCGCCTTCGGGTTCCTGCACACCATGGGCGCCGAAACCGTTCCGGGCCTGCTGCACGCCTTCCGCGCCGACCACCCCCGCGTCCGCTTCAGCCTCGTCCAGAACTACGGCGAGGCCATGCTGGAGCGCCTGCGCGCCGGCGAACTCGACCTCTGCCTCACCTCCCCCGTGCCCGACGCCCCCGACCTGGTCGCCCGCCGGCTCGACGAGCAGAAGCTGCGCCTGGTCGTCCCGGCCGACCACGCCCTGGCCGGGCGCAGACGCGTCCGCCTCGCCGAGACCGCCGACGAGAACTTCGTGACCCTGGAGCCTGGCTACGGGCTGCGCCGCATCACCGACGACCTGTGCCGGGAGGCCGGCTTCCGGCCCCGGGTGGCCTTCGAGGGCGAGGAGGCGGAGACCCTGCGCGGCCTGGTCGCGGCGGGGCTCGGCGTCGCCCTGCTGCCCCCGCCGGCCGTGCCCCGCCCCGGCGTGGTCGAGCTGGCGGTCACCGCCCCGCGCGCGGCCCGGGAGATCGGCGTCGCCTGGCTCGCGGGGCGCACGGACACGCCGCCCGTCGCGGCGTTCAAGAGGTTCCTGCTGTCGAAGCGGGGGAAGCTGCTGCCCTCTTGACTTTCGGGTGCCGAGCCGGAACCGCGCGGGGCGTGGGGCGCGTCTAGGGGGGCGTGCAGCGTCATGGGTTCTTCGGCGGCAGCGCCGCGCTCCGCATCCGTGCGACGGGAAGTGTGCTCCTGGTCGTGCATCTCGTCTTCGTCGCCTGGTACACGCTGCGGCCGCTGGACGTTCCCTGGGTGCTGCCGCCCAATACGCAGCCGTTCGCCGGGATCCGCGCCGACCTGGCGCTGGGCTGGCCCGAGGCGGCCCGGTCGCTCGGCGGGTCGCTGGCCCTGCTGGCGCCGCTCGGGGTCCTGCTGCCGATGGCCGGCGGGCGGCCGGCCGCCTCGCCGCTGGTCTCCCTGCTGCGCACCCTCGCCGCCGCCGTCCTGCTGTCGCTGGGCATCGAGCTGCTCCAGACCGGCGTCCCTGGGCAGGTCGTCGACGTCGACTCGCTGCTGCTGAACACGGTGGGCGTGGCCGTCGCGCACCTCGCCGTCGTCCCCGCCGGCCGGGCCCGGCTCCACCGGAAGTACCGGCAGGACGTCCTCCGGGAGGAGCCCGCTCAGGGACGAACCCCGACGATTACCAGGGTCGGAGTAGCTCCGTAGGGCGGCGTAATGTCCGGCTCATCCGCTTAGCGTGGAGGGCAGATGAAGGGGAAGCCGAACGGCAGCCCCACCCACACGCTCACGAAGGAGCCGCGATGTCCAGCCTCGCCCGCCCCACCCACGGCCGCATGATCGGCGGAGTGTGCGCCGCGCTGGCCCGGCGCTTCGGCACCTCCGCCGGCACGATGCGGGTGATCTTCCTGGTCTCCTGCCTGCTGCCCGGCCCCCAGTTCCTGCTCTACCTGGCCCTGTGGATCCTGCTCCCGTCCGAGGAGAAGGCGGCCCGCACGGCCTGGTGACACCCGTACCTCTCCCTCTGGTACGCCGATGGGGCGCACCCGGCGACACCGGGTGCGCCCCATCGGCGCGTGGGGGAGGGAGAGGCGGGCTCAGCCGCCTAGCGGGAGGCCGTTGACGCCCAGGCCCTGGGTGGGCAGGCCCTGCGTGGGCAGGCCGCCGAGCAGCTTGGCGGCCGGCTCGGTCGGGCCCTCGTTGAGCTGCTCGGCGACCAACTCCTCGACGACCGGCTGGGCGGCGGTCAGGCCCGTGTGCGAGATGCGGCGGCCCTGCTCCAGCACGTTGCCCGCGCCGGGCGCCACCTGGGAGACCGTCTCCGCGGGGACCGCGCCTACGACGGAGTCCACCGTCTGCGCGGTGTCGGGGAGCTGGGGGGCCGCGGAGGCCGCGCCGGCACCGGCGGCGGCGAAGGCGGCGCCGAGTGCGGCGACACCGAGGGTCTTGGCAGCAGACTGCTTCATGGAAATGCGTCCTCGTAATGGGGAGACGGGGATGTGAGCGGTGGTCGACCGTAAACACGCCCTACCCCTTGCGGCAAACATCGAAATGCGGACGAATGGTGAATGCCGATCCGCGTTTCCGTTTCGCCGTCAAGCCGCACTCACTCCGTGCTGCTTGCATCGTTGCTGGTGGGAGCCGTCTGCTGGAACAGCCATTCGGATTTTAGTTCCGCATAACCGGGCTTGATCACGTCATTGATCATGGCGAGTCGTTCATCGAAAGGGATGAACGCTGATTTCATCGCATTGACGGAGAACCACTGCATGTCGTCGAGCGTGTAACCGAACGCCTCGACAAGGTGCTCGAATTCCCGGCTCATGCTGGTGTGGGACATAAGACGATTGTCCGTGTTCACCGTGGCCCGGAAGTGCAGCCGGCGCAGCAGCCCGATGGGGTGCTCCGCATAGGAGTCCGCGGCGCCGGTCTGGAGGTTGGAACTGGGGCACAGCTCCAGCGGGATCCGCTTGTCCCGCACGTACGACGCGAGTCGTCCGAGCTCTACCGTGCCGTCCTCGTGGACCCGGATGTCGTCGATGATGCGCACCCCGTGCCCGAGCCGGTCGGCGCCGCACCACTGCAGGGCCTGCCAGATGGACGGCAGCCCGAAGGCCTCCCCGGCGTGGATCGTGAAGTGGTTGTTCTCCCGCTTCAGGTACTCGAAGGCGTCCAGGTGCCGGGTGGGCGGGTATCCGGCCTCGGCGCCCGCGATGTCGAAGCCGACCACGCCGAGGTCGCGGTAGCGGTTGGCCAGCTCGGCGATCTCCAGGGAGCGGGCGGCGTGCCGCATGGCGGTGAGCAGGGCGCCGACCCGGATGCGGTGGCCGCTGTCCCGGGCGCGCCGCTCGCCCTCCCGGAAGCCCTCGTTGACGGCCTCGACGACCTCTTCGAGGGTGAGCCCCTTGTCGAGGTGCTGCTCGGGGGCGTACCGCACCTCGGCGTAGACGACGCCGTCCTCGGCGAGGTCCTCGGCGCACTCGGCGGCGACCCGGACCAGCGCGTCACGGGTCTGCATGACGCCGACGGTGTGGGAGAAGGTCTCCAGGTAGCGCTCCAGCGACCCGGAGTCCGCGGCCTGCCGGAACCAGGCGCCGAGCCGGTCGGCGTCGGTCTCGGGCAGGTCCGCCCAGCCGGTCTCGCGGGCGAGTTCGACGACGGTCCCGGGCCGCAGTCCGCCGTCGAGGTGGTCGTGCAGCAGGACCTTCGGCGCCCGGCGGATCCGGTCCGGCGTCACGGTCCTCTCCGGCCCCGCGGTCCTCTCCGGCGTCGCGGTCCTCGCGGTGTTCGTCGGGGTGCTCCGGCTCGTCGTCTCCGCACGGCTCGTCATGTCCGCACTCTAACTCCTACGCGCGTAGAACGCGGGGTGATCGGACGAACCCGGCCCCCGGGGAAACGGCGGTGCGGGCGCGCGCGAGTGCCGCGCGGTGTACGCATCCGCCGATATGTAACGGTGATTGCGCGGACAGGTGGCGTACACCCGGTCTTCTGAGAATGTTCTGCCATGGCACAGCAAGCGACGCCGGTCCGTCGGGCCCGGCTGGGGCGAACGCTCGGTCCGGAGAGAACGGCGGTGAGCGGCGTGGTGCTGCTGCTCCCCGGCGGCGACGAGGTGTCCGGCCGCAGACCGTCGCCCCTGCTGGCGACCGGGTCCGTACGGGTGCTGGGGCGCCGGCTGGCGCGCGCGGGGCGGGACGAGGGGCTGGCGACGCATGTCGTGCACTACCGCTACCGAGGCTGGAACGGCTCGGAGGCGCACCTCGCCCGGGACGCCGAATGGGCCGCCGACGAGGCGGTACGGCGCTACGGCGACGTGCCCGTCTGCCTGGCCGGCACCGGCATGGGCGGGCGGGCCGCGCTGCGGGCGGCCGGACACGAGGCCGTCAGTTCGGTGCTGGCGATCGCCCCCTGGCTGCCGGAGGACGACATGGCCGCGCCGCCCGAACCGGTGAAGCAGCTCGCCGGGCGGCAGGTGCTGATCGTGCACGGCACGAACGACGAGCGCAGCGACCCGGAGCTGTCGTTCCGGCTGGCGGCGCGGGCGAAGAAGGCGAACCGCGCCGTGTGCCGCTTCGAGGTGCACTCGGACGGGCACGGGTTACGGCAGTACCGGGAGGAAGTCGCCGCGCTGGCCGAGGACTTCGTGATGGGCGCGCTGTTCGGTCAGTCCTTCTCGCGCCCGGTGGAGGACGCGCTGGCCGCTCCGCCGCCGCTGGGACTGCGGATGCCGCTGGCGGCGGGGTTCGGGAAGTCGCTGCGGAGGTAGCGCCCGCCTCCGGGCCGGGCGGCCGGGAGGCGGGGGAGAACCAGGGCCCCGGGCCGGAGCCGCGGCGGCGGGTGTCAGCCGCCCCCGACCCGGCGGGACGGCGGTTCGTTGCTGCCGGGGCGGGCCCGGACCTCGTCCGTGCAGGTGTAGCGGCGCGCGGAGGAGTCGGCGGGACCGGCCAGGACGACCGAGCCGTCGCCCTCCGCCGCGGCCGAGTCGGACAGGGTGCAGACGACCTGGGCGAGGGCGTACGAGGTGAGGTCCTCGGGCGCGGTGTCCAGGCGCAGCGTCTCCTCGGGGTCGCCGGCGCGCGGCCCCGTCACGGCGACCCGCTGCCGTACGTCCGTGGTGTACCCGGACTCCTTCTCGGCGCCCGACGGCGGCTGGGCGAGCTGGTCGACCAGCCCCTGTGCCACCAGCACCCGCCGCCCGGAGTCGGAGGCGCCGTCCGGCACCCGCACCGTGCGGTCCACGGCCACCAGCGACGAGCCGCACAGCAGGAACACCTGCGCCGGCACCCCGGGCACGGTCCGCGCCGACGCGTCCGGCTCGGCGAGCGAGCAGCGCACCCGCGAGGGAGCGGGACCGAAGTCCGTGGGCACCTCCGTGGGACGGATGCCGCACCCGGCGAGCAGCGCGAGCAGCGCCGTCAGCGCCGCCGGCACCGCGAACCGGGGGAGTGCCGGCAGGCGGCGTACGGTCATCAGGCCCGTCCCTTCGCGTCCTTGCCCCTGCTCCCGTCACCCGCGGAGCCCTCGCCGTCACCGCCGTGCGCGCCGTCCCCGGCGTCGTCGTCCACCGGGGGCGACGGGTCCTGCGGCAGCCGCAGCACGAACACCGCACCGCCCTCGGGGGAGTTCTCGGCGGTGATCCCACCGCCGTGGATGTGCGCGTTCTCCATGGCGATGGACAGGCCGAGCCCGCTGCCCTCGGAGCGCGGCCGGGAGGCGCTCGCCTTGTAGAAGCGGTCGAAGACGTGCGGCAGGACGTCCTCGGGGATGCCGGGCCCGTGGTCCCGCACCCGGATGACGATCTCGTCGTCCGCCCGCGTCACCGACACCCGGACCGGCGATCCGCCGTGCTTGAGCGCGTTGCCGATCAGGTTGGCCAGGATGACGTCCAGGCGGCGCGGGTCGAGCCGGGCGTGGATGCCGCGCGCGGCGTCCAGGTCGACGGCGTCCAGCCACGCGCGGGCGTCGATGCAGGCGGTGATCTGGTCGGCGACGTCGACGTCGTCCAGGACGAGCCGGGCGGTGCCCGCGTCGAAGCGGGTGACCTCCATCAGGTTCTCCACGAGGTTGTTCAGCCGCCGCGTCTCGCTCACCACCAGCCGCACGGCGGGCTCCACCATCGGGTCGAAGCTCCCGCCCTCGCCCTCGCCCTCGTACTCCAGCTCCTCCTCCAGCACCTCCGTCACCGCGGTGAGCGCCGTCAGCGGTGTCCGCAGCTCGTGGCTCATGTCCGCGACGAAGCGCCGGGAGGCCTGCTCGCGGCCGGCCATGTCCGCGACCCGCTTCTCCAGGTTCTCGGCGGCGCTGTTGAACGTCCGCGACAGGTCGGCCAGTTCGTCGGTGCCGGACACGCGCAGCCGGGTGTCCAGCTTCCCCTCGCCCAGGCGTCGCGCGGCGACCCCGAGCCGGTGCACGGGCTTGAGCACGGTCGTCGCCAGGGCCTGCGCGAGCAGCGCGGAGCCGAGCAGGGCGAGCGCGGTGGCGATGCCGAGCGACCAGGCGAGCGAGTTCAGGTCCTTGGCCTCCGGTTCCAGCGACTTGAGCATGTAGCCGGTCGGCCCGCCGCCGATCACCCTCGTGCCGGCCACCAGGTACGGGGTGCCGTCGTCGGACGTCCGCTGCCAGTACAGGTGGTAGGCGTGCTTGTTGGCCGAGGTGACCTTCTGCTCCTTGTTCACCGCCGTACGCAGCGACTCGGGCACGTCGGACAGCGCGAAGCCGCCGAGCCCGCCCGAACTGCCGTACACCGTCTCGCCGGCGGCGTTCTCCGCGGCCAGCAGCACGCCGAACCGCTGGCTGCTGTTGGCCATCTGGCCCGCGGTGTGCTGCAACTCGTCCTGCGTGGGATGCTCGGGCAGCGCGCCCGCCCGGTTCTGCATCTCCTGCTCGAAGTCGCGCAGCACGGCGTCCTGGGTGCGGGTGAGCACCGCCTCCCTGTTGAGCCAGTACGCGATGCCGGAGGCGGACACGGCGGCGGTGAGCGCGACCAGTCCGAAGACGAGGACCAGTCTCAGGCGCAGGCTGGTGAAGCGCAGCCAGGACCAGACTCCCTTGCGAGCCGCGGCCCAACCGCGTGTTTCCCCCTGGTGTTCCCGTGTCACTGAGGCGGATCCAGCCGGTAGCCGACACCTCGCACGGTACGGATCAGGGTCGGGGACGACGGCACGTCCTCGACCTTGGCGCGCAGCCGCTGCACGCACGCGTCCACCAGCCGGGAGTCACCGAGGTAGTCGTGCTCCCACACCAGCCGCAGCAACTGCTGCCGGGACAGCGCCTGTCCCGGCCGCCGGCTCAGCTCGAGGAGCAGCCGCAGCTCGGTCGGCGTCAGCTGGAGGTCCTCGCCGTTCTTCGTCACGGTCATCGCCGAGCGGTCGATGACCAGGCTGCCGAAGCTCGCCGAGTCCGTGGACTCCCGCTCGCCGCGCCGCAGCACGGCCCGGATCCGGGCGTCGAGGACCCGGCCCTGGACGGGTTTGACCACGTAGTCGTCGGCGCCCGACTCGAGACCGACGACCACGTCGATGTCGTCGTTGCGCGCGGTCAGCAGGATGATCGGCAGCTGGTCGGTGCGCCGGATGCGACGGCACACCTCGAAACCGTCGATGCCGGGCAGCATCACGTCCAGCACGATCAGGTCCGGCCGCTGCTCGCGCAGCAGCTTCAGACCGTCCTCGCCGCTGGCAGCCGTGGCCACCCGGTGGCCCTGGCGGGTCAGGGAGAGCTCCAGGGCCGTGCGGATGGCGTCGTCGTCCTCGATCAGCAACAGGGAAGGCACGCGCTCATTCTGGCCCATGGAGGGCGTGGTGTTCGACCTGTGGGTGCACAAGGCCGCCGAGTGTGCCGCCGGACCCTGTGAAGGAACCGTGGCGCGCGCGTGACGGTGCCCTGTGACAGCTCTGTGACAGTCGGCGGACACGGCCATGAAGTCGCCCGGGCAAGCTTTTCGTCACAAGCAACACAGCACGTCGCACAGCGCAGCACGCCGCGGCAGAGCAAGGCGCGGCGGAGCACGTCGCGGCGGAGTACGTCGCAAGGCAGAAGACCGAACACCGGAAGTCCACGAACGGGGGGCGCGAGATGAACACGCTGAAGGGCACCAGCACCAGCGCAGTGGTCACGCGTCTGCACGACGTGCACGCACACCGGGGTTCCGAGAAGTCCGGTGCCGTGAGCGGGCGGGGGTGCGCTCGCGGCACCGGGCGTCAGCACACCGGGTACATGACGGTGGTCGACGCACGCACGGGGGAAACGGGACGCACGGGGGACCGGAGGGAGACGCGCGGGGCGACCGCGTACGGGGAGGCCGAGGGGGAGCGCCGCCCGTCGTCGGAGGCGGAGTTCACCGCCTACGTCCAGGAGCGCCGCGCCTCCCTGTACGCGACCGCCTACCACCTGACCGGCGACCGCTTCGAGGCCGAGGACCTGCTGCAGAGCGCGCTGTTCTCGACCTACCGGGCGTGGGACCGGATCAGCGACAAGGCCGCGCTCGGCGGATACCTCCGCCGCACCATGACCAACCTGCACATCAGCGCCTGGCGGCGCCGCAAGCTCAACGAGTACCCGACCGAGGAACTGCCGGAGACGCCCGGCGACATGGACGCGATGCGCGGCACCGAGCTGCGTGCGGTCCTGTGGCAGGCGCTCGCCCGGCTGCCCGAACTCCAGCGCACCATGCTGGTCCTGCGCTACTACGAGGGCCGCACGGACCCGGAGATCGCGGACATCCTCGACATCAGTGTCGGCACGGTGAAGTCCAGCATCTGGCGGTCGCTCCGCCGGCTGCGCGACGACGAGGTCCTCAGCTTCGGCCGTGACCGGGAGGACGCCTTCGGCGAACTGGTCGCCTGAGGGCAGGGGGGCGGGGCCCCGTGAAAAAAGTTCGAGCCCGGGTGTATCAGGGGGACGGGTCCGGGCTCTTACTCACGGGGAAGCACCACGGGGGAAGCACGGGGTGCACCACGGGGGACGGGGATCACGGGGGATCCACGGGGGAAGTGGAAAGGGAGCGGGACTGGAAGGGCCGGGGGGGTCCGTCCAGTCCCGCTCCCGCGTGTACGGGCAGTTACCGGGACGGCAGGCGTCACACCGTCGTACGGCTGGTGGCGCACCGGCCTGCCGCCGCGGCGGCCAGGCGGCCCATCGCCTCGCCCCGGTCGCAGGCGTGGGCGCCCAGGGCCGTCTGCCGGGCGATGACCGACCGTTCCTGCCGCATCAGCCGCCAGCCCCTGCGCAGCAGGAACGGCACGGACTTGCGGCTCTCGCGCAGGTCCCGCAGGAACCGGCGGCGGAACGTCGTCAGCGGCCCCCGGCTCAGGCACAGCGCGTCGGCCAGGACGCCCAGCTCCCGGCAGCGCTCCACCAGTTCCGCGGCGAAGATGCCCTCCGCGAGGAACAGCGGCGTGCGCCCGATGTCGACCGTGTCCTCGCCGGTGCGGGCACTCAGCGAGATGTCGTACACCGGCACGCCGGTACGCCCCGTGCGGCACAGCTCCCCGATGGCGGCGACCGCCGCGTCCGCGTCCCACGACGCCGGGTGGTCCCAGTCGATGTCGGAGCTCTGGGGCACCGTCGGCAGCGTCGGGTCGGTGCCCTCCTTGTAGAAGTCGTCGAGGCGCAGCACCGGAAGACCGGAGTGCGCGGCGAGGAGGGACTTGCCGGAGCCGGAAGGGCCGCAGAGCAGCACGACTCGCGTCGGTATGGGCGGATGGGAGCTCACGGGACACCAGTCTGAGGCATCGAACGGCACTCCTACGACCCCGCGTGCGTACTTTGCAGCGCGCGTCACATCTCGACCGCGCCGTGCGGTGACCTGATCGCGGTGTGCGCTGTTAACAGGGCAGTCCGTAGCAATCCACACCAAGAGGTGGCAGCAGCGATGGCCCGACACGCGTCCCCCCGCACCCCGCACGCACAACGCGCCCTGGTCGCCCTCGCGACCGCCGGGGCCGCCCTGGCCGCCGGAGCGGCGACAGCTTCCGCGGCGGACGGCGGCGGCGAGACGATCGCCGGCCTGGCCCACACCCGCCCCACCTCGCTGGGCAACATCGACCCGCAGGCGGGCCTCGCGGCCGTCACCGGCTCCGTCGGCTACGTCACCGGCCCGGTCGCCGACCTCAAGCCCAACCCGCTCGCCGGCACGGGAGTCGACCCCCTCGACAACGGCGTCGGCACGAAGGTCGCCGACTTCAAGCCCCTGACGTCCACGGCCCTGACGGGCCCGGTGGCGCAGGCGCAGTCGCTGGGCGCGGTGCCGGTGGTGGGGCAGGTGACGGAGCTGCTGCGCTGACGCGGTCCGCGCACGCCGGGCCGCGACTTCCCCGAGGGGGAGGTCGCGGCCCTTTGGTCTGCCGGTATGCCTGTACGCCGGTGGGGCCGGTGGGGCCGGTGGGGCCGGTGGGGCCGGTGGGGCCGGTCGGGTGGGTCGGGCCGGCTTTCCGGGGGCCGGGCTGTCCGGGCCGGGCGGGTGACGGCCTTCTCGGATCCGCGTACGGGCACGGGGGCCGTCTACTCTGTGGTGATCCAGGTTCGTGCCAGGGGTGCAGGGGGGCGTATGCACAACGAAGACGGATTCGACAGAGGGGACGGCGGCTCCGGCCGGCGTCCCGAGGACCGTTGGACGGGCGGCCGGACCCCGGTGCCCGAGCCGGGCGCGACGCAGGAGTGGACGGAACCCCCCTCGCACGACGGTCCGTCCGTTCCGCACGCCGTGATCGAGGACCGCTACGAGCTGCTGGAGCCGGTCGGCAGCGGTGGGATGGGCGAGGTCTGGAAGGCGTACGACCGGCGCCTGCGCCGCTTCGTCGCGGTGAAGGGGCTCCTCGACCGCAGCGTCACGACCCCGGACACGCAGAAGGCGGCGGTGCAGCGGGCCCGCCGCGAGGCGGAGGCCCTCGCCAAGATCGAGCACCAGAACGTGGTGACGGTCCACGACCAGATCGAGACCGCCGACCAGGTCTGGATCGTGATGAAACTCCTTGAGGCGCCCTCGCTGGCCGACCTGCTGAGCCGCGACCGGGTCCTCGGCGTGCCCAGGGCCGCGGACATCGGCCTCCAGATGGCCCACGGCCTGCGGGCGGTCCACGAGGCATCGGTCCTGCACCGCGACGTGAAGCCGGGCAACGTACTGGTGCGGGACGGCGGCCAGGTGGTCCTGGTGGACTTCGGCATCGCCACCTTCGAGGGCGCGGACCGGGTGACCCGGCACGGCGGCGTCATCGGCACTCCCCCCTACCTGGCACCCGAACTCTTCGCCCCCGACTCCCCCGGCCCCACGCCCGCCTCCGACCTGTGGGCGCTGGGAGTCACCCTGTACGAGATGGTCGAGGGGCGGCTGCCCTTCGGCGGCGGGGAGGCCTGGGAGGTGCAGGCGAACATCCGGCAGTCGCCCGAACCCGTCCTCCGCTACGCCGGCCCCCTCAGCCCCGTCATCCAGGGGCTGCTGGTCACGGACCCGGACAGCCGCCTGGACGCGGCCTCGGTGGAGGTGATGCTCCAGGAGGTCCTCGCGGAGCCGGGTGCGCCGACCCCCGCCCGGACCGCGACCCCGGCGCACTCACCCACGGCCCGTTCCACGCCGTCCGCCGCCTCGCGACCCGCGTCGGCGGCGTCCGGGCCGGCACCCGCGACCCCCTCCTCCGAAGCCGCCCCTCCCGAGTCGCCGCCGACGGCGTCGCGTGGAGGCCGCGGCCGGTTCCGGGGCTGGAAGGCCGCGGCGGCCGCCGTGGTGTGCGCCGCTCTGCTGGCCTCGGGAGGCTGGCTCCTCGCGTCGCAGGGCGACTCGGGGGGTGGGCAGGCCGACGCGGCGGGGGAGCGGGGCGCCGCCGGAGGTGACGCGCAGAAGGCGTGGGAGCAGTGGAGGAGCGCGACGAAGAGGCTGACGATCGGCGCCAAGGAGGACCAGCCCGGACTGAGCTTCCACAACAAGGACACCGACGTGTGGAGCGGGTTCGACATCGACATCGCCTACGCCCTCGCCGAGAAACTGGGCTACGGCAAGGACGACGTCGACTTCTACGCGGTGACCACGGGCAACCGGGCGAGCAGGCTGAAGAACGGGGACGTGGACCTGGTCGTCGCCTCGTACAGCATGACGACCGAACGGGAGAAGCAGGACGACATCAGGTTCGTGGGCCCCTACTACAAGGCGGGCAGCAGCCTCCTCGTGCGTAAGAACTCCGCGAGATACGACCTCGACGAAGCCGTCGACGTGAAGCGGAACCACGTCGAGGTCTGTACGGCGCGGGACTCCACGTACGCGGACAAGCTGAAGGAGGAGGGCTACGCCACGGGGAAGTGGCAGCCCGACTCCTACCGGGAGTGCGTGGACCGGCTGCTGGACCGGAAGTCGAGCGTGTACGCGGTCGCCTCGGACGACGTGCTCCTCGCCGGATATGCCAAGGACGATCCGGCGCACCTGAAACTGCTGCCCAGCGGGGCGGGTACGGAGCCCTACGGCGTGGCGATGCGGAAGGACGACCCCCTCCTGCGGAGCAAGGTGTGCGCGGGGCTCCGGGAGATCCTGGCCGGAGAGGAGTGGCCGGAGATGTACATGAAGGACCTGGCCCCGCTGACGGGGCGGAAGACGGCACCGAGCAGGCCGGAGTTGAGGCCCTGCTCGGGCTGAGCGCGGAGCGGGCCGCGGCGCCCCGGGTCGGGGAGGAGCCGCGGCCCTGTCGGCCGGAGGCCGGGGTCCGGGCGCCGGACCGTGGGGTGGGGTGGGGCGGTCAGTACTGGGCGGTCAGTACGAGGAGCCGGAGGCGCCCAGGGCGCCGGTCGGGTGCCAGACCGTCTTCGTTTCCAGGAACGCCGTCATGCGGTCGGTGCCCGGCGTAGCCGACCAGTCCGCGTTGTCCACAGGCTGTGGACGCAGGACGCGCTTGAGGTTGTCGGCGGCTGCGATCTCCAGTTCCTTGGCCAGCGTCTCGTCGGCGCCCGCGAGGTCGATCGCGTTCACGTCCTGGTGGGCGGCGAGCGGGGCGGCGATCTCCGCCGTGCGGCCGGAGAGGATGTTGACCACGCCGCCGGGGAGGTCGGACGTGGCCAGCACCTCGCCGAGGGAGAGCGCGGGGAGGGGGGACTTCTCCGAGGCCACCACCACTGCCGTGTTGCCCGTCGCGATGACCGGGGCGATCACCGAGACCAGGCCGAGGAAGGACGACTTCTGCGGGGCCAGGATCGCCACGACGCCCGTCGGCTCCGGGGTGGAGAGGTTGAAGAAGGGGCCCGCGACCGGGTTGCCGCCGCCGACGACCTGCGCGATCTTGTCGGTCCAGCCCGCGTACCAGACCCAGCGGTCGATCGCCGCGTCCACCTGTGCCGCCGCCTTCGGCTTTGACAGGCCCTCGGCGCCGGCGACCTCCGCGACGTACTGGTCGCGGCGGCCCTCCAGCATCTCCGCGACGCGGTAGAGGACCTGGCCGCGGTTGTACGCCGTCGCGCCGGACCAGCCGCCGAACGCCTTGCGCGCGGCGACCACCGCGTCCCGGGCGTCCTTGCGGGAGGAGAGGGGGGCATTGGCCAGCCAGTTGTTCTTGGAGTCGCTCACCTCGTACACCCGGCCGCTCTCGGAACGCGGGAACTTCCCGCCGACGTACAGCTTGTAGGTCTTCAGCACGCTGAGTCGCTCAGACATCGAGGTATGCCTCCAGGCCGTGGCGGCCGCCCTCGCGGCCGAAGCCCGACTCCTTGTAGCCGCCGAACGGCGAGGTCGGGTCGAACTTGTTGAACGTGTTGGACCAGATCACACCCGCGCGGAGCTTGTTCGCGACCGCCAGGATGCGCGAGCCCTTCTCCGTCCAGATGCCCGCCGACAGGCCGTACGGGGTGTTGTTGGCCTTGGCGACCGCCTCGTCCGGCGTGCGGAAGGTGAGGACGGACAGGACCGGGCCGAAGATCTCGTCGCGGGCGACGGAATGCGCCTGGGTGACGTTCGTGAAGAGCGTCGGGGCGAACCAGTAGCCGGACGAGGGGAGTTCGCAGGCCGGGGACCAGCGCTCGGCACCCTCCGCCTCGCCCCGGTCGGCGAGGGCGGTGATACGGGCCAGCTGCTCGGCCGAGTTGATCGCGCCGATGTCCGTGTTCTTGTCCAGGGGGTCGCCCAGGCGGAGGGTGGCCAGGCGGCGCTTGAGGGAGTCGAGCAGCTCGTCGTGGATCGACTCCTGGACCAGGAGGCGGGAGCCCGCGCAGCAGACCTGGCCCTGGTTGAAGAAGATGCCGTTCACGACGCCCTCGACGGCCTGGTCGATCGGGGCGTCGTCGAAGACGATGTTGGCGCCCTTGCCGCCCAGTTCGAGGGTGAGCTTCTTGCGGGTGCCGGCGACCGTGCGTGCGATCTGCTTGCCGACGGCCGTGGAGCCGGTGAAGGCGACCTTGTCCACGTCGGGGTGCGCGGTCAGCGCCGCCCCGGCGCGGCCGTCGCCGGTGATGATGTTGACGACGCCCTTGGGGAGGCCGGCCTGGCGGCAGACGTCCGCGAAGAAGAGGGCGGAGAGGGGGGTGGTCTCGGCGGGCTTCAGGACCACCGTGTTGCCGGTCGCGAGGGCCGGGGCGATCTTCCACGCCAGCATCAGGAGCGGGAAGTTCCACGGGATGACCTGGCCCGCGACGCCCAGCGGGCGCGGGTTCGCGCCGTAGCCGGCGTGGTCGAGCTTGTCGGCCCAGCCCGCGTAGTAGAAGAAGTGCGCCGCCACCAGGGGGAGGTCCGCGTCCCGGGTCTCGCGGATCGGCTTGCCGTTGTCGAGGGTTTCGAGGACGGCCAGTTCGCGGCTGCGTTCCTGGATGACGCGGGCGATGCGGAACAGGTACTTCGCGCGCTCCGCGCCGGGCAGCGCCGCCCACTTCTCGAAGGCCCTGCGGGCGGCCTTCACGGCCCGGTCGACGTCCGCGTCGCCCGCCTCGGCGACCTCGGAGAGGACCTCCTCGGTGGCGGGGGAGACGGTCTTGAAGACCTTGCCGTCGGCGGCCTCGGTGAACTCGCCGTCGATGAACAGGCCGTAGGACGGGGCGATGTCGACGACCGCGCGGGACTCGGGGGCGGGCGCGTACTCGAACGCGGGGGCGGGGGCGGGGGCGGGTGCCGGGGCCGGTGCGGGTACCGGGGTGCGGGCGGGGGTGGGGTCAGGTGCCATGGGTCAGTCCACCGTCACGTAGTCGGGGCCGGAGTAACGGCCTGTGGCCAGCTTCTGGCGCTGCATCAGCAGGTCGTTGAGGAGCGAGGAGGCGCCGAAGCGGAACCAGTGGTTGTCCAGCCAGTCCCCGCCCGCCGTCTCGTTGACCAGGACCAGGAACTTGATCGCGTCCTTCGCCGTGCGGATGCCGCCGGCCGGCTTCACGCCGACCTGCACGCCGGCCTGGGCGCGGAAGTCGCGGACCGCCTCCAGCATGAGGAGCGTGTTCGCGGGCGTGGCGTTGACCGCGACCTTGCCGGTGGAGGTCTTGATGAAGTCCGCCCCGGCCAGCATGCCGAGCCAGCTCGCGCGGCGGATGTTGTCGTACGTCGACAGCTCGCCGGTCTCGAAGATGACCTTCAGGCGCGCGGACGTGCCGCAGGCCTCGCGCACGGCGGTGATCTCGTCGTACACCTTCAGGTAGTGCCCCGCGAGGAACGCGCCGCGGTCGATGACCATGTCGACCTCGTCGGCGCCCGCCGTCACGGCCTCGCGCACGTCGGCCAGCTTGACGGCGAGCGAGGCGCGGCCCGCCGGGAAGGCCGTCGCCACCGAGGCGACCTTCACGCCGGAGCCGGCCACCGCCGCCTTCGCCGTCGGCACCATGTCGGGGTACACGCAGACGGCCGCCGCCGCGGGGGCGGTGCGGTCGGTCGGGTCGGGGCGGACCGCCTTCGCGCCGAGCGCCCGGACCTTGCCCGGGGTGTCCGCGCCTTCCAGCGTCGTGAGGTCGACCATCGAGATGGCGAGGTCGAGGGCGTACGCCTTCGCGGTCGTCTTGATCGAGCGGGTACCGAGGGAGGCGGCGCGCGCCTCCAGGCCGACCGTGTCCACGCCGGGCAGACCGTGCAGGAAGCGGCGCAGCGTGCTGTCGGACGCGGTGACGTCGGTGAGTCCGTGGGCGGGGGGCGCGGACGTGGCGGACGTGACGGACGTGGGGGGTGCGGGGGATGCGTCGGCTTCGGTGGATGCAGAGGTGGGCATGGTCACCAGGCGAGCATATCTACGCGCGTAGCGGCTGTCCACAGTCCGGTGTCCGTTCCGTGCGGGGCCGTTGGGTGCGTGTGGTGTGTGTGGTGTGGGTGCGCCGGCTGTGTGGCGTGCGGCGGCACCGGCTGTGAGCTTCGGGCGGGTGGTCGGGCACAATCGGCAGCATGACGACCCCGGAGCCTCAGCCGTCCTCGCCGCAGCCGTCGGAACCCGTGTCCAAGGACCGGGCCTACCGCTCGCCCGCGGGTATCGCCGGGGGCGTCCTCGTGCTCGCCCTCGCGCTGTGGCTCGGCATCGACGCCCTGGTCGCGGGGGACGGGCGTACGCCCTGGGCGGCTGCGGCGGCGTTGCTGTTCCTGGTGCCGCTCGTCGCCGCCTACACCGTGCGGCCCGCCGTCTACGCCAACGACGACCGGATGCGGGTGCGCAATCCGTTCCGGGTGATCGTGCTCCCCTGGGCGCAGGTCGAGTCGTTCCGGTCGGGCTACTCCAACGAGGTCTTCACCGAGGGCGGCGACAAGTACCAGCTGTGGTCCATTCCCGTCTCGCTGCGGGGGCGGAAGAAGGCGGCGCGGCGGGAGGACCGGCGGGCCGCCGGTCAGGGGGGTCAGCGGCGGGGCCTGTTCGGGGGCGGGGGCGGTGGTGTGTTCGGCGCCGGGGGTGCCGGGAGCTTGGAGGACGGGCCCGTGCGGGCCGAGACCGACAAGGTCATGGACGAGCTGCGGGACCTGCTGGAGGCGCGCAAGGCCGCCGAGACCTCGCAGGGCGAGGTGACGGTGCGGTGGGCGTACGAGATCCTCGTGCCGGTGCTGGTGGGGGGCGTGGGGCTGGCGGTGTTGCTGGCGACCGGGTGAGGGGGAGGGGGGAGGGAGAGGCGCCGGGGAGCGTGTGTGGGGGCGTCGTCCTGGGAGGACGCCCCCGGGTGGATCAGATGCCTGCCGCGGTCGACAGGTCGCGCTTGAGAGCCGTCAGCAGGTCCGTCGCCTTCGTGCGGGCCGCGGGCAGGGCGGCGTGGTCGGACACCGGGACGACTACCTCCAAGTAGCACTTGAGCTTCGGTTCCGTGCCGCTCGGGCGGACGACGACGCGCGCGCCGTCGAGGGTGTAGCGCAGGCCGTCCGTGGGCGGGAGCGTGTCCGTGCCCCGGGTGAGGTCCTCCGCGTTGGTGACGGGCAGGCCGGCGAGGCCCGTCGGGGGCTGCTCGCGCAGGCGGTGCATCGCGGCGGCGATCAGGGAGAGGTCCTCGACGCGGACCGAGAGCTGGTCGGTGGCGTGCAGGCCGTGCTCGACGGCGAGGTCGTCGAGGAGGTCGAGGAGGGTGCGGCCGGCTTCCTTGAGGGTCGAGGCCAGTTCCGTGATCAGGAGGGCCGCGGTGATGCCGTCCTTGTCGCGGACGCCCTCCGGGTCGACGCAGTAGCCGAGGGCCTCCTCGTAGCCGTAGCGGATGTCTTCCACACGGGCGATCCACTTGAAGCCGGTGAGGGTCTCGGCGTGGGGGAGGCCCGCCTTCGCCGCGATGCGGCCGAGGAGGGACGAGGAGACGATCGACTCCGCAAACGTGCCGTGCGCTCCGCGTCCGCGGGTGACCAGGTGGGCGGCGAGAAGCGCGCCGACCTCGTCGCCCCGGAGCATGCGCCAGTCGGTGCCGTCCGGGACGGCTACGGCCAGGCGGTCCGCGTCCGGGTCGTTGGCGATGATCAGGTCCGGGTTCGTCTCCCTGGCCTGCGCGAAGGCCAGGTCCATCGCGCCGGGCTCTTCCGGGTTGGGGAAGGCGACGGTCGGGAATTCGGGGTCGGGGTCGGCCTGCTCGGTGACGAGGACGGGCTGCGGGAAGCCGGCCCGGGCGAAGGCGGCGAGGAGGGTGTCCTTGCCGACGCCGTGCAGCGCGGTGTAGACCGTGCGGGCCGTGCGGGGGGAGTCGGGGGCGAGGACGGCGTCCGTGCGGGTGAGGTAGGCGTCGAGGACGTCGCCGGGCAGGGTCTGCCAGCCCGTCTCCGGGCGGGGGACGTCGTGCAGGGTGCGTACGGCGTCGATCTCCGCGGCGATCTCGGCGTCGGCGGGGGGCACGATCTGGGAGCCGTCGCCGAGGTACACCTTGTAGCCGTTGTCGCGGGGCGGGTTGTGGCTGGCGGTGACCTCCACTCCGGCCACGGCGCCGAGGTGGCGGATGGCGAAGGCGAGGACCGGGGTGGGGAGGGGGCGGGGGAGTACGGCCGCCCTGAGGCCTGCGCCGGTCATGACGGCTGCGGTGTCGCGGGCGAAGTCGGCGGACTTGTGGCGGGCGTCGTAGCCGACTACGACCAGGCCGTCTGTGTGGCCCTGCTTCTTCAGGTACGCGGCGAGGCCGGCGGCGGCGCGGACGACGACCGAGCGGTTCATGCGCATCGGGCCGGCGCCGAGTTCGCCGCGGAGGCCCGCGGTGCCGAACTGGAGGGTGCCGGCGAAGCGTGCGGTGAGTGCGGCGTGGTCCTCGGCGTCGATGAGTGCGGCGAGCTCGGCGCGGGTGTCCGGGTCGGGGTCCTCGGCCAGCCATGCCTTGGCGCGTGCGAGGAGGTCGTCGGGTGGCACGTCTTGCACGTCGGTCAGCCTCTCGTGGTGGGTGGGTGGGTGGTTTGGGTGGGGGCGATGCCTGCGGCGGCCTGTGCGGTTTCGGTGGGGGTGCGGGTAGCGCGTTGGGTTGTGGGGTGGTGCGGGGCCGCGCCGGGGGGTGTCCGTCCTCGGAACG
>NZ_JOFH01000046.1 GCF_000721235.1 Streptomyces olivaceus
GCCGAGGCCCGGCCGGGGGTGGTGGGGGTGGGGGCGCCGGGGGTGGTGGGTTTCGCTCCCGCCGTCCCTTCCCGTCCCCGGGGCTGCGCGCCCGGACCCCCGCCCTCGGCCCCGGACGGGCCTCGTCCTCAACCGCCGGACGGGCCGAAGGTGCTGGTCAGGTGGGGGAGGTCGTCTTCAGGGCCAGCCACAGTTCCATGCGTACGTCGGGGTCGTCCAGGGAGCGGCCCAGGATCTCCTCCACGCGGCGCATCCGGTAGCGCAGGGTGTGGCGGTGGACGCCCAGGCCGGCCGCGGCGGCGTCCCACTGGCCGTGGCGGGAGAGCCACGCGCGCAAGGAGGCCACCAGGTCGCCCCGGCCGGTGGCGTCGTGGTCGTGCAGGGCGCGCAGCAGGCCGTCGGCGAAGGCGCGCACCGCGTCGTCGGCCAGCAGGGGAAGCACCGACCCGGCCGCCAGGTGCTCGTGCTCCACGCAGACGCGGCCGCGCCGGCGGGCGACCGACAGCGCCTGCTCGGCCTGCTTGTAGGCGCCGGACGCGGCGATGGGCCCGGACGGCGCCGACAGGCCGACGACCAGGCCCTCCTCGTCACCGCCCGTCATCGGGTCGGGGGCCGGGCGGGCGGCCTCCAGCGACGCGGCGTACTCGACGCAGGCGGTGACGGCCGCGCCGCCGTCGGTGGCCAGCACCACCAGGCGCTCGCCCTCGGGGACGACGAGCACCGACTCGCCGGAGCGGGCCGCCGCGGACTCCACGACCTCGGCGAGCGTGTCGAGGCGGTTGCCGACCGGGTCCGCGGTGGGCGGTGCGGCGGCGGAGGCGGGGCGGGGCTTCGCCGGGGTCGAGTCCGCGAGGATGATGCGGAAGGGGGCGTCCAGCAGCCCGCCGTACAGGTCCCCGGCGACCGTGCGCGCGTGGTCGGGTTCGCCGGCCAGCAGCATCCGCAGCACGGCGGCGTCGATGCGCAGGCCGGCCTCGTGCAGGGAGGTGGAGCGTTCCGTGATGAGGGTGAGCAGCGCGATGGCGGAGTGGACGGCGTACCGCTCGGCGGTGCCGGGGGCGGCGGCGGTGCCGACGGCGAGCGCGGAGCGGGGCCTGCGGGACGTGCCCAGGGAGTGCAGTTCGACCCGGTCGGCGTTGCCCGGCCTGCCGGGGTCCTCGGTCCCGCCGACCACGGAGGAGGCCGGTGCGGGGCGTTCGCGCAGTCGCTGCACGTCGGCCGTGAGGCGCGCGGCCCTGCGGCCGGCCCACGCCGGTGCCGTGGCCACCAGGGCGCCCGAGGCGTCGTACAACGCCGCCCAGCCGTCGACCTGCCCGGCGAGCGCGGCGAGGAGGCCCTCCGGGCCGTCGGTCAGGGCCCGCCAGGTCAGTTCGCGCTGGGCGGCGAAGCCCGCGGTGACGGAGCGGTACTGGTCGGCGGCGATCGCGGCGGAGACGGCCTTGCTGATGGCCAGGAAGGGCGTGCGGCGCGGTACCTCCAGGAGCGGCAGTCCCTCCTGGCGGGCCGCCGCCACCAGCGCCTCGGGGATGTCGTCGTAGTTGACGCCCACGGCGAAGCCCAGGCCCACGACGCCGGCGCCCACCAGCCGCTTCACGTACCGGCGCATCGCCTCGCCGTCCTCGGCGTCCAGCTTGAGGGCGGTGATCAGCAGGAGTTCGCCGCCCTCCATGTAGGGGACGGGGTCGGCGAGTTCACTGACGTGGGCCCAGCGCACCGGCACGTCGAGGCGGTCCTTGCCCGCGCGCACGGTCAGTTTGAGCGCCGAGTGGTGGACGAGCGAGGCGAGCGTGGGAGGCATGTGGCCTGGGCCTTCGGGTCTGCGTCCGGGGGCGCGGGGTGGTGCGCGGTCCGTACGCGGTCAGTGGAGTCTCTGTGGTCACTTGGCCGTCCTGTATGAACGACCTGTGTCGATTCTGCCTCACTGTACGGGTCCCCGGCGTCCGGCCCCGGGGCTCACCCCCGCAGATCCACCAGCAGCGGCGGCGCGTGCTCCCCCTCGACGCTGGTCAGGGACAGCACCGCGTGCCCGGCCGGTACGGAGTTCGCCAGTTCCGACGCCGACCAGCGCTCCCGCTCGACCTGTTTCACGGTCACGGCGTCGGTCGTCACCGCCTTGCCCGTCACCAGTTTGCGCACCGCGTGGAAGAACCGGGTCATCGGCTGGTCGGCGAAGACCGTGTGCTTGGCGACCTCCGTCATCTCCACCCAGCCGGTCCCCCAGGTCTGCGCGAACCGGCTGCCGTCCCAGGTGGAGACGCCGCTGAACGCCATCCTGCACCCCACGGCCCCGTAGAGGGGGCCGTGCAGGGCCTCGGGGACGTCGCCGATGGTGCGCAGGGCGAGCAGCACACCCGCGTTCTGCGAACGCAGCCGCTGGATGCGGCGGACGGACTCGGGGGTGACCGCGCCCGTCGCGTCGTCCAGGACCAGGCACGCGAAGTGGGTGCGCCGGCTCTCCCGGACGACGGCGTGGAACTGCGCCAGGACCAGGCGGGTGATCAGCCGGCCGGCCTCCTCGTGCCCCTGCTCCGGCAGGTCGATCCGCACCCGCAGCGGGTGGTGGGCGACCGCGCGCAGGGAGAACGGCCGGCTCGCGCCACCGCCGCCGAAGAAGTCGGCGAACGCCGGCCGGTTCAGCAGCGCCAGCCGGTCGGCCAGGGCGCGGCCGACGTCGCCCGGTGTGCCCGTCTGCCGGACGCGTGCCTCCAGCTCGCGGCGCATGACGTCGTTCCCGCTCCCGGCGAGCGCCTCGCTCAGCCGGGTCAGCGCGTGCTCCTCGCCCTGCAGCAGTTCGTGCAGCTCCGGCAGGGAGGGGAACCGGCCGTGCACGGCACGGTAGGGGCCGAGGAGCTGGGCCAGCGCGGTGCCGGCGCCCTGCACTCCCGCCGGGTCGAGGTCGCCCACCAGGGCTTCGCCGAGGATGGCGGCCGCCTGGTCCGCGTCGTCGGCTTCGGCGTACGGGTCGAGGTCGTGCACGGAGGAGGGGTCGCCGACGCGCACGATCACGTCGAAGGCGCCGTCGGCGCAGAGGGGCCTTCCGGCGGCGGACACGGCGACGACGGCGCAGCTCCCGGCGAGCGCGTGGAGCGCGAGGGTCTCGGTCACCGGCTCGACGAGGGTACGGGTCTTGCCCGACCCGGAGGGGCCGACGGCGAGCAGCGAGGTGCCGAGCACGTCGGGGCCGAGGGCCGCACCGGCGTCGTGGTACGGCCGCGGGGTGTGCTCGCCCGCCGCCCAGCGGCCGATCCGCACCTGTCCGG
Organism: Streptomyces olivaceus; assembly: GCF_000721235.1. Lineage (GTDB taxonomy): Bacteria > Actinomycetota > Actinomycetes > Streptomycetales > Streptomycetaceae > Streptomyces > Streptomyces olivaceus. The sequence goes on from NZ_JOFH01000046.1 coordinate 3,261, forward strand.
CCAGCAGGTCGTGGTGGCCGGACCGGCGCGGCAGGTCCCGCGCGCCGGAGGGATGGGTCCAGGCCGCGCCACCGCGCCGCAGGACGGTGTCGCGGAAGGCGTCCAGCGTGGCGTCCCGCCGGGCGGCGGCCAGGGCGTTCTCCACGCGGGCGCAGTCGACGTCGTTCATGCGGTCGCCGGCGACCTCACCGGCGAGCAGGTCGGCGGCCTCGTGCTGGCCCAGGTCGCGGAGCGCGGGCCACTGGGAGCGGGGGCGTACGGACTCCTCCTGCCCGTCGGCGGCAGCCGCCCCGCGGGCGGCGAGCAGCTTGCGCGCGTACGGCAGCCAGCCGCCGAGGCGGGCGAACGGCCACACCACGAGCAGGGTGACGACCGCGTACAGCGTGTCCGTGAACAGCTGGGACGCCATCAGGTCGTAGCTGCCGGAGATCAGCACGGTGAGCGAGAGCAGCGGGTCGACGACCGGTACCGGGGACCATCCGACGACCGGGAAGGCGTCGGGGAAGACGAAGCTGAGGGCGACGAGGGCGAGCAGGGCCGCGGCCAGGGCGCGGGCGGGCTGGGGCCGCTGGACGACGTAGTGCCGGACGATGGCGCGCCAGCTGCCGAGGGCGGCCACGAAGTAGCCCAGGAGGGCGAAGGCGATGCCCTCGTACACCACCAGGGCCTCCGCGCCGGGGGACGCCACCGAGCGGTCGTCGAAGACCTTGGGGGACGCCACCGTGCCGCCCCACCACCACTCCTCCGGCGTGAACAGCCGCAGCGGAGCGTACTGGCTGGAGGTGACGCCGCGCTGCCAGAGGGACCAGAGCAGGAACGCCAGGGCGAGCGGGACCAGCATGCCGACGACGGTCACCGGGGCGATCCGCTCCGGCGTCTCCTTGGGCGGCTGGTGGCCGAACCGCCAGATTCCGGTCCGGGCACTCGGCCGCGGGGCGTCCAGCCAGTCGGCGACGGCGGACGGCGGACGGGGCGCCTGCGCGGGCGCCCCGGGTGCTCCGGGCACTCCGGACGCTCCCGGCGCCCGGGCCGGTCGCGGCGGCATCGCGGGCGCCCTGCCCGGCACCTGGGGAGGCGCCGCCGGACGCGGCACCGGATTCGCATGCGTGCCCCGCGCGTCCCGGTTCCCGTCGCTCTCCATCGCCCCTGCCCCCTGACCTGCCGCTCCGTCCACCGTCAGCGAGCCAATCTAACGCCCTCGCAGGGGGAGTTCACCGCTTACGCGGCCGGGCCCGCGTGCACGTGTCCGGATGTCGCCGCCCCCGTCACATGTCCACGGCGGACAACCGGCACCCCGGACAACGCCCACATGGAGCATGCCCACCCCGCGCGGCCGGTCCTAGCCTGCGAGAAAAGAAGGCATACGTCCACTGGAACCCGCAGATCCCGAGCGCCCCTCGGGTCCGCAGCGCCCGATCCCGTACGTCCCGCAGAACCCCAGGAGCCGCCCCATGACCGCACTTCCGCAGGAGCGCCGCGTCGTCACCGCCATCCCCGGCCCCAAGTCGCAGGAGCTGCAGGCCCGCCGTACGGCCGCGGTCGCGCGGGGGGTGGGCTCCACCCTGCCCGTCTTCGTCACCCGGGCCGGCGGCGGCGTCGTCGAGGACGTGGACGGCAACAGCCTGATCGACTTCGGGTCCGGCATCGCGGTGACCTCCGTCGGCGCGTCCGCCGAGGCCGTCGTGCGCAGGGCGTCGGCCCAGCTCGCCGACTTCACCCACACCTGCTTCATGGTGACGCCGTACGAGGGCTACGTCGCCGTCGCCGAGGCGCTGGCCGAGCTGACGCCGGGCGACCACGCCAAGAAGTCGGCGCTGTTCAACAGCGGCGCCGAGGCCGTCGAGAACGCCGTCAAGATCGCGCGTGCGTACACCGGGCGGCAGGCCGTGATCGCCTTCGACCACGGGTACCACGGCCGGACCAACCTCACGATGGCGCTGACCGCGAAGAACATGCCGTACAAGCACGGCTTCGGCCCCTTCGCGCCCGAGGTGTACCGCGTGCCGGTCGCCTACGGCTACCGCTGGCCGACCGGTCCGGAGAACGCCGGCCCGGAGGCCGCGGCCCAGGCGATCGACCAGATCACCAAGCAGGTCGGCGCGGAGAACGTCGCCGCGATCGTGATCGAGCCGGTGCTCGGCGAGGGCGGCTTCATCGAGCCGGCCAGGGGCTTCCTGCCCGCGCTGCGCCAGTACGCCGCGGACCACGGCATCGTCTTCGTCGCCGACGAGATCCAGTCCGGCTTCTGCCGCACCGGCCAGTGGTTCGCCTGCGAGGACGAGGGCATCGTGCCGGACCTGATCACGACGGCGAAGGGCATCGCGGGCGGTCTGCCGCTGGCCGCCGTCACCGGCCGCGCCGAGATCATGGACGCCGCCCACGCCGGCGGCCTGGGCGGCACCTACGGCGGCAACCCGGTGGCGTGCGCGGCCGCGCTCGGCGCCATCGAGACGATGAGGGAGCTGGATCTGAACGCCCGGGCCAGGCACATCGAGGCGGTCATGAAGCCCCGCCTCGCCGCCATGGCCGAGAAGTTCGACGTGATCGGCGACGTCCGGGGCCGCGGCGCGATGATCGCGATCGAGCTGGTCGCGGACCGGGACACCAAGGAGCCGGACCCGCGGGCGGCCGCCGCGCTCGCCGCGGCCTGCCACCGGGCGGGCCTGCTGGTCCTGACCTGCGGCACCTACGGCAACGTGCTGCGTTTCCTGCCCCCGCTGGTGATCGGCGAGGACCTGCTGAACGAGGGCCTCGACATCATCGAGCAGGCCCTCGCCGGCCTCTGAGCCCGTGGTCCGCGCCGGTCCCGGCCCGTCGGCACGGTGCGGCTGCAGAGCGTGTGAAGAAGGTGTGCGGGGTGCATGGCAGGACGCGGGTGACCCTGTCCTGGGCGCACCGCCTGCCGTAGGTTCTACGCAGATGAGAGATACACCCGCCCACAGGGGACTGTGGGCGGCTCATCAGGCCGCGGCTTCCCCAGCTTCGACCTGGTCGTGCCTCGCGCACACAACCGGAGCCCGCGGGTTCCGGATCTCCTCACCGATCGGACGGTCGCCCGCCCCAAACCCCCCGGGGCGCGCGGCGTTCCGGTCAGGACGACCGCCTCGGCACTCGGGGCGGTGGTTCACCGAAGGGCCGGCACACTCCCCCCCCCTTGTGCCGGCCCTTCGGTGTCTCATGGGCCGGAAGCCGCCGGCGCCTCCGCGTGGCGGGCCTGCGAAGCTGGGCCGCATGCCGGTCTCCCCGCTCCGCCCGTCCCTCGGCCCCCTCGCCGTCCTCGCCGTCCTTGCCGTTTCAGGGCCCGTCCTCCTCTTCGCGCTGATCACCTGGCAGGTGGTCGCCGACGGGCCGCTGGCCGGGGTGGACGAGCGGCTGAGCCGGGCGCTCGTCCATCCGGACCGGTTCTCCGAGCTGCTGGCCGACCTGGGCAACGTGCAGGTGGCCGGGCCCGTGCTCGTCGTCGCGCTGGCGTACGCGGCGTGGCACGGGCGGGCCTCGGGCACGGCCCGCTGGTGGCTTCCGCCGCTCGCGGCGGCCGTGGCGATGGTGCTGGTGCCGGCGCTGGTCGTCCCGCTGAAGGAGTGGACCGACCGGCCCGGCACCCCGGCGGTGCCGCCCGCGACCGGCTACTACCCCTCGGGCCACACCGCCACGGCGGTCGTCGCGTACGGCGCGGCGACGCTGCTGCTGCTCGGGCGGCTGCGCCGGCCGGCCGTGCGCCGGGCGCTGGTCGTGCTGTGCGCCGTACTGGTCCTCGGCACCTCCTACGGGCTGGTGCGGCGGGGCTACCACTGGCCCCTGGACGTGGTGGCCAGTTGGTGTCTGGGGGCGGTGCTGCTGGCCGGGGTCCGGTCGGTGGCCCGCCGGACCCCGCCCGGCGGTTCGCTCCCGCCGCCCGTCAGCCGAAGTACGCGTCGAAGTTCTGCTGGAACTCCCAGTCCGAGAACCGGTCCCAGTTGATCGACCACGTCATCAGGCCGCGCAGGTCCGGCCAGGTCCCGTGCGTCGTGTACGAGCCGCAGTCGGTCTTCTTCGTCAGGCAGTCCAGGGTCTTGGTGACCTCCGCCGGGGAGACGTGGCCGTTGCCCGCGTTGACGGAGGCCGGCATGCCGATCGCGATCTGGTCGGGGCGCAGCGGCGGGAAGACGTTGTCCGCGTCGCCGGCGACCGGGAAGCCGGTGAGCAGCATGTCGGTCATGGCGATGTGGAAGTCGGCGCCGCCCATGGAGTGGTACTGGTCGTCCAGGCCCATGATCGGGCCGGAGTTGTAGTCCTGGACGTGCAGCAGGGTCAGGTCGTCGCGCAGGGCGTGGATGACGGGCAGGTAGGCCCCGGCTCGCGGGTCCTGGCCGCCCCACTGGCCGGTGCCGTAGTACTGGTAGCCGAGCTGGACGAAGAACGTCTCGGGCGCCATCGTCAGCGCGAAGGCGTCGCCGTACTTGGCCTTGAGGGTCTTGACGGCCGAGACGAGGTTGACGACGACGGGGGTCGTCGGGTTCTTGAAGTCCGTGTCGTCGGCGTCCAGCGACAGCGAGTGGCCCTCGAAGTCGATGTCGAGGCCGTCGAGGCCGTACTCGTCGATGATCGCGGAGACGGACGAGACGAAGGTGTCGCGGGCGGCGGCGGTGGTCAGCTGCACCTGGCCGTTCTGGCCGCCGATGGAGATGAGCACCTTCTTGCCGGCCGCCTGCTTGGCCTTGATCGCGGCCTTGAACTCGGCGTCGCTCTCCACGTCCGGGCATTCGGCGACGGGGCAGCGCTCGAAGCGGATGTCGCCGGAGGTGACCGAGGTGGGCTCGCCGAAAGCCAGGTCGATGACGTCCCAGCTGTCGGGTACGTCGGCCATGCGCGTGTAGCCGGAGCCGTTGGCGAAACTCGCGTGGAGGTAGCCGACCAGGGCGTGGGCCGGGAGGTCGGAGGAGCCGCCGCCGTCGTCCGGGCGCTGGGCGGTGGTCGCCGTGACCGTGGCGGAGCGGGCCGACTCGCCCGCGGCGTTGACCGCGGCGATCTGGAAGGCGTACGCCGTCGCGGGGCTCAGGCCGGTGACGGTGGTGGAGGTGCCGGTGACCGTGCGGACCCTGGCGCCGTCGCGGTAGACGGCGTATCCCGTGGCGCCCGGTACCGGTGACCAGGACAGGGCGATGCTGGAGGAGGTCGCGGAGCCGGCCGTCAGGCCGCCCGGGGGCGCCGGGGGCTGACTTGTCCCGCCCCCGGGGCCGGTCAGGGTGATGTCGTCGGCGTGGTAGGCGCCGGTGCCGTACCAGCCGTGGGTGTAGACGGTGACCTCGGTGGTCGACGGGCCGGTGCGGAAGGTGGTCGTCAACTGCTGCCAGTCGGGGGCGGACTGGGTCCAGGTGGAGACGTCGGTGGTGCCGGTGCCGCTCGCGCCGAGGTAGACGTAGGCGCCCTGGACGTATCCGGAGAGCGTGTACTGGGAGTCCGGTTTCACGCTGACCGTCTGGGCGCAGCGGGCGTTGTCGGCGCCGGCCGGGGTGGCCTTCAGGGCCGACGTGCCGCTGTGGACGGGCGAGGTCACGATCGCGCCCGCCGTACAGGTCCAGCCGTCGAGGGCGGTCTCGAAGCCGCCGTTTTTGGCCAGGTCCGCGTCGGCCGCACGGGCGGCCGACGTGAGCGCGGTCAGGCCGGACGCGGCGAGGGCCGCGGCCGTGAGCAGCGTGACGAGGGGGCGACGGGCGAGTGGTCTGGAGCGTTCCACAAGTGCCTCCGGACATGGGGGAGATGGGGAGGGTGGAGCGCGCCCAACTTGGTCCAGACCAATTCTGTTGTCAACCCCTTGTGCATCTCACCCTCCGCTCACCCCCCGCCCCCCTCCACCGCGAGAGCCGCCGCCGCCTCGTGCATCGCCAGCTCCAGGAGCGAGGGGTCGGTGAGGGTGCCCGTCCCGTCCGGCGGGACCAGCCAGCGGGTGCCGCCGGACGACAGCCCGCCGGGGTACGGCACCACGATCCAGGTGCCGAGCCCGGCCGTCCGGACGCCCGTGCCCACCCAGCGGGCCGCCGTGCCGGCCGGCACGAAGAAGCCCGTGCGCGCGTCGCCGAAGTCGGCGAGCACCGGGCCGGGTTGGTCCAGGACGCGGGAGAGCACGTCGAGGGTCGGATAGCCGAGCCTGCTCGGCAGGATGAGCACGTCCCAGGCCTTGCCCGCGGGCAGCAGCGCGACGCCCGACGGGTCGCGCTCCCAGTCCCGGCGGCAGACCTCGGGATCCGGTGCGACGGATGCCAGCCACGCGACCGCCGTCTTCGCACCAGGCATGTGGAACCTCCCTTTCACTCGTCGACGCGGGGTGCGTCACGAGGGAGAGGGAGGTCTCCCGGCAGCATTACGCGGGTTGCCGCATCTCATTGGGGTGACCCGGGTCACAGCACCGGGGTCCGGCGTACGGCTCAGCTGTCGAAGCCGAGGCCCAGCCGGTCCATCGTCCGCAGCCACAGGTTGCGCCGGCCGCCGTGCGCGTCGGCGCGGGCCAGGGACCACTTGGTGAGCGCGATCCCGGTCCAGGCGAGGGGCTCGGGCGGGAACGGCAGCGGCTTCCTGCGCACCATCTCCAGTTCGGTGCGCTCGGTGCGCTCCCCCGACAGCAGGTCCAGCATCACCTCGGCGCCGAACCTGGTCGCGCCCACCCCCAGGCCGGTGTACCCGGCCGCGTAGGCGACCCTCCCCCGGTGCGCGGTGCCGAAGAAGGCCGAGAAGCGCGAGCAGGTGTCGATCGCACCGCCCCAGGCGTGGGTGAACCGGATGCCCTCCAGTTGCGGGAAGCACGTGAAGAAGTGCCCGGCGAGCTTGGCGTAGGTCTCGGGCCGGTCGTCGTACTCGGCCCGCACCCGGCCGCCGTACGGGTAGATCGCGTCGTAGCCGCCCCACAGGATCCGGTTGTCGGCGGAGAGCCGGAAGTAGTGGAACTGGTTGGCGCTGTCCCCGAGGCCCTGGCGGTTGTGCCAGCCGATCGAGGCCAGCCGCTCGGCGCCGAGCGGCTCGGTCATCAGGGCGTAGTCGTAGACGGGGACGGTGTACGGGCGCACCCGGCGGACCAGGTTCGGGAAGATGTTGGTGCCGAGCGCGACGGTGCGGGCGCGGACCCCGCCGTAGGGGGTGCGTACGGCCATGCCGGCGCCGTACGGCTTGAGGGTGAGCGCGGGGGTGTGCTCGTAGACGCGCACGCCGAGGCCGAGGCAGGCCCGTTTGAGGCCCCAGGCCAGCTTGGCCGGGTCGACCATCGCCACGCCCCGCCGGTCCCAGAGGCCGGCCCGGAAGGTCGGTGAGTCGACCTGCTCCCGCACGGCCCCGGCGTCCAGGTACTCGATGCCCTCGGCGAGGCCCTCGGCGCTGATCTCCTCGTACCACTCCTCCAGTTCGCGTGCCTGGTGGGGCGCGGTGGCGACGTCGATCTCGCCGGTGCGCTCGAAGTCGCAGTCCAGGCCGTGGCGGACCACCGCCGCCTCGATCGCGTCGAGGTTGCGGGCGCCCAGTTCCTCCAGCCGGTGGATCTCGTCGGGCCAGCGGGTGAGGCCGTTGGCCAGTCCGTGGGTGAGGGAGGCGGCACAGAAGCCTCCGTTGCGGCCGGAGGCGGCCCAGCCCACCTCACGGCCCTCGACCAGGACGACGTCCCGGTGGGGGTCCCGCTCCTTGGCGGTCAGCGCCGTCCACAGCCCGCTGTAGCCACCGCCCACCACCAGCAGGTCGCAGGTCTCGGGGCCGGTGAGGGCGGGCTCGGGGCGGGGGCGGCCGGGGTCGTCCAGCCAGTACGGGACCGGCTGGGCGTCGGAAAGGGATTTCGTCCAGTCGTTGCTGCGGCTCATGGCGCTGGGGGCCATGATTTCAACTCCCCACGAATTCTCTCAGGTGCGCTTCACGCCTTGCGGCGATTCCTGCGGTTGCCGACGGCCATGGCGGCCAGGACGAACAGTACGGCGACGACGAACATGGCCGTGCCGACGACATTGATCTGAACGGGCGTTCCGCGCTGGGCCGATCCCCAGACGAACATCGGGAAGGTGACGGTCGAACCCGCGTTGAAATTGGTGATGATGAAATCGTCGAAAGAGAGCGCGAAGGCGAGCAGCGCACCCGCCGCGATGCCGGGCGCGGCGATCGGCAGCGTGACCCGCAGGAAGGTCTGGAGGGGGCCGGCGTACAGGTCCTGCGCCGCCTGCTCCAGGCGCGGGTCCATCGACATCACGCGCGCCTTGACGGCCGTCACGACGAAACTGAGGCAGAACATGATGTGAGCGATCAGGATGGTCCAGAAGCCCAGCTGAGCACCCATGTTGAGGAACAGGGTGAGCAGCGAGGCGGCCATCACGACCTCGGGCATCGCCATCGGCAGGAAGATCAGCGAGTTGATCGCGCCGCGCGCGCGGAAGCGGTAGCGGACGAGCGCGAAGGCGATCGCGGTGCCGAGCGCGGTGGCGCACAGGGTGGCCCAGAGGGCGATCTGGAGGCTGAGCGAGAGGGAGCCGCAGAGTCCGGCGACGCCGCACGGGTCTTTCCAGGCGTCCGTGGAGAACTGCTGCCATTCGTAGTTGAAGCGTCCGTTCGGTCTGTTGAACGAGAACACGGTGACGACGACGTTGGGCAGCAGGAGATAGGCGAGTGTCAGCAGTCCGGCGACGACGACCAGATTGCGCTTGAACCAGTTCACGAGGGAAGCGGCGAAGGCCATTTAAACCAGGTCCTCCGTCCCGGACCGGCGAATGTAGAGGGTGACCATGGCGAGGATGGCGGCCATCAGAATGAAGGAGAGCGCCGCCGCCGTCGGATAGTCCAGGACCCGCAGGAACTGCGACTGGATCACGTTTCCGATCATGCCGGTGTCGGCCGAGCCCAGCAGCGACGCGTTGACGTAGTCGCCGGTCGCCGGGATGAAGGTCAGCAGCGTGCCCGAGACGACGCCCGGCATCGACAGCGGGAAGGTGACCTTGCGGAAGACCGTGGACGGCTTGGCGTACAGGTCCCCCGCCGCCTCGTGCAGCCGGCCGTCGATGCGCTCCAGCGAGGTGTAGAGCGGCAGGATCATGAAGGGCAGGAAGTTGTACGTCAGACCGCAGACCACCGCGAGCGGCGTGGCCAGCACGCGGTCGCCGGAGGTCCAGCCGAGCCAGCCGGTGGCGTCCAGGACGTGCAGCGTGTTGAGGACGTCGACGACCGGGCCGCCGTCCGCGAGGATCGTCTTCCAGGCCAGGGTGCGGATCAGGAAGCTGGTGAAGAACGGCGCGATCACCAGGATCATGATCAGGTTCCGCCAGCGGCCCGCGCGGAAGGCGATCAGGTACGCCAGCGGATAGCCGAGCAGCAGGCACAGCACGGTCGCGGAGGCCGCATAGGCGACCGAGCGCAGGAACTGCGGCCAGTACTCGGACAGCGCGTCCCAGTAGGTCGCGAAGTGCCAGGTGACCTTGTAGCCCTCCTCCAGCGAGCCCGTCTGCACGGAGGTGGAGGCCTGGTAGATCATCGGCGCCGCGAAGAAGACGATCAGCCACAGGACGCCGGGCAGCAGCAGCCAGTACGGCGTCCAGCGGCCCCTGCGGAGCGGGGGCTTCTTCTCCGGCGCGGGCGGCGAGGGCGGTGGCGGCGCCTCGGTGAGGGTCGGCATCAGGCGGCCCCGCCCTCGGCGATACCCGCCTCGCCCGTCGTCCCCGCGAGCACGGACTGGTCGGCGTCCAGCCCGAAGGTGTGCGCCGGGTCCCAGTGCAGGACGACGTCGGCGCCTGGCGCGAGGCGGGGATCGCGGTCGATGTTCTGGGCGTAGACCTCGAACTCGGGGCAGGCCGGGCAGTCGACGACGTACTGGGTGGAGACGCCGATGAAACTGCTGCTGCGGATCCTTCCGGTGACACGGTTGCGGCCCTCGGGGACCGAGCCCGCGTCGTCCGCGTGGGTGAGGCTGATCTTCTCGGGGCGTATGCCGACCAGCACCTTGCCACCCGCCTTCGCGGGCGCGGAACACCGGGCGCCCGGCAGCGCCAGCTTGCCGCCGGCCGCCCGCACGACGAGGTCGTCGCCGCCGCGGGTGTCGACCTCGGCCTCGATGAGGTTGGAGGTGCCGAGGAAGTTGGCGACGAAGGTGGTCCGCGGGTTCTCGTACAGGTCGGCGGGGGTGCCCAGTTGCTCAACGCGGCCGGCGTTCATCACGGCCACCCGGTCGGCCATCGTCATGGCCTCCTCCTGGTCGTGGGTGACGTGCACGAAGGTGATGCCGACCTCGGTCTGGATGCGTTTGAGCTCCAGCTGCATCCGGCGGCGCAGCTTGAGGTCGAGGGCGCCGAGAGGCTCGTCTAGGAGGAGCACCTTCGGGTGGTTGATGAGGGCGCGGGCGACGGCGACGCGCTGCTGCTGGCCGCCGGAGAGCTGGTGCGGCTTCTTGCGGGCCTGCTCGCCGAGCTGGACCAGGTCGAGCATCTCCGCGACCTGCTTCTTCACGCTCTTGATGCCCCGCCGGCGCAGGCCGAAGGCGACGTTCTCGTGGACGTCGAGGTGCGGGAAGAGGGCGTAGGACTGGAAGACCGTGTTGACCGGCCGCTTGTAGGGCGGCAGCGCGGTCACGTCCTGGTCGCCGAGGTGGACGGTGCCGCTGCTCGGCTCCTCCAGTCCGGCGATCATGCGCAGGGTGGTGGTCTTGCCGCAACCGGAGGCGCCGAGCAGGGCGAAGAAGGAGCCCTGTTCCACGGTCAGGTCGAGCGGGTGCACGGCGGTGAAGGAGCCGTAGGTCTTGCCGATGCCGGTGAGGCGGACGTCGCCGCCGCGGTCCGCCGCGTCCGGCCGGCTCGTCGTCGCTTTCGTCGTCATCGTCGTCACGCCCCGGTGAGCTTCGCGAACTTCTCTTCGCAGGCCGTCTCTTCCTCCGCGCTCAGGGAGCGGAAGGAGTGCGACTTGGCCTGCATGGCCTGGTCGGGAATGATCAGCGGGTTGTCCGCCGCCTCCTCGTCGAGCTTCGCCAGGTCGTCCTTCACGCCGTCCACGGGACAGACGAAGTTGATGTAGGCGGCGAGTTCCGCGGCCGGGCCCGGCTCGTAGTAGTAGTCGATGAGCCGTTCGGCGTTCGTCTTGTGCCGTGCCTTGTTGGGGATCAGCATGTTGTCGCTCGACGTGACGTAGCCGCTGTCCGGGATGACGAAGTCGATGTCCGGGTTGTCGGCCTTCAGCTGGACGACGTCCCCGGCCCAGGCCAGACAGGCCGCGAGGTCGCCCTTGCTGAGGTCGGAGGTGTAGTCGTTGCCGGTGAACCGGCGTATCTGGCCTCGGTCGACACCCTTCTGGAGCCGGTCGATCGCCGCGTCGTAGTCGTCGTCGCTGAAGCGGGCCGGGTCCTTGCCCATGTCGAGCAGCATCATGCCGACGGTGTCGCGCATCTCGGTGAGGAAGCCGACCCGGCCCTTGAGTTTCGGGTCGTCGAGCAGGTCGGAGACCGAGGTGACCTCGGTGCCGTCCAGCGCCTTCTTGTTGTAGGCGATGACGGCGGAGATGCCCTGCCAGGGGTAGGAGTAGGCGCGGCCCGGGTCCCAGTCGGGGGTGCGGAACTGGGGCGACAGGTTGGCGAAGGCGTGCGGCAGGTTGGCCGGGTCCAGCTTCTGCACCCAGCCGAGGCGGATCAGGCGCGCGGCCAGCCAGTCGGTGAGGACGACGATGTCCCGGCCGGTCTCCTGGCCGGCGGCGAGCTGCGGCTGGATCTTGCCGAAGAACTCGCTGTTGTCGTTGATGTCCTCGGTGTAGGTGACCTCGACGCCGGTGCGCTCGGTGAACGCCTCCAGGGTGGGGTGGCGCCGCCCGCTGTCGTCGACGTCCATGTACTCGGTCCAGTTGGAGAAGCGGACCTGCTTCTCGTCCTTCGAGTGGTCCTCGGCCGGGACGCCGCCCTCGGACTTGCCGGCCGCGGGGATGCCGCAGCCGGTCAGCGCGCCGAGTCCGCCGGCCGCGAGCGCGCCGCCCGTGGCGGTGCGCAGCAGTGAGCGGCGGGTGAGGGCGGCCCTGCCGCTTCTGAGTGAGCGCCGCACGGCGGCGGCTCGGGCCGGGGACAGGCGTTCGGGCTCGTACTGCTGCATGCGCGTGGTTGCCCTTCCGGTGGGTCGGCCGTGGTCGGCGGCCTGGCGTGATGGCGGTCGGTCCTACCGGTCCCCGAAGACGGTGCGGTGCCAGTCCTTGGCCGCCACCGCGGTGTTGTCGAACATGACGTGCTTGACCTGCGTGTACTCCTCGAAGGAGTAGGCGGACATGTCCTTGCCGAAGCCGGACGCCCGGTATCCGCCGTGCGGCATCTCGCTGATGATCGGGATGTGGTCGTTGATCCACACGCAGCCCGCCCTGATCTCGCGGGTGGCGCGGTTCGCCCGGTACACGTCCCGGCTCCAGGCGGAGGCGGCCAGCCCGTACGGCGTGTCGTTGGCCAGCCGGATGCCCTCGTCGTCGCCGTCGAAGGGCAGGACGACCAGGACGGGGCCGAAGATCTCGGACTGGACGGCCTCGCTGTCCTGGGCGGCGTCGGCGATGAGCGTGGGCCGGTAGTAGGCGCCGTGGCGGAGGTCGCCCTGCGGTGCCTCGCCGCCGCACACCACGCGCGCGTAGGAGCGGGCCCGGTCGACGAACCCGGCGACGCGGTCCCGCTGGGCCCGGCTGACCAGCGGGCCCAGGTCGGTGCCCGGGGCGAAGGGGTCGCCGACGCGGACGGTGTCCATGAGGGCGGCGGTCTTCTCGACGAACGCCTCGTACAGGGGCCGTTGGACGTAGGCGCGGGTGGCGGCCGTGCAGTCCTGGCCGGTGTTGATGAGCGCGCCCGCGACCGCGCCGTGTACGGCGGCTTCGAGGTCGGCGTCGTCGAAGACGAGGAAGGGCGCCTTGCCGCCCAGCTCCAGGTGGAGGCGCTTGACGGTGGCGGTGGCCAGCTCGGCGACGCGCTTTCCGACGGCCGTGGACCCGGTGAAGGAGGTCATGGCGACGTCGGGGTGGGCGACGAGGTGCTCGCCGGCCTCCCGTCCGGTGCCGCTGACGATGTTGACCACGCCGTCCGGGATGCCCGCCGCGGTGGCCGCCTGCGCGAACATCAGGGAGGTGAGCGGGGTGATCTCGGCGGGCTTCAGCACGACGGTGTTGCCGGCCGCGATCGCCGGGAGGATCTTCCACGCGGCCATCTGCAGCGGGTAGTTCCACGGCGCGATCGAGCCCACGACACCGATCGGTTCGCGGCGGACGTACGAGGTGTGGTCGCCGGAGTACTCCCCCGCCGACCGGCCCTCCAGCTGCCGGGCCGCGCCGGCGAAGAAGGCCGCGTTGTCGACGCTCCCCGGCACGTCGAACTCGCGGGTCAGCTTCAGCGGTTTGCCGCACTGCAGCGACTCCGCGCGGGCGAAGTCCTCTGCACGGTCGGCCAGGACGGCGGCGAAGCGGTGCAGGGCGTCGGACCGCTCGCCCGGGGTGGCGCCGGCCCAGCCCGGGAACGCCTTCCGCGCCGCGGCGACGGCCGCGTCGACGTCGTCGGGGCCGGCGAGCCCGTAGGTCAGGACCTCCGCGCCGGTCGCCGGGTCGACGACCGTGTGCGTGCGTCCCGAGGTGCCCTCGGTCGGGCGGCCCGCGATGTACTGCGCCCCGTCCGCGAAGCGCTCCTGGGCCGCGGCTCGGTCCGGGGCGGCGTTGCCCGGGTTGTGCATGTCGGCTCTCCTCGGTCTCCCCGTGCCGGGTCCGGCCTGACGTGGCTCGGCCTGACGTGGCTTGGCTTGGCTTGACTTGACGTGGCTTGGCTTGGCTTGACGTGGCTCGGTCTGACGTGGCTCAGGCTCGATGTGAGTGCCGATCCTGACAGAGCACTACGCCCCCAACAAGTGATTCCGTTGTTGCCATTTGGTTACGCGACGAAATCTGTCGACCAGGTGTCGAGTCGCCACGGAAAGGGTCGGACGGAGTGTCAGTGGCGCGTGCCAGACTCGCCTGCATGGGGACGCACACGGGGGCGACGGGCGGGGCCGCGGAGCCGGACGGCTCGCCGGCGGGGATCGACAGCCGGGAGGCGCTGGTCGGGCGGGTCCGGGCGGGCTCGCGGATCAAGTACCTGTGTTTCTGGGGGCACCGGCCGGCCGCGGACGGCCGGGTGGGACCAGGCTGCCTGAGCCAGTGGTGGCCGTCGCCGTTCACCGTCGCCGGGGTCGAGTACGCGACGGCGGAGCACTGGATGATGGCCGCCAAGGCCCGGCTCTTCGAGGACGCCGGGGCCGAGCGGCGGGTGCTGTCGGCCGGTCACCCGGCCGAGGCGAAGAAGGCGGGCCGGCTGGTACGCGGTTTCGACGAGGCGGTGTGGCGGCGGGAGCGGTTCGGGATCGTGGTCGACGGCAGCGTCCACAAGTTCGCCTCGGACCCGGCGCTGCGTGCTTTTCTGCTGGGCACGGGCGGGAGAGTGCTGGTGGAGGCGAGCCCCGTGGACCGGGTGTGGGGCATCGGCCTGGCCGCGGACGACGCGCGGGCGACGGATCCGGAGCGGTGGCGGGGGCCGAACCTGCTGGGCTTCGCGCTGATGGCGGCACGGGAGCGGCTGAGGGGAAGTGACTGAGGGGGGCGCTGAGGAGGCGGCTGAGGGAGCGGCGATGAGGCCGCCCCCCTTTCACACCCCGTCGCCGTCCGCCCGAACGGGCTCAGGCGAGGCTCATGAGGCTCGCGAAGGCGAGGATGCCGAGCAGCGGCAGAACGACGGTGGCGACGATGCCGAGGACGAGACCGGCGGTCGCGGCGCCCTTGTTGGTCGCCTCGCCCCGGCCGGCCTTCCCGCGGCCGACCGCGCCGAAGATGATCGCGAGCACGCCCAGGACGACGCCGAAGAACCAGAGGAAGAAGGTCAGGCTGCACACGACGCCGATGATCCCGAGCACCAGTCCCGAGGTCCCCATGCCGTTGCTGGGCTGCATCGGCATCGCGTAGCCGGGAGCCTGGGGGTACCCCGCGGGAGGGGCTGCCGGGTACGACGGTCCCGGCGCCGCCGGATAGCCGTACCCGGGCGCCGACCCCGGCGCGGACTGCGGGTACGCGTACCCCCCGGCGGGCGGCTGCCCCGGCTGCGGCGGCGGGCCGTAGCCCCCGGGGCCGGGATTGGTGTGCGACATGAACTGCTCTCCCCTCGTTGGCGCCTGACATCGTAGAGGAGTCCGTACGCGGCGAATGTCAGCGCTGGACCGCCGCCGAGACCGGCACCTGGCGCACGGCGCCGTAGTAGGGGTCGTCGTAGTCCGAGTCCTCGTTGATCGCGGCGGTGATCCCGATGGCGATCAGGGCGATCACGACGACGCCGAGGATGATGCCGACGATGCCCATGACGAAGCCGGCCTGGGCCTGCCCGTGGTTGTTGGCCAGTCCCTGCTCCGCCCTGCGGCGCCCCTTGACGCCGAAGACCACGGCGAGGACGCCGAGGACCACGGAGACCACGCCGTACATGCAGAACAGCGCGCAGGCGAGTATGCCGAGGACCATCGACGCGGTGCCCATGCCGTTCTGCGGCGGCATCGGCATGCCGGGCCAGCCGTAGCCCTGGCTGTACCCCTGGGGGTAAGCGGGGTAGCCGTACCCGGGCGCGGCGCCCGGCACGGGAGCGGGGCCGCCGGGCGCGACCGGCGGGGGCGGCACCGCGCCGTCGGGACCGCCGCCGAACCCGGCGTTCGGCATCGACGTGACCGTGGGCTGGTCGTGCACGGCGGGCGGCGGCTGCCAGGGCGGCACGTCGTCGGCGGGGGTCCTGGGCGGCTCCTGCGGCCGGGCCGGGCCGGCGTCGCCGTCCTTGTGCAGCGACGGCCTGCTCTCGGGCGGCGCCCAGGGATCGCGATCAGCGGCGGAGTCCCCGCCCGGCCGTGCTGCGTCCGTCATGCCTGCCCCCTGGGTCGTTCGTGCCCGTCATGCTACGGTCCCGGACCGCCCGGCCCGCCACCGGCCTACGATGATCCCGAGCCACCGATCAGCCGATCACCCGCGTCCCACCCGCCGCCGTGCGCGGCCCGGGGCGCCGCCTTGGGGAGGAACCCATGACCGAGCACCTCGTCGACCCCGACGTCCCGCGCGACCTGCACGCCTTCATCGCCGGGCTGCCCAAGGCCGAGTTGCACGTCCACCACGTCGGTTCCGCCTCCCCGCGCATCGTCTCCGAACTGGCCGCCCGCCATCCCGACTCCAAGGTCCCCAGCGACCCCGAGGCCCTGGTCGACTACTTCACGTTCACGGACTTCGCGCACTTCATCGACGTGTACCTGTCCGTCGTCAGCCTGATCCGGACCCCCGAGGACGTGCGGCTTCTGACGTACGAGGTGGCCCGGGAGCTGGCCCGGCAGCAGGTACGGTACGCCGAGCTGACCATCACCCCGTTCTCCTCCACCCGGCGCGGCATCGACGAGCGCGCGTTCATGGACGCGATCGAGGACGCCCGCAAGTCGGCGGAGGCCGAGTTCGGGACCGTACTGCGCTGGTGCTTCGACATCCCCGGCGAGGCCGGTCTGGAGTCCGCCGAGGAGACGGTGCGGCTCGCCACCGACGACCGGCTGCGTCCGGAGGGCCTGGTCTCCTTCGGCCTCGGCGGACCGGAGATCGGGGTGGCCCGCCCGCAGTTCAAGCCGTACTTCGACCGCGCGATCGCCGCCGGGCTGCACTCGGTGCCGCACGCGGGCGAGACCACCGGCCCGCAGACGGTGTGGGACGCCCTGACCCACCTGAACGCCGAACGCATCGGCCACGGGACCAGCTCCGCCGAGGACCCGAAGCTCCTCGCCCACCTCGCCGAGCGGCGCATCCCGCTGGAGGTGTGCCCGACGTCGAACATCGCCACCCGCGCGGTGCGCACGCTGGACGAGCACCCGATCAAGGAGTTCGTCCGCGCCGGTGTCCCGGTGACGATCAACTCCGACGACCCGCCGATGTTCGGCACCGACCTGAACAACGAGTACGCGGTCGCCGCCCGCCTCCTCGGCCTGGACGAACGCGGCCTCGCCGACCTGGCGCGGGCCGGCGTCGAGGCCTCCTTCCTCGACCCGGCGGGCAGGGCGAGGATCATCGACGAGATCGACACGTACACCGCCGCCTGGCTCACCTCCTGAGAGTTGCCCCCATGACCTCCCCGCGCGACGTGACCGCCGTGGCCCACCGCGGCGACCCCTACCGGCACCGCGAGAACACGATCGACTCCCTGCGCTCGGCCCTGGACCGCGGCGCGGACGCGGTCGAGACGGACGTACGCCTGACCCGGGACGGCGTACCGGTGCTCCTGCACGACGAGACGCTGGAACGGCTGTGGGAGCAGGACCGGCCGGTGCGCTCGCTGTCGGCCGAGGAGGTACGGGGGCTGACGGCGGGCCGGGTGCCGACGCTCGCCGAGGCGCTGGCCGCGACCGCCGGGGGCCGGCTGCTGCTCGACCTGCCGGGTGCGCCGGGCGACCGCGCGGTGCGGCGCATCGTGGACGTGGTCCGCGAGTGCGGGGCGGCGGACCGCGTCTACTACTGCGCGGGCGCCGCCACCATGCTCCGTGTGCGCGCCGCCGACCCCGCCGCCGAGATCGCGCTGACCTGGACGACGGCGGCCCCGCCCCGGCCCGCGCTGCTGGCGGCGGTCGGGCCGAGGTGGCTCAACTACCGCTTCGGCCTGGTCGACCGCGCCCTGGCCGACCGCGTCCACGCCGACGGCCTCCGCCTCTCCGTCTGGACCCCCGACACCCGCCGCACCATGCGCCGTCTCCTCTCCCTGGGCGTCGACTCGATCACGACCAACCGCGTGGAGGTACTGACCGCTCTCCGGGACGGCCGTGCTCGGTAGCCGGGCGCGGTAGGAGAGGCTCGGTAGCCGGGCCCGGCTCCGTGCCGGGTGCCCGGTGCCGGGCCCGGGTGTCCACCGCGCGCGTCCGTCGTCTGCGCCCCGCAGGCACCGCGGCCCCGGACGG
Source organism: Streptomyces olivaceus (assembly GCF_000721235.1). Classification (GTDB taxonomy): domain Bacteria; phylum Actinomycetota; class Actinomycetes; order Streptomycetales; family Streptomycetaceae; genus Streptomyces; species Streptomyces olivaceus. The sequence goes on from NZ_JOFH01000046.1 coordinate 21,164, forward strand.
AGGCCGAAGGGGTTCCGTCCGGGGCCGCGCACCGCGTGGGGTCAGGCGTCCAGCGACGTCATCACGTGCTTGATCCGCGTGTAGTCGTCGAAGCCGTACCCCGACAGGTCCTTGCCGTAGCCGGACTTCTTGAAGCCGCCGTGGGGCATCTCGGCGACCAGCGGGATGTGGGTGTTGATCCACACGCAGCCGAAGTCCAGCCGCCTGGACATCCGCATCGCGCGGCCGTGGTCCTTGGTCCACACCGAGGAGGCCAGCGCGTACTCGACGCCGTTGGCCCACTCGACGGCCTGGTCCTCGTCGCGGAAGGACTGGACGGTGATGACCGGGCCGAAGACCTCCTGCTGGATGATCTCGTCGTCCTGCTTGAGGCCGGAGACGACGGTCGGGGCGTAGAAGTAGCCCTTGTCGCCGACCCGGTGGCCGCCCGCCTCGACCTTGGCGTGCGCGGGCAGCCGCTCGACGAAGCCGGAGACCTGCTTCAGCTGGTTCGGGTTGTTGAGCGGGCCGTACAGGACGTCCTCGTCGTCGGGCATGCCGGTCTTGATCTCGGACGCGGCCTTCGCGAGGGCGCTGACGAACTCGTCGTGGACCGACTCGTGGACCAGCACGCGGGTGGCGGCCGTGCAGTCCTGGCCCGCGTTGAAGTAGCCCGCCTCCGAGATGCCCTCGACGGCCTTGGGGATGTCGGTGTCCTCGAAGACGACGACCGGCGCCTTGCCGCCCAGCTCCAGGTGGACGCGCTTAAGGTCCTTCGAGGCGGTCTCGGCGACCGACATGCCGGCCCGCACGGAGCCGGTGATGGAGGCCATCGCCGGGGTGGGGTGCTCGACCATCAGGCGGCCGGTGTCGCGGTCGCCGCAGACGACGTTGAAGACGCCCTTGGGCACGATCGAGCCGATGATGTCGGCCATCAGGACCGTGGAGGCGGGGGTGGTGTCCGAGGGCTTGAGGACGACGGTGTTGCCCGCGGCGAGCGCCGGGGCGAACTTCCACACGGCCATCATCATCGGGTAGTTCCACGGCGCGACCTGCGCACAGACGCCGATCGGCTCGCGGCGCACGAAGGAGGTCAGCCCCTCCATGTACTCACCGGCGCCGCGTCCCTCCAGCATCCGAGCCGCACCGGCGAAGAACCGGATCTGGTCGACCATCGGCGGGATCTCCTCGGAGCGGGTCAGCCCGATCGGCTTGCCCGTGTTCTCCACCTCGGCCGCGATCAGTTCCTCGGCCCGCTCCTCGAACGCGTCCGCGATCTTCAGCAGGGCCTTCTGCCGCTCGGCCGGGACCAGGTCACGCCAGGCGGGGAAGGCCGCCGCCGCCGCGGCCATGGCGGCGTCCACGTCGGCCTGCCCGGACAGGGGGGCACGCGCGTAGGCCTCGCCCGTGGCGGGGTTGACCACTTCCGTGGTCCGTCCGTCGGCGGCGTCCCGGAACTCACCGTCGATGTAGTTGCGCACACGACGCAGTTCGGTGCTCACTGCCGGCCCTCCAAGTTCGGGTGTCCAGTAATTGAGACACCCACCCTAGACGGACTTCCGACGTTTTCAACACCCCCGCTCCCCCCAGGGTTGCGATATCCGTAGTTCACGGCGACCCAGACAACGGATTTCATCGATCCGGCCTTGCGAAACAATCGATACGTCGGGCACAGTGAAGCCGTGGCCAGTCGAAGCGCAGACCAGAAGGACTCCCGCGAGTCCCGGAGCGGCGGTCCCCAGTTGGACGCCGTCTCCCTCGCCATCATCGAGCAGCTCCAGGAGGACGGCCGCCGGCCGTACGCCGCCATCGGCAAGGCCGTGGGCCTGTCGGAGGCGGCCGTGCGCCAGCGCGTCCAGAAGCTGCTCGACCAGGGCGTGATGCAGATCGTCGCCGTCACGGACCCGCTCACGGTCGGGTTCCGGCGCCAGGCGATGGTCGGCGTCAACGTCGAGGGCGACGTGGAGTCGGTGGCCGAGGCGCTCGCGGCCATGTCGGAGTGCGAGTACGTGGTGATGACCGCGGGCTCCTTCGACCTGATGGTGGAGGTCGTCTGCGAGGACGACGACCATCTCCTGGAGGTCATCAACCGCCGCATCCGGGCCGTCCCCGGCGTGCGCTCCACCGAGAGCTTCGTCTACCTCAGGCTCAAGAAGCAGACCTACATGTGGGGAACCCGATAATCGTGAGCACCGACCGTCCCAAGGACCTCAGCCGGACCGCCTACGACCACCTGTGGATGCACTTCACCCGCATGTCGTCGTACGAGAACGCCCCCGTCCCCACCATCGTCCGCGGCGAGGGCACCCACATCTACGACGACCGGGGCAAGCGCTACCTCGACGGCCTCGCCGGCCTGTTCGTGGTCCAGGCCGGGCACGGCCGCCAGGAGCTGGCGGAGACCGCCGCGAAGCAGGCGCAGGAGCTGGCCTTCTTCCCGGTGTGGTCCTACGCCCACCCCAAGGCCGTCGAGCTGGCCGAGCGCCTCGCGCACGAGGCTCCGGGCGACCTCAACAAGGTCTTCTTCACCACGGGCGGCGGCGAGGCGGTCGAGACGGCCTGGAAGCTCGCCAAGCAGTACTTCAAGCTGACCGGCAAGCCGACCAAGTACAAAGTGATCTCCCGCGCGGTGGCCTACCACGGCACTCCGCAGGGCGCCCTGTCCATCACCGGCCTGCCGGCGCTCAAGGCTCCCTTCGAGCCGCTGGTCCCGGGCGCGCACAAGGTGCCCAACACCAACATCTACCGGGCCCCGCTCTTCGGCGACGACCCCGAGGCCTTCGGCCGCTGGGCCGCCGACCAGATCGAGCAGCAGATCCTCTTCGAGGGCCCGGAGACGGTCGCGGCGGTCTTCCTGGAGCCCGTGCAGAACGCCGGCGGCTGCTTCCCGCCCCCGCCCGGCTACTTCCGGCGGGTGCGCGAGATCTGCGACCAGTACGACGTGCTGCTCGTCTCGGACGAGGTCATCTGCGCCTTCGGCAGGCTCGGCACGACCTTCGCCTGCGACAAGTTCGGCTACGTCCCGGACATGATCACCTGCGCCAAGGGCATGACGTCGGGCTACTCCCCCATCGGCGCGTGCGTCGTCTCCGACCGCCTGGCCGAGCCGTTCTACCGGGGCGACAACACCTTCCTGCACGGCTACACCTTCGGCGGCCACCCGGTCTCCGCCGCGGTGGGCCTCGCCAACCTCGACCTCTTCGAGCGCGAGGGCCTCAACCAGCACGTCCTGGACAACGAGGGCGCCTTCCGGGCGACGCTGGAGAAGCTGCACGACCTGCCGATCGTCGGCGACGTCCGCGGCAACGGCTTCTTCTACGGCATCGAACTGGTCAAGGACAAGACCACCAAGGAGACCTTCGACGAGGAGGAGACCGAGCGCGTCCTGTACGGCTTCCTGTCGAAGAAGCTGTTCGAGAACGGGCTGTACTGCCGCGCCGACGACCGCGGCGACCCGGTCGTCCAGCTCGCCCCGCCGCTGATCTCGAACCAGGTGACCTTCGACGAGATCGAGCAGATACTCCGCGCGACGCTGACGGAGGCGTGGACCAAGCTCTGAGCCCTGCCCCACCGCTCATGCTTCGACCATCCTTTCGGATGATCAGCCGGCCCCGGTGCCGCCCGTTCGAGTGAGACACGGCGGCCCGGGGCCGCGCGCTGTCCGGCCCCCGCGCGGTGACTGCTTAGCGTGCCCAGTGACCGATCGGTCCCGTCTTCGTTCCCCCGGAAGAGGGACGTGAACGGGGAAATACGGATCAGAACCGAGGTGTACGCCCATGGAGGCCCCGCCGGACAACGACGTGCTCTGGGCCCGCGCCCTGCACTTCCAGCACCAGGACGGCTCCCCCGCGCTCCAGGGCGTGTCGCTCGGTGTCCGCGAGGGCGAGCTCCTCGCCGTGAGCGGCCCGCGCGGCAGCGGCAAGACCACGCTGCTGCGCTGTCTGTCGGGGCTGGTCCGGCCGCAGGGCGGCGAGGTGTGGTTCAACAGCATTCCGGTGCACACCATGGGGATGCTCAGCCGCGAGCGGCTGCGCCGCGACCGCTTCGGCTGGATCGACCCCGCCCCGGTCCTGGTCCCCGAACTGAACGCCTGGGAGAACGCCGCGCTTCCCCTGATGCTGCGCGGCACCGGCCGGCGCCGGGCCAAGGCCGCCGCCCTGGAGTGGCTGGACCGCCTGGACGTCGGCGGCCGGGCGCGCAGCCGCCCGCACGAACTGCGGCAGGCCGAGCGGCAGCGGGTGTGCATCGCGCGGGCGCTCGCGGTCGCCCCGGCGGTCCTCTTCGCCGACGAACCGACCGCTCCCCTGCACCGCGCCGACCGCGCCCAGGTGCTGCGCACGCTCACCACGGCGGCCCGCTCGCACGGCATCACCCTCCTGCTCGCCACGCACGACGCGCAGACGGCCGCCCTGGCCGACCGTTCGGTGGCGCTCCTCGACGGGCGCCGGGTACGGACCGTGCATCTTCCCCCGCTCGCCGAGACCGCGGTGGCCGCCGGCGCCGCCGGGGCTCCCGGAACGGAAGGCCGGGCCGCGTGCTCGCTCTCCGCCTGACCCGCGCCGCCCGCCTCGCCGTCCACCTGCGCCGCCTGCTGGTCGCGGTGGCCTCGGCGGGCACGGGCTTCCTGCTGCTGTGCGCCCTCGGACACGCGCTGAGCCACCCCGGCACTCCCGGTGCCTCCGCGCTCCGCCTGGCCTGGTGCGCGGCCCCGCTCGCCGCCTCGGTGCAGCTCGCCGTCGCCGTGGCCCGCACCGACCCCGGTACCCGGCCCCGCTCGGGACTGTCGGCGATCGGCCTGGGACCGGCGCGGCTGCTGGCCGTATCGGCGACGACGACGGCCCTGTCCGGCGCGCTCGGCTCGGTGGCGGCCCTGCTCGTCTTCCTCCACCTGCGCGGTGACCTGGCCGGCGGCCCGTCCCTCGCCGGCGTCGCCACCGACGCGCTGGCCGCCGGCCAGGCCCTGCCCGCGCCCGCGGTGCTGACGCTGCTGAGCCTCGTACCGGTCACCGCGTCCGCCGCGGTCGCCTGCACACTGCGTCCCCGCGATCCGCGCCCCGCCGCGTCCACGGCCGCCCGCGGCTACGGGCGCTTCGGCGCGTACGGCTGGGGGAAGGCGCGCGAGACCTTCGGGGCGTACGGCCGCTTCGGCGCCCGCTGGACCGGGGAACGGGCCGCGCGGACCGCGGCGCCGGACCAGGCCGGCACCGGCTCTCCCCCGGCCGCGGAGGGCACCGTGCTGACCCGCACCGACACCCCGGGCCCCGCGACGTCCGTCTCCGGCGGCCCCCTTCCGGCCGCCGCCGCGGGTCTCCCGACTGCCGTCTCCGGAGCCGGCGCTGCCTCCTCCGGCCTCCCGACGGACGGCTCCGGCCTCCCGATGGGCGCCCCAGGGTTCGCCGCCGGCGGCTCCGGACCCGCGCCCGCCGGTGGCCCTGGCGGGCAGTCGTGGGACGGCCCCGCCGCCGGCGCCCCCGCGCCCCGGCCGCAGAACACCACTGTCCTCCCATGGGGCGTCACCGCCCTCGCCGTGGGCCTCGCCGTCGAGGCGTACACCGGCGACGCGGGAGCCACGCCTTCCGCCGGGGTCCTCATCGGGTGGGCGCTCACCGCGGTGGGCCTCGCCCTGGCGGGTCCCGGCCTCACCCAGTTGTGCGGGCGGCTGCTCCAGGCCGCCCGCCCCGGTGCCCTGCGCCTGCTGGCCGGGCGCGTCCTCATGGAGGAGTCGCAGCGCGTCGGCCGCCCGCTCGGCGTGGTCGCCGCCGTGGCCGCCGCCGGCTACGTCGCCACCACGGTGTACGACTCCGACGGCCCGGCCTTCGGCCCGCTGAGCACGCTGGGCGCCCTGCTGGTGGCCGGCTGCACGCTGGCCACCCTCCTCACCGCGGCGGTGGAGGCCAAGCACGCCCGCGCCGGTGCGACGGACGCCCTGCTGCGGCTGGGCGCGCCCCCGGCCACCCTGCGGGCCGCGGCCGCCGTACGCGCGGCGGCGCTGCTCGCCCTGTTCGGCCCGCTGACGCTGGCCGTCGCGGTGCTGGCGGCGCTGCCGCTGTCCCGCTGAGCCCTGCCGGAAGTTCTTGGAAGACGCGGGCGCGGCACCGATGAGTTCCGTGCGTCTGCCGCGTCTACCCCTTCGAACGGCACGACAAGAGCAGCGCATCCACGGGAGAGGCACCCATGTACCAGCAGATGATCTTCCTGAACCTGGCCACCAACGACCTCGGCGCCGCCAAGAGGTTCTTCACCGGGCTGGGATGGGAGCTCAACGCCCAGTTCAGCGACGACGGCACCGCCTCGTTCCCGGTGAGCGACGCCATCGTCGTGATGGTGCACACGCCCCAGAAGTACCGCGAGTTCACGAAGAAGGAGATCGCGGACTCGGCGAAGTCCAGCGAGGTGCTGATCGCGCTGAGCGCCGAGAGCCGCGAGAAGGTCGACGAGCTGGTGGAGAAGGCGGTCGCGGCCGGCGGCTCGGTCACCGGCGAGACCCAGGACCACGGCTTCATGTACGGCCGCGCCTTCGACGACCCGGACGGCCACACCTTCGAGGTCGTGTGGATGGACCCGGCGGCGGTGCAGGGCTGACCCGTCCGCACCCGGGTGACCGGATGTGGGATGCTTCCGACACGCCGAAACGTGTCGTCGGTTAATAAGACGGCAAAGTCAACGCCCTTGGCTGGCATATGCGTTGACACTGCTTATGCGCCGCTTATAAACCAGTGAGGCTCATGGTGTGGTGATGGCCCGTCATGGGACATCGGCACCCCTCCACCCCCCGCATTCGCGCTCCCGTAAAGGACAAACGTGGCAGTCCTGTCCATAATCAGCCGTACGGCATCACGCCGTAGCGTTCGCGCCCTCGGCGTCGTCGCCGCCTCGGCGGCCCTGGCGGTCGGTGCCGCCGGCAACGCTCTCGCCTGCAACATCGGCGAGTTCTCCGCCGCCGCCAAGTGCGACGGCGAGAAGGGTGTCATCACCGTCACCGACGTGGACCCGGCCGGCATCCCGGCCACGGTCAGCGTCTACCTGCAGAACAAGGGTGCGGACGCCGAGAAGATCGGCGAGCAGACGGTCAAGGGCTCGCGCGAGGGCAGCACCATCACCTTCGCCACCGACTGGCAGCCGAACGCCGAGTACCGCATCCACGTCAAGGCCGACCGGTACGTCGACGAGGACATCAAGCCGAACCTCACGACCCCGTCGACCCCGTGCAAGGGTGAGGACACGCCGGCTCCCGAGCCGTCGGAGAGCTCCTCCACCCCGTCCGACGAGACGGAGACCCCGGCTCCCGAGCCGTCCACCTCGGCCCCGGCGCCGGCGGAGGACGAGAGCACCGCTCCGGCCGCCGTGCCGGCCGACAACGCGCCGTCCCCGGCGGCCGGTGACTCCAACCTCGCCGAGACCGGTGCGAACTCCAACACCGGCATGATCGCCGGCGTCGCGGCGGCCCTGGTCGTCGTCGGTGGCGGTGCGGTCTTCTTCGGTCTGCGCCGTCGCGGAGCGAACAGCAGCCGCTGACGCCCGCACACCGGTTCGCCGGTTCTGTTGCACAGCGGTGGCCCGTCCCCGGTCCGGGGGCGGGCCACCGTCGTCGGTGGCGGGCGCCGCGTCAGGTGAACGTCGCCCTGTCCAGCCAGAATTCGAGCAGCTTCCGGTCGCCGAGCACCTCGAGCCCCGGTGCGTCCAGCGGCAGTCGGCGGTAGAAGGCCAGCAGCACGTCGGCGAGCGGCCCGCGCAGCGCCACGGCCGCCTTCTCGTGGCCGCGGCGCCAGGTGATGCCGTCGTCGGGCAGCTCGATGAGCCACTCGGCGTTCAGCTCCGCGGGAGCGTCGGTGGCGTGCAGATGGATGCCGGCGCCGGGGACGCGCAGTTCGTTCGCCTCCGGGTCGGACATGACCTGCTGCGCGTACCGGACGATCTCCAGCCATTCCTCGATCGCGTCGGCCGCCGCGTCGGCCGGGACCGTCCCGAACGGCCGGCCCGCCGCCAGCTCCGCGTCCGCCGCGTGGACGATCAGTTCGTGGGTCATCCGGCGGGCCCAGAAGCCCGCCGTGCGGATGCCGGACCACGACCACGCCGGTCCGTCCGGGCCCGCCTCGCGCAGCGCGGCGACGGCCGTCTCGCCGGACTCGGCCAGCCAGGCGTCCAGCGCCGCCGCGTCGCCCCGCGTCACCGGCCCGCCCGCTCCCGGCGCCTCGTCCTCGGGGACGTCCTCCTCCGCTCGGGTGCGCACGAGCAGCGCCGCCCAGCGCAGGGCCCGCCCGACGTGGCGCGCGAGGTACTCCAGGGACCAGTCCGGGCAGGTCGGCACGGTGGCGGTGAGAGCGGCGCCGGACGTCACCGCGACCCTGAGCCGGTCCGTCTGCCGGCCGATCTCGTCGCAGTAGCGGTCGTGCGGGAGCGGTGTCATGACGGCAGCGTACGGACGGACGCTCAGCCGAGCACCACGATTTCCGCCGCGTCGAACTCGACGCCGACCGCGTCCCCGACCTCGGGCGCCGACCGCAGCGCGCACGCCGCGTCCAGAGGGGGCGCGTCCTCGGGCTGGAGGCGGACGGCGACGTGGGTGCCGCGGAAGGTGCGGGCCGTGACCGTGCAGCGCAGGCCCGTGTCGGCGGGGACGACGCGCACCCCGGTCGGGCGCACGAGCACCGTCCGGGTGCCCTGCGGGGCGTCCTCGGGCACGGGCATCTTGCCCCACGGGGTGTCGGCGGTCTGCCCGGCGACCGTCGCCGCGGCCACATTGTCGAAGCCGAGGAAGCGGGCCACGAAGGCGTTGGCCGGCCGCTGCCAGACGTCGAGGGGCGTGCCCGACTGAGCGATCCGCCCGTCCCGCATCACCACGACCCGGTCGGCCAGCGCGAACGCCTCGCTCTGGTCGTGGGTGACCGCGAGCACGGTGGTGCCCAACCGGCCGAACAGCTCGCGCAGTTCGACCACGAGGCGGTCCCGCAGCGAACGGTCGAGCTGGCCCAGCGGCTCGTCCAGCATCAGCAGCCGGGGCGCGGGGGCCAGGGCGCGGGCCAGCGCCACCCGCTGCTGCTCACCGCCGGAGAGCGCCGCGACGGACCTGCGGGCGGCGTCCGGGAGCCCCACCAGCTCCAGCAACTCCGCCACCCTTTCGCGCTGTTCGGTGCGGGAGGCGCCGTGCATCCGGGGCCCGAAGGCGACGTTTCCGGCCACGTCCCGCTGCGGGAACAGCTGGTGGTCCTGGAACATCAGCCCGACCTCGCGCCGGTGCGCGGGCACTCCCGCCTGGTCGCGCCCGTCGAGCGTCACCCGTCCGGCGTCCAGCGGCTGGAGTCCGGCGACGGCCCGCAGCAGCGTGGACTTGCCGCTGCCGCTGGGTCCGAGCACGCACACCACCTCGTGCTCGGCGACCTCGAGGTCCACGGTGTCGAGTACGGCCCGGCCGGCGAAGCGGACCGTGGCGCCTTCGAGGCCCAGCAGGCTGGGTGGCATGTCTAGAACTCCCCGCTCCGGTCGGTCCGCAGCCGCTCAAGGACCACCAGGGCCACCGCGCACACCAGCATCAGAATCGTCGAAAGGGCCATCGCCTGGCCGTAGTTCATGTCGCCGGGCCGGCCGAGGAGCCGTGCCACGGCGACCGGCAGTGTCGGGTTGTCGGGCCGCGCGATGAACACGGTCGCCCCGAACTCGCCGAGCGACACCGCGAACGCGAACCCGGCCGCGACCAGCAGCGCCCGCCGCACCATCGGCAGGTCCACCTCGCGCCACACCCGCCAGGGCGACGCCCCGAGCACCGCGGCCGCCTCCCGCAGCCGCCCGTCCACCGACCGCAGCACCGGCAGCATGGTCCGTACGACGAAGGGGACGCCGACCAGCGCCTGGGCGAGCGGTACCAGGATCCAGGAGGACCTGAGGTCCAGCGGGGGTTCGTCCAGCGCGATCAGGAAGCCGAATCCGACCGTCACCGCCGACACCCCGAGCGGCAGCATCAGCAGCGCGTCGAACCCGCGCACCAGGCGGCCCGCGTCGCGCCGGGTGAGCGCGGCGGCGGCCAGCGCGCCGATCACCACGGCGATGGCGGTGGCGGCGACGGCGTACTGGAGGGAGTTGCCGATCGCCTCGATCGGTGCCGCGAGGAAGGCGCCGCCGTCCTCGCGGGTCAGCGCCCGGTAGTAGCCGAACCCGGAGGCGCCCAGCGACCGCTGGACCAGTACCGCGAGCGGCAGCACGAGCAGGACGGCGACGGTGACCAGGACTCCGGCGAGGAGCGCCCACTGGCCCCTTCCGCGGGGCCTGCGCGCGGTCGTGGCCGCGTCCACCAGCGTGAGCGCCGTCTCGCGCCGCCGTACCGTCCAGGCGTGCACGGCGAGGACGGCGGCGACGGCCGCGAACTGGACGAGCGTCAGCACGGCGGCCGTGGCGAGGTCGAAGACCTGCGAGGTCTGCCGGTAGATCTCCACCTCCAGCGTGGAGAAGGCCGGCCCGCCGAGGATCTGGACGACGCCGAAGGAGGTGAAGGTGAACAGGAACACCATCAGCGCGGCGGCGGCCACGGCGGGTGCCAGCGCGGGCAGCGTCACCTGCCGCCAGGCCCGCAGCCGCGAGGCGCCGAGCATCCGCGCGGCCTCCTCCTGCCGCGGGTCGAGCTGGGACCACAGGCCGCCCACGGTGCGGACGACGACGGCGTAGTTGAAGAAGACGTGCGCGAGCAGGATCGCCCACACCGTGGTGTCCAGGCGCAGGCCCCACAGCTCGTCCAGCAGCCCGCCGCGCCCGACCAGCGCCAGGAACGCCGTGCCGACGACCACCGTGGGCAGGACGAAGGGCACGGTCACGACGGCCCGCAGGGCCTGCTTGCCGGGGAAGTGGAAGCGGGCGAAGACGTACGCGCCGGGCAGGGCGACCAGCAGGGTCAGCGCGGTGGAGGCCAGCGCCTGCCAGGTGGTGAACCACAGCACGTGCCGCACGTCGGACTGCGCGAGCACGTCACCGATCCGCCCGAACCGCCAGCCGCCGTCCACCCTCAGGCCGCGCGCGACGATCGCGGCGACGGGGTAGGCGAAGAACACCGCGAAAAACGCGACGGGCGCGGCCATCAGACCGAGCCGCGCCGCACTCCCGCGCGCGGTCGCGGCGCGCCTCTCCGCCCGCTTTCCCCGGGGCCTCACTTCAGGACGAGCGAGGTCCATGCCTTGACCCACTGGTCGCGGTTCTCGGCGATCCTCGCCGGGTCCATGGTCTGCGGGTCCTTCGCCTGCGGCCCGAACTCGCGGAAGACCTCGGGGACCTGCGCCCCCTCCCGCACCGGGTAGACGAACATGTTCAGCGGCATGTCCTCCTGGAAGGTCCTGCCGAGCAGGAAGTCGAGGAGCGCCTTGCCGCCCTCGGGGTTCTTCGCGTTGCTGAGCAGGCCCGCGTACTCGACCTGGCGGAAGCAGGTGCCGTCGGCGACGCCCGTGGGAGCGGTGTCCGGCTGCGGGTCGGCGTAGACGACCTCGGCGGGCGGGGAGGAGGCGTAGGAGACGACGAGCGGACGGTCGCCCTTGGCCTTCCTGCCGCCCGCCGAGCCGGAGAACTCCTCGTTGTACGCCTGCTCCCAGCTGTCGACGACCTTGACGCCGTTGGCCTTGAGCTTCTTCCAGTAGCCCTCCCAGCCCCCGTCCCCGTACCTGGCGGCGGTGCCGAGCAGGAAGCCGAGGCCGGGCGAGGAACTGCCGGCGTTCTCGGTGACGAGCAGGTCCTTGTACCGGGGCTCGGTCAGGTCGTCGAGGGACGTCGGCGGAGTCAGCCTGTGCCGGTCGAAGTACGCCTTGTCGTAGTTGACGCAGATGTCGCCGGTGTCGACGGGGGTGACCCGGTGCTTGTCCTGGTCGGCGCGGTACTCGGGCCGGACCAGGTCGGAGCCCTTCGCCTCGTACGGCTGGAACAGCCCGTTGTCGAGGGCGCGGGACAGCAGGGTGTTGTCGACGCCGAAGAAGACGTCGCCCTGCGGGTTGTCCTTGGTGAGGACGGCCTTGTTGACGGCCTGCCCGGCGTCGCCGTCCTCCAGGACCCTGACCTTGTAGCCGGAGCTCTTCTCGAAGGCGGCGACGACGTCCTTCGACGCGGCCCACGAGTCGTGGCTGACCAGGGTCACGGTCTTGGAGCCGGCGGAGCCGCCGTCGCCGTCGGACGACGATCCGCAGGCGGCCAGCGTGCCGGCCATGCCGAGGCCGACGGCCAGGGCGCCGGCCTTCCTGGTGACGCGCACCAGCCTGGTGGCGCCGGCTGACTTGGTGATGCTCACTGATTTCCTCCTGGGTGACCAGGAGAAGACGCGGCCCCGCCCGGGCCCCTGGCGGGGATCCCGGGCAGGGCGCAACAGCTCGAGTGGTGACCGATCTCCCTACCCAGAATGACCTGGGCCAGGTTCGGAGGGTCTGCGGCCGGTGCCGCACTCTCAGCGCTGTGGCGCTCCCCTGTCGGAATATGAAGATGTGAGTGTGCTGGTGGTACTTCCGCCGGTCAGGTTACCGCTCGCTCGCGGCGAGCTGACCACACGCCCCGTCGATCTCCTGTCCACGGGTGTCCCGGATCGTCACCGGCACACCGTGCGCCGCGATCGCCTCGACGAACGCCTTCTCGTCCTCGGGCCGCGAGGCGGTCCACTTGGAGCCGGGCGTGGGGTTGAGCGGGATCAGGTTGACGTGGACGGGCCTGCCCTTGAGCATCCGCCCGAGGCGGTCGCCGCGCCAGGCCTGGTCGTTGATGTCCCGGATCAGGGCGTACTCGATGGACAGCCGGCGCCCGGACTTCGCCGCGTACTCGAATCCGGCGTCCAGGACCTCGCGCACCTTCCAGCGTGTGTTCACGGGGACGAGGGTGTCGCGCAGTTCGTCGTCGGGGGCGTGCAGGGAGATGGCGAGGCGGCACTTGAAGCCCTCGTCGGCGAAGCGGTGGATCGCCGGGACGAGGCCGACCGTGGAGACGGTGATGCCGCGCTGGGACAGGCCCAGGCCGTCCGGCTCGGGGTCGGTGAGGCGGCGGATGGAGCCGATCACGCGGTTGTAGTTGGCGAGCGGCTCGCCCATGCCCATGAACACGATGTTGCTGAGCCGCGCGGGCCCGCCGGGGACCTCGCCGTCCCGCAGCGCCCGCATGCCGTCCACGATCTGGTGGACGATCTCGGCGGTCGACAGATTGCGGTCGAGGCCGGCCTGGCCGGTGGCGCAGAACGGGCAGTTCATGCCGCAGCCGGCCTGGGAGCTGATGCACATGGTCACCCGGTCCGGGTAGCGCATGAGGACGGACTCGACGAGGGTGCCGTCGAACAGCTTCCACAGCGTCTTGCGGGTGGTCCCCTCGTCGGTCGACAGGTGCCGCACGACCGTCATCAGCTCGGGCAGCAGCGCCTCCTGGAGCCCCTGGCGCGAACCGGCGGGGATGTCGGTCCACTGCTCGGGGGCGTGCGCGTACCGCGCGAAGTAGTGCTGCGAGAGCTGCTTGGCGCGGAACGGCTTCTCGCCGATCGCGGCGACCGCCTCCTTGCGCTCGGCGGGCGTGAGGTCGGCGAGGTGCCGCGGCGGCCGCTTCGCTCCGCGGGGTGCGGCAAAGGTCAGCTCACCGGGGGCTGGACGGGCCACGGTCGGACAACTCCTCAAGACGGCAGGCCTGTGGCAACACCCCGCGCCGGCGGGGACGACGGCAGAGCCATGCCGAAGCCAGGAGACCTCACTGGATCACCCCCGCCTCGGCGGGAGCACACGGAAGGGCCCGCAGCCAGACGCCGCGGGCCCTTCCAGGCTACCTGATGACTGTCAACCCGAACCGACGAAGATCACGAACAGCAACCACACCACCGGCGCCGTCGGCAACAGGGAGTCCAGGCGGTCCATACCGTACCGACGTGCGGCTACCGCCGCGCGGCGCCGTGCCCCCCCACTCACCCCGACCCCACGAAGATCACGAACAGCAGCCACACCACCGGCGCCGTCGGCAACAGGGAGTCCAGGCGGTCCATGATGCCGCCGTGCCCCGGCAGCAGGGTGCCCATGTCCTTGATGCCGAGGTCGCGCTTGATCATGGACTCGCCGAGGTCGCCGAGGGTGGCGCTGACGGCGACGGCGAGGCCGATCAGCAGACCCTGCCACCAGGTGCCGTCCTCGATCAGGAACTGCGTACACAGCGCGCCCGCCGCCATCGCGAACGCCACCGCGCCCAGCAGGCCCTCGCGGGTCTTGCCGGGGCTGATGCGCGGGGCGAGCTTCTTCCTGCCGAAGCGCCAGCCGACGGCGTAGGCGCCGGTGTCGCTGACGACCGTCAGTATCAGGAAGACCAGGACGCGCCAGGCGCCGTCGTCAGCCATCAGCATCATCGCGACGAACGTGGCCAGGAACGGCACGTAGAACGCCGCGAACAGGCCCGCCGTGACGTCCCTGAGATAGCCCTCCGGCGGCTCGGTCATCCGCCACACGAGGACCGCGAGCGCCGTGAGCGCCATGGCGACCCACGCTCCCTCGGCGCCCCGCGCGTACCCGGCGACCACCATCGCCGCGCCGCCGACGGCCAGCGGCACGAGGGGCGCCTTGATGCCCTTGCGCTCCTCCAGCCGCTTGGTCAGCTCCCACAGACCCACCACGACGGCGACCGCGACCACGCCGACGAAGACGGCCTTGACGACGAACAGCGACGCGATGATGACCACGCCGAGCCCGACGCCCACCCCTATCGCGGCCCCCAGGTCGCGCCCCGCGGTCTTCTTCTGCGGCGGCGGGGAGGGCGCCGGCTGCGGGGCGTCGGGCATGGGCTCCGGATTCTGCGGCACGGCGTTCTGCGGCACCGCCGCATACGGCTGCGCCGACGGGTTCTGGTCGCGATACGGCAGAGGGCCGCCCGGTCGGGCGGTCCTCCGGTCGTCGTCCTGGTCTCCGCCGTGTTCGGGTACGTCGGGCACGATGGGCATGGGCCGAGTCTGCTGCGCGTAGTGCGCATCGTAGGCGGGACCCGCCGGGGCGGCGCCCTGGACGGGTCCCCGGTCGGACGGCCCCCAGTACCCGGCTTGTGGCGGCGCTCCCCAGGAAGAGTCGTTCATCAGACCTCGAGCAGCTCGGCTTCCTTGTGCTTGAGGAGCTCGTCCACCTGGGCGACGTACTTGGCGGTGGTGTCGTCGAGTTCCTTCTCCGCGCGGCGGCCCTCGTCCTCGCCGACCTCGCCGTCCTTGATCAGCTTGTCGATGGCGTCCTTGGCCTTGCGGCGCACGGAGCGGATCGAGACCTTGGCGTCCTCGCCCTTGGCCTTGGCGACCTTGATGTACTCGCGGCGGCGCTCCTCGGTCAGCTCGGGGAACACCACTCGGATGATGTTGCCGTCATTGCTCGGGTTGACGCCGAGGTCCGAGTCGCGGATCGCCTGCTCGATGTTGCGCAGGGCGCTCTTGTCGAAGGGCGTGACCACGGCCATGCGCGGCTCGGGCACGGAGAACGAGGCGAGCTGGTTGATCGGCGTCAGCGCACCGTAGTAGTCGGCCACGATCTTGTTGAACATCGCCGGGTGCGCACGGCCGGTGCGGATCGCGGCGAAGTCCTCCTTGGCAACCACGACGGCCTTCTCCATCTTCTCCTCGGCCTCGAGGAGGGTCTCTTCGATCACCACTTGCTCCTGCGTGTCTTGAGTAGGCCCGGCCGCGGTCCCTGTCGGGCCGGAGGCCGGCTGCGTCGCGTTCTTCCTGCACGGTTCCCGACCGGCGGGACATTGTCCATCCCCCGGCCCGGTCCCGTCCCGTCCGTCCCCCGGACAGGTGGCGTCCGCGGACGGGGTGTTCTCCGGTCAGTCCCGGTTGCCCTGGTCACCCACGAGCGTGCCGATCTTCTCACCCTTGACGGCGCGGGCGATATTGCCCTCCTTCAGGAGTTCGAAGACCACGATCGGGAGGCTGTTGTCGCGGCAGAGCGTGACGGCCGTGGCGTCGGCGACCTTCAGGTCGCGGGTGATGACCTCGCCGTAGCCGAGCGCGTCGAACTTCACGGCGTCCGGGTTGGTCTTCGGGTCGGAGTCGTAGACCCCGTCCACGCCGTTCTTGCCCATGAGCAGCGCCTCGGCGTCGATCTCGAGGGCGCGCTGCGCGGCGGTGGTGTCGGTGGAGAAGTACGGCATGCCCATACCGGCGCCGAAGATGACCACGCGGCCCTTCTCCAGGTGGCGCACGGCGCGCAGCGGGATGTACGGCTCGGCGACCTGCCCCATGGTGATGGCGGTCTGCACGCGGCAGTCGACGCCCTCCTTCTCCAGGAAGTCCTGGAGGGCCAGGCAGTTCATCACGGTGCCGAGCATGCCCATGTAGTCGGAGCGGGCGCGGTCCATGCCGCGCACCTGCAGTTCGGCGCCGCGGAAGAAGTTTCCGCCGCCGATGACCACGGCGACCTGCGCGCCGTCGCGCACGACGGCCGCGATCTCGCGGGCCATGGCGTGCACCACGTCGGGGTCGACGCCCAGGCCCCCACCGCCGGAGAAGGCCTCTCCGGACAGCTTCAGCATGAAGCGGCCGCGTACTTTGCCGTCGTCGCTCTTCTCGGCCTTGGTGGTCATGGAGATCTCGCCTCTTTTACGTGGGTCACACACACGAAGAAGGCCACTGCCGGTGGGGGCGTGTTTCGCATCCCATACGCGGCAATGGCCTCCTCGTCAGATCTGCTGTCGTCCGCCGCCGCGCGCGCGTGCGCCACGGCATGCACGTACGGCGCCGACGACTGCTGCCGACCCTACCGGGGTCGTGCGTCCGTCGCGGTACGGACTCAGATGCCGACCTTGATGCGCGAGAAGCGCTTCAGGCTGACACCGGCCTCTTCCAGCACCTTCTGGACGGACTTCTTGTTGTCCAGGGCGTAGGGCTGGCCGAGCAGCGTGGCGTCCTTGAAGAAGCCGTTGAGGCGGCCCTCGACGATCTTCGGCACGGCGGCCTCGGGCTTGCCCTCGGCGCGGGTGGTCTCCTCGGCGACGCGGCGCTCGGACTCGACGACCTCGGCCGGGACGTCGTCCTTGGAGAGGTACTTCGGCGCGAAGGCGGCGATGTGCTGGGCGATGCCCTTGGCGACCTCGGCGTTGGGCTTGTCCAGCTCGACGAGGACACCGATCTGCGGGGGCAGGTCGGGCATCGTGCGGTGCATGTACGCGGTGACGTAGCCGTCGGTGAACTGCGCGAAGCGGTCCAGGACGATCTTCTCGCCGAGGTTGGCGTTGGCTTCGTCCACGTACGCCTGGACGGTCTTGCCGGCCTCGATCTCGGAGGCGAGCAGGGCCTCGATGTCGGCCGGGGCGGCCTTGGCGACGTGCTCGGCGATGGCCTTGGCGACGTTCTGGAACTTGTCGCCCTTGGCGACGAAGTCCGTCTCGCACTTCAGCTCGACGAGGACACCCGAGGTGTTGTCGTCGGCGATGATCGAGACGACGGCGCCGTTCTCGGCAGAGCGGCCCTCGCGCTTGGCGACGCCCTTCTGGCCCTTGATGCGGAGCGCCTCGACGGCCTTCTCGACGTTGCCCTCGGCCTCGTCCAGCGCCTTCTTGCAGTCCATCATGCCGGCGCCGGTGAGCTCGCGGAGCTTCTTGACGTCGGCGGCGGTGTAGTTCGCCATGATTCCGGAATCTCTCTCGAAGTCTGAAGATCTACGGGACGGACGGCGGGGGCTTCGCGGGCCCCCGCCGTCCGGTACCCGAAGGTGGTGAGGGGTCAGGCCTGCTCGGCGTCCGCGGCCGGAGCGTCGGCGGCGGGCGCCTCGGCGGCCGGAGCCTCGTCGGCGGGCTTCTCGGCCTCGGCAGCCGGGGCCTCGTCGGCCTTCTCGGCCTCAGCGGCGGGGGCCTCGGCGGCGGGCGCCTCGTCGGCCTTCTTCTCGCCCTCGAGCAGGTCGCGCTCCCACGCGGCGAGCGGCTCACCGGCGGCCTTGTCACCCTCGGCGGCCTTGCCGGCACCGGAACGGGCGATGAGGCCCTCGGCGACGGCGTCGGCGATCACGCGGGTGAGCAGGGTGACGGAGCGGATCGCGTCGTCGTTGCCCGGGATCTTGTAGTCGACCTCGTCGGGGTCGCAGTTGGTGTCGAGGATGGCGACGACCGGGATGTTGAGCTTCCGGGCCTCGCCGACCGCGATGTGCTCCTTCTTGGTGTCCACGATCCAGACGGCGCTGGGCACCTTGGACATCTCGCGGATACCGCCGAGGGTCTTCTCCAGCTTGGCCTTCTCGCGGGAGAGGACCAGCAGCTCCTTCTTGGTGAGGCCGGAGGCGGCCACGTCCTCGAAGTCGATCTGCTCGAGCTCCTTGAGGCGCTGCAGACGCTTGTAGACGGTCGAGAAGTTGGTGAGCATGCCGCCCAGCCAGCGCTGGTTGACGTAGGGCATGCCGACGCGGGTGGCCTGCTCGGCGATGGCCTCCTGCGCCTGCTTCTTCGTACCGACGAACATGACCGTGCCGCCGTGGGCGACGGTCTCCTTGACGAACTCGTAGGCGCGGTCGATGTACGACAGCGACTGGAGCAGGTCGATGATGTAGATGCCGTTGCGCTCGGTGAAGATGAAGCGCTTCATCTTCGGGTTCCAACGGCGGGTCTGGTGACCGAAGTGGACGCCGCTCTCCAGCAGCTCCCGCATCGTGACGACGGCCATGGCCGTATCTCCTTGATTTTCTCGGTTGTGCCGCGCGAGCCGGACGGCTCCCGCGCCTGACGCCCGCGACGCGCCTGCCACTAGGGACCGAGGGGCGCTGACACCAGCCTGGTGAGGCCTCGTGTCGGGGCGTGCGAAGTCGACCCGGTGACCCGGATCGCCATCAGAAGTGTACGGGACCCGCGGAGCACCGGGTGACGCGGCTGTCCACAACCGGGCCGCGGTCCACAGGCCCGGGCGGTGGGGTGCGCCGGTGCGGGACGCTTCTCTCATGCGAGCGAGGCGATGTGCGAGTGCGAGCGCGTATGCGTGTGCGTGGGTGGCGCTGCTGTTGACCGTCCTGCCCCCGGGGGCACCGTCAGCGGCACGGGCGACGGGGACCGCGAGCACGGCGGGGACCGCGAGCACGGCGGCGGCCGTGAGCAGGGCAGGCGCCGTGAGCAGGGCGAGCACGGCGGCGACTGCGACCGGGGCGGGGACGGGGAGGG
>NZ_JOFH01000047.1 GCF_000721235.1 Streptomyces olivaceus
AGGTGGAGGGCTGGGCGGGTGGGGCGGGGAGGGGGGTCGCCCCCGCCGCCCCTTCCCTTCCCGTCCCTGGGGGCTGCGCCCCCAGACCTCCCTTTGTCGGCCTTCGGCCTTGTCCTCAAACGCCGGACGGGCTGGAGATACCGGCCGTCGGCCGGGGGCGGAGAGCTACGGCACGACCACGATCTTGCGGCCCACTCCCGCCGCGAACTGCTCCAGTGCCTCCGGGTAGCGCTCCAGCTCGATGCGGTCGCTGATGAAGACGTCGGGGTCGAGGACGCCGTTCGCGAAGAGTTCCGCGGCGCGCTCGTAGCTGTGCAGGACCGCCATCGAACCCGTGATGGTGATCTCCTGGTTGTAGATGCGGTACGGGTCGATCTGGACGCGCGTCGCGTAGTCGGCGACGCCGAACTGGAGGAACGTGCCCGCCTTGGACACCCGGTCCAGGCCGTCCTGGATCGCCGCCGCGTTGCCCGTGGCGTCGATGACCAGGTCCCAGCCCTGGGGGCGGTCCAGCTCGTCCGGGGTCGCGGCCGAGGCCGAGACGCCGAGGCCGCGGGCCGTCTCCAGGCGGGTCGGGTTGAGGTCCACCATGTCGACGCTGGCCGCGCCCGTGCGCTTGGCCAGCTCCAGCATCATCAGGCCCATCGTGCCGGAGCCGTAGATCAGGACGTGGGCGCCGAGGCGGGACTGGAGGACGTCGTAACCGCGGACGGCGCAGGAGAGCGGCTCGATCAGGGCCGCGTCCTGGGTGCGCACGTGCTCGGGGAGCTTGACGCAGTTCGCCACCGGTGCCACCGCGTACTGCGCGGCGCCGCCCGCCGTCGTGACGCCGATGGCCGCCCAGCGTTCGCACAGGTTGTTGTGGCCGGCACGGCAGTAGCGGCACTCGTAGCAGTAGAGGGAGGGGTCCACCGCGACCTGGTCGCCCACCGCCACCTCGGTGACCTGGGTGCCGACGCCGACCACCTCGCCGGCGAACTCGTGGCCCGGCACGATCGGGAGCTTGGGCGCGAACTCGCCCTGCAGGATGTGCAGGTCGGTGCCGCACAGGCCGCACGCGGCGACCTCGACGACGACCTGGCGCGGCCCCGGAGTCGGGTCGGGGACGTCGGTGACGACGGCGCGGCCCACGGACTCGATGACGGCGGCCTTCATTTCACGGCTCCCAACGACAGGCCCTGGACCAGTTTGTCCTGGGCGGCGAACCCCGCGGCGAGCACCGGCAGGGAGATGACGAGCGACGCGGCGCACACCTTGGCCAGGAAGAGGCCCTGGCTGGTGATGAAGCCGGTCAGGAAGACGGGGGCGGTCTCGGCGACCACTCCCGTCAGAACCCGGGCGAAGAGAAGTTCGTTCCAGCTGAAGATGAAGCAGATGAGGGAGGTGGCCGCGATGCCGGGCAGGGCGATCGGGGCGACCACGCGGGCCAGGATGGTCGGCAGCTTGGCGCCGTCGACCCGGGCCGCCTCGATGATCGCGACCGGGACCTCGGCCAGGAAGGACTGCATCATCCAGACCGCGATCGGCAGGTTCATCGAGGTGTAGAGGATGACCAGCAGCCAGATGTTGTCCAGCATGTCGGTGTTCTTGGCGAACAGGTAGATCGGCAGCAGGCCCGCCACCACCGGCAGCATCTTGGTGGAGAGGAAGAAGAAGAGGACGTCGGTCCACTTCTTCACCGGGCGGATGGAGAGGGCGTACGCGGCGGGCAGGGCCAGGACCAGCACGAAGAGGGTCGAGGCGATCGACGCCACGGCCGAGTTGATCAGGGCCGGCCAGGGGCTGGCGCCGCCGCCCGCGCCGAAGAACTCGCGGTAGCCGTCCAGGGTCAGCGACGCCGCGAAGGACGGCGGGTTGGTGGCGGCGTCCGACTCCGAGTGGAAGGAGGTCAGCGCCATCCACGCGATGGGGAGGAAGAAGACGATGCCCGCGAGCCAGGCCACCAGGCCGAGGCCGGCTCCGGCCTTGCGGCGGGTGCGGGGGCGCTGGGTGGTGGTGCCGGTGGTGGCGGGTCGTACGGCGGTGGCGCTCATGCGCGGCCAACCTCCTCGCGGAACAGGGACGACACCACGCGCAGCGCGAAGGTGGCGATGATGATCGAACCGATGACGACCAGGACGCCCGCGGCCGAGGCGAGGCCGTTCTCGTGGGCCTGGTAGAAGCTCTGGTAGACGGTGTAGGGCAGGTTGGCCGTGCCCAGGCCGCCGGACGTGATCGTGAAGACCGCGTCGAAGTTCTGCACGATGTAGATCGAGCCGAGCAGGGCGCCGAGTTCCAGGTAGCGGCGCAGGTGGGGCAGGGTGAGGTGGACGAAGATCTGCCAGTCGCCCGCGCCGTCCACCCGGGCGGCCTCGATCTGCTGCTGGTCCCGGCTCTGCAGCCCGGCCAGCAGGATGAGCATCATGAACGGCGTCCACTGCCACACCAGGGACAACTCCACCGCGATCAGCGGGGTGTTGGAGATCCAGTCCGGCTGCGGTCCGCCCACGTAGTGCAGCAGGCCGTTGAGCAGGCCGTACTCGGGGTTGTAGAGGACGTGCTTCCAGAGCAGCGCCGCCGCGACCGGGACCACCAGGAACGGGGCGATCAGCAGGGTGCGGACGATGCCGCGGCCCTTGAACTTCCGGTCGAGCAGCAGGGCGAGGCCCAGGCCGAGCACCAGGCTGGCCAGGACCACCGCGACCGTCAGCAGGATCGTCGTCCACACCGACTTGCGCAGCGCGGCGTCGCCGAGGACGTCGCCGTAGTTGCCGAAGCCGGCGAAGCTGCGGGCGTCCGGGTAGAGGGCGTTCCAGTCGAAGAAGGAGATCACCAGCGTGGCCACGAAGGGCAGCTGGGTGACCACGATCATGAAGATCAGGGCGGGCAGGAGCGGGGCGCGGGTGGCCCAGGCGCGCAGCCGGTCGGACGGCGGTCGGACGGCGGGGCGCGTGGCGTCTGGTGCGGCCGAGGGGGCCGTTGTGGTGGCGGTCATCGTCCCTCGTACTCCTCGGAGATCTGCTCGGCGAGCTGCTGGGACTTCTTCAGGGCCTCGTCGACGGACTGGCGTCCGGCGATGGCCGCGCTGATCTCCTGGGAGACCTTGGTGCCGAGGTCGGTGAACTCGGGGATGCCGACGAACTGGATGCCGGGCGCGGGCCGCGGCTGCACGCCGGGATCCTTGGGCTTGGCGCCCTCGATGGCCTTCCTGGTCATCTCCTGGAAGGCGGCGGCCTCCTTGACGTAGTCCGGGTTCTCGTACGTCGAGGCGCGCTTGCCGGCCGGGATGTTGGACCAGCCGAACTCGTCGCCGACCAGCTGCTCGTACTCCTTGCTGGACGCCCAGGAGACGAACTTCCAGGCCTTGTCGGAGTTGCGGGAGGCCTTCTGGATGCCCCACGCCCACGTGTAGAGCCAGCCGGCGGAGTCCGTCTTCTCCACCGGGGCGGGCGCGTAGCCGACCTTGCCCTTGACCGGGGACTTGGCGGCGTCCAGGGAGCCGGCCGCGGACGTGGCGTCGTACCACATGGCGACCTTGCCCTGGGTCATGTTGTTCAGGCACTCGGCGAAGCCGGACTGGGCGGCGCCGGACTCGCCGTGCTCACGGACGAGGTCGACGTAGAACTTCGTGGCCTTCTCGAACTCGGGGGAGTCGAGCTGGGCCTGCCAGTCCGTGTCGAACCAGGTGCCGCCGAAGGTGTTCACGACCGTCGTCAGCGGCGCCATCAGCTCGCCCCAGCCGGGCAGTCCGCGCAGGCAGATGCCCTTCATGCCGGACTCGGAGCCGTCGAGCTTCTCGGCGAACTCGGCCACCTGCGTCCAGGTGGGGTGCTCGGGCATCTTGAGGCCCGCCTTGGCGAACAGGTCCTTGCGGTACATCAGGAAGGACGACTCGCCGTAGAAGGGCTGGCCGTAGAGCTTGCCGTCGTCGCCCGTGAGGGACTCGCGCATCGGGCCGAGGATGTCCTGCTCGTCGTAGGCCGCGTCCTTCGCGACGTAGGAGTCCATCTCGTGCAGCCAGTCGTTGCGGGCGTAGATCGGTATCTCGTAGTTGGAGAGGGTGGCGGCGTCGTACTGGCCGGCCTGGTTGGCGAAGTCCTGGCTGATCTTGTCGCGGACGTCGTTCTCCGGCAGGACGGTGAAGTTCACCTTGATGCCGGTCTCTTTGGTGAAGTGGTCGGCGGTGAGCTTCTGCAACTCGACCATCTGCGGGTTGTTGACCATCAGGACGTTGATGGCGTTGCCGCCGGAACCGGCGCCGCCCGCCCCGACCCAGCAGCCGGAGAGCAGCGGGGCGAGCAGCGTCCCTGCGGCGGCCATGGCGAGTGTGACTCGCGGCCTCCGTCGGCTCTGGGTTCGCATGGATCGCTCCTGAACATATGGGGAGGTATGGGGCATGGGAAAGAAAAGGGAGAGAAGGGTGTGAGGGTGGCTTGCGGGGGAGTGGTGAGGGGAGGGAGGGAACGGGAGGGGAGGGGAGTGGGCCGGGGTGGGCCGGGTCGGTTCGATGGGCTCAGACGCGGATGACCTGTGGTCCGAGCAGGGAGTAGCGGTGGGCCTCGGCCGTGGGCAGCAGGGTGCTGGTGACGATGGCCTCCAGGGCGCCGATCTCCGCGAAGCGGCAGAAGCTCACCGCCCCGAACTTGGTGTGCGCGCCCGCGAACACCGTGCGGCGGGCGGCCCGGACGGCCTGCGTCTTGACCTCGCTGACCGCGGGGTCGGGGGTGGTGAGACCGTGCTCGCGGGAGATGCCGTTGGCGCCGATGAACGCCAGGTCGATGACGAAGCCGGCCAGCATCTTGGTCGTCCAGTGGTCGACGGTGGCCAGGGTGCCCGAGCGGACCCGGCCGCCGAGCAGCAGGACGGAGGTGTCGCCGGCCTCGGCGAGCGCGCCGGCGACCGGCAGGGACGCGGTGACCACGGTCAGTGGACGGTCCCGGGGCAGGGCCTCGGCGATGAGCTGGGGGGTGAAGCCCTCGTCGACGAAGACCGTCTCCGCGTCGCCGAGCAGTTCGGCCGCGGCGGAGGCGATCCTGCGCTTCTCCGGTACGTGACTGGTGGCGCGGAACGCGAGCGTGGTCTCGAACCCGGCGCTCTCCACCGGATAGGCGCCGCCGTGGGTGCGGCGGACCAGGCCGTGGTCCTCCAGGGCGCGCAGGTCCCGTCGTACGGTCTCCTTGGCGACGCCCAGTTCGGCGGCGAGCGCGGTCACGTCGACCGAGCCGGTGGCGCGGGCGGCCCGCACGATCTCGCGCTGGCGTTCCTCCGCCGTCCTCGTGCCCATGCCGAACACCTGCCTCACCGCCTCGTTGCCGTGTGGTTGCCCGTTCGGGCCTGTGCGGCCCTTGTGGGATGTTTTACAGCGGACATGCCCCGCTGACCAGGCCTGTTGCGGATCCGATACTGCCCGGGTGTGCCCGTTTCCGGCGCTGGGTGCCCGTCTTGGACCAGCAATGCAGCGCCGGGCGGGGTGAGAACGGGCAGCGCGGATGCCCGCATGCGGAAGCGGACGGGCCCGATCGGTGCCCGTCCGCTCGCCGTGCGGCCCTCTGACGGTCGTCTTCCGGTCAGTACGGCCAGATCGGGGGGTCGGTCACGAAGGGGCCGCCCAGGCGGGTGTGCGCCGGGTTGGCCGGGTCCAATTCGCCCTGTTCCGCCAGGAGTTTCGCGGCGTACGGCTCGGAGTCGTCCTGCGGTTCGTAACCGAGCGCCCGCGCGGAGGCCAGGTCCCACCAGAGGCGGGTGTTGGCGGAGGAGCCGTGGACGACGGTGTGCCCCACGTTCTCGGCGGTGAGTGCCGCGTGGAAGAGGCGGGCGCCGTCCGCGGGGCTCATCCACACCGAGAGCATGCGCACGCTGGTCGGCTCCGGGAAGCAGGAGCCGATGCGGACGGAGACGGTCTCGATGCCGTGCCGTTCCCAGTAGAGCTGGGCGAGGTCCTCGCCGAAGCACTTGGACAGGCCGTAGAAGGTGTCCGGGCGCCTCGGGGTGTCGATCGGGATGAGGGGATCGTCGCCCTGCGGGCGCGGGGTGTAGCCGACGGCGTGGTTGGAGGAGGCGAAGACGACGCGGCCGACGCCCTCCTCGCGGGCGGCCTCGTACAGGTTGTACGTGCCCTCGATGTTGGCGGCCAGGATCTTCTCGAAAGAGGCTTCCAGGGAGATGCCCGCGAGGTGGATGATCGCGTCGACGCCCCGGACCGCCTCGCGCAGGGCGTCGCGGTCGGCGAGGTCGGCGACGATCGACTCCGGCTCGCCCTCGACGGGGCGCATGTCGAGCAGGCGCAGCGCGTACCCCCCGCCGGGGCCGTGGCCGGGGAGCAGGTCCCGCATCAGGGTGCCGAGGCCGCCTGCGGCGCCGGTGAGCAGGACGGTGCGGGGAGCGGGCATCCTCGGGACTCCTGGGTCTGCTGAAGCAACGGCAGTCGTACGAATGCGTACCTAGCGTTCATATGCGTGGACACGCTAAGGAAGGGGTGATCCCGCGTCAAGAGGGCGCCTGCTTGACGGTGTTCACGAGGCGGCTTAGCGTGGTCGCGTTCAGAAATATGGACGCAGATCATGCATATGACGACTGCTTGACGGCTGCTTGACGGCTGCTCTGACGGCTGCTCTGACGACTGCGTGCAGCTTGCGTGGAACATGACGACCACCGTGCATCCGGAATGGGGAGCGCCCGTGACCTCAGCCCCTCTCGCCGCCCGGCTCACCGCGCCCAGCGGGCCGCTCTTCTTCCCCGTCACGGCCTACGGCCCCGACGGCGGACTCGACCTCGACGTCTACCGCACCCACGTGCGCCGCGGGGTCGAGGCCGGTGCCGCCGCCGTGTTCGCCTGCTGCGGCACCGGCGAGTTCCACGCCCTCACGCCCGAGGAGTTCCAGGCCTGCGTCCGCGCGGCCGCCGAGGAGGCGGCGGGCCGGGTGCCGGTACTGGCGGGCGCCGGTTACGGCACCGCCCTCGCCGTGCGCTACGCCCGCCTCGCCGAGGAGGCCGGGGCCGACGGACTCCTCGCCATGCCGCCGTACCTGGTGGCGGCGGGGCAGGAGGGCCTGGTGCGGCACTACCGGGAGGTGGCCGCCGCGACCGCCCTGCCCGTGATCGTCTACCAGCGCGACAACGCCGTCTTCACCCCGCGCAGCGTGGTCGAACTGGCCCGCACGGACGGCGTCGTCGGCCTCAAGGACGGGCTCGGCGACCTCGACCTGCTCCAGCGCATCGTCAGCACGGTCCGCACGGAACTCCCCGGCCGGGACTTCCTCTACTTCAACGGACTGCCGACCGCCGAACAGACCCAGCTCGCCTACCGCGCCCTCGGCGTCACGCTCTACTCCTCCGCCGCCTTCTGCTTCGCCCCCGAGATCGCCCTCGCCTTCCACCGGGCGCTGCGCACGGGCGACGAGGCCACGGTGCACCGTCTGCTGGACGGCTTCTACCGGCCGTTCGTCGAACTGCGGGACAAGGGACGCGGATACGCCGTCGCCCTGGTCAAGGCGGGCGTACGGCTGCGCGGCCTGGACGTGGGCGAGGTGCGGACGCCGCTGCAGGAGCCGGCCGAGGACCACGTGAAGCAGCTCGCCCGGATCATCGAGCGGGGACAGGCGCTGCTCCAGGACGGGGCCGCCCGATGAAGGCGTCGGCGTTCGTCTACCCCTGGGACGTCAACGGCGACCCGCACGCCGCCGCCCGCGTCGCGGACCTCGGCGTGGCGCAGGTGACGCTCGCCGCCGCCTACCACTCCACCCGCGCCCTCACCCCCCGCCACCCGCGCCACCGCGTCGTCACCGCCGAGTACGCCGCCGTCCTCTACCCGCCGGACGCGGCCCGCTGGAAGGACCGCGCCCCGCGCCCCTACGAGGCCGGCGACTGGGCGCCCGGCGACGCCTGGGGCGAGGCCGCCGCCGCCCTCGCGGACGCGGGCCTCGAGGTGCACACCTGGGTCGTCCTCGCCCACAGCTCCCGCCTCGGCGCCGAGCAGCCGCACACCTCCGTCGTCAACGCCTACGGCGACCGCTACCCCTGGGCGCCGTGCATCGCGCAGCCCGCCACCCGCGCCTACCTCACCGACCTGGCCGCCGAGGCGGCGGTGCGGCCGGGGTCGCGCGGCACCGAGCTGGAGTCGCTGGGCTGGTACGGGCTCGCCCACCTGCACGCCCACGACAAGATCGCGGGGGTGGCCCTCGGGGACGCGGGCCAGTACCTGATGTCCCTCTGCTTCTGCCCGGCCTGCGGGGACGGGTACGGCGACCACGGCCTCGACCCCGACGAACTGGCCGCCGCGGTGCGCGCCGCGCTCGAACCCGTCTGGCGGGGGACGGCGCCCTCGGACGGGGGCTGGGCGGGCGTGGGCGCTCTCCTCGGTGAGACCACGGCGGACGCCACGCGTGCCTGGCGCGACGACCGGGCCCGCACGCTCCAGGAGGCGGCGGTCGCCGCCGTCCGAGCCGCCGCGCCCGACGGTTTCCAGGTCCTGATGCACGCCGACCCGGTCTCCCACCACTGCGGCGCCAACGCCGGCGTCGACCCCGCGCACATCCTGTCCGTCGTGGACGGCGTGGCCGTGCCCTGCACGGGCGGGGCGGGCCTGCTCTCCCCCTTCGCCGAACAGGCCCGCCCCGGCACCGTCCTCGCCGCCAACCTCACGGTCGTCTCCGGCATGGGTGGCAGCCCCCGCACCCTCGCCACCGACGCGGCCCGCGCCCGCGACCTCGGCGCGACGGAACTGCGGCTCTATCACGCGGGGCTGGCGTCGGACGCGGACCTGGAGGCGGTGCGGGCGGGGCTCGGGGTGGAGTGACCGGGCGGGGCTTGCGGCGGGGGGACGGGGCCGGGGCGGCCATCGGCGAGGGGCAGGCCATCCGGGCCGCGGCGGGGGCGGGGGGACCACGCCCGCCGTCACCGGGTCAGTGCCCGCCCGGCCCAGTCCGTCCGAGTGCCGGAGGGCGGCAGGTCTCTCGTCCCAGGTGGTGGATGACGGCGCCTTCCGGGTGGTCCCTGCCTGCTCCTGGCCTCTCCCGACCCGGATCACTTGCGAGGATCACTTGCGGAGTCGAGAACGGTACTCGCCCGGGGCAGTGCCTCGGGCACGTCTGAAGGCACGGCTGAAAGCGTGCGGAGAGCTGTATCCGACCGCCCCGGAGATCGATTCGACCGGCTCATCGGTGTCGCGGAGCCGGACGGACGCCAGGTCGATGCGCCACTGCGTCAGGTACGCGCCCGGCGTCTGCCCGAGGGCGGCCCGGAAACGCCTGGACAGCGTTGCCCGCGAGACGCTCGTCGCGGCGGCCAGGGTCTTCGTGGTCCAGGGGCGTCCCGGTTGGGCGTGGACCCGTGCCAGAGCGTCGCTCACGACCGGATCACGCATCGCTCCCAGCCATGAGCCGGGCTGCTCCTGCGGGTGGCGGGCCAGCCAGGCGCGTACGAACTGGACGAGCAGAAGGTCGACGATGCTGTTGACGGCGGCGGTGGTGCCGATCTGCGGCTGTGCGAACTCGGCGGTGAGAAGTTCGACGGTCCTTCCGAGCTGCGCGTTCTCCCGGGCGGTGACGTGCATCGGCCGGGCGAGGGAGGCAAGCACCGGTGTGTGCACCTCCGGGTCCTGCTCATAGTGCAGGACGATCACTTCCGTCTGCACCGGCGCCGAGCCCAGACGCAGGGCCCGCCCATCGCCCATGGCCCGGGCCGCCTCTTCCCGGTCGCAGGAACCCATCGTCACGTCGGCGCCGCCGGCTATCCCGTGGGCGGTGCCCGGCGGCACCAGGACGGAGTCTCCGGCCTGCACCTGAAGCGGTTTCTCGCCCGGGACGTGGAGCCACACAGTGCCGCGGGACACCACGTGCAGTGCCGCTCCCGGAAAGGAATCCAGCCACAGGCCCCAGGTCCCTCCGGCCTTCAGCACGACTCCGAGCGCCCCACGCGCACCCGAGACATGCAAGACCTCCGCCAGTACATCCACGGGGCCATTCTCCTCCACCGCCGCGAACCGCCGCCGACGGCCGACTACGCATGTGTCCTCGTCCACAGCTTCAGGTCACGGCAAGAACGATTTTTCCGTGCACCTTCCGTGCGAACAGGGCCCGGACGGCGTCGGCCACGCCCTGCCAGTCGCCTCGGAGTCCGACCGGTGCCGAGAGCTTCCCGGCGGCCATGAGGCCCAGCAGGTCCGTCAGCTCCCCGCCGGTCGGCGTCATGTCGCCGTAGGTGGTGATGCTGCGGGGCTCACCGAAGCCGAACAAGGAACCTGCCGGGAAGGTGGTTTCCTGCCCCGAGGAGTAGCCGACCAGGTGGATGGTGCCGCCCTCGGCGAGGGAACTCCACGCCTGGGCCACCAGCGGGCCGCCGACGGTGTCCAGGACGAGGTCGAACCGGTCCCCGGTCTCAGCCAGGTCGGTCAGAACCCTGTCGGCGCCGAGTTCACGGAGCCCGGCGGCCCGCTCCGGCGAACCGACGAGTGCCGTCACCCGGGCGCCCGCCAGCGCCGCCAGCTGGACGGCGAAGTGCCCCACGCCCCCGCTGGCGCCGGTGATCAGCACGTCGCGCGCCAGCACGGAACGCTTGCGCAGCACCCGGAAGGCGGTGACCCCGGCGATCCCCAGCGCGGCGGCGTCGGCCAGATCCACGCCCTCGGGGACGGTGCCGAGCGAGGCGGGGCTGACGGCCACCCGCTCCGCCCACGCGTGCGGAGCCATTCCCACTGCGACGCGCGTACCTTCGGGCGGTCCCGATCCGTCGGACGCGGCGCGCACCACGACGCCGGCCGCGTCGTGACCGTGCACAGCGCCGTCCGGCCACTGGCGCACGTAATTCAGCTCTCCGAAGTTGAGGCTGATGTGCTGTATCTCCACCAGCGCCTCACCGGCGGACGGTACGGGCTCATCGACATCGGCGAACCGGACGGGTCCGGCCTCGCTGTGATCGACCACAAGGGCGCGCATGGGGGTGTGTTTCCTTCTCTCGCGGAGGTGCCTGAACATTCGGCGCGGCAACAGATCGAGTGCGCGAATGCCGCACTGCTGTCTTCTTGGAACCCTACGCAGGACCGGGACAGCGACCAGACCCGTGAGAATCAATCAGTTGACGATCTGTGTCAGCGCGGCTCGCGGCGCGTCGAGCCCTGCGCCCGGCCGACGGGCCAGGACTACCGGCCCGACCCGGCAAGCGCTCCAGGCGGCGTACGCCCCGCCCCGGTGACGGCGGCCACCGCCCCGACCAGGAACGCCGGACACTGCCCGACTTCCTTTTGTCAGAAGCATTGACGCGGTCGCGCGCCCCTCTTACCTTCAACGCGTCGTACTCCGTACGTCATATATGAGACGCGATACGCGATATCCGAGAGGCGCACATGACCTCTGTGCCCACGCCGATCCCCTCCCGCACGCAGTACGTGCTGGAGGAGATCAAACGCCGTATCCTCACCGGCCGGCTGACGCCCGGCCAGGCCCTCGTGGAGACCGACCTCGCCGCCCAGTTCGGGGTCTCCAAGACCCCGGTGCGCGAGGCGCTCAAGACGCTGGCCGGTACCGGGCTGGTCGTGAACAGCCAGTACAAGGGCGTCACTGTGCGCATGGTGGACGCGGACATGGCGCGCGAGGTCTACGACGTGCGGCTGCTCCTGGAGCCGGAGGCGCTCAGGCGCGCGGTGCGGCGCGGAGCGTCCCTGGACGCCGCCCGCGACGCGCTCGCCCGGGCCGACCGGGCCGCGGACACGGCCGAACGGTCCCTCGCCAACCGCGAGTTCCACCGCGCCCTGTACGTGCCGTGCGGCAACCCGCTGCTCGGCCGGATGCTGGACGAGGTCCGCGACCAGGCGGCCCTCGTCTCCGCCGTCGCCTGGGCCGCCGACCCCTCCTGGGACCGGGAGGCCGGCGAGCACCAGGAGATCCTGCGCCTGGCCCTCTCCGGTGACGCGGGGGCCGCGGCCCGCGCCCTCCACGCGCACATCGCGTCGTTCGTCGAGCGGGCCTTCCCCTCAGCGGGGATTCCGGCCCAGGAAGAGGACGGTCAGGCATGACAGCGACGTTCGAGAGCCAGCGGGCGGCCCTGGCCGACGTGGTGGCGATCCCGGTGACCCCGTTCGCCGAGGACGGCTCCGTCGACCGGGCCACCCACCGGGCCCTGCTGCGCCGGCTCCTCGACGGCGGCATCGGGACCCTCACCCCGGGCGGCAACACGGGCGAGTTCTACGCCCTCGACCCGGCCGAGCGCCGCCTCGTCACCGAGCTGACGATCGAGGAGGCGGGCGGGCGCGCGGCGATCCTGGTCGGCGTCGGCCACGACGTGCCGACCGCGGTCGCCTCCGCCCGGCACGCCCGGGACCTGGGCGCCTCCATGGTGATGGTCCACCAGCCCGTTCACCCCTACGTCTCCCACGGCGGCTGGGTCGACTACCACCGCGCGATCGCCCGGGCCGTGCCCGAACTCGGCGTCGTGCCCTACCTCCGCAACGCACAGCTCCCCGGCGCCCGTCTCGCCGAACTCGCCGACGACTGCCCCAACGTCGTCGGCGTGAAGTACGCCGTCCCGGACGCCGCCAGGTTCGCCGCCTTCGCCCGCGACGCCGGTCTCGACCGCTTCGTCTGGGTCGCCGGACTGGCCGAGCCGTACGCGCCCTCGTACTTCAGCGCGGGCGCCACCGGCTTCACCTCGGGGCTCGTGAACGTCGCCCCGGCCGTTTCGCTGAATATGATCGAAGCGCTTCGATCGGGCGACTACCCGGCCGCGATGAAGGTCTGGGAGCAGATCCGCCGCTTCGAGGAGCTGCGCGCCGCCGGCGGCTCCGCCAACAACGTCACCGTGGTCAAGGAGGCCCTCGCCTCCCTCGGCCTGTGCCGGCGGGAGGTCCGCCCGCCGAGCAAGCCCCTGCCCGAGAGCGAGCGCGCCGAGATCGCCGCCATCGCCGCCGGATGGTCGATATGAATCCCGGAACCCAGCCGAAGTCCCCCGAGGAACTGCGCAGTCACCAGTGGTACGGCACGGACGGGCTGCGCTCCTTCAGCCACCGCGCCCGCACCCGCCAGCTCGGCTACCTGTCCGAGGAACACCTCGGCAAGCCCGTCATCGCCATCCTCAACACCTGGTCCGACATCAACCCCTGCCACGTCCACCTGCGCGACCGCGCCCAGGCGGTCAAGCGCGGGGTGTGGCAGGCGGGCGGCTTCCCGCTGGAGTTCCCGGTCGCCACGCTCAGCGAGACCTTCCAGAAGCCGACCCCGATGCTCTACCGCAACCTCCTCGCCATGGAGACCGAGGAGCTGCTGCGCTCCTACCCGGTCGACGGGGCCGTACTGATGGGCGGCTGCGACAAGTCCACCCCCGCCCTGCTGATGGGCGCCGCCAGCGTCGACCTGCCCGCGGTCTTCGTGCCCGCCGGGCCCATGCTCCCCGGGCACTGGCGCGGGGAGACCCTCGGCTCCGGCACCGACATGTGGAAGTACTGGGACGACAAGCGGGCCGGCCTCATCGGCGACTGCGAGATGCAGGAACTGGAGAGCGGCCTGGCCCGCTCGCCCGGCCACTGCATGACGATGGGCACCGCCTCCACCCTGACCGCCGCCGCCGAGGCCCTCGGCGTCACCGTCCCGGGCGCCTCCAGCATCCCGGCCGTCGACTCCGGGCACGACCGGATGGCCGCCGCGGCCGGTCTGCGGATCGTCGAACTCGTCCACCGGGACCGGAAACTGGGCGACATCCTCACCGCCGACGCGTTCGAGGACGCCGTCACCACCGTGCTCGGCCTCGGCGGCTCCACCAACGCCGTCATCCACCTGATCGCCATGGCGGGCCGCGCGGGCGTCACCCTCACGCTCGACGACTTCGACCGGATCGCCCGCACGGTGCCGGTGCTCGCCAACGTGCGCCCCGGCGGACAGACGTACCTGATGGAGGACTTCCACTTCGCCGGCGGCCTGCCCGGCTTCCTCTCCCGCATCACCGACCTGCTCCACCTGGACCGGCCCACCGTCTGCCACGACACGATGCGCGAGCAGCTCGACGGCGCGCTCGTCCACCACGACGACGTCATCAGGCCCCGCGGCAACCCGGTCGCGAGCGAGGGCGGGGTCGCCGTCCTGCGCGGCAACCTCTGCCCGGACGGCGCCGTCATCAAGCACATCGCCGCCGAGCCCCGACTGCTCAGACACACCGGGCCCGCCGTCGTCTTCGACGACTACCGGACCATGCAGCGCACCATCAACGACCCGGACCTGGACATCACCGCCGACAGCGTGCTGGTGCTGCGGGGCTCCGGTCCCAGGGGCGGCCCGGGCATGCCCGAGTACGGGATGCTGCCCATCCCCGACCACCTGCTCAAACAGGGCGTGCGCGACATGCTCCGGATCTCCGACGCCCGGATGAGCGGCACGAGCTACGGCGCGTGCGTGCTGCACGTGGCCCCCGAGTCGCACGTCGGCGGACCGCTCGCCCTGGTGCGCACCGGTGACCCGATCACCCTCGACGTCGCGGCCCGCACCCTGCACCTGGGCGTGGACGACGAGGAGCTGGAGCGCCGCAGGGCCGCGTGGACGCCGCCGCCCGCCCGCTACGAACGCGGCTACGGCGCGCTCTACGACGAACAGATCACCCAGGCCGACACCGGCTGCGACTTCGAGTTCCTGGCCCGGCCGGGCAAGGTGCAGGGCCCCTACGCCGGCTGACCCCGCCGTCGGCGGGGTTCCGGGCCCACCCCTGCCCGTGGAGAAAGCGCTTCCCATGGGGCCGCGCACGACGCACGCACGACGCACGCACGCATGCACGACGCAACCAGAACGGAGAACCGTCATGGCCCAAGCCGCAGCCGGGGCGAAACCGCCCGCGCCACCCCGGCGGCGCCGTGCCTCGGCCACGCCGCGCAGGCTCCCGTACCTGCTGATCGGACCGGCCGCCCTGCTGATGCTGGGCTTCATCGCCTACCCGGTCATCAGCGTCTTCTACTACAGCCTGCAGGAGTACAACCCCACCAAGCCGTGGCGGAACGGCTTCGCGGGCCTCGACAATTTCGTCCGGATCTTCACCGAGGACCCGGTCTTCTGGGACACCCTGGTCTTCAGCGCCAAGTGGGTCTTCGTCGAGGTCGGCCTGCAGCTGCTGTTCGGCCTGGCCCTGGCGCTCATCGTCAACCAGACCTTCGTGGGCCGCGGCATCGGACGCGCCATGGTCTTCTCCCCGTGGGCCGTCTCCGGCGTGCTGACCTCCGCGATCTGGGTGCTGCTCTACAACTCCCAGACCGGCATCACCCGTTACCTCGCCGACATGGGCATCGGCTCGTACGGCACCAGCTGGCTGTCGGACACCTCGACCGTGTTCTCCGCGGCGGTGGTCGCCGACCTCTGGCGCGGCGTGCCCTTCTTCGCGATCCTCATCCTCGCGGACCTCCAGTCCGTCTCCAAGGACCTGTACGAGGCGGCCGAGGTCGACGGGGCGAGCCGCGTCAAGCAGTTCTGGCACATCACGCTGCCGCACCTGAAGGACGCCATCATCCTGTCCACGCTGCTGCGCGCGGTGTGGGAGTTCAACAACGTCGACCTGCTCTACACCCTGACCGGCGGCGGACCCGCGGGCGAGACCACGACGCTGCCCCTGTACATCGCCAACACCAGCGTCGACGCCCACGACTTCGGCTACGCGTCGGCCCTCACCACCGTCGCGTTCGTGATCCTGCTCTTCTGCTCGATCGTCTACCTGCGGCTGAGCAAGTTCGGAGGCGAGAACAAGTGATCACCAAGGAGGCCCCCGCGGCCGCCCCCGCCCCCGCGCCGGCCGACCCCGCCCCGCCGCGCCGGCCGAAGAAGCGCCCGGCCTGGGACGAGGTGCCCCGCTGGCAGATCTACCTCCCGCTCGGCGTCTACCTGGTCTTCACCCTGGTCCCGTTCTACTGGATCCTGCTCTTCGCGCTGCGCCCGGCGGGGTCGGCCTCGCTGGTGCCCTGGCCGATGACCTTCGACCACTTCGAGAAGGTCTGGAACGACCGGGCCTTCGGCACCTTCTTCCAGAACAGCGTGCTGGTGGGCGTCGCGACCCTGCTGATGACCACGCTCGTCGCCCTGGCCGGCGGCTACGCGCTCGCCCGGTTCGACTTCAAGGTCAAGCGGGTCTTCATGCTCGCCCTGCTCTGCTCCCAGTTCGTGCCCGGCGCGCTGCTGCTCGTGCCGCTCTTCGAGATCTTCGCCGAACTCCAGATGATCAACTCGCTGGGCAGCGTCATCATCGCCGAGACGGTCTTCCAGCTGCCGCTGTCGATCATCCTGATCAGCAACTTCATCAAGAACGTGCCCTACTCCCTGGAGGAGGCCGCCTGGGTCGACGGCTGCGGCCGGTTCCGCGCCTTCCGGGTCGTCGTACTGCCGCTGCTGCGGCCGGGCCTGATCGCGGTGGGCTCCTTCGCCTTCGTGCACTCCTGGAACCACTTCCTGTTCGCCCTGATGTTCCTCAACAACCAGAGCAAGCAGACCATCCCGGTCGGCCTCAACTCCCTGATGAGCGCGGACAGCGTCGACCTCGGCGCGCTCGCCGCCGGGGGCATCGTCGCCGCCGTGCCCGTCGTGATCGTCTTCGCCTTCATCCAGAAGTGGCTGATCACCGGCTTCAGCGCGGGGGCGGTGAAGGGATGAGCGAGGTTCCCGTCCGTGGGGGCGGTGAGGGGGCGAGTCGCGGTGCCGTGCGTGGTGGTGGTGAAGGGCCGCCGGGTCGCGGTTCCGTGCGCGGGAGTGGCGAGAGGCCGAGTCGCGGTGCCGTGCGCGGGGGCGGTCAGGGGGCGGGTCCGGTTCCCGTCGTCCTCGCCGGGGCCCGCGGTCACGGCCGCTGGCACGTCGCCAACATCCGCCGCCTGGAGCGGGCGGGCCTGGTCCGGTTCGCCGGCGTCTGCGACCCGGTCCCGCTGACCGAGGACGAGGCCGGCGGGGAACTCCCCGAGCAGTCCGCCGACCTGGGTGCCCTGCTGGACTCCACCGGCGCCCGGGCCGCGGTGATCTGCACGCCGATCCCCACCCACACCGACCTCGCCCTGACCGCCGCCCGGCGGGGCGTGCACCTGCTCCTGGAGAAGCCTCCGGCCCCGTCCTACGCCGAGTTCCGGCGCATGGCCGACGGGGTCGCCGAGGCCGGCGTCGCCTGCCAGATCGGGTTCCAGTCGCTGGGCTCGCACGCCGTGCCGGCCGTCCGCGCGCTGCTCGCCGAGGGCGCGATCGGCGAGGTGACGGGCATCGGCGGTGCCGGGGCGTGGGTGCGGGACGAGGCCTACTTCCGCCGGGCGCCCTGGTCGGGCAGGCGGCGGCTGAACGGCGCCGACGTGATCGACGGCGCCCTCACCAACCCGCTCGCGCACGCGGTGGCCACCGCCCTCGCGCTCGGCGGCACCGCCCGCGCCGAGGACGTCACCGGCATCGAGACCGAGCTGAGCCACGCCAACGACATCGAGGCCGACGACACCTCCTGCGTGCGGATCAGCACCGCGCGCGGACACCGGGTCACCGTCGCCGCGACCCTGTGCGCCGAGCGCGCCGGCGAGCCGTACGTCCTGGTCCACGGCGACAGCGGCCGCATCACCTTCTGGTACAAGCAGGACCGCGTCCTGCTCCAGCGCGGCGGCCACGGCCCCGAGGAGTACCAGTACGGCCGCACCGACCTGCTGGAGAACCTGGCCGGCCACCTCGCCACCGGCGCCCCGCTGCTGGTGCCGCCCGACGAGACGGGCGCCTTCATGCGGGTCGTCGAGGCGATCCGCCGGGCCCCCGACCCGGAGCCGCTGCCCGAGGCCGCCTGGCGCCGCATGGCCGACGAGAACCGCCGCGTCGTTCCCGGCATCGACGGACTCGTGGCCGCCGCCGCCGACACCCTCTCCCTCTACTCCGAACTGGGCGCGCCCTGGGCGCCCCGCACCGAGCACCCACTGAACGAGGTGAGCACCCGATGACCCCCTCGCCCCGGTCGGACTCCCCGGTCCTGCGGGTGGCGGGCCGCCCCGTCGCCCGGTACGTCACCCGGCCCGAGCTGCCGCCCCGGCTGTCCCCGCGCCCCCACCTGCACCCCGTCACCACCCTGGCCGGCACCGCGGTCACCGAGTCCGGCCCCGCCGACCACCTCCATCACCTCGGCGTCGGTGTCGCCGTCCCCGACGTCGAGGGGCACAACTTCTGGGGCGGGCGCACCTACGTACGCGACCGGGGGCCGACCGAGCTGGACAACCACGGCGCCCAGCGCCACACCGCCTTCCCGCTCCGCGACCCCGACGGCTTCACCGAGGACCTGCGCTGGGTCGCCGCCGGCACCGAACTGCTGCGCGAGCGCCGCACGGTCGCGGCCCGCGAACTCACCTCGACCGCCTGGGCCCTGGACTTCACCTTCGCCCTCACCAACGTCACCCCGGGCCCCCTCACCCTCGGCAGCCCCGCCACCAACGGACGCCCCGGCGCGGCCTACGGCGGCTTCTTCTGGCGCGCCCGCAAGGAGAGCGCGGCGCCCGGCGTCCTCACCGCCGACCGCGACGGCGAGGCCGAGGTGCACGGCACCCGAGCCGACTGGCTGGCCCTGACCGGTGACACCTGGTCACTGGTGTTCGCCGGCGCCACCGGGCGGACCCGGCAGGACCCGTGGTTCGTGCGCACCGGGGAGTACCCGGGCGTCGGCTCCTCCCTCGCCCACGACGCACGGCTCACCGTCGCTCCCGGGGACACCGCCGTCCGCCGGATCGTCACCGTCGTCGCCGACGGCCGCCTCGACGCCGACGGCGCCGCCACCCTCGTACGAAAGGCGGTCGGCACGTGACCCCCGAGCACGCCAAGACGTACACCAACCCCGTCCTGAACGCCGACTGGTCCGACCCGGACGTGATCCGCGTCGGCGACGACTTCTACCTGACCGCCTCCAGCTTCGGCCGCGCCCCCGGCCTGCCGCTGCTGCACTCCCGCGACCTGGTCAACTGGACGCTGGTCGGCCATGCCCTCGACCGCCTGGAGCCAGAGCGGGAGTTCGCCGCGCCCCATCAGGACCGCGGTGTCTGGGCTCCGGCCCTGCGCCACCACGCCGGCCGTTTCTGGATCTTCTGGGGCGACCCCGACCAGGGGGTCTTCCAGGTCAACGCCCCCGAGATCCGCGGCCCGTGGACCGCGCCGCACCTGGTGAAGTCCGGCAAGGGCCTGATCGACCCCTGCCCGCTGTGGGACGCGGAGAGCGGCGAGGCCTACCTCGTGCACGCCTGGGCCCGCTCCCGCTCCGGCGTCAAGAACCGCCTCACCGGCGATCGCATGCGCCCCGACGGCACCGGGCTCCTCGACGACGGCGAGGTGATCGTCGACGGCGACCGCCTGCCCGGCTGGTTCACCCTGGAGGGCCCCAAGCTCTACCGGCACGACGGCTGGTTCTGGATCCTGGCCCCCGCGGGGTCGGTGGAGACCGGCTGGCAGGGCGCCTTCCGCTCCCGCGCGTTCTTCGGGCCGTACGAGGAGAAGGTCGTCCTCGAACAGCGGGACACCGACGTCAACGGCCCCCACCAGGGCGGATGGGTGCGCACGCAGACCGGCGAGGACTGGTTCCTGCACTTCCAGTCGCGCGGCGCGTACGGCAGGGTGGTCCACCTCCAGCCGATGCGCTGGGACGGTGACGGCTGGCCGGTCCTGGGCGAGGGCGGCGCTCCGGTCGCCGAGTACACCCGCCCCGCGCTGCCCCCGCAGCCGCCCGCCGCGCCCGCGACCGACGACGACTTCCCCGGCGGGCGCTTCGGCCGCCAGTGGTCCTGGGCGGCCAACCCGCGCGACGGTTGGGCCACGCAGCACGCCGGGGACGGCCTGCGGCTGGCGTGCGTCCGCGCGGCCGGCGTGGACGACCTGCGGCTGCAGCCGAACTCGCTGACGCAGCGGCTGCCCGGCGCCCCCTCGGTGATCGAGGTGGACCTCACCCTGGACAGCGAGGAGCCGGGCGCGCGGGCCGGGCTCGCGGTGCTCGGCGACGCCTACCGCTGGATCGGGCTCCAGCGGGACACCGACGGCACGGTCCACCTGGTGCACCGGTTCGCCGACGCGGCGGCCGAGTCGGTGACCGGCGCCGAGCGGGACGCCGACCGCCCCCGGCCCGCACCGGGCGGACGGGTCCGGCTGCGCGTCGAGACCGCCCCCGGAGCCCGCTGCCGCTTCTTCTACGACCTCGGCGACGGTCCGCGCCCCACCGGCCGGGAGTTCGCCGCCAGGCCCTGGCGCTGGGTCGGCGCCCTGCTCGGCCTGTTCGCGCTCGCGCCCACCGGCCCGGGACACGCGGGCGCGGCCACCTTCACCCGGTTCCGCGTCGGGCACCGGTAACGCGCACCGGCCCCACACACACGTACGACACGTCCAGTCCCACCCGCATCAGTTCCACCGCATCGGTCCCACCGGATCAGTCCCACCGCACCTTTGGATCCGTCGGATCCAGTGGATCCAGGAGAAGAGAGCCGACCAATGAAGATCAGCATTCTCAGCACGGGCACCCGCGCACGCCGGACACCGGCGGTCGTCGCGCTGGGCGCCGTACTCGCGCTGACCGCCACCGCCTGCGGCGACGACGGCAGCGGAGCGGGCGGCGGCAAGGGCGCAGAGGGCAGCGGCACCGGGAAGATCACCTTCTGGGACAACAACGGCGGCATCCGCACGGCCGTCTGGAAGGAGATCATCGCCGACTTCGAGAAGGCGAACCCGGACATCGACGTGGAGTACGTCGGGATCGCCGCCACCGAGTACCAGTCCAAGGTCGACACCGCGATCCAGGGCGGCGGCCTGCCGGACGTCGGCGGCGTCACGGCGTCGATGCTCGCCGGCTTCTCCGCCCAGGGAGCCCTGGAACCCCTGGACGGCCGGCTCACCGAGTCCTCCCTGAACGGCAAGCTCAACAAGGACATGGTCGAGTCCGTGAAGGCCGCCGGCGGCGGCGACGGCACCCTGTACTCGGTGCCGTCCTCCGCCAACAACGGCGTCCTCTACTACCGCACCGACCTGTTCGAGAAGGCCGGGCTCGACGAGCCGACGACGTGGGACGCGTTCTACGCCGCCGCCGACAAGCTGACGGACAAGGGCAAGAACGCGTTCGGCTACACCATCCGCGGCGGCTCCGGGTCCATCGCCCAGGCATTCGACGCCATGTACGGGCAGTCCGGCATCACCTCGTTCTGGGACGCCGAGAAGAAGACGACCGTCAACGACCCGGAGAACGTCGAGGCGCTGGAGAAGTACGCCGCCCTCTACAAGAGGGTCACGCCGGCCGCCGACGTCAACAACGACTTCGCCAAGATGACCGCCCAGTGGGACACCGGCACCATCGGCATGGTCAACCACAACCTGGGCTCCTACACGGACCACGTGAAGGCGCTCGGCACCGGGAAGTTCCGCGGCATCCCGCAGCCGGTCGGTCCCTCCGGCAAGCGGGTGCAGGTGTCCAACCCGGTCGACGGGCTCGGCCTGTTCAAGAGTTCCAAGAACAAGGAGGCCGCCTGGAAGTTCATCGAGTTCGCCACCTCGACGGAGCAGAACTCGCGGTTCAACGAGTCGGCCGGACAGGTCCCGTCCAACACGGAGGCCGCGGACGACGCGTGGATCCAGAAG
The DNA here is from genome assembly GCF_000721235.1 of Streptomyces olivaceus. Classification (GTDB taxonomy): domain Bacteria; phylum Actinomycetota; class Actinomycetes; order Streptomycetales; family Streptomycetaceae; genus Streptomyces; species Streptomyces olivaceus. The sequence goes on from NZ_JOFH01000047.1 coordinate 21,534, forward strand.
GCCGAGCCGACGAAGCTGGCGGCGCAGGCGCTGAACGACGGGTCCACGACCATCGTCCAGCTGCCGTACTACCTGCCGGACTGGAACACCCTCTCGAAGTCGGAGAGCGAGCCGGCGTTCCAGAAGGTGCTGCTCGGTGAGACGAGCGCGAAGGACTTCCTGGACGACCTGGCCGAGAAGCTGAACGCGGCCCAGGCCGAGTGGACCGAGCAGATGGGCTGACCGGCCGATCCGGACATCGCCGTGGGACGGCCCGTGGTTCGGTTCGCGGGCCGCCGGCCGTCCCCGCTTCACCACGCACGCGCCACGACCCCCGCCCACGAAAGGGAGAGCCGCACCATGAACACTCGTATATGGCATGGACACGCTAAATCTGGGCGTGCCGGAAACGCGACCTGGACCGCCGCGCTCGCCGGCTGCACCGCGCTCGTGCTGAGCCTGGCGGCCGCCCCGGCCGAGGCCCGCACCGGCCACCACCCCCGGGACACCGCCCGCCAGACACTGCCCGCGAACGACGGCTGGGCCTCCCACGGCACCGGTACCACCGGCGGGGCCGCCGCCGCTGCGGAGCGCGTGTTCACCGTCTCCACCTGGGCCGGGTTCAGAGCCGCCCTCGCCGTCGAGGGCACCGCGCCGCGGATCATCAAGGTGAACGGCACCGTCGACGCCGTCTCCGCGGGCTGCGAGGCCTTCGCCGCGCCCGGCTACGACTTCGACGCCTATCTGGAGGCGTACTCCCCCGAGAACTGGGGCATGGACACCGACCTGAGCGCCGAGCCCGACGACAGCCCCGAGGGACTGCGCCGTGCCTCCGCCGCCGAGCAGGACACGTCCATCAAGGCGCACGTCCCCGCCAACACCACGATCGTCGGCGTCGGACGGAACGCCGGACTCAAGGGCGCCAGCCTGCAGATCAAGGACGTGGACAACGTCATCGTCCGCAACCTGACCTTCGAGAGCCCCGTCGACTGCTTCCCACAGTGGGACCCCACCGACGGCGACCAGGGAAACTGGAACTCCGAGTACGACAGCGCCGTCGTGTACGGGGCGACGCACGTGTGGCTGGACCACAACACCTTCACCGACGGCGAGCACCCCGACAGCGCGGCGCCCACCTACTTCGGGATGCTCTACCAGCAGCACGACGGCCAGCTGGACATCGTGAAGGGCGCCGACCACGTCACCGCCTCCTGGAACGTGTTCACCGAGCACGACAAGACGATCCTGATCGGCAACAGCGACAGCGAGGCCACCGCGGCGGTCGACCGGGGGCACCTGAAGTCGACCTTCCACCACAACCTGTTCAAGGGGCTCGTCGAGCGCGCGCCCCGCGTCCGCTTCGGCCAGGTCGACGTCTACAACAACCACTTCGTGGCCGGTGACGACTACGGCTACAGCTTCGGCGTCGGCAAGGAGTCCCAACTCGTCGCCGAGCACAACGCCTTCACCCTGCCGGACGGCGTCAGCGCCGGGCAGGTCCTCAAGCGGTGGAACGACTCGCCGCTCACCGCCGCCCACAACCGCGTCAACGGCCGCACCACCGACCTGATCGCCGCGCACAACGCCCAGAATCCGGACGTGCCGCTCGGGTCCGGCGCGGGCTGGACGCCCACGCTGCGCACCGAGGTCCTGCCGTCCAGGGCGGTCCCGTCCGTCGTCGACCGCGGCGCGGGCGCCGGCCGTCTGCGCTGACGTCCCCCGACGCCGACCGACATCCCCCGACCGCGGGCCGGGGCGCCATGCCGCCCCGGCCCCCTCCTCCCCGCCCCGAAGGAGCACGGCATGCACAGACGACCCGCACCGTCCCGCAGAGGCTTCCTCCTGACCACCGCCGGCGCGGGCGCCGCCCTCGGCCTCGCGGCGGGCCCCGCCGCCGCCGGCACCCGGCCGCGCCCGCACCCCTTCGGCCGGTACGGCTCACCGGCCCGCCGCCGCACCCCGAAGACCCTGTACGTCGACCCGCACGGCCGCGGCGACTTCACCTCCGTCCAGGCCGCCGTCACCGCGGCCGAGGGCGACGGCTGGACGCTCGTCCTCGCGCCCGGCACCTACCGCGAGACGGTCACCGTCGACGCCGACCGCACCGGCGCCACCTGGATCGGCGCCGGTGCGGACCCGCGGGACGTCGTCGTCGTGTACGACAACGCGGCCGGCACTTTGAGGCCGGACGGCTCCGGCACCTACGGCACCAGCGGCTCCGCCACCACCACCGTGCGGGCCGACGGCTTCACCGCCCACCGGATCACCTTCGCCAACGACTGGCTGCGCGCCGACCACCCGGACGTCACCGGCACCCAGGCCGTCGCCGTCAAGGTCCAGGGCGACCGCTCGGCCTTCCACCACTGCCGCTTCCTCGGCCACCAGGACACCCTCTACGCCGACAGCCGCGACCTCTCCCTCTTCGCCCGCCAGTACTACGCCGACTGCTACGCGGAGGGCGACGTCGACTTCGTCTTCGGCCGGGCGACGGCCGTGTACGAGCGCTGCACCTTCCGCACCCTGGTCCGCCCCGGCCTCGACACCGCCCCCTACGGCTTCGTGTTCGCCCCGTCCACCGCGGGCGCCAACCCGCGCGGGTACCTGGTGACCCGCGGCCGCGTCACCAGCGAGGCACCCGACGGCTCCTACAAGCTGGCCCGCCCCTGGGTGCCCAGCTCCGATCCCACCGCCCGCCCGATGCTCACCGTGCGCGAGACCCGCCTCGGCGCGGGCATCGACGCGGTGGCGCCGTACGCCGACATGCAGGACGCGTATCCCTGGCAGGAGCAGCGGTTCGCCGAGTACCGCAACACCGGCCCCGGCGCCGCGGTCACCGTGCCGGAGAACCGCCCCCGGCTCACCCGTGCCGAGGCCGCCTGGCACACCCCGGAGGCGTACCTCGGCGACTGGCGGCCGTACACCCGCCGGCACTAGCGGGCAGACGGGCACCGGCGCCGGCGGGCCGGTCGGCACCGGCACCAGCGGGCCGGCAGGCACCGGTACTTGACCCGCTTGACGCGATCTTTGCCAGGTAATGGGGTACGGATCCGGCCACCGGGCTCGCGCACACCCGGGTGACGCGCGTAGAAACCTGTGTCATGCATAAACCTCTGCGCATCGCGTCCGCCGTCGCCGCCTGTGCCGTCACCGGCACCGTCCTGTACGGCACGGGCGCCGCCACCGCCGGCCAGTCCACGGCCAACTCCACCCACGAGCCGTACAACATCGGGCAGCTGAGCAAGGACATCGACGCCTACTACGGCACCACGCTCGACGCCGACGGCGTCTACCAGGCCTCGCCCGACAGCCCGTACGCCGACGACCTGGCGCGGGCCGACGCGGCGGCGAAGAAGCAGATCGACCGGGCGGCCCGCACGGCGCACCACCGGCACACCAGGCCCGCGATCGTCTTCGACATCGACGACACACTGCTCCTCAGCCTCGACTACGAGAAGAAGAACAACTACGGCTACGACGGCGACACCTGGGCCGCCTACGTCGACCGCGCCGACCGCCCGGCCGTCCCCGGCAGCCCCGACCTCGTCCGGTACGCCGAGAAGAAGGGCGTCGAGGTCTTCTACAACTCGGGCCTGAGCGACGCCCAGCGCGCCGCCGCCGTCGAGAACCTGAAGAAGGTCGGCGCCGACGTGAACCTCGACACCGACCACGTCTTCCTCAAGGACAAGGCGAACCCGCCCTCCTACCTGTCCCACTGCGCCACCCCGGGCACCTGGGACTGCACCACCGTGGAGTACAAGGCGGGCACCCGCCGGCACATCGAGCGGGACCTCGGCTACGACGTCGTCGCCAACGTCGGCGACCAGTACTCCGACCTCCAGGGCGGCTGGGCCGACCGGACGTACAAGCTGCCCAACCCGACGTACTTCGTCGAGTAGCGCACCCCGCGGCCGCGGCCGGGGAGGGGGACGGGACCGAGGCGGGTCAGCTCTTGAGCGCCGCCTCCATCATCGCCTTGGCCACCGGGGCCGCCAGCCCGTTGCCGCTCACCTCGCTGCGCGCCGCGTCGGACTGCTCGACGACGACCGCCACGGCGACCTCCTTGTCCGAGCTGTCGGACTTGGCGTAGGAGGTGAACCAGGCGTACGGCGTCTTGCTGTTGTTCTCGCCGTGCTGGGCCGTGCCCGTCTTCCCGCCCACCGTCGCTCCGGCGATCTGCGCGTTGGAACCCGTGCCGTTGTCGACGACGGTCCGCATGGCCGACTGCAACTGCCCGGCGGTGGCGGAGGACACGATCCGCTCCGAGTCCGCGTCGGAGTGGTCCTCCAGGACGTCGCCGCCGCCGTCGGTGACCTGCGACACCATGTGCGGGGAGACCAGCTCGCCGCCGCCCGCGAGGGCCGCGGAGACCATCGCCATCTGGAGCGGGGTCGCCGTCACGTCGAACTGGCCGATGCCCGTCAGCGCCGTCGACGACCGGTCCATGTCCTCCGGATAGATGCTGGTCCAGGCCCGCACCGGCACGTCTTGCGTCTCGTCGTTGAAGCCGAACTTCTCGGCCATGGCCCGCAGCTTGTCCTGCCCGAGGTCCACGGCCATCTTCGCGAAGACGTTGTTGCAGGAGTACTGCAGCCCGGTGCGGATCGTGGCGTTCTCGCAGGGGGCGCTCGGGTTCTCGTTGGACAGGTCCGTCGTGGTGCCCGGCAGGGTGTACGGGTCCGGGCTGTCGGTCTTCTCGTCCACCGAGCCGTACAGCCCGTCCTCCAGCGCGGCGGCCGCCACGACCAGCTTGAACGTCGAGCCCGGCGGCAGCGGCTGGCGCAGCGCGCGGTTGGTCAGCGGCTTGTCCGGGTCCGTCGTGAGCTTCTCCCAGGCCTCGCCCGCGGTGTTCGCGTCGGTCAGCGACGCCGGGTCGTACGAGGGTGTCGACACGACGGACAGGATCTCGCCGGTCTGCGGGTCGATCGCGACGGCGGCGCCCTTCGTCTCGCCCAGCGCGTCGAGCCCGGCCTTCTGCACGTCCGGGTCGATCGTCGTCACCACGTTCCCCGGCTCGGCCCGGGTGCCGGTGACGGTGTCCATCACCGTCTTCAGCCGCGGGTCGGTGCCGTTGAGCACGTCCTGGTAGATGCCCTCCAGCTGGGTCGGCGCGTACGCCTGCGAGGCGTAGCCCGTCACCGCCGCGTAGAGCCGGCCGTCGTCGTACGTGCGTTTGTACGCCAGGTCGCTGTCCCGGGTCGGTGCCGAGCCGGTGACCGACCGGCCGGCCACGACGATGTTCCCGAGCGGCCCCGCGTACGTCTCTATCGCGTTGCGCCGGTTGTCCTTGCTGTCGGCGAGCGCCTCGCCCTCGTAGAACTGCACCCAGGTCGCCCTGATCAGCAGAGCGAACACCAGGAGCAGCGTGAGGACCGAGGCACGCCTGATCGTCTTGTTCATCCCTTTGTTCATCCCGCTGGCAGGACGAACGGGCGGGCGCGAATCGTTCCTTGTGCCCTGTTTTCTCATCGTCCGTTCATGAAGGCCCCGGACGACGGGCGCGGCGGCCCGCTCAGGCCGACAGGTGCAGCACGACCTCGTCGATCGCCTCGCCCCGGGCCGCGGCGAACCCCCGGGCCCGGGCGCTCGTCTCGAAGCCGCACTTCTCCAGCACGCGCCGCGATCCCGCGTTGTCGGCCGCCGCCCGCGCGTACAGCGGGCGGTCGTCGACCTCGTCCAGCAGGGCCCGCAGCGCGGCCGTGGCCACGCCCCGTCCCCAGTACGCCCGGTCCACCCAGTACGTCACCTCGCGCTCGCCGGGGTCCCCGTACACCGCCGTGCTGCCGAGCACGTCACCGTCGCCGAGGATGGTGCGCACGACGTCGCGGGAGGCCCGGATCCGGCTCCAGTGGGCCGCGAACGCCTCCCAGTCGGCGGGGTCCTTCGGAGTGAAGGCCGCCATGCGCAGGGACTCCGGATCGTTCATCTGCCGGAAGAAGACGGGCAGATCGCTGTCGTGGACCTCGCGCAGTGCGATGTGCATGGCTCAGAGCCTACGCGTCGCCAGCGTCAGCCGGTCCCGCGCGTCGAACAGCGCGTCCTTCACCATCTGCTCGTGCGCGGGCGTCAGCCGCGCCACCGGCACCGAGCAGCTGATCGCGTCCCGCGCGGGGGTGCGGTAGGGCACCGCCACGCCGAAGCAGCGCAGCCCCAGCGTGTTCTCCTCGCGGTCCACGGCGAAGCCCTGCTCCCGCACCTGGTGCAGCTCCTCGATGAGCTTCTCCCGGTCGGTGAGGGTGTGCTCGGTGAGCGCCGGCAGTGTCTCCGGCAGCAGCTTGCGCACCTGCTCGTCGGTGTACGTGCTCAGCAGCGCCTTGCCCAGCGACGTCGAGTGCGCGGGCAGCCGCCGCCCGACCCGGGTGAACGGGCGCAGGTAGTGCTGGGACTGGCGCGTGGCCAGGTAGACGACGTTCGTGCCGTCCAGGCGGGCCAGGTGGATGGTCTCCGTGGTGTCGTCGGAGAGCCGGTCCAGCGTGGGCCGTGCCGCCGCGACCACCTCGTCGCCGTCGATGTACGAGGTGCCGACCAGCAGCGCCCGTACGCCGATGCCGTACCGCGTGCCCGTGGCGTCCGTCTCCACCCAGCCCAGCTCGACCAGCGTGCGCAGCAGCATGTAGAGGGAGGACTTGGGGTACCCCACTGCCTCCTGCACCGACGCCAGGGAGTGCATACCGGGGCGTCCGGCGAAGTACTCCAGCAGTTCGACCGTCCGCACCGCGGACTTGACCTGCGCTCCGCCCCCCGTCTCGCCAGCCGACATCGCCCTTGACCCCTTCGTTCGACGGGAAATAGTCTCGAACAGCATATTCATCATCAGAGACAGCGTTCAGCATATCGAACGGCTCGATGCCGACGGTCCGATCCCGACGACTCGATACCGTACGACTCGAAATCGACTCGGTGTCCAGCTCGATGCCGACTCGATGTCTACGAACGGCGACGTCCACGAACAGCGACGTCTACGACTCCGATGACGAGCACATCCGATGCAGAGCACGTGGAGGGACCCGCGGTGGCAGCAGCACCAGTCTGGAGTGTCGACCCCCGTACCGGGAAGCAGCGCGAGCAGGTCGCGGTCGAAGCCACGGCCCAGGAGGTGGACGACGCCGTCCGCGCCGCGCACGCCGCCCGGGGCGCGCTCGCCGACCGGACCGTCCGCGCGGCCTTCCTGCGCAGCGCCGCCGACGACCTGAAGGCGGCCGAGGAGACCCTGGTCGAGGTCGCCGACGCGGAGACCGCGCTCGGTCCGGTCCGCCTCACCGGCGAACTCGCCCGCACCAGCTACCAACTGCGGGCCTTCGCCGACATCGTCGACGAGGGCGAGTTCCTCGGCGTGGTCGTCAACCACCCCGACGACACCGCCACCCCGCCCATCCCGGACCTGCGCCGCTACAAGGTGCCGCTCGGCGTCGTCGCCGTCTACTCGGCGTCCAACTTCCCCTTCGCCTTCTCGGTCCCCGGCGGCGACACCGCGAGCGCCCTCGCGGCCGGCTGCCCGGTCGTCGTCAAGGCCCACCCCGACCACCCGGCCCTGTCCGAGCTGGTCGCCAAGGTGCTGCGCCGCGCCGCCGCCCGGCACGGCGTCCCCGAGGGCGTCGTCGGCCTCGTCCACGGCTTCGGGGCGGGCGTCGAGCTGGTCAAGCACCCGCTGATCGCGGCGGCGGGCTTCACCGGGTCCGTACGCGGGGGCCGCGCGCTCTTCGACGCGGCGGCGGCACGGCCGGTGCCGATCCCCTTCCACGGCGAGCTGGGCTCGCTGAACCCGGTCGTCGTCACCGAGGCCGCCGCCGCCGAGCGGGCGGACGCGATCGGCGCGGGGCTGGCCGGTTCGATGACCCTGGGCGTCGGCCAGTTCTGCGTCAAGCCCGGCCTGGTCCTCGTGCCGGCGGGCGCCGCCGGTGACGGGCTGGTCAAGACCCTCACGGACGCGGTCAGCGACACCGACGCCGGTGTCCTCCTCGACCACCGCATGCGGGACAACTTCGTCGCCGGCGTCGCCGAGCGGGTGGCGCTGCCCGACGTGGACTCGCCGGTGACGCCCGGCTCGGGCGGCGAGCACACCGTCGCCGCCGGGTTCCTCACCGTGCCGGCCGCGCGGCTGGCCGCCGAGGGCGAGCACGACCTGCTCCTGGAGGAGTGCTTCGGGCCGGTCACCGTCGTGGTCCGCTACCAGGACGCCGACGAGGTGCGGGCCGTGCTCTCCCGGCTGCCGGGCAACCTCACGGCGACCGTGCAGATCTCCGCCGGGGAAGCGGCGGGTGAGGGGCGCGGGGCCGAGGTCCTCGCCGAGGTGACGCCGCTGGCCGGGCGGGTGCTGGTGAACGGCTGGCCGACGGGGGTCGCGGTGGCGGCGGCCCAGCACCACGGGGGGCCGTACCCGGCGACCACGTCGACGTCCACGTCGGTGGGCGGCACGGCGATCGAGCGGTGGCTGCGGCCGGTGGCCTACCAGGGGGTGCCGGAGGCGCTGCTGCCGCCCGAGGTGCGGGACGGCAACCCCCTCGGGCTGCCGCGGCGGTTCAACGGGGTGCTGGAGCGGTAGCGGTTCGCGGTCGCGCCGTAGGGGTGCGGTTGTACCGCGGCCGGCTCGCCGTCGTGGCCTGTCGCGCGGTTCTCCGGGCCCCTGGGGCGATCTCCCGCACCGGGACTGCGCGCAACCGCGCGGCCGGGCCCGCGCGTCCTGGTGTGCATGATCGATGAACGTGCGACCGGGCGCCGGGTGATCCGTTCCGTGCTGCCCGCCGAGGCCGGGACCCTCGCCGCGCTGCACCACCGGGCGCGGTCGACGTACTACCCGGACGGGCTGCCCGAGGACGGTACCGACTGGGCGGCCGTGTGGCGCACCGCCGTCGAGCGCCCCGACGGACACGTGCTGTGCGCCGTTGAGCACGGGCGCATCGTCGCCCTCGCCTCCTTCCGGGTGCCGGAGGGAGGCGGGCCCGACACCGTCAAGCTCTTCCAGTTCCACGTCGACCCCGGCCACTGGCGCTCCGGCATCGGCACCGCCCTGCACACGGCCTGCGTCGAGCAGTGGCGGGCAGACGGCCACCGGGACGCGGTCCTGGACGTGCACGTGGACAACGAGCGCGCCCAGGCCTTCTACGCCCGCCTCGGCTGGCTCCCCGACCCGCACAACCCGCCCGCGGAGGGCGACCACCACCTCTTCCTGCGGTACGGCGTGCCCGGGGAATGAGACCGGCTGCTTGAACGTTCACGCACGAGGCGGGGAGGGCCTCCGCAGCGGTACGACCTGGAGAAGAGCCGAGACATGCGCGTCGAGATCTGGAGCGACATCGCCTGCCCGTGGTGCTACGTGGGCAAGGCCCGCTTCGAGAAGGCGCTCGCGGCCTTCCCGCACCGGGACGGCGTCGAGGTGGTCCACCGGTCCTTCGAGCTGGACCCCGGCCGGGCCAAGGACGACGTGCAGCCGGTACTGACGATGCTCACCGCCAAGTACGGCATGAGCGAGGCGCAGGCGCAGGCCGGTGAGGACAACCTCGGCGCGCAGGCCACCGCCGAGGGCCTCGACTACCGCACCCGGGACCGCGACCACGGAAGCACCTTCGACATGCACCGGCTGCTGCACCTGGCCAAGGAGCGGAACCTGCACGCGGAACTGCTGGACGCCTTCTACCGGGGCAACTTCGCCGACGAGCGCTCCGTGTTCAACGACGACGAGCGGCTCGTGGAGCTGTCCGTCGCCGCCGGGCTCGACGCGGACGAGGTCCGCGCGGTGCTCGCCGACCCCGCCGCCCACGCCGACGCGGTGCGCGCCGACGAGCGCGAGGCCGCGGAGCTCGGGGCCACCGGCGTGCCGTTCTTCGTGCTGGATAGGGCCTACGGCGTCTCCGGCGCCCAGCCCGCCGAGGTCTTCACGCAGGCGCTGACGCAGGCCTGGGGCGAGCGGACGCCGCTCAAGCTGATCGACGACGGGGACGCGGAGGCGTGCGGCCCCGACGGGTGTGCCGTGCCCCGGAGCTGAGGACCCGTCGGAACCGCAGGTCGGCGGCCATGCATAAGCGTTGCTTGGGGAAACCGCTGAGAAATACGCAATGGACGGGGAGGTCCCGGGACCGCACAGTGGTGCCATGGAGAGCTTCGAGAACCTCGTCCGCGCCGAGTTCGCCCCGAAGACCACGTACCTGAACACCGCCAGTACCGGCCTGCTGCCCGCCAGGACCCTCGTAGCCATGCGTGACGCGGCGGCCCGTGCGGCCGAGGGGCAGCCGCTCGACATGTTCGCCGACGTCGAGGCGGCCCGGGCCGCGTACGCCCGACTCATGGGGGTGCCCGCCACCCGGGTCGCGACCGGCTCGTCGGTCGCCACGTTCAGCGGGCTCGTCGCCGCCTCGCTGCCCGAGGGCGCCGAGGTCCTCACCGCCGAGGCCGACTTCGCCTCGCTGGTGAACCCCCTGTACACGCGCGGCGGCCTGAAGGTGCGCAGTGTGCCGCTGGAGCGGCTCGCCGAGTCGGTGGGCCCGGACACCGCGCTCGTCGCGGTCAGCTCCGTGCAGTCGGCCGACGGGCGGCTCGCCGACCTGCCCGCGCTGCGGGACGCCGCCCGCGCGCACGGGGCGCGGACCCTGATCGACGTGTCCCAGTCGAACGGCTGGCTGCCGACGGCCGCGGACGACTTCGACTACGTCGCCGCCGTCGCCTACAAGTGGGTGCTCTGCCCGCGCGGCGTCGCCTTCCTCGTCGTACCGGAGGATCTGGGAGCGGCGGCCGGGCTGCGGCCGCTGTTCGCCGGGTGGGCGTCGGGCGAGCACCCCTGGGACAGCTGCTACGGCCCCGTCGAGGAACTCGCGTGCTGAGCGGCGCCGGCGTCCAGGTGTCCGACCGGGCGGGCAACCTGCGGGCCGCCTTCCACGTGTACAACACCGCGGCCGACGTGGACCGGCTCCTCGACGTACTGGCGGACTGAGGGAAGAGCCCCGGAACAGCATCGGGCAGGAGCCTCCCGTCCCACACGAAGAGGCCCCTGCCCGAGATCAGATGCGGCTCACTTCACCGGAGTGAAGTCCCGCGCCCCGATGCTGCGCTATCCGGGGGACAGCCCCCGGACCCCCGGCCGAGCCGGGTCACCGGACCGGAGTGAAGTCCCGCGCCCCGATGAAGTCCGGTCGCCTGATCGGTGCCGAGAACGGTTCGACCGCCGTGTTCTCCACGCTGTTGAACACGATGAACACGTTGCTGCGCGGGAACGGCGTGATGTTGTCGCCCGAACCGTGCATGCAGTTGCAGTCGAACCAGGTCGCCGAGCCGGCCTTGCCGGTGAACAGCTTGACGCCGTACTCCGACGCCATCTTCGTCAGCGCCTCGTCGGACGGGATCCCCGCGTCCTGCATCTGCAGCGACTTCTTGTAGTTGTCCTTCGGCGTGGCCCCCGCGCACCCGAGGAACGTCTTGTGCGACCCCGGCATGATCATGAGACCGCCGTTGGTGTCGTAGTTCTCGGTGAGTGCGATCGAGACCGAGATCGTACGCATGTTCGACAAGCCGTCCTCGGCGTGCCAGGTCTCGAAGTCCGAGTGCCAGTAGAAGCCGCTGGCTCCGAATCCCGGCTTGACGTTGATCCGCGACTGGTGGACGTAGACGTCCGAGCCGAGGATCTGCCGGGCCCGCCCGACCACGCGTTCGTCGCGCACAAGTTTCGCGAAGACCTCGCTGATCCTGTGCACCTCGAAGACCGACCGGATCTCCTTGGACTGCGGCTCGACGATCGAGCGCTCGTCCTCGCGGATGGCCGGGTCGGTGGTGAGCCGCTCCAGCTCCCGCTGGTAGACCTCGACCTCGTCCGGCCCGATGAGCTGGTCGATGGCGAGGAATCCGTCGCGGTCCAGGGCCTGGAGGTCGCCCTGGGAGACGGGACCGGGTGTGTCCGGGGAGCCCCAGACCACCGGGTCCTGCCGGGGGGTTGCCACCTCGGTGGCGCCGCGGGTGGGATAGAGATCAGTGACGTTCGTGGTCGTGGTGGTCACGGTGACTCACACCTCCTCGGTGAGCAGCGGGTAGACGCCGTTCTCGTCGTGGTCCTCCCGTCCGGTCACGGGGGGATTGAAGACGCAGATGCAGTGGAACTCCTCGTTGACCTTGAGCGTGTGCCGCTCATGGCCGTTCAGGAGATACATGGTGCCGGGCGTGATGTGGTACTTCTTCCCCGTTTCGCGGTCGGTCAATTCCGCGTCGCCCTTCGTGCAGACGACGGCCTCGATGTGGTTCGCGTACCACATCTGGGTCTCCATACCCGCGTACAGGATCGTCTCGTGCAGGGAGAAGCCGACCTTCTCCTTGGCGAGGACGATGCGCTTGGTCTCCCAGGTGCCCGACGCCGACTTCACGTGGCGGTCGGTGCCTTCGAGTTCCTTGAACGAACGGACGATCACGGTGTTGCGATGCCTCCTAGGTGAGGGGTGTGCCATGGTCCCCGGCGCCCCGGGCCGCGAGGCCCGAGGCGCCGGAAGCAGGGAGGGCGGTGCGGAGCGGTCAGGCCGTCTCGCGCACGGCCCGGGCGAGGGTCTTCATGCCCTCGTCCAGCTCTTCGGGCGTGATGGTGAGCGCCGGCAGGAGTTTGACGACCTCGCTCTCGGGGCCGGACGTCTCGATGAGCAGCCCCAGCTCGAAGGCGCGTTTGGCGACCCGGCCCGCGCGGTCCTTGTCGTGGAACTCCAGGCCCCAGACCAGACCGCGGCCCCGGTACTCCTTGATGTCCGCGAGGTTCTCCTCGGTGATGGCGATCATGTGCTGCTCGACCTGCTCACCGCGCTTGCGGGTCTGCTTCTCCATCGCCGAGCCGTCGGCCCAGTACGTCTCCAGCGTGGCGGTCGCCGTCACGAAGGCCGGGTTGTTGCCGCGGAAGGTGCCGTTGTGCTCACCCGGCTCCCAGACGTCCAGCTCGGGCTTGAACAGGGTCAGCGCCATCGGCATGCCGTAGCCGCTGATCGACTTGGAGACGGTGACGATGTCCGGCGTGATGCCCGCCTCCTCGAAGGAGAAGAAGGCGCCGGTACGGCCGCAGCCCATCTGGATGTCGTCCACGATGAGCAGCATGTCCTGGCGCTCGCACAGGTCGGCCAGGGCGCGCAGCCACTCGACGCGGGCGACGTTGATGCCGCCCTCGCCCTGCACGGTCTCCACGATCACGGCGGCCGGCTTGTTCAGACCGGAACCCTGGTCCTCGAGCAGCCGCTCGAACCACATGAAGTCCTCGACGGTCCCGTCGAAGTAGTTGTCGAACGGCATGGGCGTGCCGTGCACCAGCGGGATGCCGGCGCCGGCCCGCTTGAACGCGTTGCCGGTCACGGCCAGCGAGCCCAGCGACATGCCGTGGAAGGCGTTGGTGAAGGACACGATCGACTCGCGGCCCTTGACCTTGCGCGCCAGCTTCAGCGCGGCCTCGACGGCGTTGGTGCCCGTCGGGCCCGGGAACATGACCTTGTACGGCAGGTCGCGCTTGCGCAGGATGATGTTCTGGAACGTCTCCAGGAAGCGGCGCTTGGCGGTGGTCGACATGTCGAGCCCGTGCGTGACGCCGTCCCGCTCCAGGTAGTCGATCAGCGCGCGTTTCAGGACGGCGTTGTTGTGCCCGTAGTTGAGCGAACCCGCTCCGGCGAAGAAGTCGAGGTACTCGTGGCCGTCCTCGTCGTACATGCGGCTGCCGAGCGCACGGTCGAAGACGGTGGGCCAGCCGCGGCAGTAGCTGCGCACCTCGGACTCGACGGTCTCGAAGACGCTGAGGTCGGGCTGGGTGATGGTCACGACGAATCGCTCCTCGTTGGGTGAGGGTGTCAGAGGAAGGTCGTACGGTCCGGCGGAACCGGTGCGGTCCCGGCCGGGAAGTCTCAGGGGCCGGACTGCCGGGGGTGCCCGGCGTCCGGGCGGCCGGCGGGTCAGCCGGCCGCGGACAGGGGGCCGATGCGGTGGAGGACCTCTGGTTCGTGCGGCCCGTCCGGGAACAGGCCGGTGTCGAAGAGCACCTCGCGCTCCAGTCGGGCACCGTGCCGCTCGGCGAACGAGGCGAACAGTCGCTGGGACGCCGTGTTGTCGGGGGAGACGGTGGTCTCGAGGGTGGTCAGCCCGAGCTCCGTCACGGTCCGGGCGGCGAGCCCGTCGAGCATCGAGGCGGCGAGCCGGCGCCCGCGGTGCGCCTCGTCCACCGCCACCTGCCAGACCAGCAGGGTGTCCGGCCGGTCCGGGCGGACGTAGCCGGTGATGAAGCCGACCGGCACGCCGTGCCCGTCACGGGCGACGGCCGACGTGGCGGCGAAGTCCCGGCACCAGAGCAGATAGCTGTAGGACGAGTTCAGGTCGAGGACCTTGGAATCCCTCGCTATGCGCCACAGGGCGGCGCCGTCGGCCACTCTCGGACGATCGATTTGCAGGTCTGCTTGCGCGGCAGTCATGTAAATCGAATTTACCCAGGGAAATTCGAAATTGCATCGCGGGACGGGGTTACGGATGCAGGCGTCCTGTGTTATCACGCGGGCGCGTGCCACCGCGCGAGAAGTGTGCGCAATGTGGCGATTTGTACCGGTCAAAAGGTGCAAAGCGGGCCGCATGTGGATCGGGTCACAATCGCGTAACCGATGCGAGACGTGTCCGAAATGCGAGAATCGAGGTTCGCGGAATCTTTGTGTTTAGGTCAAGAGAAAGCGGGCAGAAGAATATGGGAACCTGTGCTGATCCATATTCTTTAATTCAGTTTATGTGTAGTTCGGGAATTCCCGGGAATTCAGTCTCCCGAAAGAACCGCCCCGCCCTGTCCGTCCCATGCCTGGTCCGCCGCCCGCCGGGCGGCCTCCGCATCGGCCTTGAGGCCCTTCTCCGCCAGCGCGGCACCCAGTGCCGCCAGGCAGCCGTGCACCGCCCCGCGCGTGGCGTCCCGGCCGTAGTGGTTCACCCGGATCATCTCCCCGGCCAGCGCACCTCCGCCGGCGGCCAGCGGCAGTGCCGGATCCGACTCCAGGGCCCGGGCCACCAGTGCCGAGGCGTCGACGTCCGAGGGGGTCCGCAGCGTCGTCGCGACCGGCGCCGCGTCCTTCGCCTCGTACACGTACGGCTCCAGACCGCCCAGGGCGAGCGCGCCGGCCCGGGTGGCCGCCGCGGCCGCCGCGTGCCGCGCCATCACCGTCTCCGGGCCCTCCGCCTCGATGCGCTCCACGCAGGCCTCCAGCGCGAGCATCTCCAGCTGGGCCGGCGCGTGCAGCAGCGCTTTTCGGCCACCGTCGATCCAGCGCTCCTTCCAGTCGAGGAGGGAGAGGTAGGACCGGCGCGGGGCGCCCGGGTTCGCCGCCATCCGCGCCCACGCCCGCTCGCTGACCGACACCGCCGACACCCCGGCCGGGCCGCCCATCGCCTTCTGCGCGCCGATGACGCACAGGTCCACGCCCCACGCGTCCGGCAGCACCGGCTCGGCGCCGACGGAGGCCACGGCGTCCAGGTAGAACAGCGCGCCGTGCGCCCGCACCACCTCGCCGATCTCCCCGACCGGGTTGGTGTTCCCGGTCGCCGCCTCGGCGTGCACCAGGGACACGAAGTCGGTCTCCGGGTGCGCGGCGAGCGCCTCCCGCACCTGCCCGGCGCTCACGGCCGTGTGGAACGGCACGGCGAGGTCGTGCACGGTCGCCCCGCAGTCCCGCAGCCAGTCGCCGAAGGTCTGCCCGTAGGGCCCGGTGACGACGTTCAGCGCGACGGTGCCCGGACCGGCGGCGGCGCGGATCGCGCCCTCCAGCGGCAGCAGCGCCTCGCCCTGCATGACCACGACGTCCTGCCCGGTGCCGAGCAGCCGCGCGACCCGGTCCTCGATCGCGGCGAAACGGCCGGCGCCCAGCGGAGCGAGGTCCAGGAACGGGTGGGTCATGCGGGGCTCTCTTCACTCACGGGCAGGTGGACGACACGTAGTGGAACGAGAGTAACCAGGGCCCCGGCCGGCACTCACGCCGGAGCCCTTCCGTTGCGACACCCCCACGCCCGGAATCGTAGCTTCCGCTACGGCCGGAACGGCCCCGGGCCGACGGCCGGCGGCCCGCCCGGACGCCTGTACAGGCACCGTTAGGGTGCGGGCATGACTGATCGCGCGGTGCTGCACGTGAAGGGGCGGGTGCTCGTCGGGCCCGAGGAGGTCCGGGACGAGGTGTGGGTGATCGACGGGCGGATCTCCTACGACCGCCCCGCCGGCGCCGCCGACGTGCGCACCGTCGAGGGGTGGGCGCTGCCCGGCCTGGTCGACGCGCACTGCCACGTCGGCCTCGACCGGCACGGCGCGGTCCCGGCGGACACCGCCGAGAAGCAGGCCCTGTCCGACCGCGAGGCGGGCACCCTGCTCCTCCGCGACGCGGGCTCGCCCTCCGACACCCGCTGGATCGACGACCGCGACGACCTGCCGAAGATCATCCGGGCCGGCCGGCACATCGCCCGCACCCGCCGCTACATCCGCAACTACGCCTGGGAGGTCGAGCCCGACGACCTCGTCGCGTACGTCGCCCAGGAGGCCCGGCGCGGCGACGGCTGGGTGAAGCTGGTCGGCGACTGGATCGACCGCGACCTCGGCGACCTGTCCGCGTGCTGGCCGCGCGGTGCCGTGGAGGCGGCCATCACCGAGGCCCACCGCCTGGGCGCCCGGGTCACCGCGCACTGCTTCGCCGAGGACTCCCTGCGCGACCTGGTCGAGGCCGGGATCGACTGCGTCGAACACGCCACGGGGCTGACCGACGACACCATCCCGCTCTTCGCCGAGCGTGGCGTCGCCATCGTGCCGACCCTCGTCAACATCGCCACCTTCCCCGCGCTGGCCGACGGCGGCGAGTCCCGCTTCCCGCGCTGGTCGGCCCACATGCGCCGGCTGCACGAGCGCCGCTACGACACCGTCCGCAACGCCTACGACGCCGGGATCCCGGTCTTCGTCGGCACCGACGCCGGAGGCGCCCTCGCCCACGGTCTGGCGGGCGCGGAGGTCGCGGAGCTGGTCACCGCCGGCATCCCGCCCGTCGAGGCGCTCTCCGCCACGACCTGGGCCGCCCGGCGCTGGCTCGGGCGGCCCGGCCTGGACGAGGGTGCGCCGGCGGACCTGGTGGTGTTCGACCGTGACCCGCGCGCCGACGTGCGCGTGCTCACCGACCCGCGCCGGGTGGTGCTGAACGGGCGGGTCGTCGGTTAGCCGACGCGAGTGACCTGGGGGAACGCGCGTGCCGCGAGATTCGAAAGGATGCGCCAAAACCCCACGAAGGGGTGAAGTGACCTCGGATCGCTGACGGTGGGGCGTACGCGGGGAGATTCTTTCCGGGTCCCAAGCACGTCGCTCATGTGTGTCCCACACGCATGTCTCACTGGGGGTCCCACCACCTTGAACGGCAACACCTTCCGCATGCCCGCACGCCGCCTCGCCACCGTCGCGGCGGCCACCGCCCTGGCCGCAGGACCCGCGTTCCTGGCCGTCCCGGGCGCCGCGCACGCGACCGGCGACCACGGCCGCGCGAGCGCCACCGTGCTGCGCACCGGGCTCGACGTCTCCCTGCTCAACAAGACCGTGAACGTCCCGCTCGCGGTCACCCTCAACGAGGTGCAGGCCCCCGAAAGCGCCCGCAAGACCGCCCTGACCGCCCGGCTCGACGGCGTCGACGGGGGCAAGGCCTTCAGCGTCCTGCGCGCCGACGTGGCCGACGCCCGGGCCACGGCGACCGCCGCGAAGAGCGAGGGGCACACCGAACTGGCCCACGCCAAGCTCCACGTGCCGGGCCTGCCGCTGCTGTCGGTGATCGAGCTGTCCGAGGTCACCTCGAAGGCGACCTGCGAGGCCGGGAAGAAGCCGGTCGCCGACGCGAACCTCCTCGGCCCGGTGACGGTCCTCGGCAAGAAGGTCACGCTCACCACCGGCGGGACGACGGACGTGAAGGTGCCGGGCGTCGGCGAGGTCCGCCTCGACCTGTCGAAGACGCAGACCACCTCCCGCACGGCCGCCGCCACGGCCCTCGAACTCAAGATCTCCGTCAACCCGCTCGACCTCAACGTCGCCGAGGTCGACGGCACCGTCACCCTGGCGGAGGCCACCTGCGAGTCCCCGGCGGCACCAGCGGACGAGGCCGAGCAGCCGCCGGCGAAGGCCGAGGAGCCGCCGGCGGGGGAGGACGCCGAACCGGCCGCCGACGTGCGGCCCCAGGGCGCCCGCGCCGGGGCCGACCTCGCGGAGACGGGCGGCAACTCCGCCACGCCGTACGTGGCGGCCGGCGCCGCGGCCCTGGTCCTGGCGGGCGGCGGCGCCCTGTTCCTGGCCCGCCGCAGGCGCGGCTGACCTCTCGGGACGCGGGGTCGGGACGCGGGAGAGGGGGGAGGGG
>NZ_JOFH01000048.1 GCF_000721235.1 Streptomyces olivaceus
GGGGGCAGCGGGGCCGTCAGGGGCGCGGTGCCTGCTCGCCCCGGCCCGTCTCCGTCAGGTCGAGCAGGCGGCACACCGTTTCGATGTCCACCCGTACCTGGTCCAGGGAGGTGCGGCCGGCGAGCCAGGTGATCAGGGTCGAGAGCCAGGTGTGCTCGATGACGCGGACCGCGGAGAGCTGCTCCGGGGTCGGGTCCTCCGGGCCGCCCATCGCGTCCAGGACGATCGCCGTGGTCTGCCGGGAGACCTGGTCGACCTCCGGGGAGACGCCGCGGTCGGCGAAGGTCAGCGCGCGGGTCATCGCCTCGGCCAGCCGGGGTTCGCGCTGGAGCGCGCCGAACGCCCGCATCAGGGTCTGCGCCACCCGGTCCGCGGCCGTCTCGCCGGTCGGCGGGCTCTCGCGCAGGGTGTCGTGCAGCCGCTCCAGCCGGTCCTGCATGGTGGCGACGAGCAGGTGGACCTTGGACGGGAAGTAGCGGTACAGCGTGCCCAGGGCGACCTGCGAGGACTCCGCGACCTCCCGCATCTGCACCGCCTCGTAGCCGCCCCGGCCGGCCAGCCGGGCGGTCGCCCGCAGGATGCGGCGGCGGCGCTCCCGCTGCCGCTCGGTGAGGGGCGGGGCCGCGGGGCGGGGAGCCGGGCCGGACGCATCCGTCTCCCGTGCCGTCTCCGTCTCCGGTGCCGTCTCCGTCGTCGGCCGGTCCGCCCCGGTCGCCCCAGTCGTCTGCCCGGTCACCCGCTCCCCCCTCTCGCCGTGGCGTGAATCACCTGATCCACTCGTCACAGTCCGGCTACCTGCCGGTAGATTCGAAGCCGCTGACGATCAAGTCTGAAACTTGTTCTAGATTAGCGTCCCGGCATAGTGTCGCGGGACAGCGCAGTGAGAAGGGGGCCCAGAGTGACCGCCGAGGCCAGTCGGACGGGTCCCCGTCCGGAACCCGCCGCCGACGGCTTGCGACCGCTGCGCATCGCGCTCCTCACCTACAAGGGGAACCCGTTCTGCGGCGGCCAGGGCGTCTACGTCCGCCACCTCTCACGCGAACTGGCCCGCCTCGGCCACCGCGTCGAGGTCATCGGCGCCCAGCCCTACCCCGTCCTCGACGAGGGACTCGGCGAAGGACCCGACGGGGGGTTCGGGGACCGGCTCTCGCTCACCGAGCTGCCCAGCCTGGACCTCTACCGCCAGCCCGACCCCTTCCGCACCCCGAAGCGCGGCGAGTACCGCGACTGGGTCGACGCGCTCGAGGTCGGCACCATGTGGACCGGCGGCTTCCCGGAGCCGCTGACGTTCTCGCTGCGCGCCCGGCGCCATCTGCGCGCCCGGCGCGGCGACTTCGACGTCGTGCACGACAACCAGACCCTCGGGTACGGGTTGCTGGGCGACGTGGGTGCGCCCCTCGTCACCACCATCCACCACCCCATCACCGTCGACCGGCAGCTGGAGCTGGACGCCGCCGACAGCCGCAAACGCCGTTACTCCGTGCGCCGTTGGTACGCGTTCACCCGCATGCAGAAGCGCGTCGCGCGCCGCCTGCCCTCCGTGCTCACCGTCTCCGGCACCTCCCGTCAGGAGATCGTCGACCACCTCGGCGTACGGGACGAGCGCATCCACGTCGTGCACATCGGCGCCGACACCGGCCTGTTCTCGCCCGATCCGTCGGTGCCGCGGGTGCCGGGCCGGATCGTGACGACGTCCAGCGCGGACGTACCGCTCAAGGGCCTGGTCTTCCTCGTCGAGGCGCTCGCGAAGGCGCGCACCGAGCACCCCCGGGCCCACCTCGTCGTCGTCGGCAAGCGCCCCGCCGAGGGGCCCGTCGCCCAGGCGATCGAGCGGTACGGCCTCCAGGGCGCCGTCGAGTTCGTCAAGGGCATCTCGGACGCCGAACTCGTCGACCTGGTGCGGTCGGCGGAGGTCGCGTGCGTGCCGTCGCTGTACGAGGGGTTCTCGCTGCCCGCCGCCGAGGCCATGGCGACCGGCACGGCGCTCCTCGCCACCACCGGCGGAGCCGTGCCGGAGGTCGCCGGACCCGACGGGGAGACGTGCCTCGCGGTGCCGCCCGGCGACGCGGACGCGCTCGCCGCCGGGCTGAACCGGCTGCTCGGCGACCGCGAACTGCGGGCCAGGCTCGGCGCGGCCGGACGCGAACGCGTGCTGAAGCACTTCACCTGGGCCCGCGCCGCCGAGGGCACCGTCGCCCGCTACCGCGAAGCCCTCGGCCACCGCCCCTCCGCCACGGCCGACCGGCGGGCCGAGCCCCCGACCCCGACCACCGGTGACACCGGCGTCTATCCCGAAAGCAGGGCCACGTGCTGACCGTCGACTTCTCCCGGTTCCCGCTCGCCCCGGGCGACCGCGTCCTGGACCTCGGCTGCGGCGCCGGCCGGCACGCGTTCGAGTGCTACCGGCGCGGGGCACGGGTCGTGGCCCTGGACCAGAACGAGGAGGAGATAAAGGAGGTCGCTAGGTGGTTCGCGGCGATGGAGGAGGCGGGTGAGGCGCCGGCCGGCGCCACCGCCACCGCCATGGAGGGCGACGCGCTCGCCCTGCCCTTCCCCGACGAATCCTTCGACGTCGTCATCATCTCCGAGGTGATGGAGCACATCCACGACGACAAGGGCGTCCTCGCCGAGATGGTCCGCGTCCTCAAGCCCGGCGGCCGCATCGCCGTCACCGTGCCGCGCTACGGCCCCGAGAAGGTCTGCTGGACGCTGTCCGACGCCTACCACGAGGTCGAGGGCGGCCACATCCGCATCTACCGGGCCGACCAGCTCCTCGCCCGCATCCGCGAGGCCGGCCTCCGGCCGTACGGCACCCACCACGCGCACGCGCTGCACTCGCCGTACTGGTGGCTGAAGTGCGCGTTCGGCGTCGACAACGACAAGGCGCTGCCCGTGCGGGCGTACCACAAGCTGCTGGTGTGGGACATCATGAAGAAGCCGCTGGCGACGCGCGTCGCCGAGCAGGCGCTGAACCCGCTGATCGGCAAGAGCTTTGTGGCCTACGCGACCAAGCCGCACCTGCCGCCGGTGGACGCCGCGTGACCTCGTCCCGCCACCCCGGTACCCCCCGCACCCCCCGTACCGAACACCTGGTGCTGCCCGGCGTCCTCACCGACGCCCAGGCCGCCGCGACCGTCCGCGGCATCCTCGCCGTACAGCGCGAGGACGGCGCGATCCCGTGGTTCCGCGGGCACCACCTCGACCCCTGGGACCACGTCGAGGCGGCGATGGCCCTGGACGCGGCGGACGAGCACGAGGCCGCCGGACGGGCGTACGCGTGGCTGGCCCGGCACCAGAACCAGGACGGCTCCTGGTACGCCGCCTACGCCGACGGGGACTTCGCCGACGTCACCGACCACGGCCGCGAGACCAACTTCGTCGCCTACGTCGCCGTCGGCGTCTGGCACCACTACCTCGCCACCGGCGACGACACGTTCCTGGAGAGGATGTGGCCCGTCGTCCACGCGGCCGTCGAGTTCGTGCTGCGCCTCCAGCAGCCCGGCGGGCAGATCGGCTGGCGCCAGGACGACGACGGCTCCGGCGCCACCGACGCGCTGCTGACCGGCAGTTCCTCCATCCACCACGCGCTGCGCTGCGCCCTCGCCATCGCCGAGCAGCGCGAGGAGCCGCAGCCCGACTGGGAGCTGGCGGCGGGCGCCCTGCGGCACGCCATCCGCCGCCACCCGGAGCGGTTCCTGGACAAGGGCCGCTACTCGATGGACTGGTACTACCCGGTCCTGGGCGGCGCGCTGACCGGTACCGAGGCCCGCTCCCGCCTCAAGGAGAGCTGGGACCGTTTCGTGGTCCCGGACCTCGGGGTGCGCTGCGTCGTGCCCAACCCGTGGGTGACGGGCGGCGAGTCGGCCGAACTCGCCCTCGCCCTGTGGGCGGTGGGCGAGTCCGACCACGCGCTGACCGTCCTCCAGTCCATCCAGCACCTGAGGGACGAGGACAGCGGCCTGTACTGGACGGGGTACGTCTTCGACGACGACGCCGTGTGGCCGCGCGAGCTGACCACCTGGACGGCCGGCTCCCTGCTGCTCGCCGTCGCCGCGCTCGGCGGCCACGAGGCCACCTGCCAGGTGTTCGCGGGCGACCGCCTGCCGAGGGGGCTCGACCCGGACTGCTGCGTCTGACCCGCAGGGCCGGAGCACGAGCGGCGTCGGCGCCCGCCGTCAGTTCCGGTGCAGGCGGTTGGCGATGGCGTGGCCGACGAAGAGGTAGACGACGGCCGCCAGTCCGTAACCGGCGACCACGCGGGCCCAGGCCTCGTCGAACGTGAAGAGGTCGTGCGACCAGCCGGCGAGCCAGCGGGCCGCGTCATGGACGAACTGCACCAGGTCGTTGCCCCGGTTGGCGTCCAACAGGTACATCAGAATCCACAGTCCGAGGATGACGGCCATGACGTCCGCGATCACCGCGACGACCGTTCCGGCGGAGTGGGAGCCACTGCGACTTCGAGGGGACATGCCTACCGTCTGGCCCCGCAAGCGTGTTTGAAACCTGCGAAACCCACGGCCCCCCGCCCGGCGGTACGGAAGTACCGGTGGGCGGGGGGCCGTTGAGGTGAGCGGGCGGGCGCGGCCGGTCAGCCGCGCTGGATGCCCGAGGCGTCCTGCAGGACGCCTCGGCGGCCGTCCTGCGTCTGCGCGACCAGGTTGGCGCCGCGCTGCTCGACGGCCAGGTACCAGGTGCCCGGCGCCAGCTCGGCGATCGGCGTGGGGGAGCCGTCCTCCGCGAACAGCGGACGCGGCACCGGCACGGCGAACCAGAACGGCGAGAAGTCCCCGGACGGCTGCGCCTGCGCCTGCTGCGGAGCCTGCGGCTGCCCGGGCTGCGGCTGCCCCGGCTGCGGCTGGCCGCCGAAGGACGGGCCCGGCTGCCCCGGCTGACCGGGCTGGCCCGGCTGGCCGGGCTGACCGCCGAACGGCTGCTGCGGGGCGCCCGGGTAGCCGTAACCACCCTGGGGCTGACCGCCGTAGGGCTGCGGCGCGGCCGGACGCGAGGCCGGGATCAGGGAGCCCTTGAGGGCCGGGACCAGCGGGGTGGCCACCGCCGCGGCGGCCATGAGCAGCGTCGCGATCAGGGCGAGGATCAGGCCCAGTCCGGCATTGATGCCGCTGGCCCCTCCGTTGTTGTCGAAGGCACCGGCCGGGTCGAAGATGTTGCCGAGCGCACACCACGCGGCGAACACCGAGAACGCGATGCCGAACTGGCCCAGGTCGAGCCCCGCCACCTTCATGGGCTGCGGCATCGCGCGCGCCACCACGACGAGCGCGGCGCCGATGACGCCCGCCAGGACTACACCGAGCACGACCGAGCCACTGCCCCACAGGCTGGGGATTTCGGCGCTGTCCGGGGCGCCGTCGATCGAGTAGATGTCGAGGAACGACGCGATCAACAGCAACACCGCTGCTCCGATCACCACGCCGTCGCCTCGAGTGAGGGAGCGGATATTCACTTCAGGTCCTTCGTAGGTCGTCTCGTCATCGGTAGAGGCGTCGCTGTCACGATGGCGCCGAAAGGTTCCGGTGTGAAGCGCGGGGGTGGCCCCTCATCGTACGGACGACACTATCGTCCGTACCTCGGCGCTGTCCGCAGGGATCGGCGCGCTGATCGCTACCCGCGCAGGAAACTCACGATTCCCTCAGACATCCCTTGCGCCGCCTTCTGCCGCCAACTGCCGCTGGTCAGCCGGGCCACGTCCTCGCTGTCGCGCATGTTGCCGCACTCGATGAAGACCTTCGGAACCGTTGACAGATTGAGACCGCCCAGGTCCGTGCGCGTCACCAGGCCGGTGCCGTCGCCGAGGTAGTTGGAGGGCTCGCTGCCGGTGACGCGTGCGAAAACGCCCGCGACGCTCTCGCCCAGTTCCGCCGAGGGCGCCACGATGGCGCGGGTGTCGGCGTCGCCGTCGTGCACCGCGCCGGGCATGATCACGTGGAAGCCGCGGTTGCCGGCTCCGGACCCGTCGGCGTGGATCGAGATCGCGGCGTCCGCGTGCGCCTCGTTGCCGATGCGGGCGCGCTCGTCCACGCAGGGCCCGTACGCGCGGTCGCCGTCCTGCGTCAGCTTCACCGTCGCGCCCCGCTCTTCGAGGAGGGTGCGCAGCCGGTGGGCCACGTCGAGGGTGAACTTCGCCTCGGGCCAGCCCGCGTTGGTGGCGGTGCCCGTCGTGTCGCACTCCTTCCAGTGCGTCCCGACGTTCACCTTGCGGTTGATGTCCGAGGCGTGCTCGAAGTTGGCCGGGTTGTGGCCCGGGTCGATGACGACGACCTTGCCCTTGAGCGGCGCGGCGTCCGAGGGGGAGTCCCCGGGGGAGTCCGACGGGGACGGCTTGCCGGCGGTGGACGGTTCGGCGGCCGCGGAGGACGCCGCCGGGTGGCCGGCGTCGCCCGGCGCCCCGTCGTCCGAGCCGCCGCCGACCGCCGCGTACACCCCCCACCCGAGCAGCGCCCCGGGCACCAGCGCGGCGACCGCCACGGTCAGCGGGCGGCGCAGCGGGGAGCGGCGGGGCTGAGGAGGTTCGAAGTCCGGGCCTGTGTACGACACGCCAGTGACTCTAGGGCCTGTACGGCGCTCAGGTCCCCACCGCTCCCGGGGTGCCCGTCCCCGTCCTCCGCAGCACGCGCAGCGAGTCGGTCGCGGAGACCTCGGTGAACGCGCCGGACTCCAGGGCCCTGAGCCAGACGCGGTACGGGGCCTGGCCGGTGAACTCGTCGACCGGGTCGGGGAAGACGTCGTGGACGACCAGCAGGCCGCCCTCGGCCACGTGCGGGGCCCAGCACTCGTAGTCGGCGTTCGCGTGCTCGTCGGTGTGGCCGCCGTCGATGAAGACGAGGCCGAGGGGGGAGTTCCAGACGGCCGCGACCTGCGGGGAGCGGCCGACGAGGGCGACCACGTGCTCCTCCAGACCCGCCCGGTGCAGGGTCCGGCGGAAGGTCGGCAGGGTGTCCATGACGCCCAGCTCCGGGTCGACCGTCTCCGGGTCGTGGTACTCCCAGCCCGGCTGCTGCTCCTCGCTGCCCCGGTGGTGGTCGACGGTGAGCGCGGTGACCCCGGCGCGGCGGGCCGCGTCGGCGAGCAGCACGGTGGAGCGCCCGCAGTACGTGCCGACCTCCAGCAGCGGCAGCCCGAGCCCGCCCGCCTCGACGGCGGCGGCGTACAGCGCGCGGCCCTCGTGCGCGGGCATGAACCCCTTCGCGGCCTCGAAGGCGGCCAGGACGTCGGGCGCAGGGCCGTCGGGCGCCGGGACGTCGGGGGTCGGAACGCCGGAGGCCGGGACGTCGGGGGCGGGTACCGCGGGCATGCGGGTCCTCTCGGTGGTGTGCGGGGTACGGGTCGGGTCGGTGGAGCCGCGGGTGCGGGTGCGGGCGGCCCATGCTGCCGCACCCCCGGTCGCGCGACGGCGGCCGGGGGTGCGGTGGGGCGGGGGGGTGCGGGTCAGGCCGGGACCGTCTCGCCCGGCAGGGACAGGTCCAGGTCGACCGGCCGGTCGCCGTCGTGGACCGCCGCGTGGGCGAGCGGGCCGTGGCCGGCGGCGCGGGCGGCCAGGACGTACGCGCCCCGGGCGGGCACGGCGAGGGCGTAGCCGCCGTCTCCCCCGGAGAGGGTCGCGCCCGCCTGCCGTCCGTGCCGGTCGATCAGCGTGACCTTGGCACGGGCGACGGGAGCGCCGTCGGCGGCCAGTACCCGGCCGTGGAAACCGTGCGGCCGCTCACCCGCCACGCCGAGCGGTGCCTGCCCGGTGAGGGCCTGCTCCGCGCGGGCCAGGTTCGCCTCCTCCTCGCTGCTCGCGCGCAGCTGCGTGACCCCGGCCCCCGTCGTGCGGCGGGGGAGGAAGAAGGCCAGCGCGAGGCCGATGACGACGGCGCCGGTCGCGATCAGGAAGGAGACGCGGAAGCCCTGCATGGTGGGGAGGGCGACGCCGCCGACGTCGTTCGCCGTGTTGGCGAGCACCATGCCGATGACGGCGCTGGACACCGACGTACCGATGGACCGCATCAGGGTGTTGAGGCCGTTGGCCGCGCCCGTCTCCGAGGCCGGGACCGCGCCGATGATCAGCGCGGGCAGCGAGGAGTAGGCGAGGCCGATGCCCGCGCCGATCAGCACCGAGGTGACGACGGTCTGCCAGGCGGCGCTCATCAGGCCGAGGCCGCCGGCGTAGCCGATCCCGATGATCAGCAGACCCATGATCAGGGTGGTCCGCGGACCGTAGCGGGCGGACAGACGGGCGTACACCGGAGCCGTGAACATCATCGTCAGGCCGAGCGGGGCCACGCACAGACCCGCGACGACCATCGACTGGCCGAGGCCGTAACCGGTCTCTGAGGGCAGCTGCAGGAGCTGCGGCAGGACGAGCGAGATCACGTAGAAGGAGACACCGACCATGATCGAGGCCAGGTTGGTGAGCAGGACCTCGCGGCGGACCGTGGTGCGCAGGTCGACCAGCGGGGCCGCGACGCGCAGCTCCATCAGGCCCCACAGCAGCAGGACCACCGCGGCGGCGGCGAACAGCCCGAGGGTCGTGCCCGAGGCCCAGCCCCAGTCGCTGCCCTTGGTGATCGGCAGGAGGAAGAGGACCAGCCCGGCGGCGAGGCCCAGCGCGCCCGGGAAGTCGAAGGAGCCCTTGGCGCGCAGCGGGGACTCCGGCACGACCAGCAGCGTCAGCACGATGGCGAGGACGCCGAGGCCGGCGGCGCCGTAGAACAGGGCGTGCCAGTCGGTGTGCTGGGCGACCAGGGCCGCGGCGGGCAGCGCCAGGCCGCCGCCGACGCCGATCGAGGAACTCATCAGCGCCATCGCCGAGCCGAGCCGCTCGCGGGGCAGCATGTCGCGCATCAGACCGATGCCGAGGGGTATCGCGCCCATCGCGAAGCCCTGGAGCGTACGGCCGACGATCACCGGGATCAGGGCGTCGCTGAACGCGCTGATCAGCGCGCCCACCACCATCACCGACAGGCTGACGATCAGCATGCGGCGCTTGCCGAAGAGGTCGCCGAGCCGGCCCATGATCGGCGTGGCCACGGCTCCGGACAGGAGCGTGGAGGTCATGACCCAGGTCGCGTTGCTGGGTGTGGTGTCCAGAAGTTGGGGCAGGTCCTTGATGACGGGGACGAGCAGGGTCTGCATCACCGCGACGGCGATGCCCGCGAAGGCGAGCACGGGGACGGTGGCCCCGCTCGCCTTTCGCACGGGCTCGTCGGTCGTCGTGTGGGACATGTGGCGGGGCCTCCAGGCCAGGAGTCGTCGAGACGCATGCGTGGTCGGCGCATGCGTGCGTGGGCGGGACGTGTGCAGGGTGAACCTCGTGTGCCCGGGCAACTATTCCGATGCTTCGAGCCCCTAACGAAACCTTGACCTTCTCTTGGTGACCCCGCAATGCCGCCTTTTCCGCCGGGCCACCCACGCCCGTGGCCGTAAGCCTTCGGTCCCGGGATCGGTCACGAGGACTCAGTCCACCCGGGACGAAATGCCGATGCAAGGGGCCCTGCCGGGTTGAGACCATGACGCCCATGCTGGAAGCCACCGGTACCTCCGCCGGCCCCCGAATACCCCCGCGCCGTACGCCGCCCACCTGGCTCGTCGTGGCCCTCGCCTGCGCCGGGCAGTTCCTCGTCGTGCTCGACGTGTCCGTCGTCAACGTCGCCCTGCCGTCGATGCGGACCGACCTCGGACTGAGCGCGCAGGGACTGCAGTGGGTGGTCAACGCCTACGCCATCGCCTTCGCCGGGTTCATGCTGCTCGGCGGCCGGGCCGGCGACCTGTACGGGCGCAAGCGGATGTTCCTGGTCGGGCTCGGGGTGTTCACCCTGGCCTCGCTGGGTGGCGGCCTCGCCCAGGAGGGCTGGCAGCTGCTGGTGGCACGGGCCGCACAGGGCCTGGGCGCGGCCGTGCTCGCCCCCTCGACGCTGACGATCCTCACGGCCGCCGTGCCCGAGGGGGCGGCGCGGGCCCGGGCGATCGCGACCTGGACCGCGGTCGGCGCGGGCGGCGGCGCGGCGGGCGGCCTGGTGGGCGGGGTCCTGGTGGACGGGCTCTCCTGGCGCTGGGTGCTGCTGATCAACGTGCCGATCGGCGCGGTGGTGCTGGTCGGCGCCGCCCTGTGGCTGACCGAGGGCCGGGGCGGCGAGCGGCGCCGCCTGGACCTGCCGGGCGCGCTCCTGGTGACCGTCGGTCTCGCCACGCTGGCCTACGGCATCTCGCAGACCGAGTCCGCGGGCTGGACGGCGACCGCGACGCTGCTGCCGCTGGCGGCGGGGCTGGTGCTGCTGGCCCTGTTCCTCCTCGTGGAGACGCGGACGAAGGCGCCGCTGATGCCGCTGGGGCTGCTGCGGCTGCGGTCGGTGGCTTCGGCGAACGTGGCCATGCTGGTGTCCGGCTCGGCGATGTTCTCGATGTGGTTCTTCATGACCCTGTACGCGCAGAACGTGCTGGGCTACTCCCCGCTGGAGGCCGGGCTCGCCCTCGTGCCCAGCTCGCTCGCCGTGGTCCTCGGGTCGAAGGCGGCCCCGCGGTTCATGCCGGTGATCGGGGCGCGGAACGTGGCCGTCATCGGCACGGTCGTCGCGGCCGTCGGCTTCGGCTGGCAGTCGACGATGACCGCGGACGGGGGGTATCTGACCACCATCATGATCCCGGGCGTGCTGATGATGCTGGGCGCGGGGACGGCGGGGACCCCGCTGGCCTCGCTGGCCATCTCCGGTGCGGCTCCGGGCGATGCCGGACTGGTCTCCGGGCTGATCAACACCTCCCGGACGATGGGCGGTTCGCTGGGGCTCGCGGTGATGTCGACGATCGCGGCCGCCCGCGCCGGGGGCGAGGGCGCCGGGCCGGAGGCGCTGACGGACGGCTACGCGCTGGTGTTCCGCACGGGGGCGGTGGTGCTGGCCGCCGCAGCGCTCATGATGTGGGCGTGGCTGCCGTCGGGGAAGCCGAGCGGGGAGGCGGTGGAGCGGGGGTAGCGGGGGTGAGGGGCGAGGGGGGAGGGATGGGGGAAGGGAACGGCGGGGTGCGGCACGGGAGCGGCCTCGCCGGGCGGGGGTCCCGTCCGTTTCCGTTTCACAGCCAGCCCTGGCGGCGGGCCTCGCGCAGTGCCTCCGTGCGGTTGCGGGTGGAGGTCTTGCCGATGGCCGCGGAGAGGTAGTTGCGGACCGTGGACTCGGACAGGTGCAGCGCCGCGGCGACGTCCGCGACCGTCGCCCCGTCCGCCGAGGCCCGCAGCACGTCGCACTCCCGGCCGGTGAGCGGGCTCGGCCCCGCACTCAGCGCGGCGGCGGCGAGCGCCGGGTCGACGACCGTCTCGCCGCCCAGCACCCGGCGGACGGCTCCGGCCAGCTCCTCCACCGGCCCGTCCTTCACCAGGAAACCGGCGGCGCCCGCCTCCATGGCCCGCCTGAGGTACCCGGGGCGGCCGAACGTGGTCAGGATCAGCACCCGGCAGCCGGGCACCCGCTCCCGCAGCTCGGCGGCGGCGTCCAGGCCGCTCAGTCCCGGCAGCTC
Source organism: Streptomyces olivaceus (assembly GCF_000721235.1). Classification (GTDB taxonomy): domain Bacteria; phylum Actinomycetota; class Actinomycetes; order Streptomycetales; family Streptomycetaceae; genus Streptomyces; species Streptomyces olivaceus. The sequence continues at coordinate 11,503 of NZ_JOFH01000048.1, forward strand.
GATGTCGAGGAGCGCCACGTCCGGGCGGTGCGCGAGCGCGGCGCCGACGATCTCGTCCCCGGCCGCGACCTGCGCGACGACCTCGATGTCGTCCTCCATCCCGAGCAGCAGCGCGAGCGCGCCCCGCATCATGCCCTGGTCCTCGGCGAGGAGGACCCGGACGGGGCGGGGGTGGGGATGCGGATGCGGGTGGGGGTGCGGGGGCGTCTCGTCGGTCACGGGGCAAGGTTAGAGGTCGGTCCGGCCCGGTCAGGCCGTGCCGGAGACCGGTACCGGCCGCGGAAAGCGGCGGGTTCGGCCCTGGTCCCGAGAGGCGGCGGATCCGGTCCCGGTCGAGGGAAGCCGTGCCGGAGAGGCAGCCCCCGGCTCCGGGAAGCCGGGCCGGAGGGGACAGCCGAAGGCCTGCGGAACGCGGGACGCGGAACGCCGGTCGCCGGTCGCCGGACGCGGGGTCGCGGGTCGCCGGTCGCCGGACGCGGGACGCGGGTCGCGGGGCCCCGGTCACCGGGCGTCGGGCGTGAGGACGCCGGAGGCGGGACGTGCGGGCGGGTTACGCCGGTACGCCCACCGGTGGCTCCTCCGCCACCTCCCGCACCGGCAGCTCCGCCGTCACCGAGAAGCCGCCCCGCGGCCCCGCCCCCGCGGTGAGCGAACCGCCCGCCGTGGCGAGACGTTCCGCCAGGCCGGTCAGCCCGGTGCCCGTGCCCCGGACGGGGCCGCCGCCGCCCGTGCCGTTGTCGGTGACCGTCAGCCGCACCCGGTCCGCGCCGCCCGCCACCGCGATCTCGCACCGGCTCGCCCCGCTGTGCCGTACGACGTTGGTGACCGCCTCCCGCACCACCCACCCGAGGAGCGCCTCGGCCTGCGGCGGCAGCGGCGGGCCCGAGCGGTGGACCACAGGGTCCACGTCCGCGGCGCCGAGCGCCGAGCGGGCCCGGTCCAGCTCGGTCGCGAGGCTGCCCTCCCGGTAGCCGGTGACCGCCTCGCGGACCTCGGTCAGCGCCTGGCGGCCCACCGACTCGATGTCCGAGACCTGGGTCAGCGCGGCGTCCAGGTCGCGGGGCGCCAGCCGGCGGGCGGCCTCCGCCTTGACCACGATCACCGACAGGGTGTGCCCCAGCAGATCGTGCAGATCCCGCGAAAAGCGCAGTCGCTCCTCCGCCACCGCCCGCGTGGCCAGCTCCTCCCGGGCCGCGCGCAGCTGCCGTACGGCGTCGGACAGGCTCAGGATCGCCGCCGTCACCATCGTCGACAGGAACGTCCCGTAGGCGATGTTCAGGCCGGTCCAGCCGTCCTTCAGACCTGCCACGACACCCGACACGACGGCCAGCGACCAGCCCCACCGGCCCAGCCACCGGCCGCGCAGCGCAGCGCCCGCGGCCAGGCCGAGCAGCGGGAAGAACAGCAGCCAGCTGCCTCCGTAGGCGAGGGCGAGCGCGCAGGTCACCAGGGCCATCACGGCCAGGGCCAGCCGGGTGGACGGAGCCTTGCGGCGTTCGTCGTCGAACGAGCGGAAGGCCACGTAGATGTAGAGCGAGTTGAAGACGAGCAGCCCCGCGCCGCCGATCCAGGAGCTGTCGTTCTGCCCCTGGATGATGTTGGCGAGGCTGCCCAGGCCCATCAGGAGCCAGGGGAGCAGCGTGAAACCGCTGGGAGGCGGCCCGATCCGCTCCGGCCGTTCGCAGGCCTCGGCGGCGGCCCCGCCCCCGGCCCCGGTACCGGCCCCGGTCCTGGTGTCGGTCTCGGCCTGCCGCGCCAGCTGCCACGCGTCCAGTCGGCAGGAGATCCTGCGCAGTCGCCCTCGGGTCCCGGTCATGGCCGTCGGCCCCCTTCCGTCTCCGTCACGTTTCCGTCGTCTCTCCGTCGTCGGGGTCGTGCCCCGCACCCCGTCACGGACGTTACGGACCCGGCGGGGGCGAGCGGCAGATGCGGTTGTCCGGAGTTCCGCGGGACAAATATCCCGGCCGCCGGCCCTCGCCACGGCTCCCGTACGGTCGGGCTGCCTGATGCCGGGACGCGTACCCGAGTACCCGCAGCGACTGGAGGACCATGCCCATCGACGCAGCCCGCGCGCTCGCCGCCGCACCCCGCGTCCGCGAGATCGCCTGGGACCACAAGGACGTCCAGCTCTACCACCTGGGCATCGGCGCCGGCCGGCCCGCGACCGACCCGCGTGAACTGCGGTACACCCTGGAGTCCCGGCTGCACGTGCTGCCGAGCTTCGCGACGGTCGCGGGCGGCGGGCCTCCCGGTGTGATCGGCGCCCTGTCCGCACCCGGCGTCGACGTGGACCTCGCCCGAGTCCTGCACGCCGGGCAGCGGCTGCACACGTACCGGCCGGTTCCGGTGCGGGGCCGGGCGCGCGCCGCCTCGCGCGTCGTCGCCGTGTACGACAAGGGCACCGCGGCCGTCCTCGTCCTGCGCACCGAGGTCACCGACGCGGACGGACCGCTGTGGACCGACGAGGCGGAGGTCTTCGTACGCGGGGAAGGCGGTTGGGGAGGTGAGCGCGGACCGTCCGGGCGTCCGGCGCCGCCGCCCGCCACCGCGCCGGACCACGTGGCCGAGCGGCCCCTGCGCGAGGACCAGGCCCTGCTCCACCGGCTCTCCGGCGACTGGAACCCGCTGCACGCCGACCCGGAGTTCGCGGCGCGCGCCGGCTTCGACCGGCCCGTCCTGCACGGGCTGTGCACCTACGGCGCCGCCCTCAAGGCGGTCGTCGACACCCTGCTGGACGGTGATGTGACCCGGGTGCGCGGGTACCGCACGCGGTTCGCGGGCGTGGTGTACCCGGGGGAGACACTGCGGGTGCGGATGTGGAGGGCCGCGGCCCCCGAGGGCGGCCGGACGCGGACGGTGCGGGTGGCCGTCGGCGCGGTCGAACGGGACGACGCCCCGGTCCTCGCCGACACGGTCGTCGCGCTCGGCTGATTCCGGACGACGAGGAACGACCACGGGGACTGCGGAGGTTCCGGTCGCCCCGGGGACTGAGAAAAACGACAACGGACGACGACAACGGCCCCGTCCGTCGGATCGACGAACGGGGCCGGAGCCGCCTGCTTCGGGTGTTGCTGTGCCTCGTCCCGTCCTGACCTGCCTTGACGTACTTCGTACGTGCGGTCAGGCGGCCACTTCGGACTCTCCGGCCGGCTTGCGGTGGCGGCCCTGCGGGGTCGCCTCGCCCTCCTGGCTGGAGACCGGCCCGCGGTGCTTGCCGTGGCCGGTGTCGGTCTCGGGAACGTCGGCACCGTCGGCCTGGATCGGCTGGGTCGTGCTGGCGTCGTTCATCGGAAGGAATTCACCCCGTCAACATGATCTTTCCTACAGCCGGGCGAGTCTAACCGGCGCACCACGGCCCGGATCCAGGCGACCACGCCAACCGGCACTAGTTCGTTACAAGCCGCGCCAACGGGGCCTCCTGCAGCGGCACGGGACGCCGGGGAGTGGCCACCGAGGTGTCCGTGACGCCGTTTTCGCCGGTTTCCTCCGGGTGCCCGGCCCCGCCGGGGGCCGGGTGCTCCGCATCCCCCGCATTCCCTACAACACCCACATCCCCCACGTCTCTCACATCCCCCGCGTCGTCCACGTCCTCCGCGCCCCCGTCGTCCGCTTCGGGGGCGGTCAACCGCGCTACACCGCACGGCAGTTGCGGAGTGGAGCAGGGCAGCCGCAGCTCCCCGTCCGCCGTCCACGACCCGGCGCCCGCCAACCACCCCTCGGGCGCCGGGAGATGACGCACGTCGCGCTCGGCCGGCCGCCACACCGCGACCCAGCTGCCCAACGCGCCGTCCACGCGCAGCGCCACCGCACAGCGCTCCGGCGTCAGTGCCTGCCCCGGTTGGATCGCGAACGGCGTCACCGTGCGGTCCGGCATCACAAGGCACTCGGGGAAACGCACCGGCAGCGTGCTGCCCAGGACGCCCCAGCCGATCCGCTCCCGCCCCGGCGAGGGGGCGTCCGAGCGGACCAGCACCAGCCCGCTGTCGGGGTCGGCCAGCAGTATCCGGTCGTCGCTGTCGGCGGCGATCTGGAGCAGCGGCGACACCTCGCCCTCCCGCTCCAGGTCCACCACGACGGCCTTGACGCGCCCGCCGGTCTCCCGGTCCAGGGCCAGCATCCGGCCCGCGCGGTCCAGCCAGGCGCCGCCGGAGCAGCGGCCCGCGACCTCGGCCACCCGCTCGGGTCCGAAGGCGCCGCCCGCGACCTGCCACAGCACCGTCGCGCGCGGGCCGGCGGCGAGGGCGTACGCCCGCTCACCGCCCGGGACCGGCGGCAGCAGCCGCAGCCCGGTGGCGTCCGCCGGGCACTCGACCGCGCCGAGCGGCTGCTCACCGGTGCCCGGACCGGTCGGGTACAGCAGCGAGAAGTGGTGCCGGCCGGCCGCGACGCGGTGGACCAGGACCCGCCCGTCGCCCATCGGCTGCACCTCGGTGCCGGGCTCCTCGGGCTGGTTGCCGGGCAGCGGCACCGCGTAGGGCTCGGGGCCGTCCAGGGTCCAGCGCTCCGGGTACCAGGCGTCTCCGCTCTCCCCGCCCAGGGTGAGGCGCGCGGCATAGGCGCCCCCCGCGGTGATGCTGCAGCCCGCCCGGGGGGCCCCGCCGTTCCCGGGGCCCGCCGAAGGCTCGATCGCACAGACCGTCATCGTTCGGTCACCTCCGGCGACGAAGCTAGTTTTCGCACGCGCGGGCGGGGAGCGGCAGCGGCCCGCATCACACGTACGTGTGGCACAGGAACGATTCGCCTGAGGTGAGGGCGGGCCGTGTGCTGCACCGGACCGACCACGGCGAGCCGACGTCCGGTCACGGGACGGCAGGAGCGACGGGGTCCGGAACCAGGTGCGTACGGGTACGGGACGAGAGGAGTGAAGGGGTCCGGAACCAGGTGCGTACGGGTACGGGTGGCCGGGGGCCCATGACCGGTACAGCGGCGGAGAACGGCCAGGTAGCCTTGCACGCGTGCCCCGTCTGTCAGAAGTCATCGCCGCGCTGGAGAACCTGTGGCCCGCCGAGCGGGCCGAGTCCTGGGACGCGGTCGGGACCGTCGTGGGCGAGCCCGACCAGGAGGTCTCCCGGGTCCTGTTCGCCGTCGACCCCGTGCAGGAGATCGCCGACGAGGCGGTGAAGCTGGGCGCGGACCTGCTCGTCACCCACCATCCGCTGTACCTGCGCGGGACGACCACGGTCGCGGCCTCCACCTTCAAGGGCCGCGTGGTGCACACGCTGATCAAGAACGACGTCGCCCTGCACGTCGCCCACACCAACGCCGACACCGCCGACCCGGGCGTCTCCGACGCGCTGGCCGGCGCCCTCGACCTGACCGTCGTACGGCCCCTGGTGCCGGACCCGGCCGATCCCGGGGGCCGCCGCGGCCTGGGCCGGGTGTGCGAACTGCCGCACCCCCTGACCGTCCGCGAGTTCGCCGCCCGCGCCGCCGAGCGGTTGCCCGCCACGGCGCAGGGCATCCGCGTCGCCGGCGACCCGGAGGCGACCGTCCGCACGGTCGCCGTCAGCGGCGGTTCCGGCGACGGCCTCTTCGACCACGTACGGGCGGCCGGCGTCGACGCCTTCCTCACCGCGGACCTCCGCCACCACCCGGTGTCGGAGTTCACCGCGGCCCGCGCCCGCAGCCCCCTCGCGCTGCTCGACGCGGCGCACTGGGCCACCGAGTGGCCCTGGTGTGAGCTGGCCGCCGCCCAGCTCGACGAGATCTCCGACCGCAACGGCTGGGACCTCAGGGTCCACGTCTCCAAGACGGTCACCGACCCCTGGACCGCCCACGCGGCGTCCGCCCCGACCTCCGACACCTTGGGAGCCCCCAACTGAAAGCCGAGCCCGCCGACCAGATCCGACTCCTCGACGTCCAGGGCCTCGACGTCCGTCTCCAGCAGCTCGCGCACCGGCGCCGGTCGCTGCCCGAGCACGCCGAGATCGAGTCGCTGACCAAGGACCACACCCAGCTGCGCGACCTGCTCGTGGCCGCGCAGACCGAGGAGAGCGACTGCGCCCGCGAGCAGACCAAGGCCGAGCAGGACGTGGACCAGGTGCGCCAGCGCGCCGGCCGCGACCAGCAGCGCCTGGACTCCGGCGCCGTCACCTCCCCGAAGGACCTGGAGAACCTCCAGCGCGAGATCGCCTCCCTCGCCAAGCGCCAGGGCGACCTGGAGGACGTCGTCCTGGAGGTGATGGAGCGCCGCGAGTCCGCGCAGGAGCGGGTCGCCGAGCTGACCGAGCGGGTCGGCGCGGTCCAGGGCAAGGTCGACGACGCCACCGCTCGCCGGGACGCGGCCGTCGAGGAACTGGACGGCGAGGCGGCCTCGGTGACCAAGGAGCGCGAGGTCGTCGCGGGCTCCGTCCCCGACGACCTGCTGAAGCTCTACGACAAGCTGCGGCAGCAGCAGGGCGGCGTCGGCGCGGCCAAGCTGTACCAGCGCAGCTGCCAGGGCTGCCGCCAGGAGCTGGCGATCACCGAGCTGAGCGAGATCCGCTCGGCGGCGCCCGACACGGTCGTACGCTGCGAGAACTGCCGCCGCATCCTGGTGCGTACGGCCGACTCCGGGCTGTAGGCCGGTCCGGTGGACGGCGCGCGAGGCCGGGCACGGGAGTACGTCGTCGAGGCCGACGGCGGGTCGCGGGGCAACCCGGGGCCCGCGGGCTACGGCGCGGTCGTGCTGGACGCGGCCACGGGGGAGACGCTGGTGGAGGCCGCCGAGTACCTCGGGGTCGTCACCAACAACGTGGCCGAGTACCGGGGCCTGCTGGCCGGTCTGCGCGCCGCGCGGGAACTGGACCCGGACGCCGGCGTGCACGTCCGGATGGACTCCAAGCTCGTCGTGGAGCAGATGTCGGGCCGCTGGAAGATCAAGCACCCCGACATGAAGCCGCTGGCGACCGAGGCGGCGCGCGTCTTCCCGCCCGGCCGTGTGACGTACGAGTGGATCCCCCGCGCGGAGAACAAGCACGCCGACCGCCTGGCCAACGAGGCGATGGACGCGGGCGCGCGCGGGGAGCAGTGGTCGCCGTCGGACTCGACGGCGGACCTGGACACCGCGACCGGCGCGGCCCCCACCGCCTCCGACGCCGACGTGCGGGCCGCGCAGACCGTGGCCTCGCCCGGCTGGGGACCGCCCGACATGGGTGCCCCCGCCACCTTCGTCCTCCTGCGGCACGGGGAGACGCCGCTGACCCCGCAGAAGCGGTTCTCCGGAAGCGGCGGCAGCGATCCGTCCCTGTCGCCCGTCGGCCGGGAGCAGGCCGAGAAGGTCGCCGCGAGCCTCGCCCGCCGCGGCACGGTCGAGGCGATCGTCGCCTCACCGCTGGCCCGTACCCGCGAGACCGCCGGCATCGTCGCCGCCCGCCTCGGCCTGGAGGTGGCGGTCGACGAGGGCCTGCGGGAGACCGACTTCGGCGCCTGGGAGGGGCTGACCTTCGGCGAGGTGCGCGAGCGGTACCCCGACGACCTGGACGCCTGGCTGGCCTCCCCGGACGCGGAACCGACCGGCGGCGGCGAGAGTTTCGCGGCGACCGGTGCCCGGATCGCCGCCACCCGCGACAGGCTCGTCGCGGCCCACGCGGGCCGCACGGTGCTGCTGGTCTCCCACGTGACGCCGATCAAGACGTTCCTGCGACTCGCGCTGGGCGCCCCGCCCGAGTCGCTGTTCCGCATGGAACTGTCGGCCGCCTCGCTGTCGGCGGTGGCGTACTACGCGGACGGCGGCGCCAGCGTCCGCCTGTTCAACGAGACGTCCCACCTGCGCTGAGCGCGGCCGCCTCGCGCGCCAGCGCCTCGACGCGCCCCCAGTCCCGCCCGGCCACCGCATCCTTCGGGAGCATCCAACTGCCCCCGACGCAGCCGACGTTGGGCAGCGCCAGATACTCCGGCGCCGAGGCCGGGCCGATCCCGCCGGTCGGGCAGAAGCGCGCCTGCGGCAGGGGCGCGGCGAGCGCCTTGAGATAGGCGGTGCCGCCCGCGGCCTCGGCCGGGAAGAACTTCATCTCCCGCACACCGCGCTCCAGCAGCGCCACGACCTCCGACGTGGTCGACACCCCCGGCAGGAACGGCACCCCGGACGCCCGCATCGCGTCCACCAGCCCGTCCGTCCAGCCCGGGCTGACCAGGAACCGGGCCCCGGCCGCGACGACCTCCCCGACCTGCTCCGCCGTGATCACCGTGCCCGCGCCGACCACCGCGCCCGGCACCTCGCCGGCGATGGCGCGGATCGCGTCGAGCGCCACCGGCGTCCGCAGCGTCACCTCGATCGCGGGCAGCCCGCCGGCGACGAGCGCCCGGGCCAGCGGCACGGCGTCGGCCAGTTCGTCGACGACGACGACCGGAACGACGGGCGCGAGATCCAGTACCGAGGCGGCGGGGGAGGAGGACGGCGGAGTACTCATGCCCTCATCGTGCCGAGGAAAGGCAGATACCGCAACGCCCGTTGCGCTCCGTGCAACACCTGTCCCCCGCCCGTCTCCCCTCAGTGCACCTCCGCCACCAGCACATCCAGCGACCAGGGCTTCCCCGCCCTCTCGGGCGCCTGCGCCTCCACCTCGTACCCCAGGTCCCGCAGCGCCTCCAGCAGCTCCGCCGGACCCTCGGGCGCGCTCCCGGACGACAGCAGGCTCCGCACGATCCGGCCCTTGGTCGCCTTGTTGAAGTGGCTGACCACCTTCCGGGTCGGCGCGTGCAGCACGCGCACCGTCGCCGTCCGCGAGGCGACCTCGCCCTTCGGCTTCCAGGCCGCCGCGTACGCCGCCGAACGCAGGTCGAGCACCAGCCCCGTACCGGCCGCCCGAGGCAGCACCTCGGCCATCGGCGCCCGCCAGTACGCGCCCAGCGCCCCGAGCCCCGGCAGCTTCACGCCCATGGAACACCGGTAGGACGGAATCCGGTCGGTCACCCGCACGGCACCCCACAACCCCGAGAACACCAGCAGCTCCGGGGCGGCCCGCTTCCGGGCGGCCGGGTCGAGCGAGGCGAGGTCCAGGGCGTCGTACAGCACGCCCGTGTAGATCTCGCCGGCCGGCCGCGCGCCCGCCGTCCGCAGCTCCACGTTCTTGGCGACCTCGCCGCGCAGTCCCTCGCTCAGTCCGAGCACCTCGCGCGCCTTCTCCGCGTCACCGGCGCACAGCTCGACCAGCTCGTCGAGGACGGCCTCCCGGGCGGGGGCCAGCCCCGGAAGGGAGAGCGACTCCGGCTTCAGCGGGGCACCCCGGCCGGACGAGGCCTTCCCCTCGGACGGCGGCAACAGGACAAGCACGCGTACTCCTTGCTGCTGGTGCGTGTTCACGGCGAACATCTCGGCTCTCGGCCCCATCTCGGCCCCAGGTCAGGGTACGGCGTGCCCGCGCCCCTCCCGTGCCCGCTCGACCGCCCGTACGAGACCACCGGCGTCGTCGGCGTGACAGCGCACCACCCGCACCTGGCGCCGGCGCCCGAAGAAGGTGAGGTACGTGACAGGCTCGGTGAGCTCGACGGTGACGGAGGTCTGCGCCCCCACGGCGAGATTCAGCTCACCGTCCACCGCCTCGTGCGTCGCGCGCATCTCACGCCGTACCGACCTGATCCGCTCCAGCGGTATCCGCACGTCGACGTGGACGGCCCGGCGGATCCGCAGGACGCCGGCTGCCGGATCCAGGACGTGCGGGCGGACCACGGAGGCGGCGTGCAGCCCGACGACGAAGACGACCGTGTACACGTCCAGCACCAGCACCACGTGGTGAACGGCCGGCCAGTCCCGCAGCAGCACGGCCATCCCCACCGACTCGACCACGCACACGAACGCGAGCCCGAACATCATCGCGCCCTGCCCCCGCGCGTACCCGAACCCGGCGGCACCGGCCGGCACCCCGTCGACCCGCCGGGCGGCCCAGAGCCACAGGCTGACCAGCAACCGCGCCTCGTGCCGCACGAGACGAGACGGCACGGAGACCACGGACCCCCGCCCTTCCGCACCCCTGTCCACTGCCCTCTCCCTATCCACCGTCCCCTCCTTGTCCACTGCCCCCTCCTTTCCTCTGCCGGGCCACGATCCCCATGGCCCGCCGGATCGCCTCCGCCTGCCCCGGTGCGAAGTCGGCGTACATGGCGCGCAGCACCCCGTGGTCGGCGTCGAGGTCGATGTCCTCGGCGGGCAGCAGCTCCACGGGCAGGCAGTCGGCGAGCGCCTGCGCCGCCCCGGCCACCCGCGGGTCGTCGGCCCCGGCGCCGGCCAGCTCGTCCAGCAGGGCATACGCCCGATGTGCCCGCGCCACCGCACCCGGGGCGCCGAGAGCGCCGCGCAACGCGGCCAGCAGACCGGCCCGGGCCTCCGGCGCCACGGTGTTCTCCAGCATCGCGAGCATCTCCCGGTCCCGTACGGCCATGGGGGAGCCGGAGACGTCCCCCATCCCGGCGAACAACTCGGCCAGCTCCGGCGAGACCGGCCCCTCGGGAGGCAGCCCGCCCTCCGCCTCAAGGAGCGCCCGCAACCGCTCCCGGCGCTCCCGGATCGCCGCCTCCTGCCGCGCGAGATCCGCGTCCAGCTCCTCCAGCACCTCGGCCAGGTCCTTCCCGGCCTCGTCCGCCAGCACGTCCCGCACCTCGGCAAGGCCGAGCCCCAGCTCCGTCAGCCGCCTGATCCTGGCCAGCACGACGACGTGCCGCAGGGTGTACGCGCGGTATCCGTTGGCCAGCCGCTCGGGTTCGGGCAGCAGCCCCTGATGGTGGTAGTGCCGCACGGTCCGCGTGGTGACGCCGACGGCACCGGCGAGTTCTCCGATCCGCATGACCCCAGTAGAAACGTTGACGTTGCGACAGGGTCAAGCACCGCACCCGCCCCCTGGGCAAGTCGCTCGCCCTCCCCGCCCCCTTCTCCTTCGGCCTGGACACCGCCGACTTCCTCTGAGCCGGTCCGGACGGCGTCCGCGGGCCCGGTACCATGGTCGACACGGCAGACGAGCCGGGCGGGCGGCCGCGTGGAGTCCCTTCAGGGGGCTTCCCGAGGAACGTCCGGGCTCCACAGGGCAGGGTGATGGCTAACGGCCACCCGGGGTGACCCGCGGGACAGTGCCACAGAAAACAGACCGCCCGGGACTCCGGTCCCGGGTAAGGGTGAAACGGTGGTGTAAGAGACCACCAGTGCCCAGGGCGACCTGGGCAGCTAGGTAAACCCCACCCGGAGCAAGGTCAAGAGGGGCGCCGTGAAAAGCGCTCTGCGCGGACGTTCGAGGGCTGCCCGCCCGAGTCCGCGGGTAGACCGCTGGAGACCGGTGGCAACGCCGGTCCTAGATGGATGGCCGTCGCCGGAAGGCCCGCGAGGACCTCCGGAACAGAACCCGGCGTACAGCCCGACTCGTCTGCCGCTGTCCCGGTGCCGCAGCAAACGGCTGTCGAGGTCGCCTCGAGATTCCCCTGGCCGGAGCGGTTCGGGTTCTCACCTGCCTTCCGACCGGCTCTCGGATCCTTGCGCCCGGTCGCGGGCGGCGAGTTCGCGCAGGCGCGCGGTTGTGCCGTCGCGCTGGGCGCGGCGCAGGCCGTGTTTGGCCAGCAGGCCGTTGGCAACGGTCGTGACCATCCTGTTCGGCGGCGCTGTCATGCCCGTCGATGTGTGCGGGGCGTAGAGGGCCCGTCCGTCCTCGACGGTCAGCCAGCCGGTGACGGTGCGCATGCTCACACCGACGCACTGCGGTTGGAAACTGTGGGCGAGGAACCCCGCCCGGCGTCCGCCCGGTGGCAGCAGCCCGGACGGTGCGGCGAGGCGCAGACCGGTCTCGTCGTGTCCGGTGACCGTCACCGGAAGGATGACGGGGTGGCCGTCAGCACCCTGATAAGCCAGCAGGCGATGCGGAAGGGCGGCGATCTGCCGGGCGAGTTTCGCGACGGGCGTCCGCGGGGCCGTGCCATTCTTCGACGGTTCCTGCTCGGCGGGATGCCGCGGCCAGGAGGCGCCCGTCACGGTTGCCTCTCCACTTGCCGAGAGATCGGGCCAGACGGCGATGCGATCCGGGTGGACGTCGACGAAGACCCGGTTCTGGTGGTACTCGCGCAGCAGCCAGTCCCATACGCCTCCGCGCCTGGTCCGTCCGAGGAACGGCTCGGAGGCGTCCATCAGCCCCGCCAGTCGCTGCGCCGAGGGCTGAAGGTCCACCTCTGCCCGGCCCTGGGCGAGGACGTAGTGGCTGTGGGCGGCGAACCCGTGCTCGCGGGTGTGGTAGGCGAGACAGACGCGCGGGTTGCGCAGGATGCGTTCCAGTTTCTTCGGGAAGCCCAGCGAGGTGGTGAAGCTGACCTCGTTGGCCGCCCGGTCCGCGAGCCCCACCGGTGAGACGCTGGTGACCACCGCGCCTCCGGCCGGGGTGAGGTAGGCGGCGGCGACGGTCAGGTCGCCCTTGAACGCCTCGTAAGCCGTGTCCGGCCACGGGAGCCGAGTGGGTGTCACGAGCCGTCGCCCCGCAGGACTCGCAGGTCGGCGGCGGCTTGGCTGCGCAGGGCGGGCAGCACCGACTTCACCGGGGGCGGCATGTTCGCGAGCATCGACTCCACCTCGGCCGGTGTGCCGGCTTCATCGAGGAATCCGATCATCAGATGTCCGGCCACCGGGGGCGTCTCGGCGATGACTCGCTGGGCGAACTCCTCCCACTGCGCGGACGTGACGTGCCGCAGAGCGGGGAGCAGTATCGGTTCCTCGTGGGCCAGATGGTCACGCACGCTGTCGCGCACCGCGACGGCCGCCTCGCGCAGGGCGTGCCGGCTGTCGCTGCTCGTGCTCTCGCCGCCAGGGTCTCCGCCGGGGTCTTCCGTGCGGGTCAGGTCGACGGAGGCGAGGCGGTCGAGCGCGCTGTCCAACTGGTCGTGTTCTTCGCTGAGTTCGTCGAGTGAGCGCTTCGTGTCCGGCGCCGCCGCCACGATGAGCGGCCACAGCCATGCGTCTTCGGTCTCGTGGTGGTGACGCAGGTTCGCCACGGTGAAGTCCCGTAGCTGCGCGAGTGCTTGACGCGGCACGGTGGATCGGCCGGCGGCGTCGACGAGCAGTCCGGTAGCCAGTCTGTGTGTCTCATGGGCGAGCCGCGTTTCCACGATGGCTTGCGAGTCGGACTCGGCTTGCATGGTCATGTGTGCGGAACCTTCGCGTAGGAGTGCACGGTCTTCCGGGCAGGCCCCGAGACCCTGAACCGCTCCGGCGGGTACGAGGGGAAGAGACTTCGGTTGCCCGTCCGGTCTCCATTTCAAGTTACATGCTCTGCAATGAAGTTATCCACTCTGGTGTCCGATAGGCTGCCGACATGCCCGAACGGACTCGGAGGTACCGCTCAGCACGGCGTGAGCAGAGCGCGGCTCAGACCCGACAGGACATCCTGGAGACCGCGCGCGACCTCTTCACCACGCATGGCTATGCGCAGGTGACCATGGGGCAGATCGCTCGCTCGGCGGGTGTCGCGACCAAGACGCTCTACGCGAGCGTGGGCACCAAGACGCAACTCCTGCACGCCCTCCTGGCCGTGGACGTGGCGGACTCGAAGACCACCGGGCTGCACGACGAGGTACTCCGCAGCAAAGACCTCGCCTCCGCGATCACCTGCCTGGCGCACGGAATCCGCGACAACACCGAACGCTTCGCCGCATCCATAGACCTGCTCGACTCCTCCATGGCCAGCGACGACAAGGCGCGCCAGGTCTGGGAGTACGTCGTCGCGCAGTACCGCCAAGCGCTGCGCGAAGTCGCGCAGCACCTGGTCGCCATCGGCGTGGTGGCTCCCCATCTCGACGTGGACGGCACGGCGGACCGCCTGTGGTTCTGCTTCGGGCTGTCGGCCTGGCGATCGCTGGTCGTCGACTGCGGCTGGAGCTATGACGACGCGGAGCGCCTGCTCGCCCGCCAGGCCGTGAACATGCTCGAAGACCCCGGCCCGGCATAGGCAGGGCGAGGGCCCTCGACGGCGATCCGTGCCCCGATGAGCCCGAAAGCGAAGTCTCGCCCCCCGAAGGCCGTTCCGCACCCGCTGTCTCCGGACGCGTCATGCTCCTGCTCCCTTCGCGGCTGAGTGAATGCTGTAACGCTCGGCGGGTGTGCTCGCACTGAACGCCTGACAACGGGCGTCGGAGCCCTCAGATCTCGCACGGTCCTGCCCTCCTCCCTCCTTCTTCCTTCCTCCGGCAGGACTCGTGCGGTTACCGGAGACACACATGCTTCTGCTCAGAAGACTCCTGTTCGGCGTCCTCGCCGGACTGCTCCCGGGTGCGATCGTGGCGGTCGTGGCCGAGCCACCGTGGACCGAGTGGGCCGTGCACGCGGTGGCGCTGGGAGCCGTGTTGGGGCTCCTCGTCGGTGGCCGGGGGCAGAGCTTCGGCTCGGCCTTCTCCGTCGGCCTGCTGACCGGTCTGCTCGACTGGGTGGTCTGGACCCTCAGCCTCCGCCCCGTGTGGGAGGGGCACCGGCCGTCCTGGACGATCGAGGAGGCCGTGTCGGGCTTCCCCGGACTCGTCGCCGCCGTGCTGTTCGGCGCGACCGCCGGGCTCATCTGCCACGCCCTCGCGCTCTGGCGCCCGCCCCGGCCGGCCCCGCGGCCGGCCAAGCCCCATGTCGTGGTCGTCGGTGGCGGGTTCGGGGGAGTGGGGGCCGCGCGCGAACTCGACCGACTGGTCGGCAGCGGCCTCGACGCCCACGTGACGCTGATCAGCGACTCGAACTCCCAGCTGTTCACCCCGCTGCTGGTCGGCGTCGCCTCCAGCACGGTGGAGGGCAGACACGTGACCGCTCCCGTGCGCGCCGGACTCGACCACGCCTCCTTCCTGCACGGGCGGGCCACCTCCATCGACACGCACACCCGCACCGTGCACGTCCTGGCCGGCCGGGAGCGTCCGCTGCGCGTACCGTACGACCAACTGGTCCTCGCCGTCGGCGCGGTGCCGCACTTCTTCGACCTCCCCGGCGTCGGCGAGCACGCCTTCCCCCTGAAGTCCGTCGAGGACGCCACCCGGCTGCGCGACCACGTGCTGGGCGCGCTGGAGAGCGCCGACCTGGAGCCGGACCCCGCCGAGCAGGCCAGGCTGCTGACGTTCGTGGTGGCGGGTGGCGGGTTCGCCGGGACGGAACTGGTCGCCGAACTCTTCGACCTCGTACACGACGTGCTCCACTTCTATCCGAGGCTGCACGGGCTGCGGCCCAGGTTCGTGATCGTGCACGCGGGCGACCGGCTGCTGCAGGAGCTGTCGCCGGCGCTCGGCCGCTACGCGCAGCGCAAACTCGACGGCCGCGGGGTCGAGTTCCGGCTCGGCGCACGCGTCAGCAAGGCCACCGCCGAGGACGTCACCCTCGACTCCGGCGAGACCCTCGCCACCCGCACCCTGGCCTGGACGGCCGGCAACCGGCCCCACCCGCTGGCGCGGCAGGTCATGACGCCGTCCCTCACCGTGGAGCCCACCCTCCAGGTCCCCGGCATCCCCGGCGTGTGGGCGCTGGGCGACTGCGCGCGAATCCCCGACCCGGCGGGCGGGACCTACCCGCCGACCGCCCAGCACGCGATCCGTGAGGGCAGGACGGCGGCCAGGAACATCGCCGCCGTCCTGGCCGGACGCCGCCCCGCCCCCTTCCGCTACGGCGGGCTCGGTGTGCTCGTGTCGTTGGGACACCGCACGGCAGCCGGTGAGGTCGGCGGCCGGCGCGTCTCCGGCTTCCTTGCCTGGATCCTGTGGCGCTCCGTCTACCTGAGCAAGCTGCCCGGCGCGGAGAAGAGACTGCGCGTGCTCGCCGACTGGACCCTCGACCTGGTCTTCCCCAGGGACATCGCCCTCTCGACCAAGGACGAACGCCATGCGTGACGCGGGATTCGGAGCACTCGCCGGCCTCGTGGGAGGGCTGGTCTTCGGCACGGTCATGGCGCGGATCGGGTTCCTGCCCACCGTCGCGGGGATCGTCAGAACCGACTCGCCCGCCGTGGGCCTCGCCGTCCACCTGCTGATCGCGGCGATCCTCGGAGGTGTCTTCGGCGTACTGGTCGCACGCCAACAAGAGCTGCTGTTCTGGGGGTTGGCGTACGGCGTCCTGTGGTGGTTCCTCGGACCGCTGACGCTGCTGCCGATCCTGCTGGGCGAGCCCGTGGCCTGGAACGTGGCCGCTGCTCGGGACCTCGTCCCTAGCCTGCTCGGCCACCTGGCCTACGGGGCCGCCACGGCCGCCGCCCTCGCCCTGCTCGCGCGCGAACAGCGGCGGCCCGGGCCGGGGTTGCTGGTGCGCGCGTCGCTGGCCGGGCTGCTCGCCTCGCCGCTGCTCGGCCTCGGCTGGAGCGGACCGGTCGTCGGCGTGCTGGCCGGGGCCTCGTACGCGGTCGTCTTCGGCGATCCCCGCGAGGGCAGCGGCCCCGCCCTGATCCGGGGCGCCGCCTTCGGGTTCGTGTGGTGGGTGCTCGCGGCCGCGACCCTCTCGCCGCTGCTCGACGGCCGCGGACTGGCATGGTCGGCGGCCGCGGTGCGTACCGCCGTGGCGGAGCTGCCCGCGTACGTACTGCTCGGTGCCGTCATGGCCCTGCTGATCTGCTGGCTGGGCGGTCTGTCGCGGGCGGTGTTCTCCGACGACGTACGCGACGCCCTGGAGCGGCGGCTGGCCGCCGGGGGCGGGTGATCTCCCTCTGGCACGGGGTCGCGGCCGGGCTGGCCGGTGGGGTGCTGTTCACCGGCGTCATGGTCACCGTGGGGTTCCTGCCGACCGTCGCGTCCCTCGTCGGCTCGGGCTCGGCGGCCGTGGGCCTCGTCCTCCACCTGCTGATCTCACAGGTCGTCGGCGTCACCTACGCGCTCTTCTTCCGCCGCCGCAGCTTCGACGCGGCCTCGGGGATCGGCTGGGGAGTGTCCTACGGCCTCCTCTGGTGGATTCTGGGCAACCTGACGCTGCTTCCCGTGCTGCTCGGCGCCGGGCCCCGGTGGAGCGCCGCCGCGCTGGCCGAGTCCTTCCCCTCGCTCGTCGGCCACCTCGCCTACGGCGCCGTCCTCGGCCTGGTGTACCAGCGGCTGGAGGCGCGAGTGTCCCCCTGGCACCTCACCCGCAGCCAGGCGGCCGCGGCCCGCGCGACCGCGCGCCGGGAACAGACGCTGAGCGCGGCACCCGCGCTGTGGAGCCTGGTCGCCTGCGTGGCCCTGCTCGTCCCCGTCCTGGTCGCCTAGAGATGTCCCATGTGCCTGAGCGCCCGCGCGGCGCACGCGTCCGGGCACGGCGCCGTCAGGCATTCGTAAGGCCGTGAAACCTGTGATTCCCCCTGCCGCTGAACTGGGATGAGACCATGCAATCGCGTATCCGACCCCCCTCCTTCTCCGGGCGTCTGCACGACGTCCGCACCGCCACCATCGTCGGGCGGCTGCTCGGGATCGCCGTGGCGATCTGCTTCCTCACCGGGCTCGTGAGCCACCTGCTGCAGGAGCCGCCGGGGTGGCTGATCGGGCATCTGCCCGCCCGACCCGTGTCGGGGTACCGCATCACGCAGGGGCTCCATGTGATCAGTGGGATCGCGGCTGTTCCGCTCCTGCTCGTGAAGCTGTGGACGGTGTATCCACGGTTGTTCGAGTGGCCTCCCGTGCGCGGTGTCGGACACGCCCTGGAGCGCCTGTCGATCGCGGTACTGGTCGCCGCGACCATCCTCGAACTGTTCATGGGCCTGCTGAACACGGTGCAGTGGTACCCCTGGCCCTTCTCCTTCCGGTCGGTGCACTACGCCCTGGGCTGGGTGATCATCGGGTCGCTCCTGGTGCACCTGGGCGTCAAGGCACCCCAGATAGCGGCCCATTGGCGCCGGCCCCGACAGGGCGCCGCACCGAAGGCCGCCGCACCACAGGGCGCCGCACCGCAGGGCGCGGCGACCGGAGCCGACGACGAACAGCTCGTCCGGGCCGACCGCCGGTCACTCCTGGTCGGCCTAGGCGTGGCGGTGGGCACCGTGACCGTCGTGACGGCGGGCCAGTCGGTGACCCCGCTGGCCAAACTGAACCTGCTGGCCCCGCGCCACCCCGACAACGGCGAACAGGGGCTGCCCGTCAACCGGACGGCGAGTGCCGCGGGCGTCGACCTGAAGGCGGTGCGGTCCTGGCGACTGAGCGTCGGTGGCCCCCAGGGCTACGAACTCACGCTCGACCAGTTGCGGGCTCTGCCGCAGCACAAGGCGACGCTGCCCATCGCCTGCGTGGAGGGCTGGTCGAAGTCGGCCCACTGGGAAGGGGTGCGGATCAAGGACCTGCTGGAGCGGGCCGGACTGCCCGACGGAGCGCGGCTGCGCGTCGTGTCGCTGCAGACCCGCGGCGGTTACCGCGTCACCGAGATGGACCGCACCTACACCCGCGACGACCTGACCCTGCTCGCGCTGCGGCTCAACGGCGAGGTCCTCTCGCCCGACCACGGCTATCCCGCCCGCATCATCGCCCCCAACCGCCCTGGTGTCCTGCAGACCAAGTGGGTCACCCGACTGGAAGTGATCCCCGGATGAGCCCGATCTCGATGACTCTCTCCCGTCTGCTGCTGGGGGCCCTGGGCGTCGCCGCGGCGGCGTTCGGCGTCGCCCACCTGCTCACCGAGACCCGTACGGGCACCGTCACACAGCTCGTGGTGTGGGCCGCCGGCGCGGTGGTGCTGCACGACGGGGTGCTGGTGCCGCTGGTGCTGGCCGCCGGACTGCTGCTGACCCGGGGACGGCTGCGCGGCGTGTGGCGGGCCGCCCTGCTGACGCTGGGGACGGTCACGCTGGTGGCGCTGCCCGCGCTCCTGCGCCCCGGCCGGCCGGCGAACCCGTCCGTGCTGCCGCTCGACTACCCGATGGGGCTGGCCGTCGTCGCGGCGGCCGTCGTGGCGGGCGCGGCCGTGGCGGCGGGGCGACGCCTGTGGCCGGCCCGCGGGGGACGGCAGCCGTGAGGGACTATGACGCCACCGGTTGGGGGCTTGGCGTACCGCGTCGGCAGCTCTGACGGCAGGGTGGTCGCGGACGCCCGGTCCCGGGCCGTTTGTAACGTTCGGCGTGCGAGCCGCACTGAGAGGCATGGACTACGACGACCTGCTCGTGCTGCCGCCCGTCGGCCACCTGCCCGGAACGGACGACGTGCCGGGCAGGGCATCGCCGGGGGTGCGTACCGCGAACCGGCGCGGACGTGCCCGCGCCCGCCTTGCGAAGACCTTGACCCGGCCGGGTTCCGCGGCCGATGGCCCGGTTTCTGCCGAAGGCCCGGCGAACACGCCGGGGGACGCCCCTGACGGTTCCGCGCGGGCACCCGACGAGGAGGGCCTGTGTTTCGCGCTGCTGGGGCCGGTCAGGGCGTGGCGCGGTGAACGCGAGCTGGATCTGGGGCCGCCGCAGCAACAGGCCGTGCTGGCGGCGTTGCTGCTGCGCCGCGGACGTCCCGCCACGGCCGCCGAGCTGATCGACGCCGTGTGGGGCGACCGCCCGCCGCGTGCGGCTGTGTCCATGCTGCGCACGTACGCGTCCCGGCTGCGCAAGGTCCTGGAACCCGTGCGTGCGGCCGGTGAGCCGCCGAAGGTGATCGTCACGGCCGCGGACGGATACCGTATCCGCGTCCCCGGACGCGCGGTGGACCTGGACCTGTTCGAGCAGCGGGTCGCCAAGGCGCGGAAGCTGCGGGGCGAGGGCCGGCTGTCCGCCGCCTCGGAGCTGCTGCACACCGCGCTCGACGTATGGGAGGGGACGCCGCTGGCCGGCCTCCCGGGGCCCCTGGCCCAGGACGAACGCTCCCGGCTGGCCGAGGTACGACTGAGCGTCCTGGAGGCCTCTCTCGACGCGGAGGTCGAGCTGGGGCGCCACGGTGAGTCGATCGCCGCACTCACCGCACTCCTGAGCAAGCACCCCCTGAGGGAGCGGCTGTGCCGGCTCCTCATGCTGGCGCTGTACCGCTCGGGGCGGCAGGCCGAGGCGCTGGCGGCCTACCGCGGCATGCGAAGCACCCTGGTGGCCGAGCTGGGCATCGAACCCGGCACGTCACTCAGGGACCTGCATGACCGCATGTTGGCGGCCGACCCCGCCCTGGTCCCGGCCGGACCTCCTGGGAAGGACGACGTCCAAGAAGCGTCCTTGCCGCCCGTGACCGGCGTACGGCCGGCGCAACTCCCCGCCGACCTCGCCACGTTCACCGGGCGCGAGACGGAACTCGCCCAGGCCGACGCGATGTTGACGAGCGGAGGGAAGACCGCTGCGGTCGTGATCGCTGCCTTCAGCGGCATGGCAGGCGTGGGCAAGACCACCCTGGCGGTGCACTGGGCCCACCGGGTCGCCCACCGCTACCCCGACGGACAGCTCTTCCTCGACTTGCGCGGGTTCGACCCGGCCGCCGCCGCCATGTCACCGGCGGAGGTGGTCCGTGTCTTCCTGGAAGCCCTCGGGGTCCCCGCCCGAAGCGTTCCCGACTCCCCGGACGCCCGGATCGCGCTCTACCGCACCCTGCTCGCGGATCGCCGGATGCTCATCCTGCTCGACAACGCCCGCAACAGCGAACAGGTCCGCCCCCTGCTGCCCGGCTCACCGGGATGCCTGGTCGTCGTCACCAGCCGTACCCAGCTCTTCGGCCTGGTGGCCGGCGCGGGGGCCCGTCCGGTGGCAGTGAACCCCCTGACACCTGCTGAGGCACACGCCTTCCTGACCCGGCGCCTGGGCGCCGGGCCGCCGACGGCGGAACCGCGGGCGACCGACGAGATCATCACGCGCTGCGGCCGACTGCCGCTGGCCCTCGCGCTGGTCGCCGCTCGTGCCGCGACCCGCCCCGGGCATCCGCTCGGCGCCGTCGCCAGGGAGCTGAGCGACAGCCGGGGCAGCCTCGACGCCTTCACCGTATGCGATCCCGCCACGGACCTGCGCGCCGTCTTCTCCTCCTCCTACGACCACGTGTCCCGGCCCGCCGCCCGGCTGTTCCACCTGCTCGGTCTGGTCCCCGGCCCGGACATCTCCGTCCACGCCGCGGCCGCCCTCGCGGGGCTCCCGCTGCGTGAGACCCGCACGCTGCTCACCGAACTCGTCCGCTCCCACCTGCTCGTAGAGCAGTCGCCGGGCCGCCACACCGTGCACGAACTGCTGCGGGTCCACGCCGCCGAACGTGTCCTCACGGAGGAACCGCGGCAGGAACGGGAACGCGCCGTGGAGCGGCTTCTGTGCTGGTACCTGCACACCGCCGATGCGGCCTGCCCCGACCTCGCCGAACGCGGATGCCGGACCCCTCTCGAGCCACCACCCCCTTCCTGCCATCCCCTGACGTTCACTACGCGGGACCAGGCCTTGCGATGGTGCGAGCAGGAGCGCCCCAACCTCGTCGCGGCGGCGCACCTGGCGGCCACCACGGCCCGGCCGTGCACGGTGCGGTGACCGGTCGCCGCACCGTGTGCCCCCTCCCGTCCGATCCCCGCGGCGCTCGGCTGTCGCCGTGCGGACCGTAGCTCGCCGTGCGTCGCCGTCGAACGGCGCCCCGGCCCGTGGCCGCGCCCACCGCCGAAGAAAAATCCGCCCGATTCCCGAGCCGCTTGTAACGTTCGGCGCCCGGGCCGCACTGAGGGGGTATGCGTTATGACGACCTGCGTGCGCTGTACCTCAACTGCACGCTGAAGAAGAGTCCCGAACTGAGCCACACCCAGGGCCTGATCGACCTGAGTTCTCGCATCATGGAGAAGCAGGGCGTCCAGGTGGAGCACGTGCGGCCGGTCGATCACGAGATCGCCACCGGTGTGTGGCCGGACATGACCGAGCACGGCTGGGAGCGCGACGCGTGGCCCGCCCTCTACCAGCAGGTGATGGCCGCCGACATCCTCGTCATCGGCGGGCCGATCTGGCTGGGGGACAACAGTTCCGTCGCCAAGATGGTCATCGAGCGGCTCTACGCCTGTTCGGGCCTGCTCAACGACGTCGGCCAGTACGCCTACTACGGGCGGGTCGGCGGCTGCCTGATCACCGGCAACGAGGACGGCGCCAAGCACTGCGCCATGAACGTCCTCTACAGCCTGCAGCACCTGGGGTACGCGATCCCGCCGCAGGCGGACGCGGGCTGGATCGGCGAGGCCGGACCCGGCCCGTCCTACCTCGACCCCGGCTCCAGCGGTCCCGCCAACGACTTCACCAACAGGAACACCACGTTCATGACCTGGAACCTGCTGCACATGGCCCGGCTGCTCAAGGACGCCGGCGGTGTTCCGGCCCACGGCAACCAGCGCTCGCAGTGGGACGCCGGATGCCGGTTCGACTTCGAGAACCCCGAGTACCGCTGAACCCCGAGTGCCGCTCCATTCCCGTACACACAACTCACTGACAAGAGGCCAGACATGACTGTCGGATCCGTGGAAACCGTTCCCACCTGCGCCTACCCGGGCTGCGAGATGCCCGCCGAGGCGCCCGCCCCCGGCGCGCAGGGGCCGGCGCCCCACTTCTGTCCGGACCCCGAGCACAACTCGCTCGGCGCGTTCCGCAAGATCCGTGCCAAGCGGCAGCAGCGCAAGGAGGACAAGCGCGTCGCGACCGAGGCCAAGAAGGCCGCGAAAAAGGCAGCCAAGGAAGGCCAGGCGCCGGCCGTGGAACAGCAGCCCTGGCCCGCCGCCTCCGCGGAGACGTCCGCCACCGGCACGACATCCGGTACGGAAACGGCGCCCCCGGCGTCCGAGCAGGACCCGGTGGCCGCGCAGGACACGGCGTCCGAGCAGGACGTGGACGGTGAGATGGCCGCGCTGATGGCCATGACGACGGCCGAGGGCGACCGCGCCGCTCAGTCGCGTGATGCGCTCGTCGCACTCATCGAGCAGCTTGTCACCGAACTTCCGGGCTACATCGAAGAGCTGGCAGTCATCACGGATTCCGCGGCCGCCGAGGCACGGATCGAGACGGTCACCCGCGCCTGCGCGCAGCGCATCCTGGCCGCCGAAGGACGGGCCGCCCTCGCCGAGGAGGCCGGCGACATGGCCGTGGCCGCGCTCGACGCCGCCCAGGAGAAGTTCACCGAGGAGACCACCGCGATCCGCGAGGAGACGGCCCGCCAGGTGGCTGACGCCGAGTTCGTCCGGGCCGAACTGGAGCGCTACCGCGAGCGCGTGAGCACGCTGGAAGTCCGCCTTGACGCCGTCCGCGACGAGGCCGACGAGCTGCGCCGCGAGCGGGCGGCACGCCCCACTGCCGACCAGGGACAGCCGCGCCCCGCCGGGCGGTAGACGCGAACCGTCCGCCGTCCGGCGCTTCCCGTGTCCCGCGCCCGCCGGACGGCGTTCCCGCGCGAAGACCCCACAGAGATGGAAACACTCATGGACCGAACCAAGCGTCCGATCCTCTGGACCACCGTCGCCGCCGTCGTCGTCCTGGCGGCGGTCGGGCTCTACCTCTTCCAGCCCTGGCGGCTGTTCACGTCGAACCGTGTGGACGAGGCCGCCCCCGTCGCCACCGACCAGCGGCGGGTGACAACCGAGCCGTTGGCCACCGGCAGCTTCGTCTCCCACGAACACGAGACCAGCGGGTCGGTGGAAGTCCAGCCGCTCACGGACGGAAAGGCCAACCTGCGCCTGACGGATCTGCGTACCTCCGACGGCCCGGCGCTGCACGTCTGGCTCAGCGACCAGCCGGTCGAGCAGGACGGCGGCGGCAACCTCGACGACGGCGACCACCTCGACCTCGGTGATCTCAAGGGCAACGAGGGCAACCAGAACTACGCGATACCGGCCGGCACCGACCTCGACAGGTTCTCCACGGTGACGATCTGGTGCGAGCGCTTCAGCGTGTCGTTCGGTGCGGCCGAGCTGCGGCAGAGCAGCTGACGCCGTAGGCCGCACGGTGCTGGCGTGGAGCAGGTGGCAGGAACACCTGCTCCACGGCTGTTCCCGATGCGGGCCGGATGTATGGTCCTGGCATCGTTCCGAAGGCCGTATACGGGCGTATCGCCGTATACGGGCGTATCCAGGGGGCGTGTTGGTCACGGAGGAGATCAGGCAGGTGCCATGAACTGTGGTGATTTCGTCGACTCGGTCACCGCCTTCCTCGACGGCGCAATGGACGAAGCGACCGAGCTTCGCTTCCTCACGCATCTGACGACGTGCGGCGACTGCGAGACCTGTTTCGACCAGTTCCGGCAGACGATCACGATCCTGGGTGAGCTGCCCGAAGAGCGCCTGGCCACGGCGGCCCGTAACCAACTACTGGGCGCCTTCGGCGCGTTGCGGCGGGACTGACGCTCTGGCTACAGTCAGCCGCGCCTGCCCGGCGCAGGTCATTACGGTGCCGTGACCGGACGCTTCGGTGTGCAGTTCGCCTCACCGGACTGGCCTAGGCTGGCACCCCCAATCTGCGGTCGGCAAGGGAGAGGTCAATGGCGGGCGCACACGAACTGCCGCCGGACGAGGTCCTGGTCCAGCGACTGCGCAGCGGTGACGAGGAGGCGTTCGCGCTGGTCCTGGACACCTGGTCGGGCGGCATGCTCCGGCTGGCCTCGTCCTTCGTCTCGACCAAGGCATCGGCCGAGGAGGCCGTCCAGGACACCTGGCTGGCGGTCATCAAGGGCATCGGCGACTTCGAGGGCCGTTCGTCCCTGAAGACCTGGGTGTACCGGATCCTGGTCCGCACCGCCAAGACCCGCGGTACGAAGGAGAGCAGGACGGTTCCCTTCACCAGCCTGCTGCCGGAGGAGGCCGAGGCGACGGTGGACGCCTCCCGCTTCCGGTCCCCCGGCGAGCGGTACGCCGGACACTGGGCCGTCGGTCAGGAACCGCGCCCGTGGCACCTGCCCGAGGATCACGTGCTGCGCGGCGAGGTACGCGAGCTGATAGCCGAGGCGCTCGACGACCTTCCGCCCCGCCTGCGCGCGGTACTCACCCTCCGGGACGTCGAAGGGTACGGCTCGCAGGAGGTGTGTTCCCTGCTGGAGATATCGCCCGGCAACCAACGCGTCCTCCTCCATCGTGCCAGGGCGATGCTGCGCAGTAGGCTGGACGCCTATGCGTCGAGTCCCGACGATGCCCACGCAGGGGGAGGCGAACGTGGACTGCGTTGACTTTGTGGAGCTGGTGACCGACTTCCTGGACGGCGCCATGCCTCAGGAACAGGAGCGGCGCTTCGTCGAGCACCTGGCGGAATGCTCCGGGTGCGAGCGCTACCTGGACCAGTACCGCCAGACGATCGCCACGACGGGGGAGCTGACCCCGGACCACATCTCGGACGACGCCAGGCAGCACCTGCTCGCCGCGTTCAAGGGCTGGCAGCGACAGTGATCCCCCGCACCCGGTAACACACTGGCCGCACCTCCAAGTGCGGCCGACCGACGCGGACAAGAACGGCGTCGCCTCCCCGGTATCGACAAGAAGGCCGCCGTCCGCCTGCTGGCCGACATCCCGCTCACGGTTCTGCACCTGCCCGCAACTGTCGCTGCCCGGCCTCCTCGTCCTGCCACAGCTTCTGTACTCGGCTCGATGAACTACGTCCTCGGAAGGGCGTCGGCGACGACGATGAGCGTCCTGATCCCGATGGCGCCGAGAAACTGGGTGAACCGGAAGGCGGTTCCGGCGCGTAGTGGAGGTGGGTCCGGAGCGCAAAGTCGTTACGGAACCGTACCGTCGCCTGCCTCGCCATAGGCGCCGCAATGCTCACGATTCCGCTCGTCGCTACCAGCTCTACTACCGAACGCCCAGGACAACGGGTACGACGAGGTGCGGTGCGACGGCTCGGGCGGACACACCTCGCGTCAGTCTGATGTCGGAAGAGGCGCCTTTTTGATCTGATCGAACATCGATTCTGTGGCATTGATGTCCGGTCTGAACCCATCGATTTCCTTATTCCTAAACCCTTGTTCCGCGTGGCATGTCGGTGCGCGCGACGCAGGAACAGCTCCATGAGAGACAGGGGATCGTGCATGATCGAGCGAGAGTCCGAGCTCGCTGAGTTGGCTGCAGCTTTTGCGGAGTCCGCCGCTGGGGGCGTGCGGGTTGTCGTGCTTCAGGGGGTTGTCGGAACCGGTAAGACTGCGTTGTTCTGGAGTTGGCCGAGCAGAGCACGGTGGTGATCGCCATCGACGACACGCAGTATCTCGACGCGTTCTCCCAGGACTGGCTGATCTATCTGCTCCGCCGAGCCGGGTGCGCTCGCCTTTTGGTTGTGTTTGGTTGGCGCGACGACGACATCGAGATGTCCCCGGACAACTCCCGCCTCCTGTGCGCCGAGCTCTACCAGCAGTCCTATCTGCGGCGGTTGCTGCTGGCCCCACTGTCGTCCAGCGGCGTCGCGCAGCTCATGGCCGGGCGACTTTCCGAGTCCGGTTCGACGGAGCTGGCCGCGCAGGCCCACCGGCTTACGGGTGGGAATCTGCTTCTGCTGCATGGGTTACTGGAGGACAGCCGGGCCGCCGCGGGTGGCGATGGTCCGCCGGCGGAGCTGTGCACCGGGCCGGAGTTCGAGCGGGCGGTGCAGTTGGTTCTGGCCCGCTGTGATCCGGCGACGTTGCGGGTTGCCGGTGCGGTCTCGGTCGTCGGTGAGCCGTCGGGGTTCGCGTATCTCGACCGGCTGGTCGGCGTCCCGTCGGACCGGGTCGCCGTCGCCATGCAGGTACTGACCCGCACGGGTCTGGTGGAGGCCGGCCGGATGCGGCACCCGGTCATGGCCCATGTCGTGCTCAACGCCTTCTCGGCTGCGGACCGTTCCGAGTTGAGCCGGCGTGCTGTGGATCTGCTCAGGGCGTGCGGTGCGGACTCGTTGACGATCGCGGAGCACTTCGTCGCCTCGGGCCGTCTCGACGACCCGTCGGCGGTGCTGAACCTGGTGGAGGGGGCGAAGCAGGCGCTGAAGGAGGGTCATGCGCGGCGGGCCACGGAGCTGCTGCGCCTGGCGTACCAGGTGGATACCGGCGGCCGGCGGCGGGTGGAGATCCTGGCTCTGCTGCTGCGGGCGGGGTGGCGGGAGGACCTGCGGGCCTCGGTCGGGCATCTGCCCGAGCTG
>NZ_JOFH01000049.1 GCF_000721235.1 Streptomyces olivaceus
GGCCTCGCGCTGGCGGCGCAGCTCCCAGCCGTAGTAGTCGAGCGGGGAAGCGGTCGGGTCGAGGGACTGGATGTTGGCCACTGCGGCACCTCACTCCGGAGACTACGGACGGCAACGCCGCACGGCGTTCGTTTCTCTGCGTAGTCGAGCGTACGCAGCGTGTTCCAGGATTGTGGCGTGAATCACGTAACTGGTCCGCAGGCGGCGGGCGTCGAGAGCCAGTACCACGCCGAGTTCGCCATGGGCGCGCATTCGACCCGCCACCTGCGCCGCGTGCTGCGGCTCTGCCTGGGCCGCTCGGGCCTGTCCCGCGTGGCCGACGCCGCCGAGCTGGCGCTCACGGAGCTGGTCGCCAACGTCGTACGGTATGTGCCGGGTCGGCGTGGTCGCGTGTGTTTCCTGCTGCAGTCGGGTGGGGTGCGGGTGGAGGTTGCCGACGGGTGCCCCGAGTTGCCGGTTCCGGCGGCTGCCGACGCCTTGGGCGAGGGCGGGCTTGTGATCGCCGCGGCGGCCGACCGGTGGGGCGTGACGCCGTACGCCGGCGGGCGAGGCAGGACGGTGTGGTTCGAGCGCCTCAGCCGCGCGTCTCCGTCAGTACCGCGTCCGTGAAGGGCGGCCAGGCCTCGACCGCCCAGGGGCCGAAGGCGCGGTCGGTGAGGGCGGCGCAGGCGAGGCCCGCGTCGGGGTCGATCCACAGGAACGTGCCGGACTGGCCGAAGTGGCCGAAGGTGCGGGGTGAGGACGACGCGCCGGTCCAGTGGGGGGACTTGCCGTTCCGGATCTCCAGGCCGAGGCCCCAGTCGTTGGGGTTCTGGTGGCCGTAGCCCGGCAGGACGCCCTTCGTGCCCGGGTACTGGACCGTCATCGCCTCGGCGACCGTGCGCGGGTCGAGGAGGCGAGGCGCCTGCACCTCGGCGGCGAAGCGGAGCAGGTCGTCGACCGTGGAGGCGCCGTCCTTCGCGGGGGAGCCGTCCAGGGTGGTGGAGGTCATGCCCAGGGGTTCCAGGACCGCCTGGCGCGCGTACTCGGCGAAGGGCATGTCCGCGGCCCGCGCGATGTGCTCGCCGAGCTGCTCGAAACCGGCGTTGGAGTACAGGCGGCGCTCGCCGGGCGGGGCGGTGACCTTGTGTTCGTCGAAGGCCAGGCCCGAGGTGTGGGCGAGCAGGTGGCGGACCGTGGACCCGGGCGGCCCGGCGGGCTCGTCCAGCTCGATCGCGCCCTCCTCGTACGCCACGAGCGCCGCGTAGGCCGCGAGCGGCTTGGTGACCGAGGCGAGGGGGAAGCGGTGCGCGGCCGGACCGTGGGTGCCGAGGACCGTGCCGTCGGCCCGTACGACGCCCGCCGCCGCGGTGGGGACCGGCCAGTTCTCGATCGACGCGAGGCTCTTCAGGGACATGCCGTCGAGCCTAAGGGGCTCAGAGGCGCAGCCTCATCGAGGGGGCCGGGTCCCGGGTGAAACCCATCGACGCGTACAGGGGCTCGGCGTCGGGGGAGGCGGTGAGCATGGCGTACTGGGCGCCGCGCTCGCGGAACCAGTCCACCAGCCCGTCCATGCACGCGCGCGCGTACCCGCGGCGCCGGGCGTCCGGGTCGGTGGCGACGCTGAAGACGTAGCCGATCACGCCGCTCGGCGGGCGGTTCGGTCCGCCGATGCGGTACTCCAGGGTGCCCACCACCAGCGCGGCCAGGGCCCCGGGGCGCTCCGGGTGGTCGACGACGTAGGCCGCGAAGTCGCCGTCCGGGGCGGCCAGGCGGGCGCGGAGCGCGGGCAGGGAGGCGGACTGCCAGTCGCTGGGCGAACCGGGGTGCACCGCGTCGAGCATCACCTGACGCAGGCGGAGCACTTCCTCGGCGTCCTCGGGCACGGCACGGCGTACGGGATTCATGCTCCGCACGCTAACGACCGGCCCGTCCGGGTGTCCTCCACTTTTCCCACCGGCGGTTTCCCGCCGGGTCTGCTTGCCTTGAGTGCACTCGAAGGTCATAGCGTTGCCGTCATGACGGTGATGCAGAGCACGGCCGAGGCCCTCGGTCCGGACGCCACCGGCGCGGACGTCTGCTCCGCCCCGACTCCGCGCCGCCCGCGCCCCGACGGACAGGACCGCTACACCATCAGCGAGGTCGTCGCCTGCACCGGCCTCACGGCCCACACCCTGCGCTGGTACGAGCGGATCGGCCTGATGTCCGGCGTCGACCGCTCGCACACGGGGCAGCGCCGCTACAGCAACCGCGACCTGGACTGGCTCGACTTCGTCGGCAAGCTGCGGATGACCGGCATGCCGGTCGCCGACATGGTGCGGTACGCCGAGATGGTGCGCGAGGGGGAGAGTACGTACGCGGACCGGCGGGAGCTTCTGGAGTCGACCCGCCGCGACGCGCTGACGCGGATCGCCGAACTCCGCGACGCCCTCGCCGTGCTCGACCGGAAGATCGAGTTCTACGGGGACGCCGGAGGCGCGGAGTCCGAGCAGTGAGGGAGCGTCACAGCTCCGCCAGCAGCTGCGCCTTCTTCGAGGAGAACTCCTCGTCCGTCACCAGCCCCTGCTGGTGCAGTTCCCCCAGGTGCCGGATCCGCTCGGCGATGTCCGCGGGGTCGCGGCGAGGCGCCGGCACCGGTACCGGCGTGGCCGGGCCCCGGTCCCGTACCGCCGCGAGGACCGCCGCGGCGAACGGCAGCGACTCGTGGACCGGCCCGTAGCCGAGCCCGAACACCACGGACGCCGGGTCCTGGTCGGCCTGCGGAGCGGCCGGTGCGGTCGCGCCCGCGGCGTCCCGCGGCAGCAGGCGCAGGTAGCCCTCCAGCGCCTCGGGGGAGCGCCACTCCACTCCCCCCAGGTCGGCGACCGGGAAGAGCTGGTCGCCGGCCTTCCACTTCGCCGACGACGCGCCCGTCCAGGACCAGCGGAAGGACACCGCCTTGCCGTCGAAGGACGCCTTCCCGTCGTACGCCTTGAAGTGCAGCGGCGCCTCGGGGGCCGCCACCAGGTACCGGTCCGCCGGTTCGGAGTGCGCGGCGGCGCCCAGCATCCCGGTCAGCTCGTCGGCGTAGTACTCCGCGAGCGTCTCCCGCTCGGCCGGCAGCACCAGCCGGTACGGGTCGCAGCTCTCCTTCAGCTGTCCGGCCGCCGCCTCGATCAGCGGATCGGCACCCTCGCGCGGCTGGACGCGCAGCACGACCGTGCCGCGCCTGCCGGGCGTGA
This sequence comes from Streptomyces olivaceus, assembly GCF_000721235.1. Lineage (GTDB taxonomy): Bacteria > Actinomycetota > Actinomycetes > Streptomycetales > Streptomycetaceae > Streptomyces > Streptomyces olivaceus. The sequence continues at coordinate 3,201 of NZ_JOFH01000049.1, forward strand.
GCGTCACGCCGGCGATCGCCTCCACGGGGACACGGCGTTCCCCGAGGGCCTGGAACAGCTTGGGTGTTCGAATCCCCCGTTCGTAGCGGATGAGCACGGAGTCGGACTCGAACTCCCAGGCGGCATGAAATCCGGCCAGTACGTCACCCATGCGGCTCATCGTATGCGGCACGAGCCTCTCCGTCCCCTCCCCGTGCAAACCGGAGTTTCTACGCCTCTACGCGCGTCCGGCCGCCGTCGCCCCGGACAAATCCGCCCGGCATGTGTCATCCGTGTCGGCGCAGGCCACCGTGCGGTATGCGCCAACGCCGATCTCCGCGAAATTGCGCAGACTCTCCGTACCCGGCACGAAGTAGCCGCTGTGTCCCTGCGCGCCCCGCGCGGACAGCACCCGCGCCCCGAACCCGGTGGACACCGGGTCGGCACCGTGCCCCAGGCCGCCGACCTCCAGGTAGGGCACGTCCTGGATCCAGTCGTCGCCGTCCCGCATCGCCCACACGTGGGCGGAGGTGTCCAGGCGGGCGGCGCTGTCGGCGCGCATGCCCGGACTGCCGGCCACCGCTATGTCGGTCACCCGCGCGGGGAGCGTGCCGGCGGCGAGGCCGCACACCACCGAGCCGTAGCTGTGGCAGAACAGGGAGACCGGCGACTTGCCGGGCAGGGCGCCCAGGAGCGCGTTCAGGCGTACGGCACCGTGCTGCGCGCGGGTGGCCGTGGCCGCCTCCATGCCGAGGCCGCTGGGGGAGGTGTAGTCCGCCCAGGCGATCACGGCGGTGCGGGTGTCCGGGCTCGTGGTGCGCTCGGCCTCGTACAGCGACTCGGCCATGCCGACGGGCGCCGAGTACTTGCGCTCGGAGCGCTCGAAGGTGACCAGCTCGGTGTCCACGCCGGGTACGACGACGGACACGCGGTCGGCGCGGTTCAGGTTCCCGAAGACCTCGGCGACCTTGCCGGAGCCCGCCGGGTCGAAGGCGAGGATGTGCCGGCCGGGGGCGAGCAGCGAGTCGTAGTGGTGCATGCGGCGGGCCGCCTCGCGCTGTCCCGACGGGGACAGGCGCTTGTCGTGCATGCGTTCCCGCTCCACCGTGCGCGCCTCGTGCAGCGCCGAGCGGTTGGCGAAGTAGCGCAGCCCGACCGGGGCGCCGTTCATGTTGCCGACGGCCAGGGGATACCGGCGGGCCAGGCTCTTGCGCTGCCACTCGCCGAGCGAGGCGAAGAACCGGGCCAGCCGGGCGGGCGCCGCCTGCGCGTCGGGCAGCCGGTGTCCGTCGATCCGGCCGTGCTCCCAGGCTGATATCGACGCCTCCAGCGCGGTGGGGCCGCGGTGGTTGCGCAGGGCCGTCCAGCCGGTGGTCGCCAGCATCACGAACACCACGGCCAGAGCGAGCAGTGCGCGCCAGACGTTCAGCTGCGGGGAGGTGTCGAAGGAAGTCACTGGGAGGACACACTAGGAGAACGGGACGGTCTCGCGTGAATCCAGTGACACGGATCACGTTTCGGTGTGGCGCTCCGGGGTTGGGCCCGCACGGTCGGCTACGGGCCCCTCCCGCCAGTTCCCGGTGAGGGCGGGCGCCACGTGGTCCAGGTAGGAGGCGGTCAGGTCCCGCAGGGCGGCCGGACTGGCGTCGTCGCCGGCCGACCAGAGCCGCTCGGTCACCCGCATCACCGCTCCGAAGACCGCCACGAGCACCCGGGGCCGGGGGTCCCGGTCCAGGTCCAGGCCCTCGCGGGCCGCGACGACGCGGGCGATCTCCTCCTCCAGCTCCGTGGCGCGGCGCAGGTGGGCGGCGAGCAGCGCGGGCGTCGACTCGACCACCCGGTAGAAGCGCATGTGCAGTTCGACCGGGATCAGCCGCCCGATCGCCTCGCCGATGGTGTTCCAGCTCTCCACGAGGGCCATGCGCAGCGCGTCCAGCGGCGCCTCCTCGGGCGGGCGGGCGTGCACCGCCTCGACGAAGCGCGCCTCCGCGAGCCGCGCCACGTAGAACGCCGCGTCCTCCTTGGAGGCGAAGTAGCGGAAGAAGGTGCGCTGCGACACGTCGGCGGCCTCGGCGATGTCGTCGACGGTCGTCTCCTCGTACCCGTGCTCGGTGAACAGTTCGAGGGCGGAGCGCAGCAGCAGGTCCCGGGTGCGCTGCTTCTTCAGTTCGCGCAGGCCGCCCAAGAGTCCACTCCTTCAACACGGGTGCGGTGGCGGGTCCCGCCGCCGTCCCGCCGTTCGTTTCGGTTCGTTTTCGCAGTTCACGCTATACACTGATGAAATGTCAGTTACTGACACGTGAATTGGTTTGTCAACTGTCAGAGGCTGTCATTAGCCTCAACGGTATGACTAGTCAGACCACCATCGACAAGCCGGGACCGGGCGACGGCGTCCCGTCGGGTTCCGCACCCGCCAGGGGACTGCGCGGCCATCCGTGGGTCACCCTCGTCACCGTCGCGGTCGGGGTCATGATGGTGGCCCTGGACGGCACCATCGTGGCCATCGCGAACCCGGCCATCCAGAACGACCTGGGCGCCAGTCTCGCCGACGTCCAGTGGATCACCAACGCCTACTTCCTCGCCCTCGCGGTCGCGCTGATCACCGCGGGCAAGCTCGGCGACCGCTTCGGGCACCGGCAGACCTTCCTGATAGGCGTGGCCGGCTTCGCCGTGTCCTCCGGCGCCATCGGGCTGTCCAGCAGTATCGGTGCCGTCATCGTCTTCCGTGTCTTCCAGGGCCTGTTCGGCGCACTGCTGATGCCCGCCGCGCTGGGCCTGCTCCGGGCGACGTTCCCCGCCGAGAAGCTCAACATGGCCATCGGCATCTGGGGCATGGTCATCGGCGCCTCCACCGCGGGCGGCCCGATCCTCGGCGGCGTGCTGGTCGAGCACGTCAACTGGCAGTCCGTTTTCTTCATCAACGTGCCGGTCGGCATCCTCGCCGTCGTGCTCGGCGTCCTGATCCTGCTGGACCACCGGGCCGAGAACCGGCCGCGCTCCTTCGACATCCTCGGCATCGTGCTGCTCTCGGCCTCGATGTTCGCCCTCGTCTGGGCGCTGATCAAGGCTCCCGAGTGGGGCTGGGGCTCCGGCCAGACCTGGCTGTACATCATCGGGTCGGTGGTGGGCTTCGCCCTCTTCTCCTTCTGGGAGACCAAGGTGCGCGAGCCGCTGATCCCGCTGGCGATGTTCCGCTCGGTGCCGCTGTCGGCCGGTGTGGTCCTGATGGTCCTGATGGCCATCGCGTTCATGGGCGGCCTGTTCTTCGTCACCTTCTACCTGCAGAACGTGCACGGGATGAGCCCGGTCGACGCCGGTCTGCACCTGCTGCCGCTCACCGCCATGATGATCGTCGCCTCGCCGCTGGCCGGCGCGGCGATCACCAAGGTCGGCCCGCGCATCCCGTTGGCCGGCGGCATGACGTGCACCGCGATCGCGATGTACGGCATCTCCACGCTCCAGACCGACTCCGGCAGCGGCGTCATGTCGCTCTGGTTCGCCCTGCTGGGCCTCGGCCTCGCCCCGGTCATGGTCGGCGCCACCGAGGTCATCGTCGGCAACGCGCCGATGGAGCTGTCGGGTGTGGCGGGCGGCCTCCAGCAGGCGGCGATGCAGATCGGCGGCAGCCTCGGCACGGCCGTCCTCGGCGCCGTGATGGCCTCCAAGGTGGACAGCGACCTGGCGGGCAACTGGGCGGACGCGGGCCTTCCCGAACTGTCGCCGGCCCAGGCCCACCAGGCCTCCGAGGCGGTCCAGGTAGGCGTCGCGCCGGTGCCGCCGGGCACGCCCGCCGAGATCGCCGGGAAGATCTCGGACGTCGCCCACGACACCTTCATCTCCGGCATGAGCCTGGCCTCCCTCGTGGCCGCGGGCGTCGCGGTGGTGGCGGTGGCGGTCGCCTTCCTCACCAAGCGCGGCGACAACGCGGAGGCCGGCGCGGGCATGGGGCACATCTGACGGGGGCACATCTGACGGGGCCCGTCCCCTCGCTCTTTCGTCCATCAGGGTGACCGGACGGGCGAACCCTCCCCTCCGGCGGACCGTGCAGGTCACAGTGGGTCAGGTCGTCCGCAGAGCACGGGGCGAGGGGCTGCGGCGCGGGGCCGGAGGGGAGCCGCGCGCGGGCAGCTCGTCGTCCTCCGACCGGGTCCGGAGGCATAGGACGCCGTGCGGGGGTACCCGAACTCCACAAGGAGTTCAGGGAGTTGATGATGACGAGCTTCGGACAGCAGTCGCGCACGCACCCCCGCTCACGTGGCCGGACGTGGTCACGGACCGGGCCGGACCGTGCGACGCTCGGGATCGTCGGAGTCGTGTGCGCGGTCGCGGGATTCTTCACGCTGGGCATCGTCCTGGGCCCCGCCGCCATGGTGTGCGGCTGGCTCGCCATGGGACGGAGCTGGGCGGGCTCCCGGCCCGTGCCGGCGGTGGTGGCCTTCGCCCTGGGTGCGATCGACACCCTCCTGGCGATCGTCTGGCTCGCCGGCTCGGCCGGCATGAACAACGGCCTGCTCTGACACACCGCACGCACCGCGCCGACGAGAAGACCCCTCGGCGCACCGACGAGAAAGCCCCCGGCCGACCGGCCGGGGGCTTCTCCGTCTGTCCCTCCGTCACCCCGTCACCGCGTACGCGGCAAACGGGGCGCGCGCGTCACGCGTCCCCGCCCGCCGGGCCCGGGTCGGCCGCCGTCACGTCGAGCAGCCGGTACCGGTCGATCGCCTGCTTCAGCACCGACCGGTCGACCTTGCCCTCCCGCGCCAGCTCGCCCAGCACCCCGACCACGACCGACTCCGCGTCGATGTGGAAGAACCGCCGCGCCGCCCCGCGCGTGTCCGCGAAGCCGAACCCGTCCGCGCCCAGCGACTGGTACGTCCCCGGCACCCACCGGGCGATCTGGTCCGGCACCGACCGCATCCAGTCGGACACCGCCACGAACGGCCCCTGCGCGCCCGCCAGCTTCCGGGTCACGTACGGCACCCGCTGCTCCTCCTCGGGGTGCAGCAGGTTGTGCTCCTCGCAGGCCACGGCCTCGCGCCGCAGCTCGTTCCAGGAGGTGGCCGACCAGACGTCGGCCCGTACGTTCCACTCCTCGGCGAGGATCCGCTGGGCCTCCACGGCCCACGGCACCGCGACGCCGGACGCCATGATCTGCGCCGGGATCGCGCCGCCGGTGCCCTCGCTGAAGCGGTGGACGCCCTTGAGGATGCCCTCGACGTCCACGTTCTCGGGCTCGGCCGGGTGCCGGATGGGCTCGTTGTAGACGGTGAGGTAGTAGAAGACGTCCTCGCCGTGCGGGTGCTGCTCGTCCCCGCCGTACATCCGGCGCAGCCCGTCCTTGACGATGTGCGCGATCTCGAACCCGAAGGCGGGGTCGTACGCCACGCACGCCGGGTTGGTCGAGGCGAGCAGCTGCGAGTGGCCGTCGGCGTGCTGGAGGCCCTCGCCGGTCAGGGTCGTACGGCCGGCGGTCGCCCCCAGCACGAAACCGCGCGCCAGCTGGTCGCCCATCTGCCAGAACTGGTCGCCGGTGCGCTGGAATCCGAACATCGAGTAGAACACGTACACCGGGATCAACGGTTCGCCGTGCGTCGCGTACGCCGAGCCCGCCGCGATCAGCGACGCCGTGCAGCCGGCCTCGGAGATGCCGTCGTGCAGCATCTGCCCGTTCGGCGCCTCCTTGTAGGCGAGGAGCAGCTCGCGGTCCACGGACTCGTACTGCTGCCCGAGCGGGTTGTAGATCTTCGCGCTCGGGAAGAACGAGTCCATGCCGAACGTGCGGTACTCGTCCGGCGCGATCAGCACGAAGCGCTTGCCGATCTCCTTGTCCCGCATGAGGTCCTTCAGTAGCCGTACGAAGGCCATCGTCGTCGCGATGGACTGCTGGCCCGACCCCTTCTTCACGGTCGCGTACGTCTTGTCGTCCGGCAGCGGGAGCGGCTTCGACCGCACGACCCGGGTCGGCACGTACCCGCCGCAGCCCAGGCGCCGGTCGTGCATGTACTGCATCTCCTCGGTGTCCCGGCCCGGGTGGTAGTACGGCGGCGGGCCGGACTCCAGCTCCTTGTCGGAGATCGGCAGGTGCAGCCGGTCGCGGAAGCGCTTGAGGTCGTCGACCGTCAGCTTCTTCATCTGGTGCGTGGCGTTGCGGCCCTCGAAGTTGGGGCCCAGCGTCCAGCCCTTGATCGTCTTGGCCAGGATGACCGTCGGCTGGCCCTTGTGTTCGAGCGCCGCCTTGTACGCCGCGTAGATCTTGCGGTGGTCGTGGCCGCCTCGGCCCAGGTGCAGGATCTGGTCGTCGGTCATGTTCTCGACCATCGTGCGCAGCCGGTGGTCGTCGCCGAAGAAGTGGTCGCGGATGTACGCGCCGGACTCGGTGGCGTAGGTCTGGAACTGGCCGTCCGGGGTCGTGTTCATGCGGTTGACCAGCACGCCGTCGCGGTCCTGGGCGAGCAGCGGGTCCCAGGTGCGGTCCCAGACCAGCTTGATCACGTTCCAGCCGGCGCCGCGGAAGACCGACTCCAGCTCCTGGATGATCTTGCCGTTGCCGCGCACCGGGCCGTCCAGGCGCTGCAGGTTGCAGTTGACCACGAAGGTCAGGTTGTCCAGGCCCTCCCGGGCCGCGATGGACAGCTGGCCCAGCGACTCCGGCTCGTCCATCTCGCCGTCGCCGAGGTAGGCCCACACGTGCGAGCGCGAGGTGTCCGCGATGCCGCGCGCGTGCATGTAGCGGTTCATCCGCGCCTGGAAGATCGCGCCGATCGGGCCGAGGCCCATCGAGACCGTCGGGAACTCCCAGAAGTCCGGCATCGACCGCGGGTGCGGGTACGACGACAGCGCGTGCGGCGCCTTCGACTTCTCCTGCCGGAAGCCGTCGAGGTGCTCCTCGCTGAGCCGGTCGAGGAGGTAGGCGCGGGCGTAGATGCCCGGTGAGGCGTGCCCCTGGAAGAAGACCTGGTCGCCGCCGTCGCCGTCGTCCTTGCCGCGGAAGAAGTGGTTGAAGCCCACGTCGTACAGGGACGCCGAGGAGGCGAAGGTCGCGATGTGGCCGCCGACGCCGATGCCGGGGCGCTGCGCACGCGAGACCATCACCGCGGCGTTCCAGCGGGTGGCGTTGAGGATCTTGCGCTCGATCTCCTCGTTGCCCGGGAAGAACGGCTCGCTCTTGGTCGGGATGGTGTTGACGTAGTCCGTGCTGCGCATCTCGGGCACGGCCACGCGCTTCTCGCGGGCCCGCTCGATCAGCCGCAGCATCAGGTACCGGGCCCGCTCCCGGCCGCGCTCGTCGACGGCGGCGTCGAGGGAGTCGAGCCACTCCTGGGTCTCCTCGGGATCGAAGTCGGGAACCTGACTCGGGAGGCCGCCAATGATGATCGGACTGCGATCGCTGCGATCGGATGCGGAAGCCACGCTGTTCCTTCGCTGTCGGAGGGCCGCTGCTGCCGGGGGCTGCTCGAGGACCGCTGCCGCCGGCCGCTCTGCCGGATGTCTGCGCCGATTGCCCGCTGGTTGTCCATCGTGTACCTCGCGGGGGCGGTCGTCATCTGTACCGTGGGGTAACCGGTTCCTTCACAGGGATCGGGGGCACGTTCATTCGAGTCTCGTACCCACCCATGGTTCCCAAATACGCAAACGGGGCAGATAGGTGTGGTGTACGTCACCTTCGGGTCGGACCGCAGGGCTGAAGTTGCGGCGACACGGCCGGGATCGTCACCGTTTCGGCGGTCCCGGAGGCCGGGTACTTGCGCGATCCGTCCCGCCCGTGTGGACTACGGCCAAGCCTCGCGCCCGCGCGGGGCTCGAAGACAACTACCGAAACATGATCAGGAGGCACCCCGTGAGCGCGACCGCGGACCACGCGGAGGAGCGGACGAACCCTGCCGCCAGGCTGGGTTTCCAGCCCGGGCAGGTGGTCCAGGAGATCGGCTACGACGACGACGTCGACCAGGAGCTCCGCGAGGCCATTGAGGGCGCCGTCGAGGGCGAGCTGGTGGACGAGGACTACGAGGACGTGGCCGATGCCGTCGTGCTGTGGTTCCGCGACGACGACGGCGACCTGACGGATGCGCTGGTGGATGCCACCACGTACATCGAAGAGGGCGGGTCGATCCTCCTTCTCACGCCGAAGACCGGCCGTGACGGGTACGTCGAGGCCAGTGACATCTCGGAAGCCTCGACGACCGCCGGACTGACGGCGTCCAAGAGCGTCAGCGTCGGCAAGGACTGGAGCGGCAGCCGTCTGGCGACGCCCAAGGCCGCCAAGTCGAAGCGGTAGCCGTCAGGGCTCCGCGGCATCCGGACCCCGCGGACGGACCGACCGCCGTCGGCCCGTCCGTGGGTCCGCGATCATTCCTGCGTAGGGTGTTTGCAGCGAACCACCCTCGGAAGGGATGAACAGGACATGGCGATCCAGGCCGGCGACAAGGCCCCCGACTTCGAACTCAAGGACAACCACGGAGCGACCGTCCGGCTGTCCGACTTCCGCGGCCGGAAGAACGTGGTGCTGCTCTTCTACCCCTTCGCCTTCACCGGTGTGTGCACCGGCGAGCTGTGCGAGGTGCGCGACAACCTGCCGCAGTTCTCCGACCGCGACACCCAGGTGCTCGCCGTCTCCAACGACTCCATCCACACCCTGCGCGTCTTCGCCGAGCAGGAGGGCCTGGAGTACCCGCTGCTCTCCGACTTCTGGCCGCACGGCAACGTCTCGCGCGCCTACGGCGTCTTCGACGAGGACAAGGGCTGTGCCGTCCGCGGCACCTTCATCATCGACCGGGAGGGCGCCGTGCGCTGGACCGTCGTCAACGGCCTGCCCGACGCCCGCGACCTGAGCGAGTACGTGAAGGCGCTCGACACCCTGTGACCCGGCGTCCCGTGACCCGACACCCTGCGAATTGTCGGTCCCGGGGCCTGCGGACGGCGGGAACCCGTCACTAGGATCGAATCGTTGATCCGGTATCCACCATCCGCGTACTACATCCACGCACTACGGGGCTGACCGCCCCCGGACACCAATGGAGGACTCGTGGGAGTCAGCCTCAGCAAGGGCGGCAACGTTTCGCTGACCAAGGAGGCCCCCGGCCTGACCGCGGTCATCGTCGGACTCGGGTGGGACATCCGCACCACGACCGGCACCGACTTCGACCTCGACGCCAGCGCACTGATGCTGAACAGCGCCGGCAAGGTCGCCAGCGACGCGCAGTTCATCTTCTTCAACAACCTGAAGAGCCCGGACGGCTCGGTCGAGCACACCGGCGACAACCTCACCGGTGAGGGCGAGGGCGACGACGAGCAGATCAAGATCAACCTCGCCGCCGTCCCCGCCGACATCGAGAAGATCGTCTTCCCGGTCTCGATCTACGACGCCGAGAACCGCCAGCAGTCCTTCGGCCAGGTCCGCAACGCGTTCATCCGCGTCGTCAACCAGGCCGGCGAGGCCGAGATCGCGCGGTACGACCTGAGCGAGGACGCCTCCACGGAGACGGCCATGGTCTTCGGCGAGCTGTACCGCAACGGCGCCGAGTGGAAGTTCCGCGCCATCGGCCAGGGCTACGCCTCCGGCCTGCGCGGCATCGCCCAGGACTTCGGCGTGAACGTCTGAGTGACGTGACCGTCCGGAGGACGAGATCCGCCGGGCGACATGAACCGCTGAGCGACATGTTCCGCTGAGCGACTGAGGCATCCACCGGGGCCGGCCCCCGGCTGTCCGGCGCCGCACGGTTTGCGTGCGGCGCCGGACGCGCAGAAAAACCCGAGAACCATCACCCGGGGAGGGACCATCACCATGGGCGTCACGCTTGCCAAGGGCGGCAACGTCTCCCTGTCCAAGGCCGCACCGAACCTCACACAGGTACTGGTCGGGCTCGGCTGGGACGCGCGTTCCACCACCGGAGCACCCTTCGACCTCGACGCCAGCGCACTCGTGTGCAGCAGCGGCCGGGTGCTCGGCGACGAGTGGTTCGTCTTCTACAACCAGCTCACCAGCCCGGACGGTTCGATCGAGCACACCGGCGACAACCTCACCGGAGAGGGCGACGGCGACGACGAGTCGCTGCTGGTCGACCTCTCCCGGGTGCCCGCCCACTGCGACAAGATCGTCTTCCCGGTCTCGATCCACCAGGCCGACGAGCGCGGCCAGACCTTCGGCCAGGTCAACAACGCCTTCATCCGGGTCGTCAACCAGGCCGACGGGCAGGAACTGGCCCGCTACGACCTCAGTGAGGACGCCTCCACGGAGACCGCGATGATCTTCGGCGAGCTCTACCGCTACCAGGGCGAGTGGAAGTTCCGTGCAGTGGGGCAGGGGTACGCGTCGGGGCTCCGGGGCATCGCTCTAGACTTCGGAGTCAACGTTTCGTAAAGCCGAGTACGGCGCGGGGGAGCCCCGTACACACACGATTGGGTAGCCAGTGCTTCTGAAAACCTTCGGCTGGTCGTTCGCGGTCACCGCGCTCGGCCTGGTCGCGGCGGTCTTCTACGGGGGGTGGACCGCCTTCGGCATCGTGGCGATCCTCTCCATCCTGGAGATCTCGCTGTCCTTCGACAACGCGGTGGTCAACGCCGGGATCCTGAAGAAGATGAATGCCTTCTGGCAGAAGATCTTCCTCACCATCGGCATCCTCATCGCCGTGTTCGGCATGCGCCTGGTCTTCCCGGTCGTCATCGTGGCCGTCAGCGCCCAGCTCGGTCCCATCGAGGCCGTCGACCTCGCGCTGACCGACAAGGACCGCTATCAGGAGCTGGTGACCGACGCGCATCCGTCGATCGCCGCGTTCGGTGGCATGTTCCTGCTGATGATCTTCCTCGACTTCATCTTCGAGGACCGGGACATCAAGTGGCTGGGGTGGCTGGAGCGCCCGCTGGCCAAGCTCGGCAAGGTCGACATGCTGTCGGTCTGCATCGCCCTGATCGTGCTGCTCGTCTCAGCGATCACCTTCGGCGCCCACGCCCACCAGCACGGCGGCACCCACGCCGACAAGGCGGAAACCGTTCTGCTGGCCGGTATCGCCGGCCTGATCACCTACATGATCGTCGGTGGGCTCTCCGGCTACTTCGAGGACAAACTCGAAGAGGAGGAGGAACGCGAGCACGAGGAGGAAGAGGCCGCCGAACGCGCCGGCAAGCCCAAGTCCGCCGTCAAACTGGCGGGCAAGGCCGCGTTCTTCATGTTCCTCTACCTGGAGGTCCTGGACGCCTCGTTCTCCTTCGACGGGGTCATCGGCGCGTTCGCCGTCACCAACGACATCGTCCTGATGGCTCTCGGCCTGGGCATCGGCGCCATGTACGTCCGGTCCCTCACCGTCTACCTGGTCCGCCAGGGCACCCTCGACGACTACGTCTACCTGGAGCACGGCGCCCGTACCTCTGGTGTGAACCCGGCCCGGACGAGGAACGCTCTGAGCGGGGCGGCCGACGAGGACGACTCCTCGGGGCCGCCCCGTCGGCGGTCGAGAAAAGGTGGGGGCGGTAATGGGCTTCTTCGACGGACTGCGGGGCGGCCGTGAGACCGAGTTCGACTCGGGCAACGCGGCGACCAACTCCATCCAGCTGACCAAACGGCACAGCCAGGTCTCCCTGACCAAGCAGGGAGCGGCCACGGGCCATCTGCGGGTCAACCTGAGCTGGCGCATGCGCACCTCGGACATGGGCGGCATGCAGCGGGAGAGCCTGCTGCGGCACCCCTTCAAGGCGCTCAAGCCCCCGGAGGTCGTCGCGCACAGCCAGAGCATGGTCAACGTCGACCTCGACCTCGGCTGCCTCTACGAACTGAAGGACGGCAGCCGCGGGGTGGTCCAGCCGCTCGGCGGCTTCCTGGGCGACACCAACGATCCGCCGTACGTCAAGCTCAGCGGCGACGACCGGTTCGGTTCGGCCTCCGGCGAGACGATGTACGTCAACCTCGACCACAAGGACGCCATCAAACGCCTTCTGGTCTTCGCCTACATCTACGACCAGACGCCCGCCTTCGACCGGACGCACGCCATCGTCACGCTCTACCCGAGCAACGGCCCCCGCATCGAGATAGGCCTCGACGAGCGCCATCCGCAGGCCCGGTCCTGCGCGGTGGTGATGATCGAGAACGTCAAGGACGAGATCTTCGTCCGCCGCGAGGTGAAGTTCGTGTACGGCTTCCAGGGCGAACTGGACCGGCTCTACGGGTGGGGCCTGCAGTGGGGCCGCGGCCACAAGAGCAAGGCGGACCGCTGAGGCAGCGTTCCGCCGTCCGGCGGGGTCCTGCCGTGCGGCGGGGTTCTGCCGTGCGCCCGGGTTCCGCCGTGCGGCGGGGCCGTTTCCTCCGGCGGTGCGGTGCGGTGCGGCGGGCTTCTACCGTCCGACGAACTGCGGTCCCTGCGGGGGCAGCCGGAAGTCCGGGTCGGGTGCGCCGGTGACCGGCTGCGGGTAGCCGTAGCCGGACTGCGCCCCGGTGACCGGGGCCGCGGCGGGCGCCTGCGGGTACCCGTACGCCGGCGGCACGGGGGCGGGCTCCGGGTAGCCGTAGGCCGACTGGGCCGGGGGCGGCTGCTGCGGATAGCCGTACGCGGGCTGCGCGGGTACGCCCCCGGGCCCGCCCGGGGCGCCCGGCGGCTGCTCCGGCGGCAGCGGCAGCGAGGGCTCCGGCCGGGGCTGCACCGTCGTGGGCTCCTCCGAGCCGAACGTCGAGGGGGCCGGGGCGGGCACGGGGGAGTCCTGACGCGGCGCCGACATGGGGTCGTCCGCGCCCTCCGACTCGTCCACCGAGATGCCGAAGTCGGTCGCCAGGCCCTTCAGCCCGTTCGAATAACCCTCGCCCAGCGCCCGGAACTTCCAGCCGTCCCCGCGCCGGTACAGCTCGCCGCAGATCAGCGCCGTCTCCTGGCCGGTCTCCGGGGTGACGTCGAAGTACGCCAGCGGGTCCGCGTCGCCGGCCGCGGCGTCGTGGAGCAGGATGCGCAGGGACCGGACCTGCTCGAAGGCGACGCCGTCCGCCGAGGCCACCAGCAGGATCCGGCCCACCGACGCCTCGACCGCGGAGAGGTCTGTCTGGATCGTGTCGGTCAGGCCCTCGGCGACCCGCTTCTTGCCGAGCCGCCAGACCTGGCCGGAGGGGTGCCGGGGCTGGTTGTAGAAGACGAAGTCCTCGTCGGAACGCACGCGGCCGTCCGGCCCGAGCAGCAGGGCGGAGGCGTCGATGTCGGGGACCCCCTGCCCGGGTGTCCAGCGCAGCACGGCGCGTACCGTGGTGGCTTGCAGCGGGACGTTCGACCCCTTCAGCATCGCGTGCGTCATGCCGTCATCCTGCCCTCTCGGTCCTGGTCACGACAACGCGGGGGCGGATACCGGGCCGGCGCCCGCCTCCTCGGGTCGCCGTCGTTGACATGGCCGGGTTACCTGGAATTCATGCCCGGTGGGAACCACCGACATGGAGGCGTACGTACTATTACCGGCCACCTTTCGACGGTTCACAGGGCGCCCAGAGGGCACGCCAGACAACACGGGGGAGTTTAAATGCGTCATTTCGGACAGATTGCCCCTGATGTACGGAAGCGGCTCTTTCATCAGGAGCCCTGCCCCTTCACGGCGGACTCCGCCCCCCGGCTGCTGTCCGCGGCCCTGGGCGCCACGCTCTACAGCCCCGCCACCCGGCCGAGACTCGCCGACGACATCCTGAAGCAGCGCGAGCAGGGCGTGGTGTCGATGGTCCTGTGCCTGGAGGACTCGATCGACGACGCCGACGTGCCGGCCGGCGAGGCCAACCTCGTCAGCCAGCTGGCAGAGCTGGCGAAACGTTCCGACTTCGAGACTCCCCTGCTCTTCGTCCGGGTCCGGACCCCCGAGCAGATACCCGACCTCGTACGCCGCCTCGGCCCCGCCGTGGAACTGCTGTCCGGGTTCGTACTGCCGAAGTTCACCGAGGAACGCGGCATCCCCTTCCTGGAGGCCCTCGCCGCCGCCGAGGCCGCCGGCGGCCGCAGACTCTTCGCCATGCCCGTCCTGGAGTCCCCGGACCTGCTGTACCGCGAGACCCGGGTGCACACGCTGGAGGGGATCTTCCGCGCGGTCGACAAGTACCGGGACCGCGTGCTCGCCCTCCGCCTCGGCGTGACCGACTTCTGCTCCTCCTACGGGCTGCGCCGAGGCCCCGACATGACGGCGTACGACGTGCAGATCGTCGCCTCGGTGATCGCCGACGTGGTGAACATGCTCGCCCGCGCCGACGGCACCGGATTCACGGTGACCGGGCCGGTCTGGGAGTACTTCCGTGTCCCGGAGCGGATGTTCAAACCGCAGCTGCGGCAGAGCCCCTTCCTGGAGGGCCAGGCCGCCGGACTCCGCCAGAAACTGATCGAGCACTCGATGGACGGCCTGCTGCGTGAGATCTCCCTGGACCGGGCCAACGGCCTGCTGGGCAAGACCTGCATCCATCCCTCGCACGTACTGCCCGTGCACGCGCTGTCCGTGGTGAGCCACGAGGAGTTCAGCGACGCCAAGGACATCCTGCGGCCCGAACGGGGCGGCGGCGGGGTCCTGAGGTCGGCCTACACCAACAAGATGAACGAGGTGAAGCCGCACCGCGCCTGGGCCGAGCGGACACTGCTGCGCGCCGAGGCCTTCGGCGTGGCGAACGAGGACATCGGCTTCGTGGAGCTGCTCACCGCCGGCCTGTCCGACTGACCACGGACAATGACGTACGACAGGGCGCGCGCCGCGGACGAGAGCGGCGGGCCGTCGGTGGACAACGGGAGGCACGAGTACATGACCGAGAGCGCGCACGCCGAGGGAAGCGCCGGGGAGCGGGCGGACCGGGCGGCGGCCGGAGTGCGGGCGGACCGGGCGGCGGCCGGAGTGTGGTCGGGCAGCTGGGTCGCCGAGCGGCTCGGCGTCGAACTCGCCGGTGACGAGGCGCTGCCCGCCCTGCTCGGGCTGGCCCTGCGCCGCAACCCCAGGCGCGCGCACCTGCTCGTCTCCAACGTGCTCGGCAAGCACGTCCCGCAGTCGCCCTCCGTCGTGTACGGCCACGGTGTCGCCCTCGGCCGCCGGGTCCGCGACCTGCTCGGCGCCGAGGAGGCCGCACGCGCGGTGGTCCTCGGCTACGCGGAGACCGCCACCGGGCTCGGCCACTGCGTCGCCGACGGCCTGGGCCCCGCCGCCTACCTGCACTCCACCCGCCGCCCGGTCGCCGGGGTCGCCCGCGCGGGCGGCTTCGAGGAGTCCCACTCGCACGCGACCTCCCACCTGCTGCTGCCCCGGGATCCGGAGCTGCTCGCCGGGGACGGGCCGCTGGTCCTCGTCGACGACGAGTTCTCCACCGGCAACACCGTGCTCAACACCGTCCGCGCACTGCACGAGCGCTACCCGCGCGAGCGGTACGTCGTCGTCGCCCTGGTCGACACGCGTTCGCCCGCCGACGCGGGCCGCCTCGAGGAGTTCGCCCGGGAGATCGGCGCCCGCGTCGACCTGGTGACGGCCGCCTCCGGCACGGTCCGGCTCCCGCCGGGAGTGCTGGAGAAGGGCCAGGAACTGGTCGCCCGCCACGAGGCCCCGCCCGTGGAGCCGCCCACGGAGTACAGCGGCGGGCCGAGCGCCCCGCCGGCCCGCCCGGGCCCGTCCGGCTCCGTGGCGCGCGTCGGGCTGCGCTGGCCGGACGGCCTGCCCGACGGCGGGCGGCACGGGTTCACCACCGCCCACCGGGAGCGGCTGGAGGCCGCCCTCCCCGGCATGGCGGCGCGGATCGCCGAGGCGCTGCCCGCGGACGCCCGGCGCGTGCTCGTCCTCGGCTTCGAGGAGCTGATGTACGCGCCCCTCCGCCTGGCCCACGCGCTGGAGGAGACCACCGGCGCCGAGGTGCGTTACTCCACCACCACCCGCTCTCCCGTCCTCGCGGTCGACGACCCCGGCTACGCGATACGCACCCGCCTGGTCTTCCCCGCGCACGACGACCCGGCCGACGGCCCCGGCGAGCGCTACGCCTACAACGTCGCGGGCGCCGGATTCGACGCCGTCGTCGCCGTCGTCGACTCGGCCGCCGACACCCCCGCCCTGCACGCGCCCGACGGCCTGCCCGCCCGGCTCGCCGCCCACGTGCCGCACGTCCTGCTCGCGGTCGTCCCGTCGTACGTCCCCGGCGCCCCCCGAGCCCCGCACGCCCCTGAAAGGCCCTCCATGCTGCCCGAGCCGCTGCGCGGCCCCGCGTTCTCCTCGTACGCGCCCGACGAGGTCGGGTGGCTGCTCCAGGACCTCTCGGACGTCACGCTGGAGGCACCGACCGAGGAGCGCGAGGAGGCCATCCAGCGCGGCGGCGCGCACTACGCCGAGTCGCTGCCGGTGGAGTACCAGCCCAGCGAGCAGTACCAGCAGCTGTTCCACGCGGCCCTCGACACCTCCGCCGCCCGGCTCGCGCGCGCCGTCGGCGCCGTCACCGAGGTCGTGCTCACCGAGCGGTCGCCCCGCCCGGTCCTGGTCTCCCTCGCCCGCGCGGGCACCCCCGTCGGCGTCCTGATGCGCCGCTGGGCGCACTTCCGGCACGGCCTCGACCTGCCGCACTACGCCGTGTCGATCGTCCGGGGCCGCGGCATCGACGCCAACGCGCTGCGCTGGCTGGCCGAGCACCACGACCCCGCCGACGTCGTCTTCGTCGACGGCTGGACCGGCAAGGGCGCCATCACCCGCGAACTCGCCGCCGCGCTGCGCGACTTCGAGGACACCGACGGCGTCACCGGCTTCGACCCGGAGATCGCCGTACTGGCCGACCCCGGCTCCTGCGTACGCACCTACGGCACCCGCGACGACTTCCTCATCCCGTCCGCGTGCCTCAACTCCACGGTCTCCGGCCTGATCTCGCGCACCGTGCTCCGCGCCGACCTGGTCGGCCCGCACGACTTCCACGGCGCGAAGTTCTACCGCGAACTCGCCGCCGCCGACCTGTCGCCGGCCTTCCTCGACGCCGTCTCCGCCCGCTTCCCCGACGTCACGGACGCCGTCGACGCCCAGGCCAAGGAACTCCTGTCCGCGGACCGCGCCCCCACCTGGGAGGGCTGGGCCGCCGTCGAGCGGATCAGCGAGGAGTACGGCATCCACGACGTGAACCTCGTCAAGCCCGGCGTCGGCGAGACCACCCGCGTGATGCTGCGCCGCGTCCCCTGGAAGGTGCTGGCCCGGGCCGGCGCGGGCGCCGACCTGGACCACGTACGCCTGCTGGCCGAGCAGCGGGGCGTACCCGTGGAGGAGGTCGACGACCTGCCGTACACCTGCGTCGGGCTGATCCACCCCCGGTACACGCGGGGCGCGACCGGCGCCGACGGCCGGGCGGTGGCGCTCTGATGCCGGTCCTCGTCGCCAGCGACCTCGACCGCACGCTGATCTACTCGGCGGCGGCGCTCGGGCTGACCATGCCCGACCTGAGGGCACCCCGGCTGCTCTGCGTGGAGGTCTACGAGAGCAGACCCCTGTCCTACCTGACCGAGACGGCCGCCCGGCTGCTGACCGAACTCGGCGACACGGCGGTCTTCGTGCCGACCACCACGCGGACCCGCAAGCAGTACCAGCGGATCAACCTCCCCGGCCCCCCGCCCGAGTACGCGATCTGCGCCAACGGCGGCCACCTGCTTGTGGACGGTGTCTCCGACCCCGCCTGGCACGCCCGGGTGACCGCGCGGCTGGCCGACGAGTGCGCCTCGCTCGCCGAGGTCCGCGACCACCTGACGGCCACCGCCGACCCGCTGTGGGTACGCAAGCACCGGGTCGCCGAGGACCTCTTCGCCTACCTCGTCGTCGAACGCGAACTGCTGCCCGAGGACTGGGTGAAGGAACTCGCCGTGTGGGCCGAGAACCGCGGCTGGACCGTGTCCCTGCAGGGCCGCAAGATCTACGCCGTCCCCAAGCCGCTCACCAAGAGCGCCGCCGTGCGCGAGGTCGCCCGCCGCACCGGCGCCGAACTCACCCTCGCCGCCGGGGACTCGCTCCTCGACGCCGACCTGCTGCTCGCGGCCGACCGCGGCTGGCGCCCCGGCCACGGCGAACTGGCCGACTCCGGCTGGACGGCTCCGGTGGTCGGCGCCCTGCCCGAGCGCGGTGTGCTGGCCGGTGAGCGGATCCTGCGGGAGTTCCTGCGAGCGGCCGGTGCGGCCGGCGTGGCTGGTGCGGCGGGTCAGGCTCCCTGACCCCGGCGCTGCCCCCGGCGGCCGGTGCCCGGCCGCAGCAGCCGCAGGACGACGAAGACCAGCAGCGCCAGGGCGGCGACGGCGAGGATCACCTTCGAGTACGTGGAGGCGATGCCGGAGACCTCTGACCAGTTGTCGCCCAGCGCATAGCCGGCGAGCACGAACACGGTGTTCCAGATGGCGCTGCCCAGCGTGGTCAGGGCCAGGAAGGCGGGCAGCCGCATCCGCTCCACGCCCGCCGGTACGGAGATCAGGCTGCGGAAGATCGGGATCATCCGGCCGAAGAACACGGCCTTGGTCCCGTGCCTGAGGAACCACGCCTCCGTCTTCTCGATGTCGGACACCTTCACCAGCGGCAGCTTCGCGGCGATCGCCACCGTGCGGTCCCGGCCGAGGAGCGCGCCGACCCCGTACAGGGCCAGCGCGCCGATCACCGATCCCGCCGTCGTCCACAGCAGGACGGCGATCAGGTTCATCCGGCCGGAGGCCGCGGCGAACCCGGCGAGCGGAAGGATCACCTCGCTCGGCAGGGGAGGGAAGAGGTTCTCCAGTGCGATGGCGAGACCGGCGCCCGGCGCGCCGAGCGCGTCCATCAGGTCGTTGATCCACTGCGGTGCCGCACCGCTGTCCGCGGCCGGCTGCGCTGCGATGGCTGTCATGACGGCCACGCTAGGGACGCGCAGCTGAAGGGAGCCTGAGGAAGGCAGGGGGCCTGGTCCGCGGAAGACCAGGTGACCGGCGGCCCCGGCCGGGCTCGGCGGTCCCGGCGGCCCCAGTGGCCCGGCGGGCTCGTCGGGCCCGGGGCGGCTCAGCCGCAGCAGCCGCCTCCGCAGCAGCCGCCACCGCCACCGCCACCCGGTGACGGGGCCGGTGCGGAGGCGGAGGCCGAGCCGCCGACCGCGACCGTCGACAGCAGCTTCACCGTGTCGTCGTGGCCCGCCGGGCAGGCGGCGGGGGCGGCGGACTCGGCCATGGGACGGCTCAGTTCGAAGGTGTCGCCGCAGCTGCGGCAGCGGTACTCGTAGCGAGGCATGCGCACAGGTTAGCCGCCACGGGCGGCGGGCGGTCAGCCCTTCGCCCCGAGGTCCGACACCCGTCGGCGGCCGGTCAGTTGCCCGCGCCGCGTTCCTCGCGGATGTGGGACACGACCTCCGCCACCGTCTGCCGGACCGCTTCCGTCTCCGTCAGGAAGTGCCAGTAGTCGGGGTGCCGGCCCTCCAGCGTGGCGATCGCCCGCTCCAGCCGGGCCACGGCCTCGTCGAGCGGGCGCGCGTGCCGGGGATCGGGGGTGCTGCGTCCGGCCATGGCCAGGCGCTGGGCGTCGCGGACCGCGAAACGGGTGCGCTCGATCTCCTGCTGCGGGTCCTTCTGCACGGCGTTGAGCTGCCGCAGCCGGTCGCCGGCCGCCGAGACGGCCTCGTCGGTCGAGTTCAGCAGCGCGCGCACCGTCGAGAGCAGGGCGGTGGCGTCGGGCCAGCGCTGTTCGTCGCGGGCGGTCTGCGCCTCGGCCAGTTTCCGCTCGGCCTGCCGGACGGACTCGGCGGCCTGGGCCGGCACCTGCTGGAGGTCCTGCCAGCAGGCGGCGGTGAACCGGCGGCGCAGCTCGCTCAGGACCGGGTCGACCTGGCCGGTGCGGGTGGTCAGGGCCTGGGCGCGGGTGCGCAGGGAGGTCAGCCGGTGGCCGATCTCGGCGGCGCGTTCGGGCAGCCGCTCGGCTTCGGCGCGGACCGCCTCGGCCTCGCGGGTGACCCGTTCGGCCCGCTCCAGGGTCTGCGGGACGCCGTGCCGGCCCGCGCCCTCGTTGAGCCGGGTCAGCTCCGGGCCGAGGGCGGCGAGGCGGGAGGCGAGGTCGTCCGCCCGGAGCCCGGATCCGCGCGCCGCGTCCAGGGCGTTGGTGGCGGCGAGCAGGGCCTGCCGGGCGCGTTCGACGGCGGGTGCCAGGCGGGCCAGCTGGGTCTCGGCCTTGCCGAGCAGGGGTCCGAGCCCCTCGGCGAAGCGGTCCAGCTCCCGCTTGACCCGGCCCAGCTCGTCCTTGGCCGCGGTCAGTTCGGTCCGGGCGCGGGCGGCGGCCGACGCCTCCAGGTCGTCCCGGTCCAGGTCGTGGGCGTCGACGGCGCCGATGTACTGGTGGCTGGCCTCGTCGATGCGCCGGCCGAAGGTCTCGAAGTCGGTGACCGCGCGCCGGGCGGCGGGGGAGGAGTCCACCGCCGCGATCGTCTCTATCGAGATCCGCAGGTCCCGCTGGGCGGTGTCCAGCTCGTAGAACGCCGCCGCCGCGTCGTCCTTCGCGGCCTGCGCCTCGGCCCGCTGGCTCTCGGCCCGCCCGCCGAACCAGCGCCGGGTGCCGCCTCCGGCGAAGGCCGCGGGCAGCGCGAGCACGGCGAGCAGCGGCAGGCCCACCAGGACGAGCGTGTCACGCACCGCTGTCGTACGTCCTGCCGTCGCACGCCCTGCGGCGGCACGTCCCACCGTGTCGCGTTCCGCTCGGGGCGGGCGGCTCCGGCGGCGGTGCGGCGGGCGCGCGGCGCGCGGCACCATCGGCGAGTGCGGCTGCGATGGTGTCGCCGTCACATCACTCTCCCGTGTCGTCCGTCCTGCCCGGGTCCATTCTCCCACCCGTTGGGAACGAACACACGGGCCGGTCAGTTCGCGGTTCGGACCGTGACTTCGCCGTCCTTGGTCCGGGCGTTCACCACGTGGGCGCTGGTCTCGTCCTGCGGCACGGACACGTCGACCCCGCCGTCCTCGGTCTCCGCCGACACCTTGTACGTGGCCCGGGGCACGGTGATCGACACGGAGCCGTCACCGCTGCGGGACTCCACCAGGTCGGGCACCGCCCCCAGCTCCAGGCGGACCGAGCCGTCCTCGGTGTGCGTCTTCACCCGGCGCGAGGAGACCTCGGCCCGCACGTAGCCGTCACCGGTGCGCAGCTCCAGCGGCCCGGAGGAGTCGGTGACGTGCACGGAGCCGTCGTCGGTACGGATGTCCAGGGCGTCCTCGAACCCGCTCGCCCGTACGCTGCCGTCGCCGTCCCTCACCTTGACGGCGACGCCCCGCGGCACCTCCACGCGGTGCTTGGCCGCGCAGTCGGCGATCACGCCGGAGCAGCGCATCCGCAGCTCCAGCCGGTCGCCGTCCATCTTCCAGGTGATCTCGGGGTCAGAGCCGATCGCGACCGACCCGGAGAACCACCGGGTGACCTCGACCTTCCCGGCCGCCTGGTCGTCGGAGGCGACGATCTCCAGCGGGGAGTCGTCGGAGTCCACGGTGAGCGTGCTGCCCTTCAGGTCGAACGACCGGTGCTCGGGGTCCTTGTCGTCCGACGCGGAGGCGCAGGCGCTGAGCCCCGCGACGAGGACGACGACGGCACCGGCGGCGGCGAGCGCACGGGCGGGAACGGTACGGGCGGGCATGGATGTCTCCCCCTGGGACGGACGACGAGGTGCCGCGCGCGGGGCCTTCCGGATTGCCGGACGGGCCGTGCCGACGAGGCTCTACGACCGTACGGAGCACGGCACCGCAGCGGGATCCGGACCACTACCGGATCGGGGGTGGGGTTAACCCCCGAGCCGGGTCCCGCTCCGGGTCCGCCGGGTCCGGTCGCGGGCCCGCCGGGTCCGAGCCGTCCGTGCCATGCCCGAGCCGGGTCCGGCCGGGCCGACGGCAGCGCCGCCGACGCGCTTGCCGGGCAGTGCTCGGGGCCATGTAGGCTGTCGACTCGTCCTGGGCGCGTAGCTCAGGGGTAGAGCGCCTGCCTTACAAGCAGGATGTCGGCGGTTCGAAACCGTCCGCGCCCACCAGGACCGGCGCCGCAGCCGTCGGTGCACAGGCCCCCGGAATGCTCCCGGGGGCCTTTCGCGTGCTCCCGTCAGGCGTCGTCCCCGTCCGGGGGCCGAGGCGCCTCGTGGGTGCGCTTGAGCGCCGACCGGGCCTGCACCTGGTCGGCGCCGGTCGTCTCCGACCAGTAGCGATGGGTGCTGACGAACACGGCCAGCTCGCGCTCGCGCTGCCGGAGCTTCTCGACCTCGGCCTGCTCGTCCTCCGACCAGCCGGGGGAGGCGGGGCGTTCGACCTTGCGCCAGCCGTTGTCGTCGCTGAATCCGTCCAGGGGCTCGACGGACCAGGGAAGTCTCTTCAACAGGGCCGCCAGCTCGGCCCGGACCTGATGCAGTTCCTCCTGACCGGCGAGGAGGTCACTGGGGAAGTCATAGGTCGTTGCCACCCCTCAATGATACTCCTGTTCGATTTTGAGGCGCGCGTTCCCTTCGGGGATTCACGCGAACGGATGGCCTCCGCGCGTTGTCGTACCCCTGCCCTACCGTGAAACAAAGGGGCGGTGTGGACGACCGGACCGGGGCCGGACCGGGGCCCGACCGGACCGGCGGAAGCCGTGCCGCTGACGAGGGGAGAGACGACGCCATGTGCCGCAGCATCAAGACACTGCGCCCGCCCGCGCTGCCGGAAGAGGCCACCGAGGACGAGATGAGGGCAGCCGCCCTCCAGTACGTGCGCAAGGTGTCCGGATTCCGCGCACCCGCCGCGCACAACGAGGAAGTGTTCGAACAGGCGGTGGAGGCCGTCACCCGGGCCACCGCCGAGCTGCTGGCCGGCCTGGAGATACGGGGAGGCGCGGGCGGCACACGGCGAGCGGCGTCCTGACGCCGCGGCGTGGTCGCCGCCCGGCCGGGGGAGTCTGTCCGGCCGGGGAAGCCCGCCCGCCGTCCGGCCGCTACGCGGCTTCCGACGCCCGGGGCTGGCGGCGCACCAGGAACGCCGCGCCCGCCCCGGCGCCGAACAGCGCCGCCAGGGACACCCCCGCCGCCAGCCATGTCGCGCCGAGCCACTGGCCGCCGAAGTAGCCGAGGGCGACGCTGTACGCGGCCCAGGCCAGGCCGGCGAGGGCCGACCAGGGGAGGAAGTCGCGGATCCGGCGGTGCGCCGCGCCCGCGACCAGGGAGACGATCGAGCGGCCGGCCGGGGCGAAGCGGGCGAGCACCACCAGGGCGCCGCCGCCTCGCGCGAGGGCCCCGCCAAGACGTTCCTGCGCCGTGGTCAGCCGGCGGGAACGGGCGATCGCGCGGTCCAGACGCGGCCCGCCGCGCCAGGCGAGCCGGAAGACGGCCAGGTCGCCGAGGACGGAGGCGGTCGTCGCGCACAGGGTCAGGATCAGGATGTCCGGCACGTTCTCAGGGACCCGCCCGGCGGCCGCGGCGCCCGATCCGGCGGCCGCGGCCGTGGCGGCGGTGATCACCAGGACGCCGCTCGGCAGTACCGGCAGGAAGATGTCGAGGAGCACCGAGACGGCCACCAGCGCATAGATCCATGGGCTGCTGACCAGCGCTCCGACGCTTCCCAGACTCTCGACCACCACAACTCCCCGTTACGTCCCCCGTGGGCCGGACCGTGCCGCGCGACGCGGGGACGGCAGGGCGGCCTATGACAGCCATACAGCGTACGCGTGGGCTGTGACAGAGGAGCATAGGGGCTCGGGTGTCCGTTCGTCGCACACGGCGGCGGTGCCTCCCCTAGGGCCTGTCGTCACATTCCCGTCTGCCCGGCGACGCCATGCACGCACTCTCGCCGCACCGGGCGCCGACCACGTACAACCAGTACGCCGGTCGACGCCCCCTGACGCCGCCGGGCCCGCCCTTCGGGCGGACGACGGGAATGTGACGACAGGCCCTACGGGCGAGGCATCGCCGCCGTGTGGTCGGGTCAGGCCGCGACCGGCGTCTGCTGCTCCGCGGCGGAGGGCTCGTCCTCGGACGCGCGCCGGGCGAGGAGCCGGTCCAGGCCGAACGCGCCGGATCCGGTGAAGGCGAGGAGCAGGAAGGCCCAGCAGAACATGGCCGCCGCCTCGCCGCCGTTCTCCAGCGGCCACAGGGCGCCCGGCTGGTGCATCTTGAAGTACGCGAAGGCCATGGAGCCCGAGCAGACGACGGCCGCCGCGCGGGTGCCGAGGCCCAGCAGGACGAAGCCGCCGCCGACGAGCTGGATCACGGCCGCGTACCAGCCCGGCCAGGTGCCCGCGTCGAGCGTGCCGCCGGTGCCCGGCGCGCCGCCGAGCACGCCGAAGAGGGAAGCGGCGCCGTGGCAGACGAAGAGCAGGCTGACGACTATGCGGAACAGGCCGAGGGCGTAGGGCTGGGCGCTGTCGAGGCGTCCGGACATGTGGGGGTGCTCCTTCGGTCGACCGGCCGAGCGGGGCCGGTGGGGACGGAACCGAGTGGGCTGCTCACGTTAGGTGCGCCTAACGAGTGCTTGCAAGTTCAACATTTGGTCAGAGTGTGACGTGCTGTCACCTGTGCTGTGCTGGGCCCGTTGCAGATGGGAGCGCTCCCATGGACTCGGCGCGGGCTACCGGAGTGACTCATTTCATACCCCCGTCGAGGCCCGCCGCATAAGCCTCTTTCCGGCCGGGGTGCCCGGCGGACCGCACCCGCTGCCCGCGGGCCGCACCCGCCGGGCCCGGCATGCTGCCGTAGGGCCCTCGCCGGGGTCCCGTGAAGCGCCGACTGGCCGGCGCATGCAGACGTCCTGCTGGAGTACTAGGCGCGTGGGGTGTGCACTCGGTCGGCGGTGACGGTCAGCAGGACGCGCTGCTGCGCTCCGCCGGCGAAACCCGGGTAGGGGCGTCCCAGGTACTTGTGCGACAGCGCGTCGATGTGTTCATCGGCTCCTTGCGTGGTGGTGGAGGTGACGCG
The DNA here is from genome assembly GCF_000721235.1 of Streptomyces olivaceus. Taxonomy (GTDB): domain Bacteria; phylum Actinomycetota; class Actinomycetes; order Streptomycetales; family Streptomycetaceae; genus Streptomyces; species Streptomyces olivaceus. Next base: position 28,018 of record NZ_JOFH01000049.1, read on the forward strand.
CCCACGGACTCCCCAGTACCGCGCGGGCGCGTCCGGGTCCGCGACAGCGACAGCGACGCGCGCATCGCGTTCGACGTTGCTCGTCTTCTGGTGCGTGAGAACCGTGTTGATGAGGATGTTCTCCCCGTCGGTGTCGACCCAGGTCTGGGTGATCTGGGGCGAGCCGTCCGGCATGAGGGTGGTCAGGAAGCACAGGGCGGGTGTGCGCAGGATGTCGACCAGTTCAGGGGGCAGGGACATGGGGAGTCTGCTCTCCGTTCGGTGATGCCGGGGCGTTGTCGGGATGTGCGTCGGCTTGTTCGCCCTCGCACGGGTGGGACGGTTCGGCATGGCGGAGCCCGGCGAGCGACACGGCCAGTGCGCGTCGCCATCGGGTGGGGTCGTGCTGCCGGGAGGCGTCCATCACCGCCCCCACCATGAGGTGGATGGTCTCCAGGTCGCGGGGGGTCACGTGGCTCGGCAGTCGACCTGCGCCGACCGCGCGTTCGATGAGTTGCGCGGCGAGTTCCGCGATCCTGGCGCACCCCTGGGCCAGCCGGTCGGTTCCCTGTTGGGCGCCGCGCAGCAGTTCGCTCAGAGCGCGATTGCCCGCTTCGAGCTCGAATTGCCGCTCCATGAACCAGGTGAGGCCGGTCCACGGATCGTCGGCCCGGAGTGCCTGGTGGGCCAGGGTGACCACGGCCTCGATGTGCTCGGCGAACAGGGTGTCCACCAAGTCCTGTCGCTGGGGGAAGCGCCGGTACAGCGTGCCCATGCCGCTACCGGCCGCGCGGGCGATCACTTCGTACGGCACTCCGAGTCCGTCGCGGGCCATCAGCTCTCGCGCCGCCTCCAGCAGACGCTGCCGATTGCGCTCGGCGTCACGGCGCAGGGGACGTTCGGTCATGCGCTGAACCTAGCGAAGTTGAGGGTGTCTTCTCAAGTTGAAAAATGTCTCCACTTCGCGGGTAAGGTGCACCACCGCACCACGTCCCGACAAGGAGATCCGTAATGCCCCAGCCTGCGGCCATCGAGCCGTTCCCCGTCTCGGTCGATCAGCAGGACCTCGACCGGCTCGCCCGCCGACTGGCCGACACCCGGTGGCCGGACCGGGAAACCGGTGCGGACCAGGGCCCTCGGCTGGACCGGATCCGCGCACTGTGCGACCACTGGGCCCGCGACTACGACTGGCGGCGCTGCGAGGACGAGATCAACGGCATCGGGTCGTACCGTACTGTCCTGGACGGGATCGATGTCCACTTTCTGCACGCTCGCTCGCCCGAGCCCTCGGCGCTTCCCCTGCTGCTGTGCCACGGCTGGCCCGGGTCCGTCCTCGAGTTCCGTCACATGGTCGGTCCGTTGACGGACCCTCTCGCGCACGGCGGCCGGGCCGAGGACGCGTTCCACGTCGTCATCCCCTCGATGCCGGGCTTCGGCTTCTCCGGCAAGCCGGACACCACCGGCTGGGGAGTCGCCCGCGTCGCCGACGCCTGGATCCAGCTCATGGACCGCCTCGGCCACCGCACATGGGTCGCACAGGGCGGCGACTGGGGATCCGCCGTCGTCGAGGCGATCAGCCGCAAGGCCCCCAAGGGCTTCCTCGGCATGCACGTCAACCTGCCCCTGGTCTTCCCCACCGCCGACGAGATCGAAGCGGCGACACCCGAAGAACAGCGCATGCTGGCCAGGACGCAGCGCTACGAGAACGTCCTGTCCGGCTACGCGAAGGAGCAGGCCACCCGGCCGCAGTCCATCGGCTATTCTCTCGCGGACTCCCCCGCCGGACTTGCCGCCTGGATCTACACCCTCTTCGAGGATGTCACCGACAGCGACGGCGACCCCGAGACGGTCGTCCCGCGCGACGAGATCCTGGATGACATCATGCTGTACTGGTTGCCGAACGCGGGCGCCTCCTCCGTGCGCCTCTACTGGGAGGCGCGGCAGGAGCCGGGCGGCACCGCTGAGCCGAATCCCGTCCCGGCCGGGTTCAGTGTCTTCCCCGGCGAGGCCGTCCAAGCCTCGCGACGCTGGATCGAGCGTCGCTACCCCAACCTCCTGCACTACGGTCGGCTCGATCGCGGAGGGCACTTCGCCGCCCTCGAACAGCCCGCCGCTCTCACCGAGGAGATCCGCACCACCTTCCGGACCGTGCGTCCCGGGGGACCTGCGACCTGAACAGGCAAGAAGGCGCCGGACCCGCAGCGCACCACCCCTCCCATCGACCCTGCCGCCAGTCGTTGCAGGCAGGGGACGGGCCTCATGGGCACCCGGCACGAGGAGGCGGCCGACGCGGGGCAGACACCTTCCGCATCGACCACACCCTCGCGCATCCACGTCGACCGCGCCCGGGCCGGGCGAACGGACACGGCCGTCGCACAGGCTCACAGGCGGGAGGCGGCCTCGGCGGCGCGGGCAGCGGCGCCACCCGAAGCGGTGGGGCATGGCGGTGCCGTGCCCGAGGCCGGATCAGGGCCCGCTTCCAGGGGCCAGGGCCCGGTGCGGCGAGAGTGCGTGCATGGCGTCGCGAGGTGAACAGGAGTTGACGCCAGGCTCTAGGCCAGCTCCCGGTCCGCCGTCACCCGCAGCGCGGTGGTCCCGTCGCGTTCGGTGCGGGCCTGTTCCAGGCGCAGCCGGGCCGAGCGTCCCCGCAGGGTCAGCGTCATGATCTGGTTGCCGAACCAGGGGCCGCCGCTCCTGCGCCAGCGGACCGCCGGCGGCGTGCACCGGCCGTGCCGGGCGATGCGCCGTCCCAGGGCGCGTGCCGGTGCGCTCCAGCCGAAGCGGAACCCGAGGCGTATCGACAGCGGCACGGAGTTGTGGACGGGGGAGCAGGTCAGCTGGGCGACCTTGGCGTCGGGCGTGCGGTCGGGCCAGGACGGCTCGGCCACGTAGGCGTGGTGCACGTCGCCCGAGAGCACGCTCACCGTCGCGGGCGCCCCCGGCCCGGTGCCCGCCTCGGCGATCAGGTCGCCCAGGGCGTCGAAGGACGACGGGAAGGCCGCCCAGTGCTCCAGGTCCGCTGCGCGCCGGATCCGCTCCCCGCGCCGCGCCCAGCGCTCACCGCGTACGCCGCCGCACATGGCGGCGTTCCACGCCTCCATGTCGTGCACCAAGTGCGGCAGCAGCCAGGGCAGGGAGGTGCCGATCAGCAGGTGGTCGTACGACTCCCGGTCGTCCAGGACCTGTTCGCGCAGCCAGGCGGCCTCGCCCTGGTCGAGCATCGCGCGCCGGTCCTCCTCCAGGACGCGCGCCGCGCGGGAGTCCACCATCACCAGCCGGGTCCGGCCGAAGTCGCGCCGGTAGCTCCAGCGGACGGAGTCCCGGTCGGCATCGGCGCGCTCGGCGAAGGCGCGCAGGGCGTCGGTGCCGTCGTCGGACTCGCACACCGACTTGTAGAGCGGGTCGGCGGCCAGCTCGTCCGGGGAGAGGTTGCCGAGCTGCTGGTACACCCAGTACGACATCAGCCCGCTCTGCAGCCGTTCCTGCCACCAGTCGGTGGCCCGCATGTCGGCGAGCCAGGCGGCGGAGGTGTTCCAGTCGTCTATGACGTCGTGGTCGTCGAAGATCATGCAGCTGGGCACCGTGGACAGCAGCCAGCGCACCTCGGGGTCGAGCCAGGACTCGTAGTAGAGGCGGGTGTACTCCTCGTAGTCCGCGACCTGGTCGCCGGGCGGCTCGCTCAGGTCGCGGCGGCCGGCCAGCCACTGGCGCGTGGCGTCGGAGGTCTCGTCGGCGTACACCTGGTCGCCGAGCAGGAGCAGCACGTCGGGTCGCGCGCCGCGGGGGTCGGCGGCGACGCGGCCGGCGAGGGTGTCCAGCGCGTCCGGGCCGACCTTGTCCTTGCCGCCGGAGGGCGGCGCGGCCCAGCGGCAGGAGCCGAAGGCGACGCGCAGGCCGTCCTGGTCGGTCGGCGTGGCGATCACGGAGGGCGGGAAGCGCGAGTCCGGCGGCGGCCACACCGGGGCGTCGTCGAGGAGCACCTCGTACTCCGTCGCCGTGCCGGGTGTCAGGTCGCCCACCGGGACGAGGGCGTAGTGGTGCCCCGCGACCTGGAAGGTGCGGGTCGTGCCGCGGGCGCCGTCGGCGCAGCGCACCTCGGCGGTGCAGGGCCCGTCGGTCTCCACCCAGACGGTCGCGCACGAGCCGTCGGTGTACCTCAGCAGTGGCCCCAGGCGCAGTCCGGCCATGGTGATCATCCTCTCCTCCGTCGCCCCGTACGGTACGGAACGACGGAGGCCGATGGGGAGGATCCGCGTCGAACAGCCGGTGGAGGTCGCGTCAGCAGTCCGCGAGATAGCCCTGCAGGGCCGACTTCTCGGCGGAGTCCACCGAGAGGTCGTAGTAGTGCTTCACCTGCACCCAGGCGCGGACGTACGTGCAACGGTAGGCGCTGCGCGAGGGCATCCAGGTGGCGGGGTCCTGGTCGCCCTTGGACTGGTTGACGTTGTCGGTGACCGCGAGGAGCTGGGGCCGGGTCAGGTCGTTGGCGAAGGACTGCCGGCGCGAGGTGGTCCAGGAGTCCGCGCCGGAGTCCCAGGCCTCGGCGAGCGGGACGACGTGGTCGATGTCGACGTCGGAGGCGGCGGACCAGGTGGCGCCGTCGTAGGGGGAGTACCAGCTGCCGCTGGTGGCGGCGCAGGAGGAGTCGGTGACGACGTCCGTGCCGTCGCGCTTGAGGATCGTCTCGCGGGTGTTGCAGGAGCCCGACTGCGTGATCCAGTGCGGGAAGAGGTCGCGGTCGTAGCCGGTGCGGTCCTCGGTGGCCACGGTGAGCGAGGACAGGTAGGTGCGGGCGGTGGCGGCGCTGACCGGGGTGGGGAGGGCGGCGGAGGCGGCCGGGCCGTTGAGGAGCCCGGCGGAGGCTATGAGCCCGGTGAACGCGGCGAGGAAACCGAGCCGTCGACGCGCGTAGAACTTCGGCATGCGAACTCCCTTGGGGTGTGGGGGCGTTGGGGTGCGGGCAGGGGAATGCTCGCGACGCCGCATGGCGCACAGGTGTGCGGTCGGTAAGAAGTTAGTGACGTGTGCATGGCACGTCTAGGGGTCCGGCGGGACCGCGGTGCGGCCGGAGGCTGCCGAGGGGCGGGATTTCCGGGCTCCCGGGGAGTGCGCGCGGGTCGCGTACCATGGAGGGCGCAGAAGGGGAGTAGCTCTTCGCCGGACCGTCGACATACTGCTCAGCTCGTCTGAGCCGGCGCCCGGAGGCAGGCCTCGTTCACGGGGCAGGCCAGCGAGACCTTCGGCAAGCAGTGCACGCCCGTGCCGTACGGCAGGGGCGGATCAGTGTGCTGCCGTGCCGAGGTGTCGCGCGAAGCGGAGATCGTGGAATCCACGAGATCAGCACTCTCGGTGGGGCAGCCCCGACCGATTGAGGAACCTTGATCAGCCTGACCGTGACGGCGCTCGTCTTCGGTGTCGTCTTCCTCGCCGAACTGCCCGACAAGACCGCGCTCGCGGGTCTCGTCCTCGGCACCCGCTACCGCGCCTCGTACGTCTTCGCGGGCGTGGCCGCCGCCTTCCTGCTGCACGTCGTGCTCGCCGTCGCGGCCGGCAGCGTCCTGACCCTGCTGCCGCAGCAGATCGTGCAGGCCGTGACCGGTGTGCTGTTCCTGGGCGGCGCCGCCGTGCTGCTGCTGAAGAAGGACGACGACGAGGAGGAGGTCCGCAAGCCGGCGGACCAGTCCTTCTGGAAGGTCTCCGGGGCGGGTTTCATGCTCATCCTGGTCGCCGAGTTCGGTGACCTCACGCAGATCATGACCGCCAACCTCGCGGCCCGCTACGACGATCCGCTCTCCGTCGGCCTCGGTGCGGTGCTCGCGCTCTGGGCGGTGGCCGGACTCGGCATCGTCGGCGGAAAGGCCCTGATGAAGCGGGTGCCGCTGCGGCTGATCACCAAGATTGCGGCGCTGCTCATGCTGGGTCTCGGCGTGTGGAGCCTGGGAGAGGCGATCGTCGGCTGACCGCCCGTCGGTACCGGGTGAGGGCGGGCGAGCGGGCTGAACGGCGTGTGAACGTCCGGCGGGCCGGTGGCGCGCTGCCCCCTCTGTTTTGTACCGTGGATGAACAAAGTGGCTCCCGCCCGTTTCCCTGACCGGCGGGCGGGGCCACCTTGTTTTCCTTCCGCGTTTCCTTTCCGCGCCGTTTCGTTCCCGCGTCCTGGAGTCTGCCGATGACGGCCACCGCCACCACCGCTCTGCCCGCCCGCGCCCTGCTGCTCGACATGGATGGCACCCTCGTCAACTCGGACGCCGCCGTCGAGCGCGTCTGGCGGCGCTGGGCCGACCGGCAGGGGCTGGACGGCGACGAGATCATGAAGGTCGTCCACGGGCGGCAGGGGTACGCCTCCATGGCGCTGCTGCTGCCGGACCGGCCCATGGAGCAGAACTACGCGGACAACGCCCGCATGCTCGCCGAGGAGACCGCCGACACCGAGGGCGTCGTCGAGATCCCCGGCGCGGCCGCCTTCCTCGCCTCGCTGCACGGCCTGCCGCACGCCCTGGTGACCTCGGCCGACGTGGCCCTGTCCACCGCGCGGATGGCCGCGGCCGGGCTCGCGCTGCCGGACGTCCGGGTCACCGCCGAGTCGGTCGGCGCCAGCAAGCCCGACCCCGAGGGCTTCCTCAAGGGCGCCGCCGAACTGGGCATCGCCCCTGCCGACTGCGTCGCCTTCGAGGACTCCGGCGCCGGGATCCAGGCCGCGCGCGCCGCGGGCATGCGGGTCGTCGGAGTGGGGCCGCGGGCCGGCTTCCACGGGCCGGACGTGGTCGTCGAGGACCTGACCCGGGTCCGGGTCGAGGCCCTCGGGGACGGCACGCTGCGCCTGCACATCGGCTGACGTCTCCGGCAGGTGCCGACCGCCAGGTGCCGGAGGGCCGGGCGCAGGGGCTGGGCGCCGGGAGGGCCGGGTGCCGGGAGGGTCGGGTGCCGGCTACAGGTCCCCTGTCTCCGACTCCAGCCGCTGGCGGGTCTCCCGTCCGTAGACGCCGCTCTCGTCCGAGTGGATGCCGCGCCACCACTGGAAGGTGCGGACCGATTCCTCGACCCGGCGGTCGTACCGGCCGTCGTGGTCACCGGCGTAGACGCCCGCCTTGGCCAGGCGCTGCTGGAGCTCGGCGACCTCGGGGCCCTGGTCGCCGCGGCGCAGTTCCGGGCCGGCATAGAAGTCGGGACCGTCGTCGCCGGACTCCTGCGAGGCCTGTTCGGTCGGCGTGGGCGAGGCGGTCGGCGACGGCTCGGCCGACCGGGACGGTGCGGACGAGGTGCTCGGCGCCGATGCCGACGGGGACGGCGACTCCGGAGCACCCGCACCGGCGGAGGCGGACACCGAGGGGCCGGGGGACCCGGAGGCGGACGGCGGGGCGGAGGGCTCGCTCGGCTCCGCGTCCGGCGTGGCCTGGGTGGACGACGGGTCGGGCACCCCGGCCCGCACCTCGTCCGGCGCCGCCCCGTCCCGGGACGGGGTCTCGTAGGAGAAGAGCCCGCTCGCGAAGCCGGCCGCCCCCAATACGACCGCCACCGTCCCGGCGGCACTCAGCAGGACGCCCTTGCGCCGCCTGCGCGGCTTCCTGGCGCCGCCGGTCCCGCCGTCGCTCCCGCCGCCGGTCTCGTCCGTACGGGCGGTCACGGCCGGGAGGGGCGCGGTGGCGGAGGTCTCGAACAGGCGCAGGTCGCGCGCGTTGGGCGAACCGGCGGAGGGGGCGAGGGGCGTCGGCAGCGAGGGCTCGGACCCGGTACCGGACTCGGGACCGGGGTCGGCCTTGGCTGCTGCGGCGCCGGGTGGCGCGCCCGCGTCGACGGCGCGCAGGGTCATGGTGGCGTCGGCGTCGGCATTGGCGCCGGGTGCTTCGGTGGCGGGCGCTGGTGCGTCCGGCGCGGCCTCCGCGGGCCCCGGAGTCCCCGGCGCTCCCGGCGGCCCTTGCGGTCCCTCGGTGCCGTCCAGTTCGACGTACGGGCGTATCCGCAGCGGGTTGAAGTCCTCCGCCGCTGCCGCCTGGGCCGTGCGCGCGTCCCGCAGGGCCGCGGACGCCCGGGTTCCGCAGGCGCAGGACGGCGTGTGGTCCGCCGCTCTGGGCGTGCCGCACTCCGGGCACGGGGCCCCCGCGGGCCGCTGCTGCGACGGTTCTTTCTGCTGCTCCACGTTTCGTCCCCTCCCCCCGAGCCCCTCGCGACTCCCCTCGCGACCTTCAGAGATTATGCAGATCTTCTCCACACTTCCGCGCACACGCCCCCGGAATCCGGACTTCCGCGAGGCTGGAACGGTCAAATCCGGTCTGAGTTCCCTTGGTTGACCCCATCGGCCGACGGGTTCGTGAGTCTCTTCGTGAACCAGTGCTCGGAGTACGGGTCTTCCTTGTACGCCTCGGTCTCGGTGTATCCGAGGCGCGCGTAGAGAGCGCGGGCCTCCACGAGGTCGCCGCGCGTGTCGAGAACCACGCGCGCCGCCCCGAGCGCCCGCGCCGCGTCCTCGGCGGCCCGCACGAGCAGCGCCGCGCCGCCCCGGCCCCGTGCCTGCTTGTGCAGGAACACCCGGGTCAGTTCGGCGGTGGTGGCGTCCAGGACCCGTACGCCCGCGGTGCCCACCGCCTCACCGGCGTACCGCGCGACCAGGAGAACGCCGCGGGGCGGTACGAGTTCGGCGCCGGACTGCGCGGCGATCTCCCGCTCCAGCTCGCCGGGTTCGGTGTCCCGTCCTTCGTGCAGCTGGTACCAGCGGTCGCTGACCTCCGTGTAGTACGCGCGCCAAAGGGCGGCGGCGACGGGGGAGTCGTACGGTTCCGGGGCAACGGTCCAGTCCATGACCGGCATTGTCGGGAGGGCGCCCGTGCGGGGCGCAAGCGTGTTTTCCCGCCCCGGGAGGCCGGGCGGAGGCCGGCGGCCGTTTGAGGGGGCACTGCCGGGCAACACGAACGGCGAACCGGCCCGTTCCGAGGGCCGGTCGGGACGAAACCCGGAAGGCACTCATGTCCACAGGCGTGATCATCGTTCTGATCGTGATCGTGGCGGCCGTGCTCGTCGTCGCGGCCGTCCTTGCCCTGCGCGCACGGGGCCCACAGCACGGCGGGAGCCTGAAGCGCCGCTTCGGCCCGGAGTACGACCGGGCCGTCGTCCGGCACGACGGCGACACCAAGGCCGCCGAGCGCGAACTCTCCGAGCGGGTGCGGCGGCACGGGTCGCTGCACACACGGCCGCTGGAGCCCGCCGAGCGCGAGCGCTTCGAGGCCCGCTGGACCGCGGCCCAGGAGCACTTCGTCGACTCCCCGCGCGAGGCGGTCGGCGAGGCGGACCGCCTGCTCGCCGAGCTGGCCGGCGCCCGGGGCTATCCGGACGGCGCGCAGTACGAGGAGCAGCTCGCGGCGCTGTCCGTACACCACGCCCACCACGTCGACGGCTACCGGCGCGTGCACCGCGTGACGCACGCGCAGGCGCAGACGCACACGGCAGGCGCGGGCAGCGGCGGCGCGGGGACGGCCGCCGCGTCGGACACGGAGGAGCTGCGTGAGGCCCTGGTCGCGGCCCGCGCGCTGTTCGAGCAGCTGGTGCGTCCGGGCCGCCACGACGACGGCAGGCCGGGGACCGGTGCGCGCGTCGCCCCCGCCCCCGCAGCCGCGTCCGGTCCGGCATCCGCGCCCGGGTCCACCCCCGCGTCCACCCCCGCTTCCGAGCCTGCCGCTCGTGCGCCGCACGGGTGGTCGCTCGGCAAGCGCCGGCCGAAGGAGAGCTGAGGAGCATGCCCGACGTGACACGCGAACCCGGCACCGCGACGGAACCCATCCCCGTGACCGAACCCGTCCCCGCAGCCGAACCCGCCCCCGCGGCGGAGCCCGCCCCCACGACCGAACCCGCCCTCGACACCGAACCCGACCGTGCGCCCGAACCCCCGCCTGTGCCCGAGTCCGCCCCCGCGGTCGCCCCCGGCACCGCGACCGGCCCCGGCACCGCCTCCGGGCCGCTCCTCCCGCGCGAGGAGTCCGACGAACTGGGGCGGCGTCTGCACCACGCGGTGACCGGGTTCGTCGACGCGCCGCGGGCCTCCGTCGAGGAGGCCGACCGCGTCCTGGAGGAGATCGCCGCGCGCCTCACCGACGCCGTGGCACAGCGCCGACGCGACCTGCGCACCTCCTGGCAGGGCACCGGCGAGCGCACCGGCGAGGAGGCCGCCGCCCTCGGCGCGGACACCGAACAACTCCGCCTGGCCCTGCGGGACTACCGCGAGCTGGCGGACCGCCTGGCGCACGCCTGACCGGTCGGCGCTACCGCCCCGCCCGGCGCTCCCGCCACTGCCGTACGACCTCTTCGACGTTGTAGGGCTTCTTGCCCAGCGGGGGGCCGGGCGGCGGCTTGAACATGACCTCGCGGATCTTGGCGTTGACCTCCTCGACGATCCGGCGGACCATCCGCTCCGACGGTGCGTCGAGGGCCGCCTCCAGGGCGTCCTCCGCCTCCTTGCGCAGGGCCAGGGTGGGCGGCAGTACGGAGAACCCCTCGCGGGCCATCTTGCGCCTGACCCACCACAGTTCGTCGTAGGTGCTGTCCAACTCACCGGGCAGCGGCTTGCCCGCGCCGGGCAACTCGGCGAACTCGCCGCGCGCGTCCGCGTCTCGGATCTGCTTGTCGACCCAGGACTCGAAGTCGACGCCGGGTGGCTTTCGCTCGGTCATGCACCCAGTGTGCCGGACACCGCACCACCGGTCGATCTATCATGCGGCGGCGACGTCTCAGGTCCCCGTCGGGTCCCCGTCCGGTCCCAGCAAGGAGCACACGTGCTTGAACTCACCATGGCCACCGTCACCGCGGCGGACGAGGGCGCCACAGCCGGCATGCAGATGGCCGACGCGCCCAGCGAGCCGGACGCGGTGCTGCGGGTGGGCCGGGACAAGTCCGTGTGCAGGCTGTCGACGCCGGACGACTGGCTGTTCGTCTCCCGGGTCCACCTGGAGTTCCACTGCGGCCCCGACGGCGCGTGGCGGCTGAGCTGGCTGCGCGGCTCCCAGGCGGACCCCTCCTCCGAGGTCCGGCTGACCGTCGGCGAGCACATGCAGACCCTGCCGTACGGGGGCACCGTGACGCTGCCGAGGGGCGGCAGCGGCGAGGTCGTCGTCCGGGACCGCGTGGAACCGCGCAGCGTCAACGTCGGCTTCTACCACGAGGTGTAGGTGCGGGAGGGGCATGGGTGCCCTCCTCGGTCAGGCCGGGACGCGGCGAGTGGTGCGTCCCGCATGTTGTCAGGGTCGCTTGCCACACTTCCCGGCACCTCCCGGGTCGGGCTGTCCTCAGCTTCCACTGTTCTTCGTCAGGTGTGCGGCAGTCCCGCCCAAGGTTCGATCCTCTTCGTGGGCACGAGGCCGTCTGGTCGGGTCGCAGACGGCAGGACAGTCGGAGGCGGCCTTGGCCGAGGCGTCGTCCGCCTCGTCGACGCGACGTTCGGGCTGGGCATGATGCTGCCGGCTTCGCAGGTGTGGACGCCGGCCGCCCGTGAGACGCATCCCTTTCACCTGGTTGCCCAGACCGTCGGCGACCACGCTGACTGGCTGCGGGCCGGCGGGCAGGACGCGCTCGCGGGACCGGACGATGTGCCGGGCGTTGCAGCGGTCGGCCTGAATCCTCGTTTATGTGGGCCGGCCATCCGGAGCCGTGACGGGGAGAGATCTCAGCACGTTCGCCCATCGCTTTCCGATTCGGCGAAAGCCCGGGCGAGGTACACAGTGGGAGGCAGTGGCCTGTTGTGGGGGCAGTTCGTGATTGCCTGGATCACGAAGGCAGCGAAGCGTCGAGAGGCTGCTACTTGCGCCGTGGCGGGTACCATTTGGATACCCTTGTTGGCCAGGAGCAAGATAATGAGATCGTCCGGTTCGAAGTCGGGGCGCAGGTTTCCGGACTCCTTTGCCCGGACGGCCAAGTCGGCGATGGCCCTGAGTATGCGGGCACGGCTGGTGGTCACGGTCATGGCTCGGGGATAGACCGACAGGAAGGCTTCGGTAAAGCCTCGGTCGCGTGCGTGCAGTTCACAGATTTCCTCGATGACCCGACACAGGCCGTGCCATGAATCGGGGTCGGCGGTTGCCCGGTCGATGATGTCTTGACAGGCGTGAAGTTGGTCAGCGAAGGCTGCGGTGACCAACGATTCCTTGGTAGGGAAATGCCGGTAGAGGGTGGCTGGTCCGACGCCGGCGCGTCGGGCGATCTCCCGCGTCGGAATCGTCAAGCCTTCCTTCGAGAACAGTTCCCGGGCAGCTTCGAGGAGCCGATCACGGTTGTCCCGCGCGTCCGAGCGCAGAGAGTGAGAGAAATTCCGCGTCATGCTCTTACTTTAAACCAACCGGACGGTGGCGTCCGCTACTTTCGAGTCAGGTCATATCTCGTATGCGCGATGTGCAGTGGACAAGGTGCGTACGCGAAAATTCGAGCATGTGGAGGTTAATGCCCAATGAAGGCCGTAGCGATCGGGACCTATGGAGATCCCGAAGGGCTCACTTTGGTAGATCTGCCGACGCCCAGCCCGCCCGAAGGTGAGATTCTGATCGCTGTCGAGGCGGTGGGGGTCGCCGGCATGGATGCCCAGATTCGCAGTGGGGCGCTGGCCGATTACGGCTTCGAGGAGGGGTTCGTCCCTGGAAGTGAGGTAGCGGGCACGGTAACAGCCGTCGGTAAGGGGCGCGACGATTCCTGGATCGGTCGCCGGGTGTGGGCTTTCACTGGCCTGGGGGGTGGCTACGTGGAGCAGGCGTGCGTACCGCTGGAACAGGTAGTGCCTCTGCCTCCGGAACTGTCACCGGTCGAATCGGTCACCATCGGCAGCTCCGGAAGCGTCGCCCACTTCGCCTTGGTGCACGCCCATCTCGCCCGGGGAGAGGCGGTGTTGATACGCGGGGCCGCGGGCAGTATCGGTGTCATGGCCGTGCAACTGGCCACACGCGAGGGCGCTTCCGCGGTGGCGGTGACCACGTCGTCGACCGAACGCGGAGACCGCCTGCGGCAACTGGGCGCAACGCACGTACTCGATCGCTCCGGGGCCGGTCGCGCCGATGCTCCGGCGGGTTACTGCGTGATCTTCGACGTTGTGGCGGGCGACGAACTGCCGGTGTTTCTGGACCGGCTCAATCCCAGAGGGCGCATGGTCACTGTCGGCGCCGTTGGAGGCCAGCCGCCCGTGGACTTCGGACGCGTGCTGATGGCGCAGTTCCAGAGGTCGACGTCGTTCGCCACCTTCAGCGCAGCATCGGTAGGCGCAGCGGATCTGCAGGCCGTACGCCGTGACCAGTTCGCCGCCGTGGCCCGCGGTGAACTCACCGCCGTGGTGCACGAGGTGCTTCCGCTGGACCAAGCCGTCCTGGCACACCAGAAGATGGACGCTGGCGAGGTCTTCGGCCGGATCGTGCTGGCGCCCTGACCGTCGCATTCGCCCTGCGACTCCGACCAGGGTCGGCCGGTGTCGGTGCGCTCGTGGTCGAGCGATCCTCATGGGCGCTGAGCGCGGATGCGTCGCCGCTTCGATCACCCTGCCCAGTCACTCTCTGCGATTCCCCAGTTCCGAATCGGAAGGAAACCATCCCATGTCCGTATCGGCATCTCTCTCGGCTCCGCTGCGCATCGATGTATGGCTGGATTTCTGCTGCCCTGCCTGCTACCTCGCTGAACCGCGCTTGGAGGAAGCCGTGGAGGCCGAGGGCGGTGCCACACGAATCGCCGTCGTGCGGCACTCCTACGAGCTGCTCCCCGACGTCGATGACACCGTCGTCGACGCCTTCGGGTACATACTGCACAAGTTCGGTGGGAACCAGGCGCAAGCCGAACAGCAGGAGCAGCGTATGGCCGACCTCGCTCGCGCCCAGGGAAGGGACTACCTGCCGCACCGGCCGAGCGCCAACTCCTTCGACGCGCACCGCTTCCTGCATCTGGCCCGTGCGCACGGCAAGGCCGACTCCTTCTTCGCGCAAGTGCAGCAGGATCTGTTCGCCAAGGCGACCAACATCTACGACACCGCCTACCTCATTCAGGCCGCCACCCGACTGGGAATCCCCTCCGAAGAAATCCATGAGACAGCTACAACAGACGCCTACGCCGAAGCGGTACGTGCCGACCGGGGTATGGCTCGCGAAGCCGGTGCCACCGGGGTTCCGTATGCCGTCTTCGGCAACCGACTCGCCGTCCCCGGCGTCGTGACCGTGGAAGACTACCGAAACGCCATCCAACAGGCTCGACGAGACAGCGAGGGAGAGCACACGAACTCCCCGTCCCAGCCGTTCACTGTCCTTGACGTCCCCCATGACGCCTTCTGCGACCCCGACACTGGCGTGTGCGCCGTGCGGCTTCCCGCGACGAAACCGTCGTCGGGAGAGTCGGCAACGGCACGGCAGTGACAAGCGGGGTACGGCACGCAGCATGGTGAGACGAGCGCTCTGCCGGCCGGATTCGCGGGGCTGGTCGCCAACGGCCGGCCACTCCGAGGTGAGTTCGGTGGGCCCGTGCTCTCTCGGGTCCGGGACGGGCGGGGGCCGAGCGTCCCGGACCCGGCGGGGTGTTGCTGCGACCACCCGAGCGCCCCGGCGGCACTGCTGCCCGCAGTTGGGGCGGTGCGACCGGCCCGTGGCCGGGGCGGCATGACTGCCCGCGGTGGCGGGGCGGGGCAGCTACCGCGACGGGGGTGAGCCGGGAAGGGGGCGGCCCGCGGATTCGGTCATGTACCAGACCGCCGCGCCGCCCACGACCGCCGCGGCCATCATGTAGTACGCGGGCATCATCATGTTCCCCGTCGCCCCGATCAGCGCCGTCACCACCAGCGGCGTCGTCCCGCCGAAGAGGGACACGGAGACGTTGAAGCCGATCGACAGGGAGCCGTACCGCACCCGGGTCGGGAACAGGGCCGGCAGCGCGGACGGCATCGACGCCGTGAAGCAGACCAGGAGCAGGCCCAGCGCCGCCAGGCCCAGCCCCACGGCCACCAGGCTGCCCTGGCGGATCAGCAGCAGCGCCGGGACGGACAGGAGCAGGAAGCCCGCGCAGCCCGCCGCGATCACCGGCCGCCGTCCGACCCGGTCGGTCAGCGCGCCCGCGAACGGCTGGACGACCATCATCAGCGCCATCACGGCCAGCACCACGAGCAGCCCGTGCGTCTCGTCGTACTCCAGCTCGCTCGTCAGGTAACTCGGCATGTACGACAGCAGCATGTAGTCGGTGACGTTGAAGACCAGCACCAGGCCGACGCAGAGCAGCAGCGCCCGCCACTGCCCCGTGACCATCTCCCGCAGCGGCACCTTCGGCCGGGCCGTCTCCGCCTTCTCCAGCTCCGCCGCGAAGGCCGGGGTCTCCTCCAGCCGCATCCGCAGGTACAGGCCGATGACGCCCATCGGCCCCGCGATCAGGAACGGGATGCGCCAGCCCCAGGACATCAGGTCGCCGTCCGACAGCAGCGCCGTCATCAGGGTCACGAGCCCCGCGCCGCCGATGTACCCGGCGAGCGTGCCGAACTCCAGCCAGCTCCCGAGGAACCCGCGGCGCTTGTCCGGGGCGTACTCGGCGATGAACGTGGACGCGCCCGCGTACTCGCCGCCGGTCGAGAAGCCCTGCACCAGCCGGGCGACCAGCAGCAGCACGGGTGCCCACACGCCGATCGTCGCGTAGGACGGGATCAGGCCGATGGCGAAGGTGCCGGCCGCCATCATGATCATCGTGAGGGCGAGGACCTTCTGCCGTCCCACCCGGTCGCCCAGCGGCCCGAAGACCACGCCGCCCAGCGGCCGGACCAGGAACGCCGCCGCGAAGGCGCCGAAGGTGGAGAGCAGCTGCGCCGTCGGACTGCCCGACGGGAAGAAGACCTTGCCCAGCGTCACGGCGATGTAGCTGTAGACGCCGAAGTCGAACCACTCCATCGCGTTGCCGAGCGCCGCCGCCTTGACGGCGCGCCTGACGAGGGCGGGATCGGTGGCGGTGGGACGTGCGGACCCGTGGTGGGCGGAGGGGTGGTCGGAGGAGTGGTGGGCGGCGACGGTAGCGGCCGACAAAACTTCGCTCGCCTGCTTTCGACGGGGACGGGGACGGGGGTGCCCGGACCCGCACGGCGGCGCTGTCGCCGGGCCGGAAGAAGCCCGCGGCGCGCAGCGCATGGAGCGTGCTCGGTCACGGGCGGAAAAGCGACCATAGGCGTTGATGCTCCGTTTACGCCCGGTATGCTTTTCGTTGCACACTGCATCAAAATGCCGTGCACGCAGCGGACATCCGCGCGCCGCGCGGTGTTCTCGATGACGTGACCTGTGATCCTTCTCGCTCCCGCGGGAGGCGGTCGCGGCACCTCCGCACTATCGTCGTTCGGACAAAACGCGGGCGGCACTCAGGTTGAGCGGGGGTTGCCTGCGTCTCCTCCCGGGGGTGGTGCGAGCCTCATAGGGTTCGCGGAAGCAGGTACGCGGCAGCGCCGGAGCAGTACGGCAGCACACTGCGTGCACGGCGCGGCACGTACGGTATGTACGGGCACGAACGGGGCGGGAGGCCGACGAGGCGTGGCGAATGCGGAGCACAGTGGGCGACCGGCGGAGTCCTTCGGAGCGTCGGCCGCCGACGCGACCAGAGCACGGCTGCGCGTCGCGCGCCTCGGCCTGTGGCTGGTCGCCGCCGTGCTCGCGGCGCGGCAGCTCGCCACGGTCCTCGGTACCCCGCGCGGGGAACGCCTGACGGACCTGGAGACCTGGGTCGGCGAGCACGGCGTCCTGCACGTCGAGGGATCGCTGTACGAGTCGACGCAGTTCACCGGGACGCCGTTCGTCGGGCTCGTCCTCAAACCCTTCACCCGCGCCGCCGAGCAGGCCCTCGGCTGGGGCTGGACTTTCGGCTCGCTGCTGCTGGTCGTCGCCCTCGGCCTGGTCGCCGCCCGCGCCCTGCCCCAGCCGGTCGGACGCCGTACGGCGCTTCTGGCGGCGCCCGTGGCCGTCAGCCTGCTGATGCTGTCGCTGCCGGTGCGCAACGCCCTCTGGCTCGGCCAGACCAGCATCATCCCGGTCCTCCTCGTCCTGCTGGGCTGCTTCGCCGTACGCGGCGCACAGGGCGACCGCGTGGGCGGCGTACTGATCGGCGTCGCCGCCGCCTTCCAGCCGACCGTCCTGCTCTTCGTGCCGCTGCTGTGGTTCACCGACCGCAGACGGGCCGCCGTGTCGACGGGGGTCACGTTCGCCGCCTGCACCGCGATCGCGTGGGTGGCGATGGCGCAGGACTCGTACACGTACTGGGTGCACCACCTGGCCGGCGTGGGCCTGGGCGGCGCGGCCGACGACCTCGCCAACCAGTCGCTGCACGGAGTCCTGCTGCGCCTCGGCCTCTCCGGGCCCCTGGAGATCGCCCTCTTCCTCGCCCTCGGCGCGGCCGTGGCCGTCCTCGCCCTGCGCCGCGCGGTGCGCTACGCCCGCGACGGCCAGCTGCTGCTCGCGGTCGCCGTCACCGGCTGCGCGGCCGTCGTCGTCTCCCCGGCCACCTGGCAGCACCAGCTCCTCTGGGTGCTGCCCGCGGTCGTCGGCCGGGTCGGCAAGAAGGCCTCCGACCGGTACGTGTGGCCGGTCGCCGTGGTCCTGGTGACGACGCTGCCCGCGAAGATGATGCTGCCGGACATGGCCGCGCTCTACCCCTTGCGCGACAACGTCGTCCTCCTCGCGGCCCTCGCCGCCGCCGTCGCCGTGCCCTTCCTGGCGCGCACCTCGCCGTACTTCGACTCACCGGTCCCGACGAGCTACGCGCCGCCCGTGCCGACCCGCTTCAAGTACGTCCCGCTGCTGCCGTTCCTGCGCCGGGTCCTCACCCGCCCCAACCTCCTCCTGGAGCTGCTCCTCATCCGGGTCACCTACGCCGCCTACTCCCAGGTCCGCCTCGCGGCGACCGGCGGCAGCAACTCGGCGGGCCGCGCGCGGGCCGAGGACCACGGCTGGCAGATCCTCGACATCGAGCGCTTCCTGCACCTCGACATCGAGCACGCGATCAACCACGCGGTGGTCAAGGTCGGCTGGCTGCGGGACTTCTTCGACTTCTACTACACGTCGTTCCACTTCGTCGTCCCGCTGGCGGTCCTCGGCGTCCTCTACTGGCGCCGCCCGGTCGACTACCGCTGGGCCCGCGCCTCCCTGGGCTTCGCCACGCTGCTCGCCCTGGTCGGCTTCTGGCTCTACCCGCTGGCGCCGCCGCGGCTGATGCCGGGGCTCGGCATCATCGACACGGTGCACGGGGTGCAGGACTTCACGAAGCCGGACTACGGCACGCTGACGCACCTCACCAACCAGTACGCGGCGATGCCGTCGCTGCACTTCGGCTGGTCGCTGTGGTGCGGGGTGGCCGTCGCGATCATCGCGCCGAAGATGTGGATGAAGGCCGTGGGCCTGCTCCATCCCCTCTTCACGGTCCTGGCGATCGTGGCGACCGGCAACCACTGGATCCTCGACGCGGTCGGCGGCGCGGCGGTCGTCGCGGCGGGCTTCGGCCTCGCGTACCTGTTCCAGGGCCCGAGGGCGAGGACCCTGAAGGCGGCGCCCCCGGCCCAGGAGTCCCCCGGGCGGCAGGACGTCAGCAGCGATCCCCCGCCTCCGGCGAAGGACCGTACCCCGAGCTGAGCCGGTACTCGCCCGGTGCCGGGACGGTCAGCCGCGTGAACTCGCCCTCCTGTGCCAGGCACCCGCCGTCGCTGCGCAGCCACGGCGACCAGGCGACCCGCACCGTCACGTCGCCGGGCCGGTCCGCGCGCAGCACCAGGTCGGCGCCGGTGGCGTCCACGACGGTGCCGGGCGCGGAGACGAGCGGTACGGCGTCCCGCACCCGGTACACCCGCCAGTGCGCGTCCTGCCAGACGGGCTCCAGCCACTCGGGCCGCTGCGCGGAGTCCCGCACGAGCGCGGCCTCGGCCTCGGCGGGCCCGTCCGGCCTGCCCAGCGGAAGGACGACGAACCCGACCGCCCAGTGGTCCAGCCACTCCCGATAGGTGGCCGCCGAGAAGCTGCCGTCGTAGAAGAGGCGTGCGCGTTCCACGTCCAGCTGCCGGTTCCAGCCGCGGGCCAGGTTGAGGTGCGGGGCGAGCCGGGCGGCCTCGCGGTGGTTGCGGGCCGGCACGACCTCCACGCGCGTACGGTCGGCGCCCAGCCCGTCCAGCGCGCGTACGACGCCGTCGGTCTCGGCGGCCCAGGCGGGCACGACGGTGGAGACCCGCAGGTCGTCGACGGTCTTCTTTCCCACCCACCCGGTGGAGTAGACGACGGCGACGGCCAGCAGCCCCGACAGCAACCGGCGAGATTGCGCCGCCGTGCGCGCGGGCGGGCCGCTGAGCAGCGCGGCCAGCAGCACGGCGGGCGCGAACAGCTCCGCGAACCGCTCCACGTTCGTACCGACCGGCGAGGCGACGAGGTACGTCAGTACGGTCCCGCACGCGTAGACGGCCCCGCTCCACCGGGCCACCCGCCAGGTACGCGGGGCCAGCACGGTGACGGCGAGGCCGAGCACGACCGGCGGCCATATGCGGGCCCCCGGCATCGGCTGCTCCCCGGTGAAGGGGAAGAACAGCGTCGTCAGCCCGACCACGGCCGCCGGGGGTATGAGCAGCACCAGGGCGCGCCGCCAGTCCCGCACGAGCAGGAACGCGGCCCCCACGACGGCCAGGAACAGCCCGGCCACCGGCGAGGCCAGGGTGGCGAGGGCGGCGTACCCGGCGGCGAGGTACAGCCGCCGCTCCCGCACCAGCGGCACGCAGGCGGCCAGCGCGAAGGCGACCCCGAGGGCGAAGGTGGTCCGGCCCGAGGCGACGTCGCACCACAGCGCGAGCGAGGCGAGCAGCGCGGGCCACACCGGCCGGCGCACCCCGGCCCGCACGAACAGCACGGCGGCCAGCCAGGAGGCGGCGAGCCCGGACACGACCGTGACCGTCCGCACGCCGACCAGGGCCATCAGATACGGCGAGATGACGCTGTAGTTGGCGGTGTGCATCCCGCCGTACCAGAACAGCCCGTACGCCGAACCCCCGTGCCGCGACGCGAAGTCGGCCCACGCCTGCTGCGCCGCGAGGTCCCCGCCGCCGGTGGCGAGAAACGCCCACCACACCACGTACAGCGGAATGGTGGGCAGTGTGGCGAGCAACGGCACCCGGTACCGCCGCCCGAAGGCCCGCAGGGCATCGCTCGCGCGTCTGTCCCGACGCTGATCGGTCCGGGGGGCGGTGAGTTCGGCAGGGACCACGGTCGGGATTTCCGTTCGGCGTCATCGGGGTGCACAGCGAGGGCACAGGCGAAGACGATAATCCGAACAGTTACGTTGACTGGGCCCGGCCCCTGATCATCCCGAGTGGGCGGCCCAGCCGACGAAGGCGGTGAAGGAGGCGGAGGCAAGCGTGAGGACCGGTCCCGCCGGGTTCTTGGAGTCGCGCAGGGCGACAGTGGCGTGGTGCAGCGTCTCGGCTACTTCCACGCAGTCGCCGCCCTGGTCGCTGCTGTACGACGACTTGCGCCAGGCCAGCGGACCGAGCGGCGCGCACTCGACGCAGTCGCCGCCCTGGTCGCCGCTGTAGCTGGACTTACGCCACGGGATCGTCGTCGGTATCGCGTTGCTCTCCATAGCGCTCCTCCATCACTCGGCGGATCAACGCCGCCGAGTCCCTGAGGGAGAGCGCGGCGGCCCGGAGGTGATCGTAACGGAGCGAACAGTCCCTGACCGTCTCCAGGTTGGCGGTCGGATGCCCCGCGTCGTACCCCTCCGTGTAGACGATGGCCGGGTCCTGCGTGAAGCGGTAGAGGTTGAATGAGCCTTGGAGTCCCGCGTGTGCGCCCACCGCGAACGGCAGCACCTGGACGTTGATCCGGGGGTCGTCCTCGAAGGACAACAGGTGGGCCAGTTGGCCGCGCATGACCTCTCGGCCGCCGATCTCCTGACGCAGCGCTGCCTCGCTGAGCACCGTCCAGAAGACGGGCGGTTCCTGCTTCTCCAGGACGCGCTGACGGGCGAGGCGTACGGCGGTGCGGTCGTCGAGGTCGGTCGGGTCGAGCGCGCTCAGCACGGCCCGTACGTAGGACTCGGTCTGAAGCAGGCCGTGGATCATCCGGGTCTGGAAGGTGCAGATCTCGGCAGCCCGTACCTCCAGCTCCGCCACCTGTTGGAACCAAGCCGGTAGCTGGCTGCGCATCACCAGGTGAACGAGCCGGGACAGCAGCCCGCCCGTGCCCAGCGCGGCGTCGATCCGCTCGCTGAACTCCGGCGTCGGCAGTTTCCTCGCGGTCTCGATCTGACCGACCAGCGAACCGGTGTAGTTGACGATGTCCCCGAGTTGCCGCTGGGTCAGCCCGGCGGCCTCGCGGTGGCGGCGCAGCTCGAAACCGTAGTAGTCGAGTGGTGAGGCGCCGGGGTCGAGGACGTTGACGTGGGTCATGCGGAGAGCCCCCTCTCGCACAACGCGGTCCACTGCGGGACCGGTTGTATCCGTTCGGTAGCCCACGGTAGTCGCCCGACGTCAGGCTCGTGCCGTGAACGAAAACTTCCCCCCGGTCCTCCTGAGCCACTGCCCGGACCAGTACCGGATGAGCTTCACCGCGGGCGCCCATTCGGCCCGGCATGTCAGGCGCATTGTCCGCTCATACCTCGGCGCGTGGGGCCTGGCTGAGCTGTCCGACGCGGTGGAACTCGGCGTGACCGAGCTGCTGGCCAACGTCGTACGCCACGTCCCGGACCGCCGCTGCACGCTGCTGTTGCTGCGGCAGGCGGACGGGGCCGGTGTCCGGGCGGAGGTCTCCGACGGGAGCCCCCGGCTCCCCCTGCGGACCGCGCACGTGAGCAACGACGCGGAGTGCGGCAGGGGGCTGGTGCTGCTGGACGCGGTGGCCGACGGGTGGGGTGTGGTAATGGGGCCGGAGGGTGGCAAGACGGTGTGGTTCGAGTGCGGGTGCGGGACTCCTTGAGGGCACACCGTCCTCCTTCCCGCTCATTCACCTGCCGGGGCGAAACCAGCGGCGTTTGCGTGGCGGCCTGGCCTCGTCGTCCGTGTCCGGCTCGTCGAACAGCAAGTATGTGACTGGCCCGGAGAGTTGGGAGGCGATGCCTGTCTCCGGGGCGGCGGTGACGAACACCAGCCGGTGCCCGCGGCCGGGTGACTGGATCGGTACGACGCGGGTGCGCTGGAGCAGTCCGTCCTCACTGATCATCCCGTGCCGTTCGTAGAGACCGACCAGGACGAGACCCATGCGCCGCTCCGCTTCTTCCCCGTCCCGCTCGTCCGACTGGTTCACCTGGGACCTGACGGTGATGCCGGCCCGCTCCTGCCAGGTACAGGCCAGATCGAGCAGTTCTTCGGCCTCGTCCTGGCTGGTCGGCGTGGACCGCCAGAGGATCAGAACGTGTTCGAGCTTCTCGGTGTACGGGTTGGCGGGCTTCCCGAGTGGGCGCCCGGTCGGCAGCACCGGCGCTCCCAGTTCTCCGAGGCAGCCCCCGTTCGGGCAGTTCCGGTTCCGCGAGTCGAGGCAGTTGCGGCACAGGGAGTAGCGGCAGACCTGGCACTGCAGGCCGATCGGGTTGGACAGGACGAGGTTCTCGAAATTCTCCTGGGCATGGGCGGAGTACCAGAACTTCGTGCAACGGGCGCACTCGGTCGCGACGGGGGCGAAGTAGGGATTGCCGATCTGCTCCTGGGTGACCGGTTCGACCACGCCCGGGTCGGGGGTACGCCTCATGCCGGAGCGCAGGAGCATCAGGGCCCATCCGAACGCCTGCGCGGACCTGCCCTCGGTCCGCAAGAACCGTAGGACCACATCGAGGGCCGACTTGTTCCGGCCCTCGTGCCACAGCCGGTCGACCTCGTCGGTCAGTTCGGGCAGTGGGTCGTACTGCTCGGGGAAGTGAAACGCCTCGGCGTCGTGCTTGACCACTCTCACGCCTCCGTTCGCCGTTGCCCATCGACCGGGGTGGGCAACCTAGTCCCGATGTCTCGGGACCGGTCCCGGTTACTCCGCGGTGTTCACGGTGGGGCCGTAGTGCGCGGCTGCCGCTCCTGTCTGCAGGGCCCAGTAACGGTCCCCGTACGACCAGTGCCACCATTCCGTCGGGTAGTTGACCAGACCGGCGGAGGTGAGAGCGGTGCCCAGAGTGGTGCGGTGCGTGCGGGCCTCGGCGGTGATGTTGTCGGCGTGGGTGTAGCAGGCGCCGGCGCTTTCCTCCGGGGTCGCGTTCATGCGGGTGCCCAGGTCGAGTTCGTTGCCGTCGGCGTCCGCGAGTGTCAGGTCGACGGCCGCGCCCGCGCTGTGTGGGGCTATCTCGGGCGGGGAGACGTAGCGGCTGGCCGCCGAGCGGATTCGGTCGGGGGACCAGTCGGGGTGTTCGGTGCGCAGTCGGGTCGCGTACTTGTCGAAGTAGTGGCGTTGGAGGGCGGGCGGACGGTATCCCTCGACGAAGAGCAGCCGCAGTCCCGGGGGCAGTTGTGCCTGGGCTTCGAGGAGGCGGGTGAGTACGCCTTCGCGCAGGTGGGCGAAGGCGCCTGCGGAGTCCTGCCACTTGCGCGTGTCGACCAGCAGCGGGCTGTTGAGCCGTACGTCGACGAGCGGTTCGCCGCACTCCTGGACGGGCACGGCGGCGACCTTCGGGTCGGACATCAGGATGATCTCGGTCATGAGGTGATCATCTCGCGGGTCTGCGCCTTGGCACCCGGGCGTGGGCGCTGAGGGCGAACGTTGCGTTGTCGCCGTCGAGCCCGGCCATGAGTGACGCGTCCAGGGACAGGCCAAGTGCCTTGTGATGGTCGTGGGCCGCCCTGTGCGAAGGCGTGCCTGGCATTCCCGTAAGGGCCGGCCGGCATCATGCCGCTCGAGGAGCATGTCAGGTGGGACTGTCTTCTATGCCTTGACTGATGCGGTCGATCTGGCGGCCTGCTATTTCCCGCGCCCCACCCGAACCCCGTCTCCTACGATCACCCCGGTACGACTGTGTGAGGGGTGGGAATGCTTGAGAACATCGAGGACGGGACAGCGGCAGCAACGCGGCTCGCGAGTGGTGCGCCGCTTCGAAGCACGCTGGATGTCGCCGACCCGGCTGACTGGATCGCGCTGGACGCTGGAGTGCGTGAGGTGGCCTGGCATCGTCCGCTGTTCCGGCCGGGGTGGGAGCACTCCGCGCCACCGCCCGCCGACCTGACTCAGGTCGGCGAGTCCCAACTCGCGCTCGCCCTCTGCCACCGAGACGGGCGGATCCGTCAGGAGGCGGTGCGCCAGTCGGTCCGGTACCCCGGGCTGCTGCCGTTGGTCGTGATTCGTTGCGCCGACTGGGTCGGCCCGGTACGCGAGCACGCGCGGCGGCTGCTGTGCGAGGCCCTGGACGTGGACTCTGCCCTCGACCTCACGCCGCTCGTCCTTCGCATCGGCCGCCGCGACAGAGGTGCCTTCGGCGTCGATGCGCTCGGCCAGGTCCTGCGCCAGGCATCCCACGGGCAGCTCGCTGTTCTCTTCGCCGACCCCGACCGCATCATTCGGCGGTTCGCGTACCGGCTGGCTGTCGAGGGCCGACTGCTCCGTCCCGCTGAGCTGGCCCGCGCAGCCGCCGGGGACCCGGACACGGTGGTCCAGGACCTGTGTGCCACCGCGGCGCTCACGGCTCCGGGAGATGAGGACGCCTTCGCGGGTGTACTGCCTGCACTGCTGTCCGCGCGCAACCCGCGTGTCCGTTCGGCCGGTGTCACCGCGCTGAGACGGGCAGGGCGACCGAAGCAGGCCGAGCCGTTTCTCAGCGACCGTTCCGCGCTCGTGCGTGCTTGTGCCCGGTATGTCGTACGACAGCAGGGTGGTGACCCGGTGGCCTGGTACCGGGAGCGGTGCACGGCACCCGATGACCCCGAGTTGCCGCCCGGCGCGGTCATCGGCCTGGCCGAGTGCGGGAACCGCGCGGACGCCGCGCTGCTGCTGCAGCCGCTGCTCGCGCACCCGTCGGCCGGGGTGCGGGCGCGAGCGGTAGCAGGGCTGCGGGCACTGGACTGCGCGGATGCCGAGCAGTTGTGGCCACTCCTCGATGACCCTGCCGCCGGGGTCGTCCGCGAGACCGCTGCCGCCCTACTGCCCTCGGTCAAGGAACTGCCCGCCGACTGGCTGTCGGAGCGCACCAGCTCCGAGCGGCCACGGCACGTCCGCGTCGGTGCGTTCCGGCTGCTCGACGCACGCGGCGGCATCGTGGCACTGCGGGCGGCGGTCGGTCTGCTTGAGGACCCCGACGTGAAGCTGCGCACCTGGGCCGCGCAATCAGTGCAGCGCTGGCATCCGTCCCCGGACGGGCGGAGCGGCGACGTGGAGGTGGGTGAACTGCTCGACCGGAGCCGACATCTCTTCAGCGACCACATGCTGCGCCGGCGCAAGTGGGAAGCCGGGGTGGGCAGCTGAAGCTGCACCTCGGGTTGGAACTCCGCTCAGCACTCGTCGCCCGGTCGCCCTGGTAACCACGCTTCTGAACGCGAGTTCGGCCTGGTTCCTGTTCCGATGGGTGGGGCTGCCAGCGTTTGAGGTCGGCGTTGACGAGATCGTTGGGTTCAGCTCGGGTCAGTATGAGGGCAGGAAGGGCAGCTCGATCTGGTCCTCGTGGTCAGCCGCTCGTCAGCGGTTGATGGCCTGGATCTCCTGGACGGTCATGTCCTGAGTGGTTTCGAATGTGCCGTTCGGCAGGTTGCCGTTGGCGCCGCCGGAACCTTCCCAGGCGATCTCCCAGGTGATGGACGCCTTCAACTCGTACGGCCGGCCAGTCGAGGAGCGCAGGTACCGGATGCCGCACGGCGGGGTCGTGTCCGCGTTGCCCTTGGTGTACGGGGTGCCGATGGAGCCGTCGTCGTTAATTTCGCAGTTGCCGGAGGCCGGGTACGTCTGGGCCTCCTCGGTACCGGGCTCCAGATGCAGAGCCACCGGCTTGGCGGTGGTCTCGGCCCACACTCCGGCGGCCTCCAGATCGGCGCGGACCTTGACCTCCTGGAAGGTCGTCTTGTCCAGCCACACCCACGTCGGCAGGTTCACGGTCGACCTGGCTGCGGGCTTCAGCTCGACCTCGGTCGCGGGGACGTTGATTCTGTCGTAGGCGTAGGCGGCCAGGATGTCGGGAGTGGGTGCGTGATCGTCGTCGGGGAGCGTGTTGGCGTCCTGCCAGAACAGGTTGTGCTCACAGTCGTACGACGCGGGGTCGTCCTCCCGCTCCTCGTTGATCACCCCGCGCCAGAACTGGCCGTCCTGGCCCAGGTTGTAGTTTTCGTAGCCCTCTCCGTCGGTCTGTGCCTCGCCCTTCTCGTAGTGGTCCACCATCAGCTGCTCACCCCAGCTGAGCGTGGGGGTGACGGGCACCAGGTCACCGCCCGCCTTCAGTTGTTCGACGGCGTCCTTGAGCTGCTCGGGCGTGGCGACTGGCTCGTACCAGCACGCCGGAGGTTTCCAATTCGGGTCAATCGGAGCGAGCGGCTTGGCGGAATCGCCAGTGCTGCCCCCGCTGACCTGCGTGACCTTGATGCGGGTGGTCGTTGCCGAGGCGGTGAGGGCGCTTCCGGACGCGCCGCCGGAGGGACCGGAGGGCGGCGGGGCCTGGGCGCCGTCATCACCGATGGCGTAGGCCGCTGTGGAGGACAGAACGAGGGTTGAGAGGGCAGCTGCCAGGAGTGCGCTTGTCCTGGTCGCGAAGCGCATCAGCTGCAGGCCCCTGGGACCGTGGTGAGGGCAGCGGTCTTCCACACGCCCTGGGGAGTCTCGTCGAGACGGACGCGGTACTGGAGCAGTGACTCGGGCTTGTCCGGCGTGTCGATGACCTTGCCGGTTGCCCGGTTCTTGGTGGACGCCTCCCGCTCGTCGACGCAGTAGAACAGCACGCCGGAGCCGGTGTCGTTGATGTGGACCTGGGCGTCGAAGATTCGGACCTTGCCGATGAGGCTGTCGTCGTCATCGGTGAACTGCTTGACCCACTTACGGGCACTCGTCAGGGTGGCGTCCGAGTTGTAGAAGGCGACGGCCTCCGAGTCGGGCTTTGCTTCGATGACCGCCGCGTACTTGGACCGGAGCTCCTCGCGGCCGTCGTTCAGGATCGCCTGGAGCTTCGGGTCGCTGTTGGTCCAACTCTCGAAGTCCGCCCGGAACTCATTCGGCAACGTGATCTCCGGTCGTTCGACGCCGCCTTGCGAGGCCGACGCAGAGGGGCTCGCCGAACCCGTTCCGCCTGCCACGTCCGCGCCCTTGATGCCGTCCGAGGACGAGTCGTCGCCGCTTCCGCAGGCGGACAGCGACAGAGCTGCGACGGCGGTCAGCGCAGTGACTGCCAGCAGGGAGGGACGGCGGTTCACGGATGGCTCCCGGTGGGGCGAGGGTTCTCACGAGTGCGGTCCACGCTATCCATGGCCAGGCCGGGAAGGTTCACTGGGTGGGTGCCTCGGCGAGGGACAGGCTGTTCCCGTCCGGGTCCAGTACGACGACGTGGCGCACGCCGTTGCGGTAGGTCTCGACCGGTTCGTGGTCCACTCCGTGCGTGGCGAGTCGGGCCAGGATGTCGTCGAGGTCGTGCACGCCGAGCGTGATCATGGCTCCGCCCACCCGCTCGGCGCGCATGTCCCGATCGTCGACGACGACCCACGCGTTCTCACCGACCTGCCACAGGTGTTCCTCGCCGAGGATCTCGTCCGCCGGGCGTCCGAAGAACACTTCGAACCACGCCAGTGCCTTGATCCGGTCGCTCACACACATGACGCTGTACAAGTCCACTCGGGCCACTCCTCACCGTCGTTCCGGAATTGTGGACCACTCCGGTGACCGGAACTCATCGGAGAAAGGCAGCCCCGTGCGCCACAAGGGAAGGCGAGGGCAGGCGCCCTCGGCCTCGGCCCGGCTCACCAGCCGTCTGCGGCCAGATTCTCACTGGTCAGCGACGCGTCCTCCATGATCGGGAGTTACGCCGAACACGATTCACCGTCCCCGGGGCTCTGGCGTTTACGCATGCGTATACTCCCGCCATGAGTGATGCGATGATCCGGGTCCCGGCCGAGGTGCGGGACCGATTGGCAGTGATCGCTGAGGCCCGAGGGAGCTCGATCCGATCTCTGGTGCAGGAGTTCGCGGAGTCGACGTTGACGGAGGAGGAGCGTCGGGAGCGGGCTGAGCGGACGCGCGCCTATCTGGCCGAGAACTTCGGAGTCGAGGTGGGGGACGAGGAGAGCGCGGCGATGGGACGCAAGCTTCGAGAGGCGTTCGCCCGGCATCAGGGTGAGGCCGCGTGATCCTGCACCACCTTGTCCTCGACACACCCACGCTGGTGGCGCTGTCGGGCAATCGGCAGGTGTCTGCGCTGATCCACCGAGCCACTTTCGAGACGGAGACGCGCTTGTGGGTTCCGACGCTGTCCGTTCTGGAGGCGGAACGTGAGCTGCTCGGCATTGCCGAACACGTCGGGCAGCTGGACGTGTTGCATACCGTCGACCTCGACTATCCAGCAGTGCTGGCAGTTGCGCAGATGAGCCGCGACGGTGTGTTGCCGGGGCTCGGAGCCGCGATCCACGCGGCTCGCCATCTTCCCGACTGGGGTGCGGACGCGCTGGTCGCCACGGTGGCTCCGAAGGCGTACGAGGGGCGCGGCCTGCCCGTGCTGGACCTGAACCGCTGACGCCGGACACGCGCGCAGGGAGGGGCGCGAGACGTGGGACACAGGATGGCGCCGGTGGGGGGGGGGCCGGGGCCGGTGGCTCGACCGGTCGGCGTGATCACCCCGCGGGTCTGCGTCCCGGCGCCCGGGCGGCCCGCTCAAGCCGCTGAGGAACGGCCGCTCGGCGGAATCTCCTCCGGTCCGTCGTCGCCGTCGTCGTGGGCGCGGAAGGCGAACGTGGAGCTGTCGCCGTCGAGGTCGATCGTGAGTGACGCGTCCAGCGCCTTGGCGAGCCGGGTCAGCAGGGGCAGGGTCGGTACGGAGTCGCCGCCCTCGATGTTGGAGATCTGCGGCTGGGTCATGGATGCCCGTCGTGCCAACTCGCTCTGCGACAGACCGAGCTCCTTGCGCCGGTCGTAAACTGCCTGGCCCAGCGCGAAAGCGTAGCCCGCATCCACGTAAGCGGGGGTTTCCTCGACTTGCTCGCCCAGGAGCTTGCGGGTTCTGTGGGTCTTCCACTGGGAGTGGTTCATCGCTTCTCCTCCTCGCTGCGCTCGTGCCTGTGCTGGGACGGCCCGTGGTCTGCGTCGCGGGACTTCTGCGCCTGGTGAGGACGCTCGACCGCAGCAGGGATTATGCAGAACTTGGTATGCCGGTGTGCTCCGTTATACGGGATGACTCGTCTCCCCTTCCCCGTCCCGCCCCTCGAACGTCACCGGTGTTTCGAAGGCTGCTCGGCGGGTGGCTCGGCGGAGGGCCTTGAGGAGGGGGGTGCCTAGGGTCAGGGTGAGGAGGACCGTCATGGCGGCGCGGCCTCCGTCCCAGCCCAGGGACGTGGCCAGGCAGTAGGAGAGGAAGCGGGCCAGGTTGGTGGGGAGCGAGGCGTCCGGGTCGAAGGCGATGTTCGAGGCGAGGGTGTTCATGAAGGTCCAGCCCGCGAGGTTCATCACCGTGCCGTAGGCGAACGCGGCCAGGAAGCCGTACACCGCCAGCATCAGCAGCTCGGCGCGGCCGCGCAGGCGGTCGGGGCCCGGCAGCAGGCCCGCGCCCATCGTGAACCAGCCCATCGCCAGCATCTGGAAGGGCAGCCACGGACCCACGCCGCCCGTGAGCAGCGCGGACGCGAACATCGTGACCGAGCCGAGGACGAAGCCGAAGCCGGGGCCCAGGACTCGGCCGCTGAGGACCATGAGGAAGAACATGGGCTCCAGGCCGGCCGTTCCCGCGCCGATGGGGCGCAGGGCCGCGCCCGCCGCCGCCAGGACGCCGAGCATGGCCACCGCCTTCGGGCCCAGGCCGGACTCCGAGATCGTCGCCGCCACCACGGCCACCATCAGGAGCAGCACGCCCGCGAACAGCCACGGCGCGTCCTGCGTGTGCGCGTTGAGCGAGGCGTCCGGCGGGGCCAGGAAGGGCCAGCCGAAGCCCGCCACGCCCACCGCGCTGACCAGGAGCAGGGCCGCGACCGAGCGCGGGCCGAGGCGTACGGCGCGGGCCTGGCGGTCGTAGGGGGTGGTGGTACGGCCGGCGGTCATGTCAGGGCCTCGCGTACCTGGGTCACCGTGAGCCACTTGAGGGGAGAAAGGATCTTGGCCACCTGCGGGGCGTAGGACGGGGAGGTGACCACGACGTCCGCCGCCGGGCCGTCGGCGATGACCTCGCCCTCGGCCAGGAGGACGACCCGGTGGGCCAGTTCGGCGGCCAGTTCGACGTCGTGCGTGGCCAGGACGATGGCGTGGCCCTCGGCGGCCAGGCCGCGCAGGATGCCGGTCAGGCGGGACTTCGCCGCGTAGTCCAGGCCGCGGGTCGGCTCGTCCAGGAGGAGCAGGGGCGGGTGGGCCGTCAGGACCACGGAGAGGGCGAGGGTGAGGCGCTGGCCCTCCGAGAGGTCGCGGGGGTGCGTGTCGTCCGTGACGCCGGGGAGCAGCTCCGTGAGCAGGGCGCGGCAGGTGCCGGAAGGTGCGTCCGCGTCGCGGTCGGCCGCCACGCACTCCGCGGCGACCGTGTCGGCGTACAGCAGGTCGCGCGGCTCCTGCGGGACCAGGCCGACCCTGCGTACCAAGTCCCGGGGCGCCGTGCGGTGCGGTACCGCGTCCCCGGCCCGGACCGAACCGGCGGACGGTTCGACGAGGCCGACGAGCGCGGAGAGGAGGGTGGACTTTCCGGCGCCGTTGCGGCCCATCAGGGCGACCGTCTCGCCGGGGGAGACGGTCAGGCCGACGTGGCGCAGGGCCTGGACGCCGCCTCGGCGCACGGCGAGGGAGCGGACCTCCGCCGCGTACGGGGTGGGGGTGGGGGTGGTGGGGGATGTGGTCTGGCTGTTACGGCGCCACCAGCGGGCGGGGGCGGGGCGGAGTGCCGGGGGTGCCGGGAGCTGGGCCGCCGACGGTGGGGTGTGGTCCGGGATCTCCCGGGTGGACAGACGCTCCCGCAGCGGAGCGGCACGGCGGCGGGCGTCGCGGATCGTCAGGGGGAGCGGGGACCAGTCCGCCAGCCTGCCCAGGCCGACGACCGGCGGGTAGACCGGCGACACCGCCATCACGTCCGCCGGGGCGCCGAGGACGGGTGCGGCGCCGGGGGCCGGGAGCAGGACGACCTGGTCGGCGTACTGGATGACCCGTTCCAGGCGGTGCTCGGCCATCAGGACCGTCGTGCCCAGGTCGTGGACCAGGCGTTGGAGGACGGCCAGTACCTCCTCGGCGGCGGCCGGGTCCAGGGCGGAGGTCGGCTCGTCCAGGACCAGGACGTCCGGGTGCGGGGTGAGGACCGAGCCGATCGCGACCCGCTGCTGCTGGCCGCCGGAGAGCGTGGCGATGGGGCGGGAGCGGAGGGCGGCCAGGCCCAGGAGGTCCAGGGTCTCCTCGACGCGGCGGCGCATCACGTCCGGGGCGAGGCCCAGCGACTCCATGCCGTAGGCCAGCTCGTCCTCGACGGTGTCCGTCACGAAGTGCGAGAGCGGGTCCTGGCCCACCGTGCCGACCACGTCGGCGAGTTCGCGCGGCTTGTGGGTGCGGGTGTCGCGGCCGGCCACGGTGACCCGGCCGCTCAGCGTGCCGCCGGTGAAGTGCGGGACGAGGCCGCCGACCGCGCCGAGGACGGTGGACTTGCCGACCCCGGACGGACCGGCCAGCAGGACGAGTTCGCCCTCCGGGACCTCGAAGTCCACGTGGCTGACGGTGGGTTCGGCCGCGCCGTCGTAGGTGACCGACACGTCCTCGAAGTGGATCACGACGGCTCCTTCACGGGCGTACCCATGGTGTTCTCCGGTGCGGAGGTGACGAACGCCGGGAGCAGGCCGAGGAGTACGGCTGCCGCCGGCCAGAGGGGGAGGGTGGGGGCGGTCAACGGGACCACGCCCGGGTGCAGCGCCGCCGGGTCGCGGGCGGCGGCGAGGAAGAGCAGCGCGGCGACCGCGACGCCGGAGGCCGTGACCAGCCAGGCCCGGGCGTCCCAGCGGTCGGGGCGGTAGCGGGTGCGGACCGTGCGTCGGCCGCCGAGCCACAGGCCCCCGAGGGCTGCCGCGACACCGGCGACGAGGACCGGGATGCCGTACGTGCCGCCCGCGGCGGTCAGCAGGCCGTACGTCCCCGCGCAGATGCCGAGCAGGCCGCCGAGGGTGAGGGCGGCGGTGGTACGGCGTACGGGGGCCGGGACCCGGGCGGTACGGCCGTAGCCGCGGGCGTCCATCGCGGCGGCGAGGGCGACGGAGCGTTCCAGGGCGCCCTCCAGCACCGGGAGCCCGACCTGCAGTAGCCCGCGTACGCCCCGGTCGGGACGGCCGCGCAGGCGGCGGGCGGCGCGCAGGCGCTGGACGTCGGCGATGAGGTTCGGCGCGAAGGTGAGGGCCACGACCACGGCGACGCCCATCTCGTACAGGGCGCCGGGGAGGGACTTGAGGAGGCGGGCGGGGTTGGCCAGGGCGTTCGCGGCGCCGACGCAGATGAGGAGCGTGGCCAGCTTCATCGCGTCGTACAGCGCGAAGGCGAGGCCCTCCGCGGTGACCGGGCCGCCGAGGCGGATGCCCTGCGCCCAGTGGGGGAGGGGGACTTCGGGGAGGGTGAGGAGGGTGTGGGTGCCGGGGATGGGGGAGCCGAGGATCGTGGTGAAGAGGAGGCGGATGAGGAGGACGGCGAGGGCGAGTTTGACGAAGGCGCCGTAGGAGCGGGACCACGGGGCGTGGGGGCGGCGGGTGATGACGACGTAGGCGGAGACGGTGATGAGGAGGGCGAGGAGGAGGGGGTTGGTGGTGCGGGTGGCGGCGGTGCCTAGGGATAGGGCCCAGAGCCACCAGGCGCCGGGGTGGGTAGGTGCGGGGCGGCTGTGGCGGGTGGGGGCGCTTGCCGGCGCGTGCAGGGTGCCGCCTGCGCCCACCCGTGCCGCCCCAGCGGCACGATTGCCCGCAGGGTGTGCGGCACGACTGCCCGCAGGGTGTGCGGCGCGACTGTCCGTAGGGTCAGTCGGTGGCATTTCTGCGCCGCCTTGCTTGCCAGGCTCCTGCGGTGGCGAGGGCGGCGATCGCCGCTGCGCCGGCGATGAGGCCGACCGAAGGGCCGCCGCCGTCGTCGTCCGCGGTGGTCTTTTCCTCCGGTGGTGCTGATTCGTTCCGGGGCTGCTGCTTGTCCGACACCTGCTCCCCGCACCCCGACTTCGGGTAGTCCCCGATCGCGCAGAGGAGGGCGTTGGTGTTGTAGCGGAGGGGGTCGGCCACCGTCGCCAGGGTGTCGGCGCTGGTCGCGTCGGGGGAGACCCGGGCGCAGGCCGTGCGCGGGGGCGGCGGGGTCTCGCCGGACGGGGCGTCGGCGGCCGTGCCGAAGTCGAGGACCAGGGCCACGCGCTTGCTCCCGTCCTCGGCCGGGGTCTTCGCGCAGATCGACGCGAAGTCCGCCGTGCCGCGCGGCTGGGCCGCGTCGCCAGAGTCCTCGCTCACCGAGAAGCGGAAGCCCTGGACGTCGCCGTCGGAGGGGCGGGCCGTCGACGGGCCCTGGGTGGCGTAGACCCACTGGTCGCCGTCACGGTCCCAGAAGGACCAGTAGCGGTACCCGGCGGCCTGCGCCTGGCCCGCGGTTGCGACGAGCAGCAACGCGGCCAGGGCGAGGAGGGCGACGCGGCGGATCACGGCTGCTGCTTGCCGCGGTTGCTGATCAGGAAGCCGATACCGATGCCGAAGACCAGGCAGACACCGACGTACCACCACACGCCGAAGGGGGAGTCGTCCTTCTTCTCGTCCTCGTCCTCGGCCTTGCCGGTGGCGGTGTCGCTCGCCTTCGCGCCCTGCGGGGCCGGGCCCGTCGCGTTCAGTTGCTCCACCAGGTCCGTGCCGCCGAAGTCGCGCGGGTCGGTGCCCGTGGCGTGGGCGGCGAAGATCAGTTGGGCGTAGGCGGCGGGGCCGCTCTCCTCGGCCCACTGCCCGGCGTTCTTCTTCAGCCAGGCCAGCGGCCCGGCCGCCTTGTCCGCACCGCCCTGCGCGGCGAGGGCGGCGACGGCGTCGGCGGTGTTGCCGTAGTCGGGCTGGTCCGGCGAGCCGCCGAGGGCCGACTTGAGGTGGCCGTCCTTGGCGAGGGCGTCGGTGAGGTACGCGGCGGCGTTGGCGGCGGCCTGCTCGCGGGTGGGCTCGTCCGCGTCGGCGCAGGAGGCGGCGTCGGTCTTCTCGCCGGCCTCCGTGACCAGGCCCTTGCCGAGGGCGCCGAGGAGACCGGCGGCGGTGGCGTCCGCGTTGGCGAGGAGCTTGCCGTCCTTGTCCGGCTGGAAGGCGAAGGCGCCCGCGCCCTTGTCCTCGGCGCAGGGCAGGGCCAGGGCCAGCAGGGCGTCGTAGGGGGACTTGCCGTTCTTCTCGACGCCCTCGGGGTCGGTCTCCGTGGCGGTCAGGGCGCCGATGACGACGGAGGTGGAGTTGGCGTCGCTGGGGGTGCCGGGGCTGTAGCCCCAGCCGCCGTCCTTGTTCTGTACGGACTTCAGCCAGCCGAGGGCGTCGTCGACGACGTCACCGTGTCCGCCGACGGCCCACAAAGCCTGGACGGCGGCGGCCGTGTTGTTGGTGTCGACCATGGTCTTGGCGTCGCAGGCCTTGGCCGGGTCGGCGCGGAAGGGGGCGAAGGAGCCGTCGTCGCACTGCTGGTCCGTGAGCCACTTCACGGCCTTCGACGACGGGACCACGCCCACCGTGTCCTGCGCGAGCAGCGCGAGGGACTGGCGCCAGACGCCGTCGAACTGCGGGTTGCCGGACCCGTACAGCCCGGACGCGGCGGTGGACGGCGCGGACG
Organism: Streptomyces olivaceus; assembly: GCF_000721235.1. GTDB lineage: Bacteria > Actinomycetota > Actinomycetes > Streptomycetales > Streptomycetaceae > Streptomyces > Streptomyces olivaceus. Next base: position 62,823 of record NZ_JOFH01000049.1, read on the forward strand.
TGGTGGCGGACGGTGACGGGTCGGCGGCGACCGCGGGCGCGGCGGCGACGCCTATCACGGCGGTGGCGGCCAGAGCCGCGACGCTGCTGCGACGGCGGACGTTCATGAGCGGCGGGTGCCTTTCCCTGTGCGGGACCGGGCAGCACGGGGCACCCCCGGCGGCTCGGCCCCGTATGCCTCGACGGTGCCCGTGCTCCGGCGGGCGCCGGGCACGTGAGCCGGTCACGTCCGCGCGGGGCAGTCCGGCTCACCGGCCCGGGGCCCGGAGGGGCTCGGCGGGCGGTTCACGGTTGCGGGTCAGCGCCGGAATTGCACCGGCTTCCCCCCGTACGGGTGATGACGACGCCGACACTTTACCCGCCCGCGGGATCCGGGCCGAGGGGCGGCGACGGACCGACGGGCCGGCAGAGGGGGCGGGGACTGTCAGGAGGCGGGGGGGGCTGTCAGGCGGGGCCAGGGGGGGGGAGGAGCCTGTCTCTTATACACATCTCCGAGCCCACGAGACTCCTGAGCATCTCGT
>NZ_JOFH01000050.1 GCF_000721235.1 Streptomyces olivaceus
CGCTTTTCCCCCCCCACCCGATTGGCCGCCGGGTAAGGGAACGGTAAAACGCCCCCGCTCGTTCACCCGGCATGACAGCTATGACCCCCGGCTCGAACATCCCCCTCTCCGCCGCCCGCGTGACGGTGGACGTCGCCGCTCCCGTGCGGCTCGACGTATCGGGCCTGCTGCTCACCGCCGACGGCAAGGTGCGCTCCGACGACGACTTCATCTTCTACAACCAGCCCACCGGCCAGGGCGTGACCTACCGCTCGGGCGGCGGCACCGCTCCGGACGCGATCACGGTCGACACCGCCGCCGTACCCGCGGGCATCGAGAAGATCGTCGTCACCGCCAGCCCGGACGCCGCCGGCCAGTCCTTCCAGGGCGTGGAGCCGACGGCCACCATCCGCAACGCGGACGACAACTCCGTCCTCGCCACCTTCACGCCCCCGCAGCTCGGCGCCGAGACCGCCCTGGTGATCGTCGAGGTCTACCTGCGCAACGGCGCCTGGAAGGCCCGCGCGGTCGGCCAGGGCTACGCCAACGGCCTGGCCGGCATCGCGACGGACTTCGGCGTCACGGTGGAGGAGCCCGCACCGGCCGCGACCCCGGCCCCGGCGCAGGCGGCCACCCCGCCGCCGGCCGCGCCGCCCGCACCGGCCGCGCCGCCCGCGCCGCGTTCCGTCGCCCGGACGACGCCCGCCGCCCCGCCCGCGCCGCCGGCGGCACCGCCCGCCCCCGCCCCGGGCACCGGCAAGATCAACCTCGACAAGGGCCGGGTCAGCCTCCAGAAGAACCAGACCGTGTCCCTCGTCAAGGGCGGCCGGCCGGTGCTCTCCCAGGTCAAGATGGGCCTCGGCTGGGAGCCGGCGTACCGCGGCAAGGACATCGACCTGGACGCGTCGGTCATCGCCTACGGCCCGCAGCGCAACCACATCGACAGCTGCTACTTCGGCAAGCTCTCGATCCTGAACGGCGCGGTCAAGCACTCCGGCGACAACCTGACCGGCGAGGGCGGCGGTGACGACGAGGTGATCGTCGTCGACCTCGGCCGACTCCCGCAGGAGGTCAGCGGCCTGGTCTTCACGGTCAACTCCTTCTCCGGCCAGAAGTTCACGGAGGTCGCCAAGGCGTACTGCCGCCTCATCGACGCCGCGACCGGCGAGGAGCTGGTCCGCTTCGACCTCACCAGCGCCGAGGCGCAGACCGGCGTGATGATGGCCAAGCTGATCCGCCAGTACTCCGGCGAGTGGGACATGACGGCCATGGGCAACTTCGTCAAGTCCCGCACGGTGCGCGGCATGGTGAAGCCGTCGGCCCAGGCGCTGTAGCCGACCGGCCGGACACCGAAGGCGCCCCGCCCGGGCCTGGAGGGCGGGGCGCCTCCACGCACAGAGCCCCCCAGTCCCGAGTCCCCCGATCCCCGCCGGCCCGCTAGGCCCGCGTCAGTCCCTCCATGAGCAGCGACAGGTACCGCCGGACGGCCGTCCCGTCCGTCTCCCCGGCCGACTCGCACGCCGTCACGACCCCGTGCACCAGCCGGAGCACGTCGATCGGCGCGACGTCGCCCCGCACCGCCCCCGCCTCCTGCGCCGCGCGCACCAACCGCTCCGCCGCGCCGCGCACACAGTCGCCGCACGCCCGGTCCGCGCGATCCGCACGATCCGCACCGTCCGCGCGGCCCGCCACCGCTTCCGCCCCGGTGACGGCCGTGCCGAGGAGCGCCTTCAGCCCGCGCACCTGAAGCATGCCGACGGCGAGTTCGCCCAGCCACACGACGAGCGCCGCCCCCGGCGGGCGGGCGGCCGCGATCGTGTCGGCGCGGGCCGCGATCGCCTCGACGCTTTCGAGGTAGACGGCCTCCAGCAGCGCCTGCCGCGTCGGGAAGTGCCGGTACAGCGTGCCGGTCCCGACCTCCGCCCGCCGGGCGATGTCGTCCAGCGACGCGCCCGCACCGTGCTCGGCGAACACCCCGGCCGCCGCCCGCAGCAACCGCTCGCGATTGCGCCGGGCATCCGCTCGCATGGGCTTGACCTGCGCCATCACTCCCCCTGCCCCTCGGCACGTACGGCCCAGCCTACCGAGGCGCCCCGGGAAGCCCCTTCCGTTCATCTCCAGGACGCCCGGAAGACTCCTCCAATCCACCCGGGATTCTCATGGCGCCCTCATCTGCCGTTGGTTGCGTACTCCTGGCCGGTCGGTCGGCGACGTACGACGAAGGAGGCGCAGGGTGGTCCCCTCGCAGGGTGAGGAACCGTTGCATGTGGCGAGCCGCCTGCACGCGTTCAACCGGTTCGAGCTGAAGTACCTGGTCCCGGTGGAGCAGGCCGCGGCCATCGGGGACGAGCTGGCCGAGCGCATGGACCGGGACGCGCACAGCCCGGTCGGCGGGTACGGCGTGTGGAGCCTCTACTACGACACTCCCCGCCTGCGGTTCTACTGGGAGAAGATCGAGGGCCTGAAGTTCCGGCGCAAACTGCGCATCCGGCACTACGGCGGCCTCGACGGCGTCACCGACGACTCCCCGGTCTGCGTGGAGATCAAGCAGCGCGTCAACCGCGTCACCCAGAAGCGCCGGATCACCCTCCCCTACGGCACGGCCCGGCAGTTGTGCGACGGCAGGGAAGCCGTCGACCACTCGGAGCGGGAGGGCGCCTTCGTCCAGGAGGTGCTCGACCTCGTCGTACGGCTGGACCTGCGGGCCACCGCGATCACCGGCTACCAGCGCGAGGCACTGGTCGGACGGGGCTCCGACACCGGCCTGCGCGTCACCTTCGACCGGCGGGTGCGGGGCCGGGACCGGGACTTCCACTTCGGGACTCCCACGCCCGAGAACCGGTTCACCGTCCCGCCGCACATGTCGATCATGGAGATCAAGGTCAACGAGCGCACCCCGCACTGGATCACGGACCTGGCGGCGCGCCGCAACCTGAACCTGGTCCGGGTCTCCAAGTACGTGCAGTCCATCGAGGCGTTCGGACTCGCGCCCCGGTCCGTCTTCCATGTCAACGAGGCGGACTTCCCGCCGCCCACCCCATCAGAGGAACAGCCGCTGCGGAAGCGGCCGGCGCCCCACGCGCCGTTGAAAGCAGGAGCCAAGTGAACTTCGATCTCGATCTGCAGGAACTCAGCGGCACGTTCAGCGTGGCCGACGTCGTGGCGGCGATGGCGCTGTCGTTCGTCCTGTCCACACTGATCGGCTTCGTGTACCGGTACACGCACCGCAACGTCTCCTACAGCCAGTCCTACGTGCAGACCCTGGTGATCGTCGGCATGATCGTCGCGCTGATCATGCTGGTCGTCGGCTCCAACCTGGCGAGGGCGTTCTCCCTGGTCGGCGCCCTGTCCGTGGTCCGCTTCCGCAACGCGGTCAAGGAGACCAGGGACGTCGGCTTCATCTTCCTGGCGATGGCCATCGGCATGGCCTGCGGCGCCCGCTTCTACACGCTGGCGGCGGTCGGCGCCGTGGTGATCTGCGCGGTCGTCCTCATCATGTTCAAGTTCGACTGGTTCGCCCTCAACGTGCAGCGCCAGGTCGTCAAGGTGCAGGTGCCGGCCGGTGACGACTACACCCCGCAGATCCGCGACGTACTGATCAAGTACACCAGCGAGTTCGAGCTGGTCAGCACGGAGACGATCCGCGGCGGCGCGCTCAGCGAGGTGTTCTACACCGTCCGCCTGAAGAAGGGCGCCGAGCCCGGCGACCTCGTCAACGCCCTCCAGGAGCGTACGTCGGGACAGCGGGTCACCGTACTGACCGGCTACGACACCACCGACCTGTGATGGCGCCCGACCCGACGGCGCGACGCGCACGAAGGTTGCGGGACCGGCTGCCGGTACGGCTGCGCCACCACTGGAAACCGGCCGCCGCCCTCGGGGTGGGCCTCGCCTCGATGGTGTACTTCCTCGGCGACGCGCGGATCTCCCCGTACGTCACCTCCGCCTCGCGCGTCGAGGCGGACGCCGTCACCGAGGACGTCGGGGGGTCGGTGGGCCTCTACGACACGTCGGTCCCGCACTCGGTGCAACTCACGTACGACCAGACCGACTTCGACAAGATGATCAAGGAGTTCAAGGACGACGGCACGAAGGAGTACATCGAGGCGGACCTCACCATCGACGGCGTCTACCTGAACGACGTCGGCATCCGCCTCAAGGGCAACTCCACTCTGATGTCCCTGCGGGGCGGCAACCGCGGCATGCCTGGTGGCGGCCAGGACATGCCGGACGGCGCCCCGCAGGGCGCCCGCCGGGGCAACGCGGGCGGCGCCGCGGCAGGCGGCGCCAACGGCAACGGCAACGGCGACGGCGACGGCGACGGCGACGGCGACGGCGACGGGCAGGACGACAGGCAGGACGACGGCGGTGCCGCGGGCGGCGGAGGCGGTGCGGGCGGCGGTGCGGGCGGCCGTGCGGGCGGCGGGGGCATGGCGATGTACGACCTGTCCGAGAAGAAGCCCGAGGAACTGCCCTGGCTCATAAAGATCGACGAGTACGTCGAGGGCCGCGCCTACCAGGGCGAGCGGGAGATCTCGCTGCGTCCGGGCAGCAACGCCGAGGTGCCGCTCAACGAGGCGCTGTCCCTCTCGCTCACCGACGGAAGCGGCCAGAAGGCCGAGCGGTACGGCTTCACCTCCCTCACGGTGAACAACCGCCCGGCCGCCACCCGGCTGATGGTGGAGAACCCCGACACCGACTACGGCGAGGACATCGGCGACGGCGACGCGGTGCTGTACAAGGCCCGGGCCGGCAGCAGCTTCGACTACGTCGGCGACGACCCGACCGACTACGAGGAGTCCTTCAAGCAGCTCAACAAGAAGGGCAGCCAGGACCTCGAACCGGTCATGAAGCTCATCAAGTGGGTCAACGAGGCGTCGGACGAGGAGTTCGCCCGCGACCTCGGCACCTACGTGGACGTCGACTCCCTCGCCTCCTACGCCGCCTCGCAGAACCTGCTGCTGAACTTCGACGACATGGCCGGCCCGGGCAAGAACTACCTGCTCCGGTACGACCTGGGCACCAAGAAGTTCTCGGTGCTCGGCTGGGACTACAACCTCACCTTCAGCGGGGACGCGACCACGGGCCCGGACGACTCCGTCGGCATGGGCGGCGGAGCCGTCCGCCCCGGCGCGGACGGCGCACCGGGGCAGGACCAGGCACCCGGACAGGACCAGCGGGCAGGACAGGCCCAGCCGCCGGGGCAGTGGCCGGAACAAGAACAGAGGCCGGAGCAGGGGCCGGGGCCGGGAGGAGGACAAGGGCAGGAACAGGGCCAAGGTCAGGGCCAGGGCCAGGCGGCGGGACGCGGCGGCCTCATGTCCGGGCACGTCCTCAAGACGAGGTTCCTGGAGTCGGACGCCTTCGACGACGTCTACGAGAAGGCGTACCGGAAGCTGTACGAGGCGTTCTTCGGATCCGGCGCCGCCAACCGGACGCTGACGGACCTCGCCGACCAGGCCCGCGCCGCGGGCGCCGACTCCGAACAGTTGGACGCGGCCGTGGCCACCCTGCGCAAGACCGTCACCGAACGCGGCAAGGCCCTCGCCGCGAACGAGCAGGTGACCGGCTGACGGGTCCCGCACAGGCTGCCCGGCTAACATCGCGCCGCACCGTGGCCCCCGCCCGCCCGCGGGCCGGGGCCACGGCCCGCACCACCACCCCGCACCACCCCCGCACCACCGCCTCTCCCCGCCCGATACGCCCGAGGTGTCGCACCATGACCGAGCACCGCCCCCTCCCGCGGACGTCCGCCGGCGGGCACACCATCCTCGTCGTGGAGGACGACCCGAGCATCCGCGCGCTGCTCACCGCCGCGCTCACCGCCGCCGGCCACAGCGTCGTCACCGCGGCCTGCGGGCGGGAGGCGATGGCCGAGGCGGACGGCGGACGGCCGGACCTGATCGTCCTGGACGTGATGCTGCCCGACACGGACGGGTTCCTGCTCACCCGTGAACTCCGGGCGAGGGGCTGCTACACGCCGGTGCTCTTCCTCACCGCGCGGACCGACATCGAGGACCGCATCATCGGCCTCAGCTCGGGCGGCGACGACTACGTCACCAAGCCGTTCCACGTCCAGGAGGTCCTGCTGCGCATCAGGGCCATCCTGCGCCGCGGCACGCCTGCCGTGCCGTCCGCCGGGACGCGCGCCCCGCTGCGGTACGCGGACCTGACCCTGGACGAGGACGCCCACCGCGTCCGCCGCGCGGAGCGTGCGGTGAAGCTGTCGCCGACCGAGTTCCGTCTCCTGTCCTGCCTGCTGTCCCACCCGGAACGGGTCCTGGACAAGCGGGAGATCCTGCGCCAGGTCTGGCAGTACGACTTCTCCGGCGACACCCGCATCGTCGACACGTACGTGAAGAGCCTGCGCCGCAAGATCGACCAGGTGCCGCCCGCGCTGATCCACACCGTGCGCGGGGTGGGCTACTGCCTGCGGCTCCCGCCCGAGGAGGCGGGGGCGGGGGCGGGGGCACCGTGAGCCGTCCGGGCCGGCTGCGTCCGCGCTCGCTGCGCAGCCGCCTCGTGCTGATCGCCGGGCTCCTGGCCACCGGTGCGGTCGCCCTCTGCCAGCTCGCCGGCCTGGTGGTCCTGCGGTCCTGGCTGACCGACCAGGTCGACGAACGGCTCGCCGGGTTCCGGCCGCCTCCCGGGATGTACGAGGACCTGGCCGACGGCAGCCTCAGCCACCGGGCCCCCGACGTCCTGCCCTCCGACTACCGCGTCTTCTTCTACAGCCCGCGGGGCGACCTGCTCAAGGACGCGCTCGGGCGCACCAGCCCCGCCGGACCGGCCCTGCCCGACCGGGCGGCCGACCTGGAGCTGTCCGACGGCCGGCCCGCCACGGTGCCGGCCGACGGCGGCGACGGCGCCGACTGGCGGGTGCTCGCGAGTTCGGGGCCCGGACAGGTGCGGTCGGTGGTGGCGCTGCCGCTCGACACCGTGGACGGCGCGACGGCCAAGCTGCTCTGGTTCGGTGTCGGACTCGGCACGCTGGCCGCGGGCGGCGTGGTGCTGCTGGGCAACGCCGCCGTCCGCCTCGGCCTGCGTCCGCTCACCCGGGTGGAGCGCACCGCCGAGCACATCACCGCGGGCGACCTGGAGCTGAACGTGCCGGTGGCCGACGCCGACACGGAGGTGGGGCGCCTGGGTCTGGCGCTCAACACGATGCTCGACCGGCTCCGCAGCGCCCTGCGCCGGGCCGAGGACTCGGAGCGGCGCATGCGGCGGTTCATGGCGGACGCGGGTCACGAACTGCGGACTCCGCTCACGGCGATCCAGGGTTTCGCCGAACTGCTCGTCGACCAGCCCGGGATGACCGGCGGGCGGCGCCGGGAGGCGCACAGCCGGATCGTGCACAACGCCGACCGCATGAGCCGCCTGGTCGACGACCTCTTCCTGCTCGCCAAGCTCGGTCACGCGCCCGTGCGCCGCCGCGAGCGCGTCGACCTGCTCTCCCTGTGCGCGGACGCCATCGCCGGCACCGCCGTACGCCACCCGGACCGGCACATCGGGCTCCAGCCGCTCGGCGGCCCCGGGACCGGTGCGGACTCCGGCACCGGTCCCGATCACGGTCCCGGTCCCGATCACGATCACGAAGAAGACGACGGGGGGCAGGACCTCGACGTCGTCGAGGCGCTCGGCGACGGCCACCAGCTCGCCCAGATCCTGGGCAACCTCCTGTCCAACGCGTGTGCGCACACCCCGGCCGGCAGCCGGGTCGTCGTCCAGGTGGGCGCCGCCCGGGCCGGCGGGGAGACCGGCGGCACGGACCGGCCCGGCCGGGTCGGCGCGGGGCGGCCGATGCCGTACGGGGCCACCGTGTGCGTGGTCGAGGTCGCCGACGACGGGCCGGGCATCGCCCCGGACGACGCGCGGCACGTCTTCAGCCGCTTCTACCGGGCCGGGCCGCGCGACCCGGACCGCGCGGCCGGCTCGGGTCTCGGGCTCGCCATCGCCTCCGCCATCGCCGAGGCGCACGACGGACGCCTGGAGCTGGACGGACGCCCCGGCGGCGGCTGCGTCTTCCGCCTCCTGCTGCCGGCCGTCGGTTAGCGTTCCCGGCGCTGGCGCTTCCAGGGCCCGGTGATCGCCAGCATGATGCCGGGCGTCTGGATGTTGGCGTACAGGGTCCGGCCGTCGGGCGAGAAGGTGACGCCGGTGAACTCGCTGTACTCGGGGTCGTCCTCGGTCCCGATGTTCAGCTCGTTGCGGGCGATGGGGTAGGTGCGCCCGCTGTCGGTGGCGCCGAAGAGGTGCTGGACGCCCTCGCCGTCCTCGGCGATGACCAGGCCGCCGTACGGGGAGACGGTGATGTTGTCGGGGCCGTCGAAGGCGCCGTCCTCGTCGGGGGCGGCGTTGACGCCGAGCAGGACCTTCAGGGTCAGGGTGCGGCGCCCCGGGTCGTAGAACCAGACCTGGCCGTCGTGCGGGCGGCCGGGGCTCTCGTCACGGGCGTAGGAGGAGACGATGTAGGTGCCGCCGTCCGCCCACCACATGCCCTCCAGCTTGCGGGCGCGGGTGACCTCGCCGTCGGCGAACTGCTTGCGCACGGAGGTGGTCTTCGCGTCGCGGTCGGGGACGTCCACCCAGTCGACGCCGTAGACCGTGCCGGTCTTCGTCGCGCGGGAGAGGTCGTCGACGAACCTCCCGCCGGAGTCGAAGCACTTGAACGCCTGGAGGACGCCGGCGTCCTCGGCGAGGGCGCGCAGCCGGCCGCGGCCGTGCCGGAAGCGCTCCGGCGGACTCCAGCGGTAGAGCAGGCCGTTGGGTCCGGAGGCGTCCTCGGTGAGGTAGAGGTGGCCGCGTTTGGGGTCGACGACGACGGCCTCGTGGGCGTAGCGGCCGAGCGCCTTGACGGGCTGGGGGTCCCGGTTGGCGCGGCGGTCCTCGGGGTCGACCTCGAAGACGTAGCCGTGGTCCTTGGTCATGCCGTTGGAGCCGGCCTTGTCCTCGGTCTCCTCGCAGGTCAGCCAGGTGCCCCACGGGGTGCTGCCGCCCGCGCAGTTGGTGGCGGTGCCGGCGATGCCGACCCACTCGGCGACGTGTCCGCCGCGGCGGACCTCGACGACGGTGCAGCCGCCGGCGGCGGCGGGGTCGTAGACGAGTCCCTCGGTGAGCGGCACCGGGTGCGGCCAGTCGTCGCGGGGGCCGCCCAGCTCGTGGTTGTTGACGAGGAGGGTGGTGCCGCGGGGCCCGTCGAAGGTAACGGTTCCGTCGTGGTTGGACGGGGTGTACTCGCCGGACTCCAGCCTGGTCCGCCCGGAGTAGGTGATGACCTCGTAGCTGAAGCGGGCGGGCAGGGCGAGGATGCCGTCCGGGTCGGGGATCAGCGGTCCGTAGCCGATGCCGCCGTGGTCGTGGCCATGACCGTGGCCGTGTTCCTCCCCCACGCCCTCGGTGTCCGTGGACGCGAGGGCGTTCGGGGCGGTGGCGAGGGCGCCGACACTGCCCGCCAGTGCGACTCCGGCGCCGGTGAGCGCCGTTCGGCCGGCGAAGTCCCTGCGGGTGAGCGACATGGTGTCTCCTGTGACGGTGGGCGAGCCGTGGAGGGTGGCGTACCTCGGTCCGGCGTCACGGTTCCGCCCGCGTCTGAACGGGAGACACGCCCATGCCTGAACGGGACCTGAACGGGCGGCGACCTCTACCCGCGCCGATGCCCGTTACCGGCCCCTCGCCCCGCCCCCGCCCGCCCGCGCCGCCCCGCCCCGTCAGCCGCCGTGCTGGGAGCGGGCCTTGAAGGCCGCCTTGCGGGCCTCCTTGGCGATCTTCTTGTCGGGGTGCAGCCGCCCCATCGCCTCCAGGACGTCCGGGGTCGCCGGGTGGCCGACGCGCCAGGCGGTGTCGAAGAAGCCGCCGTGCTGCTGGGCCAGGCCCTCCACCAGGGCCTGCAGCTCCTCGGAGTTGCCCTCGGCGGCGAGCTGCGCGGCGACGGTGTCGATGGTCAGCCAGAAGACCATCTCCTGCGGTGGCGGCGGCACGTCCCGGGCGCCGTGCTCCGTGAGCCACACCCGGGCCAGACCGCCCAGCTCGGCGTCGTCGAGGACCTCCCGCAGCGCGGGCTCGGCCTCGGCGCCGACGAGGGAGAGCGCCTGCTGGCAGCGGAGCCGGCGCAGCGGCGCGCCGGGGTCGGAACCGCGGGCCGCCGCCAGCAGTTCGCGGGCGGCGCCGAGCGGGCCGCGCCCGGCCAGCCACAGCTCGGTCTCGGCGTGGGCCGCGCCCGGCGGGAAGGGGGCGGTGCCGTCGAGGAGCGCGTCGGCGCCCTTGTCGGCGAGGTCGCCGACGGCGGGGGCCTCGAACCCGGCGTCCAGGAGCCGGGCGCGCAGTCCGTACAGTCCCAGCGGGGTGAGCCGCACCATGCCGTAGCGGGCGACGTCGGCCTCGTCGACGGGCGCCGCGGGCTCCTCGTCGGCGTCGGCCATCAGCGCCTCGTCGACCGGCTGGTACGCGACGAGCCCGACCGGTTCGAGCAGCCGGAACTGGTCGTCCAGGCGCATCATGGCGTCCGAGACCTGTTCGAGCACCTCGTTGCTGGGCTCGCCCATGTCGCCGGGCACGATGACGGAGGCGGCCAGGGCGGGCAGCGGCACCGGGGCGTCGCCGGGGCTCTCCTCGCCGACGGTGAGCAGGTACAGGTTGCCGAGCACACCGTCGAGGAACTCGGCCTCGGCCTCGGGGTCCCAGTCGAGGGAGGAGAGGTCGGCCTCGCCGCCCTCGGCCATCGCGTCGACCAGGTCGTCGAGGTCGGGCACGCTCGCGTCGGCGAGCACCGCCTCCAGGGCGGTGAGCCAGATGCCGAGCACGTCCTGCGGGGAACCGCCGGTGAGCAGGGCGAGGTCCGCACCCGCGGCGACGGTGCCCGCCTCCTCGTCGGTGATGTCGACGAGCCCGGTGTCCACGGCGATCCGCCAGGCCTCGCTCGCGTACGCGGCGGCGTCGTCCCCGCTCAGCCCGAGGTGCTCGGCCGCGGCGGGCAGCTGCTCCTCGACGAGTCCGCCCCCGGCGTCGACACGGGTGTCGGGACCCGCCCAGCGGGCCAGCCCCGCGGCCCTGGCGAGCACCGGCGCCGTCAGCGCGTCGCGGGCCAGCTCCGCTTCGGGGCGCAGCCGCGCGGGCGGCAGGGTGGAGCTGTCTGACATCGGTGTGTTTCTCCTCGCGCGCCTCGACCGCCGTACGGCCATCCGGACGCCGTACCGCTCAACGACTCAGCCTAGACATGTTTCCGCCCATGCCGCCCGGTTCATCTCCCTGTCGAGTGGCGTACATGGCCGAAACCTTGACAACGGGCTCGGCCGGGCAGGAGATTGACGCGCGTAGAAAGCGAGTGGAGAAACAGCGAGCAGAAGCGCGAGGGCCCCGCCCTCGTCCCGGCATCACGTCACGCCCCCCGGAGGGATCCCGTTGGCCAGCAGGTCCGCCACGCGCCTCGCCGCGCTCACCGTCGCCGCCGTCTGCTCGGCGGCGTCCACCCTCGTCCTCACCGCGCCCGCGCACGCCGGCCCCGACCCGGCCGGCCCGGTGCGGATCCACGACATCCAGGGCAGCACCCGTCTGTCGCCGTACGCGGGCAGGCAGGTCACGGACGTGGCCGGAATCGTCATCGGCGTCCGCGGCCACGGCGGTTCGAAGGGCTTCTGGATCCAGGACCCGCGGCCGGACGCCGACCCGGCCACCAGCGAAGGCGTCTTCGTCTTCACCGACGCGGTCCCGGAGGTCGCCGTCGGTGACGCGGTCACCGTGTCGGGCACGGTCTCGGAGTACGTCCCCGGCGGCACCTCCTCGGGCAACCAGTCGATCACCGAGATCACCCGGCCGACGGTCGCCGTCGTCTCCGGCGGCAACCCCGTCCCGGCCGCGACGACCGTCTCCGCCCGCTCGGTGCCGCGCGCGTACGCCCCCGAGGGCGACGGGACGGCGAACGGGTCGGTCGACGGCCTGCGGCTGAGGCCGGGTGCGTACGCCCTCGACCACTACGAGTCCCTGGAGGGCATGAACGTCCGGGTCTCCGACGCCCGCGTGGTCGGCGCCTCGGACCCGTACACCGAGCTGTGGGTCACGGTGAAGCCCTGGGAGAACGCCAACCGCCGCGGCGGCACGGTCTACGGTTCCTACGACGACCAGAACACCGGCCGCCTGCAGATCCAGTCCCTGGGCACGCCGGCCGGCTTCCCCGCCGCCGACGTGGGCGACACCCTGTCCGGCACCACCGCCGGTCCGCTGGACTACAGCCAGTACGGCGGCTACACGCTGGTCGCGAACGAGATCGGTGCCCTGGAGAGCGGCGGCACGCGGCGCGAGTCGACGCGCCCGCAGAGCGCCCGCGAGCTGGCGGTGGCGACGTACAACGTCGAGAACCTCGACCCGTCCGACGGCACGTTCGCGGCGCACGCCGACGCGATCGTGCACCACCTGAAGTCGCCCGACATCGTGTCGCTGGAGGAGATCCAGGACAACAACGGCGCCACGGACGACGGCACCGTGGCGGCCGACGCGACGGTCGGCAGGCTGATCGACGCGATCGTCGCGGCCGGCGGCCCGCGCTACGACTGGCGGGGCATCGACCCGGTGGACAAGGCGGACGGCGGCGAGCCCGGGGGCAACATCCGCCAGGCGTTCCTGTTCAACCCCGAGCGGGTCTCCTTCACCGACCGCGCGGGCGGCGACGCGACCACGGCGACCGGGGTGCGCAGGGTCCGCGGCGGGGCGGCGCTGACCCTCTCCCCCGGCCGGGTCGACCCGGCGAACCCGGCCTGGGAGGACAGCCGTAAGCCGCTGGCGGGCGAGTTCGTCTTCCGCGGCCGGACGGTCTTCGTGATCGCCAACCACTTCAACTCCAAGGGCGGCGACCAGGGTCTGGCGGGGCGGTACCAGCCGCCGTCGCGCAGCTCGGAGACCCAGCGCCACGCCCAGGCGGAGGTGGTGAACACCTTCGCCAAGGAGATCCTCTCCGCCCAAGGGGACGCGGACGTCGTCGCCCTCGGCGACATCAACGACTTCGAGTTCTCGCGGACGGCCCGCATTCTGGAGGACGGCGGGGCGCTGTGGTCGGCGGTCAAGTCGCTGCCGAGGAGCGAGCGCTACTCGTACGTCTACCAGGGCAACAGCCAGGTCCTGGACCAGATCCTGGTCAGCCCGTCGGTCCGCCGCAGCGGGCACCTGTCCTACGACAGCGTGCACGTCAACGCCGAGTTCCACGACCAGATCAGCGACCACGACCCGCAGGTGCTGCGGTTCCGGCCGTAGCGGCGGGCCGCCGGGCGGGTCGGAGTGTCCGTGTGCCCGGCGGGCCCGGCGGTCAGTCGGGGACGAGGCCCAGCGCGTGGTCGTAGCGGCTGACGGTGCTGCTCTTCAGCCCCGGCCAGTTCCGCACCCGCTCCCACTGGGCCGTCGCCGAGCCGACCCCGTCACCGGGTGCGGCGAGGGCGTCGAGGTGGGCCTGTGCGCTCTCCCACTCGGCGTAGTTGAGGACGCGGGTGCCGTCGGTGCCGAGGTGGAAGTGGGCACCGATACCGCCGGGGTGCGGCGCCGGCTCGCTCTCCAGGGCCTCGAAGACGGCGTCCACCCAGGCGCGCTGCCGGTCGGGGCCGGGGCCCTCGAACTCGACGTCGACGATCACCACGCAGCCCGGCGTGACGGCCGCGCCGGCCTCGCGGGCCCCGCTGCGGTAGCGCCGGTACCTGCCGAGGCCGAGCCGCTCGATGCCCGGCACGGCGGTGTCGATCTCGTCGACGCGCTCCTGCCGGTGCGTCTTGACGAACGCCTCGTACGCCTGCTCGCTCACCCACTGGGAGTGGTGCAGCAGGGTGCTGCCGTCGTGCCCGGTGTAGACGTGGTAGCCGCGCAGCCCCTCGGCGGGCCAGGGCCGGCGCTCCCAGGTGCGCGCGATCGCGTCGACGGTCAGCCGCTGCCGCTCGGGGGTGCCGACGCGCCAGGTGCTGAAGAAGGGCGCCAGGACGTCGGGGCGGGTGAGATCGGGGTGGTCGTGGGTACGGCGGGTCATGCCGGCCTCCGCTGGGGTCGGTGATCGTCGGGTGCGCACACCACCTTCCGACCTCGACCAAGCTTGAGGTCAAGCCCGCCCGGGCACCGGCACGGCGAACGCGGCGCGGCAGCGGGCTCGCCCGGAGCCCACTGCCGCGCCGCACCGTACTCGCGCCCCCGCCGGAACCCGTCCGTCCTCAGCGGCGCCCGTGCCGGCGGCGCCGCACGAGCCCCGCCGCGACCACCGCGCCGACCGTCACGCCGGCGACCAGGACGGTGCGCGACCGCCCGAGCCCCGCCCGGACCGCGCCGCGCCTCCGCTCCCGGGGCGGGTGCCACTCGGTGGCCCCGCGGCTCCCGGCCGTACCGGCCGTCCGGTCCTCCACCGGCTGCCCGCCCCTGCCCGCCCTGCTCTGCACGGCGTGCCCGGCGTGTGCGGCGGAGCTGCGCAGCTGCACGGTCATGGCGCCGGCCTTGTCCTTCAGGTCGGCGGCGCGGACCTTGGCACGGCCCTTCACGTCCGCCTTCCCCGCCAGTTCCTCCACGGTGTCGCCGAGCTGCCCGCGGGTCTGCTCGATCTGCCGGCGCAGCTCGTCGGGCCCCTTGGCCCCT
This sequence comes from Streptomyces olivaceus, assembly GCF_000721235.1. Lineage (GTDB taxonomy): Bacteria > Actinomycetota > Actinomycetes > Streptomycetales > Streptomycetaceae > Streptomyces > Streptomyces olivaceus. Next base: position 14,569 of record NZ_JOFH01000050.1, read on the forward strand.
TCGACGGGCTGCGCGGTGGAGCGGCTGCCCGCGCCGTTCCGGCTCGTCGCGTCGGTCATCGATGCGCCCTTTCCCTGATCTGGTCCACGTCGGCCCTGACACTGCCGAGGGTCTCCTCGGGCTTGGGCGGTACGGCCCGGCGGAGCTGGGCGCGGCCGGTCACGGCCAGTACGGCGGCGATCAGGAAGAGCGCCGCCGTCACGATGAGTGCCGCGGCCCAGACGGGCAGTACCAGCGAGAGCGCGGCGGCGGCCGTCCCGGCCAGCGCGAAGAGGCCGACGTAGGCGATGGCGCCCGCGGCGCCGAGCATCCCGCCGCCGCGCCCGGCGCGCTTGCCCTTCTCCGCCAGTTCCATCTTGGCGAGGGCCACTTCCTGGCGCACGAGCCTGGAGAGCTGCTCGGTGGCCTGCCCGACGAGTTCGCCCACGGAGTGGTTCTCGTCGTGCACCGGCCTGGTGTGCATGGTTCCGGTCACGGTGTTCCGCCTCCTCCCGGTTCGGAGCACCCCGGGTACCCAGCCCCCTCGGTTCCAGGCGTAGCCGTAGCCGAGCAGCGGGGTGTGCTCCAGCACCTGCTCCGCCGTGACACGGGCCGCCTCCCTGAGACGCCGACCGCCCTCCCCGCGGCGGGCAGGGAGGGCGGTCGGCGGGCGCCGGCTCAGTTGTGGCTGTGCAGGATGTCGTTCAGGCCGGACCAGACCGCGTTGTTCGGGCGGGCCTCGACCGTGCCCGTGACCGAGTTGCGGCGGAAGAGGATGTTGTCGGCGCCGGAGAGTTCGCGGGCCTTGACGACCTGGCCGTCGGGCATCGTGACGCGGGTGCCCGCGGTGACGTAGAGGCCGGCCTCGACCACGCACTCGTCGCCCAGCGCGATGCCGACGCCCGCCTCGGCGCCGACCAGGCAGCGCTCACCGATGGTGATGCGGACGTTGCCGCCGCCGGAGAGGGTGCCCATGGTGGAGGCGCCGCCGCCGATGTCGGAGCCGTCGCCGACGACGACGCCCGCGGAGATGCGGCCCTCGACCATCGAGGTGCCCAGCGTGCCGGCGTTGAAGTTGACGAAGCCCTCGTGCATGACCGTGGTGCCCGCGGAGAGGTGGGCGCCGAGCCGGACACGGTCGGCGTCGGCGATGCGGACGCCCTTGGGGGCGACGTAGTCCGTCATGCGGGGGAACTTGTCGACCGACGTCACCTGGAGGTGCAGGCCCTCGGCACGGGCGTTCAGGCGGACCTTCTCGATGTCGTCGACGGCGACCGGGCCGAGCGAGGTCCAGGCGACGTTGGCGAGGTGGGCGAAGATGCCGTCCAGGCTCAGGCCGTGCGGCTGGACCAGTCGGTGCGAGAGCAGGTGCAGGCGCAGGTAGACGTCGTGCGTGTCGACCGGCTTCTCGTCCAGCGAGGAGATGACCGTGCGGACCGCGACCACCTCGACGCCGCGCCGGGCGTCCGGACCGACCGCCGCGGTCGCGCCGCCGCCGAGGAGTTCGGCGGCCTGTTCGGCGGTGAGGCGCTCGGTGCCGGACGGGCCGGGCCCCTCGGCAGTCGCGGTGGACAGTTCGGGGGCCGGGAACCAGGTGTCGAGGACGGTGCCGTCGGCGGCGATCGTGGCGAGGCCGGCGGCCACGGCGCCGATGGTGCGGGGAGCAGTCGTGTCGGTCATGAGGGCAACCTAACCGGCCGTCGGCGGTGGAAGCGAGCCGGGACCGCGGCCGTCCCGGGTGCCGGGCGCGGGGAGCAGCCGGGTCAGCACCTCGCGCGCGTACGCCTCGTCGTACGGGGTGTCCGTCAGCAGGACCTGGAGGCAGATGCCGTCCAGTACGGCGACCAGGGCGCGGGCCGTCACGGGGTCGGTGCGGGCGGCGAGCAGGGCGCCCACGCCCTCGGCCCACTCCGCGGCGACGGGGCGCAGGGCGGGCCGGCGCAGGGCGGCGAGGTACAGCTCGTACTCCAGCTCCACGCCGGTGCGGTCGCCACCCAGCCAGGCGCCGAGGACGCGGGCGAGTTCGCCGGGCAGGTCGGACTCGGGGTCGGACAGGGCGGGGTGGGCGGCGACGACCCGGGCGAAGCCCTCGTTGGCCTGGCGCAGGGCGGCGACCATGAGGTCGTCGAGGGTCGTGAAGTGGTACGTCGTCGAGCCGAGCGGCACGTCCGCCTCGGCGGCGACGCTGCGGTGGCTGAGACCGGCGATGCCCGCCCGTGCGACGACCCGGATCGCCGCGTCGATGATGCGCTGGCGGCGTTCCGGGTCGTGGCGGCGGGGCATCAGTGGGCTCCGCCGAGGTTGAGGACGACGACGCCGACGATGATCAGCGCGATGCCGGCGGCCTTGGTGAGGGTCATCCCCTCGCCCATGAAGGCCACGCCGATGGTGGCGATGGCGGCGGTGCCCACTCCGGCCCAGATGGCGTACGCGGTGCCGACGGCGAGCACCTTCAGGGTCTGGGCGAGCAGCGCGAAGGAGAGGACGTACGCGAGGGCCGTCAGCAGGGACGGCACCAGCCTGCTGAATCCCTCGCTGTACTTCATGGCGGTGGTGCCGGCGACCTCGGCGGCGATGGCTCCGGCCAGGAGCAGATATCCCATGTGTACGAGCGTACATAACGGGGGCGGGCGCGGTCACGCGAACGGAAACGGCGACACCCGGGGGTGTCGCCGTTCACCGAAGCGGTGCTGCTGCCGTCTCAGACGTTGAACCCGAGCGCGCGCAGCTGCTCGCGGCCGTCGTCCGTGATCTTGTCCGGGCCCCACGGCGGCATCCAGACCCAGTTGATGCGCAGCTCGTTGACGATGCCGTCCGTGGCGGACTTGGCCTGGTCCTCGATCACGTCGGTCAGCGGACACGCCGCCGACGTCAGGGTCATGTCGATGGTGGCGATGTTCGCCTCATCGACGTGGATGCCGTAGATCAGGCCGAGGTTGACGACGTCGATGCCCAGCTCGGGGTCCACGACGTCCATCAGGGCCTCGCGGAGTTCCTCCTCCGAAGCCGGCTTCATTTCCAGGGTCTCGCTCATGCCGTCGTCTCCTTCTCGGCGTCGGCGCCGTCCAGTGCCTGGGCCGTCGCGTCCTTCCAGGCCATCCAGCTCAGCAGGGCGCACTTGACCCGGGCCGGGTACTTCGAGACCCCGGCGAACGCGACCGCGTCCTCCAGGACCTCCTCCATCGCGTCGTCGGGCTCGATCCTGCCCTTGGACTGCATCAGCTCCAGGAAGGTCTCCTGGATCCGCTGCGCCTCGGCGAGATCCTTGCCGACCAGCAGGTCGTTCAGCACGGAGGCGCTGGCCTGGCTGATGGAGCAGCCCTGACCCTCGTAGCTGACGTCGCTGATCGTCTTGCCGTCGTACTTCACGCGGAGCGTGATCTCGTCCCCGCAGGTGGGGTTGACGTGGTGGACCTCGGCGTCGCCATCCCGCAAGCCCCGCCCGTGCGGGTTCTTGTAGTGGTCCAGGATGACTTCCTGGTACATGGAGTCCAGCTTCATGCGATCGCTCGTCCGTCCTGTCAGCCGAAGAAGTTCCGTACGTGCTCCAGGCCGTCGACCAGCGCGTCGATCTCGGCCGGCGTGGAGTACAGATAGAACGACGCTCGCGTGGTCGCAGGAATTCCGTAGCGCAGGCAGACGGGGCGGGCGCAGTGGTGTCCGACCCGGACCGCGATGCCCTGCTCGTCGAGGACCTGGCCCACGTCGTGCGGGTGGATGTCGCCGAGCGTGAAGGAGATCGCGGCACCGCGCTCCTCGGCCGTGGTGGGGCCGATGATCCGCAAGTCGGGGACCTCCAGCAGGCGCTTGACCGCGTACTCGGTCAGCGCGTGCTCGTGCGCCAGGATCCTGTCCATGCCGATCGAGTTCAGGTAGTCGATCGCGGCACCCAGGCCGACCGCCCCCGCGATGGGGGGCGTGCCCGCCTCGAACTTGTGCGGGGCGGGAGCGTAGGTGGAGGAGTGCATCGAGACGGTCTCGATCATCTCGCCGCCGCCGAGGAACGGCGGGAGGTCCTCCAGCAGCTCCTGGCGCCCCCAGAGCACGCCGATGCCGGTCGGGCCGCACATCTTGTGACCGGTGAAGGCCACGAAGTCGGCCTGGAGGGCCTGGACGTCCAGCGGCATGTGCGGGGCGGCCTGGGAAGCGTCGATGCAGACCAGCGCCCCGACCTCCTGGGCGCGGCGCACGATCGCCTCGACCGGGTTCTGGGTGCCCAGGATGTTGGAGACCAGGACGAAGGAGACGATCTTCGTCTTCTCGGTGATGACCTCGTCGATGTTGGACAGGTCGAGGCGTCCGTCGTCCGTGAGGCCGAACCAGCGGAGCTTCGCGCCGGTGCGCTGCGCGAGCAGCTGCCACGGCACGATGTTGGAGTGGTGCTCCATCTCCGTGATGACGATCTCGGTCTCGTGGTCCACGCGGTAGGGGTCGTCGGCCCAGCCCAGCATGTTCGCGACCAGGTTGAGGGACTCCGAGGCGTTCTTGGTGAAGATCACCTCGTCGCGCGAGGGCGCGTTGATGAACTCCGCGACCTTGTCGCGCGCTCCCTCGTACAGCGCCGTGGCCTCCTCGGCGAGGACGTGCACGCCACGGTGGACGTTGGCGTTGTGACGCTCGTAGTACTCGCTGAGCGCGTCCAGCACCTGCCGCGGCTTCTGGCTGGTCGCCGCGTTGTCCAGGTACACGAGCTTGTGCCCGTCGTGGACCTGGCGGTCCAGGATCGGGAAGTCCTTGCGGATCGCCTCAGTGTCGAGGAGGCCCGGCAGCTGTGTCACTCGGATGCGCCGCCCTTCGTGTATGCCTCGTAGCCCTCGGCCTCGAGCTTGTCGGCCAGCTCGGCGCCGCCGGACTCGGCGATGCGGCCGTTGGCGAAGACGTGCACGTGGTCGGGCTTGATGTAGCGCAGGATGCGCGTGTAGTGCGTGATCAGCAGGGTGCCGACCTCGCCGGTCTCACGGACCCGGTTGACGCCCTCGGAGACGACGCGCAGGGCGTCGACGTCCAGGCCGGAGTCGGTCTCGTCGAGGATCGCGACCTTCGGCTTGAGCAGCTCCAGCTGGAGGATCTCGTGGCGCTTCTTCTCACCGCCGGAGAAGCCCTCGTTGACGTTGCGCTCGGCGAAGGCGGGGTCCATGTTGAGGCGCTCCATGGCCTCCTTGACCTCCTTGACCCAGTGCCGCAGCTTGGGGGCCTCGCCGCGGACGGCGGTGGCGGAGGTGCGCAGGAAGTTGGAGACGGAGACGCCGGGGACCTCGACCGGGTACTGCATGGCGAGGAAGAGTCCGGCGCGGGCGCGCTCGTCGACGGACATCTCCAGGACGTCCTCGCCGTCGAGGGTGACGGTGCCGCCGGTGATCGTGTACTTGGGGTGACCCGCGAGCGAGTAGGCGAGGGTCGACTTGCCGGAGCCGTTGGGGCCCATGATGGCGTGCGTCTCGCCCTGCTTCACGGTGAGGTCGACGCCCTTGAGGATCTCCTTCGTGGCGTTGTCGGCCTCGACGGTGACGTGCAGGTCTCGGATTTCAAGCGTTGCCATGGGTGCCTCAGGACTCCTGGGTGAGGGAGACGAGCACGTCGTCCCCTTCGATCTTTACGGGGTAAACGGGGACGGGGCGCGTCGCCGGAAGACTGTCGGGCTTGCCGGAGCGGAGGTCGAAGCGCGAGCCGTGCAGCCAGCACTCGATGTGGCAGTCGTCGACCTCGCCCTCGGCCAGCGAGACGTTCGCGTGCGAGCAGATGTCGTTGATCGCGAAGACCTCGCCCTCGGTCCGCACAACGGAGACCGGCGTGCCGTCGAGTTCCACCCGCTTCGGGGTGTCCTCCTCCAGCTCGCCCGCTCCACAGACGCGTACGAAGGTCATGCGACCGACGCCTCCAGCTCTTCGCCGATCTTGGCGAGGAGGCGCTCCTCGATGTCCGCGACGCCGATCTGCTGGACCAGCTCGGCGAAGAAGCCGTGGACCACCAGGCGGCGGGCGTCCAGCTCGGGGATGCCGCGCGCCATCAGGTAGAAGAGCTGCTCGTCGTCGAAGCGGCCGGTGGCGGAGGCGTGGCCGGCGCCGACGATCTCGCCGGTCTCGATCTCCAGGTTCGGCACCGAGTCGACCCGCGCGCCGTCCGTGAGGACGAGGTTGCGGTTCATCTCGTAGGTGTCGGTGCCCTCGGCGGCGGCCTCGATGAGCACGTCGCCGATCCAGACCGCGTGTGCGTCGTCGCCCTGCAGCGCGCCCTTGTAGACGACGTTCGACTTGCAGTGCGGGACGTTGTGGTCGACCAGGAGGCGGTGCTCCTGGTGCTGGCCCCGGTCGGTGAAGTACAGGCCGAACAGCTCGGCCTCGCCGCCGGGACCGGCGTACGCCACGCGCGGGTGCAGCCGGACCAGGTCGCCGCCGAAGGTGACGACGAACGACTTGAAGGTGGCGTCGCGGCCGACGAGCGCGTTGTGCTGGCCGACGTGGACCGCCTTGTCGTCCCAGTCCTGGACGGAGACGACGGTCAGCTTGGCGCCGTCGCCCAGGACGTAGTCGACGCCTGCGGCGAGCACCGCGTCGCCGGTGTGGTCGATGACGACCACGGCCTCGGCGAAGGCGCCCAGTTCGATCACCTGGTGGGCGTAGGCGGTGCCGCCCTCGCCGTGCACGGCGATCCGGATCGGCTCGGTGAGCACCGTCTCCTTGGGGACGGTGAGCACGCCGGCCTGCTCGAAGGACGAGTAGGCCTGGGCGGCGACCCGGTCCACCGGGGCGGCCCTGCCGACGCGCGCGTCGTCGCGGCCGACGGTCTCGACGACGACGCCCTCGGGGGCGTCGATGTCGACCTTCACTCCGCCGTCGGTGGCGACGGCGGTGCCGTCGTGCAGCCCGCGCAGCCGCTCCAGCGGGGTGAACCGCCACTCCTCCTCGCGGCCGTGCGGGACCGGGAAGTCCGCCACGTCGAAGGACGCGGGCGCGCTCATGCGCGTGGCGACGGTCGACTCGGCGGCCACCGCGATCTGGCCCGCGGTGGTGGAGCCCACGGGGATGTTCTGAGCCTCAGCCATGGCTGTCGGTCTGCTCTCTTCCTGCGTTCCTGGATCTGGTGACTGCTGCGGGACGGGGGTCAGCCGACCGCGCCCTCCATCTGCAGCTCGATCAGCCGGTTGAGCTCGAGGGCGTACTCCATGGGCAGCTCCTTGGCGATCGGCTCGACGAAGCCTCGCACGATCATCGCCATCGCCTCGAACTCGCTCAGACCGCGGCTCATCAGGTAGAAGAGCTGGTCCTCGGAGACCTTGGAGACGGTCGCCTCGTGGCCCATGGACACGTCGTCCTCGCGGACGTCGACGTAGGGGTACGTGTCGGAGCGGGAGATGGTGTCGACGAGCAGCGCGTCGCACAGCACGTTCGACTTGGAGCCGTGGGCGCCCTCGCCGATCTCGACGAGGCCGCGGTAGGAGGTGCGGCCGCCGGCGCGCGCCACCGACTTCGACACGATGTTGGAGGAGGTGTTCGGCGCCATGTGGACCATCTTGGAGCCGGCGTCCTGGTGCTGGCCCTCGCCCGCGAAGGCGATCGACAGGGTCTCGCCCTTGGCGTGCTCGCCCATCAGGTAGACGGCCGGGTACTTCATCGTCACCTTGGAGCCGATGTTGCCGTCGATCCACTCCATGGTCGCGCCCTCGTACGCCACGGCGCGCTTGGTGACCAGGTTGTAGACGTTGTTCGACCAGTTCTGGATGGTCGTGTAGCGGCAGCGGGCGTTCTTCTTGACGATGATCTCGACGACCGCGGAGTGCAGCGAGTCCGACTTGTAGATCGGCGCGGTGCAGCCCTCGACGTAGTGCACGTAGGCACCCTCGTCGACGATGATCAGGGTCCGCTCGAACTGGCCCATGTTCTCCGTGTTGATACGGAAGTAGGCCTGGAGCGGGATCTCGACGTGCACGCCCTTCGGCACGTAGATGAAGGAGCCGCCGGACCACACGGCGCTGTTCAGCGACGCGAACTTGTTGTCACCGACGGGGATGACGGTGCCGAAGTACTCCTTGAAGAGCTCGGGGTGCTCCTTCAGGGCCGTGTCGGTGTCCAGGAAGATGACGCCCTGCTCCTCCAGGTCCTCGCGGATCTGGTGGTAGACGACCTCCGACTCGTACTGCGCGGCGACACCGGCGACGAGGCGCTGCTTCTCCGCCTCGGGGATGCCGAGCTTGTCGTAGGTGTTCTTGATGTCCTCGGGCAGGTCCTCCCAGGACTCCGCCTGCTTCTCCGTGGAGCGCACGAAGTACTTGATGTTGTCGAAGTCGATCCCCGACAGGTCCGAGCCCCAGTTCGGCATCGGCTTCTTCTCGAAGAGGCGCAGGCCCTTGAGGCGGAGCTTGGTCATCCACTCCGGCTCGTTCTTCTTCGCGGAGATGTCGCGGACGACGTCCTCGTTGATGCCGCGCTTGGCAGAGGCGCCGGCCGTGTCGGAGTCGGCCCAGCCGTACTCGTACTTGCCCAGGCCCTCGAGCTCGGGGTGAGCAGTCTCCGTGGGGAGAGTCATGCGGGGTTCCTCCCGGCCGTGCTTGCAGATGCGTTGTCGGTCTTGGACGCGCGCGCCGCGGGCGGCGCGTGCGAAGTCTTTGGAATGAACGTGGTGCAGACGCCGTCGCCGTGCGCGATGGTCGCGAGCCGCTGTACGTGCGTACCGAGCAGCTCGGCGAAAAATTCCGTCTCCGCCTCGCACAGCTGCGGAAACTGCTCCGCGACGTGGGCGACCGGGCAGTGGTGCTGGCACAGCTGCTCGCCCTGCTGGGGGTGGGGCGCGCTCCGCGCGGCAGCAGCGTACCCGTCCTTGCTCAGGGCCTTGGCCAGCGCTTCCGCGCGCTTCTCGGCGGGGACGGACTCCACGGCCTTGCGGTACGCGCCCGACTGGGCGGCGATCCTGGCGCGGGCGAAGGCGGCGATCGCCTGCTCCCCGCCCTCCTGCTCGGCGATCCAGCGCAGGGCGTCGGCGGCCAGCTTGTCGTACGACTGGTCGAAGGCGTCCCGGCCGCAGTCGGTGAGCGCGAAGACCTTGGCGGGCCGCCCGCGCGTGCGCGCGCCGTAGACCCGCTGCTCGCGGGCCTCGACCACGTCGTCGGCGACCAAAGCGTCGAGGTGGCGCCGGACGGCGGCCTGGGTCAGACCCAGGCGTCCGGCGAGCTCGGCGACGGTCGACGGCCCGTGGTCCAGGATGGAGCGCGCGACGCGGTTGCGGGTCGACCGCTCACCGGTCGCGAGTTCCTCCTGCGGAGCCTCGCCAACGTTTTTCACAACGCCATTGTTGCGTAATTCCTCGGGACCGGGCAAGCCGCGCCGCGATCACCGGACGGTGCCCTGCGTCACTTAGGTATACCTAACGTGACCTGCGGAAACGATCTTTGATCGATCAGCCGCCGATCAGCCGCCCGATCGGCGCCCGGCCCACCGCGGGGCAGTCCACTGGCGTCCGCACCCGCCTTCCGGAACACTCCCCCGCATGCCCACACCCCCTCCGACCGGCCCGCTCGTCACCCGCGGCACGCTCGCCGCCGGGCTGCGCGAACTGGGCGTGCAGACCGGCGACACCCTCCTCGTGCACTCCTCCCTCAGCGCACTCGGCTGGGTCTGCGGAGGGCCCGTCGCGGTCGTGCAGGCACTGCTCGACGTCCTCGGTCCCGGCGGCACCCTGGTGGTGCCGACCCAGACCGGCGACCTCTCCGACCCGGCCCTGTGGAGCAGCCCGCCGGTGCCCGAGGAGTGGTGGGACACGATCCGCGCGGCGACGCCCGCCTACGACCCGCTGATCACGCCCTCGCGCGGCGTCGGGGTGGTCGCGGAGACGGTGCGCACCTGGCCCGGCGCCCGGCGCAGCGCCCATCCGCAGACGTCCTTCGCGGCCCTCGGCGCCCGGGCCGCCGAGGTGGTCGCGGGTCACGCGGCGAACTGCCGGCTCGGCGAGCGGAGCCCCCTGGCCACGCTGGAACGGCTCGACGCCCGGGTCCTGCTGCTCGGCGCGGGCTACGACTCGTGCACGGCCTTCCATCTCGCCGAGTACCGGATCCCCTCGCCGCTGGTGGAGGTGGGGCGCCCGGGGCCGGTGGGGTGGGAGCGGGTGACCGAGGTGTCGATCACGTCGGAGCGCTTCGACGAACTGGGCCACGACTTCGAACGGGACCGTCCCGTCGTACGCGGCACGGCCGGGGCGGCCGAGGCACGCCTCTTCCCGCTCCCGGACGCGGTCGCCTACGCGGAACGCTGGCTGCCCCTGCACCGCCCGCGGGAGTGACTGGCCGCCCCTACGTCGGCCCGCCCGCGGGAATGAGACCGTGCCCCGCCCCGCGAGGGCGAGGTCCTGCACCGCCCCGCGGAGGTGAGGCCGCCGGAACCGGACCGGAACAAGCCCCTCTTCGCTCCGAGGAGGGGTTTTCCACACCCCCGCGCCCGTCCGTGCCCGCGCCTACCTAGACTCGTGAACCATGCGAAGCGAGCCCGTGGTCCAGGTGCAGGCCCTGGTGAAGCGGTACGGCACGAAGACCGCGGTGGACGGCCTGGACCTGACGGCCCGGGCGGGCATCACCGCCGTGCTCGGTCCCAACGGGGCGGGCAAGACGACCGCGGTCGAGACCTGCGAGGGGTACCGGCGGCCGGACTCCGGCACGGTGCGCGTCCTGGGCCTCGACCCGGTGCGGGAGAGCGCCGCGCTGCGGCCGCGGATCGGCGTGATGCTCCAGTCCGGCGGCGTCTACTCCGGCGCCCGCGCCGACGAGATGCTGCACCACGTGGCGAAGCTGCACGCCCACCCCCTGGACGTCGGCGCGCTGATCGAGCGGCTCGGCCTGGACTCGTGCGGCCGGACCACGTACCGCAGGCTCTCCGGGGGCCAGCAGCAGCGGCTCGCCCTGGCGATGGCCGTGGTCGGGCGCCCGGAGCTGGTGTTCCTGGACGAGCCGACCGCCGGCCTCGACCCGCAGGCCCGCCGCGCCACCTGGGACCTGGTCCGGGACCTGCGGGGCGACGGCGTCTCGGTGATCCTCACCACGCACCACATGGACGAGGCCGAGCAGCTGGCCGACGACGTGGCCGTCATCGACGCCGGCCGGGTCATCGCCCAGGGCTCGCCCGAGGAGCTGTGCCGCGGCGGCGCCGAGAACACGCTGCGGTTCTCCGGTCGGCCGGGACTGGACGTGGCCTCCCTGCTCAAGGCGCTGCCCCCGGACTCCGCGGCGGCCGAGCTGACGCCGGGCACCTACCGGGTGAACGGCAAGGTCGACCCGCAGCTGCTGGCGACGGTCACCTCCTGGTGCGCCCAGCACGGGGTGATGCCGGACCGCATCTCGGTGGAGCGGCACACGCTGGAGGACGTCTTCTTGGAACTGACGGGCAAGGAGCTGCGCGGGTGACCACCACGACGACGGGGGCGACCGACGCGACCGGGGCGGCCGGGGCGTACGCGCCGAAGCCCGGTGCCGCACCGCTCGGGCGCATGATCGCGGCGCAGGCCGCCCTCGAGACGAAGATGCTGCTGCGCAACGGCGAGCAGCTGCTGCTGACGGTGATCATCCCGACGCTGCTGCTCGTCCTGTTCAGCGCCGTGGACGTCGTCGACACCGGCACCGGGGCGTCGGTCGACTTCCTGGCCCCCGGCATCCTCGCGCTGGCGGTGATGTCGACGGCGTTCACCGGCCAGGCCATCGCCACCGGCTTCGAGCGCCGCTACGGGGTGCTGAAGCGGCTGGCGGCCTCACCGCTGCCCCGCTGGGGCCTGATGACCGCCAAGACGCTGTCGGTGCTGGTCACCGAGGTCCTGCAGATCGCGCTGCTGACGCTGATCGCCTTCGCGCTCGGCTGGTCGCCGCACGGCAACCCGGCGGCCGTACTGCTGCTCCTGCTCCTCGGCACCGCCGCGTTCTCCGGGCTCGGGCTGCTGATGGCGGGCACGCTGAAGGCGGAGGCCACGCTGGCCGCCGCCAACCTGGTCTTCCTGCTGCTCCTCGTGGGCGGCGGCGTGATCGTGCCGCTGGACCGGTTCCCGGACGCCGCGCAGAGCGTGCTGGGGCTGCTGCCGATATCCGCCCTCTCCGACGGCCTGCGGGACGTCCTCAAGGACGGCGCCGGGACGCCGTGGGGCGACCTGGGCGTCCTCGCCGTGTGGGCGGTCGCGGGGCTCGCGGCGGCCGGGAGGTTCTTCCGCTGGGAGTAGCGGCCCGTGCCGGGACCCGACCCTCGTGAAAGTGTGCACAAGCGGGCGCCTACGATGGTCGGCGTGCCAAACGTGACTCGCGCCGACGCCGCAGCCGCCGTGCGCAACCCGCTCGCCTTCATCGCCGCGCGCTGGACCCCGCATCCCCGGACGGTCCAGCGGGCGGCCTTCGTCGCGCTCGCCATGGCGGTGGTCATCGTCGTCACCGGCGGTGCCGTACGCCTCACCGGCTCGGGCCTCGGCTGCCCGACCTGGCCGAAGTGCACCGACGACTCACTCACCTCGACGAGCGAGATGGGCCTCCACGGCGTCATCGAGTTCGGCAACCGCATGCTGACCTACGTGCTGTGCGCGGCGGTCGGCTGGGCGATCATCGCCGCCCGGTCGCAGAAGCCGTACCGGCGCAGCCTGACGCTGCTGGGCTGGACGCAGTTCTGGGTCGTGATGGGCAACGCCGTCCTCGGCGGCGTCGTGGTCCTCGTCGGCCTCAACCCCTACACGGTGGCCGCCCACTTCCTGCTGTCCACCGCGCTGATCGCCGTCGCGACCGTGATGTGGCAGCGCACCAGGGAGGGCGACGCGGCACCGCGCCCGCTGGTCGGCAAGGCGGTCCAGCAGCTGATGTGGGTCCTGACCGCCGTCTCGGTCCTGCTGATCGCGGTCGGCACCGTGGTCACCGGCGCGGGACCGCACGCGGGCGACTCCAGCGACGTACCGCGGATGCCGGTCGACTGGGAGATGGTGAGCAAGGCGCACGCCGTCCTGGCGTGGATCGTGGTGACCCTGACCTTCGCGCTGTGGTTCGTGCTGAAGGCGGTCGACGCCCCCAAGGGCCCACTGGCCCGCACCCGGGACCTGTTCCTGGTCCTGCTGGCCCAGGGCGTCATCGGCTACGTCCAGTACTTCACCGACCTCCCCGAGATCCTCGTCGGCCTGCACATGCTCGGCTCGTGCCTGGTGTGGATCGCGGTGCTGCGGGTGCTGCTGGCGCTGCGCGAGCGGCCGGAGGAGGCGGTCACCGAGCTGCCCGCTCAGGAGTACGCGCCCACCAGCGTGTCGATGGCCGGGCCCAAGTAGCTCCGGGTCAGGCCGGCCCGGCGGGTGATCCACTCCTCGGTGCCCGGTCCTGGGCTCCCGTAGCGCCGCTCGGCCACGTCCTCGACGACCTCGCCGGGAGCGCCCAGGGCGGGCAGCTCGTCCAGGGCCTGCCGCTTGGTGATCAGGCGGCCCTCCCGCAGCGTGACGGTGGCGCGGGCGAAGGTGAGCAGGCCCAGGTCGATCCAGACGTCCTGCCGCCACAGCTCCGCCCTGCGCACCGCGGGCCGCCAGAAGTCGCGCTGGTCGCGGACGACGAACCCGGCCAGTTCCGGGTCCGGCACCGGCGGCAGCAGGTGCTGCGGCGACTCGCCGTGCAGGACGCGTCCGAAGCTGTGGAGTTCGTGCCGGGTGACCGGCGTGACCGTCCGCCTGAAGAGCTGCCGGTGCGCCCAGGTCAGATGCCGCCGCTCCGGGTCGGCGGCGGTGCCGGGCGACAGGTAGGTGCAGTGCAGCAGTCCGGCCAGGGGGTCGGCGCGCAGGGAGGCGTGCAGCAGCCCCAGCCGCCAGGCGGTACGGACCGTGGCCGGCCGGGGCAGCACCGCGATCAGGTCGAGGTCGCTGCGGCCCTCCTGGTAGTCGCCGCCGCCCAGTGAGCCGTGGGCCCAGACGGCGACGGGGTCGAGGGGCGCGAGGCCGGTGAGGAAGCGGTCGAGCAGGGCGTCGGTCGGCATCCGCCCAGTGTCGGTGTTCTACTCCAGCCCGTACACCCGCCCGGCGTTCCCCCACGCGATCATCGTCGCCACCCGCTGCGCGTCGCCCAGCGACCACGCTCCCTCGGACGCCCAGGTGCCCAGCACCCGGCCGAGGGCCTCGCGGAACAGGCCGGCGGCCACCACGTGCAGTTCGGGCAGGCCCTGGGCGCCGCTGGAGAAGAGGATCTTGCCGAAGGGGGCCAGCTCCAGGATCTCCGCGAGGATCGTCGCGGCGCGCGCGCCGGTGCGCACGAGGGCGGCGCCCGAGTCGGCGTAGACGTGCGGGAAGACACCGGCCAGGTGGGCGGCGTGGCGGTGGTACGGGTAGCCGTGCAGCAGGACCAGGTCGGTGCCGAGGCCGGCGGTGGCCCGGACGAAGTCGGTGAGCAGCACCGGGTCGGTACGGTCGATGCGCAGGCCGGGCTCGCCGAGGCCCGCGTGCAGCTGGAGCGGCCGGCCCGAGGCGACGGCGATCCACAGCAGGTGCCGCAGCAGTACGGGGTCGCTCAGCTCGCCGCCGACCTCGCGCCCGGTCAGCCAGCGGGCGGCGGCCCCGCGCACCTCACCGGCGCCGGGCGGTTCCGGCGCGAGGGCCAGGCCGTGCCGTACCCCCGCGACGGAAGTGAAGGCGACCGCGTGGGCGGCGGCGCCGTGCACGGCCTCGGCGAGGTTGGCGAGGAAGGACTCGACGGTGCCGGAGGTGTCGGCGACCTGTTCGGCGAGGAGTTCCAGGCGCACGATCTCGTGGGCCTCGGCGTCCGCGGCCGCGGCCATCTCGTCGGGGCCGGTGAGGTCGCCGGGCAGTCCCGCGTCGACCAGGTACGTCGTGATGCCGCTGCCGCGCAGCAGCCGGCGGTCGGCCTCCATGACGCCCAGCTCGCGGCGCCGGGCCAGGTACTGGGCGGGCGGGCAGTGCGGCTCCAGGCCGAGCAGGGGCGGGCACCAGCGGCGTACCGCGAAGCCGGTCTGGGTGTCGAAGAGGGTGGTGCCCGGCGCGGGCGGGCCCTCGGTGCGGGCCAGCTGGGCCTCGAAGGTGCCGAGGCCCAGCTCCGTTCTCAGGACGCCGTGGCAGTACTGGTCGACCAGGGACGGCGTTTCGATCATCCGGGCTCCCCGTGCTGGGACCGTGCGCCTCGCGGCTTCCTACGGTCCTAACGGGTGAACCCGGTCTCAGGTGTTGCTGCGGCCGGTCCCGGGTGCCGCCGGAGCCGGCCTCACGTGTCGCAGCGGCCGATCCCGGGTGCCGCCGGAGCCGACCTCACGTGTCGCAGCGGCCGATCCCGGGTGCCGCCGGAGCCGACCTCACGTGTCGCAGCGGCCGGCCTCAGGTGTTGCCCGGTCCGCCGATCTGGAGGCCCGCCATGCGGGACCACTCGTAGCGGCCCGTCGTGACCTTGGCCGCGAACTCGCCGTCGAAGTCGTCGTGGACGGTGATCCCGGACTTCTCCACGGCCTTGCGCGCCGTCTCGTGGGAACGCGCGACGAGGTCGCCCCAGGCGCCGTCCTCGCCCACCAGCACGATGCGGGCGCCGCGCTCACCGAGGTACGCCACCTGCGCCTCGGCACCGCCGTGGGCCTTGGCGAAGGCGTCGATGCGCCCGGCCGTCCGGGCCACCCGGCGCTCGGCCCACCGGTCGGCCCACCCGGAGGTCTCCGTCTCCACCTGCTGCGTCTCTGCGTCTGCCATGACCAGGATGCTACCGACGGGTAGCGCGAACGGCGACGGGCGGGGTGCGTGGTCTTGGCCACGCATCCCGCCCGTCCCGGCGAAGACCGGGTGACTCAGCGCAGGAAGGGATCCACCGCGATCGCCAGGAACACCACCGACACATAGGTGATCGACCAGTGGAACAGCCGCATCTCCTTGAGCTTGCCGCCGGTGACCTCGGCCTTGGCCCGGTTCTGCAGCCCGTGCGCCTCCCACAGCCACATGCCGCCGGCCAGCAGGGCGACCGCCGTGTAGAACCAGCCCGTGTAGCCGAGCGGCGTCAGGAGCAGCGAGACGACGACCATGACCCAGCTGTAGATGACGATCTGCCGGGCGACGACCTTGTTGGACGCGATCACCGGGAGCATCGGCACGCCGACGCGCGCGTAGTCCTCCTTGACCTTCATGGACAGCGGCCAGTAGTGCGGCGGCGTCCAGAAGAACATCACGCCGAAGAGGATGATCGGCGCCCAGGACATCGAGTTGGTCACGGCCGACCAGCCGATGAGCACCGGCAGGCACCCGGCGATGCCGCCCCACACGATGTTCTGCGAGGTACGGCGCTTGAGGATCATCGTGTAGACGACGACGTAGAAGAGGAGTGCGCCGAGCGAGAGCCAGGCCGACAGCCAGTTGACGGTGAATCCGAAAAGCAGCGTCGAGACGACCGCCAGCGCGATGCCGAAGACCAGGCATTCGGCCGGACTGACCATGCCGGTCACCAGCGGGCGCTGCGAGGTCCGGTCCATCAGCGCGTCGATGTCGCGGTCGATGTACATGTTCAGCGCGTTGGCGCCGCCGGCCGAGAGGTAACCGCCGACGCAGGTCAGCAGCACCAGCCCCAGATCCGGAACACCCTGCTCGGCGAGGAACATCACCGGCACGGTGGTGATCAGCAGAAGCTCGATGATCCGCGGCTTGGTCAACGCCACGAACGCCTTGACACGGGCCCCGAACGGCCGGTGACTCGGGCTCTGGCTCGTCCCGATAACCCCCGCAGGACGGGATTCAACGGCCGTCACGCACACCCCTGACAGAGACATCCCAGCAAGCCCGACCGTGTGAAGTGCCGGTAAAGGCTCGCGCGTACCACGCCACTTTAGACGTTGCCCGTACCTCGGCCTTCGCGGGGGTGGGCACGTGTTGGCGGCCCCGCTCCGACGTGCGTCCACCGGGCCGATTGAGCAGTCAGATGAGCGGCTGCGTATTCACTTGCCGAATACGGTTTGCGCTGGTCGACAGGCAGACCGAGAAGACTCCCGGCACTCTGGTTTCCAGGGAAAAACGCACGTACTTACGGGGGTAGGCTCGACAATGGCCGGCCGACTCACGGACGCGCCGGCAGCCGGTGCACGTGTGCACCGGCATCCGACATGTGGAGAGGAGCCCTGACTCAGGGTGAGCACCAAGCCGACCACCGCAGACCTCGAGTGGACCGAACTGGACCAGCGGGCCGTGGACACCGCCCGCGTCCTGGCCGCCGATGCCGTACAGAAGGTTGGCAACGGCCATCCGGGTACGGCGATGAGCCTGGCGCCCGCCGCCTACACCCTCTTCCAGAAGGTGATGCGGCACGACCCCGCCGACGCGAACTGGGTCGGACGCGACCGCTTCGTGCTGTCCGCCGGCCACTCGTCCCTGACCCTCTACACCCAGCTGTACCTGGCGGGCTTCGGCCTGGAGCTGGCGGACCTGGAGTCCTTCCGCACCTGGGGCTCCAAGACCCCGGGCCACCCGGAGTACGGCCACACCACCGGTGTGGAGACCACGACCGGCCCGCTGGGCCAGGGTGTCGCCAACGCGGTGGGCATGGCGATGGCCGCCCGCTACGAGCGCGGCCTGTTCGACCCGGAGGCCGCCGAGGGCACCTCCCCGTTCGACCACTTCGTCTACTGCATCGCCGGTGACGGCTGCCTCCAGGAGGGTATCTCCTCCGAGGCCTCCTCCCTCGCGGGCCACCAGAAGCTCGGCAACCTGGTGCTGCTGTGGGACGACAACCACATCTCCATCGAGGGCGACACCGAGACCGCCGTCTCCGAGGACACCTGCAAGCGCTACGAGGCGTACGGCTGGCACGTGCAGCGCGTCGCCCCGAAGCCCGACGGCGACCTGGACCCGAACGCGCTCTACGACGCGATCGAGGCGGCGAAGCGGGTCACCGACCGGCCGTCCTTCATCGCCATGCGCTCGATCATCGCCTGGCCCGCCCCGAACGCCCAGAACACCGAGGCCGCGCACGGCTCGGCGCTCGGCGACGACGAGGTCGCGGCCACCAAGCGCGTCCTGGGCTTCGACCCGGAGAAGTCCTTCGAGGTCTCCGACGAGGTCGTCGCGCACACCCGCAAGGCCCTGGAGAAGGGGCAGGCGGCCCGCGCGGTGTGGGAGAAGTCCTTCCAGCAGTGGAAGGACAACAACCCGGAGCGCGCCGCCGAGTACGAGCGGGTCGCCAAGGGTGAGCTGCCCAAGGGCTGGGAGGAGAAGATCCCGGTCTTCGAGACGGGCAAGGGCGTCGCGACGCGCGCCGCGTCCGGCAAGGTGCTCCAGGCGCTGGGCGCGATCGTGCCCGAGCTGTGGGGCGGCTCGGCCGACCTGGCCGGCTCGAACAACACCACGATCGACAAGACGTCGTCCTTCCTCCCGGCGGGCAACCCCCTGCCGGAGGCGGACCCGTACGGCCGCACCATCCACTTCGGCATCCGCGAGCACGCGATGGCCGCGGAGATGAACGGCATCGCGCTGCACGGCAACACCCGCATCTACGGCGGGACCTTCCTGGTCTTCTCCGACTACATGCGCAACGCGGTCCGCCTGTCGGCGCTGATGCACCTGCCGGTGACGTACGTGTGGACGCACGACTCCATCGGCCTGGGCGAGGACGGCCCGACCCACCAGCCGGTCGAGCACCTGGCCTCGCTGCGCGCGATCCCGGGTCTGAACGTGGTCCGCCCGGCCGACGCCAACGAGACGGCGATCGCCTGGCGCGAGATCCAGCGCCGCTGGACGAAGGAGTTCGGCAAGGGCCAGCCGCACGGTCTGGCGCTGACCCGCCAGGGCGTGCCGACCTACGAGCCCGACGACAACGCGGCCAAGGGCGGCTACGTGCTGTTCGAGGCCGAGGGGGGCGAGCCCGAGGCCGTCCTCATCGCCACCGGCTCCGAGGTGCACGTCGCCGTGGAGGCGCGCGAGCAGCTCCAGGCCGGCGGGGTGCCGACCCGGGTGGTGTCCATGCCGTGCGTCGAGTGGTTCGAGCAGCAGGACCAGGGGTACCGGGACAGCGTCCTGCCCCCGTCCGTGCGGGCCCGTGTCGCGGTCGAGGCCGGGATCGGTCTGACCTGGCACAAGTACGTGGGGGACGCCGGCCGCATCGTCTCCCTCGAGCACTTCGGCGCCTCCGCGGACGGCAAGGTGCTCTTCAAGGAGTTCGGTTTCACCGCCGAGAACGTGACCGCCGCCGCGCGGGAATCCCTCGCCGCGGTTCAGCGCTGACGCTCGTATACGACACGTAGGAGATGCATTTTCCATGACAGACGCACTCAAGCGCCTCTCCGACGAAGGCGTCGCGATCTGGCTGGACGACCTGTCCCGCAAGCGGATCACGTCCGGAAACCTGGCCGAGCTGATCGACCAGCAGCACGTCGTGGGCGTCACCACCAACCCGTCGATCTTCCAGAAGGCGATCTCGCAGGGCGACGGCTACGACCAGCAGCTTTCCGACCTCGCGGTCCGCGGGGTCACGGTCGAAGAGGCCGTCCGCATGATCACCACGGCGGACGTCCGCGACGCCGCCGACATCCTGCGCCCGGTCTACGACAACACCGGTGGCAAGGACGGCCGGGTCTCCATCGAGGTGGACCCGCGCCTGGCGCACAACACCCACGCCACGGTCGCCGAGGCCAAGCAGCTGGCCTGGCTGGTGGACCGGCCGAACACCTTCATCAAGATCCCGGCCACCGAGGCGGGTCTGCCGGCGATCGCCGAGACCATCGGTCTGGGCATCAGCGTCAACGTCACGCTGATCTTCTCCCTGGAGCGCTACCGCAAGGTCATGGACGCGTTCCTGACCGGCCTGGAGAAGGCCAAGGAGCGCGGCCTGGACCTGTCGGAGATCCACTCCGTGGCGTCCTTCTTCGTGTCCCGCGTGGACACCGAGATCGACAAGCGGCTCGACGCCCTCGGCACCGACGAGGCCGCGGCCGCGCGCGGCAAGGCCGCCGTGGCCAACGCGCGTCTCGCCTACGAGGCGTACGAGGAGGTCTTCGGCACCGACCGCTGGGCCGCCCTGGAGAAGGCCGGCGCCAACAAGCAGCGTCCGCTGTGGGCGTCGACCGGCGTCAAGGACAAGGCGTACAGCGACACCATGTACGTCACGGACCTGGTCGTGCCGAACACGGTCAACACCATGCCGGAGCCCACCCTCTTCGCCACCGAGGACCACGGCGAGATCACCGGCAACGCCGTCGCCGGCACGTACGAGCAGGCCCGCGCCGACCTCGACGCGGTCGAGAAGCTCGGGATCGGCTACGACGAGGTGGTCCAGCTCCTGGAGGACGAAGGCGTCGAGAAGTTCGAGGCGTCCTGGAACGACCTGCTGAAGTCCACGGAGGCGGAGCTCAAGCGCCTCGCTCCCTCGAAGGGCTGAGAATTGTCAAGCAGCAATCCGCTGCGTGACCCCGCAGACCGACGGCTCCCGCGTATCGCGGGGCCGTCGGGTCTGGTCATTTTCGGCGTCACCGGTGACCTGTCCCGCAAGAAGCTCATGCCCGCCGTGTACGACCTCGCCAACCGGGGTCTGCTGCCGCCGGGCTTCTCGCTCGTCGGTTTCGCCCGCCGCGACTGGGAGCACGAGGACTTCGCCCAAGTCGTGCACGACGCCGTCAAGGAGCACTCCCGCACCCCCTTCCGCGAGGAGGTCTGGCAGCAGCTCATCCAGGGGATGCGCTTCGTCCAGGGCACCTTCGACGACGACGACGCCTTCGAGCGGCTGCGCGGCACCATCGAGGAACTGGACAAGGCGCAGGGCACGGGCGGCAACTTCGCCTTCTACCTGTCGGTGCCGCCGAGGTCCTTCCCCGTGGTCATCCAGCAGCTCAAGAAGCACTCGCTCGCCGACCAGTCGAGCGGCTCCTGGCGCCGCGCGGTGATCGAGAAGCCGTTCGGGCACGACCTGAAGTCGGCCGAGGAGCTGAACGCGATCGTCCACGAGGTGTTCGCCCCGGACCAGGTCTTCCGGATCGACCACTACCTGGGCAAGGAGACCGTCCAGAACATCCTGGCCCTGCGCTTCGCCAACACGATGTTCGAGCCGATCTGGAACCGGTCCTACGTCGACCACGTCCAGATCACGATGGCCGAGGACATCGGCATCGGCGGCCGGGCCGGCTACTACGACGGCATCGGAAGACCGACACCTACGCGGCGATCAGGGTCGGGATCGACAACCGCCGCTGGGCGGGCGTCCCCTTCTACCTGCGCACCGGCAAGCGTCTCGGCCGCCGGGTCACGGAGATCGCGGTCGTCTTCCAGCGCGCCCCGCACTCCCCCTTCGACACGACGGCCACCGAGGAACTGGGCTCGAACGCGATCGTCGTCCGCGTCCAGCCCGACGAGGGCGTCACCGTCCGCTTCGGCTCCAAGGTGCCGGGCACGTCGATGGAGATCCGGGACGTGTCCATGGACTTCGCCTACGGCGAGTCCTTCACCGAGTCCAGCCCGGAGGCGTACGAGCGCCTGATCCTGGACGTCCTCCTGGGCGACGCCAACCTCTTCCCGCGCACGGAGGAGGTCGAGCTGTCCTGGAAGATCCTCGACCCGATCGAGGAGTACTGGGACGAGCACGGCACACCGGCGCAGTACCCGGCCGGTACCTGGGGCCCCGTCGAGGCCGACGACATGCTGGAGCGAGACGGACGGAGCTGGCGCCGCCCATGAAGACAGACCTCACGGACACCACGGCCAGCAAGATCAACAAGGCGCTGGTCCTCGGCCGGCGGGCCATCGGGACCCCGGCCGTCGGCATGGTGCTCACCCTGGTCATCGTCACCGACGAGGAGAACGCCTACGACGCGCTGAAGGCCGCCGGCGACGCCGCGCACGAGCACCCCTCGCGCACGCTCGTCGTCATCAAGCGCGTCTCCCGCTCGCCGCGGGACCGCACCCGGTCCCGCCTCGACGCAGAGGTACGCCTCGGTGCCGACGCGGGCACCGGCGAGACGATCGTGCTGCGGCTGTACGGCGACGTCGTCGACCACGCCCAGTCGGTGGTCCTGCCGCTGCTGCTGCCGGACGCGCCGGTCGTGGCCTGGTGGCCGGTCAACGCGCCGCTGGACCCGGCCAAGGACCCGCTGGGCGCCCTGGCCCAGCGCCGGGTCACCGACACCTACGCCTGCGAGGAGCCGATACGGGAGCTTGCCGCCCGCGCCGACGCCTACGCGCCCGGCGACACCGACCTGTCCTGGACCCGCATCACGCCGTGGCGCTCGATGCTGGCTGCGGCACTGGACCAGGTCGACTGCCGGGTGCAGGCGGTCGAGGTGGAGGGCGAGGAGCAGAACCCGAGCTGCGAGCTGCTCGCGATGTGGCTCGCGGACCGGCTCTCCGTGCCGGTGCAGCGTTCCGCGTCGGAGGGTCCCGGTCTCACGGCGGTCCGCATGGAGACCGACGGCGGTCCGGTGGTCCTGGACCGGGCCGACGGCTCGCTGGCGAACCTGTCCATCCACGGCCAGCCCGCCCGCGCGGTGGCGCTCAAGCGCCGCGAGACGGCCGAGCTGATCGCGGAGGAGCTGCGCCGCCTGGACCCGGACGACACGTACGCCTCGGCGCTGCGGTACGGGGTGGACCGGCTGAACGCGCCTGCCAAAGGGGGCGCGGACGAGCCGGACGGCGCCGTCGCCACTTCCGTCGGGGCGGCTGCGAAAGCTCCCGCGAAGGACGCGGCGCAGGAGAAGGCACCGGTGAGGAAGGCGGCGGCGAAATGAGCGACACCCCGCAGCTGGTCGTGCACCGCGACAAGAAGCTGATGGCCGAGGCCGCGGCGGCGCGGCTGATCACGAAGATCGTGGACGCGCAGGCCTCCCGGGGCAGCGCGTCCGTGGTCCTCACGGGCGGCCGCAACGGCAACGGCCTGCTCGCGGCACTCGCCGCCTCCCCGGCGCGGGACGCGATCGACTGGGGCCGCCTCGACCTGTGGTGGGGCGACGAGCGCTACCTGCCCGAGGGCGACCCCGAGCGCAACGTCACCCAGGCGCGGGAGGCGCTCCTCGACGCGGTGCCGCTGGACCCGGAGCGGGTGCACGCGATGCCGGCGTCCGACGGCCCGCACGGCACGGACGTGGAGGCCGCGGCGGAGGCGTACGCGCGGGAGCTGGCGGGGGCTGCCGTCCCGGAGAACCACGCCGAGGTCCCGTCCTTCGACGTCCTCCTGCTGGGCGTCGGCCCGGACACGCACGTGGCGTCGCTCTTCCCGGAGCACCCGGGAGTCCGGGAGACGCAGCGCACGGTGATCGGCGTCCACGGCTCCCCCAAGCCGCCGCCCGTCCGCGTCTCGCTCACCCTCCCCGCCATCCGTGCCGCCCGCGAGGTGTGGCTGCTGGCGGCGGGCGAGGACAAGGCGAACGCGGTGGCGATGGCCCTGGCGGGTACGGGCGAGATCCAGGCCCCCGCGGCCGGCGCCCGCGGCAGGAGCCGCACCCTGTGGCTCCTGGACGAGCCGGCGGCGTCACAACTGCCGAAGTCCCTCTACGAGGCGCACTGATCCAGCCCGTCGGCGGTGCCCTCCAGTCCGTCCGGCGTTTGAGGACGAGACCGAAAGCCGACAGGGGGTCTGGGGGGGCGCAGCCCCCCGGGACGGGAAGGGAAGGGGCGGCGGGGGCGAAGAACTCCCGCACCGCCCCTTCCCTTCCCGCACCCCACCTACTCCCGCCCGCGCAACCCCCGGTACACCGCGACCAGCGCCTGCGTGGACCCGTCAAGGCCAGGCACCTCCGCCCCCTCCCTCAACGCCGGCTCCACCCGCTTGGCCAGCACCTTCCCCAGCTCCACACCCCACTGGTCGAACGAATCCACGTTCCACACCGCCCCCTGTACGAACACCTTGTGCTCGTACAGCGCGACCAGCTGACCCAGCACCGAAGGCGTCAGCTCGCGGGCCAGAAGCGTGGTCGTCGGCCGGTCCCCCCGGAAGGTCTTGTGCGCGACCAGTTCCTCCGGCACCCCCTCCGCCCGCACCTCGTCCGCGGTCTTGCCGAAGGCCAGCGCCTGGGTCTGGGCGAAGAAGTTGGCCATCAGCAGGTCGTGCTGCGCAGCCAGCTCCTCGCCCAACTCCCCCACCGGCTCGGCGAAACCGATGAAGTCCGCCGGGATCAACTTCGTCCCCTGGTGGATCAACTGGTAATAGGCATGCTGCCCGTTGGTGCCCGGCGTGCCCCAGACGACCGGCCCGGTCTCCCACTCCACCCGGCGCCCGTCGCGGTCGACGGACTTGCCGTTGGACTCCATGTCGAGCTGCTGGAGGTACGCCGTGAACTTCGACAGGTAGTGCGAGTACGGCAGCACCGCATGCGACTGGGCGTCGTGGAAGTTGCCGTACCAGACACCCAGCAGCCCCATCAGCAGCGGCACGTTGGTCTCGGCGGGAGCCGTGTGGAAGTGCTCGTCGACGAGATGGAAACCGTCGAGCATCTCGCGGAAGCGGTCCGGGCCGATGGCGATCATCAGGGAGAGCCCGATCGCCGAGTCGTACGAGTACCGCCCGCCGACCCAGTCCCAGAACTCGAACATGTTGGCCGTGTCGATGCCGAACCCGGCGACCTTCCCCGCGTTCGTCGACAGGGCGACGAAGTGCTTGGCGACCGCGGCCTCGTCACCGAGGGCGTCGAGCAGCCACGACCGCGCCGAGGTGGCGTTCGTGACCGTCTCGATGGTGGTGAAGGTCTTGGACGCCACGATGAACAGCGTCTCGGCGGGGTCCAGGTCGCGGACCACCTCGTGCAGGTCGGCGCCGTCGACGTTGGAGACGAACCGGAAGGTCAGGGAGCGGTCGGTGAAGGCGCGCAGCGCCTCGTACGCCATCGCCGGGCCCA
>NZ_JOFH01000051.1 GCF_000721235.1 Streptomyces olivaceus
GGCGGGGGGGTGCGTGGGCGCGGGCCGGGGCCGGAGGGTCAGGGGCGCGTCGCGCGCCATTCGTCCCGCGGGTCGTGCGCGGGCTCGGACAGGCGGCTCTCGCTCAGACGGCTCTCGCTCAGACGGCTCTCGCCCAGGCCGCTCTCGCCCAGGCGGCTTCCGAGCCACTCGGCCACGAGGGCGAGCACGTCGGCGTCGACCGGCTGGCGCAGGAGGCGCTTGTAGGAGCGGATCGTCGGCCGGCCGGCGTCGCGGCGCAGCAGGTGGGTCAGGTCCGGGACGCGGTGCGTCTCGATGCCGCCGCCCGGCACCAGGCGCCGCATCACGTCGAGGTCGGCGGGGTCGACCTGGATGTCCTTGTCGCCGGTGACGGCCAGGGCGGGGACGGTGACGGCGGCCAGGTCGGCGCGGGAGTCGTGGACCAGCATCTCGCGCATCCAGCGGGCGTTGACCTCCTTGCCCGCGACGCGCGCCACGTCGGTGGTGGTCCGCCCGATGCGGGCCAGGATCCGCTCGCCCAGGGCGCCCAGCGGGCGGCGCAGGAGGCGCACCGGGGCGGGCAGGCCCCCGAAGACGGAGGCGGCCTGCCAACGGAAGGCCCCCTCCCCCGTGCCCGCGAACCCGGCCAGCAGCGCCACCGCCGCCACCTCGCCCAAGGCCGCGAGGGTCATCCCGTGCAGGGCGCCCTCACTGTGGCCGACGACGCCCACGGCCCCGGCGCGCACGTCCGGGTGGGCGCGCAGGGCGCGCACGGCGGCGGACGCGTCCTCGCGGTTGTCCGTGAAGCCGGACTCCTGCCAGTTCCCGGGGGTGGCACCGGCCCCGCGCCGGTCGTAGCGCAGCGTGGCGACACCGGCGGCGGCCAGCGCGTCGGCCAGCGGACCCCCGAGGCCGAGCGGCAGACTCCGCGTGTTGCCGTCGCGGTCGAGGGGGCCGGAGCCGTGCAGCAGGACGACGGCGGGGTGCGGGCCCGGTCCGGCCGGCCGGGTCAGGGTGCCGGCCAGCAGCGTCCCGTCGTCCGCGGTGACCGTCATGTCGGTGTCGGGCAAGGCTCCGCCTCTCTCGATTGCTCTCGGACTCGATCGCTCTCAACTTCGAGAACGTTATCAGATGTGAGACCATAGGTCACATGCCTACTCCGAACCTCCTGCTGCACCCCGTCCGCATGCGCATCCTCCAGACCCTGGTCGGTGGCGGTGAGCTGACCACCGCCCAGCTGCGCGAACGGCTCCCCGACGTCTCCCCCGCCACCATGTACCGGCAGGTGAGCACGCTCACCGAGGCCGGTGTCCTGGAGGTGAGCAGCGAGAAACGCGTCCGCGGCACCGTCGAGCGCAGCTACCGCGTACGCCAGGAGGAGGCCCTCGTCGACCAGGACACCCGCGCCGCCATGACCAAGGAGGACCACCGGCAGGCCTTCACCGTCTTCACCGGCGCCCTCATGGCCGACTTCGACCGCTACCTCACCCGGGACGACACCGAGCCCGCCCGTGAAGGCGTCCTCTACCGGCAGGGCGCGGTCTGGCTGACCGACGAGGAGTTCGCCGAGCTGGTCGCGGAACTGGAGGACGTGGTCGCCCGTCGTACCGGGCACAGCCCGGGCGACGGCCGCGTCCGCCACCTCGTCAGCCTCGTCGTCGTACCCGACAAAGGAGGCGGCGGCACGGACGGGGAGGGGTGACCGAGCGGAATCGGCCACTGCCCCTTAGGGTGTCCCGGGTTGCCGGAAGGACAGGCCTGGGCAGACAGGGAGGCGGCCGTGGGGGCTGCGCGTACGAGCAGGACGCCGTTGCCGGGGATCGGGGTGCGCTACGACCTCGTCACCCGTGAGCGGCGGAGGCTCTCCGTGGTGGCGGAGCCGGACGGAACGCGGACGCTGAGCGCGTACCGCAAGGACGACCCGGACGACTGCGCCCTCGCGGTGCGGCTGGACGCGGGAGAGGCGGCGGCGGTCGTCGACGCGCTCCGGCCCGCCCACCACAGCCCCAGCCTGCTGTCCACGACCGAGCTGGGGCTGGTCGCGGAGCGGATCGGGCTGTCCTCGACGTCGCACTGGAACGGGCGCCTGCTGGGCGACACCCGCATGCGTACCGAGACCGGCGTGTCGATCGTGGCCGTGCTGCGGCGGGCCGAGGCACTTCCGTCACCCGGGCCGGACTTCCGGCTGGCCGGCGGGGACACGCTGATCGTCATCGGCACGCGGGAAGGCGTCGACGCGGCGGCGGAGATCCTCGGACGGGAGTGAGTCCCCCGGGCCCCCGGGCCCGGACCCCCGGGGACTCCCCCGGGGGCGGGCCGCCGTCGCCGCTCAGGCGTTGGCGTGCGTCGGCTCCGGGTCCGCGGCGGTCTCCGCCGGGGGCCGCGGGCCCCGGCGGCGGGTGACGCGGCGGGCGAGGGGCTCGGTGAAGCGGGCCGTCAGCGGGCCGAGTACGACGAGGATCAGGACGTACGCCGTGGCCAGCGGGCCGATACGGGGCTCGACGCCCACCGCGAGTCCCGCGATGACGATCGAGAACTCGCCCCGCGCGACCAGCGTGCCGCCCGCCCGCCAGCGCCCCGCGCCCTGGACACCGGCCCGGCGTGCGGCGTACCAGCCGGTGGCGACCTTCGTAAGGGCGGTGACGGCGGCCAGGAGCAGGGCGGGCAGCAGGACCGGCGGGATGTCGGCCGGAGCGGTGGACAGGCCGAAGAAGACGAAGAACACGGCGGCGAACAGGTCGCGCAGCGGGGTCAGCAGACTGCTGGCGCCCTCGGCGACCTCGCCGGACAGGGCGATGCCGACGAGGAAGGCACCGACCGCCGCGGAGACCTGCAGTTCCTGGGCGAGGCCCGCCACGAGGAGGGTCAGACCGAGGACGACCAGCAGGAGCATCTCCGCGCTGTCCGAGGAGACCGCGCGGCTGATCAGCCGCCCGTGGCGGAGCGCGACGTAGAGGACGGCGCCGACGGTGCCCAGGGAGATCAGCAGGGTGACCGTGCCGCCGGCCAGGCTCACGCCCGCGAGCAGCGCGGTGAGGATCGGCAGGTAGACGGCCATGGCGAGGTCCTCGATGACGAGGACGCCGAGGACGACCGGGGTCTCGCGGTTGCCGAGCCGGCCGAGGTCGCCGAGGACCTTGGCGATCACTCCGGAGGACGAGATCCAGGTGACGCCCGCGAGCGCCACGGCGGCCACCGGTCCCCAGCCCAGGATCAGGGCGGCGACGGCACCGGGCACGGCGTTGAGTACGAAGTCGACCGCGCCGGAGGGGTACTGGGTCTTGAGGTTGGTGACCAGTTCGGAGGCGCTGTACTCCAGGCCGAGCAGGAGCAGCAGCAGGATGACGCCTATCTCCGCGCCGGTGGCGGTGAACTCCTCGCTGGCCTGGAGGGGCAGGATGCCGCCGTGTCCGAAGGCGAGACCGGCCAGCAGGTAGAGGGGGATGGGCGAGAAACCCACGCGGCCTGCGAGGCGGCCGAGGAGCCCCAGGGCGAGGATGATCGCTCCCAGTTCGATCAGCATGGCGGTCGTGTCGTGCACGGGCGGATGTCCTCCGGGGTGGGGTTGGTGGCGGGCCTGCCGGGGTGCGGGGGTGGTGGGCGGGGGTGGGTACGTGCGTGTTCGCGTGCGGTGCGTGGGTGGTGCGGGTCCGTCGTGGTGCGGGTCTGTCGTGGTGCGGGCCGGGCGGATGCGCTGCCCGGCGTTGCGGGGTGCCGCTGCGCCCACCCGTGCCGCCCCAGCGGCACGACTGCCCGCAGCTTGGGCGGCGTCACTGCCCGCAGCTGGGGGCGGTGCGGCTGCCTCCGGCCAGGCGGCGCAATTGCGCGCGTCGGCGCGGCAGGACTGCCTGTGCGGCGCTGCGGCGCGCGGCGCGTCAGGCCGGGCGGGGTTCGGGGACGCTGTCGCGGGCCGTGTTGTCGATGCGTACGGGATGGACGGCCGGGGCGGATCGGTGCATGTCGCGTCCCCCGTCTCCTCGACCGTGCGTGCATCTCGACCGTGCGTGCATTGAGCACCCGTACTCGCGACAGCGGAGCGTCACGGCTCGGTAAAGAAGTTTACCGCATCACTTATGACGCATTGTGTTGCTTTTCGGTAGGAACTTGGAGCAATGGCTCCGACTCCGGAGCCCCCTGTTCGCCCAGCCAGCGGGCCAGCCTGCCGCGTCGTCCGACGGCGCGCAGCCGGCGTTCCGCCGCCTCCCGCACCTCGGGTGTGGTGATGAGCAGCAGTTCGTCGCCGGCGCGCAGCACGGTGCCCCGGTCGGGCACGAGGCTGACGCCCTCGCGGACGATCAGGCTGACGACGGTCGGGTGCGGCAGCCGCAGTTCGGAGACGGTGACGCCGTGCAGGCGCGAACCCGGCGGGACCGTCAGCGTCAGCAGGTCGGCGTCCAGGACGTCCAGCGGTGCGGTCTCGACCTGGACCTCGCGCAGCGTGTCGGGACGGGTCACGCCGGTGAGCCGGGCGACGGCGGGCAGTGTCGGGCCCTGGAGCAGCGTGAACAGGACGACGAGGACGAACACGATGTTCAGGGCGTCGCGCGCACCGGCCACCCCGGCCACCACCGGGAACGTGGTGAGCACGATGGGCACCGCGCCGCGCAGCCCCGCCCAGGAGATGAAGACCTGCTCGCGCCAGGGCACACGGAACGGCAGCAGGCAGAGCAGGACCGAGACCGGGCGGGCGACCAGCAGCAGGACCAGGCCGACGACCAGGGCCGGAAGGATCGCGGCGGGGAGTTCGGTCGGGTCGACCAGCAGGCCGAGCATGACGAACAGGCCGATCTGGGCCAGCCAGCCCACCCCTTCGGCGAAGGAGCGGGTGGCGGCGCGGTGGGGCAGCTTGGCGTTGCCGAGGACGAGGCCGGAGAGGTAGGCGGCGATGATGCCGCTGGCGTTCAGCGCACCGGCGGCGGCGAAGGCGACGACGCCGAACCCGACCGTGGCCAGCGGATACAGGCCGGTGGCGGGCAGCGCGATGTGCCGCAGGGCCGCGACGCCCAGGCGGCCGATCACCACGCCCAGGACTCCGCCGACCACGAGCTGGTAGAGCAGGTTGCCCATGACGGGGCCGGGGCCGGGCAGGTCGGCGGTGGTGGAGAAGAGCAGGACCAGGATGATGGTCGGCGCGTCGTTGAAGCCGGACTCGGCCTCCACCAGCACGCTCACCCGGCGCGGCAGCGGCAGCGCGCGCAGTACGGCGAAGACGGCGGCGGCGTCGGTGGAGGAGACGATCGCGCCGATCAGCAGGGCCAGCCGCCAGTCCAGGCCCAGCAGCCAGTGCGCGCCCGCCGCGGTCACCACGACCGAGACGGCCACGCCCGCGGTGGCCAGCACCCCGGCGGGGGCGAGCAGGCGCCGGACGTCGCTCCACTGGGTGGTGAGGCCGCCCTCGACGAGGATCAGCGCCAGGGCGGCGGCGCCCAGCGCCTGGGCGAGCTGGGCGTCGTCGAAGCGCAGGCCGAGGCCGTCCTCGCCCGCGACCAGGCCGACGCAGAGGAACAGCAGCAGGCTGGGCAGGCCGATGCGGTGGGCGGCGCGGGCGGCGGCGATGCTGGCCAGCAGCACGGTGCCGCCGATCAGCAGCATCAGGTACAGCTCGGGCAGGGTCATCGAGCGGACTCCGGGCCGGCCGGGGAGTACCGCGCGTCGCCGGTCTCGCGGCGACCCGGCTCGATCTCGGATTCCGGCTCAGGACTCGAACGGCGGGCTCCGCGTCCCGCGCTCGCGGCGGTGCGGGTCGAAGAGCTCGCCCGCCACCCCCGCGAAGACCAGACCGGCGGCGATGAGCAGCCCGTGGCCCAGCACCACGCCGGTGGCCAGCGCGCCCAGCGCGGCGACGAGCAGCAGCCAGGCCCTTCGGTAGCGGTACTCGCGCGGACGGCAGGGCCGGCCGTCGGCGAACGCCTGGGCGAAGCGGGGATCCTCACGGCGCAGGCGGGACTCGATCTCGCTGAGTCTGCGGTCGTCGGGTACGGGCATGGGGTCCTCCTCCCGACGCGGGGCCCTGGCTGGGCGACGCGGTCAGTGGGGCGGGCCATGTGCTCTCCTTGCGGGGTGGGGCGGGCACGATCACACCAGGAGGTAGCGGCAGGGCCGCGCAGACGCGGCCGGCCGTGTGGCGGCCGGTGTGACCTGGTCGCGGCGACCGCCGTGGCCGGGTAAGGGGAGTGGGCTCCAGCCTCGCCCGCCGGGGGCGGTGCGGACCATCCGGGGCGGAGCCCAAATACAGCGGCGTCCGACGTGTAGGGATACGTGCGGGGACACGGGCGGGGACACATGCAGGGATACGTTCGGGCCTGTCCCGATCTTGCTGCACCTATCGTTATTCAATAGATTCGCATCGCGGGGCGATGGACGCGGTCGAGGGGCCCCGCCCGAGGGCGGTCCGGAGAACCAACCCGAGGAACCCGAGGAACCCGAGGAACCCGAGGAACCCGAGGAACCCGAGGAACCCGAGGAAGGAGCGCGGACCGGTGCCGATCGTCGTCGACATCGACGTGATGCTGGCGAAGCGCAAGATGTCCGTGGGTGAACTCGCGGAGCGCGTCGGCATCACCCCCGCCAACCTGGCGGTGCTCAAGAACGGCCGCGCCAAAGCGGTGCGGTTCACCACGCTCGCCGCACTCTGCGACGTACTCGACTGCCAGCCGGGCGACCTGCTGCGCTGGGAGGCGGAGGGCACCCGCCCGCAGGCCGGCGGACGGCCTCCGGCCGGCGGCGACGCAGAATAGGGCCTGCCCCCGCCCTCGCGCGTTGCCGGTTTCCGGCAGCGTTTACTACCCTCACGTTGCCGGACACCGCGCACGGGGCGTGAACGGCAGGGGAGGCGGCGGGGTGACGGACCTGCAGACGGAGCAGCGGGAGACGTATCTGACGGGGTACGCCGAGATCCTCGCGGGCGTCGCCGACACGGGGCGCCGGCCGACCCGCGACGAGCTGGAGGGGCGGCGGCTCTCCGGCGAGCAGGCGGCGGAGTCGGGGCAGAGCCTGCGCAGTCTCGTACGGCTGCACCTGGACGCCACCCGCACGTCCTGGCCCGGCGGCGCGGAGGGGACGGCGGGTGCCGCTCCCGGCACCACGGACAGCGTGCTGGCCGCCGTCGCCCAGGCCGTCGACGCCTTCGCCGAGGGGTACGAACGCGCGCAGCGGCTCGCCGTACGGCAGGAGGAGGCCGCGCGGCGGGAGTTCATCGACGACCTGCTCTACGGGCGCAGCGACCTCGGGCGCCTCGCCGAACGGGCCGAGCGCTTCGGCCTCGTCCTCTCCCAGGCCCACGCCGTCGCGGTGGCCCAGGGGCCTGCGGCGTACGACGACACCGACCCGGTCACCCGGGTCGTGGAGACCGCGCTGATCTCCCGCTTCGGCGACCGGCGCATCCTGATCACCACCAAGAACGGGCAGCTCGTCTGCATCGCCCCCGGCGACGCGGACGACATCCTCGCCTTCTTCGCCAAGCAGGCGTACGCCGCCACGGACGGCGGCCGGGTGGCCGTCGGGCGGCCCCGGACCGGTGCGGGCGGCGTGGTGCACAGCTACGAGGAGGCGCTGAGCACCCTGGAACTGGCCGACCGGCTTGAGCTGGACGAGCCCGTGGTGCGCGCCGCCGACATGCTGGTCTACCCCGTGCTGGCCCGGGACCGGCAGGCGATGTCCGACCTGGTGCTGAGCGTGCTGGGTCCGCTGCGCGAGGCCCGCGGGGGTGCCGAGCCGCTCCTGGAGACGCTGGAGGTGTACTTCGACTCCGGCTGCACCGCGGCCGAGGCCGCCCGGCGGCTCTCGCTCAGTGTGCGGGCGCTGACGTACCGGCTGGACCGCATCCACCAGCTCACCGGGGCCGACCCCGCCGACCCGGTGCACCGCTACACCCTGCAGACCGCGGTCATCGGGTCCCGGCTGCTGGGCTGGCCCGCGCAGGAGATCTGAGCGGGCCGGGCCAGTCCGGCAGCCGGGACAGGGGCAGGGCAGGGCCGGACCGCTGCCGTCAGTCCGTGATCTCCACCTTGCCGTCGCGGCTCTCCGCCTCGCCGTCGCGCCGGTCCGCACGGACGGCCACCTCGGCCGCCCCGAGGGTCCCGGTGGCCGCCCCGGGCGCCCCGGTGGCCGTCCCGGCGGGGGTGTCGCCCTTCGCCGTGATGCCCTTGAGCAGGGACGCCAGGTCGACGCCCGTGGTCGAGGTCAGCAGTTCCATGCCCTGCGCCACGTTGTCGGCGACCGTGCGGGTCAGCCGGCTCGCGCCGTCCGTCGAGATGACCGTCATCTTGTCCACGGCCCCGAGCGGCTCGGACGCCTTGGCCACCACCTGCGGCAGCACCTCGACCAGCATCTGCAGCACGGCCGCGTCGCCGTACCGGTCGAAGGCGTCGGCCTTCTTCTGCATCGCCTCGGCCTCGGCCGCGCCCTTGACGCCGATCGCGGCGGCCTCGGCGTCGCCCTCGAGACGTACGGCGTCCGCCAGCGCGCCACGGCGCTGCTTCTCGCCCTCACCGGTGAGCCGGGCCCGCTCGGCCTCGGCCTCGGCGGCGGCGATCCCGGCGGCGCGCTCGGCCTCCGCCTCCTTCACCCGGGCCACCCGGCGGGCCTCCGCCTCCTGTTCGGCCGCGTACCGCTTGGCGTCGGCGGGCTTGCGCACCTCGGTGTCGAGCTGGCGGTCCTTCAGCGCGGCCTGCCGCTCGGCGACCTTCTCCTGCTCGGCGAGGATGTCCTGCTGCCGGGCCGCCTCCGCGAGGGGACCGGAGGCGTTGGCGCGGGCCGCGGCCTGGTCGGTCTCGGCCCGGATCTCGGCCTGCTTCAGGTTGAGGGTCCGCTGCGCGACCGCGATCTCCTCCTCCGCCTTCAGCCGCGCCTGCTCGGCCGCCCGCCGGGCCACCGCCTCCGCGATGTCGGCCTCCTGCTTGGCGCGGGCCGCCTCGGGACGGCCGAGGTCCTCCAGGTAGGAGCCCTCGGTGCTGATGTCCTGGATCTGGAAGGCGTCGAGCACCAGGCCCTGCCCGGACAGGCTCGCCTCCGCCTCCTCGGCGACCTGGCCGGCGAACGCGGCCCGGTCCCGGATGACGTCCTCCACGGACATCCGGCCGACGATCGCGCGCAGCGCGCCGGACAGCACCTCCTGGGTGAAGCCGACGATGCCGTCCTGCTGCATCAGGAACCGCTGAGCGGCGGCGCGGATCGCGTCCTCCGTGCCGCCGACCTTGACGATCGCGACGCCTTCGAGGTTGGCCTTGACGCCGCGCAGCGTCACCGCGCCGCGCACGGCGACGGGGATGTGCCGCGAGGACAGGTCGAGCACGAACCGCTGCTGCACGAACGGCACGACGAACACGCCGCCGCCGACCACGACCTTCTGGCCGCTGTTGTCGGTGAACACCCGGCCGGTCTCCGGGTCGGTGGACTTCTTCCCCCGCCGCCCGGTGACGATGAACGCCTCACTGGGACCCGCCACCTTGTAGCGGGTGACCACCACCAGCGCGAGCAGCACCAGGAGTACGACGACTCCCACCACCGCGATGACCACAGGACTCATGACAACGCCCCCGTTTCACACAGAGAGAACAGAACCAACAGAAAGAAAAGCAGCCGCGGTCGGCAGCGGCGAAGCTCAGCGCTCCACCGGGCGGACCACGACCGACGTGCCCGTGGGCACCGCCTCGACCCACACCTCGGCGCCCCGCGCCACCGGCACCGCACTGCGCGCCGCGCACTTCAGCGGCTGTCCGGCCAGCCGGAGCAGGACCTCGCCGTAGCCGTCCGCCGGAATGGCGGTCACCACCTTGCCGGCGGTGCCGAGCAGGTCGTCCGTGCTGGGCGTGACGGCGGTCTGGTCGCGCATCAGCGCACGGCTGAAGCGGTACGTCAGCCAGCCGGCCCCCACTCCGGCGACCGCGCCGACCCCGGCGGCGCCCGCGGGGCCCGTCCAGCCGGTACCGAGGGCGATGGCGCCACCGAAGCCGGTCATCGCCGTGAACCCGGCGACGACCGGCAGCGACAGCCACCCCTCCAGGAGACCGTCCAGCGCTCCGTCGAAGACGCCTTCCAGCACTCCGTCGAAGACCAGCGACAGGGCGAGCAGCACGACCCCCGTGATACCCAGTCCGAGAAACCAGACCATGCGTGCCTCCCCCTCCCGTCCCCGTCGCCGAGCCTCGGTGAGACCCATCGTCACACGCGGCGCTATAGCACGTCATTGCCGATCTCCGGCAATCTTTACGCGTCTTTGATGCCGCCCTCGTTCTCCTCGCGGGCACTTCCCCCGCACTTCGGCTGCTCCTGGAACCGCGCCCGGCGCCTGTACTGTCATTCCTCAAATGGGGACTCATACGGGGAGCGTTCCGAACCAGGTTCCGCCGGGCGACGGGTACGCCCACATGGTGGTGTGCGGCGACGACGGCCTGGCACACCGGCTGGCCGCCGAACTGCGCGGCGTATACCGCGAACAGGTCACACTCGTCGTCCCGCCCACCGGAGGCCGGGTGCACCAGCCGGTGGTGGGGCGGGCCCGCGCGGCCTCGGCGGCCCTGCGCGACATCGTCACCGCGGCCGTCAGCCGCGGCGGGAACGGCGACCACGGCGACCCCGGCCGCGAACTGGAGGCCACCGAACCGACCGAGGACGTGCTCGCGGAGGCCGGGGTGGACCGGGCCAGCGCGCTGGCCCTCGTGTACGACGACGACGAGACCAACATCCGGGCCGCGCTGACCGCCCGGCGGCTCAACCCCGGACTGCGGCTGGTGCTGCGCCTGTACAACCGGCGCCTGGGCCAGCACATCGAGGAACTCCTCGACCAGAGCGCCGCGCTGGCCACGGGCGGCGGGCGGGCCACCGGGCCCGACGGGGGCGAGGGCTCGACGACGGTGCTGTCCGACGCGGCCACGGCCGCGCCCGCGCTGGCGGCCACCGCGCTCGTCGGCACCAGCAAGGTCGTGGAGACGGACGGGCTGCTGCTGCGGGCGGTGGAGCGCGATCCGCCGCGCCCCGGCCAGGTGACGCCCCCGGGCCTCGGCACGCTCGCGCTGCTGTCCGCGACGAGCAACGACCCGGCGGGGGCCGACGGTTCGGAGGACAGCGGGGAGCAGGGCCCGCAACTGCTGCCGGACGCGGCGGCGGTGGAGGCGGCCACCGGGCGCGGGACGGTGACCCTGGAGCAGGTGTCGTACTCCGGGCCGCCGCTGCCCGCCGCACGGGCCGGTGTACCGCCGTTCGGCGAGCTGTTCTCGCGGCGGCTGCGGTGGTCGCTGGCCGGCCTGGCGGCGTGCGTGGTCGCGCTGGCCGTGGCGCTGATGGTGGTCACCGGCGAACATCCGCTGCACGCCACCTACGTGACGCTGCTCGACCTGTTCGCCATCAACGAGCCCGCCCTCGACCAGGACCGCGGCCCGCAGATCCTGCAACTGCTCTCCGGGTTCGTCGGGTTGCTGCTGCTGCCGGTCCTGCTGGCGGCCGTCCTGGAGGCGCTGGGGACCTTCCGAACGGCGTCCACCCTGCGCAAGCCGCCCCGCGGACTCGGCGGGCACGTCGTCCTGCTCGGCCTCGGCAAGATCGGCACGCGGGTGCTGACCCAGCTGCGGGAGATGGACATCCCCGTGGTGTGCGTCGAGGCCGACCCCGAGGCGCGCGGCATGGCCACGGCGCGGCGGCTGCGGGTGCCGGTGGTGCTCGGGGACGTCACCCAGGAGGGCGTCCTGGAGGCCGCCAAGATCCACCGCGCGCACTCGCTGCTCGCCCTGACCAGCGTGGACACCACCAACCTGGAGGCGGTGCTCTACGCCCGCTCCGTACGGTCCCGGCTGCGGGTCGTCCTGCGCCTGTACGACGACGACTTCGCGACCGCCGTGTACCGCACCCTGCGTGCCGCACATCCCGACGCGCTCACCCGGAGCCGGAGCGTGACGCACCTGGCGGCGCCGTCCTTCGCCGGGGCGATGATGGGCCGGCAGATCCTGGGGGCGATCCCCGTCGAGCGGCGCGTGCTGCTGTTCGCGGCCATCGAGGTGGCGGGGCATCCGCAGTTGGAGGGCCGGACGGTCGGGGAGGCGTTCCGGGCGGGGGCGTGGCGGGTGCTGGCCCTGGAGGTGTCCGACGGGGAGCAGGGCGAGGGCACCGACCGGAGCGCGGTCAGCGGTGCGGGCGGGGAGGGGGCCGGGTCCGGGGAGTCGCGGCTGCTGTGGGACCTGCCCGACACGTACGTCCTGCGGGGCCGGGACCGGGTGGTGCTGGCGGCCACGCGCCGCGGACTGGCCGAGCTGCTGGGGCGGCGGACGCGGCAGGCGGCGAACGGCCGGTAGGACGGCCCGCACCGTCAGCGGTCCCGGTCGCGGTCGCGGTCACCGGCGGGGGCGGATCCACTCGGCTGCGTTGCGGCGGGGGCGGGGGCGGGGGCGGCCGGTCCGCCGCCGGACGCGGGCTCCGCGGCCGGTCCGCCGTCGGACTTCATGGCCGCGGCCTCGCTCTTCAGGATGCGGGCCGACTTGCCGAGCGAACGCGCCATGTCGGGCAGCTTCTTCGAGCCGAACAGCACGAGGAACACGATCGCCACGATGAGCAGGTGCCAGGGTTCCAGCCCGTTCCGGAGCATCCGCCCCTCCTTCCGTTCACGCTTCACGCCTTCACGCTTCACGCCTTCACGCTCCACGCCGTCACGGCTCGGTCGGCCGCTCTCCTAGGTTGCTATATTGCGCAACTATACAACTATGAGTGAAGGCGCGCCCATGACCACCCCGGACCAGCAGGCGACTCCCGAACGACGCGTCGGACACCGGCGCTCCGGCCGGCGCCGCAGGCGTGGCAGGCTGCGGCCGGCGCTCGCGATATCCCTGTCGCTGATCGTGCTGGTGACGGCCGGGGCCGGCTGGCTGTACCTGCGGCTGACCGGCAACATCGACACCTTCAGCGCGGACGGCATCTCCGACGACCGTCCCGACGCCGCCGCGTCGAAGGGCGAGAACGTCCTGGTCATCGGCTCGGACGCGCGCACCGGCGGCAACTCCGACCTCGGCGGCGGCGACAAGGGCGACATCGGCCGCTCGGACACCGCCTTCCTGCTGCACGTCTACGCCGACCACCGGCACGCCGTCGCCGTCTCCATCCCCCGCGACACCCTCGTGACCATTCCGCCGTGCCGGCTGCCCGACGGGACGTGGACCGAGGAGCAGAGCGACACGATGTTCAACGCGGCCTACTCGGTCGGGCAGACCCCCGAGGGCAATCCGGCCTGCACCCAGAACACCGTGGAGAAGCTCTCCGGACTGCGGGTGGACCACACCGTGGTCGTCGACTTCAAGGGCTTCGCCTCGCTCACGGACGTCGTCGGCGGCGTCGAGGTGTGTCTGCCCCAGGACCTCTACCAGCGCGACCTCAACCCGAACCGCGCCGCACGCGGCAAGAAGCTCTTCGACAAGGGCAAGCAGAACGTCTCCGGGCAGCGGGCGCTGGACTACGTCCGCATCCGGCACGGCATCGGCGACGGCTCCGACATCGGGCGCATCAAACGGCAGCAGGCGTTCATGTCCGGCCTGCTGAAGAAGATCAAGGACGACGGCTTCACCCCGACGAAGCTGCTGCCGCTGGCCGAGGCGGCGACCGACGCCCTGACGGTCGATCCGGGGCTCGGTTCGGCCGACAAGCTGCTGAAGTTCGCGATGTCGCTCAAGGACGTCGACCTGCACAACACCCGGTTCGTCACCATCCCCTGGCGCTACGAGGGCAGCCGGGTCGCCGTCGTCGAACCGGACGCCGGCGACCTGTGGTCCTCACTCAAGGACGACCGTGCTCCGGCCGACGCGGACACCGACAAGGACGGCGGCAAGAGCGGCGGCGAGGACGGAGACGGAGAGGAGGACAACGGCGGGAGCGAGGTGTCGGGGCAGGGCGTCGACGTCGCCGTCCGCAACGGCACCGGCACCACCGGACTGGCCGCCCGCGCCGCCGGGACGCTGGAGGAGAGCGGCTTCACCGTCACGGGGACGGGCAACGCGGACCGCACCGACCACGCCACCACGGTGATCCAGTACGGCCCCGGCCGGAAGGACGACGCGGAGAAGCTCGCCGGACTCTTCCCGGACGCCGGTCTCGAATCCGCCGACGAGGACGGGCTCGTCCTCGTACTCGGCGACGACTACACCGGCGAGGCGTCCGGAGCGCGCGGCGGCGAGGCGTCCGGAGCGCCGGCCGAGGACGCCCGTACGGCCGACGCGGACCCCTGCTCCGACCTCTCCTACGGCTGACGCCGGGTGAGGAGGGCGAGGGCGGCGGCGTAGCCGGTCAGGATCGCGGCGAGCAGCGCGTAGTACGCGGGCGGCAGCGGTTGCAGGCCCAGCGGCGTGCCGAGCGGGGTGAGCGGCAGGGCGATGCCGACGGCGGCCAGCGCGGCGGCGGCGACGCGCAGCGGCCGGGGCGCGGGGCGGGCGCCGGTGCGCAGCAGGACCAGGACCAGCGCCTGCGTGAGCAGGTTCTCGGTGAACCAGCCGGAGTGGAAGGCCCCCTGCTCGTGCACCGCCGACGCGGTCGCCGCCAGGGCGGCGAAGGTGGCCAGGTCGGCGAGGGCGCCGAGCAGCCCGAAGCCGGTCACCAGGCGCAGGAACGGCACGGGCCGCAGCGCCGCCGGACGGGCCAGCGTGCGTGGCGCCGGACGGTCGTGGGCGAGGGCGAGCTGGGCCGCGTCGAAGCACAGGTTCTGCACCAGTACCTGGGACGGGAGCATGGGCAGGAACGGCAGCAGCAGGCCCGCGGCGAGCATCGCCATCACGTTGCCGAGGTTGGAGGAGAGCGTGATGCGCAGGTACGAGGCGATGTTGCCGCTGGCGTGCCGGCCCGCGGCGATCGCGTGGTCGACGGCCGTGAGGTCCTTGTCGGCCAGGACCACGTCCGCGCTCTCCCGGGCCACGTCCACGCCGCCCAGCGGGACCACGCCGACGTCGGCGGCGCGCAGCGCGGGCAGGTCGTTGACGCCGTCGCCGAGGAAACCGACCGTGTGGCCGTGCCGGCGCAGCGCGGTGACGACGCGGGCCTTGTGCTCGGGCGTGCAGCGGGCGAACACCGTGGTGCGGGCGGCGAGTCCGGCGAGGTCCGCGTCGCCGAGCGCCTCGACGGCGGCGGCGTCGACCACCTCGCCGGGCTCCAGGCCCAGGTCGCGGCAGGCGCGGGCGGCCGTGGCCGGGTGGTCGCCGGTGAGGACCTTGACGGTGACTCCGTGCCCGGCGAAACGGGCGAGGGCGTCGGCGGCGGTCGGGGCGAGGGCGTCGCGGAAGGTGACGAAGCCCAGGAAGGCGAGTCCGCGTTCGTCGGCCGGCGTGTAGGGGCGGGCGCGTGCCGGGCGCTCGCCGGTGGCGACGGCCAGCACCCGTACCCCCTGGGCGGCGAGTTCGGCGGCGTCGCGGGCCAGCCGCTCCCGCTCGGCCTCGTCCAGCGCGCACCGCCCGAGTACGGACTCCACCGCGCCCTTGACGACGAGGATGTGGCCGCCGAGCGTGTCCGGGCTGCGCACGACGGCGGTGGACAGCCGGCGCACGCTGTCGAAGGGCAGCGCGGCCACCGGGTCGTACGCCATCGCCTCCTCCGGGTCACCGGCCTCCAGGAGAGCTTCGTCGAGCGGATCGGGAACGGGCAGGTCGGCGAGTTGCAGGGTCCACCAGGCGTTGACCGAGGCCCAGGTCAGCACGGCGGGTGCGGCCCGGCCCGCGGCGTCGACGGCGTCGGCGACCACCGGCCGGTCCTGGGTGAGCGTGCCCGTCTTGTCCAGACACAGCACGTCGGTCGCGCCGAGGTCGTGCAGGGCCGGCGGCCTGCGCACGATCACGCCGTGGGTACGGGCGAGCAGCGCCGCGCCCCGGGTCAGGCAGGTGGTGACGACGACCGGCAGCATCTCCGGCGTCAGGCCCACCGCCACCGCCACCGCGAACGGCAACGTCTCCAGGCCGCGGCCGCGCAGGGCCGCGTTGGCC
Organism: Streptomyces olivaceus; assembly: GCF_000721235.1. Lineage (GTDB taxonomy): Bacteria > Actinomycetota > Actinomycetes > Streptomycetales > Streptomycetaceae > Streptomyces > Streptomyces olivaceus. The sequence continues at coordinate 15,918 of NZ_JOFH01000051.1, forward strand.
ATCAGCACCAGCGGCGGGGTCAGCAGCATGAACCGGATCAGCACCCACGAGATGCCGTGCACCGAGCGGTCGAACGCGCTCGCCGGGCGCGGTCCGCCCGGCGCGTAGGCGGCGGCGAACCGGGTGCCGGCACCGGTGGCGACCACCACCGCGGACGTACTGCCCGTGGCGACCGTGCTGCCCTGGAAGCACATGTCGGGGCGGGCGAACGACGTGTCGTCCGCGGGCAGCTCCCGGACCTCCTTGGCCACCGGCGCCGACTCGCCGGTCAGCGCGGACTGGTCCACGGTCAGCCCGTGGGCGCGCAGCAGCCGTACGTCGGCGGGGACCAGGTCGCCGGGCCCGAGCCGGACGACGTCGCCGGGCACGACCTCGTCGACGGGGGACTCTCGGACGGCGGGCTCGGCCCGCGGTCCCGCCCGCCGCCGGACGCTCACGGTGGTGGCGACCAGGTCCTGCAGCCGGGCCATGGCGCGTTCGGCGCGGTGCTCGCCGTGCGCCCGCAGCACGCAGCTGACCACGACCAGGGTCAGGATCACTCCGGCCGTGCCCCAGGCGGCGACGGCGGCGGAGACCACGCCGAGGGCGAGCAGCACCGCCGTGAACGGGTCCCGCACGCTGCGCGCCAGGCGCACCGGCCAGGAGGTGGCACGCCGCGCGGGCAGCAGGTTGGGCCCGTGCACGGCGAGGCGGGCGGCGGCGTCGTCCTCGGTCAGCCCGCGCGGCGACGCGTCCAGGGTCCGGAGCAGTTGCAGGGAGGTCAGGCGGTCGATCTCCCGGCCACCGGCCACCGGACCACCGGTCGCCGGGCCTCCGCCGGCGGACCCCGGGCCGGCCGGCCGGGCCGGTGCTGCCAGGAGACGGTCAGGCACCGGTTCCGCGCAGCCGGCGCACCGGCCCCGCTCCCCGCTCGTACACCTGCCCGTGCCCCTGCCGGTACTCCGGTCCCTGCTCCTGCTCGGCGAGCTGGCCGATCATGAGGCGCACCACCGCCACGACGCCCGGGTCGCCGACGTAGTACACCTGGCGACGGCCCTCTCGGCGCGAGCGCACCAGGCCCGCGAGCTTCAGCTTCGACAGGTGCTGGCTGACGGCCGGCAGCGCGCCGCCGACCTGCTCGGCCAGCGCGCTGACGTCCCGCTCCCCGTGCGCGAGGAGCCACACGATGTGCAGCCGCGCCGGGGCGGCGAGCAGTCCGAACGCCTCGGCCGCACGCCCCAGGACCTCGCCGGACGGCTCCTCGTACTGTCCCGAGCCGGCCACTCCCCCCTCGCCTGCCGCCACTGCCCACTCCTGTCCGTGTCCCGTTCGGCGACCCGCCGGCCGCCGGACCTCCCGGTGCGGGCCCAGTCTAGGCGCCGGACCAGGCCCGGGTCCGGGCCCGAGACCACGCCCCGGGACCCCGGCCCGGGACCTCGGCCGGGCGGCAAGGGGGCCTGGCCGCGTGGCGGCGGGTCCCGCGGGTCCCGCGGTCCCCCGCAACCGTCCGGCCTGTTCCCGCGTCCTCTCTGACTAATAGGGTTGCGCAATCAAGCAATCTGCCGGGCGGTCCGCCGGGCAGTCCGAAAACGCGTGCGGAGGAACCGACATGGGCATCATCGGCTGGATCATCCTGGGACTGGTGGCCGGGGCCATCGCCAAAATCCTGCTGCCCGGCCGCGACCCGGGCGGGCTGATCGGCACCACCCTCATCGGCGTCGCCGGCGCCTTCCTCGGCGGCTGGCTGTCCGCGCGCTTCTTCGACCGCCCGGTGCAGAAGGAGTTCTTCGACCTGACCACCTGGGGAGCGGCGATCGGCGGCTCCCTCGTCCTGCTCATCGGCTACCGCCTCCTGTTCGGCAACTCCCGCGACTGACCGGCCGTCCCCGCACCGGGCCCGAGCCGTCAGGCCCCGGGCAGGTGCCTCGCCGCGAAGTCCAGCTCCAGGCGGACCTGCTTGATGCGCTCCTCGACCACCAGGGACCCGTGGCCCGCGTCGTAGCGGTAGACCTCGTGGGCCGCGCCCCTGGCCTCCAGTCGCTCGACGTAGTTCTCCACCTGGCGGATCGGGCAGCGCGGGTCGTTGACACCGGCCGAGATGTAGACGGGGGCCTTGACGTCGTCGACGTAGGTCAGCGGGGACGACGCCTCGAAGCGCTCGGGCACCTCCTCGGGGGTGCCGCCGAGCAGGGTGCGGTCCATGGCCTTCAGCCCCTCCATCTCGTCGTGGTACGCCGTGACGTAGTCGGCGACGGGGACGGCGGCGATGCCCAGCGCCCACGCCCCCGGCTGCCTGCCGACGCCGAGGAGCGTGAGGTAACCGCCCCAGGAACCGCCGGTGAGGATCAGGCGGCCGGGGTCCGCGAGCCCCGACGCGACCGCCCACTCGCGCACCGCCGCGATGTCCTCCAGCTCGATCAGGCCCACCCGGTGCTTGAGGGCGTCGGTCCACGCGCGTCCGTACCCGGTGGAGCCCCGGTAGTTGACCCGGACCACCGCGTACCCGTGGTCGACCCATGCGGCCGGGCCCGCGGCGAAGGAGTCGCTGTCGTGCCAGGTCGGTCCGCCGTGGATGTCGAAGACCGTCGGGAGCGGGCCGCTCACCCCGGCCGGCTTCTGGACCAGGGCGTGGATGCGGCCGCCCGGACCCTCCACCCACACGTCCTCCACCGGGACGGAACGCGGCGACTTCGGGCCGGGCGGGTCCAGGACGACCCGGCCGGCGGTGGAGCGCACGGCGGACGGCTCGGCGGCCGAGGACCACAGGTACTCCACGGTGCCGTCGGGACGGGCCGTCGCCCCGGAGACGGTGCCCGCGGGGGTCTCGATCTCGGTCAGTCCGCGCTCGGCGAAGTCGTACCGGAACAGCTCGCTGCGGGCCTCGAAGCCGTGCACGACCAGCAGCCCGCTGCCGTCCGGGTACCACTCGGCGCTCACGTCGCCGGGCAGCTCCAGCGCGAGGTCGGTCTGCTCCCCCGTCGCCACGTCCCACACCAGCGGCTCCCAGCGGCCCCGGCGCTGGTGGCCGACGAGCAGGCGGGTGTCGCCGTCGACCGGCGCGAAACCGAGCACCTCCAGACCCAGCTCCTCCTCACCGCCCCGGGTGTCGTCCAGCTCGGCGACGGTCGAACCGTCGGCCCGCAGCACACGCAGCGCCGAGTGCATGGCGTCGCCGTGCTCGGTGTGCTCGATCGCGATCAGGGTGCCGTCGTGGGAGAGGTCGCCGACGCCCGCCGACTCGCGGTGCCGGTAGATCTCCACCGGGTCGCCCGCGTCCCGGCGGGCGAGGTGGATCGTCGTGCCCTCCTCGTCCGTGGACCGGCCGACCACCGCCGTACGCCCGTCCCGGCCCAGCGCCAGGCCCGCCGGGTAGGAGGGGTCGAGGCCCGGCACGGCCGCCTCGTCCGCGCCGCCCGCGAAGGGCTGGCGACGCCAGACGCCGAACTCGTCGCCGTCCTTGTCGTCGAACCACCAGATCCAGTCGCCGTCCGGCGAGAGCGCCCCGTCCGTGGTGCCGTTGGGCCGGTCCGTGGCCTGGCGCTGCTCGCCGCTCGACCGGTCCCAGGCGTACAGCTCGTAGGTCCCCGTCACGTTCGACACGAACAGGGCGCGGTCGGGGGCGTCCTCCGCCCAGTCGGGCAGCGACACCCTCGGCGCCCGGAACCGCTTCTCCCAGTCGGGCACCTGCCCGTCCTGCGCCTCCCGGCCCTGTGCCTGCCGGTCCTGTGCCTGCCCGTTGCTCTCAGTCATGGCCCCATACTGCCCCGACCGGCCGACAACGCGCCGACGGGATCCCCAGCCTGTGGACAACTCGTTCGCCCGCACGTTTTCCACAGCCCCGCGGGAGGGGCGCGCGGGCGTGCACCGTACCGTGGAGGGCGTGTACCGGTTTCTGCTGACGCCCCGATGGTGGGGGATCAACGTCTTCGTCGTCCTGGCCATCCCCTTCTGCATCTTCATGGGGTCCTGGCAGCTGGGCCGCTTCGAGGACCGGGTGCAGGACCACGAGACCGCCTCCACGCAGCAGGATTCCGCGGGCCGGGAGGCGGCACGCCCGCTGACCGGGATGCTCCCCGTGGACAAGGCGACGGTCGGCAGGCAGACCACGGTCACCGGCCACTACGACGACCAGCTGCTCGTCCCCGAGCGCAAGCTGGACGACCGGGAGGGCTTCTACGTCCTCACCCTGCTGCGCACCGACGGGGGCGAGGCCCTGCCGGTCGTGCGCGGCTGGCTGCCGGGCGAGCCCGACGCGGCGAAGGCCCCCGCCCCGCCCACCGGCGAGGTCACCGTCACCGGGGCCCTCCAGGCCGCCGAGTCCGCCGGCAGCAACGGCGTCAGCGGCCGCTCCGGCTGGCCGGCCGGCCAGACCGGCGCGATCAGTGCGGCCACGCTCCTGAACTTGGTCCCGTACGACGTCTACGACGCGTGGGTCACGCTGAACGAGGGCGACTCCGGCATGCGGGCCGTCCCGGTGAGCGCGCCGCAGGGCACGGGCCTCGACCTGAAGGCCTTCCAGAACCTCGGCTACACCGCCGAGTGGTTCGCCTTCGTCGGGTTCGTGATCTTCATGTGGTTCCGCCTGCTGCGCCGCGAGGTCGAGCTCGCCCGCGACGCGGAGCTGGGCCTGGTCGCGGACGACGAGGACGACGAGGACGCGGCAGCCGGGGAGGGCTCCGACCGGGAAGCGCGCCCCAGTCCGTCCCACGCCTGACGCGGCACCACGCCACAGCGAGACCGCGAACGCCGGACCCCGTCCGTCGGACGCCGGGCGCCGGATTCCGCGCGCCGGACACCGTCCGCCGGACGAACGCTACGAGCCCGTCCCCGCCAGCACGCCCGTCCAGTACACGGTCCCCGCGCACGCGTTGGACACGGTCGCCGTCGCCGGCCCCGAACCGCCCGCCGGCCGGTACGTCACCGACACGCTGCCGTCGGCGGGACCGTCCTTGGTGAGCAGCTGGGTCGTGGGCCCGGCCTCGGACCCGGCCGTGGAGGTGCCGCCCGCCGCGGACGTGTCCCCGGTGGGCGAGGGGTCGGCCGTGGGCCCGCCCGCATCGCCGCCGTTGCCGCCGCCCGGCGTCGCGCAGGTCTCCGAGGGCACCCAGGCGAACTGCACCTCGTAGGAGGAGGCGGGCGCCAGGGACAGCGAGGCGGTCTCCATCGACGGGTCGGGCAGTCCGGCCGCCGCGTCCCCGGCCGCGTGCCGCGCCGTGCCGATCCTGGAGGTGTCCGCCGTACCCAGCGAGGTGGTGACAACGCTGCCAGGGTCCGTGACGGTGCAGCCCGCCGAGGAGACGTTGGCGACGCGGAAGGAGCCGTAGACCACGCCCACGGAGTCGGGCTCGGCGATGCTCGCGACCTCGGCCGGTCCGAGCTGCCTCGCCGTGCACGCGGGGACGTCGGCGGCGGTGCTGGCGGAGGGTTCGACGCCGGGGGCCGAGCCCCGCGCGGAGCCGCTCTCCTTGTCGCCCGGCGTCTCGGTGGGGCCGGTCCTGTCCCCGCCCTCGGTCTTCTCCCCGGAACCGGCCACGCCGCTCTGGCCGCCGGCCGGGTCCTTGCCCTGGGAAGCGCCGCCCTGGGCCTGCGAGGCGTTGCCCGCGACGGACGGGTCGGCGTCCCGGCCGGTGGAGTTGGAGACGTGTACGAGGGCCGGGACCGCGGTGCCGAGGAAGAGGGCCGCGGCCGCCGCACCGACGACGGCCTGCCGCTTGCGCGCACGCCGGGCGGGCACCGCGCGCCGCAGGTGCTCCAGACTGCCGTCACCGGGGCGCACGTCCTGGACGACCCTCTGCAGCATCCGCCGCAACGCCAGTTCGTCGGCGTCGAGACCGCCGCCACCACCCGCACCACCGTCGGGACCGTCCGGGCCGCTCCGGGTGTCGGTGTCCGGCAGGACCGGTTCCTCCGGTTCGGAGCCGGCCTGCGGGTCGGAGCCCTGGTCGGCGGGGCCGTGGTTCACAGTTCCGTTCCCGGTGTGCGTGTGCTTCGACTGCTGGTCCGCGTCCACGACCTCCGCCTCGCGGACGTCGTCGGCGCCGTGGGTGTCGTCGGCATCGCGGGCGTCGCGCCGCGCGTCGTTGCCGTCACTCATGCCGGCGCCTCCATGGCCACCCTGAGCGCCGCGATCCCGCGCGAACCGTACGCCTTGACCGAGCCCAACGATATGCCGAGCGTCCCGGCGACCTGTGCCTCGGTCATGTCGGCGAAGTAGCGCAGGACCAGGACCTCGCGCTGGCGGCGCTGGAGCCCCTTCATCGCCTTGATCAGGGAGTCGCGCTCCAACTGGTCGTAGGCGCCCTCCTCCGCGCTCGCCATGTCCGGCATCGGCTTGGACAGCAGCTTGAGACCGAGGATGCGGCGGCGCAGCGCCGAGCGCGACAGGTTGACGACGGTCTGGCGCAGATACGCCAGGGTCTTCTCCGGGTCGCGGACGCGTTTGCGGGCCGAGTGCACGCGTATGAAGGCCTCCTGGACGACGTCCTCGCAGGAGGCCGTGTCGTCGAGGAGGAGGGCGGCGAGACCGAGCAGCGACCGGTAGTGCGCCCGGTAGGTTTCGGTGAGGTGGTCGACTGAAGTACCCTCCGCCGCCGCCTCCTCCGCGCCGTCGCGCTGGTTCGAGATGCGGGCCGGCCGCGCTGCGGGCATGGGCGCGATCACCGGCATGCCACCGGCCGGGCCGGCCACACGGGGACGGACGGACCGGACGGGTGGGCGCAGCGCCGTGCTCCGCGCCCCTGCGGTGAATTCGAGTACCTCTGCCACGCCTGTTGGACACGCTCGCCCCCGTGAGGGTTGTACGTGCCGGGCGTCACGTTCCTGTCTCCCCCGGGCAGCCACCCGGCTGACGGTGCGTCATAGGCCCTCATCGTCCGCTCTTCCCCTGTGTCCCATGTGAACCGGCGTCCCCACGCCCGTCCTCGGCGTCCCCACGCCGACCCATGCGCCCCCGCGGCCCGAATGGTGACCGCAAAGACGCTCCCCGCCGCTCGCGCGGTTGCGGAGGGCGGGGAGGAAATCCTCTGACGGTTCGGGTGCCGGGTACAAGTAGTCCGGACCAACTTCCGGATCACATCTCGCACACGGATTCTACAAAGGAGACCCACGTCGGCCAGGACTTTTGTCTCCGCGGGACCTCCGGCTCAGCCCAACTCCGCCGCCACCAGCTCCGCGATCTGAGCGGTGTTCAGCGCGGCGCCCTTGCGCAAGTTGTCGCCGCAGACGAACAGTTCGAGCGCGGTCGGGTCGTCCAGGGCTCGCCGTACCCGTCCCACCCAGGTCGGGTCGGTGCCGACGGCGTCGGCCGGGGTGGGGAACTCCCCCGCGGCCGGGTTGTCGAACAGGACGACGCCGGGCGCGGTCGCCAGGATCTCGCGCGCCCCCTCGACGGAGACCTCGCCCTCGAAGCGGGCGTGCACGGTCAGCGAGTGGGTGGTGACCACCGGGACCCGGACACAGGTCACCGCCACGGGCAGCCGCGGCAGTCCGAGGATCTTGCGGGACTCGTCCCGCACCTTCATCTCCTCCGACGACCAGCCGTCCTCCCGCAGCGAGCCGGCCCACGGTACGACGTTCAGCGCGACCGGCTCCGGGAACGGCCCGGTGCCGTCGCCGACGGCCCGCCGCACGTCGCCGGGGCTGGTGCCCAGCTGGGTCCCGGCCACCAGCGACAGCTGCCGGCGCAGGGTGTCCACGCCGTCCCGTCCGGCGCCGCTGACGGCCTGGTACGAGGAGACGACCAGCTCGCGCAGCCCGAACTCGGCGTGCAGCGCGCCGAGCGCCACGATCATGGACAGCGTCGTGCAGTTCGGGTTGGCGACGATCCCGCGCGGCCGCATCCGCGCGGCGTGCGGATTGACCTCGGGCACGACCAGCGGCACGTCCGGGTCCATCCGGAACGCGCCGGAGTTGTCGACCACCACCGCGCCCTTGGCGGCGGCGACGGGCGCCCACTGGGCGGCGACCTCGTCGGGTACGTCGAACATGGCGACGTCGACCCCGTCGAAGGCCTCCTCGGCGAGCGCCACCACCTCGATCTGCTCCCCGCGCACGGCCAGCTTGCGGCCGGCCGAGCGCGGGGAGGCGATCAGGCGGATGTCGCCCCAGACGTCCGCGTGCTGGGACAGGATCTGGAGCATGACCGAGCCGACGGCACCGGTCGCGCCCACGACGGCGAGCGTGGGCCGTCCGGCGCGGCCGTCCCGGCCGGTACAGCCGTCACGTCCGCCGCGTTCGTCCCGCCCGTCGCGTCCGGTGTCGGACATCAGCGCCCGGTGCCTCCGTACACGACTGCCTCGTCACTGTCGGAGTCGAGCCCGAAGGCGCTGTGCACGGCGCGCACGGCCTCGTTCACGTCGTCCTTGCGGGTGACGACCGAGATACGGATCTCGGAGGTCGAGATCAGCTCGATGTTCACCCCGGCGTCGGAGAGCGCGGTGAAGAAGTCGGCGGTGACGCCCGGGTGGCTCTTCATGCCCGCGCCGACCAGGGAGATCTTGCCGATCTGGTCGTCGTAGCGCAGCGAGTCGAAGCCGATGCCGGCGCGGTTCTTCTCCAGCGCGTCGATGGCCTTGCGGCCCTCGCTCTTGGGGAGGGTGAAGGAGATGTCCGTCAGGCCGGTGGAGGCCGCCGACACGTTCTGCACGACCATGTCGATGTTGACCTCGGCGTCGGCGATGGCGCGGAAGATCGAGGCCGCCTCACCCGGCTTGTCCGGCACGCCGACGACCGTGATCTTGGCCTCCGAGGTGTCGTGCGCGACACCGGAGATGAGGGCCTGCTCCACCTGCTTTTCCCCTTGCTTCCCTTGCTTCTGCTTGATCGGCTCGCTGCTGACCCACGTGCCCTGCAGTCCGCTGAAGCTGGACCGGACGTGGATCGGGATGTTGTACCGGCGGGCGTACTCCACACAGCGGTGGAGGAGCACCTTGGAACCGTTGGCCGCGAGCTCCAGCATGTCCTCGAAGGAGATCCAGTCGATCTTCTTCGCCTTGCTCACCACACGCGGGTCGGCGGTGAAGACCCCGTCCACGTCGGTGTAGATCTCGCAGACGTCCGCGTCGAGCGCGGCGGCGAGGGCCACGGCCGTGGTGTCGGAGCCGCCGCGGCCCAGCGTGGTGATGTCCTTGCTGTCCTGGCTGACGCCCTGGAAACCGGCGACGATGGCGACGTTGCCGTCGTCCACCGAGGTCCGGATGCGCCCCGGCGTCACGTCGATGATCCGGGCCTTGTTGTGCACCGAGTCGGTGATGACTCCGGCCTGGCTCCCGGTGAAGGACTGCGCCTCGTGGCCCAGGTTCTTGATGGCCATGGCCAGCAGCGCCATGGACATGCGCTCCCCGGCGGTCAGCAGCATGTCGAGTTCCCGCCCGGAGGGGATAGGAGACACCTGCTCCGCGAGATCGATCAGCTCGTCCGTCGTGTCGCCCATCGCGGAAACGACGGCGACCACCTGGTTGCCGTTCTTCTTCGCTTCCACGATCCGCTTGGCGACGCGCTTGATGCCCTCGGCATCGGCTACGGAGGAGCCTCCGTACTTCTGCACGACAAGGCCCACGTGCGCTCCTCGCTCAATCCGTCTCTTACCGCACGTACGTATATGTACTGCGGTCGGCTCATTTTACCGAGCGTCCGGGTTTCGTCCCTGCGGTGTCGCATGGTGAGACCCGGGTACTCGCTCAGGCTGGCTCATGCCCATCGCGGCGCGGGTCACTCGGGAAAGTGCCCCGTGTCACACGTTCACAAGGTGCCGCCGGTTCACGGTCGCCCGCGCGGGGGTACCGGCACGCACCCGAGGAGAATGTCACCCCTGGCACACGCTCGCGGACTCCTCGTAGCGACATTTGCGCAGAGGTGTGCCGAAGTACAAAAAATCCACTTGTCCGCTTCGCGTGGTCAGCTCGTGTCGGACTTGTGATTTCCTTGTGCACCTTCCGGTCCGGCAGCCGCGGGGAGCGCGCGATCTCAACTGGAAATCGACGTTCCGGAGAGCGGCCGGCCGCGGTGCGGCGGCGCCCGCGGAGTCCCGTGGCGCGAACAGGCGGGCGCCCACGCGTCGTTGAACTCGGCAAACACACCGGGCTGCCGCCAGGCACGGCGGGCGGCAGCGGCAACGGTATTGCGACAGTGCGGCTTTGCGGCGATCCGCAGCCCGGATATCGCCGACCCCGCGGACATGACTACCATCGGCGACTGGATTCGAATCCGATAATCGCACCACTCTCGCTTCGGGAAGGCCATCGTGTCGACCGGCCTTCACCCCCCTCTCGAGGACCGAGGAATCGCGGAATGCCCCTGACTGCACCACCCCGTCGGAGTCGGCCGACTGAAGTCCTCCACACCTCGCTGGCCGTACCGGCGACCGTGCTGCTGCTGGCCGCCGCGGGCGTGGGCGCGGTGGTGGCGGCGGCACCGAACACGGCCCGCACCTGGACGGGCGCCACCGCCGGCGCCGGGTGGCTGTGCCTCGCGGTCGCCCTCGTCGTCCACCACCTGCTGCTGAAGCGGGCCCGCCGGGCGACCGCCGCGAAGGACGCCGAGGTCGAGCGGCTGACCGCACTGTCGGGCCAGCAGCTGGCGGAGTCGGCCCACCTGGTCAACGTCACCGTGCCGGCCCTGGTGACCCGGCTGCGCGACGGCGCGCCCGCGGACGACACCCTCGCGAAGGTGGCGCAGCCCAGCGACGCCCAACTCCGCCAGGTCGTGCAGGTCTTCGCCTCCGCCATCGAGCAGGCCGCGCAGCGCGCCGCCGCCCTGGACGCCGAACGGCTGCGTGCCCAGCAGGCGCTGGCCGGCGTCCACGAGGAGATCGAGCGGCTGACGCGGGAGATCCTGCCCGCCGCGGTCGCGGAGTTGCAGGACGGCGGCTCCGCCGACACCGTGCTGGCCCGGTGGGGCCTCGCGTCGTCCTCCCCGCTGCGGGAGCCGGTCGACGCCTTCGTCCGCGAACTCGCCGTCAGCGAGCGGCGGGCCGCCGTCGCGCGGGCCGCCTCGGCGAAGGCGCTGAGCCGCGTCCAGGCCAAGACCGTCAGCATGCTCGCCGACCTGCGCGAGATGCAGGAGCGGCACGGTGAAGACGTCTTCGGCGACCTGCTCAACCTGGACCACAGCACCTCGCAGCTCGGCCTGATGACCGACCGGCTGGCGCTCCTGATGGGCGGCCGGTCCAGCCGCGCGTGGAACAAGCCCATCGTGATGGAGAGCATCCTGCGCGGCGCGGCCGGCCGGATCGCGGCCTACCACCGCGTGCGGCTGCACTGCTCGACGAAGGCCGCGATCTCCGGGTTCGCCGCCGAGGGCATCATGCACCTGCTCGCCGAACTCATGGACAACGCGGCGAACTTCTCGCCGCCCATCGACGAGGTCCACGTCTACGTCGACGAGCACAGCGCGGGCATCGTCGTCACCATCGAGGACAGCGGCCTGAAGATGGCCGGCGCGGCGATGCGGCGGGCGGAGGAGGCCGTGTCGGGCAAGCGGACCGACCTCGCCGAGCTGCAGGGCACCCGCCTCGGCCTGGCCGTGGTCGGCGGCCTGAGCGTCCGGTACGGCGTCAGCGTCAACTACCGGCCGTCCTCCCGCGGCGGCACCGGCGTCGTCGTACTGCTTCCTCCCCAGCTGCTGGCCCAGCGGCGCGAACCCGGGCCGGCGGAGGCGGCGCCGCGCCGGACGGCGGCGCCCGTGGTCCCCGGCCCCGCAGAGCCCGTGCAGGAGGCGCACTCCGCGATGGACGAGACAGTCACCGGAAGCGCCGTGCGACCGGCCCCCGAGCAGCCCGCCGGCGCCGGGCCCGACGTACGGCCCGCCGCCGGGAGGCCGGACGAGCCGGCCCGGTCCGCCGCCGCGGAGGGCCCCGGCCTCGACGCGCCGCGCCGCCCCCGGCCGGCCACGCCGAACGGCCTGCCCGTGCGCGCCCCCGGCCGCACGATGGCCGACGCCGACCGGGACCGCGCACAGCGCCAGGCCCCGGGCGGGCCCGCGGGTTCGCGGGGCGAGCCGGGTCCGGCCCCCTCCCCCACGCGCAACGCGGGCGCGCGCTTCGGCGCCTTCCACAGCGGGCGCAAGTCCGCCGAGGGCACGGACACGTCCGGCACCGGAATCGACCTGCCCGACCTGCCGGGGAGCGACTCCGAGCCACCCGCCCCCTAGATCCCGGGGCCACGGACTCCACGGCCCCGGACTCCACGGGCTCCACGGACTCCACGGGCTCCACGGACTCCACGGCTTCGGCTCTCCGGCCTTCCGGAACCCTCGGACCCGCTGGACCCCTCGGACCCCCTGGAACCCCGGGACCCGTCGGACCCGTCGGACCCATCGGACGCGGGACCACGGCGTCCTCGTTCCGCTCAGCTTCCCGCTACAGCGTTACAGCTCGTGAGATTGGAGGAACGGGCCGGTGCCCGGGGCCTTCGGGCCCCACCGTCCCATCACCCACATGCAGACCACCGACAACAGCCTGCTCTGGCTCCTGCAGGGCCTTCTGAAGAAGATCCCCGGCGCCCGGCACGGCCTGGTCCTGTCCCGGGACGGCCTGAAACTGTGCTGGTCCGATCATCTGACGCTCGACCAGGCCGACCAGCTCTCCGCCATCTGCTCGGGCATGCAGGCCCTCGCCCAGGGCGCGTCCGTGGAGTTCGGCGACGGGAGCGGCGGCGTCCGGCACTCCATGACCGAGTTCCACGGCGGCCAGCTCTTCATCGTGCAGGCGGGCGCCGGCGCCCACCTGGCCGTCCTCGCCGAGGAGAGCGCCGACCCCGGCGTCGTGGGCCACCAGATGACCGAGTTCATCGACCAGATCGGCGACCACCTCAGGGCCGAACCGCGCGGGGGCGCCCAGGGGAGTGCCGCGTCGTGACGCGCAAGCCCGTGGACACCGGCGACCCCGACCGGCTCTACATGGTCACGGGCGGTCGCACCCGTACCGACGACTCGTTCGACCTGGTCACGTTAGTGGTCACCGAGTGCGAACCGACCGCCGGAATGCAGTCGGAGCACGTGCGGATCCTGGAGATGTGCCGGCATCCGACCGCGCTCGTGGAGGTCGCCGCGGAGATGAAGCTGCCGATCACGGTGGTGCGCATCCTGCTCGGCGACCTCCTCGCCACCGGACGCATCAGCGCCCGTCATCCGCCTTCCACGCGGTCCGCCGCCTCCCTCCCCGACACCGACCTGCTCAAGGAGGTGCTGCATGGACTCCGCAACCTCTGAGGTGCCGTCCCTGCGCACGCCCCTGTCCGACGCCGCCGAGACGGGCCTGAAGATCGTCATCGTGGGTGGCTTCGGAGCCGGCAAGACCACCCTGGTCCGCTCGGTCAGCGAGATCCGCCCGCTCAACACCGAAGAGGTGATGACGCAGGCGGGGGTCGGCGTCGACGAGACGCACCAGGTGTCGTCGAAGACCACCACGACGGTCGCCTTCGACTTCGGCCGGATCAGCCTCAGCCGGAGCATGGTCCTGTACCTGTTCGGCGCGCCGGGCCAGGAGCGGTTCTGGTTCCTGTGGGACCGGCTCTTCTCCGGCACCCTCGGCGCGGTCGTCCTCGTCGACACCCGCCGGATGGACGACTCCTGGTACGCGATCGACCGGCTCGAACACCACCGCACGCCATTCGTGGTGGCCGTCAACCGCTTCGACGACGAGCCGGAGCGGTACTCGCTCGACGAGATCCGGCAGGCGCTCGCCCTGCCCGAGCACGTGCCGCTCGTCGACTGCGACGCGAGGGTCCGCTCGTCGGGCAAGGACGTCCTGATCGCCCTCGTGGACCACCTCTACGAGATGTCCCTGGCCCAGCAGGCCGCGCAGACCCCGCAGGCCCAGTAGGAGATGACACCGTGACCGACACCGGATCCCTGCCTCCGCAGGAGGCTCCCCCGGGGTGCCCCGCGCACGCGGGCGGCGTGCGGCTGGGCGGCCTGGAGTACCAGCAGACGCCCTCGCAGCTGTACCGGTCGCTGCGCAGGGAGCACGGCGCGGTGGCGCCCGTGCTGCTCGACGGGGACATCCCCGCCTGGCTGGTCCTCGGCTACTCCGAGCTCAGCTACGTCACCGCCAACGACGAGCTGTTCGCCCGCGACTCGCGGCGCTGGAACCAGTGGGCGAACATCCCCGAGGACTGGCCGCTGCTGCCGTTCGTCGGCTACCAGCCCTCCGTGCTGTTCGCCGAGGGCGAGGAGCACCAGCGGCGCGCCGGGGTCATCACCGAGGCACTGGAGGGCATCGACCAGTTCCAGCTGGCGCGCGAGTGCCGGCAGATCGCCGACCAGCTCATCGCGTCGTTCGCCGGCAGCGGCGAGGCCGAGCTGATGAGCGTGTACACGCACGAACTGGCGATGCGCGCCACGCTCGCCATGATCGGCATGCCGCACTCGGGCGACGACACCCAGCGGATGGTGGCCGACCTGCGCGTCTCCCTGGACGCCGCCGAGGGCGACGACCCGGTGGCCGCGTACGCGCGGGTGGGCGAGCGGATCCAGCGGCTGATCGCCGACAAGCGGGAGCGGCCGGGCTCGGACATCACCTCGGTGATGCTGCACCACCCGGCCGGACTGAGCGAGGAGGAACTCGTCCAGGACCTGATCACCGTGATCGCCGCGGCCCAGCAGCCGACCGCCAACTGGATCTGCAACACGCTCCGGCTGCTGCTCACCGACGAGCGTTTCGCGGTGAGCGTGTCGGGCGGCCGGCTCAGTGTGGGCGAGGCGCTGAACGAGGTCCTCTGGCTCGACACGCCCACGCAGAACTTCATCGGCCGCTGGGCCGTGCGCGACACCCAGCTCGGGGGGCGGCGGATCCAGGCGGGCGACTGCGTCGTGCTGGGCCTGGCCGCGGCCAACACCGACCCGCAGATCTGGCCCGAGGGCCACGTCGGGGCGGAGAACGCCGCGCACCTGTCGTTCAGCAGCGGCGAGCACCGGTGCCCCTTCCCGGCGCCGCAGCTGGCCGACGTCGTCGCCCGTACGGCGGTGGAGACGCTCCTGGAGCGCCTGCCCGACCTGGTGCTCGCCGTGGCCCCGGAGGAACTCACCTGGCGTCCGTCGATCTGGATGCGGGGACTGGCCTCGCTGCCGGTGGAGTTCACGCCGGTCGTGCACTGACCGGTGGTGCACTGACCGGTGACGCACCAGCCGGCGGTCTGCTGACCGGTGGCGTGCCGGCCGGTGGTGGGCCGAGGGGCACCGACCGGGCCGGAGTCCTCCGGCCCGGGACGGGTGCCGTACGGGTCAGGCCGCGGCGGGGGTGAAGCGCACCGGCAGGGCCTGCGGGCCGCGGGTGAAGATGCCCTGCTCCGCCGGCTCGGCGCCCTCGGCGAGGCGGACGTCGGGCATGGCGTCCAGCAGGTGGTCGATGCCGACCTCGACCTCGGCCTTCGCGAGCAGCGCGCCGACGCAGAAGTGGCGGCCCAGCGCGAAGGAGAGGTGGTCGGCGGCGGCCGTGAAGGCGTTGGTCGCCGTCAGGTCGTCGCGGAAGATGTCGAACCGCTCCGGGTCCCGGTACCGCTCCTCGTCCCGGTTGGCGGCGCCGATCAGGCAGGTCACGGTGGCGCCGGCCGGTATGGAGCCGGTGCTGAGCGCGACCTCGCCGGCCGACTGACGCATGATCATGTGCACCGGCGGCGTGTACCGCAGCGTCTCGGCGAAGGCGCGGGGGATGAGGGAGCGGTCCTCGCGCACCGCCGCCAACTGCTCGGGGTTCTGGAGGAGGTTGGTGAAGATGGAGGCGATCGCCTTGTCCGTGGTCTCACCGCCGGCCGCCAGCAGCAGGCTGCAGAACGCCTTGATGTCCTCGTCGCTCATCTTGACGCCGTCGACCTCCGCGGCGCACAGGACGGAGAGCAGGTCGTCGCCCGGCTCCTCGCGGCGCTGCTGGATGATCGGGAGCATGTACTCGGCGAACTCGACCCGCGTGCGCTCCCCGGCCTCCGTCACGCCGGCGTCGCCCGACAGGTTGCCGAGGAAGGCGATGACGGCCGTGTACCAGCGGTGGAAGCGCGGGTGGTCGGCCTTGTCCAGGCCCAGCATGTCCGCGATCACGTTGACCGGGAAGCGGGTCGCGTAGTCGGTCACCAGGTCGGCCGAGCCGGTGTGCCGGAACGCGTCGATCAGCTCACGGGAGTTGCGCTCGATCACCGGCGTGAACTTGTCCTGCAGCTCGCTGCCGCGGAACGCCGGGGCGACCAGCGCGCGCCGCACCGCGTGCTCCCGCCCGCTGAGTTGGAGGATCGTTTTGCCGTGTACGGGTTCGAGCTGCCACTCGTAGTTGTCGGTGGTGAACTCGCCCTTGCGGTCCTTGAAGACGCGCTCCACGTCCTCGTACCGGGACACGATCCAGCTCTGGGTGGCCTCGTGCCAGAAGAGGGGGGCGTGCTCCCGCATGGCGCGGTAGGCGTCGTAGGGGCGTGCGGCGAACTCGGGCGAGAGGATGTCGGGGACCTGCTGAGCGGCGGACATGAGACTCCCTGAGGGCTGAGTAACCGGCTTGCCGCTCACAGTAGTTGATCATTGGATGGCCAGTACACCCTCCATCCGCCCGGAACACCGGTCGGTTCCGCCGCGGCACCGGTCGGTTCGCGCCACGACGCCGGTCGGTTCGCGCCACGACGCCGGTTACCTCAGCTGCCGCAGCCCCAGCGGGTTCGCGATCTCCTCCACCATGACCCGGCCGGCCTCCGACTCCAGGGTGTCGTCGCCGAGGTCCTCGTCGGTGTCGAGGCCGTCGAGGGCGGCCAGGGGCTGGTTCAGGCGGACGTGGGCGACGACCGACTGGAGCGCGCGCAGGGTCGCGGACGCCGTGGAACCCCAGTTGGAGAAGTAGGAGAACTGCCACCACCACAGGGCCTCGGTGGGGCGGCCGGCCTTGTAGTGGACCATGCCGTGGCGCAGGTCGGTGATGACGTCGGTGAGGTCGTGGGAGATCCGGGCCGGGACCGGGGCCTTGCGCGGCTCGTAGGGGTCGAAGACCTCGGAGTAGACGTCGATCGGGTCGAGGATGCGGGCCAGGTTCTCGCGGATGTCGTCCACGTCCAGCTCCGGGCCCGGGTCGGGCTCGTAGCGCTCGTCCGGGACGATGTCCTCGTGGGCGCCCAGGCGGCCGCCGGCCAGCATCAGCTGGGAGACCTCCAGGAGCAGGAAGGGGACCGCCGAGTCCGGCTCGTCGCCCTTGGCGACCTCCGTGACGGCCACCAGGAAGCTCTCGATCTGGTCGGCGATCTGGACCGCGAAGTCGTCCGGGTTCTGGTCGGTCGCGTGCAGCGTGGCGTCAGACATCTAGGAGTCGTCTCCCCTCGAAGGCGCGGCCGAGGGTCACCTCGTCCGCGTATTCCAGGTCGCCGCCCACCGGGAGGCCGCTGGCCAGGCGGGTGACCTTGAGGCCCATGGGCTTGATCATGCGGGCGAGGTACGTGGCCGTGGCCTCGCCCTCCAGGTTCGGGTCCGTGGCCAGGATCAGTTCCGTGACCGTGCCGTCCGCCAGGCGGGCGAGCAGCTCACGGATGCGGAGATCGTCGGGGCCGACCCCGTCGATCGGGCTGATCGCACCGCCGAGCACGTGGTACCGCCCGCGGAACTCACGGGTGCGCTCGATGGCGACGACGTCCTTGGGCTCCTCCACCACGCAGATCACCGCGGGGTCGCGGCGCGGGTCGCGGCAGATGGCGCACTGCTCCTCCTGCGCGACGTTTCCACAGGTCGCGCAGAAGCGGACCTTGGCCTTCACTTCCATGAGGGCCTGCGCGAGCCGCCGTACGTCGGTCGGCTCGGCCTGCAGGACGTGGAAGGCGATCCGCTGCGCGCTCTTGGGACCGACGCCGGGCAGCCGCCCCAGCTCGTCGATGAGGTCCTGGACCACGCCTTCGTACAACGGACTGCCGTCCTTCCTGAGGTTCGTGCACTACGTACGGTAGATGGCTCCGGCCGGTCCGAGGAAGCCCGGGAAGGGCGGAGCAGGGGGCTCAGAAGGGCAGACCGGGGATGCCGGCGCCACCGCCGCCGAGGCCCTGGGCCAGCGGGCCGAGCTTCTGCTGCTGGAGGTTCTGCGCGTTCTCGTTGGCCGCCTGGACGGCCGCGACGACCAGGTCGGCGAGGGTCTCGGTGTCCTCCGGGTCCACCGCCTTCGGGTCGATCACGAGGCCGCGCAGCTCGCCGGAGCCGGTGACGGTGGCCTTCACCAGGCCGCCGCCCGCCTGACCGTCGACCTCCGTCTGCGCCAGTTCCTCCTGCGCCTTCGCCAGGTCCTGCTGCATCTTCTGGGCCTGCTGGAGCAGCTGCTGCATGTTGGGCTGGCCACCACCGGGGATCACGTTCAGCTCCCATCGCTTCCGGTCGTACGGTTTTGCCGTTCGGCACGAGCCTACGTGCTCCGGGCGGCCGTCGCCCCAGCACTCTTTCGAGTGATGTCGGGGCAGCCCTATA
Organism: Streptomyces olivaceus; assembly: GCF_000721235.1. Classification (GTDB taxonomy): domain Bacteria; phylum Actinomycetota; class Actinomycetes; order Streptomycetales; family Streptomycetaceae; genus Streptomyces; species Streptomyces olivaceus. Next base: position 34,302 of record NZ_JOFH01000051.1, read on the forward strand.
CCTGATCAACGCCCCCTTCCTGGCGGAAAGCGGGCGGAACTCGCTTTTTCGCCACCCATTGGGCGGTAGGAAGGTGTCCGCGCATGAGGTCTTCGCGGACGGCGAGCGGACGGCGAGCGGACGGCGAACAGGCAGGGCGAGCAGCAGGGCGAGCTAGAGGGAGTGCCGGGTGGGTCAGCCGGAGATGCAGCCCGAGAGGCCGCCGCGGGACGAGCGGGGCGGACGGGAAGGGCGGGACGAGCAGGACGGTGGTGGGGGTGCGGGTGCAGGTGCGGATGCGGGCGGGGCCACCGGGGCTGCCGCGCGGCGGCCGGGTGATCTGACCGGGCGGACGCTTCCCCTCGGCGACTGGTCCCTGCCCGCTGAGCGGCTGGACGAGCTGTACCGGTGGGTGGAGCAGGGCGCGCTGGACACGGCGTCCTGGTACCTGGCGGGCCGGGTGTGGAAGCGGCGGGGCGCCGTACTGCTGCGGGGCGGGGGCGCGGCGGGGGCCGTCGCCGGGGTGGCGCTGCCGCTCCTCGACATGTCCGGGTTGGCGGGCGGTGCCGCGCCCTGGGGGTATCTGGCGCTGCTGTGCGCGGTGGCGTGCGTGGCGGGCGACCGGTTCTTCGGGGTCACGTCCGGGTGGATGCGGGACGTGGCCACGGCGCAGGCGGTGCAGCGGCGGCTGCAGGCGTTGCAGTTCGACTGGGCGTCGGAGAGCGTGCGGGAGGTGCTGGGGCCGGCGGAGGGGACGGCGAGCGAGGCGGCGGAGCGGTGCCTGCTGGTGCTGCGGCGGTTCTCGGAGGACGTGACGGAGCTGGTGCGGGCCGAGACGGCGGACTGGATGGTGGATTTCCGGGCGGGGGCCGCGCCGCTGGGGCTGCAGTGGGGGGCGGTTGCCTCCGGCGGGGTGGCCGTCGGGCGGGGTGAGGC
>NZ_JOFH01000052.1 GCF_000721235.1 Streptomyces olivaceus
CACCGGGATGCCGGGGGCCGTCCCGGGACCAGTCAGGCGGAGGCGTCCTGGAGGGCGGGGTGGGGGGACGGAGGCTGGACCCCGAGACGGGACTGCAGCTGCACTCGTGAACTGACCCCCAGTTTGCGGTAGATCCGGGTCAGGTGCTGCTCCACCGTGCTGGTCGTGAGGTAGAGCTTGCCGGCTATCTCCCGGTTGGTCAGGCCCTTGGCCGCGGCCTTGGCAACCCTGCGCTCCGCATCACTGAGCGCGAGCATGTCCACTTCCGTCTCCTCCAGCACATCCGGCGCACCGACCCGCCGCACGGGCTGCTCCGCGAAACACGCCTGCCTGATGCTGTTGGTCTTGCGGGCCACCGACCGCGCCCGGCCGGCATCCCCGAGCCGGGTGTACGCATCGTGCAGCGCCGCGAGCGCACTCGCCAGCTCGAACTTGTCCCCGCTGCGGTGCAGCACGTCCACCGCCTCCCGCAACATCGGTGGCCGGCGGTGCAGATCACGGGTCGCCGCCAGCAGCCGCATGGTGCGCCCGCGCACCCGCAGGTGACCGTCCGTCCCGATCCGGCGCAGCTGCTCGCGGGCGAAGCGCGCGGCCGTCTCGTGGTTCCCGAGCTGCAGGTGAGCCGCCGCCATCTCCGTGCGCCACGACAGTGTCTCGCTCTGAGCCATCCCCCACTGGTCCAGCAGGTCCGCGACGGCCTGGAAATCGTCGAGGGCGACCTGCCTCCTCCAACCGCTCGGCATACACCATCGTGCGCAACGCCAGAATCAGCGGCAACAGGTTGATCTCGGTCAGCGGCTGCTGCCACAACGCCTCGTCGGCCTGGCCCAGCCGCTCCGCGGTCGCCCCCTGATGGTGAGAACTCTGAAAGTGTTCGAGCAACCGGTACCCGATCGCACCCGGAGGCGTGACCGGTGTGCCGTTCGTCCTGCTCTCGCAGGCCACACGCCGGAAAATGCCGGGATACACGTCGGCCAGCCACATCCGTACCATCTCCAACTCCCACGAGGGCCCGGAGCCCGGCGGCACGTCGGCCGCCAGCCGCGAGAGCACCGAGCAGGCGTCCTCCACCCGGCCCTGCAGCAGCAGCATGATCACCGGCAGCGTGGTGTCCCGGCCCCGCAGCCGGCCGCCGAGCATCGCCTCGGTCAGCTCGGGCAGATGCCCGACCGAGGCCCGCAGGTCCTCCCGCCACCCCGCCCGCAGCAGCAGAGCCAGGATCTGGGCCATGACCGGATGCCGCATCCGGCCCGCCTCCACCAGACCCGTGCGGGTCAGTACCTGCAAGGCGACAGCGACCCGGTCCGACGGGACACCGACCAGCCGGTCGAGATACGCGAACCCCGACGGCTCACCGATGACCGAGATCGCGCCGGCAACCCGCAACGTCAGCGGATCACACCGGGCCAGGACGAGCTGGACCGCCCGCTCGAACTCGGGCCCGGTGCTCAGCTCCGCCGGCAGGCTGCCACCGGCAGCGGCCCGGCTGTCCTCCAGTAACCCATGCAGCAGAAGCAGATTCCCACCCGTAAGCCGATGAGCCTGCACAGCCAGCTCCGCCGAACCAGACTCCAGGAGACGCCCGGCCACCAGCCGCGCCACACCACCGGACGACAAAGGACCCAGCAACAACCGCCGCAGATAAGCCTGCTGGTAGAGCTCCGCACACAGGAGGCGGCCATTGCCCTCGCACATCTCAACGTCGTCGTCACGCCAACCGAACACGATCAGCAGACGGGCATGCCCGGCACGGCGGAGGAGATAGATCAGCCAGTCCTGCGAAAACGCATCAAGATACTGCGCATCATCAACAACAATCACCACCGTGCCCCGCCCCGCCAACCCCAGAACCACCGACGCCAACCCGTCCAGCACCCGGGACCGGCTCACCCCGTCACACGCCGCATCAGCGAGCAGCTGGTGGTCGAGCAGACCACGCACCGTCGCCGCCTCCTCGCGGTCGAACACCTCACCAGCGAGCAACTGACGCACGATGCCCAACGACAGCGAACTCTCGGTCGGCGCCCCACTCGCCCGCAGCAGCCGCGCCCCCGCCTCACGAGCCCGGCCGCCGAACTCCTCCAACAACGCAGTCTTACCGGTTCCGACAACCCCCTGAAGCACGACAACCCGCACGCCCCCAGCGGCGGACTCCGCAAAAGCTGCAGCCGCAGAATAAGGAACCGCCCTGGTTTCAAGCTCAGTTGGTGCTGCGAGCTGGGGGTTCGTGGTCGCCCGGTGGGGGTTTCGGGTCGGCGCGACGGGCGAATGTGCCCTATCTCACCGCGTAGGCAACGGCGGTCGCGGGAGTCGGCCCAACCCGGCGGTGGCGATCTCTTCGTGCAAACTCGGCACCGGAGCCGATGGGTATACCGAGAGCGGAACTGCCGTCACCCGGAGTCACAACAGGTTCTTACGCAATGAGGCCATACCTTCTAAGACCGAGGCCGGGCCCGCGAGGTTTACAGAGCCGGAAATTCTTTGTCTTGAATACTGCGTACAACGAAACTCGAAACGTCCATGACAAGTGTGTCGCGTCATCCACGAACGGCTCCGTAAAGGCCGAAAGAGAGTGTCTTTCACGGCCGGCTGCGGCGTCGTGGCACGCCTCGCCGTACGGGCTTGCGCTGCCCGCACAGCGCAGATCGGCCAGAAACCGCCGAGGCGGTCCCGCATCCCGGCGGTGGACTTCACGAGCGCGGGTGTGCGTCCGGCATCATCGGCCGGAATCCCGGTGCACCTGGCGGAACGCGTTGATGCTGCCGAGGTGCCGGGCACGCTTCTCCGTGTCCCGCACGCCGAGGCCTTCTTCCGGCGCGAGGCACAGCACGCCGACCTTGCCGTGGTGCACGTTGCGGTGCACGTCGAGCGTGGCCCGGCCGGTGTCCTCCAGCGCGTAGCACTTCGACAGCGTCGGGTGGATGAGCCCCTTGTCGATCAGCCGGTTGGCTTCCCACGACTCACGGTAGTTCGCGAAGTGCGATCCGACGATCCGCTTGAGGTTCATCCACAGGTACCGGTTGTCGAACTGGTGCGTGAACCCCGAGGTGGACGCGCAGGTGACGATCGTGCCGCCCTTGCGGGCCGCGTAGACCGAAGCGCCGAACGTCTCCCGGCCCGGGTGCTCGAACACAATGTCCGGGTCGTCGCCACCGGTCAGCTCCCTGATGCGGGCGCCGAACCGCTGCCACTCCTTCGGGTCCTGGGTGTGCTCGTCCCGCCAGAACCGGTACCCCTCGGCGCTGCGGTCGATGACCAGCTCCGCACCGAGGCGGTGGCAGATCTCCGCCTTCTCCGGACTGGACACGACGCACACCGGGATGCCGCCGCCGTTGAGCACGTACTGCGTGGCGTACGAGCCGAGCCCGCCGGAAGCGCCCCAGACCAGGACCACGTCGCCCTGCTTCATGTTGGCACCGTTGCGCGACACCAGCTGCCGGTACGCGGTCGAGTTGACCAGCCCGGGGCTCGCCGCCTCCTCCCACGTCAGGTGCGCGGGTTTGGGCATCAACTGGTTCGCCTTCACCAGGGAAATCTCGGCGAGGCCACCGAAGTTGGTCTCGAAGCCCCAGATCCGCTGCTCGGGGTCGAGCATCGTGTCGTCGTGGCCCTCGGGGCCTTCCAGCTCGACGCTGAGGCAGTGCGCCACGACTTCGTCGCCGGGCTTCCAGCGGTGCACCCCGGGTCCGGTGCGCAGCACGACACCCGAGGCGTCCGAGCCGACCACGTGGTGGGGCAGGTCGTGCCGCTTCGACAGCGGGGACAGCTTCCCGTAGCGCCGGAGGAACTTGAAGGTCGGCAGGGGCTCGAAGATCGAGGTCCAGACCGTGTTGTAGTTGATCGCGCTCGCCATCACCGCGATCAGCGCCTCACCGGGCCCGAGCTCCGGTGTCGGGACCTCCTCCACGTGCAGCGACTTGCGCGGGTCCTTGTCCACGCCGGCGATGCCCTCGAACATCTCGGTCTCCTCGGCGTGTACGGTCACGCCGCGGTAGCTCTCCGGCACCCGCAGCCCGGCCAGCGCGCCCGGGTCCCCGGTCACGACGGCCTGCTGGATCTCCTTGAGCTCTGCGTTCGGCACGGCTTTCCTTTCCTTCGCTGGTCCGGTTCACGACAGGAGGCCCGCGTCGGCCTCGTCGTCCTCGCCGGCGACACGCTCATCCGGGTGCCGCCAGTCGTTCCCGTTCTCCGGCGGCCGTCCGGCCGCGGAGTCGAGGAGGTTGTCACCGGGCCTGCTGAGCCACTCCCCCAGCGCTTCGGCCCACCAAGCCGTGTCGACGACCCAGTCGAGCGCCGGCTGGTCCGCCAGGTGCACCTGTCCCGCGCGGACGCGCGCCAGCTCTTCGGCCCAGCCGGCGACTGCGGGACCGAAAGCGGCCTCCGGGTCGGCGACCCCGAGCGCCTCGCCGATGACCGGCCAGCCGATCCCCTCGGCCCGTGCGGCCACGACGGCCCTCCCCACATAGCGGGAGACCAGCTCGGTCAGTGCTCGCCCGGCGCGCAGCGCGGCCAGATCGGTCTCGTCCGGCCAGTGGTGTTCCGGCACGACGGTGTGCCGCGCGCAGCGAGCAACCGCCCACGCCGCCTGCGCGGCGGCGACTTTCGCATGCAGTGCAACGGGAAGTCCGTCGAGTCCGGCGTCCGCGCGTGCGTCGGCCACGGCCTTCACCGGTCCCCGGTCCGGATCATGCCGACCGGCAGCCGTACCGTCACCGCGACCACCGCGACCGCATCTCTCGCGTTGATAACCAAAGTGTGCACACGCTCTCCGTTGCCACTGCTCACGGGCCGGCGGGCCCGACTTCCGGATCACGGACTCGACCGCGTCCACCCCGCCGGCCCGGGCGGCACGGCCGGAGGACGTTCGTGCCGTGGGGCCGGGCAGAGCCCGGGCCCGCGGCACGGTGCGAAACGGCGGGACTCAGTCGCGGTGCGCGGTGTCCAGCGCCTTGTCGCGCCACGGGGCGATGTGCTCGGCAACCAGCGCGTTCTTGGCCTCCAGACGCTCGTAGGCGTCGCTGCCCACGAGCAGGTGCGAGGGCAGCGTCTCGCCGTCGGTCACCTCGACGATCAGCGCCGCGCCCTTGACCGGGTCCCCGGGCTGGGCGTGATTGGCCGCGCCGGCCCCGTCGCGCACGAGGTGGGCGGGAGTGCCGTCGTAGGCTGCCAGCCGCGCCTCGGAGACCGCCAGGGAGCTGGGGTCGAAGAGGTCGGTGCGGAACGCCCCGGGCTCGACGACCATGCTCTGGATTCCCAACGGGCCCAGCTCCGCGGCGAGGGCTTCGCTGATGCCGGCGACCGCGAACTTCGAGGCGCTGTACAGGCTCACCCCGGGCTCGCCCTCGAACCCCGCCCGGGAGCCGATGTGCACGATCTTGCCCTTGCCGGCGGCACGCATCGTCGGCAGGACCGCTCGCGTCACGTTGATCAGGCCGAAGACGTTGACGTCGAACAGCGACCTGGCCTCGGCGTCGGTGACCTCCTCCAGTGCGCCCACCAGTACGCGGCCCGCGTTGTTGACCAGCACGTCGATCGTGGCGAACCGATCGACGACCTGCGCGACGGCACGGTCTATCTGGGCCTGGTCGGTGACGTCGAGGGTGACCGGATGGCACCGCTCGGCGGCGCGCAGGTCGTCGGGCAACGCGTCGAGTCGCCGGGTGCCGACGGCGACGTCGTGTCCCGCTTTCAGGGCATGCCGGGCTGTCTCGGCGCCCAGCCCCCGGGCGGCTCCGGTGATGAACCATGTCGCCATGACGGAAACGTCTCCTTCTGCAGGCATCGGTGCTCGCTGCCGGACCGCGGTCCACGGCCCGGCGAAGTTCCTTCTTGGTCCGGCGGTGTCGCTCGCAGGGGGCGGTGGGTGTTCGGCCGAGGTCGGCCTGCCGTACGGGGCCCGGGAAGGGCCCGGCCCGGTCGCGTCCGATCCCGACGGTCCGGCGGCGCCCCGGAGCAGGCTCCTCGTTCCAGGGCCCCGGCAGTGCCGCGGCCGGGCGGGTCACGACGGCACGGTCAGGACCCTCCGGCCACCTCCTCGGCGTACTTGCGGTTCATGTGCTCGAGCGCCGCGCCGGCTGCGACGGTCGCCTCCTCGCGCCGCGCGAGGATCCGGGCCCGGGCGTCGTGGGACGCCTGGGCGTGGGTCGTTCCCGCCCCCTGGAAGTGGGGGGCGACCTGACGGGCGACGAGTTCCCACGAGCGCCACTTCGCCGTCGGGGCGGCCCAGTCGTGCGCCAGCAGCAGTACGGTGCCGAACCCGCCGGACTGGTCGACCATGCGCTGGATCTGGCGGCGGACGTCGTCGGCCGTGCCGATCGCGCCCAGGCCCGATTCGTTGACGAAGTCGATCAGCTCCCGCGTACTGCCGTCGGGCAGCGCGAGCCCGGGCGTGGCAGCGTTGTCATTCAGGTGCCTCAGCCAGTCCCGCAGCCCGAACTCGACGTCTTGGTACGCCTGTTCCCGAGTCTCGGCGATGTGCACGTTCGTGACCAGCCGCCAGGTCCTGCGGTCGGGCGCCGGCCGTCCCGCGTGGGTGGCGCGCTCGGTGGCGATCCCCCAGTGGTACGCCAGCGCGTCGAACCCGTCCTGGCTCATGGTCGCCCCGAGAGAGATCAGGCTCACACCGCGGCTGCCGGCCAGGCGCGCGCCGGTCGGCGACGCCGTCGCGGCCACCGCGATCTCGAAGCACGGTTCGGTGTACGGGCGCAGTTGCAGCGTCGCGTCGACCAGTGTGTGGGTCCCGACCGTCGTGGTGACCGACTCACCGGCCAGCAGCCGCTGGATGACGTCCAGATGGGTCTCGAGAAGCTCACGGCTCTCGGTGGGGGTCATGCCGATCATGGCGACGTCGGAGGGCAGGGAGCCGGGACCGACCCCGAGCATCACCCGGCCCTGCGTGAGGTGGTCGAGCATCACCATCCGGTCGGCCACCCACAGCGGATGGTGGTACGGGATCGAGGTCATGCCGGTCCCGAGGCGGATCCGGGTGGTGCGCTCCGCTGCCGCCGCGATGAAGATCTCGGGCGAGGCGATGAGGTCCCTACCGGTCGAGTGGTGCTCCCCGATCCAGGCCTCGTCGAAGCCCAGCCGGTCGAGGTGCGCCATGAAGTCCAGGTCGTGGCGGAGCCACCATGTCGGGCTCTCGCCCAGTGGGTGGATCGGGGGCAGGAACGCGCCGAAGCGCAGAGTAGTCACAAGTTCTCCACCAGGTCGGCGTCCACATCAGTCACTCGCGGCCGCAGCGCTTTCGCACGACGGGCGGTGCGTGCGCCGGCGGAGAGCCGACGCGGACGGGTGTGCTCGGTCGGGTCGGTCGGTACCCGGCGCGCGTCCTCGTGGCGCGTGGCCGGCCGGCCGGTCTTGTCGTAGGCGAGCCGGAACCGGGTGACCGGCCGGTCCCGTCGCAGCTCGTCCGGCTCCGGCGGGGGATGGATGAGTGAGGGCGCGGGCGGAGAAGGGGTCAAGACAGGCGCTTGGTCGGCGTGAGCCATGCATCAACCTCCGGGAAGCTGCGTGCGCCCCACGATAGGTTCTGCGACTCGGCGAACCATCCCCTAGTTTTCCCGGTGGCCCCTCCCCTAGTTGTCACCCGCCATGTCTGGGGTCTCCGGGTCACCCTCCCGGTGCCCGGCCCGGCGGCGGGACTCGACATGCAGAGGTGGGCAGGCCCGCGGCCCGGTGAGCAGCTCGCCGGTGTCACCGCGCGCCCGCCGGTGGCGACGTCCGCGGCCGCGTTCCGCGGTTGGCGGCGCGGCCTCGCTCGACAAGCGGAGACCGCACCTCACCACCGCTGGTGCGGGAGTCACAACGGGTCTGCCCCGGCGGCGGGTTCACGTGCCCGGTCCAGTCATGCCGCGCTGATCTGGATCCCTCGAAGGCCCCGCAGTGTGAAGTCGGGGCCGAAGTCGACATCGCCAGCGATCTCGAAGTCCGGCAGCTTGTCCAGCAGGCGATTCAGCCAGATGCGCATCTCCATCCGGGCCATGTGGATGCCAAGGCAGATGTGGGGACCGAAACCGAAGCCCAGATGCGCCTTACGGGTACGGGAGATGTCGAAGGAGTCCGGGTTGTCCCAACGAGCGGGATCGCGGTTCGCGCAGCCCAGAAGGGACACGACTGCGGAACCTTCGGGGATCGTGAATCCCCCGACCTTCGACTCGTCGCTGCAGGAGAAGCGCAGTACCGACTGCGTGAGAGTCGACCAGCGGTGGACCTCTTCGAGTGCGGCCGGAACAAGCGACCTGTCGGCGACCAGCGCGCGGCGTTGATCAGGATGGCGTCCCAGCGCGTACAGCATCATCGCCATCACTTGCGCCGTGCTCTCGTTCGCCGCGACCGTCAGCATCGTCCCGTTCGCCAGTATCTCCCGGTCGGGCATGGACGGTGCGAAATCGTCGAACACCATCTGGGCCATGAGCGATCCGTCGCTCACCCCCCGCGCCCGGTGTTTCTCGATGAGGCCGGCGATGTACGAGTTCAGAGCGACCGATGCCGCAGCCCCGTCCGCGACGATCTCCTGCCCCCTCGGGGTCGGGTCCAGCCGTGCGCCGAGAACCGCCGCCGTCGCGTCGCTCCACTTGATGAAGTCCTCGTACACGTCCTCTTCGGCGCCCAGCAGTTGCGCAGTGACAACAGTGGGAATGATCCGCGTCATCTCCGCGAGGGCGTCGAGAGGTTCGCCGGAGCGAAGGCGTTCAACGAATTGATCCACGTAGACGTCCACGACTCGCTGTATCCGCGCCGCCCAGTCGACTTCGACGGTCCTGCGCTCGAAGTCCGGCTCCCAGATTCCGCGGACCGTCTGGTGCCGTGCGCCATCGGTGCCGAGAAAGGTCGGTCCGCCGAACGCCTTCTCCATCTCGGGGAGCACGTTCGCGGAGTTGAAATGGCGGATGTCACCGAGTACTCGCGCGCAGTTGCGATGCGACGTCACCATGTACTGGTCGTGGTGGGAGTTGTAGACGACCGGCCCCAGGGTCCGCCACGCGGCCATGGTCTCATAGGGGTCCTGCACGAATGCGGGATCAAGCATGTTCACGTCCACGGTGGGGCATTCCGCCACTGCAGATTTCATTGCGCGTCCTCTTCCTGGCCGGGATCTGTGTCACCGGGCGTCATCGCGGCCAACACGTGTTCAGCGGGAACGTTGTAGCGGTGGGCGTCCCTCGTGTGCAGCTGGGACAAGCGGATGAGCTCGTCCCTGTCAGCCGCCTCGATGAGACCTCCGCACATCGGGCAGCTCACTTCAAGGCCGACGTCCATGGCCGGCTCCCCCTTCCGGTCGCAGCGGTCGCGTGCGTTCGGAACCGAGGCCGAGGAGCACACGCCTCACGCAGTCGGCTATCTCGGCGACGTGCTCGTCAATGAAGAAGTGACCTCCGGTCAGGACCTTCAGTTCGAAGGATCCCGCTGCATGCCCTCGCCAGGCACGCGCTTCCTCGAGCGACACGCTCGGATCGCGATCGCCGGTTATCGCCGTGATCGGCACGTTCAACCTGGTCTCGGTGGTTGGCGCGCGATATGTCTCGACGGCCCGGTAATCGGCACGGACGACGGGGAGGATCATGCGCCTCATCTCGTCGTCGTCGAGAAGAGCCGGGTCGGTTCCTCCCAGCGAGCGCAGGTTGGCGATGATGCTTTCGTCGTCGGCCGCGCGGAAGTCCTCAGCGCGATGACACGACGGGGCGCGACGTCCGGACGCGAACAGCGCGAGGGGCGTTCGGCGACTGTCCCGCTGAAGGCGACGCGCCACCTCGTAGGCCACCAACGATCCCATGCTGTGGCCGAAGAACGCGAGCGGCTCCGTGCCCCACGGGATCAACTCCTCGCAGATCTCGTCGGCGAGCCGGCCGATGTCCTCGATCAAGGGCTCGTGACGCCGGTCCTGCCTCCCTGGATACTGGACCCCGAGCACCGATACATCCGGTTCGAGGGAGTTTGCCAGCGAACGGAAGTATCCTGCGGAACCGCCCGCGAACGGGAAGCAGACGAGGTGCACTTGACCGCGTCGGGCCGGGCTTCGCAGGGGCCTGATCCATGATCCGTCACTCTTGGTTGATGCGTGCACGTTCCTTCTTCCTCAGGCCCTGCGCCCGGAATGCCAATGATCGCCCCGTAGCCGTCCAGCCTACTGATCGCTAGTGATCGCTACTGATCGAACGGGTTCTGCCCTGCGGGGAATTCGAAGGTACCGACCTCCGGCCTGGTCAACGGGATCACCTTGCGGCTGGAGAACTTCCAGACCCCCTCCTCGCGCACGTACTCGTCCTGGTAGTACGCGGTGGCCCGGGAGAACCCACCGGCCCGTACATCGCCCTGGGCGAAGACATGGCAGTTGCCGGACGCCCGGTCGCCGCGGATCTCGTTGACGACGTGGTTGACCGTCATGTGGCAGAGGTTCTCCATCTGTCCGTAGATGTCGACCTCGAAGTGGTGCCGGATCTCGTCCTTCCCCGTGAACTTGCCCAGCCCGAAGCCTTCTTCGTCGAAAACCGGGCTGTCGTCGCTGAACAGCTCCATCAGAGAATCGAACTGGCGGGTATCGAGTCGAAAGGCGTATTTGGCCGTCAACTCAATGATGTCGAGTCGATCGACCGTCAGAGAGAGTGCGCTTTCCGTCATCGTGAGTAGCCCTCCGGTAGCTTGTTCGGTGTGCGCCTGAGACGCTGACAGTTCTTTGGTGGACCGATGAGCGATGCGCCGCGAGCCGGCGCCTATCGCATCTTGTTGGGGAGCATCATTCCGGCGTCCACCGGAAGCGTGATTCCGGTGATGTGACGTGCCTCTTCCGACGCCAGGTAGACCACGGCGTCGCTGACCCCTTGCGAGTCCAGCCAGCCGGTGGGCAACGCGCTCATTTCTTTCATCACTTCGTTCGCGTCCTCCGGTGTCGGATCGGAGACCTCGGGCAGGTAGATCTTTCGCATCGGAGCGTTGTTGACCATCGGCGTGTCGACGTTTCCAGGGTTCACCGAGTTCACCCGGATGTTGTGCGGTGCCAGCTCGACCGCCAAGGCACGCATCAGCCCGACCACGCCGTGCTTGGACGCGGTGTAGTGCGCCATGGTCGGCACGCCGATCAAGCCCGCTGTCGAGCTGATGAAGACCAGCGATCCGCCTTCTTTCCGTTCGATCATGTGGGGGATCACCGCCTTGACGGTCTTCCACGATCCCGTCAGGTTGACGTCGATGATCTCTTGCCAGGCCTCATCGGTAAGTTCCCACGAGAACCCGAAGCTCGACATTCCGGCATTCGCGCACACGACGTCGATGTGCCCGAACTCGGCTATCGCCTCATCGACGACGTCCTGCAGTTCGTCGGAGTTGCGCGTATCTGCCCGGCGCGCAAGGATCCGCCGCCCCAGCTGTTCGACCAGCTGCGTCGTCGAGGAGAGGTCCTGACCGTCCGCGCCCGGATACGGGGTGGTTTCGAGGTCTGCGCACAGGTCGACGGCTATGATGTCCGCTCCCTGTTGGGCGAGGCGCACCGCATGTGAACGTCCCATTCCACGCGCAGCGCCAGTGACCAGTGCGACTTTCCCGGCGACCCGGCCCATTTCTCAACCTCCACGTCAGAGAACAAAGGTGTCCGATTCGCGGCGCGTTGCCGCGAATACTGAGGGGTGAGTGTCCTCACCCGTCACGGCATCGCGCGGTCGTTCACTCGGCCGAGGCGAACATGATCAGTTTCACGTCGGCCCCTTCCACCTTGCCGAGGTCGTAGGGGCGCCAGGCCATGAACCCGGTCTGGCCGAGGTACCGGCCGCTGGTACCCACGCTCGGGTAGTAGGCCCAGTCCCCCGAGAGGAGGGAGCCGAGATCGATCCAGCCGGCGACCCTGATGGTTCCGGAGCCGTCCTCGAAGACGACTTCGTTGGTCAGATAGGCCATGAACTGCTGGTCGGACTCTCGGCGGTAGTGAATCTTGTAGCCACCCGAGGTGGTGGCCACCTTCTCGCCGGACTTGGTGAACAGGGCGTGCTCGTAAATACCGCCCCGGCCGACCTGGATGTTCTCGAAGTCCTCGATGTCGGTGGTGGCGCTGATCGTTGTCTCGACCAGTTCCTCGTAGCTGTTGATCACGGCTTCGACCCTTTCTTGAGTGAGTTTTTCAGGCCTTGCGGAAGACGTCTTTGAGCACGATCTTCCCGTCGCTCAGGATGAAGAGGTCGACGCCACGGTTGACCACCTTTCCGTCATCCGTCTCGACGGTCCACCGAACCAGCCCCATGTTCTCGTCGAACATGATCGGCGATTCGAACTTCCCGTCGACCCCCGAGGCGACCATCTTTTCGCGCATCGCGTTCATACTGGTGATCAGATCGCCGATCTGATCCTTGGTGTGGACCGTCCCGATTCCGTCTCCGTCGGGCGTTATCCACTTCCCGTCGTCGGCGAAACACGCGACGGCGGTCTCGATGTCGCCGGCACCCGAGCTCTCGAAGAACCGGTCGATCACTTCTGCTGACATGCGTCCGCTCCGTTCCCGTCGTTGACGGTGTTGATGAGTCATGCGTGCAGCCTGACCGGCAGCCGCTCCAATCCACGGAACTGCAGGGTGTAACGCCAGGTGAGTCGTTCCAGTGGCTCGGCCGCCTCCCAGTGCGGGAACCTGTCCAGCAGCCGGGCCAGCACGATCTCGCCCTCCAGTCGGGCCAGCGGCGCACCGACGCAATGGTGGATTCCGTGGCCGAAGGCCAGGTGTGTGGCGGTGTTCCGGCGAATGTCCAGTCGGTCCGGATCGGCGAACCGTTCCGGGTCCCGATTCGCCGAGGACAGCGCCAGGAACACCACCTCGCCGGCGGGGACAACGGTGTCGCCGACCTCCACCGGCTCGGTGGTGTAGCGCAAGGTGGAAAGGTTCAGCGGGCTCTCATAGCGCAGGAATTCCTCTACTGCGTTCGGTATGAGGGTGGCATCCCCGCGCAACAGCTCCAGCTGTTCGGGGTGCTTCAGCAGAGCGTACACCGAACTGCTGATCAAGTTCGCGGTGGTCTCGTATCCCGCGTTCATCATCAGGAAGATGGTGGAAAGCAGCTCGGACTCTTCGAACCGCTCCTCGTTCTCCGGATCGATCATCGCGTTGATCAGGTCGTCCGCACCGTCATGGCTCTTCGCCTTCTGGGCGACCAGGGTCCGGAAGTAGTCGAGCGACGCCATGTAGGCCTGGTACTTCTCCGACGGCTCCGAGTCGACGCTGGTCAGTGCCCGGTTCCACCGGCGGAGATCGTGGTGGGCGGCGCGGGGTACGCCGAGCAACTCGCCGATCACCGCGATGGGGAGGGCCATCGCCACCGACTCCACCAGGTCGATCTCGGCTCCCGCCGGGATCGCGTCGAGCAGTTCGTCGGTGAGTTCCTCGATGCGCGGCCGCAGGTCCAGTGTCCGGCGCATCGTGAACGCCCTGCTGAACATCCGCCGCAGTCGCGAGTGTTGCGGCGGATCGCTGAACAGCATGCTGTCCGACGTGATCGACGCGCCCGAGACGTCCTCCGTGCTGTTCTTGGCGATGATCGGTGCGGCGCCCGCGGCCGACTTCGAGAGCCTGGGGTCGGCCAGCAGCCGGCGCACGTCGCTGTACTCGGTGACCAGCCACGAACGCAGACCTGTGCTCAATGTCTTGATGACGAGCCGCCGGGGCCCCGTCCCGGTGCGCATCTCCCGGTAGGTGAGATACGGGTCCTGGATGAAGTCCCAGTTCAACAGGTCTGACTCGGCTGTCTCGGTGCCGGAGGCGTCGGGCTTCGTGGAGTCGGTCATGGGGAGACTTCCCTTGTGCTCAAGTGGCGGAACAAGGAGATCAACTGGTCCGGAACTGTCTCGGTGTTCACTGGCCGGGACCGCCCAGTTCTCGATTGATGAAGTCGAACAGTTCGTTGTCGTCGGCGTTCGCGATGAGCCGGCCCTGCTCGGACTGGCCGCCCTGGTCGGCGAGCGCTGCGGCCATCTTCTGGACTCGCCGCAGCACCTCGTTCCTGGCCGCCTCGTCGATGCCGTCGTCCGCCGCAACGGCCGAGAGCACCTCTTCCAGCCGGTCGAGCTCGGCCAGCGCGGACTCGGCGTGGTCGGCTTCCGCGCCGAACATCTCCGTTCGCAGGTGGTCGCGGAGCGCCAGCAGGGTCGGGTGGTCATAGGTGAGCGTCGCCGGCAGCGTCAGTCCGGTCACCGAGACGAGCCGGTTGCGCAGCTCGACCGCGGCGAGGGAGTCGAAACCGAGGTCGACGAGCGCCTTGGTCGGCGACAGGACCTCGGCCGAGCTGTGACCGAGCGCCTCGGCCACCTGCTCCTGGACCAACTCCAGTAGTGCGGCGTCGCGTTCGTCGCCGTTCAGAGCGTCCAGGCGCGCCCGGGCCCGGGACCGGCCGTTCGGCTGGGCGAGCCGGTCCCCCGCGTCGGCCACCGGGAAGGCCGCCCGGTACTCGGGCAGGTCACTGATGACCGTGCACTTGACGGTGCCCGCGGTCGCCTTGATGAACCGGGTCCAGTCCACGTGCGTCATGGCGATGTAGGTCTCGTCGTGATCCAGTGCTCGCCGCAGTCCGGCGAGCGACTGGCCGGGATCCATCGGGTGCAGGCCCCGACGGCTCGCCCGGTCGGTCGCACCGGTGTCGTCGGCCATGCCTCCGCCCGCCAGCAGGCCCCAGCCGATCGTCGTGGCCGGCAGACCGCGCGCCCGTCGGTGGTGGGCCAGGGCGTTCAGGAACGCGTTCCCTGCCGCGTAGTGCGACTGACCGGCTGAGCCGATGAGGCCGGCGGCCGAGGAGAACAGCACGAAGGCCGAGAGGTCCAGGTCCTGGGTCAGCTCGTGGAGGTTCCACGCTCCCTCCACCTTGGGCCGCAGCACGTTGTTCAGCCTGTCGAGAGTCAGCTCGGTGACGACGCCGTCGTTGGCGACTCCCGCGCTGTGGAACACGGCGGTCAGCGGCAGGTCATGGGGAAGGTTCGCGAGCAGGGCCTCCACCTCCCCCCGGTCGGCGACGTCGCAGGCTGCGATGGTCACCGCGGCACCCAGGCCGGTGAGGTCGGCTTCCAGCTCGACGGCGCCTGGCGCTTCGCGGCCCCGGCGGGAAGTGAGCACGAGGTGCGGCGCACCCTGCTCGGCCAGCCAGCGCGCGGTGCGGGCGCCCAGGCCGGTGAGGCCGCCGGTGACCAGCACGCTGCCCGACGGCCGCCAGTTCCGACGCGGCGGCTGGTCCGGGTCGGCGCGGACCAGCCGGCCGCCCAGAACGGCGCCGTCCCGCAGTGCTGCCTGCTCCCCGGTACCGCCGTCGCCCAGCAGGCGGATCAGCCCGGCCGCCGAGGCGTCGTCGGGGGTGGCCGGCAGGTCGACCAGGCCGCCCCAGCGGTCGGGGCGTTCCAGTGCGAGGGTCCGTCCGAAGCCCCACAGCAGGGCCTGGTCGGGATGGTCGAGCCCGTCGCCGGGGACGGCGTTCACCGCGCCCCGGGTGAGGCACCACAGGGGTGCGTCGATCTCGCGGTCCTCCAGTGCCTGGACCAGACTCACCGTGGCGGCCATGCCGACCGGCACACCCGGGTGTCCCGGGACGCGGGACTGCTCCAGCGCCAGCAACGAGACCACTCCGGCGAGCGGCGGCTCGCCGAGCCGGGCCGCCAGTGCGGCACGGTCCAGCTGGTGCTCGCCGACGGCCAGGACACGGACGTCGGCGCCGGCGGCTGTGATCGCCGCTTCGACCGACGCCGCCCAGGCGTCGTCGCGGTGGCCGGCGGGCACCACCAGCAACCAGGTGCCGGTGAGCGTGGCCTCGGTCCGGGTCGGCACGGGCCGCCAGCCCAGCCGGTACCGCCAGCCGTCCACCACCGTCTTCTCGCGCCGGTCGATGCGCCACCGGGTCAGTGCGGGGAGCACGGCGCCGAGGCCGTCCCGGTCCTCGGTGTCCAGCTCGGCGCTGAGCGCGTCGAGGTCGCCCTGTTCCACCAGGTTCCAGAACCGGTTGTCCACGGCGTCCGCGTCGGCCGGCGTCGTACCCGGTGTCTCGGGCGTGTCCGGCCAGTAGCGCGTGTGCTGGAACGCGTACGTCGGCAGCGGGGTCCGTCCCGCGCCGGCCGCGGGGAAGAGGGCCGGCCAGTCGACCTGGACCCCGGCGGCGAACAGGGCGCCCAGTGCGGCGAGTACGGATTCGGTCTCGGGGCGGCCCCGCCGGAGGCCGGGCACGGCGACGACATCCCCACCGGGCGCGCATGCGCGGACCAGACCGGTCAGGGTCGCGTCCGGTCCCAGCTCCAGGAAGCGGGTCACCCCGTCGTCCCGGAGCCCGGAGACCGTGTCGGCGAACCGCACCGCGTTCCGGGCGTGCTGGACCCAGTACTCGGGTGTGGCGACGTCGCCGGCGGTCATCGGTATCCGCGGCGGCTTGAATTCCAGACCGTCGAGCACCGCCCGGAACTCCGCCAGCATGGGGTCCATGAGCGGGGAGTGGAACGCGTGGCTGACGGCCAGCTGCTTGGTGCGGTGTCCGGCGTCGCGGAGGCGTTGTCCGAGCTCGCCGACGGCCGACTCGCTGCCGGAGACGACCACCGACTGGGGAGTGTTGACCGCGGCGATCGACACCTCGGCGCCCTGCGCGGCCACGAGCGGCGCCACCACGTCCTCACCGGCGTCGACGGACATCATGGTCCCGCCCGGTGCGAGCCCCTGCATGAGCCGGGCCCGTGCGGTGACCAAGGCGCAGGCATCGGTCAGCGACAGTACGCCCGACACGTGGGCGGCGCTGATCTCGCCGACGGAATGGCCGGTGACGAAGTCGGGCCGGACGCCCCAGGACTCGAACAGCCGGAAGAGGGCCACCTCGATCGCGAACAGCGCGGGCTGGGCGAACTCGGTGGTGTTCAGCCGGGCGTCGTCCTCGTCGAAGACCATGTCCCGCAGCGCCGGGTCCAGAGCCGCGCACACCTCGTCGAACGCCGCCGCGAAAACGGGGAAGTCCCGGTGGAGTTCACGGCCCATCCCACCTCGTTGCGACCCCTGGCCCGTGAAGACGACGGCCAGACCACCGCTGTCGGCCACACCGGTGGCCTCCGCGCCGGGTGCGGCGGTGCCGTCGGCGAACGCCGCGAGTCGCTCGCGCAGTTGCTCGCGGCCGGCGGCGAGCAGCACCGCCCGGTGATCGTGCACCGCGCGGTCGGTCACCAGCGACCGCGCGACGTCGGCCGGCGTCAGTTCGGGCCGGTCGGTCAGGTGGGCGTGGAGGCGCGCCGCCTGGGCTTGCAGGGCGGCCGGTCCCCGGGCCGACAACACCACCGGCTGCACCCGCCGGCTCGTGGAGCCCTCGTCCGGGACCGGCGCCGCGGACGGCGTGGGGAGGCCCTCGGGCGGTTCTTCGAGGATGATGTGCGCGTTGGTTCCACTGAGGCTGAAGGCGGACACGCCCGCCCGCCGGGGACGGCCCTGCTCGGCCCAGTCACGGGCCCGGTCCAGCAGCGCCACCCCGCCCAAGGACCAGTCGACCTCGGGGGACGGGGTCTCGGCGTGGAGCGTCCGGGGCAGCAGGCCGTGCCGCATCGCCATGATCATCTTGATGGTTCCGGCGGCGCCGGCGGCGGCCTGGGAATGCCCGATGTTCGATTTGATCGAGCCCAGCCAGAGCGGGGTGTCGGACTCGCGTGCGCGTCCGTAGGTGGCCAACAGGGCCTGCGCCTCGATGGGATCGCCGAGCCGGGTCCCGGTGCCGTGTCCCTCCACCACGTCGACCTCGCTCGCCGACAGGCCGGCATTGGCCAGCGCGGCGCGGATGACCCGTTGCTGCGACGGGCCGCTGGGCGCGGTGAGGCCGTTGGAGGCACCGTCCTGGTTGACCGCCGAGCCGGCCAGCACGGCCAGTACGGGATGGTCGTTGCGGCGGGCCTCGGAGAGTCGCTCCAGCACGAGCAGCCCCACGCCCTCGGCCCAGCCGGTGCCGTCCGCTCCGGCGCCGAAGGCCCGGCACCGGCCGTCCGGGGACAGGCCCCGCTGCCGCGCCATCTCCACGAACATGGTGGGGGTGGCCATCGTGGCGACCCCGCCGGCCAGCGCCAGCGAGCACTCGCCGGAGCGCAGCGCCTGGGCCGCCAGGTGCATGGCCACGAGGGAGGACGAGCACGCCGTGTCGATGGAGACGGACGGCCCCTCGAATCCGAACTCGTAGGACAACCGACCGGAGATGATGCTGGCCGCGTTGCCGGTCAGCACCCGGCCGCCGAAGTCGCCGGAGTCGCGGGCCAGCAGTGCGGGGTAGTCGCTTCCGTTCGCGCCCACGAACACCCCGACCGGGTCGCCGCGCAGGGCGGAGGGGACGATGCCGGCGTTCTCGAACGACTCCCAGGCCGTCTCCAGCAGCAGGCGCTGCTGCGGGTCGATGGCGATGGCCTCGCGCGGCGAGATGCCGAAGAAGCCGGAGTCGAACTCGGCCAGGCGGCCGAGGAATCCGCCCGCCCGGGCGTACGTCGTGCCGGCCCGGTCGGGGTCCGGGTCGTAGAGGCCGGCCAGATCCCAGCCGCGGTCGACCGGGAAGCCGGTGATCCCGTCGCGGCCCTCGGCCACCAGCCTCCACAGTTCGTCCGGCGAGTTCGCATCGCCCGGGTACCGGCAGGCCATGCCGACGATCACGATCGGGTCGTCCCCGGTCGCGGTGGCGGGCCCGGCCGGAGTGACGTCGGCGGTGTCGGCCTCGTCGCCCACCAGCTCGGACCTGAGGAACGCGGTCAGTGCCTCGGGGGTGGGGTGGTCGAACACCAGCGTCGCCGGCAGGCGCAGTCCGGTGGCCGTGTTGAGCCGGTTGCGCAGTTCGACCGCGGTGAGCGAGTCGAACCCGACCTCGTGGAAGGCGCGGGTCATGTCGACCGACGCGCCGCTCGGGTGGCCGAGCACGGCGGCGATCTGCTCGCGCACCAGTTCACCGACGGCCTTCACCTGATCGGCCACGGGGGAACCGGCCAGTCGCGCCGCCTCCAGTGCCGCCGCCGGCGCTGTTGCCGCGCGCCGGGCCGGACGCCGCACCAGGCCGCGCAGCAGGGCGGGCACCGTGCCGGACGCCCGCACGGCGGCCAGGTCGAGGCGGGCGGCCATCACGTTCGGGCGACCCAGGTCGGCCGCCGCGGCCAGCGACTCGAGGCCCTGGGCGGTCGCCATGGGCAGCATTCCGCCCCGCCCCATGCGCGCCACGTCGGTCTCGCTGAGGTTGTCGGTCATACCGCTGCCCGCGCCCCACCAGCCCCAGCTGATGGAGACCGCGGGGAGGCCCTGCCGGTGCCGCTCGACGGCCAGCGCGTCGAGGAAGGCGTTGGCGGCGGCGTAGTTGGCCTGGCCGGGTGCTCCGAAGGCCGTGGCGGAGGAGGAGAACAGCACGAACGCGGAGAGGTCCAGCTCTCGGGTCAGTCGGTGCAGGTTCCAGGCACCGTCGACCTTGGGGGCCAGTACCGCGTCGACCCGGTCGGTGGTCAGGGAGTCGAACACGCCGTCGTCCAGCACTCCGGCGCAGTGCAGCACCGCGGTGAGCGGGAACTCGGGCTCCACCGAGCGCACCAGGGCCCCGGCCTGCTCGCCGTCGGCGACGTCGCACGCGGCGACGCGCACCGCGGCGCCGAGCTCCGCCAGTTCGGCGGCGAGCCGGACGGTCCGGGGCGAGTCGTCGCCCTGCCGGGAGGTCAGCAGCACATGCCGTACGTGGTGGTCGGTGACGAGGTAGCGGGCCACGTGCCCGGCGAGCGCGCCCGAGGCGCCGGTGATCAGTACGGTTCCGGCCGACCACGAGGTGGGCTGCGCGGTGTCGGCGGGTGTCAGGCGGGCCAGCCGCGGGGCACGGAGCACACCGTCGCGCACCGACACCTCCGGCTCACCCGATTCCACGGCCGCGTGCAGCGCGGCCGTGGTGGTCGCGTCGGCGCCTCCCTCCACGAGGACGATGCGATCGGGGTTCTCCGACTGCGCCGAGCGCAGCAGGCCTCGCACGGTCGCGCCGGTCAGGCTGTCGTCCGTCGCCACCACCAGCCGCGAGGACTGCCAGGCGGGATTGGCCAGCCACGTCTGCACCGACCGCAGCACGTCGTTCACCGCCGTGTGGACGTCGGCGGTGACGGCGGGCCCCTCCCCCGGTACCGACATCGCGACGAGGGCCGGGACCTCGGCCGTCTCGTCCCGGCCGGACACCAGCTCCGCGAGCCGGAGCGGGCCGTCGAGCACGGTGACCTCGGAGCGGGGGGCGACGTCGTCGACCCGGCCGCACTCGACCCGGCCGATCTCGTACAGGGAGTCGTCGCGGGACGCGGCGGCCCGGAGCTGGTCGGCGGAGACCGAGCGTGAGGACAGTGCCGCCACGCTGAAGACGGGAGCGCCGGCGTCGTCGAAGGCGTCCAGGGCGACCGTGTCGGTGGACACCGGCCGGACCCGGATGCGCAGCGCGGTGGCGCCCGGAGCGTACAGCCGCGCTCCGGTCCAGGAGAACGGCACCAGGCCCTGGGGGGTGTCGGAGGTGAGGGCCCGGAGCACGCCGCCGTGCAGACCGGCATCCAGCAGCGCCGGGTGCACGCCGTAGCGCTCGGTGTCGGCCCCGCTCGGCGGCAGCGCCACCTCGGTGTAGAGCTCCGCACCGCGCCGCCAGCAGGCCACCAGCCCCTGGAACGTGGGCCCGTAGTCGTGGCCCGCCTCGGCGAACAGGTCGTACGCGCCGGCGACGTCAACGACGTCGGCTCCCCGCGGCGGCCATTCGGTGAGCGGATCGGGTTCCGGCGTGCTTCCGGTGCCGGACACGGTTCCGGTGGCGTGCCGTGTCCAGGCGATGTCGTCGGCGTCGGCGTCGGGGCGTGCGGAAATTGTGATCTTCCGGTGGCCCTCCTCGTCGGCGGCTTCCACCAGGATCTGCAGCGCGGTGGAGCCCTCCGCGGTGATCAGCAGGGGCGACTCGATCGTCAGCTCGTCGAGCACGGTGCAGCCGACCTGCTCGGCCGCCCGCAGCGCCACGTCCACGAAGGCGGTGCCGGGGAGCAGCGCCTGCTCGAACAGCACGTGCTCCGTCAGCCACGGCTGGGTCCGCGGCGTCAGCCGGCCGGTCAGCAGCACGGCCTCGCCGCCGGCGACCTCCACGCCGGCCAGCAGCAGCGGATGGTCGAGCGGGTCGAGACCCACCGCGGCGAGGTCTGCCGCCGGTTCGGGGACGTCGAGCCAGTAGCGCTGGTGCTGGAAGGGGTACGTGGGAAGCGGGGTGTGCCGGGCTCCGGTGCCGTCGAACAGGGCCGGCCAGTCGACCTCCACTCCGGCGGCGAACAGGGTGCCGAGTGCGGTGAGCGCCGTGCCGGCTTCGTCGCGGTGCCGGCGCATGCCGGGGACCGCGACGACGTCCGGCTCGGCGAGGCACTCGCGGATCGCGCCGGTCAACGGCGCGTCGGGGCCTATCTCCAGGAACCGGGTGACGCCGGCGCCGTGCAGTTCCGACACCGTGTCGGCGAACCGCACCGTGTCCCGCACGTGCCGCACCCAGTACTCCGGGTCCGTCACCTCCTCGCCGCCCGCCATCGGGATGCGGGGCGGCCGGAACGACAGGCCGTGGACCAGGGCGCGGAACTCGTCGAGCATCGGGGCCATGAGCGGCGAATGGAACGCGTGGCTGACGACGAGCTGTTTCGTACGGTGTCCGGACTCGGTCAGGCGCCGCACGATCTCGGTGACGGCCGGCTCGAGCCCCGAGAGCACCACCGAACCGGGGGTGTTGACCGCCGCGATCGACACCGTTTCGGCGTACTGCGCGACGAGCGGGGCGACCACCTGCTCTCCGGCGGTCACCGAGACCATCACGCCGCCCGGGTCGAGCCGCGCCATCAGCCGGCCCCGCTCCGACACCAGCCGGCACGCGTCCGGCAGCGACAGCACGCCGGCGACGTGCGCAGCCGCGATCTCGCCCACCGAATGACCGGTGAGGAAGTCCGGCCGGACGCCCCAGGACTCGAAGAGCCGGAACAGCGCGACCTCGACGGCGAAGAGCGCCGGCTGGGCGACCTCCGTGGCGTCGAGCCGGTCCCCGTCGCCGAGGACGGCCTCCCGGACGGCGGGGTCCAGCTGATCGCACGCCTGGTCGAACGCGGCCGCGAAGACCGGGAACTGCCGGTGCAGTTCCGCACCCATGCCCGGGTGCTGGGCGCCCTGGCCGGTGAACACCATCGCCAGCGGTCCCCGCCGGGCCACATCGGCGACGGTTCCGGTTCCGTCGCCCCCGTGCGCGTACTGTGCCAGCCGTTCCAGGGCCTGCGCGCGGTCGGAGGCGAGCAGTACCGCCCGGTGATCGTGGCCGGCCCGGTCGGTCACGAGGGAGTAGGCGATGTCCGCCAGCGCCGCGTCGGGCCGGTCGCGCAGGGAGGATTCCAGTCGCTCCGCCTGGTGCCGCAGGGCCTCGGGCCCGCGAGCCGTCAGTACGAGCGGCCACACCGGCAGGCCGGCCGCGGGAGTCGGGGCCTCGGCGGTGAACTCGGCCGGAGGCTGTTCCAGGATGATGTGTGCGTTGGTCCCGCTGACGCCGAAGGAGGACACTCCCGCCCGGCGGGGGCGGCCGCGGTCCGGCCACTCCCGTGCCCGGTCGAGCAGGGCGACCGCGCCCGACGACCAGTCGACCTGCGGCGACGGGGTGTCCGCGAAAAGGGTCTTGGGCATGATTCCGTGCCGCATCGCCATGATCATCTTGATCGTGCCGGCGATGCCCGCCGCCGCCTGCGTGTGGCCGATGTTCGACTTGATCGACCCCAGCCAGAGCGGCGCGTCCTCGGCGTGCTCGCTGCCGTAGGTGGCCAGCAACGCCTGGGCCTCGATCGGATCGCCCAGCCGGGTCCCCGTGCCGTGTCCCTCGACGACGTCCACGTCGGATGCGGACAGCCCGGCGCCGGCCAGGGCCTGGCGGATCACCCGTTGCTGGGAGGGACCGTTGGGGGCGGTCAGCCCGTTCGACGCGCCGTCCTGGTTCAGCGCCGAGCCGGCCAGCAGTGCCAGCACCTGGTGCCCGTTGCGCCGCGCGTCGGACAGCCGCTCCAGCACCACCAGGCCCGCGCCTTCGGACCAGCCGGTGCCGTCCGCGTCCGCGCCGTACGCCCGGCAGCGGCCGTCCGCGGCGTTCGCGCGCAGCCGGCTGTACTCCACGAACAGGTCGGGCGTCGCCATCACCGTCACGCCGCCGGCCAGCGCGAGCGAGCACTCGCCCGACCGCAGCGTCTGCGCCGCCAGGTGCATGCTGACCAGCGACGACGAGCACGCCGTGTCCACCGTGACTGCCGGGCCCTCGAAGCCGAACTCGTAGGCGACCCGGCCCGACGCGATACTGCCGGCGCTGCCGTTGCCCAGGTAGCCCTCGAGTTCCTCGGGCTTGGTGTGCAGCCGCGAGCCGTAGTCGTGGTACATCAGCCCGACGAACACGCCGGTCGGGGCGCCTCGCAGCGAGGTGGGATCGATGCCCGCGTTCTCGAGGGACTCCCAGGCCGTTTCGAGCAGCAGCCGCTGCTGCGGGTCGATCGTGATCGCCTCGCGCGGCGAGATGCCGAAGAACTCGGGGTCGAACTGGTCGGCGTCGTACAGGAAGCCACCCTCACGGGTGTAGGTGGTCCCGGCGTGGTCGGGGTCCGGGTGGTAGAGGTCGGCGAGGTTCCAGCCCCGGTCGGTGGGGAAGGCGCCGATGACGTCGCGCCCCTCGGCGACGAGGTCCCAGAGCTCGTCGGGCGAACCGACCCCGCCCGGGAAGCGGCAGGCCATGCCCACGATCGCGATCGGGTCGTCTCCGGTCCCGGCCTCGGCCGTGCCGGCGGCCGGCCGGGCCGGGGCCGCCGTCTCGCCGCCGATCTCACCCCGCACGAACTCGATCAGGGCGGCCGGGGAGGGGTAGTCGAAGATCAGTGTGGCCGGCAACCGCAGCCCGGTGGCCGTGTTGAGCCGGTTGCGCAGTTCCACCGCGGTCAGTGAGTCGAACCCCAGAGCGGTGAAGGGCTGCCGGTCGTCGACGGCGGCGCTCGACGAGTGCCCGAGCACGGCCGCGGCATGGGTGCGCACCAGCTCGGCGACGGCCTGGTCGCGCTCGGCCGGTTCCAGTGCCGCCAGGCCCTCGCGGAGTCCGGCCCCGTCCGCCGGGTGGGGTTCGGCGACCCGCCGTGCCGGACGGCGCACCAGCCCGCGCAGGAGTCCCGGGACCGTGGCCGCGCGGGACAGGCCGGCGAGGTCGAAGGGGGCGGCGACGACCCGGCCCTGACGGCGGGCAGCCGCGTCGAAGAGGGTGAGTCCGAAGTCGTTGTCCACCGGGCGGATGCCGGTGCGGGCCATCCGGGCCCGGTCCTGGCTTCCGAGGTGGCTGCCCATGCCGCTGGCCTCGGCCCACCATCCCCAGGCGATCGACACCGCCGGCAGGCCGAGCCTCCGCCGGTGCTCGGCCAGTTCGTCGCAGAACGCGTTGGCCGCCGCGTAGTTCGCCTGGCCGGCGGTGCCGAACGCCGACGCGGCCGAGGAGAACAGCACGAACGCCGACAGCTCGGCGTCCTGGGTGGCCTCGTGCAGGTGCCAGGCACCGTCCACCTTGGGCCGCAGCACCGCGTCGACCCGGTCGGGGGTCAGTGAACCCACCGTCGCGTCGTCGAGCACACCCGCGCAGTGCACCACGGCGCTGAGCGGGAACTCCGGTGGCACCGAGCCGACGAGGTCCGTCACCTCGTGGCGGACGGCGAGGTCGCACGCGACGATCCGCACCGAGGCACCCGCCTCGGTCAGCCGCTCGACCAGCTCGTCGGCACCGGGGGCGGCGGGGCCCCGCCGCGAGACCAGCAGCAGCCGTCGCACCCCGCACTCGGCCACGAGGTGCTCGGCCACCAGTCCGGCCAGCACGCCGGACGCCCCGGTGAGCAGCACGGTCCCCGTGCCCCACACCGAAGTCGGCGCGTCCGACGCCGGCCCGGCGGGCTCCGGGAGTGCCTCGGCGGCGACCCGGTTCAGGCGGGGCGACCACAGCCTTCCGTCGTGTACCGAAACGTCCGGCTCGTCGGACGCGACCGCGGCGCGGGCGAGCGCCTCCACCGACCGCGCCCCGGCCGGCTCCGGACCGGCGGGCGCCTGCTCCACGAGAACCACCCGCTCCGGGTTCTCCGACTGCGCGGAGCGCACCAGACCACCGACCGCCGCGCCCACGAGTCCGCCGTCGGTCACCACGACCAGCCGCGACCGCTCCCAGCGGCTGTCGGTGAACCAGTCCTGCAGCACCCGCAACGTGCCGTTCACCGCGGTGTGCACCGAGTCGACCGTCGACTCGGGTGCCCGGCCACCGGGAACGCGCAGCACCACCAGTTCGGGCAGCGGCGCGCCATCGTCCACCGCCGAGCCGAGCGCGGCCAGGTCGGGGTGGAGCCACGGACCGACCGTGTGCTCGTCCTCCGCCGGTGCGGTCCACGTCTGGCCGGACGGCACCACCCAGCCGATCGTCCCTTCGGCGTCCGCCTCCGGACCGGCCTCGGCCGGTCCGCACGGCACCCGTCCGAGCTCGAACAGCGCGTCGGCGTGTGGGGTGCCGGCGTCGCGCAGCTGCTCGGCGGAAACCTCCCGGGCGACCAGCGAGTCCACCCTCAGCACCGGGCGGCCGGCGGTGTCGAAGCCGTCCACCGACCACGAGGAAGGCCCCGTCGGGGAGAACACGAGCCGCAGGGCCGAGGCACCCGAGGCGAGCAGTCGCACCCCGGACCACAGGAACGGCGCCTGCACGCCGGGGTTGTCCGGCCCGGCCCCCTGCGAGCCGAGCCGGTCGACGGCCAGGCTGTGCTGGCCCGTGTCCATCAGGGCCGGGTGCAGGCCGAAACGCACCGCGTCGGCCGCGAGTTCCTCGGGCAGCTCCGCCTCGGCGAAGATCTGGTCACCCGTCCGCCAGGCGCGGCGCAGCCCGGTGAAGGCGGATCCGTAGTGGTAACCGAGCGCGGCGAGCCGCTCGTACGATCCGGTGACGTCCAGTTCGGTTGCCCCGGCCGGCGGCCAGCTCGTGTCGGCCGGCCACGGTGACGGCTCCGGACGGTCGCCGGGCACCGCGCTGCCCCGCGCGTGCCGCGTCCACGTGGCGCCCACGGCCTCGCCGGGTTCCGCCGGCTGGGAGAAGACCTCCACGGTGCGGCGGCCGTCGCCGTCGAGGGCCCCGACCAGCACCTGGACCAGTACGTCGTGCCCGCTCGTCAGGATCAGCGGTGCCTCGACGGTCAGCTCCTCCAGCCCGCCGAGGCCCGCCTCGTCGGCTGCGCGGATCGCCAGTTCGAGGAACGCCGTGCCGGGCAGCAGGGGCCGGTCGAAGAGCGCATGGTCGACGAGCCACGGGTGGGCGTTCAGCGAGAGCCGGCTGGTGAACAGGAAACCTGCGTCACCCGCCAGGGTCATCTTCGCCCCGAGCAGCGGGTGATCGACCTGTTCGAGGCCGACGGCGGCCAGGTCGCCGGGCGCGGACGCCGACGCGGTCGGCCAGTAGCGCTGCCGCTGGAAGGCGTAGGTCGGCAGGTCGACCCGCCGCGCCCCGGTACCGGCGAAGGCCGCGGTCCAGTCCACGGTGAGCCCGGCCCGCCACGCGGCGGCCATCGACCGCAGGAACATGTCCGGGTCGCTCTCGCCGCGGCGGAGGGTCGCCAGCACGGTCGCCACGACGCCGCGCTCGTCGGCGGTCTCCTCGATCGCGGGACCCAGCAGCGGGTGCGGGGCCACCTCGAGCAGCACGCGGTACCCGTCGGCCAGCAGCACGGCGGCGGTGTCGTGGAACCGCACCGGCTGCACGAGGTTGGTGAACCAGTACCGGCCGTCGAGTTCGTCGCCCTGCACCCGGCGGGCGAACGTCGTGGAGTAGTACGGCACCGAGCCGGTGGCCGGGCGGATGCCGGTCAGGAGCGCGAGGAGTTCGTCCTCGACCACCGCCATGTCCGGGGAGTGCGTCGGGTAGTCCATCGGGATGGGGCGCGCGCGGACACCGGCGGCCTCGTACTCGGCGCGCAGCGCGGTGATGCGGTCGAGCGGGCCGGTCACGACGACCGATCGCGGGCCGTTGATCGCGCTGACGTGTACGCCGGTCAGCCGTGCGACCCGGTCACGCACCTGCTCGACCGGCAGCCCGACCCAGAGCGTGGCGTACCCGGTCACCCGGCCGGACACGCGCGCCCGCGCGGTCAGGACCCGGGCCGCGTCGGCGAGGGTTAGGATGCCGGCGATGTGCGCGGCCGCGACCTCTCCCACGGAGTGCGCGATGATCGCGGAGGGCACCACACCCCGGGAGATCCACAACCGGGCGAGCGAGACCATGACCGCGAACAGCATCGGCTGGACCTGCTCGGCGTGGTCGAGGTCTGCGCCGTCTGCGCCGTCTGCGCCGGCCAGGAGATCGCGCAGGGTGCGGCCGTGCCAGTCCACGTACGGCGCGAGCGCCGCCTCGCACTCCGCCATGGACGCGGCGAAGACCGGCGAGGTGTCCCACAGCCGCAGGGCCATCCCGGCGTACTGCCCGCCCTGCCCCGGGAACACGAACACCGGGTCGGTGTCGCCGGAGCCGACGGGTCCGTCGACCGGGGTGGTGCCGGCCGCCAGGTCGTCCAGCCCGGACAGGAGTCCGGCGAGGTCGGCGCCGAGCACCACGGCCCGGTGGTCAAGCGAGGAGCGGGTGCCGGCCAGGGAGAACGCCACGTCGGCCAGGTCAGCCGGGCCGGTGGCCCCGGAGGCCAGGAGGTGCTCGCGCAGCCGCACCGCCTGGTCGCGCAGCGCGGCTTCGCCGCGGCCGCTGAGCAGCAGCGGCAGCATCTGGGGCGCGTGGGGCCGGTCCGCCGGTCCGGCCTCGGGTTCGGTGTCCGGAGCCTGCTCCACGACGACGTGCGCGTTGGTGCCGCTCGCCCCGAACGACGACACCGCTGCCCGTCGGGGACGCCCGGTCGTCGGCCACGGCCTGGCGTCGCCGAGCAGCCGGACCGTTCCGCTCTCCCAGTCGACGTGCTCCGAGGGCCGGTCCACGTGCAGGGTCTTCGGCAGCACACCGTGCCGCATCGCCATGATCATCTTGATGACGCTGCCGACGCCGGCCGCTGCCTGGGAGTGGCCGATGTTGGACTTGAGCGAGCCCAGCCAGAGGGGCTCGCCCTCTCCTCGTTGCCGGCCGTAGACGCCCTGCAGCGCCTTGATCTCGATCGGGTCGCCGAGCACCGTGCCGGTGCCGTGCCCGTCCACCGCGTCCACCTCGTCGGGGCGCACGCCGGCGTTGGCCAGTGCCTGGCGGACGACCCGCTGCTGGGCGAGGCCGTTGGGCGCGGTGAGGCCGTTGGAGGCACCGTCCTGGTTGATCGCCGAGCCGCGGAGGACGGCCAGCACGGAGTGGCCGTTGCGGCGGGCGTCGGAGAGCCGCTCCAGCACCAGCAGGCCGGCGCCCTCGGCGAAACCCGTTCCGTCGGCGTCCGCGCCGAACGCCTTGCAGCGGCCGTCGGCGGACAGTCCCTGCTTGTCGAACTCCTGCAGGTCGACCGGGGTCGCCATGACGGTGGCCCCGCCGGCCAGTGCCAGCGCGCACTCCCCCGAACGCAGGGCCTGCGCGGCCAGGTGCATCGCCACCAGCGAGGACGAGCAGGCCGTGTCGACCGTCAGCGCTGGCCCCTCCAGGCCGAACTGGTAGGAGAGCCGCCCGGCGAGCACCGCGGCGGAGGTCCCGGTGAGCAGGTAGCCGTCGGCCAGCTCGGCGCTGCCGCGGAGCAGGTCCGCGTAGTCCTGGTCGCTGGTGCCGGCGAACACACCGGTCTGGCTGCCCCGCACCGACTTCGGGTCGATCCCGGCCCGCTCCAACGCCTCCCAGGTCAGTTCGAGGAGCAGCCGCTGCTGCGGGTCCATCGAGGCCGCCTCGCGCGGTGAGATCCCGAAGAACCGCGCGTCGAACTGCGCCACGTCGTCGAGGAAGCCGCCGCCGCGCACGTGGGTGGCGCCCTGGCGCGTCGCGTCCGGGTGCAGCAGGGTGCCGAGGTCCCAGCCACGGTCGGTCGGCAGCCCCGAGACCGCGTCGCGCCCGCCGTCCACCAGCTCCCACAGCTGCTCCGGCGAGCCGACGCCCCCCGGGTAGCGGCACGCCATGCCCACCACGACGATCGGGTCGTCGGCGAGCGCCGCGCGGGGGGCGGCCGTGCCGGATTCCTCGTCGGCCGCGTCGGTCACCAGCCGGAGCAGGTACGAGGCGAGGGCCGCGGGGGTGGGGTAGTCGAAGGCGACGGTGCCGGCCAGCTCGAGATCGAGCGCCGCGTTCAGCCGGTCCCGCAGCTCGACCGCCGCGAGCGAGCTGAAGCCCAGGTCCTGGAAGGTGCTTTCGAGGTCGACGTCGGCCGGCGAGTCGAGGCCCAGCACCACGGCTACCGAGGTCCGCAGCAGATCGTTCACGACGCGCCGCTGGTCCACGACGGCCAGCACGTCCGTGACGCGGGCGTCGGTGTCCGGCCCGGGCGTGGCGGCCGGCGGCGGGCCCGAGGGAGCCGGGACTGCGGAGCCGTCGCGCGGCAGCCAGTGCCGGTGCCGCTGGAAGGAGTAGGTCGGCAGGTCGACACGCCGGTCCCGGCCGGGGAACAGCGCCGCCCAGCCCACCTCGCCGCCGCCGGTGAAGAGGCGGCCGGCCGCGTCGAGCAGGGCGACGGCCTCGGGCCGGTCACGGCGGGATGCGGCCACCGCCGTCACCCGCCGGTCGGCGGGCAGGCATTCCCGGACCATGGCCGAGAGCATCGCGTCGGGTCCCAGCTCCAGGAAGCGGGTGACGCCCCGCTCGTGCAGGGTGGCCACGGCGTCGGCGAATCGCACCTGCTCGCGTGCCTGCCGGACCCAGTACTCGGGATCGCCGAGCGTGGCCGCGTCGGCCGGGGCGCCGGTGAGGGTGGAGACCACCGGTATGTCGGGCGCGCCGAAGGCGAGTTGGGCGACGACGGCCCGGAAGTCGTCGAGCACCGGGTCCATCAGCGGTGAGTGGAACGCGTGGCTGGTCGTGAGCCGGCGGGTCCGGTACCCGTCCGCGGCCAACTGGGCCGCGACCTCCGCCACCGGTTCCCGCGCACCGGACAGCACGACCGAGTCGGGGCTGTTCACCGCGGCCACGGACACGCCGTCCGTGGCCGCGACCAGCGGGGCCACCACGTCCGGGGCGGCGTTCACCGCGATCATGGCACCGCCGTCGGGCAGCGCCTGCATCAACCGGCCGCGCGCCACGACCATGCGACCGGCGTCGGCGAGGGACAGCACGCCGGCCACGTGGGCGGCGCTTATCTCGCCGATCGAGTGACCGGCCAGGAAGTCGGGGCGGATGCCCCAGGATCGGACGAGCCGGAACAGCGCGACCTCGAAGGCGAACAGCGCCGGCTGGGCGAATTCGGTGCGGTCCAGCAGTGGACCGTCCTCCCGCATCAGCTCGCGCAGCGACCGGCCCAGCAGCTCGTCGACCACTGCGCAGACCTCGTCGAGCGCCGCGTCGAACACCGGGTACCGCGCCGCCAGTTCCCGTCCCATCCCGGCGCGCTGGGCACCCTGGCCGGTGAAGACCATCGCCAGGCGGCCTTCCCTCGCCCGGTCGACGTGCACCGCGGGACTGTCCGTGCCGGCGGCCAGCGCGGACAGACCGGCCAGGAGGGCCGCCCGGTCCTCGGCGACGACCACGGCTCGGTCGGCCAGCGCGGCCCGGGTGGTGACCAGGTTTCGTCCGACGTCGGGCGGCTCCAGATCGGGGTGGCGTTCGACGAAGGAACGCAGTTCCTCGGCCTGGCCGCGCAGCGCGGCGGCGCCCCGGCCGGTCACCACGAACGGCCACGGACCGGTGCGGGCCCGTTCCGTCCGCTCGGGCGGGGTCTCGGCCGGGACGTCGGGAGCCTGCTCCAGGACGACGTGCGCGTTGGTCCCGCTGATCCCGAACGACGACACCGCGACACGCCGGGGGCGGCCCCGGTCGGGCCACTGCCGCTGGTCGGTGAGCAGCCGGACCGTCCCCGCCGACCAGTCCACGTGCGAGGTCGGCCGCTGGGCGTGCAGCGTCCTGGGCAACTCCCCGTGGCGCATGGCCATGACCATCTTGATCACGCCGCCGACGCCTGCCGCCGCCTGCGAGTGTCCGATGTTCGACTTCAGCGATCCGATCCACAGCGGCGTGTCCGCCGTTCGCTCCCGGCCGTAGGTGTCCAGCAGGGCGCGGGCCTCGATCGGGTCGCCGAGCCTGGTGCCGGTGCCGTGCGCCTCGACGGCGTCGATGTCGGTCGAGGCCACACCGGCGTTGGCCAGCGCGGCCCGGATCACCTGCCGCTGGGCCGCGCCGTTCGGCGCGGTGAGGCCGTTGGAGGCGCCGTCCTGGTTGAGGGCGGAGCCGGTCACGAGGGCCAGCACCTGGTGACCGTTGCGCCGGGCGTCGGACAGCCGCTCGACCACGAGCACGCCGACGCCTTCCGCCCAGCCCATGCCGTCGGCCTCGTCGCCGAAGGCCTTGCACCGGCCGTCCGGGGCGATTCCGCGCTGCCGGGCGAACTCGATCAGCGAAGCCGGGCCCGACATGATCGTCGCCCCGCCGACCAGGGCGAGCGAGCACTCCTGGGAGCGGAGCGCCTGGGCGGCCAGGTGCAGCGCGACGAGCGAGGAGGAGCACGCCGTGTCCACGGTGACCGCGGGCCCCTGCAGACCGAACGCGTAGGACAGCCGTCCGGAGACGACGCTGGCGATGTTGCCGGTCAGTACGTAGCCCTCGTAGGCCGACGGCACGGTGCGCAGCGAGATGTTGTCCTGGTAGCTGACGCCGACGTACACGCCGGTCTGGCTTCCCCGTACCGCGTCGGCGCTGATGCCGGCGCGTTCGAAGGCCTCCCACGAGGTTTCCAGGAGCAGCCGTTGATGCGGGTCCATCACGGTCGCCTCCCGAGGGGGGATGGCGAAGAACTCGTGGTCGAACTGGTCCGGCGAGCGCAGGAAGCCGCCGCCCCGGGAGTACGTCCGGCCCACCTTCTGGGGGTCGGGGTCGTACAGCTCGTCCAGGTTCCAGCCGCGGTCCGTCGGGTAGCCGGACACCGCGTCGGTGCCGTCGGCCACCAGCTGCCACAGGGCTTCGGGGCTGTCGGCGTCGCCGGGGTAGCGGCAGGCCATGCCGACGATGGCGATCGGCTCCCGGCTCTGCGCCTCGACGTCGCCGAGCCGCTGCCGGATGCGCTCGTTCTCCTTCAGTGCGTTGCGCAGTGCGTCAACGAGCTCGTTGGTGGACGGGGTGGTCATGAGGTCGGCCCCTCCGCTCGGTCGCTCGCGTCGGCCTGGCCGTATGCGGCGCGTATGAGATCAGCCATGTCCATCGAGTCGATCGCGCTCGTGGACCCGGCGCTGTCGGTCGTCGGCTCGCCCCCGGGAGCGGTGTCGGCCAGCCGTAGCAAGGCGTCCACCAGCCCGGCCTGCCTCAGCGAGGCGATCGGAATACGGTCGATGATCTTCTTCAGCCCTGCGTCGTCGACTTCCTCACCGGCCGCGTTCCCGGGGGTCCCGGTGTCCTCGCCGAACAGCTCGGCGTACACCAGCTCCGCGACCGAGGCGGGGGTCGGGTAGTCGAAGATCAGCGTGGCGGGCAGCTGCAAGCCGGTCGCCACGCCGAGCCGGTTCCGCAACCGCAGCGCGGTGAGCGAGTCGAAGCCGGCTTCCTGGAAACTGCGCCCCGACTCGACCGAGCTGCCGTCGGCATGTCCGAGCACGGCCGCCACCGTGGCCCGGACGAGGTCGGTGATCGCATACGTCCGCTCGGTGGCGGGCAGGCCTGCGAGCCGCTCGCGCACGCCGGTGCCGGCCGCTCCGTCGGCCGGCCCGTCGGGGTCGTCCTCCCTCGCCCCGATCAGCTCGGTGAGGAGCGGCAGTGATCGGGTGCCGGCGAGTTCGGTGGCGAACGAGGACCACTCGACGTCCACCACGACCACGGCCGTCTCGTCGCGGTCGACCACCTGGTCCATGGCCCGGACGGCGCCGCGGGGGTCCATCGCGCGCAGGCCGCGGGCCGCCAGCCGGTCCTCCACTCCGTCGTGGTCGGCGATCCCCGGGCCCTGCCAGAGTCCCCAGGCGATGGAGGTCCCGGTCAGGCCGAGAGCCCTGCGGTGTGCGGCCAGTGCGTCCAACGAGCTGTTCGCGGCGGCGTAGTTGGCCTGGCCGGCCGGGCCGACCGTGCCGACGAACGACGAGAAGAGTATGAAGTCGACGAGGTCGCGGTCCTTCGTCAGCTCGTGCAGGTGCCATGCGGCGGCCACCTTCGGGCGGAACACCCGCGCGAAGCGTTCCGGGGTGAGCCGGTCGATGACGCCGTCGTCGAGCACGCCCGCGGTGTGCACGACGGTGGTCAGCGGATGTTCGGCGGGCCAGTTGGCCAGCAGGTCGGCGAGCTGCGCCCGATCGGCCACGTCGCAGGCGACCACCGACACCGAGGCGCCCTGTTCGGTCAGCTCGGCGGCCAGCTCGGCGGCGCCGGGCGCGGCCGGGCCGCGACGGCCGGCAAGGACCAGGTGCCGGGCGCCGCGCCGGACGAGCCAGCGCGCCGCCTCCGCTCCGAGTGCGCCGGTGCCGCCGGTGACCAGGGCGCTGCGTTCGAGCGGCTGCTTCGTCGGGAGCTCGGGTGCGGTGACCCGGGTCAGCCGGCGGCAGAACACCGTGCCGCCTCGCAGCGCCAGCTCACTCTCGCCGTCTCCGAGCGCGCCGGCCAGCGCCACCAGGTCAGCCTGGCCGACCTCGCGCGGCAGGTCGACGACGCCGCCCCACGACAGGGGTTGCTCCAGCCCCGCATGCCGGGCGAAGCCCCACAGCGCGGCCTGCCGTGCCTGGGTGACGGCGTCTCCCGGCCGGACGGCGACCGCGTCCTGGGTCACGCACCAGATCGGGGCCGCCAGGCCGAGCTCACTCACCGTGCGCACCAACGCGAGCGTGCCGCTCAGGCCGGCCGGCACGGATTCGGCGTCGGTGTCGTCGGCCGTGTCCAGCGCCAGCAGCGACAGGATGCCCCCGGCCGGTTCGCCGCGCAGCGCCGTGACGAGCTCGTGACGGAGCGCCTCGGGGTTTACGGACCGGGGGACGTCGACCCGGCTGACCCGGGCCCCTCGGGCGACCAGCGCCGCGACTGCCTGCTCGAGCCACGTCGGCTCGGTGATGTCCGCCGGCACCGCGACGAGCCAGCGGCCGGTGAGCGGCCGGTCCGGTGCTTCGGTGGGGCGCCAGGTGACGCGGTACTGCCAGCCGGCCAGCGTCGCCTGCTGCCGGCTGCGCTCACGCCACGACGACAGGGCCGGGAGCACGGTGCCCAGTGAGGACCGGCCGGCGTCGTCGGACAGGGCGAGCGCCGTGGTGAGTCCGTCGAGGTCGCCCTGGTCGACCATGGTCCAGAACCGGGTGTCGACCTCACCGCCGCGAGAGGAGCGGCTGGGCGGCGTCTCGATCCAGTAGTGGGTGTGCTGGAAGGCGTACGTGGGCAGTTGCCCCGGCCGCCGGCCCGACGGGAACAGGTCGGACCACCGCACGTCGACTCCGCCGACGAACGCCTCGGCGGCGTTGCGCAGGAATTCCCGTGCTCCGCCGTGGCCGCGGCGGAGCGTTCCGACGGTCGTGACCGACGTGCCCCGGGCCTCGGCGAGCTCCTGTACCGAAGGGACGAGTACCGGGTGCGCGCCCACTTCGTGGAACGAGCGATGCCCGTCGCCGAGCAGCTGCTCGACCACCTCCGCGAAACGTACCGTCTCGCGCAGGTTCCGGTACCAGTAGTCGGCGTCGAGCTTCCGGCCGTCGAGGACCGAGCCGGTCACCGTCGAGTAGAACGGCACCGTGCCGGGCGAGCACTCGACCGTGCCCAGTGTGTCGGCCAGCTCGGCCCGGACGACCTCCACCTCCGCCGAGTGCGACCCGTAGTTGATCGGGACGCGCCGGACCCGCGCTCCCTCCGACTCCCAGGCCGACAGCAGTCGGTCGAGTTCGGCAGTGTCCCCGGAGACGACCGTGGACGTCGGACCGTTCACCGCGGCGACGCCGAGCGCGGGGCAACCGGTCAGGCGTTCGCGCACCTCGTCCGCCGACCGGTTCACCCAGCCCATGCCGCCTCGCGTCGCCAGACGCCGGATCACCCGGGAGCGCAGGGCCACGACGCGCGCGCCTTCGGCCAGCGACAACGCCTCCGCCGCCACGGCGGCGGCGAACTCGCCCTGGGAGTGCCCGACGACGGCCGAGGGGCGCACGCCGAGTGATGCCCACAGCCGGGACAACGAGACTCCGACCGCGAACAGTGCCGGCTGGACGACGTCGTCCCGGTCGAGGCTCGGCGCACCCGGCGCCCCGGCGAGCACGTCCCGCAGCGAGAACCCGTCCCAGTCGACCCAGGGCGCCAACG
The DNA here is from genome assembly GCF_000721235.1 of Streptomyces olivaceus. GTDB lineage: Bacteria > Actinomycetota > Actinomycetes > Streptomycetales > Streptomycetaceae > Streptomyces > Streptomyces olivaceus. The sequence goes on from NZ_JOFH01000052.1 coordinate 35,334, forward strand.
CCTCGTCGCAGGTCCGCATCAGCTCCGCGAACGTCGGACTGCTCTCGCACAGCTCGATGCCCATCCCGAGCCACTGGCCCCCCTGCCCGGGGAACACGAAGACCGGGCCGTCGTGGCCGGCGTCACCGGACCCCGCCACCACCAGGGCCGAGTTCTCCGACTCGCCCGCCGCGATCGCGTCCAGGCCGGCCAGCAGCTCCTGGCGGTTCTCCGCGATCACCACGGCTCGGTGGGAGTGCGTGGCCCCGCCGTTGGTCAGTGCCGCGCCGAAACCGGCCGCGTCGGTGTCCGGTGAGTCGGCGAGCGCGGCCCGCAACCGGGTCGCCTGGCCGGCCAACGCCGCCGGTCCGCGGCCCGACACCGGGAAGGCGGAGACTCCGAGCCTCGTCACGGCGTCCGCCTGCCCGGCCGCCGGCTGCTCCGGCGCCTGCTCGAGGACGACGTGCGCGTTCGTGCCGCTGATGCCGAACGAGGAGACGCCGGCGCGGCGGGGGCGGCCGGTCCTGGGCCAGTCGTGGTTCCGGTCGAGCAGAGCGACGGATCCCTGCGACCAGTCGATGAACGGCGAGGGCTGCTCGGCGTGCAACGTCTGCGGCAGGATGCCGTGCCGCATCGCCATGACCATCTTGATGACGCCGCCGACCCCGGCGGCCGCCTGGGTGTGCCCGATGTTCGACTTCAGCGATCCCAGCCACAGCGGGGCTTCGCGGTCCTGGCCGTAGGTGGCCAGCAGCGCCTGGGCCTCGATCGGGTCGCCGAGCTTCGTGCCGGTGCCGTGTCCTTCGACCACGTCGACGTCCGCCGTGGACAGGCCGGCCGAGGCCAGCGCCTGGCGGATCACCCGCTGCTGCGAGGGACCGTTCGGGGCGGTCAGGCCGTTCGACGCGCCGTCGGAGTTCACCGAGGAGCCCTTGAGCACCGCGAGTACCTGGTGGCCCTGCCGGCGTGCGTCCGACAACCGCTCCAGCACCACGAGGCCGACGCCCTCGGCCCAGCCGGTGCCGTCCGCGCCCGCGCCGAACGCGCGGCACCGGCCGTCCGGGGACAGGGCTCGCTGGTGGCCCAGGTCGACGAACGTCATCGGGGTGGACATCACCGTGACCCCGCCGGCCAGGGCCAGCGAGCACTCGCCCGCCCGCAGTGCCTGGGCGGCCAGGTGGAGTGTCACCAGCGACGACGAGCACGCGGTGTCGACCGAGACGGCGGGCCCCTCCAGGCCGAACTGGTACGCCACCCGCCCCGAGAGCACACTGCCCGCGCTGCCGGTCAGGACCGCTCCGCTGAGCTGGTCCGGCACCAGGTCCACGGCCGGCGCGTAGTCGTGGTACATGACACCGGAGAACACGCCGGTCCGGCTGCCGCGCAGGGAGTCCGCGTCGATACCCGCACGCTCGAAGGCCTCCCAGGCCACCTCCAGCAACAACCGCTGCTGCGGATCCAT
>NZ_JOFH01000053.1 GCF_000721235.1 Streptomyces olivaceus
GACTGGTTCCCGGAAGCCGCCCCCGCCCGGTTCAGCGCCCCGCCCGGTTCAGCGCCCCGCCCGGTTCAGCGCCCCGCCCGGTTCAGCGCCCGCGGTCCTCAGGCGCGTTCGCGCCGCCTGTTGCCGCGTACCGCCGTGTAGGCCGCGTCGCCGAGACCGACGACGATGATCGCGGCCACCAGCTGGAAGAGGTGCCGCCACCAGTCGATGCCGGACGTCGCGTCGACGCCTGCCGCGCGTGCGATCGCGTTGCCGATGATCGCGCCGATCATGCCGCAGATGGTGGTCAGCCACAGCGGCATGTGCTGCTTGCCTGGAATGATCGCCTTGGCGATCAGGCCGAGCACGAGTCCCACGATGATCGCCCACAACCAGCCCATGACTGCCTCCTCGTACGGCTCCAGCGAGCATTGCCGCCAGTCTTCGGCCGTACCGCGTTCGGCGCATGTCGGGCTCGGCCGAACGGGGGACGGCGCCTACGCGGTGCGGCCCGCACCGGGCGGGCGGAACGGGGGTGCCCCCGGTCTCGTGGACGGCCGGGGTGCGGCGTAACGTGGTGAGTTGTCCGGGACCGGAGTCCCCGAGCGGCCGCGGACGTGAGCGCGGCGGGGACGGTCCGATGCGGACGGATGGTGGAACCGGATGCGGAAGCAGAGTGCCGGCGGCGGCGTCGAGGTGTTCCGGATCACCGGAGCCCGGACGGGCCTCCAGGAGGACGTGCGCGGGCGGCAGCGCCGGTACATCATCTCGATGTCGATCCGCACGGTGTCCGTGATCCTCGCCGTCTGCCTGTGGAACGTGGAACGGCACGTCGCGGTCGTGGCACTGGTCCTCGGGGCGGCGCTGCCGTACATCGCGGTCGTGATCGCCAACGCCGGGCGTGAGAACGCGCCATCGTTGCCGTCGACGTTCGTGACGGCCCCCACGCCCGAGATGCTCCTGCCCCCGCGCGCGGCGGGTGGCTCGGCGGAGGCGGAACCCGTAGCGGAGAGTGCCGTGCCGGATCCGTCGCCGGGTGCGGCGGGCGAGGCGCGCGGCCGGTCCTGACCGCCGCAACCGCCTTCCGGCGGGCGTCGATTCCGCGCCAGGCCGAAGAAATGCTCAGATGAATCATGCCGTTCCGGTGCCGGGTCGTGGTCGACCCGTGACATACTTCGTACGCGCTCCGCATCCCCCGTCGGAGCGACAGACCGACGCCGGGCAGCTCCCCCCGTGGCTGCTCGGCGTCGCCTTGTGTGTGGACTTGTGAGACAAGCTGTGAGTGACGAGACCGCCCCGGAAACCGCCCCCGTCTGTTCCGCGAAGGGCTGCCGCGCGGCTGCCGTGTGGGTGCTGGCCTGGAACAACCCCAAGATCCACACGCCGGAGCGGCGCAAGACGTGGATCGCGTGCGAGGAGCACCGGGAGCATCTGTCCGAATTCCTCGGGGTGCGCGGCTTCCTGAAGGACGTGGTCCCGCTGGCGGACTGGGAGTCCCCGGACAACGCCCCGGGACAACGCCCCGGGGACAACACCTAGCGGTCGGCCACGGCTAGCCGCCGATCGCCGACATCGGGCGGTCGGGCTGCACGAACGTCGGGTCGTCGAGGCCCGCGCCCGCCTTCTTGCCCCACATGGCCAGCCGCCACAGGCGCGCGATCTCCTCGTCGGGGGCGTCGGAGCGCAGGGCTGCCCGCAGGTCGGTCTCCTCGCGGGCGAACAGGCAGGTGCGGACCTGTCCGTCGGCGGTGAGCCGGGTGCGGTCGCAGGCGGCGCAGAACGGCCGGGTGACGGAGGCGATGACGCCGACACGGTGCGGGCCGCCGTCCACGAGCCAGCGCTCGGCGGGCGCGGAGCCGCGCTCCTCGGAGCCCTCGGCGCTCAGCTCGAAGCGGGTGCGCAGGGAGGCCAGGATGTCACCCGCGGTGACCATGCCCTCGCGCTTCCAGCCGTGCTGGGCGTCCAGGGGCATCTGCTCGATGAAGCGCAGCTCGTAGTCGTGCTCCACGGCCCAGGCGAGCAGGTCGGGCGCCTCGTCGTCGTTGAGACCCGGCATCAGGACGCTGTTGACCTTGACCGGGGTGAGACCGGCCTCGCGGGCGGCTTCCAGCCCCTCCAGGACGTCCTTGTGGCGGTCCCGGCGGGTGAGGGTCTTGAAGACGTCCGGGCGCAGGGTGTCCAGCGAGACGTTGACCCGGTCCAGGCCGGCCGCCTTCAGGGCCGTCGCCGTGCGCCTGAGGCCGATGCCGTTGGTGGTGAGGGACATCTGCGGCCGGGGCGCGAGGGCGGCGACGCGCTCGACGATGCCGACCAGGCCGGGGCGGAGCAGTGGCTCCCCGCCGGTGAAGCGGACCTCCTCGATGCCGAGGTGGGTGACCGCTATGTCGATGAGGCGGACGATCTCGTCGTCCGTGAGCAGGTCGGGCTTGGCCAGCCACTGCAGGCCCTCTTCGGGCATGCAGTAGGTGCAGCGCAGATTGCAGCGGTCGGTGAGCGAGACCCTCAGGTCGGTGGCCACTCGGCCGTAGGTGTCGATGAGCACGTGGGCCCCCTCCCTCGACGCGGATCGGCGGAGCGTGTGTCCCCTCCGGCCGTCTCCTCCTGAATCTCCTTCACCTCCGAGCCTACGTGACCGCACCGACATCGGCCGTGGGCCGATCCCTACGACGTACGGCGCGGCCCCGTCGTAGGGATCTACGACGGGGCCGGGCGGGGTGAGCCCAAGCGGGACCGCCGGACCCCGGAGAGCCGGATCGGTGGGCTCCGGAGAGCGGGGTCAGTGGGCCCCGGGGAGCCGGATCAGTGGGCTCCGGTGCCGGTCAGGGACCGGACCTCCAGCTCCGCGTACTTCGCCTTGTCCGGCTCCTCCTTCGACAGGACCGTGCCGAGCCAGCCCATGAGGAAGCCGAACGGGATGGAGATGATGCCCGGGTTCTTCAGCGGGAACCAGGCGAAGTCGACGTCGGGGAACATCGCCGTCGGGTCGCCGGAGACCACGGGCGAGAACAGCACCAGGCCGACGGCGACGATCAGACCGCCGTAGATCGACCAGAGGGCGCCCTGGGTGGTGAACCGCTTCCAGAACAGGCTGTAGAGGATCGTCGGCAGGTTGGCGGAGGCGGCGACCGCGAAGGCGAGCGCGACCAGGCCGGCCACGTTCAGGTCGCGGGCGAGGGCGCCGAGCGCGATGGAGACGATGCCGATGAAGACGGTCGCCCAGCGGGCCGCCTTCATCTCCTCCTTCTCGGTGGCCTGCCCCTTGCGGATGACGTTGGCGTAGATGTCGTGCGCGAAGGACGAGGACGAGGCGAGGGTGAGGCCCGCGACCACGGCGAGGATGGTCGCGAAGGCCACCGCCGAGATCGTGGCCAGCAGGATCGCGCCCCAGGCCGAGTCGACGCCGCCCACGTGCAGGGCGAGCAGGGGCGCGGCCGTGTTGCCCGACGGGTTGGACGCGACGATCTCGTCCTTCCCGATGAGCGCGGCGGCGCCGAAGCCGAGGGCGATGGTCATCAGGTAGAAGGCGCCGATGATGCCGATCGCCCAGTTCACGGACTTACGGGCGGCCTTGGCGTTGGGCACCGTGTAGAAGCGGATCAGGATGTGCGGCAGCCCGGCGGTGCCGAGCACCAGGGCGATGCCCAGGGAGATGAAGTCCAGCTTCGTGGTGCCGCTCGCCCCGTACTGGAGGCCCGGCTCAAGGAAGGCGGCGCCCGCACCGCTGTTGTCCGCGGCCTTGCCGAGCAGGTCGGAGATGTTGAAGTCGAACTTCAGCAGCACCAGGAAGGTGATCAGGATGGTGCCGCCGATCAGCAGCACGGCCTTGACCATCTGGACCCAGGTGGTGCCCTTCATGCCGCCGATGGTGACGTAGACGATCATCAGGACGCCGACGAGGGCGACGATGAGGATCTTGCCCGCGTCGGAGGTGATGCCGAGCAGCAGCGAGACGAGCACGCCCGCGCCCGCCATCTGGGCCAGCAGGTAGAAGATCGAGACCACGATGGTGGAGGTGCCGGCGGCGGTGCGCACGGGGCGCTGGCGCATCCGGTACGCGAGGACGTCGCCCATCGTGTAGCGGCCGGAGTTCCTGAGCGGCTCGGCCACCAGGAGCAGGGCGACCAGCCAGGCGACCAGGAAGCCGATGGAGTACAGGAAGCCGTCGTAGCCGAAGAGCGCGATGGCGCCGGCGATGCCGAGGAAGGAAGCGGCGGACATGTAGTCGCCGGAGACGGCGAGGCCGTTCTGGAAGGCGCTGAACGACCGGCCGCCCGCGTAGAAGTCGGCGGCGTCCTTGGTCTGGCGGCCCGCCCACACGGTGATGACCAGCGTCGCGACGACGAAGACCGAGAAGAGCGTGATGATCAGCGGCCGGTGCTCGCTCGCCTCGTTGGCGGCCAGCTCGGCGGCGAAGACGGTCTGTGCGGGGCTCATGCGCCGCCCTCCATCCGGGTCTTGATGGCCTCGGCCTTGGGGTCGAGCTTCGCGGCGGCGTGCCGCGAGTACCACCAGGCGATGAGGAACGTGGTGACGAACTGGGCGATGCCGAAGACGAAGGCGACGTTGATGTTGCCGAACAGCTTGGTGCCCATGAAGCCGCCGGCGTAGTTCGACAGCAGCACGTACAGCAGGTACCAGGCGACGAAGGCGATCGTCAGCGGGAACGCGAAGGAGCGGAAGGAGCGGCGCAGTTCGGCGAACTCAGCGCTCTGCTGCACTTCGGAGAACTCCTCGGCGGAGGGAAGTGGGCGTTCCTCTTTCGAGGGGGGCGGTGCGTCGGTGGCCACGGAGTCTCCTCGTACGACGGACATGACGGCTTGGACCTCGGTGTTTTGACGGAGAGCTGATCGTGCTCGGGCTCCCTGCCCAACGACACGGCGCCCCGCGGGGACCGGTTCAACGTCCGTGGCACTTTCCGAAGTCGCCCTCGGTGGGTCATTGCTGGCCAGCGACTTCTGGGGATAGCTTCACTCTGCACCACTACGTCATGTACCTGTCCGGGTCGTATCCGTGTCCCGGACGGGTGCCGTTCACCGGATGATGTGGAGACCCCATGGATCATCTGCGTTCCCGAGCCGTCCGCGCTCCCGCCGCGGGCTCGCCCCCGCGGTGCCGGTCGCACCGGGGCTGAGCATGGCGCACATCGAACCGGGCGACGCCCCGCAGGCGTCTCTGCCGCCCCGCCACGCGCCGGCCGCACGAGTTTGCCGAGTTTTCCCCACGGACTGGTTCCCAACGGACTGGAGACATCCCGCATGACCGCACCCCACCCGCGTCACCGCCGCGCCCTCGCGATCCCGGCCGGCCTGGCCGTGGCCGCGTCGCTGGCGTTCCTGCCGGGCACCCCGGCCACCGCGGCGCCCGCGGCGGAGGCCGCCCCCGCCGCGGCGACGGACGGGACCTCGCTCAGCTACGTCGTCAACGTCGCCCCCGGGCACCGCCCTTCCGCGACGGTACGGCGGGCGATAGCCAAGGCGGGCGGCACGATCGTCACGTCGTACGACCGGATCGGCGTGATCGTCGTCCACTCCGCCAATCCCGACTTCGCCAAGACCGTGCGCACGACGCGCGGCGTGCAGTCGGCCGGCGCCACCCGCACCGCGCCGCTGCCCTCGGCCGCGACGACGGACACGGACGCGCCGAAGGTGCTCAGCGGCGAGGACCTGGCCGCCGCGAAGGCCGCCGGGCAGTCCGCCGAGGGCAAGGACCCGCTGGAGCCGCTGCAGTGGGACCTGCCCGCCATCAAGGCGGACAAGGCGCACGAGAAGTCGCTGGGCAGCAAGAAGGTGACCGTCGCCGTCATCGACACCGGCGTCGACGACACCCACCCGGACCTCGCCCCGAACTTCGACCGCGACGCGTCCGTCAACTGTGTCGCGGGCAAGCCGGACACCACCGACGGCGCCTGGCGGCCGAGCGCGGCGGAGAGCCCGCACGGCACCCACGTGGCCGGGGAGATCGCCGCCGCCAAGAACGGCGTCGGCATGACCGGCGTGGCGCCCGGGGTGAAGGTCGCCGGCATCAAGGTGTCCAACCCCGACGGCTTCTTCTACACCGAGGCCGTGGTCTGCGGCTTCGTGTGGGCGGCCGAGCACGGCGTCGACGTGACGAACAACAGCTACTACACGGACCCGTGGTACTTCAACTGCAAGAACGACCCGGACCAGAAGGCGCTCGTCGAGGCCGTCTCGCGGGCCTCCCGGTACGCGGAGAAGAAGGGCGCGGTCAACGTCGCCGCGGCCGGCAACGAGAACTACGACCTCACCTCGGACGAGATCACCGACCCGTCCTCCCCCAACGACACCACCCCCGGTGACCGCGTCGTCGACCCGTCCGAGTGCCTGGACATCCCGACGCAGCTGCCGGGCGTCGTGACGGTCGCGGCGACCGGCGCCAAGGGCCTCAAGTCGTCCTTCTCCAACTACGGCCGGGGCATCGTCGACATCGCCGCGCCCGGCGGCGACTCGACGGCCTACCAGACGCCGGACGCCCCCGCCACCAGCGGCCTGATCCTGGGCACCCTGCCCGGCGGCGAGTGGGGCTACATGGCCGGTACGTCGATGGCCTCGCCGCACGTCGCGGGCGTCGCCGCCCTCATCAAGTCGACGCACCCGCACGCCTCCCCGGCACTGGTCAAGGCCCTGCTGTACGCCCAGGCCGACGCCACCGCCTGCACCGACCCCTACGACATCGACGGCGACGGCAAGGTCGACGCGGTGTGCGAGGGCCCGAAGAACCGCAACGGCTTCTACGGCTGGGGCATGGCGGACGCCCTGGACGCGGTGCGCCGCTGACACCGGTCACGCGCTGAGCACCGCGCGCGTGTGTGGGGCGGGTCGGGCGGCTGCCCGGCCCGCCCCGGAACTTGCCCGTTTCGGGGGAGTTGGTGAAGATCCTGGGGTGACGCCGATACAACCCCCGCCCCGGACCGCCGGCACCGGACGCCGCTCGCCGTCCTCCGGCACCGGCCGGACCGCGGCCGTACTCGTGCTGGTGGTGCTGGCCGCGCTGATACCGCTGCTCGGTCCCTCCCCCGCCCTGCACGGCACCGGGGAGGCCGAGGCCCCCGGCACCGGCGGCATCGCCCTGCTGCGCACCGTGCTCTTCGCCGCGCTGAGCGTCCCGCTCGGCGAGCTGTTCGTGAACCGGCTCGCCCGGTCGCTGCCCGGCGCTCCCCCGGAACGGCCCCGCGCCTGGGCGCCGTACGCGGCCGCCGCCGGGTTCTTCGCCGCGCTGGGGCTGGCCTCGGTGGTGGCGACCGGCAACCTCGTGCCGGGCGGCGTGGCCGACATCGACGTCGGCGGACTGTACGCGTCCCGGGACGGCAAGCTCGCGCTGCTGGAGGTCAACGGGTTCCTCGCCGCCTGGCTGTGCGCCGGCTCACGCCGTCCGGGGCTCCAGGTCTGGCCGCTGGCCGCGGTCGTCGTCGCGGAGGCGCTGCGCGCGCACCCCGCGACCGAGTACAGCCCGCTGCTCGGCTCCGGACTCACCCTGGTCCATCTGGCGTGCGCCTCGCTGTGGGCGGGCGGTCTGCTGTACGCGCTGCGGATCCTGCGGCGGTGGCGGGGCGCCGGGGCGGGTCCGGCGCTGCTGGGTCTCTACGCGCGCGTGGCGGCCGTTCTGCTGGCCGCCCTCACGGCGACCGGGGTGGGCAGTTCGCTGCGCCGGATGCCGCCGGGCACGATCGCCGAGCAGCTGACCGACACGGCGTACGGGCGCGTCCTGCTCGCCAAGGTGCTGCTGGTGGTCGCCGTCGCCGTCCTCGCCCTGTGGGCCAGGATCCGGCTGGGCCGCGCGAGCGACCCGCTGTCCGCGTGCTCGCCCGCGCGCGCGGAGGTCGTCGCGCTGGGCGTGGTGGTCGCGGTCTCGGGGCTCCTGACGGCCCTTCCGGTGCCGATCCGGTGGTGACGGTGGCGACGGTGGTGACGGTTCGGAAGGTGCACGGCAAGGTGCCACCGGGGTGCGGGACTTGACGCTGCGGGAGACCTCGGGGACGGAAGTGTCGGTCCCGGCCCGTATCCTCATTGACCATGCTCGAAGACCGCACGACCGCAGCGCCGTCCGCCACGGCGTGGCCGGCCGCGTACCCGCAGGGGTACGCGGTCGTCGACGTGGAGACCACCGGCCTGGCCCGCGACGACCGCATCATCTCGGCGGCCGTCTACCGGCTGGACGCCCGCGGCGAGGTCGAGGACCACTGGTACACCCTGGTCAATCCGCAGCGCGATCCGGGGCCGGTGTGGATACACGGTCTGACGAACGACGTACTGCGCGACGCGCCCCTGTTCCCCGACGTCGCCGAGGAGTTCGCGGCCCGGCTCGACGGGCGCGTCCTCGTCGCGCACAACGCCGTCTTCGACTGGCAGATGATCGCCCGCGAGTACGCGCGCGCGAAGCGCGAGGCGCCGGTGCGCCACCGGCTGTGCACCATCGCCCTGTCGAAGGCGCTGGACCTGCCGCTGCCCAACCACAAGCTGGAGTCGCTGGCCGCGCACTTCGGCGTCGTACAGCAGCGCGCGCACCACGCGCTGGACGACGCGCGGGTGCTGGCGGAGGCGTTCCGGCCGAGCCTGGTGGCCGCGGCCGCGGGCGGGGTGCGGCTCCCGCTCAACGAGTGCAGGCCGCTGACCGAGTGGTCGGACCGGCCGGCGCCCCGCATTGGCCAGCAGGCGGGCTACAGCGGCTACCGGGCGGCCAGTTGGCGCCCCTCGCGCAAGAGGCCCGCCTGCCCCTATCCCAACCCGGGCCGGTACGAAGAGGGCAAACGCCTCAAGCAGGGCATGCGGGTCGCCTTCTCGGGTGACACCTCCGTCGAGCGGGACCTGCTGGAGGACCGGGCGACGGAGGCGGGGCTGCACGTCGCCACCAGCCTGTCCCGGCTGACCAGTCTGCTGGTGACCAACGATCCGGACTCGGGCACCTCCAAGGTGGTCAAGGCCCGCCAGTTCGGTACGCCGGTGGTGGACGAGGCGGCGTTCGGGCAGCTGCTCGCGGACGTCGAGCCCGCGGACGGCTGAGCCGCGCGGCAGCCGGGGGCCGTGCGGGGCGAGCCGTACGGACGGGTGATTCCGGACGACTCGCCCGCCGCCCGCTGGCCCGCGCCGCTGCGGCGGCCCACCCTGTGGCCCATGGCGACCTGCGAAGTGTGCGGCAACAACTACGGAATGTCCTTCGAGATCCACGCCCAGGGAGCGGTGCACGTCTTCGACTGCTTCTCCTGCGCGATCCACCGCATGGCCCCCGTCTGCGAGCACTGCCGGGTGCAGATCATCGGCCAGGGCGTCGAGGCCGACGGCCACTGGTTCTGCGGCGCCCACTGCGCCCGCGCGGAGGGGAGGGCGGGGATCGTCGACAAGGTCTGAGCGCTTCGCGTGACCGCCGGGCGACCCCGTCGTCGAACCCACGCCGCGGCATCGATGCAGGACATGCTCCCCGCCGGAGCGGGGATGGCCCGCGGTAGACCCCACGGCCTTGCAAGCGGGTCGTGTGCTCCCCGCCGGCGCGCGGCTGTGGCCCTCGCGGGGACCTCCCCACGAGGGCCGACCCCGGCCAAGGTACCGTCGACACGTGTACCGCTTCCTGTTGTCCCGCCAGTGGGTGATCCTCACGCTGGTCGCCGTGCTGCTCATCCCCACGATGATCCGGCTGGGCCTCTGGCAGATGCACCGCTACGAGGAGCGCACCGCCAGGAACGACCTGGTCGCGCGGGCCCTCGACGCGGCGCCGGTGGCCGCGGAGTCGCTGACCGCTCCCGGCAGGAAGATCACCACGGACGAGCGGTACCGCACCGTGACCGCGAAGGGCCGCTTCGACGCGGACGGCGAGGTCGTCGTCCGCCGCCGCACCGACGCCGACGACAACATCGGCTACCACGTGCTGACCCCGTTCGTCCTCGCCGACGGCAAGGTCATGCTGGTCAACCGGGGCTGGATCCCCGCGGACGGGGCGAGCCAGACCGAGTACCCGGAGGTTCCGGCCCCGCCCCGCGGGGAGATCACCGTCACCGGTCGGCTGATGCCCGACGAGACGACCGAGGCGAGCGGCATCAAGGACCTCCAGGGCCTGCCGGACCGGCAGATCATGCTCATCAACAGCGAGCAGCAGGCCGAGCGGCTGGACGCCCAGGTGCTCGGCGGGTACGTCGTCCTGAAGGAACCGGAACCGAAGGGCGACACCCCGGAGCCGATCGGCAGGCCCGGCAACGAGAACGCGGCGCTGAACTACGCGTACGCCATCCAGTGGTGGCTGTTCGCCGCGGCCGTACCGGTCGGCTGGTGGTTCCTGGTCCGGCGCGAGAAGCGCGACCGGGAGAGCGCCGAGACCGCCGAGGACACGGAGCAGGCGGCACCGGCGGAACCCGCGGCGGTGTAGCCGCCCGGCTGTGCAACCGCCCGGCCGTGCGGGCACGGCGCGCGGCCGGAGCCGATTGCTCCGCCTCCGGCCGGGAAGGCGTCACCCGTGCACCCCCGTATCGAGGACTACGCGCTCATCGGCGACCAGCAGACCGCGGCCCTGGTCTCCACGGACGGCTCCGTGGACTGGCTCTGCCTGCCCCGCTTCGACTCCGCCGCCTGCTTCGCCAGGCTCCTGGGCGACGAGGACAACGGCTCCTGGCGACTCGCCCCCAAGGGCGCCGAACGCTGCACGCGGCGCTCCTACCGGCCCGACACCCTGGTCCTGGACACCGAGTGGGAGACCGCGGAGGGCTCGGTGCGGGTCACCGACCTGATGCCCCAGCGCGACCGCGCCCCCGACCTCGTACGGATCGTGGAGGGGCTGAGCGGCGAGGTCACCCTGCGCAGCGTGCTCCGGCTGCGCTTCGACTACGGCTCGGTCGTCCCGTGGGTGCGCAGGTCCGACGGGCACCGGGTGGCCGTCGCCGGTCCGGACTCGGCGTGGCTGCGCAGCGAGCCCGAGGTGCACAGCTGGGGCGAGGACTTCGGCACGCACGCGGAGTTCACGGTCGCGGCCGGCGAGAAGGTCGCGTTCGTACTGACCTGGCACCCCTCGCACGAACCCCGGCCCCCGCTGATCGACCCGTACATGTCGCTGGAGCACAGCGTCGAGGACTGGCGGGGGTGGGCGGCGCGCTGCCGCTACGAGGGCCCGCACCGGGACGCTGTCGTCCGCTCCCTGATCACGCTGAAGGCGCTCACCTACCGGCCCACCGGCGGCATCGTGGCCGCACCCAGCACCTCGCTACCCGAGGAGCCGGGCGGCGTGCGCAACTGGGACTACCGCTTCTGCTGGCTGCGCGACTCCACCCTCACCCTGGGCGCCCTGCTGTCCGCCGGCTACCTGGAAGAGGCGGAGGCGTGGCGCGACTGGCTGCTGCGCGCGGTCGCGGGCAGCCCGGCGGACCTGCAGATCATGTACGGCGTGGCGGGCGAGCGCCGGCTGCCCGAGTCCGAGCTGCCGTGGCTGTCGGGCTTCGACGGGTCCGCGCCCGTACGCATCGGCAACGACGCGGTGAACCAGCTCCAGCTGGACGTGTACGGCGAGGTCATGGACTCCCTGTCGCTGGCCCGGCAGGCCGGCATGCGGCCCCGGCCGCAGATGTGGGAGCTGCAGTGCACCCTGATGGACTACCTGGCCACGGCGTGGCGGGAGCCGGACGAGGGACTGTGGGAGGTGCGCGGCGGACGCCGCCAGTTCGTGCACTCGAAGGTGATGGCGTGGGTCGCCCTGGACCGGGCGGTGCGCACGCTGGAGCACCACCCCGAGCTGGGCGGCGGCGACATCGAGGGCTGGCGCGCGCTGCGCGACGAGGTGCACCGCGAGGTGTGCGAGAAGGGCTACGACCCCGAACGCAACACCTTCACCCAGTACTACGGCTCGCGGGAGCTGGACGCCTCGCTGCTGCTCATCCCCCGCGTGGGCTTCCTGCCGCCGGACGACCCGCGCGTCGTCGGCACGGTCGACGCGATCGGCGCCGAGCTGGCCCGGGACGGCTTGGTGCGCCGCTACAGCACCGAGGGCCCGCAGGTCGACGGGTTGCCGGGCGGCGAGGGGACGTTCCTGGTGTGCTCGTTCTGGTACGCGGACGCGCTGCACGCGGTCGGCCGGGCGAAGGAGGCGCGGGACCTCTTCGAGCGGCTGGTCGGGCTCGCCAACGACGTGGGTCTCCTCGCCGAGGAGTACGACCCGGTGGCCGGGCGGCAGCTCGGCAACTTCCCGCAGGCCTTCAGCCATGTCGGCCTGGTGAACACGGCCCTCGCCCTGTTCGGGGAAGAGGATGCAGGATAGGGACCATGGATCTTGGACTGAAGGACCGGGTGTACGTCGTCACGGGAGCCACTCGGGGCCTGGGCAACGCCACCGCGCGCGAACTGGTCGCCGACGGGGCGAAGGTGGTCCTCACGGGCCGGGACGCGAAGACCGCCGCCGACGCGGCGGCCGCGCTGGGCCCCGAGGTGGTGGGCGTCGCCGCGGACAACGCCGACCCGGAGGCCGCCGCGCGGCTGGTCGCGACCGCCCGTGAGCGCTTCGGCCGCTTCGACGGCGTACTGATCAGTGTGGGCGGGCCGCCGTCCGGGCTCGCCGCGGACAACACGGACGAGCAGTGGCAGTCGGCGTTCGAGTCGGTCTTCCTCGGCGCGGTGCGCCTCGCCCGCACGGCGGCGGCCGAGCTGGCGGACGGCGGGGTCATCGGCTTCGTGCTGTCGGGCTCGGTGCACGAACCGATTCCGAACCTGACCATCTCCAACGGCCTGCGGCCGGGCCTCGCGGGCTTCGCCAAGTCCCTCGCCGACGAGCTGGGCCCGCGCGGCATCCGGGTCGTCGGCGTGCTGCCGGGCCGCGTCGACACCGACCGGGTGCGGCAGCTGGACGCCGCCTCGGCCGACCCGGAGGCGACCAGGGCGGCCGCCGAGTCGCGCATCCCGCTGCGCCGCTACGGCACCCCGGAGGAGTTCGGCCGCGCGGCGGCGTTCCTGCTCTCCCCCGCCGCGTCGTACGTCACAGGCGTGATGCTGCCGGTGGACGGCGGGGTACGGCACGGGTTCTGACGCGGGCCGACGGCGCGGGCGTGGGCGCGTCAGCTGACCCGCTCCGCCCGGTGCTTGACGCCCCGCAGCCGGACCTCGGCCGGGAGTGCCGTGAGGTTGGCCGAGGTCCGGGCGTGGGTCAGCGCGCGGGCGGTCAGGTCGTGCAGGGCGCTGCCGGGGTCCACGTGGGGGGCCAGGAGCAGCCGGACGCGGGTCCCCGGGGCGTTGCGGCGGCCGGTGAGCCGGACACGGGCCCGTTCGACGCCGTCCACCCGGTCCGCCTCGTCGGCGAGGGCGTCCTCCAGTGCCCGGCCGCGCAGCGTCGCGCTCTCCCCGTCCCCGGTGTCGACGAGGACCTCGGCGAGGCGGCGCCGGCGCACCACCGCGACCAGCCACCACAGGGCGAGCAGCAGCAGGACGGCGAGGGCGGCGATGACGACCGGCCACCACCAGCCGGCGTCGCGCCACCGCGTCCGCTCGGCGGTGGTCAGCAGGACGTCGTCGGGGCCCTGGTGGACCCACCAGGAGGGTGCCGGCACGTCGAAGGCGACGGCGAGCACCGCGCCGCCGACGGCGAGCAGGACCAGGCCGGCCAGGCCGGTCAGCACACGGTTCACGGTCCGCAGCACCGCGTCACCCCTTCCGTCCGGGACGTGCCACCCGCAGCGACACGGCAGGCGGCCGGGCCAGCCCGAGTCCGCGCACCGCGTCGTCGAGCACGCCGTCCAGATCGGTCCGTACGTCGTCCAGTTCCCGGAAGTGCGACTGGGCGCGCACCCGGGCCCGGCGGCGGCGCATCCGGACCCGCGCCGCCTGCACCCCGGGGACCTCCATGGCCCGGTCCCGCAGCGCGGCGGCGGCGGCGTCCCGGTGCAGCCCGGCGCGTACGTCCCGGTGGGTGCGGCGCATCGGCAGGAGCCGGCGCAGACCGGGGGTGAGGGCGAGGAGGAGCAGCCAGAGTCCGAGGGCCGCGGCGACGGACGCCCCGACCAGGACCCAGATGTCGTCGAGAGGCCGTTCGGCGAGCTGCCGGGCCAGTTCGCGGCGCCAGCCGAGGGCCGGGCGGCCGGCGCGCACGGCGGCGATGTCGTACAGGAAGACCCCGGCGAGGAGCAGAAGCAGCAGCGAGACGATGCCCGCGGGAACGCGGCGCGTGGACCAGAAGCGTCCGGCCCGTCCGTGGTCCGGCGTGCCGGATTCCTCGTGCGGGTCCGGCGGGCGCTCCGCGGGCGAGGGCGCCCCGTCCGGCTCCGTTGCGGGGTCCACGACCGGCAGGCGCCGGGTGCTGCCCTCTTCCGTGCCGAAGCCCTGGGACTCGCTCATCGGGTCCTCCCGTGCCGCGCGCCGTACTCCGCCGCCAGGTGCAGCCGCTCCACCCGGACGGCGACCTCCGGCACCGACATGCCCACCAGCGTCCGTACCCGCTGGACGACTTGGTGACGCACCTGGGCGCAGCGGGCGCCGATGTCGCACGGGTGGCCGAGTTCCAGGTGGACGCTGACGCGGGCGGTGTCGTGGTGGACGACGACGGTGGCGTACGGGCGCGCCGCGTCCGGGTGGAGCGGGCCGACCGCCTCCAGTGCCGCCCGCGCGGCGACCTTGGCGACGACCCGGTCGGCGATCCGCGTGGCGCCACGCTCGCGGGGCGGCACGGCGGCGGGGGGTTGCAGCAGCTCACCGGCCGCGCCGGTCACGCCGGTCACCGCCGCCGGTCGTCGCGGCCGCGGAAGAGGTCACCGAGGTCCATGTCCCCCTCCAGGAAGCGACCGACGACGAAGCCGACGGCGCCCAGCGCCGCGACCAGCAGAAACGCGCCGAAACCGCCGAAATACCCGGCGAATCCCAGTGCCATGCCGGCGATCATGCCGACCACGGCCATGCTCATGCTGCGCTCCCGTCATCCACCTTGTTCGTCCTCACTGCGGGCCGGTGTCCGTGTCACTTGATCCGGGGCTCCGGTTCCTCGTCCTCCTCGTCGGGCAGCTTGACGTCGCTGACCGCGATGTTGACCTCGACGACCTCCAGGCCGGTCATCCGCTCGACGGCGGCGACCACGTTCTCCCGGACGTCCCGCGCCACGTCCGAGATCGACACGCCGTACTCGACGACGATCTCCAGGTCCAGCGCGGTCTGCTTCTCACCGACCTCGGCCTTCACCCCGCGGGTCACCCCGGACTTGGTCCCGCCCGGCACCCGGTCGCGCACGGCGCCGAAGGTGCGGGACATCCCGCTGCCCATCGCGTGCACCCCGGCGACGTCGCGGGCCGCCATGCCGGTGATCTTCTCCACGACGCCGTCGGCGATGGTGGTCCGTCCCCGGGAGCCGGGGTCGCCGCCGCCGCGCCGGATCGTCTGGCCCTTGGCCGTCCCGGGGCTGTCGCTCGTGTCCTGCCCGGTCCGGTGGCTCTCGATGTCGCTCATCGCCGTACGTCCCTTCCGGTGGGGGTCCCTGCGACCCACGGTAAGCGGGGTCGCCGCACCGCGCGCCGTGGACGCGTCGGATCGGGGGAACGGGGCGGCGGGCGCGGGTCCCACGCGGTGGGCGCGCGGGACCGGCGGGCGCGGGAGCCGGCCGCGCGCTACTCCCCCAGCCCGGCCAGGTCGCGCAGCCGGCGGCCCTGCGCGGCCCGCTCGGCGGCGCGCTGGGCCTCGTAGTCCCGGTGCTGGGCGCCCTGGAGCAGCGCCTTGGTCTCGACGACGGAGTCCCGCGGCGCCGCCAGGACCGCCGACACCAGGTCCCGCACAGCGCCGTCGAGCTGGTCGGCCGGTACGGCGAGGTTGGCGAGTCCGCTGCCCACGGCCTCCTCGGCCATGACGAAGCGCCCGGTCGCGCAGATCTCCAGCGCGCGGGCGTATCCGATCAGGGACACCAGCGGGTGCGTGCCCGTGAGGTCCGGCACGAGGCCCAGGCTGGTCTCGCGCATGGCGAACTGCACGTCTTCGGCGACGACCCGCAGGTCGCAGGCGAGGGCGAGCTGGAAGCCCGCCCCGATGGCGTGCCCCTGGACGGCGGCGACGGACAGGATGTCGCTGCGCCGCCACCAGGTGAACGCCTCCTGGTACTCGGCGACGGCCGCGTCGAGTTCGGCGTCGTCGCCCCGCGCGAGGTCGATGAACGACGGTTCGCCGTCGAAGCCCTCGGGCGTGAACGCCTGCCGGTCGAGCCCGGCCGAGAACGACTTGCCCTCGGCCCGCAGCACCACGGCCCGGACGGAGCCGGGCAGCAGCCGGCCGGCCTCGGTGAGCGCCCGCCACAGAGCGGGGCTCTGCGCGTTGCGCTTGGCCGGGTTGGTCAGCGTCACCGTGGCGACGGCGTCGTCGACGGTGAGCCGCACGCCGTCCTGGTCGAGTGCGGGACCGGGGTCGTGGACGGGCGAAGCCATGGGGCGCCTCCGGAAGGTGCGGTCGTCGTCCCCGCCGTGCGCCGGTCGGTGCGCCGTGCGCCGGCAGGGCTAAGTGACTGCACAGTAACCACCCGGGCGGTCATGCGACCGACCGGGTGACCACCTTCACTTTCGGAGTCGAGGGGTCGCCCGGGTTGTCAGGCCGATGTGGCCTTCTTGCCCCGGGTCGCCCCGCCACGCCCTCGGAGCGTGACGCCCGACTCGCTGAGCATGCGGTGCACAAAGCCATACGAGCGGCCGGTCTCCTCGGCCAACGCCCGAATGCTCGCACCGGCGTCGTACTTCTTCTTCAGGTCTGCCGCGAGCTTGTCGCGCGCGGCGCCGGTCACCCGGCTGCCCTTCTTCAGAGTCTCGGCCACCCGTGCCTCCTCATGGGAAGTGCGCTCTGGTCTTCTCATGATCACCCCTCCCGGCCCTCATGGCCACCCATTCGGCAAGGTCGATGAGTCAAGGTTGTGACGACAGGAGCGTGTCCCCACATACGGAATGCGGAATTCCAGAGAATCTCGTCCGTACCGCCGAACGGGTTTCCCCGCGTAACTCCAGGTCAGAAAGGCGTCGCGGCCGGACCCCCGGGCAATGGGGATCCGGCCGCGAAATGGATGTACGACGCACCTCTTGATGAGGAGATCTCACACAGATGGTGGATCACGGATCGGCCGAATGATCCATCACCAGTGGATCATCCATTCGATCAAGCGGAATCGACCACCGGCGAGACGGCGATCACGCGAGGACGGCCGCTCAGGCGAGGGCGACGAGGTCCGCGTAGTCGGCGCCCCACAGGTCCTCGACGCCGTCCGGAAGCAGGATGATGCGTTCCGGCTGGAGCGCCTCGACGGCGCCCTCGTCGTGGGTGACGAGGACGACGGCGCCCTTGTAGGTGCGCAGCGCGCCGAGGATCTCCTCGCGGCTGGCCGGGTCGAGGTTGTTGGTGGGCTCGTCCAGGAGCAGCACGTTCGCCGAGGACACCACGAGGGTGGCCAGGGCGAGGCGGGTCTTCTCGCCGCCGGAGAGGACGCCGGCGGGCTTGTCGACGTCGTCGCCGGAGAAGAGGAACGAGCCCAGCGTCTTGCGGACCTCGACGAGGTCGAGGTCGGGGTTGGCCGAGCGCATGTTCTCCAGGACGGTGCGCTCGGGGTCGAGGGTCTCGTGCTCCTGCGCGTAGTAGCCGAGCTTGAGGCCGTGGCCCTCGATCACCTGGCCGGTGTCGGGCTTCTCGACGCCGCCGAGCAGGCGCAGCAGGGTGGTCTTGCCCGCGCCGTTGAGGCCGAGGATGACGACGCGGGAGCCCTTGTCGATGGCCAGGTCGACGTCGGTGAAGATCTCCAGGGAGCCGTACGACTTGGAGAGGTCCTCCGCCGTCAGCGGGGTCTTGCCGCAGGGTGCGGGTTCGGGGAAGCGGAGCTTGGCGACCTTGTCGGACTTGCGCTCGGACTCCAGCC
The DNA here is from genome assembly GCF_000721235.1 of Streptomyces olivaceus. Lineage (GTDB taxonomy): Bacteria > Actinomycetota > Actinomycetes > Streptomycetales > Streptomycetaceae > Streptomyces > Streptomyces olivaceus. Next base: position 17,815 of record NZ_JOFH01000053.1, read on the forward strand.
CGGCCAGCAGCTTGTCCGCGCGGCGGGCCATGTTCTGCGCGGCGACCGTCTTGGTGGCCTTGGCGCGCATCTTGTCGGCCTGCGAATGCAGCGCGGACGCCTTCTTCTCCGCGTTCTGCCGCTCGCGCTTGCGGCGCTTCTCGTCGGCCTCGCGCTGCTGCTGGTAGAGCCGCCAGCCCATGTTGTAGACGTCGATCTGGGAGCGGTTGGCGTCCAGGTAGAACACCTTGTTGACGACCGTCTCGACCAGGTCGACGTCGTGGGAGATCACGATGAAGCCGCCGCGGTAGGTCTTCAGATAGTCGCGCAGCCAGACGATCGAGTCGGCGTCGAGGTGGTTGGTCGGCTCGTCGAGGAGCAGGGTGTCGGCGTCCGAGAACAGGATGCGGGCCAGCTCGATACGGCGGCGCTGACCGCCGGAGAGCGTGTGCAGGGGCTGGCCGAGCACGCGGTCGGGCAGGTTGAGCGCGGCGGCGATGGTGGCGGCCTCGGCCTCGGCGGCGTACCCGCCCTTGGTGAGGAACTCGGTCTCCTGGCGCTCGTACTGCCGGAGCGCCTTGTCGCGGGTGGCGCCCTGGCCGTTGGCGATGCGCTGCTCGTTCTCCCGCATCTTGCGGATCAGCGTGTCCAGGCCGCGGGCGGACAGGATGCGGTCGCGGGCGAGCACGTCGAGGTCGCCGGTGCGGGGGTCCTGCGGGAGGTAGCCGACCTCGCCGGAGCGGGTGACGGTCCCGCCGGCGGGCTGGCCCTCGCCGGCCAGGACCTTGGTGAGGGTGGTCTTGCCGGCGCCGTTGCGGCCGACCAGGCCGATGCGGTCGCCCTTGGCGACGCGGAACGTGGCGCTCTCGATGAGGACGCGGGCACCGGCGCGCAGCTCGATGCCGGAGGCGGAGATCATGGTCAGACTCCTGGGCGGGTGGGTGGCGGAATGGGCGGCTGAGGAGAGGTCCCGCCGGCTAATGCACAAGGAGAATGGCCATGGGGGCCAGTCTAACGGGGGTACGCAAGCACTTTTCCCGCGCGTGGTGCGGCTGCGGGGGCACGCGCGGGAGGCGCGGGTGCCCCCGGCGGTGCGCCGGTCCGGGCCGGGGCGCGCCCCGGTCAGCTGCCCCCGGTGTGGACCTGGAAGGCGGCTCTGCGTACGGCCTTGGCCAGGGCCGGGTCGGGATGTGCCGCGGCGAGGGCGACCAGGACCTGCACGGTGCGCGGGTGGCCGACCGCGCGGACCTCGTCGAGCAGCGCGGGGACGGTGGGCTGCACCGCCGACTCCAGGTGCCGCACGAGCAGCGGGGCCTCGCCGTGGTCGGCGACGGCGGCGGCGGTGTCGACCCACAGCCACGTCGCCTCCCGGCGGGTGAGGACCTCGTGGGCGTCCTCCGGGTCGGCGCCGTCGTGCTCGGCCAGCCACAGCAGGGCGTACGGCCGCAGCGTCGGTTCCTCGGCGACGCCCCGGACGTCGGGCTCGGCCGGGGCGCCTACCACGCGCAGCGCCTCGAAGGCGAGACCGCGCAGCAGGGCGTCCTCGCCGCGGGCGGCGCCGAGCAGTTCGGTGACGGCGTTGCCGACGGGGCGGGCGGCGAGCCAGGCGCGGTACTCGGCGCGGGCGGCGTTCGGGCGGAGCCGCGGAGCATGCCCTCGGCCGACTGCTCGATGTTGCCGGCGGGGCTCTGCGCGGCGACGCAGATCTGCTCCAGCTTGACCCAGACCGCCCAGTTGCCCAGCGGGGTGAGCGTGGCCTGCCCGTCGCCGCAGGTGAGGGCGCCCACGGAGGCGAGGGCGTGCAGGGCCCAGTCCAGGAGGGGGGCGAGCGGGGTGTCGGCGGCGACGTCCGGGGCGGGCGGGACCGCTCCCGGGGTGCCGGGCTCCAGCTGGGGGCCGTAGGGCACCTCGCAGCGCTCGGTGCGCAGCTCGGTGACGCGCTGCTCCAGGAGGTCGAGGAGCTGCGCGACCGGGACGGGCCCGGCGGAGAGCTGGAGGAAGGAGAGCACCTGGGGCATCGCCGAGACGACCTCGGCGACGGCGGCGTGCTCCTGGCCCGCGGGCTCGGGGTGGGCGAGCGACCAGGCGTCGAAGAGGGCGACCCAGCCCCGGAGTACGGCGCTGTCGTCGCGGTTCCAGGCGCGCAGCCGCCAGCCCGGGCGGGCGGTGTCGCCGTGCACCTCGATCAGTCCGGCGAGGCGGGCGGTGTCCCAGTCGGCCAGGACCTGGGCGGCGGTCACGCCCAGCTCACGGGCCGCCTGGCCGGCGGTCGCGTCGGAGAGGGTGGCCTTGCCGTCGGAGGTCGCGCTGCCCCGGCCTGGGCCGAGGGCCGAGTCGGCCCAGCGGGCGACGCGGGCCGCGTCGGCAAGGCCGGAGCGCGCCATTTTGGCCAGCTCCGACCGGGCCGGTGTGCCCTCCGGAGGGCGCGGCGCGGGGCGGCGCGGACGCCGCTGGTTCATCGCTTGGGGGGCGGCGGCCAGGGGTCGCGTGCGGACGAGTCGGAGCCTGGAGTCGCGCGGGATACGGGACGTCACGGGTGCAGTCTTCCGGTTGACGGTCCGAAAACCCAAACGGAATGCCCCGACGGCCCTCGGACACCGGCGAGTCGGAGGTCGGAGGGGCTGCTCGGGCACGGGATCAGGCCACTGGTACAGCGCTGAACGGAACGGCGACGGCTCCTGCCGGAGGGACCAGGCGGAGCCGCCCCGGGGCCCGCCGGGGCCCGCCCCGGCGCCACCCCCGCGACGCGTCCGGGGGCGTCCCGAGGCCGATGCCGAGAACCGTCCCGAACCCCGCCCCGAGGCCCACTCGTGAGGGCCGCCGGAGTCGCCGGGGCCACGGTGTCTGCTCGGCGCTGCGGCCCGCAGCGGCCCGCGGCGGCCCACGTCAAGCCGCAGACGTCGTGGCGGGACGGCGGCAGGGCGGTCGGTGACGTGTCACACCAGGGGGGTCATGAAGCGGCGGAGGGTCTCCTCGTAGTCCGCGGGGTCGGCGTTCCACATGGCGCCGTGCGGGGCGTCCTTGACGGTGTGCAGGGCGACCATGCGCGAGTGGGTGTCGGCGAGGCGCCGGGAGAGCCGCCACGGGGCCACCGTGTCGCCGGGACCGTGGAAGATCAGGGTCGGAACCGCCGGCCGGTACAGGCCCGCCGTGCCGGCGTCCCGGTCGGCGTGCAGCCCGGCACGGCCCTGGGCGGCGCGGACCGCGAGCGGCAGCAGCGGGGCGGGGGTGCGGCGGGCAGCGGCCAGGGCGCGCAGCGTCGTCTCCCAGCTCAGGACCGGCGAGTCCAGGACGAGCCCCGCGATGCGCTCGCGCACGCCGGAGAGCGCGGCGGTGCGCAGGGCCATGGTGGCGCCGGTGGACCAGCCGAGCAGGACGACCTGGCGGGCGCCGTGGTCGAGGGCGTAGCGGACGGCCGCGTCCACGTCGCGCCACTCGGTCTCCCCGAAGTGGTGCAGTCCGTCGGGCGAGGGCGGGGCGCCGACGTCGCCGCGGTGGGCGAGGGCGAGGACCGGGACGCTCCTGCTGTGCAGGGGGCCCATCAGGTTCAGGGCGTGTTCGCGGGTGGCGGCCAGACCGTGCACCGCGACGATCCAGGTCGGCCGGGCGCCGGGCACGAACCAGGCCGGGAGCGGGCCGAGTTCGCCCGGGACCTCGACGTCGGCGTGATCGAGGCCGAGAGCGGTGCCCGGGTTCCCGACGTAGAGGTTCGGGGTGAACCACGCCCGGTCCCCGGTACCGAGCGTGCCGTGCGTGACGCGTTCGAGACGGCGCACGACGGTGTCGGCGCCGTGCTCCGCGCTGTCGAGGACCGGACCGACGACCGCGTGGGAGCCGTCGCCGGCGAGTCCGTACCGGCCGGGGCGCAGCGCCGCCAGGTCGCGGGTGAGGGTGATCTGCCCGGCGGCGGTGCCGTGCACGGTGAGCCGGGGCTCGGTGGGCAGCGGCCGGCCGGGCGGCGCCTTGAGCGCGGCATCGCTGGCCAGCCGGCCGGCGACGACGCCGGCCGCGCCTGCCGCGAGCGTCGCGGCGAGGGCGGCGGCCGTTCCTGTGACAGTGCGCATGGGGCCAGTCTCCTGGTGGAGTCCTCGGGCGGCCAGTGGGCGGCCGACGGCGGGTGACGACCGGTGACTTCCGGTACCCCCGCGTGACTCCTGGTACCCCGGCACGCCCCCGGGGAACGTCACCCGGACTGGCCGTAGCCCCGGAGCCGTTCGGACGCCTCCGCCAGCTGGGCGTCGGTCAGCAGGGACGGCGTCCGGCCCGGCACCGAGGCGGCGGTCAGCCAGAGACGGCACATCCACTCCAGCTGGGCCGTGCGGTCGTAGGCCTGGTCGAGTGAGATCCCGTAGGTGATCGTGCCGTGGTTGCGGAGCAGGCAGCCGGTGCGGCCGGCGAGGGCGTCGAGCATGCCGCGCGCCAGTTCCCCGGTGCCGTAGGCGGCGTACGGGGCGACGCGGACGGGGCCGCCGAGCGCGGCCGTCATGTAGTGCACCGGCGGCAGTTCGGGGACGAGCAGCGAGACCGCCGTGGCGTGCACGGCGTGGGTGTGGACGACGGCCCGGGCAGCGGGGTCGGCGTCGTACACGGCCAGGTGCATGGGCAGTTCGCTGGTGGGGACCAGGGTGCCCAGCACCTGCCGTCCGGCGAGGTCGACGCCGGTCGCGTCGTCGGGGGTCAGCCGGTCGTAGGGCACGCCGGACGGGGTGACGAGGACCGTGTCGCCGACGCGCACCGAGACGTTGCCGGAGGTGCCGACGACCAGCCCGTCCGCCACCGTCCGCCGGGCCGTCGTGACGAGTTCCGCCCAGGCCCGCTCCTCGGCCGCGGCCGTCCGTCCGCGATCGCTGGTCCCTCCCGCCCGCCGATGCGTCACCGCCACCCTCCCGCCGGGCGCTCCCGCACCCCTCGTGTCCCGCCGCCGACCGGCCTTCGCATCGATCCTGCCAGGGGTGTCTCCGGAGAGCACCGGAGCGGCCACGGACAGGGAACGGACAGGGGGCGACACCCCCCACTTCCGGTCACCGCGACGCCCTGCCCAGTTCATCTTCCGTTCACCCTGGTTACCTACGTTCGTCGCGCCAACGACCTCGAACGATTGCCTGGGTAAATGGAAAGCTTCTCGCTGATCCTCGCGATTGTGGTGGTAACCGCACTCGCGTTTGATTTCACGAACGGTTTCCACGACACCGCGAACGCGATGGCAACGACCATTTCGACCGGTGCGCTCAAGCCCAAGGTGGCGGTGGCGATGTCCGCCGTCCTCAACCTTGTAGGCGCCTTCCTCTCGGTGGAGGTCGCCAACACGATCTCCAAGGGTCTCGTCGACGAGACCGGCATCCGTCCCGAGGTCATCTTCGCCGCCCTGGTCGGCGCGATCCTCTGGAACCTGCTGACCTGGCTGGTCGGGCTCCCGTCCAGTTCCTCGCACGCCCTCATGGGCGGCCTGATCGGTGCCGCGATCGCCTCGGCGGGCGTCGGCGCGGTCCACGGCGACGTGCTCGTCACCAAGGTGCTCCTCCCGGCGATCGCCGCCCCGATCGTGGCCGGCGTCGCGGCGATGCTCGCGTCCCGGATGACGTACTCGCTGGGCCGCAGGGCCGACGGCAGGGCGGCCGCGAAGGGCTACCGCGCCGGGCAGATCGCCTCCGCCGGTCTGGTATCGCTGGCCCACGGCACCAACGACGCCCAGAAGACGATGGGCATCATCACCCTCGCGCTGATCGCCGGCGGCTCGCTCGCCCCCGACTCCGACCCGCCGGTGTGGGTCATCCTCTCCGCGGGCCTGGCCATCGCGCTCGGTACCTACCTCGGCGGCTGGCGCATCATCCGCACCATGGGCAAGGGCCTGACCGACCTCCAGCCGCAGCAGGGCTTCGCCGCCCAGACCAGCGCCGCCACGGTCATCCTGGCCTCCTCCCACCTCGGCTTCTCCCTCTCCACCACCCACTCGGTCTCCGGTGCGGTGATGGGCGCGGGCCTCGGCCGCAAGGGCGGTGTGGTCCGCTGGTCCACGGCCACCCGGATGTTCGTCGCCTGGGGCCTGACGCTGCCGGCGGCGGCGCTGGTCGCCGCGCTCGCCGAGTGGGTCTGCGGCTTCGGCGACTGGGGCACGGCCCTCGTCGCGGTCTTCCTGATCGCATCCAGCTACGCGATCTGGCGGATCTCCCGCCGCGAGGTCGTCGACCACACCAACGTCGTCGACGCCGGCCACGCGGCCGGGGTGCCCGGGCAGCCCGAGCCGGCCGGTGTGGTCACCACCGCGATGGCCGCCGTCTCCCCGCCCCCGGCGGGCGTGACCGAGGACCTGACGGCCACCGTCGCGGCCCCCGCCGAGCCGTCCGAGCCCCAGGCACCCGCGGCCGCTCCCCCGGCCACCACCACCGTCTGAGCCCGCGCTCCGGGAACGAAGGAAGCGAATCTCCATGAGCATCGACTGGGCAGCCCTCGGCTCCGTCTTCGGCGTCAGCCTGGTGGTCACCGTGACCCTGGTGGGCCTGTTCACCCTGGGCATCGTCGGCCTCTCCCGCCAGGAGCGCGCCACCGCCCAGGGCGGTTCCGCCGCCCTCGCGGTCACCGGCGCGTACGCCTGCTTCGCGGCCTGCGCAGCGGCGGTGGCGTACGGGATCTATCTGATCGTCGCCTGAACACCACCGCGCACCCGAGGGGCGGGGCGCGGGACGGACCCGAACCGTCCCGCGCCCCGCCCCTTCACGTGCCGGTCGGCACAGCCCCGGTGTGGGTCTTCGCACACTCTCCCGTCGCAGGTCAAGGCCAGGTTGACGGGTCTTCGGGGGCCGTGGTGGACTTCCGGGGCCAGCTACGGCGGCAGGAGAGGAAGCCCGGTGCGATTCCGGCGCGGTCCCGCCACTGTGACCGGGGAACAGGAGCCCCGGGAGCCAGGAACTCTCACCGCCGGACTCTTCGAACCAGGGCGTGGACACCCTGAGTGAGGACATGACGCGATGCCCGGCCGCCGCCCGACGTTCCCTGCCAGGTGCCTCCTCCCTGACCGTGTGACCGGCTGAACCCGTGCGTGCCGAACGCGTCTTCGCGTACGGCGCCGCAGCCGGCCTCCTCGGCGACCTGCTCCTCGGCGATCCGCGCCGCGGGCACCCGGTCGCCGCGTTCGGCCGTGCCGCCGGTGCCGTGGAACAGCGGTTGTGGCGGGACCACCGGGGGTGGGGCGCGCTGCACACGCTCGTGTGCGCCGGCGGCGCCACCGCTCTCGGTGCGGCCGCCGCCCACGCCGTACGCCGCTCCCCCGCCGCCTCGATCGCGCTGACCGGTGCGGCCGCCTGGGCCGTGGTCGGCGGCACCTCGCTCGCCCGCGAGGCCGGTGCGGTCGAACGGGCGCTCCGGGCCGGGGACGTCGAGGCGGCGCGGGCGCGGCTGCCGCACCTGTGCGGGCGCGACCCGCAGTCCCTGGACGCCGACGGGATCGCCCGGGCCGTCGTGGAGTCCGTCGCCGAGAACACGTCGGACGCGGTGGTGGGCGCCCTGGTCTGGGGTGCCGTGGCCGGAGTGCCGGGGCTGCTCGGCTTCCGCGCGGTGAACACGCTGGACGCGATGGTCGGCCACAAGTCCTCCCGGTACCGCCGCTACGGCTGGGCCTCGGCCCGCCTCGACGACCTCGCGGGCTGGCCGGGCGCCCGCCTGACCGCCGCCCTGACCACCGTCGCGGGCGGCGATCCGCGCGGCGCCGTACGGGCCTGGCGTGCCGACGCCGCCCGGCACCCGAGCCCCAACGCCGGGCCCGTGGAGGCCTCGTTCGCGGGCGCCCTGGGCGTGCGGCTCGGCGGGACGCTCTCCTACGGCGGGCGGGTGGAGCACCGGCCCGTCCTCAACGGGGCGGCGGGACGCGCCGTACGAGCCGGGTCCGGCGACATCGACCGGGCCGTACGCCTCTCCCGGCGCGTGGGCTGGCTGGCGCTGGGCGTGTGCGCGGGCGCACGGCTGCTCGTGCGCGGGGCCCCCGGCCGGGGACGCCCGCAGGGGCACCTGACGGAGCGCCCGGTGGGACACCTGACGGGACACCTGGTGGGCCGTCTGAAGGGACGTGCGTCATGAGCGGTGGCCTCCTCGTCGCCGGTACGACCTCCGACGCCGGCAAGAGCGTCGTCACCGCGGGCATCTGCCGCTGGCTGGTGCGCCAGGGCGTCAAGGTCGCGCCCTTCAAGGCGCAGAACATGTCGCTCAACTCCTTCGTGACCCGCGACGGCGCCGAGATAGGGCGGGCCCAGGCGATGCAGGCCCAGGCCTGCCGGGTTGAGCCGACCGCGCTCATGAACCCCGTGCTGCTCAAGCCCGGCGGGGAGCGCAGCAGCCAGGTCGTGCTGCTCGGCAGACCGGTCGGCGAGATGAGCGCCCGCGGCTACCACGGCGGGCGCCAGGAACGGCTGCTCGGCACGGTGCTCGACTCGCTCGCCGAACTGCGCGCCACCCACGACGCGGTGATCTGCGAGGGCGCGGGCAGCCCCGCCGAGATCAACCTGCGGCGCACCGACATCGTCAACATGGGCATCGCCCGGGGCGCCGGCCTCCCGGTCCTCGTCGTGGGCGACATCGACCGCGGCGGCGTCTTCGCCTCCTTCTTCGGCACGGTGGCGCTGCTCGCGCCCGAGGACCAGGCGCTGGTCGCCGGGTACCTCGTCAACAAGTTCCGCGGCGACGTGTCGCTCCTGGAGCCCGGGCTCGACATGCTGCACGGCCTCACCGGGCGGCGGACGTACGGGGTGCTGCCCTTCCGGCACGGGCTCGGCATCGACGAGGAGGACGGCCTCAGGGTCTCCCTGCGCGGGACGGTGCGGGAGTCGGCCGTCGCGCCGCCGGTCGGCGAGGACGTGCTGCGGGTCGCGGTCTGCGCCGTCCCCCTGATGTCCAACTTCACGGACGTGGACGCGCTGGCCGCCGAACCGGGCGTCGTGGTGCGGTTCGTGGACCGGCCGGAGGAACTGGCCGACGCCGACCTGGTGATCGTGCCGGGGACGCGCGGCACGGTGCGGGCACTCCAGTGGCTGCGGGAACGGGGGCTCGCGGACGCGATCGCCCGCAGGGCCGCCGAGCGGCGGCCCGTACTCGGGATCTGCGGCGGCTTCCAGCTCCTCGGCGAGCACATCGAGGACGAGGTCGAGTCGCGCGCCGGGCACGTGGACGGGCTCGGACTGCTGCCCGTGCGGGTGCGGTTCGCCCGCGAGAAGACCCTCACGCGTCCGGTGGGCACCGCCCTCGGCGAGCGCGTCGAGGGCTACGAGATCCACCACGGGGTCGCCCGGGTGGCGGGCGGGGATCCCTTCTTGGACGGCTGCCGGGTCGGCCAGACCTGGGGCACGCACTGGCACGGTTCGCTGGAGTCGGACGGCTTCCGGCGGGCGTTCCTGCGCGAGGTGGCCGCCGCCGCGGGCCGCCGTTTCGTGCCGGCCCGCGACACCTCGTTCGCCGCGCTGCGCGAGGAGCAGCTCGACCGGCTCGGCGACCTGATCGAACACCACGCGGACACCGACGCGCTGTGGCGGCTCATCGAGTCCGGCGCGCCGCGAGGCCTGCCTTTCATCCCGCCGGGAGCGCCCGCATGAGACGTCCGGGAGGAACTGCCGGGCCCGGTAGAGGGCGCCGTGGGCGTCGAAAAGCGGGCCGTCCCTGCGAAGGCGGGGAGGAGAGGAGCGTGCCTCACCGGCTGCCGATCCGCCTCTCGTTTCCCTACACATCCGAAGGAGTGATCACCGCGTGAGCACGCCCTATCCCTTCACCGCCCTGGTCGGACAGGAAGACCTCCGGCTGGCCCTGCTGCTGAACGCGGTGAGCCCGGCCGTCGGTGGTGTGCTGGTACGCGGTGAGAAGGGCACCGCGAAGTCCACGGCCGTGCGCGCGCTGTCGGCGCTGATGCCGGAGGTGGACGTCGTCTCCGGGTGCCGTTTCTCCTGCGACCCGGCCTCCCCGGACCCCGGCTGCCCGGACGGGCCGCACGGGACGGGGGCCTCGGGCTCCCGGCCCGCCCGCATGGTGGAGCTGCCCGTCGGCGCCTCCGAGGACCGGCTCGTCGGTGCCCTCGACATCGAGCGTGCGCTGGCGGAGGGCGTGAAGGCGTTCGAGCCGGGGCTGCTGGCCGACGCGCACCGCGGAATCCTGTACGTCGACGAGGTCAACCTGCTGCACGACCACCTCGTCGACCTGCTGCTGGACGCCGCCGCCATGGGCGCCTCCTACGTCGAGCGCGAGGGCGTGTCGGTGCGGCACGCCTCGAAGTTCCTGCTCGTCGGCACCATGAACCCCGAAGAGGGCGAGCTGCGGCCCCAGTTGCTGGACCGCTTCGGCCTCACCGTCGAGGTCGCCGCCTCGCGCGAGCCCGACCAGCGCGTGGAGGTCGTACGGCGACGGCTCGCGTACGACGACGATCCCGCCGGTTTCGCCGGACGCTGGGCCGACGAGGAGAGCGCGGTGCGGGCGCGGATCGTGGCGGCGCGGGACCTGCTGCCCGAGGTGCGGCTGGGCGACGGGGCGCTGCGGCAGATCGCGGCGACCTGCGCGGCCTTCGAGGTGGACGGCATGCGGGCCGACATCGTGATGGCGCGGACGGCGACCGCGCTGGCGGCGTGGGCCGGGCGGACCGACGTGCTGGCGGAGGACGTGCGGCAGGCCGCGTTGCTCGCCCTGCCGCATCGCCGCCGCCGGGCGCCGTTCGACGCCCCCGGTCTTGACGAGGACAAGCTGGACGAGACGCTGGAGGAGTTCGGCGGGCAGGACGGGGACGAAGGCGACCAGGACGAAGGCGGGGACGACGACCCCGATCCGGATCCCGACGGCGGCCCCGGCGGCGGTCCCGGCGGCGGTCCCGGCGGGCAGCCCGAGCCCGACGACGCGCCTCGGGTCGACGGCGAATCCGCCGCACAGCCCGAGTCCGGGGAGGACAGGGAGGGCGGGGAGCCGCAGCCTTCCGGCGGTGGCGGCGGCGGTGAGCAGACCCCCGCGCGTGCCGCCGAGCCGTTCCGGACCAAGGTGCTGAGCGTGCCGGGACTGGGCGAGGGTGCCGCCGGGCGGCGGTCCCGGGCTCGGACCGAGCACGGGCGGACCATCGGGGCCAGCCGTCCCCGGGGCACGCTGACCAAGCTGCATCTGGCGGCCACCGTGCAGGCGGCGGCGCCGCACCAGCGGGCGCGGGGGCGCAGCGGGCCGGGTCTGGTGGTGCGCCGGGACGATCTGCGGCAGGCGAGCCGTGAGGGGCGTGAGGGCAACCTCGTGCTGTTCGTCGTCGACGCGTCCGGGTCGATGGCCGCGCGGCAGCGGATGAGTGCCGTCAAGGGTGCCGTGCTGTCGCTGCTGCTGGACGCGTACCAGCGGCGGGACAAGGTGGGGATGGTGACCTTCCGGGGCTCGGCCGCCGACGTGGCGCTGCCGCCGACCTCGTCGGTGGACGCGGCGGCGGTCCGTCTGGAGTCGCTGCCGACCGGGGGGCGTACACCGCTCGCGGCCGGGTTGCTCAAGGCGCACGAGGTGCTGCGGGTGGAGCGGCTGCGCGACCCGGCGCGGCGGGCGCTGGTGGTCGTGGTGACGGACGGGCGGGCCACCGGCGGGCCGGAGCCCGTCGCGCTGGCCTCGCGTGCGGCCCGGTTGTTCGGCGCCGACGGCGTCGCCTCCGTGGTCGTGGACTGCGAGTCGGGGCCGGTGCGGCTGGGGCTCGCGGGGCAGCTGGCGGGTGAGCTGGGCGGTACGGCGGTGACGCTGGACGAGCTGCGGGCGGACTCGATCGCCGGTCTGGTGAAGGACGTGCGGAGCAGTGGGCAGAACAGTGGGCAGAGCAGCAGGAGGGCCGCGTAATGCCGAAGGGGCAGCCGAGTGTCGTACCGGAGGACGGGCTGACGACCCGGCAGCGGCGCAACCGTCCGCTGGTCGTCGTGCACACGGGCGTCGGGAAGGGCAAGTCCACCGCCGCCTTCGGACTGGCGCTGCGCGCCTGGAACCAGGGGTGGCCGATCGGGGTGTTCCAGTTCGTCAAGTCGGCCAAGTGGAAGGTCGGCGAGGAGAACGCCCTGCGCGTGCTGGGCGCCAGTGGTGAGGGCGGGTCCGTCGCCTGGCACAAGATGGGCGAGGGCTGGTCCTGGGTCCAGCGCGACGCCCAGATGGACAACGAGCAGAAGGCCCGGGAGGGCTGGGAGCAGGTCAAGCGGGATCTGGCCGCCGAGAGGTACAAGCTGTACGTGCTGGACGAGTTCGCCTATCCGATGCACTGGGGCTGGATCGACGCCGACGAGGTCGTGTCCGTGCTGCGCGACCGGCCCGGGACCCAGCACGTCGTGATCACCGGGCGGAACGCGCCGGAGGCGCTGGTGGACTTCGCGGACCTCGTGACCGACATGTCCAAGGTCAAGCATCCGATGGACGCGGGGCAGAAGGGGCAGAGAGGCATCGAGTGGTGACCGCTCCACCGGGCTCCGCCGTCCCCCGGCTGGTCGTCGCCGCGCCCTCGTCCGGCAGCGGCAAGACCACCGTCGCCACCGGGCTCATGGCCGCGCTCACGGCGCGGGGGCTCGCGGTGTCCCCGCACAAGGTGGGGCCCGACTACATCGACCCCGGGTACCACGCGCTCGCCACCGGGCGGCTGGGACGCAACCTCGACGCGTACATGTGCGGTCCCGGACTCGTCGGGCCGCTCTTCGTGAACGGGGCGCGCGGGTGCGACATCGCCGTCGTCGAGGGCGTGATGGGGCTGTACGACGGTGCCGCCGGGGAGGGCGAGCTGGCGTCCACCGCGCACGTCGCGAAGTTGCTGCGGGCGCCGGTCGTGCTGGTCGTGGACGCGTCGTCGCAGTCGCGGTCGGTGGCGGCGCTGGTGCACGGGTTCGTGAGCTGGGACCCGGAGGTGCGGATCGGGGGCGTGATCCTCAACAAGGTCGCGTCCGACCGGCACGAGGCGTTGCTGCGGGAGGCGATGGACTGCGTCGGGGTGCCGGTGCTGGGGGTGTTGCGGCGGGCGCCCAGGGTCGGTGTGCCGTCGCGGCATCTGGGGCTGGTGCCGGTCGCCGAGCGGGGCTCGGAGGCGGTGGGCGCGGTGGCGGCGATGGCCGCGCAGGTGGCCGACGGGTGCGATGTGGAGGCGCTGGTCGGGCTGGCGCGGTCGGCCGGGGTGCTGTCGTGTGCGGGGTGGGACGCGGGTGAGGTACTCGCTTCTTCGTCCCCGCCGCCCCTTCCCGTCCCGTCCCTGGGGGCCGCGCCCCCGGACCCCGCTGCCGGCCCCCGTCCTCGTCCTCGAACGCGTCCTCGAACGCCGGACGGGCCAAGACGGGTGGCCGTGGCCGGTGGGGCCGCCTTCACCTTCTCCTATGCGGAGCACTCCGAACTGCTCGCCGCCGCCGGGGCCGAGGTCGTCGTCTTCGACCCGCTGCGGGACGAGGAGTTGCCCGAGGGGACCGGTGGGCTGGTGATCGGGGGCGGGTTCCCGGAGGTGTACGCCTCCGAGCTGTCCGCCAACGAGGGGCTGCGGAAGTCCGTCGCCGAGCTGGCGCTGAGCGGTGCTCCCGTCGCCGCCGAGTGTGCGGGGCTGCTGTACCTGTGCCGGGAACTGGACGGGCTGCCGATGTGCGGGGTGCTGGACGCCTCCGCGCGGATGTCGGACCGGCTGACGCTGGGCTACCGGGACGCCGTGGCCGTGTCGGACAGTGCGCTGGCCGTCGCGGGGACGCGGATGCGGGGGCACGAGTTCCACCGGACGACGGTGGAGCCGGGGGCCGGGGCCACGCCGGCCTGGGGGATGCGGACGCCCGAGCGGCGCGTCGAGGGGTTCGTGGAGCGCGGTGTGCACGCGAGCTATCTGCACACGCACTGGGCGGCCGAGCCCGGTGTCGCGCGCCGGTTCGTGGAGAGGTGCCGGACGTCGTGAGCAGCAGGCTGATCGGGGTCGGCGTCGGGCCCGGGGCCCCGAGGAATCGCCGAGTGAGCGGCCGTCACCGCTCACTCGGCGATGCCCACCACCAGCCAGATGAACGCCGCGCCCGCGACCGTGCAGAGCAGGGTGGAGCGGGCGGGGTGCTCGTGGTGGGCCTCGGGGAGGATCTCGGCCGCGGCGAGGTAGAGCAGGACACCGCCGAACAGGCCGAGGTACGCGCCGAGTACGCCCTCCGGGATCGAGAAGAGGAGGGTGGAGGCCGCGCCGAGGACGGGGGCCACGGCGTCGGCGAACAGCATCGCGACCGCGCGGCGTCGGGCGTTCCCGTACAGGCTGGTGAGCGTGTAGGTGTTGAAGCCGTCCGCGAAGTCGTGGGCGACCACGGCCATCGCGACCGCCGCGCCCATGCCGCCGCCGACCTGGAAGGCCGCGCCGATCGCCACGCCGTCCATCGCGCTGTGGCCGACCATCGCGGCGGCGGCCGTCAGGCCCACCTGGGGCGTGCGCCCGCCGTGTTCGTCGGCGCCGTGCGCGGCGCGGCGGGCGGCCAGCAGGCGTTCCACGAGGTGCGCGAGCAGGAATCCGGCGACGAAGAGCAGCAGTGCCGCGGGCACGCCGAACACCTCCTCGCCGGCCGCCTCCAGGGCCTCCGGCAGCAGGTCGAGGCCGACGACGCCCAGCATCAGCCCGCCGGCCAGACCCAGGACCAGGTGGCGCCGGTCGGTCACGCGCTGTGCCGTCCAGCCGCCGGCCAGCGTCATCAGGAACGCGCCGAGCGCGACGAAGACCGCCATGGGCCCTTGGTATCCGATCACGTCGCGTTCACGCGCGTACGACAGCAGCAACCGCAGTAAATATGCGCAGCACGCACAGGAGAGGACCACAATCCATGGCTTCCGGGGTTCCCGCGGCTTCCGGGGCGTCCGCGGCCGAGGACGCCGGGGCGTCGGCCGACGAGGTGGCCTTCGTCGGCCGTCCGCCGTCCCTGGTCGTCGGGGTCGGCGCCGCCAGGGGCGCGCCGGTCGGCGAGGTGCTCGGCCTGGTGGAGGACGCCCTGCGCGACGCCGGGCTCTGCGTCGCGTCGGTCGCCGAACTGGCCACCGTGGACACCAAGTCCGGGGAGCCGGGGATCGTCGGCGCGGCCGAGCACTTGGGCGTTCCCCTGGTGACCTACCCCGCCGGCGAGTTGGCGGACGTGGAGGTGCCCAACCCCTCCGGCGCCCCGCTCTCGGCCGCGGGCACGGCGTCGGTCGCGGAGGCGGCGGCCCTGGCGGGCGGGGGCGAACTCCTCGTGCCCAAGCGGAAGTCGGCGGCCGTCCCGGCGAGGGCGACCTGCGCCGTCGTACGGCGTCCGGCGCGGGCGGAGGTGCGGCGGGCGTCGGTGCCGGTCGGTCTCGACCGGCACGTCGACCTGGTGCGCGACGACTCGTGCGGGTACCGGATCCCGCTGCCCGGGTGCGAGGACGAAGTGGGGCTGCCGCAGCAGCCGCACCGTCACGGGCAGGGACACGTGCATTCCCATGAGCACTGAGGCCGAGGGCGCGGGCGCGGGCGGAGGGCACGATCTGCGGCACCACGGGGACGCCGAGGTGCGCGACGGCGGTGCCGCACTGGTCGACCTCGCGGTGAACGTCCGCGCGGACACTCCCCCGGCCTGGCTGCGCGAGCACCTCGCGGCCTCGCTGGGTTCGCTCGCCGCCTACCCGGACGGGCGGGCCGCGCGGGCGGCGGTGGCGGCGCGGCACGGGCTGCCGGTGGAGCGGGTGCTGCTGACGGCGGGCGCGGCGGAGGCGTTCGTGCTGCTGGCGCGGGCGCTGAAGGTGTCCCGGCCGGTCGTGGTGCACCCGCAGTTCACGGAGCCGGAGGCGGCGCTGCGGGACGCGGGGCACACGGTCGACCGGGTGCTGCTGCGGGCGTCGGAAGGCTTCCGCCTCGACCCGGCGGCCGTGCCGGACGACGCCGACCTGGTGGTGGTCGGCAACCCGACCAATCCGACGTCGGTGCTGCACCCGGCGCCGGTGCTGGCGGAGCTGGCCCGTCCCGGGCGGACCCTGGTCGTGGACGAGGCGTTCATGGACGCGGTGCCGGGCGAGCGGGAGGCGCTGGCCGGGCGGACGGACGTGCCCGGCCTCGTGGTCCTGCGCAGCCTCACGAAGACGTGGGGGCTGGCGGGGCTGCGCGTCGGGTACGTGCTGGCGGCTCCGGAGACGATCGCGGCTCTGGAGCGTGCCCAGCCGCTGTGGCCGGTGTCCACGCCCGCGCTGGCGGCGGCGGAGGCGTGCGTGGCGCCGCGGGCGCTGGCGGAGGCGGCGCACGCCGGCCACCGGATCGCCGCGGACCGGGACCGGCTCGTCGCCGGGCTCGGGGAGTACGCGGAGGCCGGGCTGCGGGTCGCGGGACCGGCAGCGGGCCCCTTCGTCCTGGTCCGCGTGCCGGACGGGGCCGGTGTACGGCACCGGTTGCGCGAACTCGGGTTCGCGGTGCGGCGCGGGGACACGTTCCCGGGTCTCGGCGCGGACTGGCTGCGCCTCGCGGTCCGGGACCGGGCCACGACGGACGCCTTCCTGCGGGCGCTCGGCCGGGCGCTGGACCGGGGGGCGCCGGGAGGGACGGGGCGGGAACCGGCCTGAGCCGCACGGCAGCCTCCCCGGTGCCCCGGCCCACTCACGCCTCCACCCCGCGAGCCCCCTCCGCGTCCTGCCCCCCCTCCCCCC
>NZ_JOFH01000054.1 GCF_000721235.1 Streptomyces olivaceus
GGCCTCGCGCTGGCGGCGCAGCTCCCAGCCGTAGTAGTCGAGCGGGGAAGCGGTCGGGTCGAGGGACTGGATGTTGGCCACTGCGGCACCTCACTCCGGGGACTACGGACGGCAACGCCGGACGGCGTTCGTTTCTCTGCGTAGTCGAGCGTACGCAGCGTGTTCCAGGATTGTGGCGTGAATCACGTAACTGGTCCGCAGGCGGCGGACGTCGAGAGCCAGTACCACGCCGAGTTCGCCATGGGCCCGCACTCGGCCCGCCACCTGCGCCGCGTGCTGCGGCTCTGCCTGGGCCGCTCGGGCCTGTCCCACGTGGCCGACGCCGCCGAGCTGGCGCTCACGGAGCTGGTCGCCAACGTCGTACGGCACGTGCCCGGCCGGCGTTGCCGCGTCTGCTTCCTGCTCCAGGCGGACGGCGTGCGGGTGGAGGTCGCCGACGGGTGCCCGCGGTTGCCGGTCGCGGCGGAGGCCGACGCGCTGGGCGAGGGCGGGCGGGGACTGGTGATCGTCGCCGCCGTGGCCGACCGGTGGGGTGTGACGCCGTACGCCGACGGGCGGGGCAAGACGGTGTGGTTCGAGTGCGGCGGCACGGCGGAGCCGCCGGGTTCGTGACCGGGCCCTCAGCCGGCCGCGTGCCGGGTGGCGACGGCGCGTACCTCCTGGGCGGCGCCCGCCGGTTCGAGCAGCATGGTGCCGGTCTCGCGGCCCTCGTGGTGGACGCGCAGGCGCGGGCCGTCGACGAGGACGCGCAGCTCCGGCCAGGGGTGGCGCCACAGCAGGGCGGAGCGCTCCCACAGTTGCAGGCCGCGGCTGGTCACGACGAGCTGGTACTGCGGGCCCTCGTGCGCGGCGGGCGGGGTGTGCTCGCGGTACGGGGGCCGGACGGTGTAGGTGCCGAGGACCTTCTCCCCGGGCTCCAGGACCTCGCGGCGCACCGCGCGGCGGCGGGCGATCCGTACGCCGGCCCAGCCCGCGAGCCCCGCCGTGAGCACGGCGGGCCCGGCCACCGCCCACCACGGCAGCGCGGCCTCCACGCCCGCCGCGACGACCGCGGCCACCGGGAGGAAGGCCGTCCCGGCGGCACCGACCAGCTCCGGCTTCCCGAGAGGTCTTCCGCCGTCTCCGTCCACGTCCGCCCCCACTCGTAGTGTGCTGCCCCCGTGTCCCGGCGATCAGCCTATCCGGGGTGCGGATCCTCGCCCCGGGCTCCCGGAGGGGCACGACGTCGCAGGAAGCGGGGATGCCCCCGGGCGGTGGCAGGAACCACCCGGAGGCATCCGAGCAACGCTCGCCGGACCGGCGTCAGACCGTCTCCGCCACCGGCGCCTTCGCCGCGGCCGTGTCGTCGTCGCCGTCGGCCGGGGCGTCGGACGTCTGCGGGCCCGCGCCCTTCAGCGGGACCTCCTTGACGAAGACCGCCGCGACCAGCGCGAGGACCGCCACGGCGGCGCCCAGCAGGAACGCCCCGTGGGTGCCGGAGGACACCGCGTGCTGATAGGCCTCGCGGGCCGCCTCCGGCAGCTTGGCCAGGCTGGCCGCGTCCAGCTGGGCCGACTGCTCCGTCACCTTGGAGCCCAGCGCCCCGGCCCGCTCGGTCATCTCGTGCTGGACGCGGCTGTTGAAGAGCGCGCCCATGATCGCGACGCCGAAGGAGGAGCCGAGGGTGCGGAAGAGGGTGGTGGAGGAGGACGCGACGCCCATGTCCTTCATCTCGACGCTGTTCTGCGCGACCAGCATGGTGATCTGCATCAGGCAGCCCATGCCGAGTCCGACCACGGCCATGTAGACGCCGGAGGTGAAGCGGGTGGTGTCGGTGTCCATGGTCGACAGCAGGAACAGGCCGACCGTCATCAGCGCGCCGCCCGCCACCGGGAAGATCTTGTAACGGCCGGTGTTGGTGGTGATGCGCCCCGCCACCATGGACGTGACGAGCATCGCGCTCAGCATCGGCAGGAGCAGCAGCCCGGAGTTGGTGGCGGACGCGCCCTGCACCGACTGCTGGTACAGCGGCAGGAAGAGGGTGGCGCCGAACATCACGAAGCCGGTGACGAAGCCGATGCCGGACATCAGCGTGAAGTTGCGGCTGCGGAAGATGTGCAGCGGCACGATCGGCTCGGCGGCCCTGGTCTGCCAGAACACGAACCCGACCAGCGCGGCGACGCCGATGCCGATCAGCTCCATGATCCGCGCGGAGCTCCACGCGTACTCGGTGCCGCCCCAGGTGGTGACGAGCACGATCGCCGTGATGCCGACGGTCAGCAGCGCGGCGCCCAGGTAGTCGATGCGTGCCTGGCTGCGCTTCTTCGGCAGGTGCAGTACGGCGCTGATGGCGACCAGCGCGACCGCGCCGAGCGGCAGGTTGATGTAGAAGGACCAGCGCCAGCCCCAGTGGTCGGTGATGGTGCCGCCGACCAGCGGTCCGCCGATCATGGCCAGCGCCATGACGCCGGCCATCATGCCCTGGTACTTGCCGCGCTCGCGGGGCGGTATCAGGTCGCCGATGATCGCCATGACGCCGACCATCAGACCGCCGGCGCCCAGGCCCTGGACGGCGCGGAAGCCGATGAGCTGGCCCATGTCCTGGGCCATGCCGCTGAGCGCCGAGCCGACCAGGAAGATAACGATCGACGCCATGAACGTGCCCTTGCGCCCGTACAGGTCGCCGAGCTTGCCCCACAGCGGGGTCGAGGCCGCGGTCGCCAGGGTGTAGGCGGTGACGACCCAGGAGAGGTGCTCCAGGCCGCCCAGTTCGCCCACGATCGTCGGCATCGCGGTGCCGATGATCATGTTGTCGAGCATCGCGAGCATCATCGCGATCATGAGGGCGAGCAGGACGACCCGCACGCTCCTCGGCTGCTTGCCGCCACCGGCTTCGCCGGTCGCCGCCTCCACTGTGTCCGCCATCGCTCCCACTCCCCCAGCCACCGCTGCGAGCCGTGCCACTTCCGTGGTCCACTTACTTGCCGCCCGGCAAGTTGCCTACACTGGGGAAGGTAGAGGCGTAACTAGCCGGGCGTCAAGTAAGTTTTTCGGAAAGTGCGCGGGGGCAGGAGTGCGCGAGGGCAGGGGGTGCGTAGGAAGATGGGCGGCACGATGAACAGCACCGGGCGGCAGCGATGAACGGCACCAGGCAGCAGCGACGCCGCGGGGACACCCGTCAGCGCATCCAGGACGTGGCGCTCGCGCTCTTCGCGGAGCAGGGGTACGAGAAGACCTCGCTGCGCGAGATCGCCGAGAGCCTGGACGTGACCAAGGCCGCGCTGTACTACCACTTCAAGACCAAGGAAGAGATCCTCGTCAGCATCTTCCAGGACCTGTCACGGCCGCTGGAGGACCTGATCGCGTGGGGCCGGGACCAGCCGCACTCCCTGGAGACGAAGCAGGAGATCATCCGCGGCTACAGCGCGGCGCTGGCCGGCGCGGCACCGCTGTTCCGCTTCATGCAGGAGAACCAGGCGACGGTGCGCGACCTGCGCATCGGCAACATGTTCAAGTCCCGCATGTTCGACCTGCGCGACATCCTCATCGACCCCGAGGCCGACATGGTCGACCAGGTCCGCTGCCTGACCGCGCTGTTCACGCTGCACGCCGGGATGTTCGTGCTGCGGGACCTCGAAGGCGACCCCGAGGAACAGCGTGCTGCCGTTCTCGAGGTCGCCACCGATCTGGTCACCCAGGCACACCGGGGAACCGCGGGCGCGTAGCGCCTGTACTCCGGACCGTCAGACGGTCACGCCCTTGTCGCGCAGGAAGGCGACCGGGTCGACGGCCGAGCCGTAGTTGGCCGTCGTGCGGATCTCGAAGTGCAGGTGCGGGCCGCTGGAGTTACCGGTGTTGCCCGACTTGGCGATGGACTGGCCGGTCTTCACGACCTGCCCGGCCTTCACGTTGATCTTGGACAGGTGCGCGTACTGGGAGTACGTGCCGTTGCCGTGCTTGACCACGATCGCGTTGCCGTAGGCGGGGCCGTCACCGGCACCGTTGCCGCCGGCCTTGACGACGGTGCCGCCGTGCGCGGCGACGACGTTGGTGCCGATCGGCACGGCGAAGTCCTGGCCGCTGTGCTTGCTGGCCCACATGCCGCCGTTCTGGGCGAAGCTGGCGCTCAGCTTGTACTTCTTGACCGGGTCCACCCAGGAGGCGGCCTTCTTCTTGGCGGTGGTGTGCTTCGTGCTCGCGTCGGCCTTCTCCGCCTTGGCGGCCTTGGCCTGCGCCGCGGCCTGGGCCTCGACGGCGCTCGCGGCGGTGGAGCTGTCAGCCGCCGCCGTGGTGCCGGTGGCGGCCGCGACCCCGGCTCCCAGTGCGGCCGAGGCACCGAGACCGGCGGCCATCACCGCGGCGCGGGTGCGGAGGGTCGTACGGGAAGGACGGGTCGTGACACGCGGAAACATTCGAACCTCATGGGGACGGGAACAGAGGATTGCCCCTGCGGCGGGACGCACAAGGCGCTCACCGGGCGGGCTCCACCTTGGTAACGCGGCGACCCCAAACCGCACAAAGGTGTGACCTACGACCCCATCTAGTACTTGAGTGTGAAACTTACCCATGTCCGACAGTGCCGTCATTGCGGACACGGCCAGACCAGAGGCGCGGGATTCGGGTGTCACCGCAGCGGAGCGTGTCCGGTTTGCCCACTCTTGCGACCACGACTATTCCCCGTAGTACCCCCCGGATGCCCTGTGCCCCATGTCACCGGCGGCCATGATCGAAGACCCGGTGAATGTGACGGGGGCTACTCCCGAAAGGGGGTCGTTCCGGTTAACCCACCCACTGCACAAGGGCGTTCACCTGGGCTCGGAGCATGGCCGACGTCACAGCACCCGCCCGGCTCGGCGAGATCGCCGTCGAGGGCCACGAGGCCGTGGGGCTCGGGCCGGAGCGCTCGGCCGGCCGGGACGGACGGCACGGGCGTCGTCGAGGCGCCCACCGGGTGGCAACCTGCGAGCCAGTTGTCCTGAGCGGCCCTGCCCGACGCCCGATAGGCTCCCGTGGACGACGACCGTCCACGGGGGTGGCGCATGGAACCGGCGGTTCTCGGCGGGAAGTTGGCGTCCAGTCTGGTCGCTCCGCTGGTGAAGAAGCTGTTCGTCGCTGACCAGCCCGGCGCCGGGCTGGTCGACCGACCGGTCCGGTTGACACGACTCGTCTCCTTCCGGGGTGAGCAGCGCACCCTCGGTGAGAAGGAGGTGCGCGGCCTCGCCGGCCGGCTGGTCTCGGACTCCCTCGACTCTCCCGGCGAACCGCCCTTCCCCCGCGACGAGGAGACGGCCGTCGCCGACGCCCTCGCCGCCCGGCTCCTCACCCTCGGCGACCTGGACATGGACGACGTGCAGGCGGTGCGGCTGGGGCACGGGGAGCTGGCCAGGCGGCTCCGCTGCGGGGCGCCCGCAGCCACCACGGGGCTGTCCTCGGACGCCCGCTACTTCCTCGACTCGGCGACCGAGTGGGCGTGCCTGCACATCCTGGAGTTCTTCACCCGGCGCTCCACCTTCGTCGCCCGCACCCTGGTCGCCCAGACCCGCGGCCAGGCCGAGCTGATCGCCAAGGTCGACGAGCTGATCACCCGAGTCCCCCGCCCGGACGCCCGTGACACGGACTTCGAGCGGCGGTACCTGCGGTACGTGGCCGAGCAGCACAACCGCATCACCATCTATGGCATCGACCTCCGCGACTCCCCCGACAGATGGCCCCTGGAAGTCGCCTACCTGAGCCTGGAGGCGACCGCGGAGGAGGACCGCACGGCCCTCCCGGGGGAGCACGCCGAACCGGAGCGCACCGTCCGGCTCCCCGCCGAGGACGCCCTGCTCACCCACGACCGGGTGCTGCTGCGCGGCGACGCGGGGTCCGGGAAGACGACGCTGGTGCAGTGGCTGGCGGTGACCACGTCCCGGGACGGCGACCGGATCCCGTACGTCCTGCCGCTGCGCACCCTCGTGCGCGCGGAGGCCCTCCCGGCGCCCGCGGCCTTCCTGACCGCGGTGGGCTGCCCGCTCGCCCCTCCGGAGGGCTGGGCGGAACGGGTGCTGGGCGCCGGCCGGGGCCTGGTCCTCGTCGACGGCCTGGACGAGATCCCGGCCGCCGACCGGCACCGCGCCCGCGACTGGCTCCTCGCCCTGGTGCGCGCCTTCCCCGGCAACCGCTGGCTGCTCACCTCCCGTCCCACCGCCGTACGCCCCGACTGGCTGGCCGCCGAGGGCTTCCGGGAGCTGGCCCTCACCCCGATGCGCCGGGCCGACGTCACGACCTTCGTACGGCGCTGGCACGCCGCCGCGCGGGCGCCCGAGTACGAGGCGGACCTGCTGGACGCCCTGCGCACCAAGCGCGACCTGGCCCGACTCGCCACCAACCCCCTGATGTGCGGCCTGATCTGCGCCCTGCACCGCGAACGCCGCGGATACCTCCCGACGGGCCGCAAGGAGTTGTACGACGCCGCCCTGACGATGCTCCTCGCCCGCCGGGACCGGGAGCGCGGCATGGCGGCGGTGGAGCTGAGCGAGGAGGCCCAACTGGAGCTGCTCCAGCGGCTGGCGTACGCGCTGGTGCTGAGCGGGCGCACGGAGATGGAGGCGGGGACGGCCGAGGGCATCGTGGAGCGCGCGCTGCCCTCGGTCGCCTCGGCGGCGGGTCAGGGCGACGCGTCGACCGTCCTGCGGGCGCTGCTCCTGCGCAGCGGGCTGCTCCGGCAACCCGCCGAGGGGGTGCTGGACTTCGTCCACCGCACCTTCCAGGACTACCTGGGCGCCCGGTACGCGGTCGAGGAGGGCCACCTCGACGTCCTCGCGGGCCGCGCGGGCGACACCCAGTGGGAGGACGTCATCCGCATGGCCGTGGCCCACGCCCGCCCCGGGGAGCGGGCGACGCTGCTGCGCGCGCTGCTCGCGGAGGACACCCCGCGGCTGACGCTGCTCGCGCTCGCCTGCCTGGAACACGCGACCGCGCTCGATCCGGCGGTACGGGCTGAGGTGGAGGCGCGGGCGGGGGCGCTGATCCCGCCGACATCGACAGAGGACGCGAAGGCCCTGGCAGAGGCGGGCCCCCTGGTCCTGGAGCTACTGCCGGGCCCGGAGGGACTGACGGACGCGGAGGCCCACGGCGTCACGGTGACGGCCTCGCTGCTGGCCGAGCACGAGCAGGACGGAGCGCTCGCCGTGCTGCGCAGGTTCCGTGAGCACGCGGATCTCGACGTGCGGCGGCAGTTGGTGGGGACGTGGGAGCGGTTCGACGCGCGGGGCTACGCGGTGGAGGTGCTGGATCATCTCGATCGCAGCGGTCTCCATCTGACGTGCCGCACGAGCGAGCAGCGTGCAGCGGTCTCCGCGATGCGCCCCTGGAGGGACCTGTTGTTCGACGGACCGCACAGTGCGGCCGACATCCTCGGTTGCACGGCGGAGCCAGATGCCGTCGAACGCCTGAGGATCAGGAACAGCAGCGCACTCGTCCGATTGGACGAACTGTCCGCCTTCACGGCCTTGCGGAGCCTCTCCCTGGTCTTCTGTCCGTCGCCACTCGACCTCAGCGTGCTCCCCAGGACGATCGAACATCTGTCGGTCAGGCGTTGCGCGGAGCTGACTGGCCTGAGGGACATGGGGTCACTACAGAGCCTGGACCTGGCCTGGCAGCAGATTTCCGGCACTCGACTGACCGACTCCCTGCCCCCAGCCGCACCCCTGGAGGCGCTGTGGCTCGGTCGGGGAACCACCGGCACCACCGGTCTTCGGGGTTTGTCCACATGGAGCACGCTGACGCTGCTCGATGTGGAAGTCACCGCGTCGCTCGACGCGGCGGACCGGGCCGAGATCGCTCGGTTGCCCAGGCTGGCGCACCTGGGACTCACCGGCTTCCGGGGCGACGAGCCCTTCTTCTCCCAGCCGGTCGCCCTGCCCAATGTCGGCAACGTCCTGCTCCACGCCGCCCCCGACGCACACGTCGACCTCGTCTGCCTGGCCTCGCTTTTCAGCGACACCAACGTGATACTGCCGAAGCCCTGACCACACGAAAGGGGCCGGTGCCCAACGGCACCGGCCCCTTTCCAGGCTCACCCCCGGAGGGCTACGCCTCCTTGCTCAGGTTCGGGCCGGCGCCGCCGGCTGCCTGCTCGATCGGCGGGGCGTCGGGGAGGGCCGACTTCTCCTCGCCGCGGAAGGTGAAGGTCGCGGTGTCGCCCTCGCCCTCCGTGTCCACGACCACGATGTGGCCGGGGCGCAGCTCGCCGAAGAGGATCTTCTCCGACAGCGAGTCCTCGACCTCGCGCTGGATCGTGCGGCGCAGCGGACGCGCACCCAGCACCGGGTCGTAACCCCGCTTCGACAGCAGCTCCTTCGCGGACTGGGAGAGCTCGAGGCCCATGTCCCGGTCCTTGAGGCGCTCGTCGACCTTGTCGATCATCAGGTCGACGATCCGCAGGATGTCCTCCTGGCTCAGCTGCGGGAAGACGACCACGTCGTCGACGCGGTTGAGGAACTCGGGCCGGAAGTGCTGCTTCAGCTCGTCCTGGACCTTGTTCTTCATGCGGTCGTAGTTCGACTTGGTGTCGCCCGCGGCGGCGAAGCCGAGGTTGAAGCCCTTGGAGATGTCCCGGGTGCCGAGGTTGGTCGTCATGATGATGACCGTGTTCTTGAAGTCCACGACCCGGCCCTGGGAGTCGGTCAGGCGACCGTCCTCCAGGATCTGCAGCAGCGAGTTGAAGATGTCCGGGTGGGCCTTCTCGACCTCGTCGAAGAGGACGACCGAGAACGGCTTGCGGCGCACCTTCTCCGTCAGCTGACCGCCCTCCTCGTAGCCCACGTAACCGGGGGGCGAACCGAAGAGGCGGGAGACCGTGTGCTTCTCGCTGAACTCCGACATGTCGAGGGAGATCAGCGCCTCCTCGTCACCGAAGAGGAACTCGGCGAGCGCCTTGGACAGCTCGGTCTTACCGACACCGGACGGGCCGGCGAAGATGAACGAGCCACCGGGACGCTTCGGGTCCTTCAGGCCGGCCCGGGTACGGCGGATCGCCTTGGACAGCGCCTTGACGGCGTCGACCTGGCCGATGACCCGCTTGTGGAGCTCGTCCTCCATGCGCAGCAGGCGGGACGACTCCTCCTCGGTCAGCTTGAAGACCGGGATGCCCGTCGCCGTGGCGAGGACCTCGGCGATCAGCTCGCCGTCGACCTCGGCGACGACGTCCATGTCGCCGGCCTTCCACTCCTTCTCCCGCTTGGCCTTGGCGGCCAGGAGCTGCTTCTCCTTGTCGCGGAGGGAGGCGGCCTTCTCGAAGTCCTGGGAGTCGATGGCCGACTCCTTGTCCCGGCGCACGCCGGCGATCTTCTCGTCGAACTCGCGCAGGTCCGGCGGCGCGGTCATCCGGCGGATGCGCATCCGGGAACCGGCCTCGTCGATCAGGTCGATCGCCTTGTCCGGCAGGAAGCGGTCCGAGATGTAGCGGTCGGCGAGCGTCGCCGCCTGGACGAGGGCCTCGTCCGTGATGGAGACGCGGTGGTGCGCCTCGTAGCGGTCGCGCAGACCCTTGAGGATCTCGATCGTGTGCGGCAGCGACGGCTCCGCGACCTGGATCGGCTGGAAGCGGCGCTCCAGGGCCGCGTCCTTCTCCAGGTGCTTGCGGTACTCGTCCAGCGTGGTCGCACCGATGGTCTGCAGCTCGCCACGGGCCAGCATCGGCTTGAGGATGCTCGCGGCGTCGATGGCGCCCTCGGCGGCACCCGCACCGACCAGCGTGTGCAGCTCGTCGATGAAGAGGATGATGTCGCCGCGGGTGCGGATCTCCTTGAGCACCTTCTTCAGGCGCTCCTCGAAGTCACCGCGGTAGCGGGAGCCGGCCACCAGCGCGCCGAGGTCCAGGGTGTAGAGGTGCTTGTCCTTGAGGGTCTCGGGCACCTCGCCCTTGACGATGGCCTGCGCGAGGCCCTCGACGACGGCGGTCTTGCCGACGCCGGGCTCACCGATGAGCACCGGGTTGTTCTTGGTACGGCGGGACAGCACCTGCATGACCCGCTCGATCTCCTTCTCGCGCCCGATGACCGGGTCGAGCTTGGACTCACGAGCGGCCTGGGTGAGGTTCCGGCCGAACTGGTCGAGGACCAGGGACGTGGAGGGCGTGCCCTCCGCAGGACCGCCGGCGGTGGCGGTCTCCTTGCCCTGGTAACCGGAGAGCAGCTGGATGACCTGCTGCCGCACCCGGTTGAGATCGGCGCCCAGCTTGACCAGGACCTGGGCGGCGACACCCTCGCCCTCACGGATCAGGCCGAGCAGGATGTGCTCCGTGCCGATGTAGTTGTGACCCAGCTGGAGGGCCTCGCGGAGCGACAGCTCCAGAACCTTCTTGGCACGGGGGGTGAAGGGGATGTGACCCGACGGGGCCTGCTGGCCCTGCCCGATGATCTCCTCCACCTGCTGGCGGACCGCCTCGAGCGAAATCCCGAGGCTCTCAAGGGCCTTGGCGGCGACACCCTCACCCTCGTGGATCAGGCCCAGGAGGATGTGCTCGGTGCCGATGTAGTTGTGGTTGAGCATCCGGGCTTCTTCCTGAGCCAGGACGACAACCCGCCGCGCGCGGTCGGTGAACCTCTCGAACATCGTTAATCGCTCCTCAGAGCGGTCAGGCAGTGGGGGGAACTTCCCCTCCCTGTCCTTCCGCAGCTTAGTCCCGCAAGCGGGGACCGCTCATTCCAACTGCCGACACCGTCGATGGCCTCCTGACCCCTGACGCCGACATCTGCCACAACCCGATGGTGCGAGACGATGTTCCCGCAGGCCAAGCACTTACCCCACTCGCCAATACGCCGATGGCGAACGCGAGACGGCCCGGACTGCGTGTCGCCCCCTCCCACTAGGGATGTCTTACCCGCGGGGACTGGCACTCCATGCCGCGCACACCCGTTCCCTCCGCTACGGGCGAACAACCTTGTGCCTCCCCTCACCCCCGCACGCCCCCGATTACGGCACGCTGCGCATCCGTCGCACCACTCAGCGTAACTCGGGAGCCCTTTCGGCGGTTGCCCTTGGCATGTCCGGACCCCAGGCCCCGGCACCCGTCACTCCGGTGTCCGCCGCCCCCGCCGTGCCGCCGCCCCGCCGACCGCCCGGAGCACGGGGTCCGGGCACCACGCCGTCGGAGCGGCTGCGGCGGTGGTACGAGGAGACCCTCGGCTGGCCGACGGAGCCCGGGGCTCCGCTGCGGCTGCGCGTGGGCGTCCGCTTCGACGTCCTGGACGTCCCGGCCGACGCCGGCCGGGCGGCGCTGGAGCGGCTCGGCCGGTCCGGTCCGGCGGCCACGCGGTGGGCGCGGGTGCCGGTGGCCGTGCGGGGCGCGCGGATGCAGCTGCTCGTGGCGGCGGGCGGCGCGGAGGAACTGCCCGGACTGCTGGAGTGGCTGGAGTGGGGATCGCTGCCGATCGGTCTCTCGGCGGTCGGCACGGGGGGCCTCATGGAGGCGCCGCCACCGCCCGGCGACGAGGACGAGGGGGCGGCTGCGGCGGCGTCCGAGGGGGCAGGGGCGCGCGGGGCCGCCTGCTGGCTGCGCCCCCCGGAACCGGGGGGCGAGGCAGCGGGCCGGCTGCCGGCGCTGACGGCCCTCGGAGGCACCGAGGGCGCCCCGGACCTCGCACGGCTCGTCCACACACTGGCCACGCAGTGCCACCGGGTCCGGCTCGGGGCCGGCACCGGTCCGTGACGGGGGCCCGCTGATCAGCCGTTGGCCTTCTCGTACGCCTCGCGGATGATCGCGGGAACACGGCCGCGGTCGTTGACCTCGTAGCCGTTCTCCTTCGCCCAGGCGCGGATCGCCGCGGTGTCCTGGCTGCCGCCGGAAGCGGCGCGCGCCTTGCCCCGGCCGCCCGAGGCACGGCCGCCGGTGCGACGGCCGCCCTTCAGGTAGGGCTCGAGAAGTCCACGGAGCTTGTCCGCGTTGGAGGTGGTGAGGTCGATCTCGTACGTCTTCCCGTCGAGCGCGAACGTCACGGTCTCGTCTGCCTCGCCGCCGTCGAGGTCATCGACAAGAAGGACCTGAACCTTCTGTGCCACCGGATTTCCTTTCATCGATAACGTGAGGGCCGGAGCTCCGTCGGCGTCCGCCGTATCGCCGTCCCTTGTTATATGCAGTACAGCAGTACGCCGGAAAGCAAACCGCTTTTGCCGGGAAAACACAAACCCCCGGCGGAGACCGGGGCCGGATCGCGGCCGAAAACATGCGCGTTTCGGACATAGGGAACCCGCGAACGCGTCGTGGGCGCAATAAACCTGGCGAAGGTCTGCGAAGTTCGCCCGCGAAGAGGGCCTGCGAAGTCGGGCACGCATGGGCGGCGCTCGCCCACTGCTCTCATCCGATCACAGATGCAGAAGCATCCGGCTGTTGCCCAAGGTGTTCGGTTTCACTCGTTCGAGACCCAGGAACTCCGCAACACCCTCGTCATAGGAACGCATCAGCTCCGCGTAGACATCGGTGTCCACGGGCGTCTCCCCGATCTCCACGAAGCCGTGCTTGCCGAAGAAGTCCACTTCGAAGGTCAGGCAGAATACGCGGCGAACGCCGAGCCAGCGGGCGGTGTCCAGCAACTTCTCCAGCAACTGATGTCCGACGCCCGCACCCTTCAGGCCGGGCTTCACCGCGAGAGTGCGCACTTCCGCGAGGTCTTCCCACATCACGTGCAGCGCGCCGCAGCCGACGACCTCGGCGTTGTCGTCCCGTTCCGCGACCCAGAACTCCTGGAGGCTCTCGTAAAGCGTCACCATCGCTTTGTCGAGCAGGATGCGGTCGGAGACGTACGTGTCGAGGAGCCGGCGTACGTCCGGCACATCCCGGGTACGTGCCCGCCGGACGCTGATGGCATTTGACATGGGGGGACGCTATCGCCCGCCGCCCTCCGGTACCGAGCCGGGGCCCGGTGCGGCCGTTTCCGGCCCCTGCACGATGCGGATCGCGTCTCTGAGTGCCTGGCGCTGTTCCTCGCTCATCATGCCGAAGAAGGCGATGAGGGCGGCGGCGGGGTTGTCGCTCTGGGACCAGGCGTCGTTCATCAGCGCGGCCGCGTAGGCGGCACGGGTGGAGACCGCCTCATATCGATAGGCCCGGCCTTCGGACTCCCGGCGCACCCAGCCCTTCTGATGGAGATTGTCCAGGACGGTCATCACGGTGGTGTACGCGATGGACCGTTCCTGTTGCAGGTCTTCCAGGACTTCTCGAACGGTCACGGGGCGGTTCCACTTCCACACCCTCGTCATGACCGCGTCTTCGAGTTCTCCCAATGGGCGAGGCACGCTTCGAACCATACGGGCAGTACCGGTCGATCGCGCCCCGGACGTGCCCGTTCACGGGCGTACGTGAACAAAAGGGGCGTACGGCTCACCGGTCGCCGGGGAGCCGTACGCCACCGGGTCCGGCCGGTCAGGCCTCGGGGTGCGGGGACGTCTGACGGGCGCCCTCCGCCCGGGCGAGGGCGGCGTCGACCACCGCGTCCTCCTTGGCCTTGTTGGCGCCGCCCTGGGTCTTCACGATCACCCTGATCACGCCGATGAAGAACACGGCCATCACGGCCGGGGGCAGGAGCGCGGAGACGTAGTCCATGGCTCCAGGGTAGCCAGGCCCGCTCAGCCGGCCGCGAGGTGGTGCCGGGAGCCCTGACGCTCCCGGGAGTCCCGGCAGTCCCGGGAGTCCGGGGCGGGCGGGGCGGGCGGGGCCGGCTTGCGGCGCGGGAAGACCTCGCCCGGGGTGGGGACGGGGCGCTTGGGCGTCGCCGGGGCGGGGCGGGGCGCCGGTTTCTGCGCGGGCTTCTGCGGGGGCTTCTGGTCGGGCTGCTCCTCGGACCGCCGGCCGCCGGGGACGGCGTGCAGGCGGGTACGGGCGCGGATGCGGGTGCGGGCGGCGGGAAGCGTGACCGTGGGCCCCGAGGGGGCGCAGCGGGCGCGCAGGGCGGCCGCCACGGGATTGCCGCGCAGGGCGCCGAGGGCGGCGAGGTCGTCCGCCTCCGGGCGGTGTCCGGCGTCGAGCGCCTCGTCCAGGAGCGCGAGGTAGCCGGTGGCGGTGCCGGGGAGGGCGGCGCGGTACCGGGCCAGGTCGGCCACCAGGAAGGCGCGCAGCCGGGCGCTCTCCCGCATCGCCTCGTCGAGCGACTCTGCGAGGCGGAGGCAGTCCTGCGCCTCCTGCGCCGTGACGGGGCTGGGGTTCAGGGCGAGGGCGAGGGCACGCCGGAGCACACGCAGCTCCTGAGCACCGAACGCCATGCCGCCGCGGGGTCCGTAGGGCGTGGGCATGCGGCGACGATACGCGCTAATCAGACAAACTCGGCATAGGGGACGCGGGTGTGGCGGCGCGCCCTCACCCGGCCGGGGGCAGGGAGACCCCGCCCCCACTGCGGGCAGTCGTGCCGCTGGGGCGGCACGGGTGGGCGCGGCGGCACCCGGCAACGCCGGGCCCGCGCCACCCGCCTCTGGCCGACACGCACCCCGGGAGTCAGGGCATCCCGGTCCGGTGAACCCCTGCCTACATGCGGGACATGTTGCGCTCGTACACCAGCCGCAGCCCCATCAGCGTCAGCCACGGCTCGTGCTCGTCGATGACCGACGCCTCCCCCAGCACCATCGGCGCCAGCCCGCCCGTCGCGATGACCGTCACGTCGTCCGGGTCCTTGGCCAGTTCCCTCGCCATGCGGTTGACGACGCCGTCGACCTGCCCGGCGAAGCCGTACACGATGCCCGACTGCATCGCCTCGACCGTGTTCTTGCCGATCACGCTCCGCGGCCGGGCCACCTCGATCTTGCGCAGCTGCGCGCCCTTGACGCCCAGCGCCTCGACCGAGATCTCGATGCCGGGCGCGATGACCCCGCCGATGTACTCCCCGCGCGCGCTGACCGCGTCGAACGTCGTCGCCGTGCCGAAGTCCACGACGATCGCCGGGCCGCCGTACAGCTCCACGGCCGCGACGGCGTTGATGATGCGGTCCGCGCCGACCTCCTTGGGGTGGTCGGTGAGGATCGGGACGCCGGTCTTGACGCCCGGTTCGACCAGGACCGCGGGGACGTCGCCGTAGTACCGGCGGGTGACCTCGCGCAGTTCGTGGAGGACGGAGGGGACCGTCGCGCAGATGGCGATGCCGTCGATGCCGTCGCCCAGTTCGTCGCCGAGCAGCGGGTGCATGCCCATCAGACCCTGGAGGAGGACCGCCAGCTCGTCGGCCGTGCGGCGCGGGTCGGTGGAGATGCGCCAGTGCTCGACGATGTCCTCGCCGTCGAAGAGGCCGAGGACGGTGTGCGTGTTGCCTACGTCGATCGTCAGCAGCATGGGTTCTACTCCGCCGCTCGCAGGTCCAGGCCGATGTCCAGGATCGGGGAGCTGTGGGTGAGCGCGCCCACGGCGAGGTAGTCGACGCCCGTGTCGGCGTACTCCTTGGCGTTGTCCAGGGTCAGCCGGCCCGAGGCCTCCAGCGCGGCGCGGCCGGCGACCAGGGCCACCGCCTCTCCGCACTCGTCGGGGGTGAAGTTGTCCAGCAGGATGAGGTCGGCGCCCGCGTCCACGACCTCGCGCAGCTGGTGCAGGGTGTCGACCTCGACCTCGATGGGCAGGTCGGGGAAGCGCTCGCGCACGGCGGTGAAGGCCTCGGCGACGCCGCCCGCGGCGACCACGTGGTTGTCCTTGACCAGGGCCGCGTCCGAGAGGGACATCCGGTGGTTGACGCCGCTGCCGCAGCGGACCGCGAACTTCTCCAGGCTGCGCAGGCCCGGCGTGGTCTTGCGGGTGTCGCGGACCTGGGTCCTCGTGCCGTCCAGGGCGTCCGCCCACGCGCGCGTGGCCGTCGCGATGCCCGACATGCGGCACAGCAGGTTCAGCGCGCTGCGTTCGGCGGTGAGCAGGTCGCGGGTGCGGGTGGTCACGGAGAGGAGCTTCTGGCCCGCCTCCACGCGCTCGCCGTCCTCGACGTGGCGCTCCACCTCGAACTCGTCCGTGCAGACGATCGACAGCACCGCCTCGGCGACCCTCAGGCCCGCCACGACACCCGCCTCGCGCGCGGCGAAGTCGGCCGTGGCCACGGCCTCCTCGGGGATGGTGGCGACCGTCGTGACGTCCACGCCGCCCGCCAGGTCCTCCTGGATGGCGACGTTCGCGATGTCCTCGACCTCGACCGGGTCGAGGCCGGAGTCCAGCAGGAGTGCCGCGAGGGAGGGGTCGAGACCGCACTCCAGGTAGGCGTCCTCGTCGGTTTCCGCCGCTTCGAGGTCCGCTGCTCCGGTGTCCGCGCCGCAGGCACAGCCGTCGCCGCAGCCTCCGGTGGGGGCGAGGGGGAGTTCGGTGGGGTCGGAGGGGTGCTCGGAGGGGCTCACTGCTGTCACTGCTCCTGGGGACGGTGCGTCGGCTGGGCGCCGTGGACGGACGGGGCGGGTGTCGGGGCGGGCTCCGGGTCCGACGCCGGGTCCGGCGCCGGCTCCGATGTCGGGGGGAATTCTGGCGTGTCGGTGGTGTGCACGGCGAGCGCGCGGTCCGGGTTCAGACGTACGACGATGTGGCGGCGCCACGCGGTGTCGTCGCGCTCCGCGCGGTCCTCGCGCCAGTGGCAGCCGCGGGTCTCCTCGCGCCGGGCCGCGGCGGCCACCAGGACGCGGGCCACGGACAGGAGGTTGGTGGTCTCCCAGGTGTCCACGCCCGGTTCGGCGGTCTTGCCGTCTTCGCGCAGCGCCACGCGGGCCTCGGTGTGCAGACGGTCCAGCCGGTCGGCCGCGCGCGTGAGGGAACTCGCCGAGCGCAGCACGCCGGCGCCCTCGGTCATGATCCGCTGGATGGCGAGGCGGGCCTCGGGCGGAAGCAGGGGGTGCGCCGGGTGGCCGGGGTGCGGGAGCGGCGCCGGCACGCGCGCCCGGAGGGTGCCCTCCTCGTGGCTGTCCGCGATGTCGGCGGCGATGCGCTCGGCGTAGACCAGCCCTTCGAGGAGCGAGTTGGAGGCCAGGCGGTTGGCGCCGTGCACGCCGGTGCAGGCGACCTCTCCGCACGCGTACAGCCCGGGGACCGTGGTGCGGCCCGAGGCGTCGGTGCGGACGCCTCCGGAGGCGTAGTGGGCGGCCGGGGCGACCGGGACCGGCTCGGTGACCGGGTCGATGCCGTGGGCGCGGCAGGCGGCGAGGATCGTGGGGAAGCGCTGTTCCCACATCGCGGCGCCGAAGTGGCGCGCGTCCAGGTACATGTGCTCGGCGCCCTGCTCCTGCATGCGGCGCGTGATGCCCTTGGCGACGATGTCCCGCGGGGCGAGTTCGCCCAGTTCGTGCTGCCCCTGCATGAAGCGGACGCCGTCCGCGTCCACCAGGTGGGCGCCCTCGCCCCGTACCGCCTCCGAGACCAGGGGCTGCTGGCCCTCGGCGTCCGCGCCGAGGAAGAGGACGGTGGGGTGGAACTGGACGAACTCGAGGTCGCTCACCTCGGCGCCCGCGCGCAGCGCGAGTGCCACGCCGTCGCCGGTGGAGACGGACGGGTTGGTCGTCGCCGAGAAGACCTGGCCCATGCCGCCGGTGGCCAGGACCACCGCGGGGGCGTGGACGGCCCCGACGCCGTCGTGCCGGCCCTCGCCCATGACGTGCAGGGTCACGCCCGCGGTACGGCCCGCGGCGTCCGTGAGGAGGTCCAGGACGAGGGCGTTCTCGACGGTGCGGATGCCCCGCGCGCGTACCGCCCCGACCAGGGCGCGGGAGATCTCGGCGCCCGTGGCGTCGCCGCCCGCGTGGGCGATGCGGCGGCGGTGGTGGCCGCCCTCGCGGGTGAGGGCCAGGCCGCCCCCCTCCGACTCGTCGAAGTGCGCGCCGGTCGCTATGAGGCGGCGTACGGCGTCGGGGCCCTCGGTGACCAGGGTGCGGACCGCTGCCTCGTCGCACAGGCCGACGCCGGCGACCAGGGTGTCGTCCAGGTGCTGCTCCGGGGTGTCGCCGTCGCCGAGGGCCGCGGCGATGCCGCCCTGCGCCCAGCGCGTCGAACCGTCGTCGAGGCGGGCCTTGGTGACGACGACCGTCCGCAGGCCGGCGGCCTCGCAGCGCAGGGCCGCGGTGAGCCCCGCGACGCCGGAGCCGACGACGACCACGTCCGCGTCCAAGGCCCAGCCGGGGGCGGGCGCGTGCAGGCGTATGCCCGTGCCGGTCGGTCGTGTGCCTGTGCTCGTCACGAGGCGGCTCCGCGGGTTCCGAGGGTGAGGAGGACGTTGTCGATCAGCCGGGTCGCGCCGACCCGGGCGGCGACGGCGAGGACGGCCTCGCCGGTGTGGTCGTCGCCGATCTCGGTGAAGTCGGCCGGGTCCACCAGGGCCAGGTAGTCCAGCTCGAGCGGCGGGGTGGCGCGGGCCGCGTCGTCCAGCACCAGGCGGGCGGCGGCCCGGACGGCCGTGGCGCTGCCGGGGGCGGACGTGGCCACCGCGTGCGCGTCGGCCGCCGCGCGGGACTCGCCCAGGGCGCTGAGCGCCTCGGCGCGCGCCCGGGTGGCGGGCACTTCGCGGGCCCGGGCGCACAGGGCCGCCTGGGCGGCGTGCCGGTCAAGGCCCGCGAAGAGCGCCTGGGAGAGGGCGAGGGCGGTACGGCGTTCGGCCGCGGAGAGGTACCGGTTGCGGCTGGACAGGGCCAGGCCGTCCTCCTCGCGCACCGTGGGGACGCCGACGATCTCCACGCCGAAGTTCAGGTCGCGCACCATGCGGCGGATCAGCGCGAGCTGCTGGGCGTCCTTCTGGCCGTAGAGGGCCAGGTCGGGGCGGGTGAGGTGGAGCAGCTTGGCGACGACGGTGAGCATGCCGTCGAAGTGGCCGGGGCGTGAGGCGCCCTCCAGACGCTCGCCCATGGGGCCCGCGGCGACGCGCACCTGGGGCTCGCCGCCCGGGTAGACCTCGTCGGCGGAGGGTGCGAAGACGGCGTCGGCGCCCGCCCTGCCGGCGATCTCCAGGTCGGCGTCCAGGGTGCGCGGGTAGCGGTCCAGGTCCTCGCCGGCGCCGAACTGCAGGGGGTTCACGAAGACGGTGGCGACGACCTCGCCGTCGGGGCCCGCCAGGTCGCGGGCCGCGCGGATCAGGGTGGCGTGGCCCTCGTGCAGGGCGCCCATGGTCATCACGACGGCCCGGCGGCCGTGCCGCACACGCGCGTGCAGTTCGCCGGCGGTGCGCAGCAGGACGGGTGCAGTGGTGGTCATCGGGCGTCTCCCTCGGGACCAGCGGTGCCTTCGGGGCCGTGGGGACCGTCCGGGTCTTCGGGATCGGCGGGACCGGCGGGACCGGCGGGACCGGCGGGACCGGCGGGACCGGCGGGACCGGCGGGACCGGCGGGACCGGCGGGACCGGCGGGGCCACTGAGGCGTC
The DNA here is from genome assembly GCF_000721235.1 of Streptomyces olivaceus. Lineage (GTDB taxonomy): Bacteria > Actinomycetota > Actinomycetes > Streptomycetales > Streptomycetaceae > Streptomyces > Streptomyces olivaceus. The sequence continues at coordinate 19,305 of NZ_JOFH01000054.1, forward strand.
CGGGACCGCCGGGGCTTCCGGGGGCATCGGAGCCTGTGGGGTCTTCTGCGCTCTCGGGGCTGCTCTCGGGGCTGTCGTTGCTGTCGCTGCTGCCGTCGGTGTCGGCCGCGCCGCCGGTCCCGCGGGCACCGTTCGTACGGCCGGTCCCGCGAGCACCGTTCGCACCGCCGGTCCCGCGGGCACCGGTCGTACCGCCGGTCGCCGTGGCTTCCTCGGCGAGTACGCCCAGCAGGTCCTCGGCCAGCTCCGGCTTCAGCAGGCCGTGCGCCAGCGCGCGGTCGGCGGTCGTCCGCGCCATCGCCAGGTAGCCCGCGACGGCCTGCGGGGCGTGCTCGCGCAGTTCCGCGACGTGTGCGGCGACCGTGCCCGCGTCCCCCCGCGCGACGGGCCCGGTGAGGGCCGCGTCGCCGGAACGCAGGGCGTTGTCGAGGGAGGCGCCCAGCAGCGGGCCCAGCATCCGGTCCGGGGCCGACACGCCGGAGGCGCGCAGCAGTTCCAAGGACTGGGCGACCAGGGTGACCAGGTGGTTGGAGCCCAGGGCGAGCGCCGCGTGGTAGAGCGGGCGCCGGTCCTCGGCGATCCACTCCGGTTCGCCGCCCATCTCGATGACCAGGGCCTCGGCGGCCAGCCGCAGTTCCTCGGGCGCGGTGACGCCGAAGGAGCAGCCGGCCAGGCGCTGGACGTCCACCGGGGTGCCGGTGAAGGTCATCGCCGGGTGCAGGGCGAGCGGCAGGGCGCCCGCGCGCAGGGCGGGGTCCAGAACCCGCGCGCCGTACCGCCCCGAGGTGTGGACGATCAGCTGCCCCGGCCGCACGGCGCCGGTCTCGGCGAGCCCGCTCACGAGCCCCGGCAGGGCGTCGTCCGGAACGGTGAGCAGGACCAGCTCGGCACGCCCGAGGACCTCGGCGGGCGTCATGAGCGGCACGTCGGGCAACAGTGCGGCGGCACGCCGCCTGGAGGCGTCGGAGACCCCGGAGACGGCCACCGGGCGATGCCCGGCGAGCTGGAGGGACGCGGCCAGCGCGGGGCCCACGCGTCCGGCGCCGACAACGCCTACGGTGAGCCGCGCGGGGCGGTCCCTGGGGTCTGGCTGTGGGGTTGTGTTCACGCTGCGGCGGCCTTCCCGTTCCAGTCCGCTCGGGGTACCGGACGATTTCTCGTCATGTTAACGCGATCGGTCCGGGCACCGTCCGGTTGTCCACAGGCTGTGCACGGGAAACCCGGGTGCCCGGCACGGGGTGCACGCGGCATCATCCCGGCATGAGCGATACGGCGGAACAAGCGGAACCAGCGGAGCAGGCGGAACGACCGACGAGGCGGACAGCGGGGCGGACGACGGAACGAACGGCCGCGCGAGGGGCCACGGAGGCAGCACGGCGGGGACGGGCCGAGGAGCAGTCGGAACCCGCCGGGGACCGGGAGGAACCGGCGGGTGAACGGGCGAATCCGGCGGGAGAACGGGCGGAACCGGCCGACGTGACGCGCCGGCGCCTTCGCGAACGGCGCGTGGCCGTCCACCGCGACGCGCGGCGCGTCCTCGCCCGCCCGGGGTTCATCACGACCCTGCGGGAGCGCATCGCCCTGCTGCAGGACGCCGACGGACTGTACGACCTCGACGAGCCCTCCGACATGTACGGCAACGGCATCGTGGCGGCCCTGGAGGACCGGACCGCCGCCCTGCTCGGCACCGAGGCCGCCGCCTTCTTCCCGACCGGCACCATGGCCCAGCAGGTGGCCCTGCGCTGCTGGGCGGGCCGCACCGGCAACCCGACCGTGGCGCTGCACGGGCTCAGCCACCCCGAGGTGCACGAACGCCACGCCTTCGACCGGCTCAGCGGCCTGCGCCCCGTACGGCTGACGGACGAGCCCCGGCCGCCGACCGCCGACGAGGTGCGCGGCTTCGAGGAGCCGTTCGGCGCGCTGATGCTGGAGCTGCCGCTCAGGGAGCCCGGTTACCTGCTGCCCACCTGGGAGGAGCTGACCGAGGTCGTCGACGCCGCGCGGGAGCGCGACGCGGTGGTCCACTTCGACGGGGCCCGCCTGTGGGAGTGCACCACCCACTTCGGGCGTCCCCTCGCCGAGATCGCGGGCCTGGCGGACAGCGTGTACGTCTCGTTCTACAAGTCCCTCAAGGGCTACGGAGGCGCCGCCCTGGCCGGGCCCCGGACGCTGATCGAGGAGGCGAAGGCCTGGCGGCACCGGTACGGCGGCCAGGTGTTCCAGCAGTTCCCCACGGCGCTGTCCGCCCTGGCGGGGCTGGAGCGCGAGCTGCCCCGGCTGCCGGAGTACGTGGCCCACGCGCGCGTGGTGGCCGCCGCGCTGCGCGAGGGCTTCGCGGCGGCCGGGCTCCCGTGGGCGCGAGTGCATCCCGAGGTCCCGCACACCCACGAGTTCCAGGTCTGGCTGCCCTGCGACGCCGACGACGCGGGCGAGGCCGCCCTCCGGCAGGGCGAGGAGACCGGGACGATGCTCTTCTCCCGGCCGTGGGACCCGGTCGGTCCGGGCATCGCCTTCACCGAGGTCGGTGTGGAGGCGGCGGGCCTGGAGTGGACGGCCGAGGACGTGCGGGCGGCGGCGGCCGACTTCGCGACCCGCCTGACGGCCTGACCGCCGCGGGGCGGCCGCCCCGGCCCCCGCTCCCCCTCCCCGCCGCGGAGCGCGTCGATTGACGGTGGCGGTCAATCGGCGGCGGCGTTGTCAGTGGGGGTGTGCACCATGGGGACATGAGCGTGCGCATCGACATCACGGGGCTGCGGCCGGAGCGGGTCGCCGTCGTGCCCTCGCCCCTGGGCGAGCTGTGCATGGCGCTGCACGCGCTGTCCGAGCCGGGGCACCACCCGGGGCTGCAGGGCTGGGCGACGGGCGTGACCGCCCGGCTGGACTCCCACCTGGCCGACCGGATGTGCGAGGCGGACTTCCTGTGGCGGACGACCTTCTCGGACCTGTTCATGCCGTTCGCCGGCATGCCCGGACGCTGCACCCTGCCCGGCGCCGCCCTCGCCGACGACCTGGACCTGCTCGACAAGCTGTCCGACGAGCAGTTCGTGGACGCGGCCCTGGAGTTCACCTGCGCGCTGCCGTACAGCACCGGCGGTGCCACGGCGCTCGACGACCCCGGGGCGCGCCGCCGCGCGCTGGATCTGGCCGCCGCGCGCGGCCCGCAGCAGCTGCGTTTCAGCGAGCGGCTGCTGTCCGACCCGCCCCGCATCCGGGCCTGGCTGCGCCAGTTCCTGCGCGACTGCGACGAGGCGTTCTTCGCGGACGCCTGGTCCCGGCTGCGCCACCAGCTGGCGGCCGACGCCCGTCACAAGACCGAGCTGCTGCGGCATCGGGGGCTGGCCGGGGCGCTGGCCGCGGTGTCCCCGGCGGTGGCGCTGGACGAGGCGGCAGGTGTGATCACGATCGACAAGCTGGGCGACGGCCGTACGGCGACCGGGGACGGTGGCCTGCTGCTCCTGCCCACCAGCTTCGGCTGGCCCCACCTGTCGGTCCTGCACCGGTACGGCTGGCAGCCCGTCCTGCACTACCCCGTCGGCGCCGCCGAGCCCGCCTCCCCGCCGTCGGTCGAGCAGCTCACGAAGCGGATGACCGCGCTGTCCCACCCGGTCCGGATGCGGATCTGCCGGTTTCTCGCCCGCAGCGCGTACACCACGGGCGAGCTGGCCCAGGTGCACGGCATGACGGCTCCCGAGATATCCCGGCACCTCGCCGTGCTGAAGCAGGCGGGGCTGATCACCACCCGCCGCCGCGGCCGGTACGTGCTGCACCAGCTGGACGTGACGGTGGTGGCCCGGCTGGGCAGCGACTTCCTGGAGGGCATACTCCGCTGACGCCACCGCCGTGGGGGCGGGCCCGGGGAGGGCGCCGGTCAGTCGGCCCGGATGTGCCGGACGCCGACCCCGCCTGCCTGACACGGGTGCGCAGCGCGCCCTCGTTGTTGGGCTTCAGGGTGAGTTTCGCCAGTACGGCGATCCGGTCGGCGGTCTTCGGGACGGTCGTGTGGTCCGTCCACAGGTGCTCGGCGAACTCCGGTTCGGCCAGCCGCTCCAGGCAGTGGTCGAGCCGCCGTACCGCCCAGCTCTCCCGGCGCGGCCCGGACTCCTTGCCGCCGACGCGGCGCAGGAAGCGGCCCACACCGCGTTCGCGCAGCCGGCGCAGGACCGTCTCCCGTTCCGCGAGGAGGGTGAAGTGGTGGACGTCGTGGCCCAGTTCGCGCAGGCGGCCGACGGTCTCGGCGAAGTGGCCGGAGTCTGTGACCGTCATCGGCGCGATCACCACGCCGTCGTGCCGGGTGAGGGCGAGGTCCAGCACCTCGACGACCCCCTGCCGCCAGGAGGCCAGGTCCTGGAAGTCTCCCCTGAGCCCCGGCGGCGTCATGCGGTGCAGGCCGAAACCGACGTGCTCGGGGTCGCAGACGACGCTGCCCGGAAGCCGGCGCCGTATCTCGTGCGCGGTCTGCGTCTTGCCGCCCCCGAAGGGGCCGTTGATCCACAGGAGCATGCGCAGACCCTACCGACGCGGGGCCGCCGGCGTGGCCCCGTCAGCCCGGCCCGCCCCCGGCCCGCACGAGCCCGGTCTCGTAGGCCAGCACGACCACCTGGACCCGGTCCCGCAGGTTCAGCTTGGTCAGGATGCGGCCCACGTGCGTCTTCACGGTGGCCTCCGACAGCACGAGCCGCGCCGCGATCTCGCCGTTGGACATGCCCTGGGCGACCAGCACCATCACCTCGCGCTCCCGCTCGGTGAGCCGCTGGAGCCCCTGGTGCCGGGGCTCCTCCTGCCCGGCGGCCGGCAGCATCGGGGCGAACCGGTCCAGGAGCCGCCGGGTGGTGGAGGGGGCGACCACCGCGTCGCCGCTGTGCACGGAGCGGATCGCGGCGAGCAGCTCGCCGGGCGGCACGTCCTTGAGCATGAATCCGGAGGCGCCCGCCTTGAGCGCCGAGAAGGCGTACTCGTCGAGGTCGAAGGTGGTCAGGATCAGCACCTTCGGCGCGTCCGGGTCCACACAGATCCGGGCGGTGGTCTCGACGCCGTCCAGCTTGGGCATGCGTACGTCCATCAGAACGACGTCCACGGCGGTCGAGCGCAGCACCTGGAGGGCCTCGACGCCGTCCCCGGCCTCCGCGACGACTTCCATGTCCGGCTGGGCCGCCAGCACCATCCGGAACCCGGTGCGCAGCAGCACCTGGTCGTCGACGAGCATCACGCGGATCGCCATCGGAGCCTCTTCCGTTCTCCGGCAGTCCAGTCGTGCCGGGTCGATCTGGCGGTTGCGGCAGGCGCCGTCGTGGCGGTCTGCCGGTCGGGACGGTTCGCCGGTCGGCACAGTCTGCCGGTCCCGGCGACCGCCTCGCGACAGCGGCCGGTCGTGACAGGTGTCAACGCCGGACGTGCGTGCGGGCTCGGTCGTCAGTTCGCGGGTTTGAGCGGCAGCAGGGCACTGATGCGGAATCCTCCGCCCGGGCGCGGTCCCGCGTCCAGGGTTCCGCCGACCATGCCGACCCGTTCCCGCATGCCGATCATGCCGTGGCCCTGTCCGTCGAAGCCGCCCTCCTCGTACAGCTCGTGCGGGGCGCCCTTGCCGTCGTCCTCGATGAGCAGCCCGAGGCCGTCGTCGAAGTAGACGAGGCGCACGCTCGCGCCCGCGTTGGGCCCGCCGTGCTTGCGCGTGTTGGTCAGCGCCTCCTGCACGATGCGGTACGCGGTCAGCTCGACGCCGCTGGGCAGTTGCCGAGGGGTGCCCTCGACCTTGAAGTCGACGGGCAGCCCGGAGGTGCGGCACTGCTCGACGAGGTCCTCGATCTGCTGGACGTCGGGCTGCGGAACGTACTCGCCGGCCTCCTTGTGCTCGCCGGTGCGCAGCACACCGAGCAGGCGGCGCATCTCCGCGAGTGCCTGGCGGCCGGTGGAGGAGATGGTCTCCAGGGCGTTCTTCGCCTGGTCGGGGGCGGTGTCCAGGACGTAGGCGGCGCCGTCGGCCTGCACCACCATGACGGAGACGTTGTGCGCGACGACGTCGTGCAGCTCGCGCGCGATCCGGGCGCGCTCGGCGGCGACCGCGACCTTGGCCTGCGCCTCGCGCTCCTTCTCCAGCCGGGCGTTGCGCTCCTCCAGCTGCGCGAAGTAGGCGCGGCGGGTGCGGACGGAGTCCCCCATCACCCAGGCGAGCGCGAAGGGCACCGTCTGGAAGACCGTCACCGCGATGAGCGTGCCCATGCTCAGCTCGCCGTCGGCCCAGCGCAGCTGGGCGAGGGGGGCGGCGCTCAGGCCCGTGATCAGCGCGGTCCTGGAGGCCCAGCGGGCGCCGGTCGCGGCGACCGTGTAGATGATCACCAGGAAGGCGAAGTCGGCCGGCGTCGTCGAGACGTCCAGCGCCAGTTGTGCCACGCCGAGGGCGACGGCGAGCAGCAGCATCTTCTCCGGCGCCCGCCGCCGCAGCGCGATCACGCCGCAGAGCAGGACCACCACGGGCAGGATCAGCGCCAGGTTGTCCGTGCCGTTGACCCGGGTCCCCGGGTTCTTGTCGGACACGATGGAAACACCGAGCACGACGAGGGCCCAGAAACAGTCGACCCCGGCCGGGTGTCTGCGGAGGAAATCGTAGAGGCGCTGCACGTGACCCAGCGTAGGGAAGCGGAATAGGTGCAGGGGTCAACCGGAGGGCCGATCCGCATCGGCCGCGCATACTCCGCAAGGTGGAGGCCCCGATCTTCTGTGCCCCTAGCCTGGCCCTGTGACACCGGAAAGACCAGGCACACCCGGAACCCCGAACACACCCCACATACCCTCCGCACCCTCCACACCACCAGCACCTCCCGCACCACCGGAACCATCTGCACCACCCGCACCGGAGACAACGGGAGCCCCGGAAGCCCCTGAAGCTCCGGAAGCCGCAGCCGCGCCGGAGGAGTGGCGGGGCTGGCGGGAGGCCGCGCAGGAGGCGCTGTACGGCCCGTCGGGGTTCTACCGCGGCGGGGGCGAGGGCCCGGCCGGGCACTTCCGGACGTCCGTGCACGCCTCTCCGCTCTTCGCCCGCGCCGTGGCACGGCTGCTGTGCCGGGTCGACGCGGCGCTGGGACGGCCCCCGGTCCTGGACTTCGTGGACATGGCGGCCGGCCGGGGCGAGCTGGCCGGCGGCGTGCTGGCCGCGCTGCCCGACGACGTGGCCGCCCGCACCCGCGTGTACGCCGTCGAGGTCGACGGCCGCCCCGAGGGCCTCGACCCCCGCGTCCGGTGGCTGGCCGAGCCGCCCGGCGGCCTCACCGGCCTGCTGTTCGCCAACGAGTGGCTGGACAACGTGCCGGTGGACGTGGCGGAGGTGGACGCCGCCGGTGTGGCCCGGCGGGTACTCGTCCGCGGGGACGGCGCGCAGCGGCTCGGGGAGCCGGTGACGGGGGCGGCGGCCGCGTGGCTGGAGCGGTGGTGGCCGCTGCCCGGCGAGGAGGGCCTGCGGGCGGAGATCGGGCTGCCCCGCGACGAGGCGTGGACGTCGGCCGTGGGGGCCCTGGACGCCGGGCTGGCGGTGGCCGCCGACTACGCGCACACCGCCGCGGCCCGCCCGCCCTTCGGAACGCTCACCGGCTTCCGGGCGGGCCGGGAGACGCCGCCCGTGCCGGACGGTTCCTGCGACATCACCGCACATGTCGCCCTGGACGCGTGCGCGGCGGCCCACGCCACGAGGTGCGCTCCGGAGTGCGCGCCCCCGGATGCCCTGATGCGCCCCCAGCGGGAAGCCCTGCATGCCCTCGGCGTCACCGGCGTACGCCCCCCGCTCGCACTGGCCCGCACGGACCCGGCGGCGTACGTGCGGGCCCTCGCGAGCGCGTCGCAGGCCGCCGAGCTGACCGCACCGGGCGGGCTGGGCGACTTCCTGTGGCTGCTCCAGCCGGTCGGGGCCGTGGACGCCGCCGCGCTACTTGTCGATGTCGCCGACGACGAAGAACAGTGACCCGAGGATCGCCACCATGTCCGCGATCAGCGTCCCGGGCAGCAGCTCGGTGAGCGCCTGGATGTTGTTGTACGACGCCGAGCGCAGCTTCAGCCGGTACGGGGTCTTCTCGCCCTTGCTGACCAGGTAGTAGCCGTTGATGCCGAGCGGGTTCTCGGTCCACGCGTACGTGTGGCCCTCGGGTGCCTTCAGCACCTTCGGCAGCCGCTGGTTGACCGGCCCGGGCGCCAGCTCGGCGAGGCGGTCCAGGCAGGCGTCGGCGAGGGCGAGGGCGTTGTGCGTCTGCTCCAGGAGGCACTCGAAGCGGGCCAGGCAGTCGCCCTCGGCACGGGTGACGACCTTGAGGGTGTCCTGGAGTTCGCCGTAGGCGAGGTAGGGCTCGTCGCGCCGCAGGTCGAAGTCGACGCCGGAGGCGCGGGCGATGGGGCCGCTGACCCCGTAGGCGTGCACGGCCTCGGGCGACAGCGCGCCCACGCCCCGCGTACGCCCCCGGAAGATCTCGTTGCCGAGCACCAGGTCGTCGAAGACGCCCATGCGCGAGCGCACGGCGGAAACGGCGGCACGCGCGCGTGCGGTCCAGCCCGCGGGCAGGTCCTCCTTGAGGCCGCCGACGCGGTTGAACATGTAGTGCATGCGCCCGCCGGAGACCTCCTCCATCACGTTCTGGAGGACCTCCCGCTCCCGGAAGGCGTAGAAGACCGGCGTGATCCCGCCCAGCTCCAGCGGGTACGAACCCAGGAACATCAGGTGGTTGAGCACCCGGTTCAGCTCGGCGAGCAGCGTCCGCGTCCACACCGCGCGCGTGGGGACCTCCATGCCGAGCATCCGCTCGACGGCGAGGACGACGCCCAGCTCGTTGGAGAACGCCGACAGCCAGTCGTGGCGGTTGGCGAGGACGATGATCTGACGGTAGTCACGGGCTTCGAAGAGCTTCTCCGCCCCTCGGTGCATGTAGCCGATCACGGGCTCCGCGCTCGTGATGCGCTCGCCGTCCAGCACCAGCTTCAGCCGCAGCACGCCGTGCGTCGACGGATGCTGGGGCCCGATGTTGAGCACCATGTCGGTGCTCTCCGCGGCGCCGCCGATCCCGACCATGGTCTCCGTCGTAGGAGTCATGGACACAGTCTCCCCTACGTACGCTGACCCCATGGAAACGGGGAGCCCGGACGACACGGGCGCGGCGGACACGACGGACGCGGCGCGGACCGAACCGGTGTGGACCGGGTTGCCGCCGGGACTGCTGCGCATGCGACGGCTGCTCCTCGTGGTGTGGCTGGGCCTGCTGACCGTCGCCGCCGCTCTGCTGCCCGGCCTGTTCCTGGGCCCGCTCTGGGCAGCGCTGGCCCTGCCGCCGCTGGCCCTGCTGGTCTGGGGCTGGGTGATGCTGGAGCGCAACTGGCGTTCGTGGCGGTACGCCGAGCGCGCCGACGACCTGCTGATCAGCCGGGGCGTGCTGTGGCGGGAGGAGACCGTCGTGCCGTACGGCCGGATGCAGCTGGTCGAGGTGACGTCCGGGCCGGTCGAGCGGCACTTCGGCCTGGCCAGCGTGCAACTGCACACGGCCGCCGCCGCGACCGACGCGACCATCCCGGGCCTCGACCCGGCCGAGGCGGAACGCCTCCGCGACCGCCTGACCGAGCTGGGCGAGGCCCGATCGGCGGGGCTGTGACCACGCCCGGGCCCGAGGACGGCACGACGCGGGCACCCGCGGATACCCCACCCCCGGAGCCCGCCCCCGACACGCCCCCACCCGCGCGCGAGGTCGTCGAGCGGCGCCTGCACCCCGTCACCCCCCTGCGCCGGGCCTGGGCGCCGGTCGCCGTCCTCGTCGGCTGGGCCCTGCACGACCCCGACCAGGCGCAGCGCCAGCTGACCCGGCTGACCACGACCCACCTGCTGATCGGCCTCGCCGTACTGATCCCGGCCGCCGCCCTGTACGGCTTCCTGACCTGGTGGTTCACCCACTACGCGGTGACCGGGACCGAGCTGCGCATCCGCACCGGGCTGCTCTTCCGGCGCACCGCCCACATCCGCCTCGAACGCATCCAGGCCATCGACGTCACCCAGCCGTTGCTGGCCCGCGTGGCGGGAGTCGCCAAGCTCAAGCTCGACGTCATAGGCACCGGCAAGAAAGACGAACTGGCCTTCCTGGGCGCCGGCGAAGCCCGTGCGCTGCGGGCCGAACTGCTCGCCCGCGCGGCCGGCTTCGCGCCCGAGACCGCGCACGAGGTCGGCGAGGCCCCCGCGCGGCAGCTGCTCAGAGTGCCGCCCCGCGTCCTGGCCGTCTCGCTGCTGCTGACCGGCGCGACCTGGGGCACGCTGCTCGCCGCACTCGCCGTCCCGACGCTGCTGTGGCTGGCCACCCACAACCTGTGGACGGTGCTGGCGACCGCCCTGCCCCTGCTGGGTGCCGCGGGCGCGAGCAGCGCGGGCCGGTTCGTCGGAGAGTACGACTGGACGGTGGCCGAGTCGCAGGACGGCCTCCGCCTGGACCACGGGCTGCTCGACCGCGCCCACGAGACGGTGCCGCCGGGTCGTGTGCAGACCGTGCGGATCGTGGAGCCCCTGCTGTGGCGACGGCGCGGCTGGGTGCGCGTGGAGCTGAACGTGGCCGGTTCCTCGAACTCCGTGCTGCTGCCGGTCGCCCCGCGCGAGATCGCCGAATCGGTCGTCGCGCGCGTGCTGCCCGGGGTGAGCGTCCCGGCGGGCCCGGCACTGTCGCGCCCGCCGCGCCGCGCCGGGTGGCGCAGGCCGCTGTGGTGGCGCGGCTACGGCCTCGCCGTCACCGACGCGGTCTTCGCCGCCCGGTACGGGCTGCTGCGCCGCAGGCTGGCCCTGGTGCCGCACGCCAAGGTGCAGAGCGTCCGCCTGTCCCAGGGCCCCTGGCAGCGGGCGCTGCGACTGGCCGACGTCCACGTGGACACGGGGGCGAACAAGACCGTCACCGCGCGCCTGCGCGGCGCCGACGAGGCGGCGGCCCTGCTCAGGGCCCAGGCCGAACGCTCCCGCACCGGCCGCCGGGACGCACCGCCGGACCGGTGGATGGCCTGACGGACCCGGCCGGCCGCGCTCAGGAGACGGCGCTGCGCAGTCCGTCCATGTCGATCCGCTCGGTCTCGTCGTGGGCCGTCAGGTCGATCACCTGACTCACGTCCCGGGACTCCTCGCCCGCGGGCTTGAAGGCGGTCTCGGACTCGGCCTTGTGCACGGCGAGCGCCTCCTGGCCGACCACGTCGGCGAGGTCCTCGTTCTGGACGGTCTCCGGGACGGCGCCGGACGAGCCCGGCGCGTCCCCCGCGTCCATGTCCTCGACGGGCTTGGTGCCGAAGAAGTCGAACTCGCCCTCGACCGGACGCCGCGCCGGAGCCGCCGGTACGACGGCCACCGCGGTCGGCACCGTGAAGTGCCCGTGGGCCTTACGGGTGGGCTGGGTGGGCTGCGCGGACCGTTCGTCGGACGGGGTCGCGGGGGAGGCGGCGGTGCGCTCGTGGCCGTCGGCCGCCTCGGACTGCCCCTGCGCCTCGTCCTCCTGCCCGGCCTCGGCCGGGGTGGGCCCACCGCCTCCGTCGCCGCCGTCGTCCCCGTCGTCGCGGGGCTCGGCGGAGTCGTCCCGGCTGCCGCCGTCACCGCGGGAGCCGGCCTCACCGCCACCGTGGGCGTCACCGCCGCCCCGGTCACCCGCGTCAGGCTCGTCCGCGCCCCCGTCGTCCCCGTCGCCCCCGTCCCGGTCACCACGGTCCGAGTCGGCGGGAGCGTCTTCCGCGAAGCGGGCCAGGGCCGCGCTCGCCCGCAGGAACAGCCGGGAGCCCTCGGGCGAGAAGACGTCCGAAGCCCCTTCGTCGGCGACGCCTCCCACGGCATCACCCTCCTCGCTCTCCTCGCCCTGCTCGGAGCCGGCCACCGCCCCGCCCGCTCCAGCCGCCCCGGCGCCCGGGACACCACCCTCGGCCGGTGCATCACCCTCGTCGGAACCCCGGCCGTCCCCTTCCGGAGTCTGACCCTCCCCTTCCGGAGCCGGCCGGGCCGCCGGCAGCGCGGGCGCCTGCGGCACGGCCTCTATCTCCAGCAGGCGGCGCCCCTCCAGCGCACTGGCACGCTCGGTCTCCGCCGTGGCGTAGCGCCGCAGCAGCGAGGCGTGCTCGTTGCGCAGGCCGGCCAGCTCCGTGCGTTTCGCCCGCAGCCGGTGCTCCAGCTTCTGCCGCAGCTCGCGCGACTCCTCCAGGTCGGACTCCAGTTCGGCGACCCGTTCCTCGAAGCGCCACTCGTCGCTCGCGCGCACGCGTGTGAGGTCGGCGACCTGACGACCGGCCTGCACGTCCCAGTGCCGCATGACGACCGCGCCGACCACGGCCGTCACCGCGGCGGCCGCGGCCAGTACGCGCAGGATCAGGGTCTCGCTGAACAACCAGGGCCCGAGGGCGCAGACGATCGAAACGCCTGCGATCGCCGACGGAGGAAGCAGCCTGTGCAGAGGCGGTGAATGGCGGTGACGTCCACGTGGCATGGCCAGAAACTTACCGCGCGTAGGCGAATCTTGGCGCCCTGCCCCGGAAAAACGCTGCCGTCACCCACGTGTTCACACGCAACGGGGAATCCACACCCTCAACAAGGGCCGAATTACTTCAAGATCATTCATGTGTCCCGCCGGGCGAGGCCGCTCACCGAGCCCCCGCAAGGCCGGAAGCGCCTCCGCCACTTTCCGGAATGACCAACAAGATCCGCGCGGCCGCCGGTCACTCCGCCTTCGCCCCGCCCATTCCCGAACCACCAACACAGAGCGGCCGGTTATCGGGTATTGAGCACCTTGCCGCCACGGAAGAGATCATCACCCCCTCGGGCTCTTTCACCGGGAGTGAACCTGTCCACCCGGGACACCGTCCTAGAGGGTGCAATGTCGCCGGATGCCCGAAACGGCCCCGGACCCACGATCACTCGCAGAACTACAGGTGCGATGTCTGCCAGGACAGATGAGGAAACCTCGGGCGGGGTTCCGACCGGACCCACCCGCGTACGCCGATGGCCGCGCGGCCCTCGTCCGGAGAACGTGCCGCTCCTCGTCGGCCGCGCCTGCTCGCTCGTCGGACTGCTGGACATCGCCGCCGGCTCCTTCCCGCGCTTCCGCCGCAGCCGCATGCACGCCCTGGCGGAGGTCCTCCCCGGCTCCTTCGGCCCGTTCGCCGCCGCCCTCTCCCTCAGCGCCGGCGTCCTGCTCCTGCTCCTCGCCCACGGCCTCAAACGCCGCAAGCGCCGGGCCTGGCGGGCGGCGGTCGCCCTCCTCCCGGTGGGCGCGCTCGCCCAGTTCGGCTACCGGCACTCCCTCCTCGGCGTCCTGCTCTCCCTGGCCCTGCTCGCGCTCCTGCTGCGCCACCGGGACCAGTTCGCGGCCCTGCCCGACCCGCGCAGCCGCTGGCGCGCGCTCGCCAACTTCGTCCTGATGAGCGCCGGTTCCGTCGTCCTGGGCCTGCTGGTCGTCAACGCCCACCCGCACCGCATGGTCGGCGATCCGAGCGTGGCGGACCGCCTCGCCCAGGTCCTGTACGGCCTGGTCGGCGTGCAGGGCCCGATCGACTACCGGGGCACCGCCTCGTGGACGGTCGCCTTCTCGCTCGGCGCCCTGGGCCTGATCACCGCCCTCACGACCAGCTACCTGGCCTTCCGCCCCGAACACCCGGCCGCGCGTCTGACCGAGGACGACGAGAGGCGCCTGCGGGCCCTGCTCGCCGGGCACGGCGCCCGCGACTCCCTCGGCCACTTCGCGCTGCGGCGCGACAAGGCGGTGGTCTTCTCCCCCAGCGGCAAGGCGGCCGTCACCTACCGGGTCGTCTCCGGGGTGATGCTGGCCAGCGGCGACCCGATAGGCGACGTCGAGGCCTGGCCGGGCGCGATCGAACGCTTCATGGACGAGGCCCGCGCCCACTCCTGGACCCCGGCCGTCATGGGCTGCTCCGAAACCGGCGGTGAGGTGTGGACCCGGGAGACCGGACTCGACGCCCTCGAACTGGGCGACGAGGCGGTGGTGGACGCCGCGGATTTCTCCCTCACCGGCCGTGCGATGCGCAATGTGCGCCAGATGGTCAAGCGCATCGAGCGCGCCGGTTACGAGACCCGGGTCCGGCGCGTGGCTGACCTCGGCGACGCCGAACTGGACCGCGTACGCCGCGCCGCCGACGCCTGGCGCGGCACGGACACCGAGCGCGGCTTCTCCATGGCCCTGGGCCGCATGGGTGACCCGGCCGACGGCGACTGCCTGCTCGCGACGGCGCACAAGCAGGACGCCGAGCCGGGCGAGTACGGCGACCTGAAGGCGGTCCTCCACTTCGTGCCGTGGGGCCCGGACGGAGTCTCCCTGGACCTCATGCGGCGCGACCGGTCGGCCGACCCCGGCATGAACGAACTGCTGATCGTGGCCGCGCTCCAGGCGGCCCCGAGGCTCGGCATCACGCGGGTGTCCCTCAACTTCGCGATGTTCCGCGCGGCACTCGCGCGCGGCGAGAAGATCGGCGCGGGCCCGGTCCTCCGGGCCTGGCGGGGGCTGCTGGTCTTCCTCTCCCGCTGGTTCCAGATCGAGTCCCTCTACAAGTTCAACGCGAAGTTCCGTCCGCGCTGGGAGCCGCGCTTCGTCGTCTACCGCACCTCCGCGGACCTCCCCCGCATCGGCTTCGCCGCGATGCAGGCGGAGGGCTTCCTCACCCTCGCGCCGCCGCTGCCGCGGGTACTGCGGCGGCGCAGGGCGGTACGGCGACCGTGCGCCCACGGAGACGCTGCGCGGGCCTGAGCCGACGCGGGTCGTGCGGGCCGGCGCTTCCCCGGCACCGGCGCGGATGCTGGCCGGGAGTGGGGTGCGCGGCCCGGCGCTTGCGGGGTGCCGCTGCGCCCACCCGTGCCGCCCCAGCGGCACGACTGCCCGCAGCTCGGGCGGGTCAGCCGCGTACGGCGGGGAGGGGACGTGTCGGGGGGTGTCCGCCCGCAGCGGTTGGCGCGTCAACGGAGCCGGCTTCCCTGTCCAAGCGATTCCGCGCCGTTCCGAGGACGGACACCCCCCGGCGCGGCCCCGCACCACCCCACAACCCAACGCGCTACCCGCACCCCCACCGAAACACGTGGGCGGCGAGTCCACCCGCCCCGGCGCCACCCGCGTCGACGAGGACGAGGAGCTGAGGCGCGTCGTCCCGGTCGTGCGCGGCCTCGCCTCCGAGGGCGTCACGGTCTCCGTCGACACCATGCGCGCCTCCGTCGCCGAGCGGGCCCTCGCCGCCGGTGCAGCCCTGGTCAACGACGTCAGCGGCGGCCTGGCGGACGCGAGGATGATCCCGGTCGTCGCCGACGCCGGCGCCCCCTTCGTCGTCATGCACTGGCGCGGCCTCCTGGAGGGCGGCAACGTCAGGGGCACCTACGACGACGTCGTCACCGAGGTCGTCGACGAACTCCGCACCCGCGTGGAGGCCGTACTCGACGGCGGCATCGCCCCCGACCGCGTCGTCGTCGACCCCGGCCTCGGCTTCTCGAAGAACGCCGAGCACGACCTCGTCCTCCTCGCCCACCTGGACCGCCTCCTCGCCCTCGGCCACCCCCTCCTCGTCGCCGCCTCCCGCAAACGCTTCCTCGGCCGGGTCCTCGCCGGCCCGCAGGCGGCCCCGCCCCCCGCGCGGGAGCGCGACGCGGCCACCGCGGCCGTCTCCGCGCTCGCGGCGCACGCCGGCGCCTGGGCCGTGCGCGTCCACGAAGTCCGCGCCACGGCCGACGCCGTACGCGTCGCCCGCGCCGTCGAAGGAGCCCGCACCGTCGAAGGCACGGTCGAAGGAGCCCACCCCGACGAAGGAGCCCGGTGAACGCGCCGCACATCGACGTCGAACAGGTCGAGGCCGCCAACGCCGCCTTCTACGAGGCACTGGAGGAGGGCGATTTCGAGAAGGTCTCCGAGTTCTGGCTCACCCCCTCCGACCTGGGCGTCGACGAGTCGTACCACGACCACGCCGACGTCGGCGTGGTCTCCTGCGTGCACCCCGGCTGGCCGGTGCTCACCGGCCGCGGGGAGGTCCTGCGCTCGTACGCCCTGATCATGGCGAACACGGACTACATCCAGTTCTTCCTCACCGACACGCACGTCTCCGTCACCGGCGACACCGCCCTGGTGACCTGCACGGAGAACATTCTCAGCGGCGGTCCGGCCCCCGACGGCGACGACGAAGAGCTCGGCCCCCTCGTAGGCCAGCTCGTGGTCGCCACGAACACGTTCCGGCGCACGCCGGCCGGCTGGAAGCTCTGGTCGCACCACGCCTCCCCGGTCCTCGCCGGAACCGAGGACGCCGACGGTGACGGCGACGAGACCCCTCCCTGATCCCTGACCCGCCAGGACGTGGTTGGAATCACGGACCACCGGGTATGGGCGGCTACCTACCCGCGGCCCCACCCCCGCTCCACTCCCGCCCCGCTCCCGCCCCACCCCCGTCCCGCACCCCCCGCGGCCCGGCCCTGTCAGTGCCCGCGGGTAGATTCGACCGGGCCCGTCGTACCTCCCGCACGTGGTACGACCGGCCGAGACCGACGACTGCAGGAGTGATTCGCGTGGATCGTGTCGCGCTGCGCGGCCTGAAGGCCCGCGGGCACCACGGTGTGTTTCCCAAGGAACGCGAGGACGGCCAGACCTTCCTCGTGGACATCGTCCTGGGCCTGGACACCCGCCCGGCCGCGGCCGACGACGACCTGGCGAAGACCGTGCACTACGGCATCGTGGCCGAGGAGGTCGTGGCCGTCGTCGAGGGCGAGCCCGTCAACCTCGTCGAGACGCTCGCCGACCGCATCGCCCAGGTCTGTCTGAAGCACGAAGGGGTCGAGGAGGTCGAGGTCTGCGTCCACAAGCCCGACGCGCCGATCACCGTGCCCTTCGACGACGTGACCGTCACCATCATCCGGAGCCGTGTATGAGCGCCCCCTTCGCCAAGGGTCCCAGCGACCCGACCGTACAGCCCGTGCCAGCCGCCGTCATCGAGCAGGTGGACGCCGCGGACACCACCCTGTCCAACCCGAAGCGCGCGGTGATCGCCCTCGGCGCCAACCTGGGCAACCGCCTGGAGACGCTCCAGGGCGCGATCGACGCCCTGGAGGACACGCCGGGCGTGCGCGTCAAGGGCGTCTCGCCGGTGTACGAGACGGAGCCGTGGGGCGTCGACCCCGGCAGCCAGCCCACGTACTTCAACGCGGTCGTGGTCGTGAAGACCACCCTGCCCCCGTCGTCGCTCCTGGAGCGGGCGCACGCGGTCGAGGAGGCCTTCCACCGCGTCCGCGACGAGCACTGGGGCCCGCGCACCCTGGACGTGGACATCGTCGCCTACGCCGAGGTCGTCTCCGACGACCCGCTCCTCACCCTCCCCCACCCCCGCGCCCACGAACGCGCCTTCGTGCTCGCCCCCTGGCTGGACGTGGACCCCGAGGCCCTGCTGCCCGGACGGGGCACGGTCGCCGTCCTCCTGGAGTCCGTCACCCGCGAAGGCGTCGCGCCCCGCGCCGACCTGGAACTCCGGCTGCCCGAGTAGTCGTTAAGGTCAACGAGGTCAGGCCGACCGCGCTGGGGAACCGGCTGGGGAACCGAAGGGACACCGGGACACCGTGAAAGAGCTGCGCATCAGGGTGCTGGCCGGCGTGTTCGCCGTCGCCGGAGTCCTGTCCTGGGCCGGTGCCCGCCTGTGGAACTCGGTGGGGACCCTCCCCAGCGTCCCCCTGGCCGCCCCCGTCGTCCTCGCCCTGATCGCGGTGATCCTGCTGGCCACGGCCCTCTCGATCCGCGCCCGCCTGAAGGCCCAGCGGGACCGCGTCCCCGGAGCCAAGGGCGTCGACCCGATGATGGCGGCCCGCGCGGTCGTCTTCGGCCAGGCCAGCGCACTGGTGGCCGCCCTGGTCGCCGGCATGTACGGCGGCACGGGCGTCTTCCTCCTGGAGTACCTCGACATCCCGGCCCGCCGCGACCAGGCCATCTACGCCGGCCTCTCGGTCGTGGCGGGCATCGCCGTCATAGCGGCCGCGGTCTTCATGGAACGCGTCTGCAAGCTCCCCGAGGACGAGGACGACGACCACCCGGGCGCGGCCACCGCCGCCTGACGCGGCTCAGCGCGCCGCGCCGGCACGATCAGCGCGCCGGCACGCTCAGCGCGCCAGTATCAGGCTCATCGCCTCGGCCCGGGTCGTGGCGTCGCGAAGCTGACCCCGTACCGCCGACGTCGTGGTTTTGGCGCCCGGCTTGCGGACCCCGCGCACCGACATGCACATGTGCTCGGCCTCGATCACGACGATCACACCGCGGGCTTCGAGGATCTTCACGAGAGAGTCGGCGACCTGCGTGGTGAGACGTTCCTGCACCTGCAGACGGCGGGCGAACACCTCAACCAGCCGGGCGAGCTTGGACAGGCCCGTGATCTTGCCGCTCTCAGCCGGGATGTATCCGATGTGGGCCACACCGTGGAACGGGAGCATGTGGTGCTCGCACAGGCTGACGATTTCGATGTCCTTCACCAGGACCATCTCGTCGTGTCCGATGTCGAACGTCGTCGTCAGTACGTCCTCGGGCTCCTGCGTGTTGCCCGCCAGAAGCTCCCGGTACGCCCGCGCCACCCGCGCCGGGGTCTCGCGCAGGCCCTCGCGGTCCGGGTCCTCTCCGACCGCGATGAGCAGCTCGCGTACGGCGTTCTCGGCGCGCTTCTCGTCGAACTCGCCGATCTGGCCCTCGCCGTCCAGCGTCACGGGGTCGGTCATGTGGTGCCTCGTTCCTGATCCGTCCTGCGGTGGGCATACGGAAATGCCGCGCCCCCCAAGGCTAGAACCTGGGGGGCGCGGCATACATTCCGGGCCTGGTGAGGCGGTCGGAAGCGGCCGGGGTCAGCTCTCGGGCCGGTCCTCCGGGGACCGCTCCGGTGCCGGGGCCGGCTCCGGTGCGGGGCTCTTGACGGTGGAGATCGCCGCGGGCGCGCCGTTCGCTCCGTTCGTCAGGGCCAGCTCCTTCGGGGAGAGGACCGGCGGACGGGTCGACGGCGTACGCCGCGAGGAACCGGTCCAGGCGGGCCGGGCGGGGCGCTTGACGATCTGGGAGAAGACCTCGGCGATCTCCTCCTTGCCCAGCGTCTCCTTCTCAAGCAGCGCGAGGACGAGGTTGTCGAGGACGTCGCGGTTCTCGACCAGGATCTCCCAGGCCTCGTTGTGCGCCGTCTCGATGAGCTTCTTGACCTCCTCGTCGACCAGCGCGGCGACCTCTTCCGAGTAGTCGCGCTGGTGGGCCATCTCGCGCCCGAGGAACGGCTCGCTGTTGTCGCCGCCGAACTTGATGGCACCGAGGCGCTCGGTCATGCCGTACTGCGTGACCATCGCGCGGGCCACGCTGGTGGCCTTCTCGATGTCGTTGGCGGCGCCCGTCGTCGGATCGTGGAAGACCAGTTCCTCGGCCGCGCGGCCGCCCAGCATGTAGGCCAGCTGGTCGAGCATCTCGTTGCGCGTGGTCGAGTACTTGTCCTCGTCCGGGAGCACCATCGTGTAACCGAGGGCCCGGCCTCTGGAGAGGATCGTGATCTTGTGGACGGGGTCGGAGTTCGGTGAGGCCGCCGCGACCAGGGCGTGTCCGCCCTCGTGGTACGCGGTGATCTTCTTCTCCTTGTCCGACATGATCCGGGTCCGCTTCTGCGGGCCCGCGACCACCCGGTCGATCGCCTCGTCCAGCATGTGGTTGTCGACCAGCTTCTGGTCGCTGCGGGCCGTCAGCAGGGCGGCCTCGTTCAGCACGTTGGCCAGGTCGGCACCGGTCATGCCGGGCGTACGGCGGGCGACGGCCGACAGGTCGACGTCCGGGGCGACCGGCTTGCCCTTCTGGTGGACCTTGAGGATCTCCAGGCGGCCCTGCATGTCCGGCCGGTCGACGGCGATCTGCCGGTCGAAACGACCGGGACGCAGCAGCGCCGGGTCCAGGATGTCGGGCCGGTTCGTCGCGGCGATGAGGATCACGCCGCCCTTGACGTCGAAGCCGTCCATCTCGACGAGCAGCTGGTTCAGCGTCTGCTCGCGCTCGTCGTGGCCGCCGCCGAGGCCGGCGCCGCGGTGGCGGCCGACCGCGTCGATCTCGTCGACGAAGACGATGGCCGGGGCGTTCGCCTTGGCCTGCTCGAACAGGTCGCGGACCCGGGAGGCGCCGACACCGACGAACATCTCGACGAAGTCGGAACCGGAGATCGAGTAGAACGGCACGCCCGCCTCGCCCGCGACGGCGCGCGCGAGCAGGGTCTTGCCGGTGCCGGGCGGGCCGTACAGCAGCACGCCCTTGGGGATCTTGGCGCCGACGGCCTGGAACTTGGCCGGCTCCTGGAGGAACTCCTTGATCTCGTGGAGCTCCTCGACCGCCTCGTCCGAACCGGCGACGTCCGAGAACGTCGTCTTGGGCGTGTCCTTGGTGATGAGCTTGGCCTTGGACTTGCCGAAGTTCATGACCCGGGAGCCGCCGCCCTGCATCTGATTCATCAGGAACAGGAAGACGACCACGATCAGGACGAACGGAAGCAGCGAGAGCAGGATCCCGACGAACGGGTTCTGCTTCGACGGCGAGACGGTGTAGCCGTCGGGGATCTGCTTGTCCTGGTACTTGTTCTGCAGCGTGTTGGCGAGGGTCACACCCTGGTCGCCGATGTAACTCGCCTGGATCTTCGAGTCGCCCTCGACCTTTTCGCCGTCCTTGAGCTGGACCTTGATGGTCTGCTCGTCACCGGTGGTCAGCTTGGCCGACTCGACCTTGTTGTCGTTGATCGCCTGGACGACCTGGCCCGTGTCCACCGTCTTGTAGCCGCCGGACGAGCCCACGACTTGCATCAACACGACCACGGCAAGGACGGCCAGCACGATCCACATGATTGGCCCACGGAAGTATCGCTTCACGTCCATCCACACGGAGCGGTGTCGCCCCGTCCCTCCTGCCATAGTGAGTTTGATAAGACAGTTCTTCCGACGGTACCCCAGCGCGGTGGCCCTCAGGCGCACGGGAGGGCTGGCGTCCCGTCTGCATGCTCCAACGGCGCGACGGCCTCAGGGGTTCCCGTCCGCCCGCCGAAAGGCCGTGCGACCCGTCACGGGCCGCGTCAGCCGCCGTACACGTGGGGCGCGAGCGTACCCACGAACGGGAGGTTGCGGTACTTCTCGGCGTAGTCGAGGCCGTAGCCGACGACGAACTCGTTGGGAATGTCGAAGCCGGCCCACTCGACGTCGATGGCGACCTTCGCCGCGTCGGGCTTGCGCAGCAGCGTGCACACCTTGAGGGAGGCGGGCTCGCGCGAGCCGAGGTTGGAGATCAGCCAGGACAGGGTCAGGCCGGAGTCGATGATGTCCTCGACGATCAGGACGTGCCGGCCCTTGATGTCGGTGTCGAGGTCCTTGAGGATCCGCACCACGCCGGAGGACTGGGTGCCCGCGCCGTAGGACGACACCGCCATCCAGTCCATGGTGACGGGGGTGGACAGCGACCGGGCGAGGTCGGCCATGACCATCACGGCGCCCTTGAGCACACCGACGATGAGCAGGTCCTTGCCCGCGTACTCCGCGTCGATCTTCGCGGCCAGCTCGGCCAGCTTCGCGTCGATCTCTTCCTTCGTGATGAGTACCTTCTCGAGGTCGGCACCCATGTCGTTCGCGTCCACCCGCATCACTTTCGGTCGTCCCACCGGCCCTCCGGAGCGTCCCGGCGATCCGTGTGCGGATCGGCGGAGGGTCCGGATTCAGCCTTGCCGAATCACCAGTCTGCCACCCTGCCTGCGGGCGACGACTTTGCCCGGGAGGTTGATGGCTCCCTGGCCGCGCCAGCCGGTGATCAGCCGGTCGACTTCCTCGAGGTGGCGGGCGAACAGCGCACCGGCCGGAGCACCGGCCTCGATGGCGGCGCGGCGCAGGATCCGGCGGCGTACGGCGGGCGGCAGGGCGTAGAGCCCGGCGCACTCCAGGCCGCCGGTGGCGTCGCGCACGCCGGCCTCGGCCTGGCGGGCCCAGGTGTCGAGGGCGTCGGCGTCGTCGCGGGAGAGCTGGGCCGTACGGGCGAGGGCCTCGACGACGCCCTTGCCGAGGGCCTTCTCCAGGGCGGGCAGGCCCTCGTGGCGCAGTCGGGAGCGGGTGTAGGCGGGGTCGGCGTTGTGGGGGTCGTCCCAGACGGGCAGGGACTGGACCATGCAGGCCTTGCGGGCGGTCTGCCGGTCCACCTGGAGGAAGGGGCGCCGGTAACGGCCGCCGGCCCCCGAGACCGCGGCCATGCCCGACAGGGAGCGGATGCCGGAGCCGCGGGCGAGGCCCAGCAGGACGGTTTCGGCCTGGTCGTCGCGGGTGTGGCCGAGCAGGACGGCGGCGGCGCCGTGGCGGGTGGCGGCGGTGTCCAGGGCGGCGTAGCGGGCGTCGCGGGCGGCGGCTTCGGGGCCTCCCGCGCGGCCGACGCTGACGGCGGTGGACTCCACGGGGTCGAGGCCGAGTTCGCGCAGGCGCAGGACGACCTCTTCGGCGCGCAGGTCGGAACCGGTCTGCAGGCCGTGATCGACGGTGACGCCGCCGGCGCGGACGCCGAGGCGGGGTGCCTCGAAGGCGAGGGCGGAGGCGAGCGCCATGGAGTCGGCGCCTCCGGAGCAGGCCACGAGCACGAGCGGGGACGGCGGGCGCTCGGGCTTTCGTTCCGGCGTTCGTTCGACGGGTGTCGCGGCGGCGGCCGCGGTGGCGGGGATGCCGGCCGGGGTGTTCAGTTCGGTGAGGATGTCGTGGAGGACGCGGCGGACCGCCAGGCGTATCGCCGCGACCGCAGGATGGGGACCCATGTCCGGTGCCCTTCATGAAGTTGTCGGGGGGTGAGCCCGAGATTCGGTCACGCAGAGTGTGTAGATGGTGACAGAAACGGGGCGTTCCCCGAGCATCGCACGCCTTCCGGAGGCTCACGGTCCCTCGGACGGGTGATTGAGGGGTCGTTCGACTGCCGTCGGCCGGAAACGTTCACGCCCGCCCGCGGGGCTCACGCCTCCGGCTTGCGGTGCACCCGCGCGATCCAGTCCGCCGGTTTGGCGATCTCCGACTTGGTGGGGAGGGTGTTCGGGGAGGTCCAGACGCGGTTGAAGCCGTCCATGCCGCACTCGTCGACGACGGCCCGCACGAAGCGCTCCCCGTCGCGGTACTGCCGGAGTTTGGCGTCCAGGCCGAGCAGCCTGCGCAGCGCCATGTCGAGGCGGGAGGCGCCCTTGGCGCGGCGCTGCTGGAACTTCTCGCGGATCTCGCCGACGCTCGGCACCACCGCCGGGCCGACGCCGTCCATCACGTAGTCGGCGTGGCCCTCCAGCAGCGACATCACGGCGGTGAGGCGGCCGAGGACCTCGCGCTGGGCCGGGGTCTGCACCAGCTCGACCAGCGACCGGCCGCCGTCGTCCTCCTCCGCCTCGGGGCGGCCCCCTGCGAGGGTCTGGGCGGCCTCGCGCACCCGTTCGAGCACGGTCATCGGATCGACGTCGGTCTCGGCCAGGAACGACTGGATTTCGCCCTCCAGGTGATCGCGCAGCCAGGGCACCGCGGTGAACTGGGTGCGGTGCGTCTCCTCGTGCAGGGTCACCCACAGGCGGAAGTCGTGCGGCTGGACGTCGAGTTCGCGTTCGACGTGGACGATGTTGGGGGCGACGAGGAGCAGCCGGCCGCCGCCGTTGGCGCCGGCGGGCAGTTCGCGGGTGGCGGGGGCGAAGGTCTCGTACTGGCCCAGTACGCGGGAGGACAGGAACGACAGCAGCATGCCCAGCTCCACGCCGGTGACCTTGCCGCCGACGGCGCCGAGGACCGCGTTGCCCGCGCTGCCGCCGCGCCGCTCCTCCATCTTCTCCAGGAGGGGTTTGAGGATCTCCCGGAAGCCGGCGACGTTCGCCCGGATCCAGCCGGGGCGGTCGACGACCAGGACGGGGGTGTCGTGGGCCTCGTCGGTGGTCATGCGGGTGAAGCCCCGGACGTGTTCCTCCGAGGACTTGGCATGGCGCCGGAGCTCCGCGACGACGGCCCTGGCCTCGTCGCGGCTCACCTCGGGGCCGGGTCGTACGAGCCGGGTCGCGGTCGCCACCGCGAGGTTCCAGTCGACCATGCCGGTAGATGCGCCGATGCTCGTCATGTGTCAACGGTACGGGAGCGCTGCCGCTGGGGGCAGGCTGTGCGGGCCGGGGTGGCATCGGGCGCCCGGCGTCGGTGCGGGCAGGGGCGGGTGCGCAGCCCGGCGCCGGCGGGGTGCCGCTGCGCCCACCCGTGCCGCCCTGGGGGTACCTCCCAGGCCGTTCAGGCACTGGGGGAGGCACGACTGCCCGCAGCTACGCGGCTACGACGTCAGGCTTGTTGCTGCCTTGTCCAGGGTGTACTGGGCTGTCCAGGGGTCGGTTGTCTCGTTGGCCAGGAAGGCGAAGGCCAGGACGTGGCCGTCGGGGGTGGTGGCCGTGCCGGCGAGGGTGTTGACGCCGGTCAGGGTGCCCGTCTTGGCGCGGACGAGGCCCGCTGCGCCGTCCGTGTAGCGGCCGGCCAGCGTGCCGGTGAAGCCGGCGACGGGCAGACCGGTGAGGACCGGGCGGAGCTGGGGGCGGGCCGGGTCGGCGGCCTCGGCCAGCAGCGCGGTGAGCAGGTCGGCGGTGACCAGGTCGGCGCGGTCCAGGCCGCTGCCGTCGTGGAAGCGTGCGCCGCCCACCGGCAGGCCGAGCCGCTTCAGCGTCTCCCCGACGGCGGCGGACGCGCCGTCGAAGTCGGCGGGCCGGCCGCTCGCCGCGGCGGTGTGGCGGGCCAGGGCCTCGGCGAGGTCGTTGTCGCTGTTGGTCAGCATCCGCTCGACCAGGGCCGACAGCGGGGGCGAGGAGACGGTGGCGAGGGTGTCGGACCGGTCCGTGGCCTTGGAGGGGCCGGGGGCGGACGCGGTGATGCCGTGCTGCTTCAGAAAACCGGCGAAGGCCCGGGCGGCGGCGTCGGCCGGGTCGCCCTCGCGCGGGGCGGGACCGCTGGTGGAGTCGTCGGTTCGGGCCTCGTCCGCCATGAGGGCGGTGACGGGGGCGAGGTTCTCGTTGACCCCTATCGGGTGCATTTCCGCACCGGCGTAGAGCGTCGTGTCGTACGACAGCGTCACCTTGCGCACGTCCCTCTTCTCGAGGGCGGCGGCGGTCTTCTCGGCGAGGGTGCGCAGACTGGCGAGGCCCCGGGCGTCCTCGCGGGCGGTGAGGGTGGGGTCGCCGCCGCCGACCAGGACGAGTTCGCCGGTGTCGGCCTCCAGGGCGGCGCGAGTGGTGAGGCGGTGGTCGGGGCCGAGGGCGGTGAGGGCGGCGACGGCGGTGGCGATCTTCGTGGTGGAGGCGGGCGTGAGGGGCACGTCGCCGCCGAGGCCGTACAGCCGCTTGCCGGTGGTCAGGTCGACGACGGACGCCGCGCGGTGGGTGCCGAGCGCCGGGTCCTCCAGGAGGGGGTCCAGGACGTCGGCGACGGCCGTCCCGTCGGCCGGGGCCGCCTTGGTGCCGCCGCCCGGCGCGGTGGTGCCGCCGAGGGCGGCGAGGACGGCCCCCGCGGAGGGCGCGGGGCGGGGGCTGCCCGCGGCTCCGGATCCGCGGCCGTGATCTGCGCCACCCGTGTGTTCCCGTGCGACGACCCGGTCCCGCTCGGCCGTACGCTGACCCGTGGAGTCCCAGGGGCCGGCGGCGGTCACCACACCGGCGGCGAGTGCCAGTCCGGCGGTGGCGGCACCGGCGCTGTACTGCCAGGTCCTCGGCTTCGTGATCCGCGCGAGCTGCGGTCCCGTGGCCCGTACGGCTCGGGCGAGCTGCGGTTTCGTGGCGCGCGCGACTCGCGTGAGCTGCGGTTTCGTGGCGAGTGCGACCCGCGTGAGCTGCGGTTTCGTGGCGAGTGCGACCCGCGCGAGCTGCGGCTTCGTGGACCGTGCCGCCCGCGTGATCCGCGGCGTGACGGTCCGCGCGGCGTGCGTGAGACGCGGTCGTACGGCGCGCGCGGCACGCGCCGCGCGCTCTTTCGCGACCCGCCAAGGCATCGGCTCCGGCACGACCACCAGCCCCTTTCGCGATCACACACCGGCGTGAGGGACACTTAACCACCAGAACTATGTGCTGATCATGGAGGAGCGTCCGGTGGAGTTCGACGTCACGATCGAGATCCCGAAGGGTTCGCGGAACAAGTACGAGGTGGACCACGAGACCGGTCGTATCCGCCTGGACCGCCGACTGTTCACCTCGACCGCCTACCCGACCGACTACGGCTTCGTCGAGAACACCCTCGGCGAGGACGGCGACCCGTTGGACGCGCTGGTCATCCTGGACGAGCCGACCTTCCCGGGCTGCCTCATCCGCTGCCGCGCGATCGGCATGTTCCGGATGACGGACGAGGCCGGCGGCGACGACAAGCTGCTGTGCGTCCCGTCGACCGACCCGCGTGTGGAGCACCTGCGTGACATCCACCACGTGTCGGAGTTCGACCGCCTGGAGATCCAGCACTTCTTCGAGGTCTACAAGGACCTGGAGCCCGGCAAGTCCGTCGAGGGCGCCGACTGGGTGGGCCGCACCGACGCCGAGGCCGAGATCGAGCGGTCCTACAAGCGTTTCAAGGACCAGGGCGGCCACTGAGCACGCCGGCAGCGAACGGGCCGCACGCACACGCGTGCGGCCCGTTCGCGTTTGGGTGACCATACTGAGGTCAACAGGAGGGTGAGTTCGGACCAGGGAGCGGAGCGTTGCGCAGGTGACGGAGGCGGAGGACCACAAGCCGCAGTCGGACGAGGCCCGCAGTGCCTTCCGGCAGCCCAGCGGGTTCGCGGCGTCGCTCGACGGGGAGTCGTCGACGACGTCCGAGTTCGAGATCCCGCAGGGGCTGGCCGTCCAGCGGCACACGGACACGGAGTCCGAGACGACCTCGGAGTTCTCGCTGCCCGACGGGCTGGAGGCGCCGCCGGCCGCGCCCGCGGACGCCGAGGGCTCGGCCTTCACGCTGCCGAGCACCCACAGCGCCTGGACCGCCCCCACCGCCTTCACCCCGGCGAGCGGGTTCCCGGCGGTCAACCTGACGGACGTGCCGTGGCAGGACCGGATGCGGGCCATGCTGCGCATGCCGGTGGCCGAGCGGCCCGCGCCCGAGCCGTCGCAGAAGCACGACGACGAGACCGGCCCCGCGGTGCCGCGCGTGCTCGACCTGACGCTGCGTATCGGGGAGCTGCTGCTGGCGGGCGGCGAGGGTGCCGAGGACGTGGAAGCGGCGATGTTCGCCGTCTGCCGGTCCTACGGCCTGGACCGCTGCGAACCGACCGTCACGTTCACCCTGCTGTCCATCTCCTACCAGCCGTCCCTGGTCGACGACCCGGTGACGGCGTCGCGGACGGTACGCCGCCGCGGCACCGACTACACCCGGCTGGCGGCCGTCTTCCAGCTGGTGGACGACCTCAGCGACCCCGACACGAACATCTCCCTGGAGGAGGCCTACCGGCGCCTGGCGGAGATGCGCCGCAACCGGCACCCGTACCCCACCTGGGTGCTGACCACGGCGAGCGGTCTGCTCGCGGGGGCGGCCTCGGTCCTGGTGGGCGGCGGGCCCACGGTGTTCGTCGCGGCGATGCTCGGGTCGATGCTCGGCGACCGGCTGGCCTGGCTGTGCGCGGGGCGCGGGCTGCCGGAGTTCTACCAGTTCGCGGTGGCCGCGATGCCGCCCGCCGCGATCGGTATCGCGCTCACCCTCACCGACGTCCACGTGGCGGCGTCCGCGGTCATCACCGGTGGGCTGTTCGCCCTGCTGCCGGGGCGGGCGCTGGTGGCGGGGGTGCAGGACGGCCTGACCGGCTTCTACATCACCGCCGCGGCGCGCCTGCTGGAGGTCATGTACTTCTTCGTCAGCATCGTCGCCGGGGTGCTGCTGGTGCTGTACTTCGGCGTGCAGCTCGGCGCCGAGCTGAATCCGGACGCGGCGCTGGGCCAGGGCGACGAACCACTGGTCCAGATCGGCGCGTCGATGCTGCTCTCGCTCGCCTTCGCGATCCTGCTCCAGCAGGAACGATCCACCGTCCTCGCGGTGACCCTGAACGGCGGCATCGCCTGGACCGTGTACGGCGCCATGCACATCGTCGGGGACATCTCGCCGGTGGCCTCCACGGCCGCCGCGGCCGGGCTCGTGGGCCTGTTCGGGCAGCTGATGTCCCGGTACCGGTTCGCGTCGGCGCTGCCGTACATGACCGCGGCGATCGGTCCGCTGCTGCCCGGTTCGGCGACGTACTTCGGGCTGCTGGCCATCGCGCAGAGCGAAGTGGACAGGGGGCTGGTGTCCCTGTCCACGGCGGTGGCGCTGGCGATGGCCATCGCGATCGGGGTGAACCTCGGTGGCGAGATCTCGCGGCTGTTCCTGCGTGTGCCGGGCGCGGACGCCGCGGGCCGCCGGGCGGCCAAGCGGACCCGGGGTTTCTAGGGCCCGGGCCCTACGTCAGCGGCCCTGGTTGTAGGGGTACTGCCCGCCCTGCTGGTCGCCGTAGGGCTGCTGTCCTCCGTAGCCCTGCGGGTACTGCTGGGCGTACGGCTGCTGCCGGCCGTAGCCCTGGTCGGGCTGGTTGCCGTAGCCCTGGTCGTACTGCTGCTGGTGCTGCTGCGGTTGCTGGTGCTGCGGTGACTGCTGCTGCGGCTGCGGCTGCTGGTACGGGTCCACGCGGCGGAGCTGGGTCGTGGCGTCGTCCATGACCGGGTACGGGGACGGGGGCTGCTGCCGGTCCGCCGGTGCCGCCTCCGCCGCGCGCTGCTTCTTCTTGCGCTCCCGCAGGTACTCGATGGCGATCGGCACCACGGAGACGACGACGATCAGGACGAGGATGGCCTCGACGTTGGTCCGGATGAGCTCGATCTGGCCGAGCCAGTAGCCCGCGAGCGTGACGCCGGTGCCCCAGGCCACACCGCCGATGACGTTGTACGTGAGGAAGGTGCGGTACTTCATGCGGCCGGCGCCCGCCACGATGGGGGCGAAGGTGCGCACGATCGGCACGAAGCGGGCCAGGACGATCGCCTTGGGTCCGTACCGCTCCATGAACTCGTGCGCCTTCTCCAGATTCTCCTGTTTGAAGAGTTTGGAGTTGGGGCGGCTGAAGAGCTTCGGTCCGAAGAACTTGCCGATCATGTAGCCGACTTGGTCGCCGAGGACGGCGGCGGCCACGATCAGCGTGCACACCAGCCACAGCGGCTGGCTGATGTACTCGCCCTGGGCGACGAAGAGACCCGCCGTGAACAGCAGCGAGTCGCCGGGCAGGAACGCGAAGAGTCCGGACTCGGCGAAGACGATGAGCAGGATGCCCGGGAGACTGAACGTCTCGATCAGATAGTCCGGGCTGATCCACTCGGGACCGAGCGCAAGGGTGGTCACGGGATTGTGGCTCCTGCTGCTGGGGGAGGCGGGCTGGACCTGGCTGCCCAAACGTACAACGCAGCCGCGGTGCCCCGGGTTCCACGGGGCTTCGGGGGTGCACTGTGACGTTCCCGGGGAAGCCTGGGAATCATGGGTATTGAAGAATACGGCGGCGGCCAGGGCCCGCAGCCCGAGGTGCTGGTCGTGACCACGAACGAACTGCCGGGATACCGCGTGCAGGAGGTGCTCGGCGAGGTCTTCGGACTGACCGTGCGCTCCCGGCACCTGGGGAGCCAGATCGGTGCCGGGCTGAAGTCGATGATCGGCGGTGAGCTGCGCGGACTCACGAAGACGCTGGTGGAGACCCGCAACGAGGCGATGGAGCGGCTCGTCGAGCAGGCACGCACGCGGGGCGCCAACGCGGTCCTCGCGTTCCGCTTCGACGTGACGGAGGCCGCGGACGTGGGAACCGAGGTGTGCGCGTACGGGACGGCGGTGGTCGTGGCCCGGGAGTGAGACCCGGGCCACGACCACCGCTCAGGGGGTGTGCCGGGCCGCGTTCGCGAGGATCGCGTCGCGCATGTAGGCGGCGAGGCCCTCCCGGGCGGCGTCGATGTTCCGCGTGAACCGCTCGTCCGAGACGTACATCTCGCCCAGGCAGGTGTGCATCTCGTACCCGCAGTCGTAGTGGTTGCGGGCGATCCCCTGCCGGTGGTCCTCGGCGGCGTCCATGGCCGCCTCGGAGCCGGCGGGCTCACCGGCGTCCAGCAGGGCGACGAAGCGCCGGGTGAGCTCGTCGGCCTCGTCCTGGACGCGCTGCCAGTCCTCCTTGGTGTACGAGGCGGTCCTCTCCTTCGACTGGCGGTAGGCGTCGGTGCCGCCCCAGCGCTCCTGGACCTCCTCCTCGTACTGGTCGGGGTCGAAGTCGCCGAAGACCTCGAACTTCTCCTCGGGCGTGAGGTTGATGCCCATACTGCGTGCCTCCATGGCCTGCTCCACGGCCGCCGCCATCCTCTCCAGCTTCTCGATCCGGGCGGTCAGCAGCTCGTGCTGGCGGCGCAGGTGCGCACGCGGGTCCGCGGCCGGGTCGTCGAGCAGGGCGGCGACCTCGTCGAGCGGGAAGCCGAGCTCGCGGTAGAACAGGATCTGCTGCAGCCGGTCGAGATCGGCGTCGTTGTAGCGCCGGTGCCCCGCGTGGCTGCGCCCGCCGGGTACGAGCAGGCCGATCTCGTCGTAGTGGTGCAGGGTGCGCACCGTCACCGCGGCGAACCCCGCGACCTGTCCCACGGAGTAGCTCACTTCCGCGCTCCTTCCTCTGACGCCCTCCACGCTGCCGCCTCACGCGACGTGAGGTGCAAGCCGTGGCCGCGCCCGCCCGGGTGCGGGGTACGGGGGCCCGGCCTACCGTCGGTCGTATGCCACTGCACCACGGGCCCCACCCGCCGCGGGACGACGACCGGGACCGGCGCCGGCTCGCCGTGAACCCGTTCTACGCGACGGCCGACCCTCTGGGCGGTATGACCGAGGCCCCGCCCACGCACCGCATGCCCGCCACTCCCCTGCCGCCGCAGACCGCGTACCGGCTGGTCCACGACGAGCTGATGCTGGACGGCAACGCGCGGCTGAACCTGGCCACCTTCGTCACCACCTGGATGGAGCCGCAGGCCGGGGTGCTGATGAGCGAGTGCCGGGACAAGAACATGATCGACAAGGACGAGTACCCGCGCACCGCCGAGCTGGAGCGGCGCTGCGTGGCGATGCTCGCCGACCTGTGGCACGCGCCCGATCCCTCGACCGCCGTGGGCTGCTCCACCACCGGATCGAGCGAGGCGTGCATGCTGGCCGGGATGGCGCTCAAACGGCGCTGGGCCCTGCGCAACGCCGACCGGTATCCCGCGAAGGACGTGCGGCCCAACCTCGTCATGGGCGTGAACGTCCAGGTCTGCTGGGAGAAGTTCTGCAACTTCTGGGAGGTCGAGGCCCGGCAGGTCCCCATGGAGGGCAACCGCTTCCACCTCGATCCGCAGCCGCCGCCGAGCTGTGCGACGAGAACACCATCGGCGTCGTCGGCATCCTCGGCTCCACCTTCGACGGCTCCTACGAACCGGTCGCCGACCTCTGCGCCGCCCTGGACGCCCTCCAGGAGCGCACCGGACTCGACATCCCGGTGCACGTCGACGGGGCTTCGGGCGGCATGGTCGCGCCCTTCCTGGACGAGGAGCTGGTCTGGGACTTCCGGCTCCCGCGGGTCGCCTCGATCAACACCTCGGGGCACAAGTACGGGCTGGTCTACCCGGGCGTCGGCTGGGCACTGTGGCGGGACGCGGAGGCCCTTCCGGAGGAGCTGGTGTTCCGCGTGAACTACCTGGGCGGCGACATGCCGACCTTCGCGCTGAACTTCTCCCGGCCCGGCGCGCAGGTGGCCGCGCAGTACTACACGTTCCTGCGGCTGGGCCGGGAGGGCTACCGGGCCGTGCAGCAGTCCGCCCGGGACATCGCGGGATCGCTCGCCGCGCGGGTGTCGGCGCTGGGCGACTTCCGGCTGCTGACGCACGGCGACCAACTGCCGGTGTTCGCCTTCACGACGGCCGACGACGTGACGGCGTACGACGTCTTCGACGTGGCCCGGCGACTGCGGGAGGGCGGCTGGCTGGTCCCGGCGTACACCTTCCCGCCGCACCGCGAGGACCTGTCGGTACTCCGCGTGGTGTGCCGCAACGGCTTCTCCGCCGACATGGCGGACCTGCTCCTGGCCGACCTGGAACGCCTGCTGCCGGAACTCCGCCGCCAGCCGGGCCCGGTGACCCGGGACAAGGGGGCGGCGACGGGGTTCCACCACTGACGGCTCCGCCGACGGTCAGGACGGGAGGCCGCCGTTCCCGACCGCCGCGACGAACGCCGCCCAGGCCCTGCCGGGGACGATCACCGCGGGGCCATGGGGGCTCTTCGAGTCCCGCACGGGGACGCCCCGACGGTGACCGTCGAGGACTTCGAGGCAGCTGCCGCCCTGATCATTGCTGTAGGAGGACCTACGCCACCCCGCCAGTACCCCCGCGCTCGGTATGACTCGGTCGGTCATGGTGTTCGCAGTCCCTTGCTGTCGCCCTGAGCAGAGCCAGGGATTCTTTCAGTGGCAGGGCGTTGCCCAGCGCGAAATCGTAGCGATGCTGGATGTCCTGGACGACGGACGGGGAGTCGTGGACCTTGCCCATCCACAGGCCCTCGCCGTAGGCCACCGGCGGCTGGTCCTCGAACCACATCAGCGTGACCATATTGCTCAGAAGCGGGTGGCCCCCCAGTGAGAACGGCAGCACGTGCACCTGAATCCGGCCGGTCTCGGCCAGACGTACCAGGTGGTTCAACTGTTCCGCCATCACACCCGGTCCGCCGATCCGGCGCCGCAGCACGGCCTCGTCGAGCAGCGCCCACACCACGGGCGTCACCGGATCATTCAGGATTTTCGCCCGCTCAAGGCGCGTGACGACGAGCCTGTCACGCTCGTCCTCACTCACCGGCGGGAACGACGTGCCCAAGACCGCGCGTGCGTAGCCTTGCGTCTGAAGAATTCCCGGAATGTACGACAAGGCGAACTCCCGGATCATCACCGCTTGTTGTTCGAGCAGTCGCGCCGATTCGAAGTAGTCGGCGACCGCCGCGTCGTCACCCGGCAGAAACCGGCTCAGCACATTCCCCGTGTTCAGCGCGTTGTCCAGGCGCCGGGCGTCCTCTTTCGACGGTACCCGGCGGCCCGCCTCGATGTGGGCGATGTGCGTCCGGGTCATGATCGCCGCGTCGGCCAGTTGCTGCTGCGTCAGGCCGGCCACTTCGCGCTGTTCCTTGAGCCAGTCACCGTAAGTCGTGCCCACTGGATCGACCCCTCCGTGACACCTGCGCCGTCACCCTTGTCCCTCTGGCGAGCCTAGAACGGCGCCGTTCACTCTGTGTGTCGTTCTCGTCCACACCACCCAGGGGAATGACCGCATGACCCACCACGCCCCCACACCCGCCCGCCTGCTGCCCTGGGGAAGTCCCGAGGGCAAGCCCTGCTACCTGCTGACCGACGGCAGCGGACCGCTCTCCCGGGTCGCGGACATCGTCGAGAGCGCCCAACTCGGCATGGTCGGCGACCTTATGGGCCATGCCGCCGACCTGCTCGACGACCCGCGCGCGACCTCCGATCAGCTCCGCTACCTCCTCGCCCGCATGGGCGAGGCGCTGACCGACGTATGCCGGATCGCGGAGAGCCGAGGTGCCCGGCTCCTCGATCGGGCGGACGGTTAGAGGGAGTCGACGTTCGCGGCGAAATCGAGGACGGCCCGCGCCAGTTCCGCGGGGGCCTCCAGCGCGACGTAGTGCCCCACGCCGTCGAGGGACACCGAGGTCACCTCCGCTCCGGCGGCGGCCCGGGACATGGTGTCCGCCGTGAAGGGGCCGCCGCCCGCGTCGACCGCGAGTACGGGCACCGTCAGCGCGTGCGTTCCGGCGAGGGCCTTGATCTCGGCGCCCTCCCGCAGCATCGACCGGTACAGGCCGCTCGCGCCTCGCCAACCGTCGGGACGGGCGTAGGTGCGGGCGAACTCCTCGACGTCGGCGTCGGTGACGGCTCCCGGCGTCGCGATCATGGTGCCGAAGGCGAAGTCCGCCAGATACTCCCGCTCGCGTCCGGTCAGGAGCAGTTCGGGGACGCCGGGGGCGGCGAGGAGGCCGATGTGCCAGGCGCCGCCGCGGGTGACGTCGGCCAGCGCTTCGAGGCCGAAGCCGGGCAGGCCCATCTCGATCGCGGTGAGGCTGAGCACGTCTTCCGGATGGGTGGCAGCCACCCGGAAGACGGTCGCCCCGCTGATGTCCTGGCCGGTCAGGTGGACCGGGCCGACGCCGAGCCGTTCGATGAGCAGGTGCAGGTCCTCGGCGAAGGTCGCGCTGTCGTACTGGCCGGGCCCGTTGCCGGAGTCTCCGAAGCCGCGCAGGTCGACGGCGAAGACCCGGTGCGACCGGGCAAGCAGCGGGATGAGCTTGTGGAAGGTCCACCAGGTTTCCGGGAAACCGTGGACCAGCAGGATCGGTGATCCGTCGGTTCCCGCCGCCGCGTAGTGCAGCCGGGTGCCGTTGACGTCTGCGTGGTGGTGCGTGACGCCCGGGAGGGTGGCGTTCATGATTCTCCCCAATTAGACAACCTTGTTGTCCATCAACATAGACAACGAGGTTGTCCTTGTCCAACGGTCGTAGCCTTCTCCCCATGTCACGATCCGGCGCTGATCTCGCACTGCTGCTGCTCGGAGGGTTCCGCTCGCTGGCGGACGCCGCGACCGCCGAGCTGGCCCGGCGCGGCCACGAGGACGTACGCCCCGTCCACGACTTCGCCATGCGGGCGATCGCCGCCGGCGCGGACAACGCCTCGGAGCTCGGACGACGCCTGTCGGTCTCCAAGCAGGCGGCGGCGAAGACCGTCGCGGTACTGCAGGAACGCGGACACGTGACCCGGGAGGCCGATCCACTCGACGGCCGCCGCAAACGCCTGCGCGTCACCCCGCTCGGCCACGAGGTGCTGCGGCAGGGAGAGGCGATCTTCGACGAGTTGCGCGAAGAGTGGGAACAGCGCATCGGCCCCGAGGCGCTGGCGACCCTCGAAACACATCTGACGACCCTGGTCGGCAGCCGGCCCGTACGCCTCGACGCACCGGGCCTGCCCCTGAGAGACCTCGACGAACCGCTCTGACGCGTGGCTGCGCGACCGGGCCTCCCTAGCGGCTGAGGCGGGCGAACCTCGCCACCGCGAGCGGGAAGAACACCGCGAGCAGGGCCAGCGGCCAGGCGAGGGCCGCCCACACGTGGCCGGACTCGCCGCCCGGGCCGCCGAAGAGGTCGCGGGCGGCGGTGGCGGTCTGGGACATCGGGTTCCACTGGACGACCGTGCCCAGCCAGCCCGGCATGGAGTCGGGTGTGGCGAAGGCGTTGGAGAGGAAGCCGACCGGCCAGACCAGGATCTGCACCGCCTGCACGAGCTCGGGCCTTCCGGCGACCAGGGCCAGGAAGATGCCGATCCAGAGCATGGCGAACCGGAAGAGCAGGAGCAGGCCCACCGCGCCGAGGAAGGCGCCGGGGCCGCCGTTCGCCCGCCAGCCGAGCGCGTAACCGACGCCGATCAGCACGGCGAGGCCGATCGCCGACTGGAGCATGTCGGCGGCGGACCGGCCGACCAGGACCGCACCGTTGGCCATCGGCAGGGAGCGGAAACGGTCGACGACGCCCTTGTTGAGGTCCTGGGTGACGGCGATCATGGTGCCCTCCAGGCCGAAGGCCATGGTGAGCGCGAGCATGCCGGGGACGAGGTAGTCGACGTACTCGCCGCTCACGCCCCGGCCGCCGCCGACCAGGTAGCCGAACATCAGCAGCAGCATGACCGGGAAGACCAGGCCGACGAGGACCGTGACCGGCTGCCGCCCCCAGCGGGCCAGCTCGCGGCGGGTCATGGTCCAGGAGTCGGACAGGGCGTACGCAACGGGGGTGCTCACGCGGCCTCCTTGGTGCGGTCGGTGAGGTGCAGGAACACCTCGTCCAGGGTCGGGCGGCGCAGAACGACGTCCTCCGCCTCGATGCCGGCCTCCTCCAGCGCCCGTACGACGCCGGAGAGCGCCGCCATCCGGTCGGTGACCGGGGCGCTGAGCAGCCGGCGGTCGGGGTCGACGCGGACGCCGGCGAGGGGCAGCAGGGCCGCCGCGGCGCCCAGGTGGCCGGCGTCGCGCAGGACGACGTCGATGCGGTCGCCGCCGGTGGCGGCCTTGAGTTCGTCGGGGGTGCCGTCGGCGACGACCCGGCCCGCATCGACGACCGAGATGCGGCCGGCGAGCTGATCGGCCTCCTCCAGGTACTGGGTGGTGAGCAGGACGGTCGTACCGGCGCCGGTCAGGGCGCGGACCGACTCCCATACCTCGGCGCGGCCGCGCGGGTCGAGGCCGGTGGTCGGTTCGTCCAGGAAGAGCACCTCGGGTTCCGTGACGAGGGACGCGGCCAGGTCCAGGCGGCGCCGCATGCCGCCGCTGTAGGCGGCGACCGGTTTGCGTCCGGTGTCGGCGAGACCGAAGCGCGTGAGCAGTTCACCGGCACGCGCGCGTGCCCGGCGGGCGCCCAAGTGGTGCAGGCGGCCGAACATCTCCAGGTTCTGCCGGCCGCCCAGCTCCTCGTCGAGCGCCGCGTGCTGGCCGAGCAGGCCGATGCGCAGCCGGACCTCGTACGCCTGCGTGACGACGTCGCGCCCTGCCACCTCGACGCGGCCCGCGTCGGGGCGCAGGAGCGTGGACAGGATGCGGACCAGGGTGGTCTTGCCCGCACCGTTCGGGCCCAGTACGCCGTGGACCGTGCCTCGCGCGACGGTGAGGTCGAGCCCGTCCAGCGCGTTCCTGCCGCCGTACCTCTTGCGTGCGCCTTCGACGGTGATCGCCGTGTCGGCCACTGCCACTCCTCGTTAGACAAATTTGACTACCAGGGGCACGAAAGTAAGCCCTGCCGCTCAATTCGTCAAA
This sequence comes from Streptomyces olivaceus, assembly GCF_000721235.1. Lineage (GTDB taxonomy): Bacteria > Actinomycetota > Actinomycetes > Streptomycetales > Streptomycetaceae > Streptomyces > Streptomyces olivaceus. Next base: position 56,133 of record NZ_JOFH01000054.1, read on the forward strand.
CTTGATTAGCGAGCGTCCCCGCCATGCGGCTGCCCCGTGGCGTACGGGTTCTCCTCGCCCTCCGCCAGCACCCCGACGAACGGGTCCCCCTCGCCCGCGAAGGTGTACGCACCGCCCCGGACACGGTCGATGAGGCCGCGGGTCCATTCGGCGCCCGTGTCGGCCGAGTGGACCCAGTAGTGCATGATCTCGCCGATGTGCCCGAGCTGCTCGGGCCCGCCCGCGGGCGTGTAGTGCTCGGTGACCGAGGCACGCCACTCCGCGATCTTCCGCACCCGCTCCTCCAGCAGCGCCAGGGCCTCCTCGCGCGGGAGGTCGACCATGAAGCCGAGCGCCGCGGTGAGCACGTCGAGACGCTGGTCGTAGGCGGTGAGGTAGGTGCGGAGGAGTGTGAGGTACTCCTCGGTGCCCTGCTCGGTGATCTCGTACTCCACGCGCGGCGGGCCGCCCACCGCGGACGGTGCCATCTCGTGCGCGAGCAGCAGTCCCTGTTTCGCCATCTGCTTCAGCGCGTGGTAGATCGAGCCGGGCTTGGCGTTGGACCACTCGTGCGCACCCCAGTACTCCAGGTCGTTGCGCACCTGGTACCCGTGGGCCCGCCCGTGCTGGCGCACGGCGCCGAGCACGAGAAGACGGATCGCTGACATGGGGTCCAGCCTAGGACCCGGCCCGGTGGGGCTAGAACGGGAACCCGCTGCGGCCGTGCTGGACCGAGATCCATTTCTGGGTGGTGAAGGCGTCCAGCATGGTGTCGCCGTTGAGGCGGCCGAGGCCGGAGTGCTTCTCGCCGCCGAAGGGGACGATGGGCTCGTCGTGCACCGTGCCGTCGTTCACGTGGAACATGCCGGTGTCGACCTGCTTGGCGAAGTCGACGCCGCGCTCGATGTTCCCGGTGTGCACGGCGCCGCTGAGCCCGTACGGCGTGTCGTTGACGAGGCGTACGGCCTCCTCCTCGCCGTCGAAGGGGACGAGGAAGGCGACCGGGCCGAAGACCTCCTGCTTCAGCAGCGCGGAGTCGGCGGGCAGGCCGGTCAGGACCGACGGCTCGACCAGGTTGTCGGTGACCGAGCCGCGCACCAGGGCGGTCGCGCCCTCGGCGAGGGCCTGCTCGACGACGGCGGAGACCGCGTCCGCCTGCGAGGAGTTGATCACCGGGCCGATGACGGTCGACGGGTCGCGCGGGTCGCCGGCCTTGAGGGTCTTCACCTTGGCGACGAACTTCCCGGTGAACTCGTCGGCCACCGCGCGGTCGACCAGTACGCGGTTGGCGGCCATGCAGACCTGCCCCTGGTGGACGTAGCGGCTGAAGACCGCCGCGTCGACCGCGTAGTCGATGTCGGCGTCGTCGAGGACCACCAGGGCGCTGTTGCCGCCGAGTTCGAGGATCGAGCGCTTGAAGTGCGCGGCGCAGACCGTGGCCACGTGGCGGCCGACCCGGTCGGAGCCGGTGAAGGAGATCACCTTGGGGACCGGGTGCTCGATGAAGGCGTCGCCGATCTCCGCAATGTCGGTGACCACCACGTTGAGCAGGCCGGCGGGGAGTCCGGCGTCCTCGAGGATCTTCGCGACCAGCGTGCCGCCGACGACCGGCGTGTTCTGGTGCGGCTTGAGGACCACGCCGTTGCCCAGGGCGAGGGCCGGGGCGACCGACTTCAGGGAGAGGAGGAAGGGGAAGTTGAAGGGGCTGATGACGCCCACGACGCCGACCGGCACCCGGTAGACGCGGTTCTCCTTGCCGTCGACGGGCGAGGGGACGATCCGGCCCTCGGGGCGCAGTGCCAGGTGCACCGCCTCGCGCAGGAACTCCTTGGCGAGGTGCAGTTCGAAGGCGGCCTTGAGGCGGGTGCCGCCCAGCTCGGCGACGATCGCGTCGCCGATCTCCGCCTCGCGCTCCTCCACCAGGCGCAGGGCCTTCTCGAACACCGCGCGGCGCGTGTACGGGTTGGTCCCGGCCCACTGCTTCTGCGCGCGCTCGGCGGCCCGGTAGGCGGCGTCGACCTCGTCGGCGGTGGCTATGGTGATCGAGGCGAGCTTCTCGTTGTCGTACGGGTTGAAGTCGATGATGTCCCAGGATCCGGTGCCCGGACGCCACTCCCCGTCGATGTACTGCTGCGCGAGGTCGGTGAAGTACGACGACATGAGATCCCTCAATCCCCTTAGCTGCTCTTGGCCGCTCATCGGCTGCCCAGCCGCCGCGGCCGCCCCGGGCCGGCCGCCTGATGTGGCGTCATCGTACTGACGTTTTATGAGAGTTGAAGCAGTCCGCGCAGAAGATCCCGGCTCTCGTCCGGGCCCGGGCTGTCCCGCTGGAGTTCCGCCAGCGCCGTCTCGTACTGGGTGACGTCCTCGGGCTTGTCCAGGTACAGCGCGCTGGTGAGCTGCTCCAGGTACACCACGTCCGAGAGGTCGGACTCGGGGAAGCTGAGGATCGTGAACGCGCCACCTTCGCCGGAGTGCCCGCCGAAGCCGAACGGCATGATCTGGAGCCGCACATTGGGGCGTTCGGACATCTCGATCAGGTGCTGCAACTGCCCGCGCATCACGTCCCGGCCGCCGTACGGGCGGCGCAGGGCGGCCTCGTCGAGCACGATGTGGAACTGTGGGGCGTTCTCCGCGACGAGGTGCTTCTGCCGTTCCAGGCGCAGCGCCACGCGGCGCTCGACGTCCGCCTCGTCGGCGCCCTTCATGCCGCGCCGGACGACCGCGTGGGCGTACTCCGCGGTCTGCAGCAGCCCGTGCACGAACTGCACCTCGTAGACGCGGATCAGCGAGGCGGCGCCCTCCAGGCCCACGTAGGTCGGGAACCAGCTGGGCAGCACGTCGGAGTAACTGTGCCACCAGCCCGCGACGTTGGCCTCCTTGGCGAGGCTGAGCAGGGAGGTCCGCTCCTGCCCGTCCGTGATGCCGTACAGCGTCAGCAGGTCCTCGACGTCTCTCGTCTTGAAGCTCACCCGGCCCAGCTCCATCCGGCTGATCTTCGACTCCGAGGCGCGGATCGAGTAGCCCGCGGCCTCCCGCGTGATCCCCCGCGTCTCACGCAGCCGCCTGAGTTGTGATCCGAGCAGCATGCGCCGCACCACCGATCCCGGCTCTCCCGCGCTCACGTTCGCCAGCCTCCCCAACCGTCTTCAAGGGCTGAAGTCTGCCACTAAAACACTCCGAGCAGTACTCGTCCGGTTACGGAAACGGAATCGAGCCAAAGGAAACGCGCACGATCACACACGGAGTGCATCGAAAGCGGTCACCGGTGAAAGGGAAGCGGGGGTGAAGATGACGGAAAAATTGCCCAACAAGCGGTACGGGGAGGTCCATTTCGGTCACGTGCACGTGCATCTGCCCTTGCATCTGCGGTGCGCTTCCGAAAGCATGGTCCCGCACCACCGCGCCGCATCGCTACGACCGCGAATTCCGGGAGTGCCTCGCATGGGGACGAATGGATCGACCATGCTCCAGCCGTTACGGCAGGGCCTTCCGCCGCTCGACCCCGCTTCCGTGTCGAACGCCGCCTCCTGCGCCCTGCCGGCCCGTTACGAAGCGGTGCGCGAGGCCCGCAGGTTCACCCGCAGAACCCTTGAGGGCTGGGACACCGGGGACAGATTCGACGACGTGTGCCTGGTCGTCTCCGAGCTGGTCACCAACGCCCTGCGGCACGCGCTGCCCGCCGACACGGTGCGGCACCAGGAGTTGAACGGACCCGTCCGGCTGCATCTGATGCGCTGGACCGAGCGGCTGGTGTGCGCGGTGCGCGACCCCAGCCACGACAGCCCGGTGGCCCGCGAGACGGACGACTTCGCGGCGGAGTCGGGCCGCGGCCTGTTCCTCGTCGAGTCCTTCAGCGACGGCTGGGGCTGGCACCCGCTCGCCGGGACGCTCGACGGCAAGGTGGTCTGGGCGCTGTTCCGGCTCAAGCCGTGAAACCGTGACGTCGTGAAACCGTGACGCCGTGCAAGGCGGTCGGGGTCAGCTCGCGATCAGGTGGTCGAACTCGCCGTCCTTGACGCCCAGCAGCATGGCCTCGATCTCGGCGCGCGTGTAGACGAGGGCGGGGCCGTCCGGGAAGCGGGAGTTGCGCACCGCCACCGCGCCGCCGGGCAGCCTCGCGAACTCGACGCAGGAACCCTGCGAGTTGCTGTGCCGGCTCTTCTGCCAGGACACGTCCTGCAACTGCGTGGCGGTCATGCCGTTGTACGCCCCGGACGCGTCGTCAGCGGCGTACACGTCGTACACGTCGTGGTCCACAGGTCGCTCCCCGGTGATGCAGTGGCCGATGAGGCCATCGGTGCAGTAGATGCAGTAGATGCAGTGGTCAACTGATCCGGATCATAACCCTGTTCACGTGCAGATGCATGAGCAAATGCACGTGCACGCGTGGTGTTGCCGTGGTTACAGCTTTTGCGGTGACAGCTTGAGCGGCCGCTTGACCGAGCCCTGTTCTCTTTGACGCCGTGCTCAGGCAAGTCGTTCCCGCTCGTGCCCCCGATTTTGAAGAATATGCAACAACTTGCGACAGCCCGGGGACGGCACCGCGGCAGCACCGAGGGGCCCGCTCGCGGAACGGGCCCCTCGGTGGACGTGCGGCTGACCGGCGCGCGGCCGGTCAGCGCGTGGAGTACGGCAGCAGCGCCATCTCGCGGGCGTTCTTGATCGCCCTGGCCAGCTGCCGCTGCTGCTGGGCCGTCACGCGGGTGACGCGGCGGCTGCGGATCTTGCCACGGTCGGAGATGAACTTCCGCAGCAGGTCGGTGTCCTTGTAGTCGATGTACGTCACTCCGTCCCGGTCCAGCGGGTTGGGACGCTGCCGGGCGGGCTTGCGCTCGCCTCTGCGGGGCGTGGGCATGGATCAGACCTCCAGGAGGGTGTCAAAGGCGGGCGGCAGCAGCTCCCAGGCGGCCTGTCCCGCGGCGTACTCGGCGTCGGTCAGCAGGCAGGACTCCAGGAGCCGCTCCAGACCGTCGCGGTCCAGGCCCGGGGACGTGAAGACCAGGTGCTGGCAGCGGTCGCCGTGCTCGGGGTGCCAGTCCAGCGCGGCGGCGGCGCGACGCACGGGCGGCACCAGCTCCCAGGCCGCGTCGGGGAGCGAGGCGAGCCACGGCCCCGCGCCCTCCACGCACAGGGCTCCCCCGGCGGCGTCCCAGTGCAGCAGCGTGTCCCCCTTGCCGGCGAGCCAGAACCGGCCCCGGCTGCGGGCGGCGGCGCAGGTCAGGTCCTCCAGGGCCGCGTACAGCCGCTCCGGGTGGAAGGGGCGGCGCCGGTGCCAGACCAGGGTGGCGACGCCGTGCGCGTCGGCATCGGCCGGCAGCAGGGCGCAGGCCGGGTGCTGGGCGGCGGCCGCGGCCTCCACGTCGAACCCGGCGAGCGCGGCCCGCGCCAGTGCGGAGGACGGGGCCGCGGACGCGGACGCGGGGCCCGCAGGTGGTGCGCCCGCCGGGTGCCCGTGGCCGATCGGGACCCGGCGGGCCGTAGGGTGCAGCTGGGCGAGCAGCTCGCGGTCCTCGTCGTCGGCCTCGGGCGAGCCGGGGAGGCCCTCGGCGAGGGCGAGGACGGGGGCGTACTCCAGCTGGCGCGCGAAGGTGTCGGCGACGGTGCGCTGGTCGGTGGCCGCGGCGGCGAGACCGCCCTCGGCGAGGTCGTCGCCGTTGCCGAGGTACGGCAGGACCAGGGCCGGGTCGACGGCGGTGATCACACCGGTGACGGTGAAGCCGCCGGCCGTCACCACCTCCGCCATGGCCTTGGGCTCGACGGAGTCCCACAGCTCGACGACGGCCAGCGGGGTGCCCCCGGCGTCGGCGAGGCGGACCAGCTCCGGCACGAGGTCCTCGCGCAGGGCGCAGCACGCGCAGTCGTTGACGAGGGGCGCCTCGCCGGCGGAGAGGATGCCGGTGGCGTCCCGCACCGTCCGTACGACGGTGCCCGCGGCGGCCGTCGCCAGGTCGTGGTGGAGGACGACACTGCCGGGCACGTCGGCCAGCAGCCGCGCCACGGCCGCCCGGCGGGCCTCGGCGTGCAGCCCGCCGACGATCACCACCGGCAGGCCGGGGCGTTCCGCCCCGGGCCGTCGGGGGCGGCCCGCCCCGCTCATGCCCCGCCGCCCTTCCCGTACCTGCGCTCGAAGCGCTCCACGCGTCCGGCGGTGTCCAGGACGCGGGCGGTGCCGGTGTAGAAGGGGTGGCTGACGTTCGAGATCTCGACGTCGACGACCGGGTAGGTCCGGCCGTCCTCCCACTCGATCGTGCGCTCGCTGGTCATGGTCGAGCGGGTGAGGAAGGCGTAGTCCGCGGCGCGGTCGCGGAAGACGACCGGGCGGTACTCGGGGTGGATGCCCTTGCGCATGACGGTCAGCGCTCCTCTCGGAAGTCGACGTGCCGGCCGATCACCGGGTCGTACTTGCGCAGGACCAGGCGGTCCGGGTCGTTGCGCCGGTTCTTGCGGGTGACGTAGGTGAAGCCGGTACCGGCGGTGGACCGGAGTTTGATGACCGGACGGAGTTCGTTGCGTGCCATGCTGGTATCTTACTGAAAATGAATTCCATTAACACCTGCGAGCGCTCCACCTGAAGGAGAGGTACGTCACCCGTGTCCGCCCACTGCATGCTGACCGGCGCCCAGCCCGGCTTCGGCAACCGCATCTCCCACTCCCACCGGCGCACTTCGCGCCGCTTCGACCCCAACATCCAGACCAAGCGCTACTGGCTGCCCAGCGAGGGACGGCACGTGCGGCTGCGACTGAGCGCCAGGGGGATCAAGACCGTCGACACCATCGGCGTCGAGGCGGCCGTGGCCCGCATCCGTGCCCGGGGGGTGAAGATCTGATGGCGAAGAAGAGCAAGATCGCGAAGAACGAACAGCGGCAGCGGATCGTCGCGCGGTACGCGGCGCGCCGGGCCGAGCTGAAGGAGACCGTCCGCCGCCCCTCCTCCACGGAGGCCGAACGGCTCGCCGCCCAGCGGGAACTGCGCAGGCAGCCGCGCGACGCGAGCGCCACGCGGGTGCGCAACCGCGACCAGATCGACGGACGCCCGCGCGGGTACTTCGGCGTCTTCGGCCTGTCCCGGGTGAACCTGCGCGAGCAGGCGCACGCCGGGCATCTGCCGGGGGTGCGCAAGTCGTCCTGGTAGCTTGCGGCTGTTCGGGGCCGAACGGCCGTCCGGCGACAGCTTGGAGCTTCCGGTGACGTGGGTGACTGCGGAAAGTACGGCGAGCACGGCGAACGTGACGGGCGGGGGCCCCGCGGGTACGGGCGCCGCGCCCGGCCGGGGCCCGCGCGGACGGGGCCCACGCGGCCGGCGTTCCCTGCGGGCGGCGGCCGTGGCCCTCGGGCTGGCGGGCGCGCTGGCGTTGACCGCGTGCAGCGACGACGGAGGCTCCGGCGAGGGCGGCTCGGGCGGAGGGTCGAGCGACTCCAGCGGCTCCAGCGGCTCGAACGGCGGTGACACGTCGCCGTCGGCGGATCCCGGCGCGTCCGCGGGTACGGATGCGGGCGGCGGCACCGGCGGATCGCCGTCCGCCGGGGACGGGCTGGAGGGCAGCTGGCTGGCGACCACCGGCGGCCAGGCCGTCGCGCTGATCGTCACCGGCGACAAGGCCGGCCTGTTCGCCACCGGCGGGACCGTGTGCAGCGGCACCGCCGCCGAGGCTACGGGCGCCCGCACGATCCGCCTCAAGTGCACCGACGGCAGCGACGACCGGGCTACCGGCAAGGTCGCGTCCGTCGACGGCACCTCCCTCACGGTGACCTGGGAGGGCGGCCTCGGCGAGGAGACCTTCACCAGGTCCGAGGGCGGCTCGATGCCCCCGGGGCTGCCGACGGAGGGGCTCGGGGGCTGACGCCGGGGGCCGGGAGGGCGGACGTCACCGGGAGGCCGGCGTCGAGGGCCGGGAGGCTGACGCCGGAAACCGGGGGCGGACGTTGGGCGCCACCGGGAGGATGGTCGTTGGGCGCCGCCGGGAGGATGGTGCCCGGATCGCGTGTGGGATCGTGCCGGGCGCCCTACGCCAGGGGGCGGTGGCGGCCGACGCGGGCGTGATCGGCCGCGCGGGTGCCCTCCGTCCAGCCGGCCGCGTCGCTCACGCCGCGCAGGCGCGTGGTGGTCGTCTCCGGGAACATGCTCTCCAGGCGCTCGGTGACCGCGACCTCGCGCGAGGCGAGGACCGGCAGGAGATCCACGTCCGCCGCGGAACCGCTGTCGGCGGTGGCCGCTTCCGCCGCCGCCCGCAACCGGGTCCCCGCGCGGTGCGCGTACGCGGCGAGGAACGACTGGCGGAAGGTCTTGGTACGCCCCCGCCCACCGGCCCGCTGGGCGGCTTCCGCCTTCGTCATCGCCGCCTCGGCCTGCACCAGCAGGGAGGTGTAGAGGAGTTCGACCGCCTCCAGGTCGGCCTCGAAACCGACGACCGTGGAGAAGCCGAGCGGCTCGTTCCACACCGCGCGGCAGTGGTTGGCGTCGGCCACCGCGTCCAGCAGGACCGCCTTGGCCTGCTCGTACGGCGGGCCGACCCCGATCCGGCAGGCGCCCGGCGCGTCCGGCGAGGGCGCGTGCGCCGACAGCAGCGCCTCGTCGACGCTGTGCCGGGCCATCAGCTCCTGCGCCTTGGCGCTCAGCGCCTCCGCCTCCTGCGGATACCCGGTCGCCTCCGCCTTGGCCAGCAGCGCGCGGATGCGGGCGAGGGCGCGCGACTCCGGCCGCCCCTCCCGTGCCCCGCCGGCCTTCTCCCCCGTCTCCCCCGCCACCAGGGGCTCCAGCGCGGGCAGGCGCAGCAGCAGGCGGTACAGCTCCAGTACGGCACCGGCGTGCGAGAAGCGGTCGGTGCGGGGCGGCGCGGCCTCGTCCGGGAGGGCGTCGAGCTGGGCCGCCCAGCGGGGGCCGCGCGGCCGGTCGTGCGGTGCCTGGGCACGGATCAGCGCGGCCACCGAACGGACGTGCTCGGGGCCCAGTTCGCGGCGCACGACGCGTACGAGGTCGGCGGGCTGCCAGCCGCGCCGCCAGGCCGCGGCCACGAACTCCGCGCCGCGCGCGGCGAGTTCCGCGTCGGCCGCCGGGTCGGCCGCGAGCAGCGAGGCCGCCGTGTCGAGCGCGTCGTCGGCGGTGTCGTACAGGGCGGTCTCGAAGGCACGGTCGACGGTGCGGGACGTACTCACGCAAGCGATGGTGCCACGAGAGGGGACCGAAAAGCGGACTGTCAACCGAAGGTTGACAGTCCGTGGGATGCAACCTACGGTTGACACATGACGACCGACCCGAACATCACGTCATCCGTACGACTCGACGAACTCATCACCGCGATCAAGAAGGCGCACGGGGAGCCCCTCGAACAGCTCCAGGACGCCGTCATCGCCGGTGAGCACCTCGGCGAGGTGGCCGACCACCTCATCGGGCACTTCGTGGACCAGGCCCGGCGTTCGGGCGCGTCCTGGACGGACATCGGCCGGAGCATGGGCGTCACCCGGCAGGCGGCGCAGAAGCGCTTCGTGCCCAAGGAGTCGGCCGACCTGGACGCGAGCCAGGGCTTCAGCCGCTACACGCCCCGCGCGCGCAACGCCGTCATGGCCGCCCACCACGCCGCCAAGACCGCGGGCAACGCCGAGGGCCTGCCCGAGCACCTGGTCCTCGGCCTGATCACGGAGAGGGAGGGCCTCTCCGCCAAGGCGATCGCCGACCAGGGCGTGACCCTGGACGCGATCCGCGAGGCGGCGGCCTCCGCCCTTCCGCCGGCCGCCGCGGAGGTACCGGAGCTGGTGCCCTACGGCCCCGCCGCCAAGAAGGTCCTCGAACTCACCTTCCGCGAGGCGCTGCGCCTCGGTCACAACTACATCGGCACCGAGCACCTGCTGCTCGCCCTGCTGGAGCACGAGCACGGCGAGGGCGTACTGAGCGGGCTCGGCCTCGACAAGGAGGCCGCCGAGCGCTACGTCACCGAGGCGGTGGCGCAGTTCGTCCAGGTCGCCCAGGAGACGGGGAGCGACTGAGGGGCGGGCTGTCCGGGGCAGCCGGGAAGGGCGGGCCGGGGGCGGATCCGGGG
>NZ_JOFH01000055.1 GCF_000721235.1 Streptomyces olivaceus
CGCCTCCACCGCCTCCCCCACGCCCGCCGCAGCCCCCGCACCGGCGGTACCCCGTTTCACCGTCGTCGTGGTGGCCCTGACCCTGGCCGGCTTCGCCCTGGCGTCACCGGCGGGGCTGGACCCGGCGTGGGCGGCGCTCGGCGGGGTCGTGGTGCTCGGCGCGCGGGCGCTGTCCCGGCGCCATGTCACCGTGCGGGAGCTGGCGGGCGCCGCGTCACCGCTGTTCTGTCTGTTCGTGCTGGCCCTGGGCGTCGTGGTGGAGGCGGTCGTGGCCGGCGGCCCGGCAGCCGACGGACTCGGCCGGCTGCTGCCGGACGGCGACTCGCTGCCGGCGCTGCTCGGGGTGGCGGCGGTGGCCGCGCTGCTGGCCAACGCGGTCAACAACCTGCCGGCCGTCCTCGCCCTGCTCCCCCTGGCGGCCCCCGGCGGCCCGGCCCAGGTCCTCGCGGTGCTGATCGGCGTGAACCTGGGCCCGAACCTGACCTACGTGGGCTCGCTGGCGACCCTGCTGTGGCGGCGGATCCTGCACCGGCACGGCATGGAGGTGGACCTCGGCCGCTTCACCCTGCTCGGTCTGCTCACGGTGCCGACCACGCTCGCCGCGTCGACCGTGGCCCTGTGGGGAGCCCTGCACCTGATCGGCGCCTGACGACACCCGACGGCACTCGAAGCCACCCACCGCCGCCCGGACGGCACCCGAAGCCACCCGCCGACGCCCCGACGGCCCCCGAAGCCACCCGCCGCCGCCCCGACGCCACCGGCACCTCACCGGCCGCCCGCGCTCACCAGGCCACGGTCGGAATCGCCGGCCGGCGCACCGCCTCGGCGGCGTCCCGCAGATGGAGCGCGACGGTGATCAGGGCGCGCAGCGCGGAGGGACGCAGGCTCTGGGCGCTCTCGGCGGCCAGGACCAGCAGACAGCCCGCGGCCTGCTCGACGACCGGTACGGAGAACGCGAAGTCGTCGCCGTCGGCTCCGCGGAACGCGCGCCAGGGGGTCGCGGCACCGTCGATCGCCTTGTGCACCGCCTGTTCGAGGTGCTGCGCCGCCTGCTGACAGACGGGAGCGGGAAGGATGATGGTGCGATGGAATGCTGAACTGGTCATAGTCCCACTGGTCCCCCGCCGTCCGGGCCTTCGATCGGCGCACCGAACGTTTTTCACCGGGTCGGCGGCAACGGGGCACCGGTGTCACCACCCGCCCCTACGCTGAGGCCCGTGCCCTCCGACGCCCGCTCCGGCCCCTCCCCGTCCTCCCCGGCCTCCCCCAGCGCCGTCGCGGCCCGCTTCACCGGCCGGTCGGTGACCGGTGGGCGCCCGCTGTCCGGGGCGCTCACCGAGGTGGACCTCGACGACGGCCGCACCGTGATCGTCAAGACCGCGGACGCCCCCGGCGCCGCACGCGCCGAGGCCGCGGGGCTGCGCTGGCTGGCCGCCGCGGGCACCGTCCGGATCCCGGCGGTGCACGGCCACGACGAGCGGTCGCTGGTCACCGACCGGGTGGCGCGGGGCCCCGCGTCGGCGGAGGCGGCCGTCCGCTTCGGCCGCGACCTGGCCGCCCTGCACGCGGCCGGGGCGCCGGCGTTCGGCGCCGCGCCGCCCGGCGGACCCGAGGACGCCTTCATCGGGCTCGCCCCGATGCGCAACGCCACCGGGAACGACTGGCCGTCCTGGTACGCGGAGCACCGCGTACTGCCCTATCTGCGCGGCGCGGTCGACGCGGGCACGGTCGGGGCGGCCGAGGCTGCCGACGTCGAGCGGGTCTGCGAACGGCTGCCGGAGCTGGCGGGGCCCGCGGAGCCGCCGGCCCGCCTGCACGGTGACCTGTGGAACGGCAACGTGCTCTGGGGCGCCGACGGGCACGTCCGGTTGATCGACCCGGCGGCGCACAGCGGGCACCGCGAGACCGACCTGGCGATGCTGCGCCTCTTCGGGTGCCCGTACCTGGATCGCGTCCTGGCGGCCTACGAGGAGACGGCGCCGCTCGCCGGCGGCTCGGCGGGCCGCGTCGGCGTGCACCAGCTCTTCCCGCTGCTGGTGCACGCCGTGCTGTTCGGCCGCGGTTACGCCGAGCAGGCCCTCGCGGCGGCCCGGGCGGCGCTGCGTCCCGAGAAGTGACCCGCGGCCCCGCGGCCCTGCGCCCGCACCCCCGGTGAGCCCGCCCGGAACCGGCGTCAGCGCGTCACCACGTGCCGCTCGTTCGGAACGCAGTGGGTCATCGTCAGGCCCGTCACGTCGCGCGGCGGGTTGTTGCCCAGGTTGGCCAGCCGCTCGCGGTCCTCGCCGGTGAGATCCTGGCCGGCCAGCGGCTTCAGGTGCGCGACGTCCTGCGGGCCGATGCCGAGGCCCTCACCGACCCGGAGCCCGAGGTCGTTCTCGACCAGCAGGAAGTGCCACACCATGCGCTCCCGCACCGGGCGGTCGCACTGGGAGAGGAGGTCGACGAAGTTGGTGACGAGGTCGTCGCGCTCCCACTGCTCCAGCAGCAGATACCGCTGCCCGGCCTGCAGGTAGTCGTTGGTGCGCGCGATGCGCTTGCGCGTGAGGCGGCCCCGGATCTCCGGGCCCTGCTCGTCGTGCGCCGGATACTCGTCCTCGCGCAGCCCGCCGGTGATCGACGGCTCGTAGTTGACGATCGGGTTCCCGTCGCCGCCGTCCACGTGGTAGGCCATCTGTCCGTCGCGCTGGTTGGTGCGGACCTCGGCGTGCTTGGCCTGGTTGACGGGCAGTTGGAGGTAGTTGGGGCCGACCCGGTAGCGCTGGGTGTCGCTGTAGGAGAAGGTGCGGCCGACCAGCATCTTGTCGTCGGAGAAGTCCAGGCCGTCGACGAGGACGCCGGTGCCGAAGGAGATCTGCTCGTTCTCGGCGAAGTAGTTCTCCGGCATCCTGTCGAGCACCATCCGGCCCACCGGCCTGGGCGGGAATTCCTGCTCGGGCCAGGTCTTGGTGTCGTCGAGCGGGTCGAAGTCCAGCTCGGGGTGGTCGTGGTCGTCCATCATCTGGACGAGCAGTTCCCACTCGGGGTACTCGCCGCGCGCGACGGCCTCGTAGAGGTCCTTGGTGGCATGGCCCAGCTCCCCCGCCTGGACGTTCGCCGCGTCCTCCTCGGTCATGCTGCGCACGCCCGCCTTGGGCATCCAGTGGTACTTGACGAGTCTGGTCTCCCCGGCCGTGTTGACCCACTTGTACGTGTTGACGCCGAAGCCCTGCTGGTGGCGGTAGTCCGCCGGGATGCCGCGCGGGCTGAACAGGTTGACCAGCATGTGCATGCACTCCGGGGTCTGCGACATGAAGTCGAAGATGCGCCGGGGCTGCTGTTCGAAGGTCACCGGGTCCGGTTTCAGGGCGTGGATGACGTCCGGGAACTTGATCGCGTCCCGGATGAAGAAGACACCCAGGTTGTTGCCGACGAGGTCCCAGTTGCCGTCCTCGGTGTAGAACTTCACCGCGAAGCCGCGGGGGTCGCGGGCCGCCTCGGAGGAGTCGCGTCCGCCGATGACGGTGGAGAACCGGACGGCGAGCTCGGTGCGCCTGCCCCGCTCCTGGAACAGCCTGGCCCGGGTGTAGCGCCCGACCGGTTCGTCGCCCCAGGTGCCGTACGCCTCGAAGAAGCCGTGGGCGGTGACCCCGCGGGCGTGCACGACGCGCTCCGGGATGCGCTCGCGGTCGAAGTGGCTGATCTTCTCCAGGAACTGGTAGTTCTCCAGCGTGGCGGGCCCGCGGTCGCCGACCGTGCGCTGGTTCTGGTTGTCGTGGACGGGGTGGCCCTGGCGGTTGGTGAGCACCTCGCGGTCGTCACCGGGGGCGGGACCCCGGCCCGAAACGTCCGTCATGTGCGTGGACTCCTTCGACTCACGGTTTGCGGCTTTTGACACGGGTCACTCACCGATCTACCACCGCACCCCGCCACCGGCACCCGCACCGGCGCCGTCCCGACGGGACAAGAGTCCCGACGGGACACATGTCCCAGTGCGACATTCCAGGAGTAGACTGGTCGTCATGACGGCATCGAAGCCCTCCCCGGCCCCCGAGGACCGGCGCCGCCGCAAGGCGCTCCGGACCCGTGACGCGCTGGCCACCGCCGCCTGCGACCTGATCCTGGAGCGCGGTCCGGCGGCGGCCACGGTGGAGGCCATCGCCGAGCGCGCGGACGTCACGCGCCGCACGTTCAGCCGCCACTTCGCCGGCAAGGAGGACGCCGCCCTCGACTTCGTCCGCCGGGACGGCGACCGTGTCAACGCGCTGCTGCGCACCCGCCCCGCCGGTGAACCGCCGCTGCTCGCCTACCGGCGCGCCGTGCACGCCTGGCTGGCCGACCCCGAGGACCCGGCCTGGCACGTCCGGCCCCGGATGCGCCGGCTGCTGGCCCTGGCCGACACCGAGCCCGACCTGTTCGCCGCCTACCAGCGCATCCGGCTCGACGCCCAGGCGGAGTCGATCCGCATCGTCGCCGACCGCCTCGGTACGGACGCCGCCGTGGACGTGCGCCCGGCCGCCGTCGTCGACGCCGCCGCGGGAGCCCTGATCGCCGCCCTGCGCCTGTGGGCCCGGGCCGGCGGCAGCGACTCGCCGGACGCGGACCTCGCCGCCCTCGTGGAACGGGCCTACGACGCCCTGGCCGCCGAGGCGGCGGCCGCGGCCGCCGCACGCGACAGTCCCGCCACCCGCGCCTGACGACGGCGCACCGGCACGAGCAGCACACCACGGAACAGCGCGGAACAGCGCGTCCACAGCGGAACAACCCTGCGGGGGAGAGAACGAAAGAAGGAGTCCGGTCATGAAGGCATTGCAGTACCGCACCATCGGGGCCCCGCCCGAGGTCGTCACGATTCCCGATCCCGAGCCCGGCCCCGGCCAGGTGCTGCTGAAGGTGACCGCGGCCGGCGTCTGCCACTCCGACATCGCCGTGATGGGCTGGCCCGCCGAGGGCTTCCCGTACGAGCTTCCGCTCACGCTCGGCCACGAGGGCGTCGGCACGGTGGCCGCGCTCGGCGCCGGGGTGACCGGTCTGGCCGAGGGCGACGCGGTCGCCGTGTACGGGCCCTGGGGATGCGGCACCTGCGCCAAGTGCGCGGAGGGCAAGGAGAACTACTGCCTGCGCGCCGAGGAGCTGGGCATCCGCCCGCCGGGGCTCGGCCGTCCCGGCTCGATGGCGGAGTACCTGCTGATCGACGACCCGCGGCACCTGGTCCCGCTGGACGGGCTCGATCCGGTCGCGGCGGTGCCTCTCACCGACGCCGGCCTGACGCCGTACCACGCGATCAAGCGGTCGCTGCCCAAGCTGGTCCCCGGTTCGACCGCGGTGGTCATCGGCGCCGGCGGCCTCGGCCATGTCGGCATCCAGTTGCTGCGCGCCCTGACTCCGGCCCGCGTCGTCGCCCTGGACGTGAGCGAGGACAAGCTGCGGCTGGCCCGCGAGGTGGGCGCGCACGAGGCGGTGCTGTCGGACGCGAAGGCGGCGGAGGCGGTGCGCGGGATCACCGGCGGTCTCGGCGCCGAGGCCGTGTTCGACTTCGTCGGCGTGGCCCCGACCGTGCGGACCGCCGGGGCCGTCGCGGCCGTGGAGGGCGATGTCACCCTGGTCGGCATCGGCGGCGGGTCGCTGCCCGTCGGGTTCGGCCTGCTGCCGTTCGAGGTGTCGGTGAACGCCCCGTACTGGGGCAGCCGCAGCGAACTGATCGAGGTGCTGAACCTGGCGCGCTCCGGCGCCGTGTCGGTGCACACCGAGACGTACTCGCTGGACGACGCCCCGCTGGCGTACGAGCGGCTGCACGAGGGACGGATCGACGGCCGCGCGGTGATCCTGCCCCACGGCTGACCGGCCGCCCGTCGCGGCGCGGAGGGCGACGGGGGTGCGACCGGTCCCCCGTACCGGTCGTGCCCCCGTCGCCCTTCGAAACTACGCGGGCGCGTCCGCCCCTGTGAATCGCGTCCATGCCCGCTACCGGGGCGTAATGACTCACCCGTGCACAGGTGAGTCCGGATGGCCCGGTTTCGTCCCCGGCAGCGGCGGCCGGTCGAGGTCGCCGGCCACCAGGTGGGCCAGCACGACCTCGTACAGGTCGCCGCCGGAGGCGAGCAGCTGGCGTTCGAGGACGGGCTCCGCGCTGCGGACGTGCTCGCGCACGGTCTGGGCGTGCATGCCGAGCCGCTGGGCGGCGCGTTCGGCGTTGCCGCCGACGGCGATCCAGGTGCGCAGCGTGCGCCGCAGGTCCCGGCCGTCCGGGTCGAGGCGGCCGAGCAGTTCGGCCGACCAGGTGCGCAGCGCGGGCCCGGACAGCAGGTCGGAGAGGCGGGCGGTGCCGTGCGCCGGGTCCGGGCGCGGGGTCTCGGCGAGACCGACCTCCGCGTTCAGGGCGAGGTGGACGACGGCGCGGACGGTCAGCCCGGTGAAGTCGGTGCGCAGGAGCGACTCGACCCGGTCCATGCGGGCGCGGACGGTGTTGCGGCTGACTCCGAGGATCTTGGCCGTGGCGACGGCGGTGAACTCCAGGCCGAGCCGGGTGGTCCCCAGGAGTTCGGCGCGGGTGTGGTGCGGCAGGGAGTCGAGCGGGTTCAGCACCCGGGCCGTCCAGTCGCGCAGTGCCGCGGGGTCCATCAGGCGCTCGGGGCGGGTCCGCTCGGCGTACACGGCCGTCTGCTCCGGCCGGTACCGGGCGACCGCCAGGGCGCTCACGGCCTGCCCGTACGCGGCGGCGGTGCGGGCGAGGCTCTGCCGGGAGCTGCCGCCGAGGAAGACGCCGGGAAGGCCGCGGACCAGGGTGCGCAGCTCCCGTCCGGCCGTGTCCCGGGGGGCGAGGACGATCACGTGTCCGTTCATCGCGGGGCACCGCACGACCAGCGCCCGCTCCCCCGCCGCGGACAGGCACTCCTCGGCCAGTCTGTCGCGTTCGCGGGGATCGCTCTCGACGACGTAGACACAGGCCGTCTCGGTGTCGAGCAGGCCCGGCCAGAGTCCCGCGGCCACGCGGCGGGCGGAGACGGTGTCCTCCACCATGAGCAGTTGCAGGATGGCCAGGCGCAGGTCGGAGGTGGCCCGCCGCAGCCGGCGGCCGGCCACGGTCGACTCGTGCCCGGCCAGGAGCAGCTCCAGCACCTGGGCGGTGTGCGTGACGATCTCGGAGGCGCGCCGGTCGAACGGGACCGCGCGGGACACCGCGAGGACGGCGGGCGGCGCCGGATGGGGCCGCTCCACGCGGACGAGCCGCAGATGGCGGCCCCGCTCCTCCAGGGCCGCGGAGGCGATCCGGCCGGTGGTGATGTCGGCGACCAGGCCGGCGTCCAGCGCGGCGCGGGTGCCGGCCAGCAGGTGCCCGGCTCCGTCCTGCAGCGTGACCTCGGCGTGCGCGGCACCGGCGAGCCAGGCCGCCACCCGGTGCGGGCCGCGTCCGGCCGGCCGCAGGTGTTCCAGCAGCTCCTGCGCCCATCCCGCGTCCGCGTCGGCCCCGGCCGTCCCCTGCTCTCTCGCGTACTCCCGGCCCGCCACGTCGGCCTTCTCCTCGTCCTCGCCTCGCCCCCGGCCCGAACCGGGGACGTTACCCCATGGCCCGGCCGCCGTGCCCGGTGCGGCGGGGCTGCGGTCCGGCCGGACATCGCGGGGGACGTGTCCGGCCCGTCCCGGCGGCCACCGCGCCGGGCCGCCGACCGGGCCTTTCGTCCGGGGACGCGGAACGGGCATAAGCTCGGTGAATGGCGAAGTACTTCGACGTGCACCCCGACAACCCCCAGCCCCGCAGCATCGCCCAGGTCGCCGACAGCGTCCGCGACGGCGCGCTGATCGCGTACCCGACGGACTCCTGCTACGCGCTGGGCTGCCGACTGGGCCAACGCGACGGCACCGACCGCATCCGGTCGGTCCGGCAGCTGGACAACCGGCACCACTTCACGCTGGTGTGCCAGGACTTCGCACAGCTCGGCCGGTTCGTGCAGATCGACAACGACGTGTTCCGGGCGATCAAGGCGTCGACCCCGGGGAGTTACACCTTCATCCTGCCGGCGACGAGGGAGGTGCCGCGCATGCTCCAGCACCCGAAGAAGAAGACCGTGGGCGTGCGCATCCCCGACCACGTCGTCACCCAGGCCCTGCTCGCCGAACTCGGCGAGCCGCTGCTCTCCAGCACCCTGCTGCTGCCCGGCGAGGAGGAGCCGATGACGCAGGGCTGGGAGATCAAGGACCGGCTCGACCACGTGCTCGACGCGGTGATCGACTCCGGTGACTGCGGCACCGAGCCCACCACGGTCGTCGACTTCTCCGGCGGCGAGGCGGAGATCGTGCGGCGCGGCGCGGGAGACACGGCGCGGTTCGAGTAACGGCCCGCACGGGGCCGGGCGTCCCACCGGAGGGCGGCGTGCCACGATGGCCGTGATCCGCCGGCCGGTGCGCCGGCGGGTCGCCCGTGCGCACCCGACAGAGAGACTGGCCCGCCATGACCGCCGTACAGGGAACCGCTGTCGACATCTCCACCGCCGACGGCACCGCCGACGCCTATCTGGCGCACCCCGCGGAAGGGGGACCGCATCCGGCGGTCCTGTTCTACATGGACGCCTTCGGGCTGCGCCCGCAGCTGCGGCGGATGGCGGACCGGCTGGCCGGTGCCGGGTACACCGTCCTGGTGCCCAACGTCGCCTACCGCAGCGGCCGGGCACCGGTCGTGGACCTGCCCGAGTTCATCGACCCGGCCGCGCGGCCGGAGATCTTCAAGCTCCTCGGTCCGGTCTTCCGGGAGCTCACGCCCGAGGGGCTGATGCGGGACGCCGACGCGTACCTGCGGTGGCTGGCCGACTGCCCGGCGGCGGCCGACGGCCCCGTCGCACTGACCGGTTACTGCATGGGCGCCGGCATCGCCCTGCGCACCGCCGGCACCTACCCCGACCGGGTCGCCGCGGTGGCCGGGTTCCACGGCGCGAACCTGGCGACCGACGAGCCGCAGAGCCCGCACCTGGTGGCCGGGGACATCACCGCCGAGGTGTACTTCGCCCACGCCGACCAGGACCAGACCATGCCGCCCGAGCAGCAGGAACGCCTGGAGTCGGCTCTGGCCGCGGCGGGTGTCCGGCACCGCTGCGAGGTGTACGCCGGTGCCCACCACGGCTACACGCAGGCCGACACCGCGGCCTACGACGCGGAGGCGACCGAGCGGCACTGGACGGCCCTGCTCGACCTGCTGCGGCGGACGTTCTGACCGGCAGTCCACCAAGCGGGCCGAACCGGACGGGAGTTGGGCGGGCCGCCCCTCGTTCCGTCCCCGGACCGGGCGTTGTTACCGTGCGCGGGTGACAGACTCCTCACGTGACACCCCCGAAGGCGCCGGCTGGGGCTCCGCCGAGCGCGGCGACTACCGGGACCTCATGCCGCAGCGCACCGAGAAGCTGTCCTGGCTGAGTCCGAGGACGCTGTGGTCCGCCCGCAACGGGGTGCTGGCCTCCTGGTTCGGGGACCCCACCGGCCGCACGCGCGAGCGCTGGGTGGCGCAGCGGGCGGCGGCCGGGGCGCCCGCCGACAAGGTGATCCGGCGCACCGATCCCGACCGGTTCTCCTTCCTGGTCATCGGTGACACCGGCGAGGGCGACGACCCGCAGTACGCCGTCGTGCCCGGCCTGCTGAAGGAGGGCGCGGACACCCGGTTCGCCGTCCTCGCCAGTGACGTGATCTACCCGGTGGGCAGCGCCGACGACTACGGCACGAAGTTCTTCCGCCCGTACCGCGACTACCGGGCGCCCGTCTACGCGATACCGGGCAACCACGACTGGTACGAGGACCTCGCCGGGTTCATGCGCGTCTTCTGCGACGACGCCCCGCCCCTGCCGCCCGCCCCCGCGCCACGTGCGCTGACCCGGTCCTGGCTGCGGTCCCTGCTGTGGCACCGGCCCCGCCCGGACGACGGCGCGCGTCTGGACGAGGCGCGCAAGCTGCGCGCGGACGCCGCCCAGCAGGCCGAACAGCCCGGACCGTACTGGGCGATCGACGCCGGACCGGTGCGCATCGTCGGCATCGACACCGGACTGCTGGGCACCGTCGACGCCGCCCAGGGCGCCTGGCTGCGCGAGGTGTCCGCGGGGTCCCGGCCGAAGATACTGGTGACCGGCTCGCCCCTGTACGTGGACGGCGAGCACCGTCCGTGCCCGATCGAGGGCGGCGGCACGGTCGACGACGTCGTGCGCGACCCCGCCCACCACTACGTCGCTGCGATCGGCGGCGACATCCACAACTACCAGCGCTACCCGGTCGACGTGGACGGCCGCACCGTCCAGTACGTCGTCGCGGGCGGCGGCGGTGCGTTCATGCACGCCACGCACACCATTCCGCGCGTCTCGGTGGCGGGCGTCACCGAGGACGACTTCCGCTCGTACCCGCTGCGCGGCGACTCGCTCGCCTTCTACAGCGCGCTGTACGGGCGCCGGCTGCGGCTGCGGCGCCTGTTCACCCTCACCCAGGACGAGGCGACGGCCGTGATCGCCGAGCGCCTCGGCATCCGTACGGGCCGTGCCCCGGGCACCGGCGCACGGGTCACCCGGCGGACCCGGCTGGTCGCCGGGCTGCTCGGCACGGCCCGGCGGCCGGAGCGCCGCAAGCGGTTCCGGCTGCCGGTGCGCAGGATCTACACCCAGCTGTTCTCGCCGTCGTCGGCGACCTACAGCCCGCCCTTCTTCAAGTCCTTCCTGCGGCTGGACGTGACCCCGGAGGCGGTGCGGCTGCGCTGCTGTGCGGCCACGGGCAACCGGGCGCAGGAGGTGGACCCGCCGGTCGAGGACGAGGTGACGATCCCGCTCGTCTGACGGCGCGGGGCGCGGGGCGGTGGCCCCTCACCCGCCGGCGGCCCCTCACCAACGGCCCGGCGCGCTGCCGACGAGTGCCTCGGAGGGGATGCCGTCGACACCTGCCGGTACCTCGCCGGCGAGCATCACGCGGTGCATGGTCCGGGGGTGGCCGAGGTGGGCGTTGTCGCCGGGGGCGAGATGGATGGTGGCCCGGTTGTCCCAGAAGGCGACGCTGCCCGGCTCCCAGCGGAAGCGGACCGTGTACTCGGGGCGGGTGGCCTGCTCCAGGAGCAGTTCCAGGACGGCCGCGCTCTCGTGGCGCGAGAGACCGGCGATCTGCTCGACGTAGTAGCCGTTGACGAACAGCACCCGCTCGCCCGTCTCCGGGTGGACGCGGACCAGCGGGTGCACGGTCGCGGTCTGGTGGTCGAGCAGGTGGCGCACGTAGGCGTCGTCGCCGGGCCGCGGCTGGTAGCCGACGCCGAGGCGGTGCTCCGCGCGCAGCCCGTCGACGAACGCGCGCATCGGTGCGGACAGCCCCGCGTAGGCGGCGGCGAGATTGGACCAGGTGGTGTCGCCGCCGTACGGCGGTACGGTCTCGGCGCGCAGGATCGTGGCGGCGGGCGGGTCGACGCGGGCGCCGTGGTCGCAGTGCCAGCCGCGCAGCAGGGTGTGGCGCCGGCGCCGCAGCCACTCCTCGTGCTCCATCCCGAACCGGCCGCCGAGTTCCAGCCGGTCGGCGGTGGTCTCGACCTCCGGGAATCCGGCCGGGGATGCCTTGCCGCGCCGGGGCAGGACGACGGGCTCGCCGAAGAGGCGCGCGAACGCCACGTGCCCGGCGTGGTCGAGGTGCTGGTCGCGGAAGAACACCACCTTCCAGCGCAGGACGGCCGCCCGGACGGCCTCGACCTGCGCCGGGAGCAGCCCGGACGCCAGGTCGAGGCCGCGTATCTCGGCGCCGGTGTGCCCGGCGACGGGCAGCACCTCGATCCCGGCGGCTTCGGCCGCCACCGTGTCCCGCGCCGTCGTACCGTCCGCCGCCGTCCTATCCGCTGCCGTGCCGTCCATTGCCCTGTCGGTCGTCATGGTCAGATCGTGGCAGAACCCGTTCCGCGCCGTCCGGTTGATCACCGGGCCGGGTGTGGGTGAGGCTGGACGGGCGGCACCCCGGCCGCGCACAGTCGAGGGAAGGTCCCACGGTGATCAGCATCCCGGCGTACACGCTCAACGACGGCACGACGCTCCCCGCCCTGGGCCTGGGCACCTGGCCGATGGCGGACGACGAGGCCGAGCGGGCGGTCCGCGAGGCGCTCCGGACGGGGTACCGCCTGATCGACACGGCGGCGAACTACCGCAACGAGACCGGCGTCGGCCGCGGCGTGGCCTCCGCGGGGGTCCCCCGCGAGGACGTCGTCGTGACGACCAAGCTGCCCGGCCGGCACCACGGGTACGAGGAGACGCTCGCCTCGTTCGAGGAGTCCCGCGCCCGGCTCGGTCTGGAGTACGTCGATCTGTACCTGATCCACTGGCCGCTGCCCCGCGTCGACAAGTACGTGGACTCCTGGAAGGCCATGCTCAAGCTCCGCGAGGACGGTCTCGTGCGCTCGGTGGGCGTCTCCAACTTCACGGTGGAGCACATCGAGCGGCTGGAGAGGGAGACCGGCGTCCTGCCGTCCGTCAACCAGGTCGAGCTGCACCCGCTCTTCCCGCAGGACGAGCTGCGCGCCCACCACGAGCGCAAGGGCATCCGCACGGAGAGCTGGAGCCCGCTCGGCCGCGGCAGCGACCTGCTGGACGACCCCGCGGTGACGGCGGTCGCCGAGGCGCACGGGGTCACCCCGGCCCAGGCGGTGCTGCGCTGGCACACCCAGCTCGGCGCGGTGCCCGTCCCGAAGTCGGGCGACCCGGCCCGGCAGCGGGCCAACCTCGACGTCTTCGGCTTCGAACTGGACGAGGGGCAGATGCGGACCGTGGCGGACCGGGCGCACCGCCGGCTCGGCGGGGACCCGGAGGTGCACGAGGAGTTCTGACGGGGGTACCCGGTACCCGTCGGCAGCGGCCTCGGACAAGGAGCGGCAGATGGGCGGCGAGGGCGACGGTCTGCGGGACTACCACGGCAGGCGGGACTTCGGCCGGACCGGTGAACCGGCCGGGCGCGGGGCGTCCGCCGGGTCCGGGGAGTGCCGTTTCGTCGTGCAGATCCACGACGCGAGCACCCTGCACTTCGACTTCCGGCTGCAGGTGGGTGACGTGCTGAAGTCCTGGTCGGTGCCGAAGGGGCCGTCCGGCGACCCGAGCGACAAGCGGCTCGCGGTGCCGACCGAGGACCATCCGCTGGACTACGAGGACTTCGAGGGCGTGATCCCCGCGGGCGAGTACGGCGGAGGCACGGTCATCGTCTGGGACCGCGGCACCTACGAGCCGCTGAGCCACGACCGCCGGGGCCGGCCGGTGGACTTCGCCGAGTCGCTGGAGCGGGGACACGCCCGGTTCCGGCTGCACGGGGAGAAGCTGCGCGGCGAGTACGCGCTGACCCGGTTCCGCGGCGGACGGGACGGCGGCCCCGGCGAGGGCGCGGCGTGGCTGCTGGTGAAGACGGCCGGCGGCGGGCGCGCGCACGGCACCCCGGACCCCCGGCGGGCCCGGTCCGCGCGCACCGGCCGCACCCTGGCCCGGGTCGCGGCGGAGGAGCGCACCGCGTAGGCAGCGCGGGGACCGGCCGGGAGCGGCGTGCTCAGCCGGCGGGCGGCAGGGGTTGTTCCGCCCAGATGGTCTTGCCGGAGTCCGTCTGCCGGCTGCCCCAGCGCTGGGTGAGCTGGGCGACCAGCATCAGGCCCCGGCCGCCCTCGTCGTAGGCGTGGGCCCGCCGCAGGTGCGGTGAGGTGGAGCTGGCGTCGGAGACCTCGCAGATGAGGGCCGTGTGGCGGATCAGCCGCAGCCGGATGGGGGGCTCGCCGTACCGGATGGCGTTGGTGACCAGCTCGCTGACGACGAGTTCGGTGACGAACGCCGTCTCGTCGAGGCCCCACGCCGCCAGCTGCTCGCTGACGGACCGCCGGGTGGCCGCCACGTGCGCGGGGTCGGGGTGGATGTCCCAGGTGTGCACCCGGTCGGCGCCGAGCGCCCGGGTGCGGGCCAGCAGCAGGGCGACGTCGTCACCGGGCTCCTCCGGCAGTACGGCCTTGAGCACGCCGTCGCACAGGGCGTCGAGGGAGGACGCGGGCGCGGCCAGCGCACGGCACAGTTCCGCCGTGGCGTGGTCGGGATCACGGTCGCGGTCCTCGACGAGGCCGTCGGTGTAGAGGGCGACGACCGCGCCCTCGGGCAGTTCCAGCTCGGTCGACTCGAAGGGCAGCCCGCCGACGCCGAGCGGCGGACCGGCGGTCATGGAGACGAGCCGGGTGGTGCCGTCGGGCAGCAGGACGGCGGGTGCCGGATGTCCGGCGGCCGCCAGGGTCAGCCGCCGGGACACCGGGTCGTACACGGCGTAGAGGCAGGTGGCGCCCAGTTCCGCGATCTCGCCGCGGTCCCTCTCGGCACCGGCCGCGAGGTGGATGACGAGGTCGTCGAGGTGGGTGAGGAGTTCGTCGGGCGGCAGATCGACGTCCGCGAGGGTGCGGACGGCCGTGCACAGGCGGCCCATCGTCGCCGTGGACGGGATGCCGTGGCCCACGACGTCGCCGACGACCAAGGCGACGCGGCTGCCGGAGAGCGGGATGACGTCGAACCAGTCGCCGCCGATACCGGCCGCCGACGCGGAGGGGAGGTAGCGGTGGGCCACCTCCAGTGCCGCCTGGCCGGGCAGCTCCCTCGGCAGCAGGCTGCGCTGGATGGCCAGGGCGGTGGCCCGCTCGCGGGCGAAGCGGCGGGCGTTGTCGATGCAGACGGCCGCCCGGCTGGCGAGTTCCTCGGCGAACAGCGCGTCCTCGGGGCCGTAGGGCTCCAGCTGTCCGGTGCGCATGACCACCAGGACGCCCAGCCGGATGCCGCGGGCCAGCAGCGGCACCGCCATCATCGAATGGGCGGGCGGTCCGACGCGGGGCCCCGCCGGTGTGCGGGACTCCCGCTCGGCGACCCACCGCGAGAACGACGGCTCGCCCGCCTGGCTGACGAAGACCCGGCCCTCCTGCACCGCGCGGGCGGGCGGCGAGAGTGCCGGGTGGACGTCCACCTGCCCCAGCGGCACCACCGCTTCCGGGGTGCCCGCGACGACGGAGCCGTGGGCGACCCTGTGCAGCACGACATCCTCGCTGAACGCCAGGGGTGTCTCCCTGGCGCCCAGGACCCAGTCGAGCAGGTCGACACTGGCGAAGTCCGCGAAGCGGGGGATCAGGACGTCGACGAGTTCCTCGGCGGTGCGCGCGAGGTCGAGCGTGGTGCCGATGGCGTTCGCCGCCTCGTTCAGAAGGAGCAGCCGCTCGCGCGCGCCGTGCTGGCCGACACTCTCGAAGGCCGCGAGCGCGGTCCCGGCCGGCTCTCCGGCGGCATCCCGCACCGGCCACATCTCCGTGACCCGGGCCTCGTCGCGGTGCGACAGCGGCAGTCCCGGAAGGGTCTCGTAACGCGCCGGCCGGCCCGTCTCGGCGACCCGGCGCAGCCGGGACAGGAAGGCCCGGCTGCGCTCGTCGGCCTCCACGGTGCCGGCGAGGTCGCGGCCGATCAGCGTCTCTCCCGGCCCGCCCAGCTCGCGGCGGGCCACGTCGTTGAGCCACACGTAGCGCTGCCGGGCGTCGAGGACGGCCATCGACACCGGCGCCTGGGCGAAGGCCCGTTCCGCCGGTGACGCGTCCCGGTCCGCGGGCGGTTCGGTGCTGACCACGTACCCGACGGGCTCCCCGTCCCGGCCCGTCAGGGAGCACCCCCGCAGACGCAGCTCCACGAGGGTCTCGTCGCGCCGCCGTACGAGGACCGTGCCGGACAGCCCGGACAGGGCGTCCGCGGGCAGGTCCCCGGACAGCATCTCCCGGGCGTGGCGCCCCACTGCCTCGTCGGCCGGATAACCGGTCAGCCGCCGGGCGCCCTCGCTCCACCCCGTCACAGTGCCGTGGGCGTCCAAGGTCGCCGCGGCGGAGACAAACTCCATAGCGTCCAGGATTGACCCGTTACAGCATGGTTTCAACCGCGACGGGGCAGGTGGGTGGAGCCGGGCGGAGGTTACCCGCCGTGTGCGCGCAGGGCGCTCAGGGCGCGGTCGGCGTGGGTGTTCATCCGCAGCTCGCTGCGGACGACCTCCAGGACGGTGCGGTCCTGCCCGAGGACGAAGGTGGCCCGCTTGGTCGGGGCCAGACTGATCCCGCGCCTGACCCCGAACAGCTCGCGGACCGCGCCGTCGGTGTCGGACAGCAGCGGCATGCCGAGCGTGTGGCGTCCGGCGAACTCCTGCTGCCGTTCGACGGGGTCGCCGCTGACGCCGACGGGACGGGCGCCGGCCGCGGCGAACTCGGCGGCGAGGTCGCGGAAGTGACAGGCCTCCGCGGTGCAGCCGGCGCTCAGGGCGGCGGGGTAGAAGAACAGCACGACCGGGCCGTCGGCGAGCAGCTCCGACAGACGGCGCGGGGTGCCGGTCTCGTCCGGCAGGGTGAAGTCCTCGACGGTGTCGCCGACCTCCGGGCCCCGGCTCATGACCGGCCCCCGGCGTTCCTGGCGACGTCACGGGCCCACAGGACGAGCGGCACCTGCACCGGCAGCCGTCCGTAGGCGGCGGCCTTCAGGGGCGCGGGGCGGTGCCGCCAGTCCCAGGCCATCTTGACGTTGGCGGGGAAGACGCCGGCGAAGAACGCGGCCGCGGTCAGTGCGGCCGCCTTCCGGGTGCGCGGCACGGCGAGACCGGCGGCCAGCGCGAGTTCGGCGGCGCCGCTGGCGTACGTCCACGCCCGCGGCGTTCCGGGCAGCGAGCGCGGCACGATCGCGTCGAAGGTACGGGGCTGGGCGAAATGGGCTACGCCCGCGGTGGCCAACAGGCCGGCGAGCAGCAGGGGTGAGCGTTCGGACCGGGACACGGTTCCTCCTCCGGGGGCCTGGCGCGCGATATTACTCGACGGTAAGCACTGCGCGACGACCGGCCCGGCCCCGGCGCCTGCACCGCCCGGGGCCGACGCCCCTCAAGACCGGGCACAGCGGCCGCCCTGCCCGGGCACGACCGCCGCCCGGCCCGGGAACGACGCCCGGCCCGGGAACGACGCCCGTCCGACCGCCCCGCCCGGCAGGGCGACCTGCAGGCCGACGGCGACGACGGAGAGCACGCGCCGCACACGGGTCCGAACGCCGGCGCGTGGTCCTCGCCGAGGGCGACGGCGCCGAGCGGACGGGCCGGGGCCGGCAGCGCGCCGGCAGCGAGCAGGACGGCACCGAGGGAGCCGTCCGGGCACGCGAGGGGAACTGCCCCCGGCGCGGCGGTGTTTCGCGCCGCGCCGCCCGGCCGGACGGCGCGGAATCGGCCGGATGCGATGCACATGTTCCAGTGGACGCATGCTTAGCTTAGGCTAACCTAACCAAGGCTGCTGATGACTCGGTCGGCGGCTTCCGCCTCCCTGTCTGCCCCTGCGACCAGCGGTTCACGGAGAACGCCGATGCCCACGCTGCCCCACCCCCTGACCAGCGGTGCCGACGCACCGGACGTCCGCCCGGTCCGGGTCACGGGCGCGCGCGTGACCCGCCTTCTGCAGGAGTGCGAAGGAGCCGACGACACACGGCGGACGGCGCTGGCGGCGGCCTTCTGGAGCGAGGTGGAGCGCCGGGGCACCCCGCTGGTCGAGGCACTCGACGGCGACCCGGGCCACCGGTCGGTCACGTTCCTGTGGCGGGGCCACCGCGCCACCCGTCAGGTGCTGCTGTGCGGCAACCGCATCACCGACCGCGACCGGCTGGCCTCCTCGCTCCTCGAACGGGTGCCCGGTACCGACGTCTGGCACCTCGGCCTGCGGCTGCGCGCCGACCACCGGGGCTCCTACCGGATGGCCGCCGACATCTCGCTCGGTGCGGTGCCCGCGGAACCGGCCGCCCTCCAGCAGCGGTTGCGCTCGCTGTCCGCGCACGCGGCGGCCGACCCGCTCAACCCGCGTACCGTGGCGACGCGTTGGCAGCCTGCCGACGGATCGGTCTTCGCCCTTCCCGGCGCCCCGCCCGAGCCGTGGTCCGGACGTCGGGGCACGGTGCCCGCCGGGCGGGTGCAGAGGCACCGGGTGCCGGGCACGGAGCCGGTCGGCGACCGGGACACCTGGGTCTATCTGCCGCCGGGTCACGAGGGGGCCGCCCGCACCCCGCTGCCGGTCGCGGTCGTGTGCGACGGCGACATGTGGTTCGGACGGCTCGCGCTCGGCGACACCCTGGACGCGCTGATCGCCGACGGCGCGCTGCCGCCGCTCGCGGTGGTCGCGCCGGACGCGGTGGACCGTCCCACCCGGTGGCGGGACCTGGGCTGCCGGGAGCCCTTCGTACGCTTCCTGGCGGACGAGCTGCTGCCCTGGGCGGCCGGCCGCTGGCCACTGACCACCGACCCGGGGCGCACGATCGTTGCCGGTCAGAGCCTCGGCGCCATGACCGCGCTGTACGCCGGCCTGCTCCGCCCGGACCGCTTCGGCAACGTACTCGCCCAGTCCGCCTCTCTGTGGTGGCGCCCCGGCCTGCCACCGCCGGGCACCGCGAAACCCCCGGCGCACGACGCTCCGTGGCTCGCCGGCCGCGTCGCCGCCGTCGCGACGCGTCCCCTGACGGCCCATCTGGACGTGGGGCTGCACGAGGGTTCCACGGTCGGCCACACCCTCGCCCTGTACGACAGCCTCCGCGCGGCGGGCCACCGGGTCACCCACGGCACCTACAACGGCGGCCACGACTACGCCTGCTGGCACGGCGCCCTCGCGTCCGGCCTGGTACGGCTGCTCGGCACCGGCACCGGCATGGCCCCGGGCCCGAGGCCGGCTCCGTCCGCCGGGTGATCGACGGCGACGCGACCCTGCGCGCCCGACCCACCGCCCGGAACCGCTCCCGCCACCCCACTGGAGACAGCCATGCCCCTTTCCGCGCCCACCTCCCCGCCCGCCGCGGCACCGGTCGAACCCGGCGCCGCGACCACGCTCCTGGAGTCCTACCGCCCCGCGGGCGACCGCTTCCTCGCCACGCCCCGGCACACCCTTCTGGGCCGCGGCACCACCGCCGCGATACCCCACGACCCCCGCCCGGCGCCGGTGCGGGTGCGCGAGGTCCTCGGCACGCTGCGCCGCCCCGGCGCCCCGCTCCCGGTGGTCGTCGGAGCGCTGCCCTTCGCCCCCGACGCACCACCCGAGCTGGCCGTCCCGCGGACGGTGCGCTGGGGACCGCCGCTGCGCGAGGACCCGCTGATCGGCCTGCCCGTACCCCGCGACCGGGACCGGTGGACGGTGCGGGAGGTACCGGCACCCGAGCGGTACGGCGAGGCGGTCGCGGCGGCGGTGGCGCGGATGCGGGCCGGGGAGTTCGACAAGGTCGTCCTCGCGCGCACCCTGGAGCTGGCCGCGGAGCGCGATCCCGACCTGCCGGCCATGCTGCGCCGCCTGGCCCGCCGGGACCCCGCGGGCTACACCTTCGCGGTGCCCAGCGGCCCCGGCCGCACCCTCATCGGCGCCAGCCCCGAACTGCTCGTCGCGCGCGAGGGCGGCCGGCTCACCGCCAACCCACTGGCCGGGTCGTCGCCCCGCAGCACGGACCTCGCCGAGGACGTGCGGCGGGCCGTCGCACTCCTGGAGTCGGAGAAGGACCTGCACGAGCACGCCCTGGTGGTGGCCGCCGTACGCGAGGCGCTGGCGCCCCACTGCTCGGCGCTCCAGGTGCCCGAGCGGCCCACGCTGGTGCGCACGGCGGCCATGTGGCACCTGTCGACCACGGTCACCGGCGAGGTGGCCGACCCGGGGACCACCGCCCTCGACCTGGCGTCGGCGCTGCACCCGACGCCCGCCGTGTGCGGGACGCCGACGGAGGTGGCGCGGGCCGTGATCGCCGAGTCGGAGCCCTTCGACCGGGGCGCCTACACCGGCATGGTCGGCTGGCAGGACGCCGACGGCGACGGCGAGTGGGTCGTGACGATCCGCTGTGCCGAGGCCGAGGGGCGCTCCCTGCGGCTGTTCGCCGGCGCGGGCGTCGTGGCGTCCTCCACGCCGCAGGCCGAGACCGCGGAGACCGCCGCCAAGTTCCGTACCTTCCTGCACGCCGTGGGAGCGACGCTGTGACCCTCACGCCGGGCGTGGACGCGCCCACCTGGCCCGCCGAGTACGCCGCGCGCTACCGCGCCGCCGGCCACTGGCGCGGGGAGACCTTCGGCGGCATGCTGCGCGAGCGCGCCGCCGCCCACCCCGACCGGACCGCCCTGGTCGACCCGGTCCCCGGGCGCCGCACCTGGACCTACCGGGAGCTGGACGAGCGTGCCGACCGGCTGGCCGCCGGGTTCCTGGCGCGCGGCATCGCCAAGGGCGACCGGGTCGTCGTCCAGCTGCCCAACGTCGGCGAGTTGGTGGAGGTGGTCTTCGCCCTGTTCCGCATCGGCGCCCTGCCGGTGTACGCGCTGCCCGCGCACCGGGAGACGGAGATCTCCCACTTCTGCTCCTTCACCGGGGCCGTCGCCTACGTCGTCCCGGACGTGCACGCGGGCTACGACCACCGGGAACTCGCCACCCGGACACGGCAGCGCGTGCCGGGTCTGCGGCACGTGTTCGTGGCCGGCGAGCCGGGCGACCACACCGCGCTGTCCGACGTGCCGCGGGACCCCGCGGGCCCCTTCGACGGTCCCGAGCCGCACGAGCTGGCGTTCCTGCAGCTGTCGGGCGGGACGACGGGCGTGTCCGAACTGATCCCGCGGACCCACGACGACTACCTCTGCTCACTGCGGGGTTCCAACGAGATCTGCGGTGTCGACGGCGGCACGCGCTTCCTGGTGGTGCTGCCCGCCGCCCACAACTACCCGATGAGTTCGCCCGGGTGGCTGGGAGCGCTGTACGCGGGCGGCACGGTCGTGCTGTGCCCGAAGCCCGACCCGGACACCGCGTTCCCGCTGATCGACCGGGAGCGGATCACCATGACCGGGCTCGTGCCCCCGCTGGCCCTGGTGTGGACACAGGCGGCGACCGAGACGGCACACGACCTGTCCGCCCTGGAACTGATCCTCGTCGGCGGCGCCAAGTACAGCGAGCAGGCGGCCCGCCGCCTGGAACCGGCGCTGCGCTGCCGGCTGATGCAGGTCTTCGGCATGGCCGAGGGCCTGGTCGCCTACACGCGGCTGGACGACGACACCGAGACGGTCGTCACCACGCAGGGCCGGCCGATCTCGCCGGACGACGAGGTCCGGGTCGTCGACGACGCCGGCCGGGACGTCGCCGACGGGGAGTCCGGACACCTCATCACCCGCGGCCCGTACACGATCCGCGGCTACTGGCGGGCTCCGGACCACAACCGGCGTGCCTTCACCGAGGACGGCTACTACCGCACCGGCGACATCGTGCGCCGCACACCGACCGGGCACCTGGTGGTGGAGGGACGGGCCAAGGACCAGATCAACCGGGGTGGCGAGAAGATCGCGCCGGAGGAGGTCGAGAACGTCGTCCTCGCCCATCCGTCCGTGCACGACGTGTCGGTGGTCGCGGTGCCCGACTCCTACCTGGGCGAGCGCTCCCTGGCGTACGTGATCCTGCGCGAGGGCTCCGGGCCGCTGGGGCCGGCCGACGTCAAGCGGTTCGTGCGCCAGAGCGGTATCGCCGCCTACAAGGTGCCCGACCTCGTCGAGTTCGTCGAGGCCTTCCCGCTGACCGGCGTGGGCAAGACCAGCAAGAAGCACCTGCGTTCCGCCGCCGGGCCGGTCCCGGCCGTACCGAGAGGCCCCTCCCCCGTGGCACTGCCCGCCATCGATCCGTACCCGCTCCCGCAGCCGGACGAGCTGCCCGCGAACCGCGTGTCCTGGACCGTCGACCCGGCGCGTGCCGTCCTGCTGGTGCACGACCTCCAGCAGCACTTCCTGTCCGCGTTCCGGCCGGGCGGGCAGCCGCTGACCGGCATGCTCGACAACACCGCCCGGCTGCTGAAGGAGTACCGCCGCCTCGGTGTCCCCGTCGTGCACTCCGCCCAGCGCGGCGGTCAGAGCGCCGAGGAGCGCGGGCTCCAGCTGGACTTCTGGGGGCCGGGCGCTCCCGACGATCCCGCGCGGCTGGCCGCACCGGACGCGGTGGCGCCGGAGCCCGGGGACACCGTGCTGACGAAGTGGAAGTACAGCGCCTTCGTGCGCACCCGGCTGGCGGACCTCATGCGCGACCGGGGCCGCGACCAGCTCGTCGTCGTCGGCGTGTACGCGCACATCGGCGTGCTGATGACCGTCGCCGACGCGTGGCAGCGGGACATCCAGGCCTTCGTCGTCGCCGACGCCGTCGCCGACTTCTCCCGCGCGGACCACGACATGGCGCTGCGCTGGGCCGCCGGGCGGTGTGCGGTCGTCACGACCACCGACGCGCTCCTCGGGGAGGTCTGACCTCCGCAGCCCCCTCCGTGGCGCCGACGGTGGAGCGGATCCGCCTCGCCCGCCGGCCGGCTCCCGTCCGCGCGCCCGTCACTTCCCGTCGCGGGGGGTGACGGGCGCGAGCACCATCGCCACGAGCGCGTCCACCAGTCCGTCCGCGGCCTCCCCCCAGTCGGCCCGCGGCGTGGGCCGCCCCTCGGCCAGCGCGCGTTCCCGCTCGGCCGCCATGTGCACGATGAGGTGGCGCGCCATGTCGCTCCGCTCGGCGCGGACGTCGTCCGGCAGCGGGGGCATGCACCGGTTGCGCCCGGCGATGATCGCCCGCAGGGAGGCCGAGGCGCGGGACTCCTCGGTCATGATCTCGCGCAGCACCGGGTCGGTCATGACCTGGGCGCAGAACCGCGCGTACCAGGTGGGGCTGCCCAGCGCCGCCAGATGGTCGAACTGCGGTCGCACCAGGCAGTCGACCCAGTCGCGCAGGTCGGTCGAGTTCCCGAGGGCGTCGAGCTGGCGGGCCCGCAGGTCCTCGACCCGTTCCGAGTGGCGCCGCACGATGGCGCGCACGAGGTCGGACTTGGTGCCGAAGTGGTAGCCGACGGCGGCGTTGTTGCCCTGCCCCGCGGCCTCGCTGACCTGGCGGTTGGAGACCGCGTAGACCCCGTGCTCGGCGAACAGCCGCTCGGCGGTGGCCAGGATCAGCTGCCGGGTCGCGCTGACCTGTTCCGTCCGTACCGTCCTGCTCGCCATGGTCACCACCGCGCCGGGACCCTCCTTGCGGCCCGCGACGGCCGGTCCCTCGAGTCGTCGCAGGTCGGCCGTCGTACGGCTCGTACTCCCGAAGCCTACGGGGCCGCGGGCCCGCAGAGCCGCGCGGCCCCGAGAAGCACGTGCTCCTCACACCCCGTAGGATACTTCAAGCGACTGACTTAAAGGTTTGGCGCTCCGGTTCTCATGCTCATCGCCCGAAAGGCTCCTCCATGTCCGCTTCTCCCGCCGCACCGCGGCCGAACGCCGTGGTGGCGGTACTGGCCCTGGCCGGGATCGTCGTCTCGCTGATGCAGACCCTGGTCATCCCGATCGTCCCGGAACTGCCCCGGCTGCTGGACGCGCCGGCGTCGGACGCGGCCTGGGCGGTGACCGCCACGCTGCTGGCCGCCGCGGTGGCCACCCCGGTCGTCGGCCGGCTCGGCGACATGGCGGGCAAGCGGCGGATGCTGCTGTTCAGCGTGTGCCTGCTGATCGTCGGCTCGGTGGTCTGCGGGCTGAGCGACACCCTGGTCCCGATGGTCGTGGGCCGCGCGCTGCAGGGACTGTCCGCGGCGGTGATCCCGCTCGGCATCAGCATCATGCGCGACGAACTGCCCGCGGAGCGGCTGGCCGGTGCCACCGCCCTGATGAGCGCCTCGCTCGGCGTCGGCGGTGCGCTCGGTCTGCCCATCGCCGCGC
Source organism: Streptomyces olivaceus (assembly GCF_000721235.1). GTDB lineage: Bacteria > Actinomycetota > Actinomycetes > Streptomycetales > Streptomycetaceae > Streptomyces > Streptomyces olivaceus. Next base: position 23,674 of record NZ_JOFH01000055.1, read on the forward strand.
TGATCGCGGACAACATGGACTGGCACATGCTGTTCTGGCTCTCCGGCGCCCTCGGCGCCGTCGCCCTGGTGCTGGTGCTGATACTCGTGCCGGAGTCGGCCGTGCGCACCGGCGGCCGCTTCGACGTGCTCGGCGGCCTCGGCATGGCGGCCGGCCTGGTCTGCCTGCTGCTGGCCATCTCCAAGGGCGCCGACTGGGGCTGGGGCAGCGGCACCACCCTGGGCCTGTTCGCGGCGGCCGTGGTGGTCCTGCTGGTGTGGGGCTGGTGGGAGCTGCGCATCCCGCAGCCGCTGGTCGACCTGCGCACCACCGCCCGCCGCCAGGTGCTGTTCACCAACCTGGCGTCGATCGCCGTCGGCTTCTCCATGTTCGCGATGTCCCTGGTGCTTCCGCAGCTGCTGCAGTTGCCCGAGGCCACCGGTTACGGCCTGGGCCGCTCCCTGCTGACCGCCGGTCTGGTGATGGCGCCGTCCGGCCTGGTGATGATGGCGTTCGCCCCGGTCTCCGCCAAGGTGTCCAAGACCCGCGGCCCGAAGGTCACCCTGATGATCGGTGCCCTGATCGTGGCGTCCGGCTACGGGCTGAACATCGTGCTGATGTCCGAGGTCTGGCACCTGGCGCTGGTCTCCTGCGTCATCGGCGCCGGTATCGGCTTCACCTACGGCGCGATGCCCGCCCTGATCATGGGCGCGGTGCCGGCGAGCGAGACGGCCGCCGCGAACAGCCTGAACACGCTCATGCGGTCCATCGGTACGTCGGTCGCGAGCGCCATCGCCGGTGTGATCCTGGCCCAGATGACGGTCAGCCTCGGCGGCTTCGCCCTGCCCTCCGAGAACGCCTTCAAGGTGGTCATGGCGATCGGTGCCGGCGCCGCCCTGCTCGCCTTCGTGATCGCGTCCTTCATCCCGCGCCACCGCGCCGGCACCGGGGTCGCGCACTCCGCGCCGGCCGTGGGCGCCGAGGCGCCGGCCGCCTCCGCGCACTGACGGCGACGGCGCCGGTCCCCCGCCGCCGGGACCGGCGCCGTTCAGGCGAACCTGGCGGGCGACGCGCGTGACGGCCGCCGGACGCGTCGAGAACTGACCCGTGGACCTGCCGCTGATCCCGCCCATGCTCGCCACCCCCGGCGTCCTGCCGCCCGCCCGGCAGGACGCGCGCTGGGCCTACGAGACCAAGCAGGACGGCCAGCGCGTGGTGGTCTACCTCCCCGGCGACGGCAGCGTGCTGCTGCGTGCCCGCTCCGGGCAGGACATCACCGGCGCCTATCCCGAACTGGCACCGCTCGCCACCGCGCTGGGCGCCACCTCCGCCGTACTCGACGGCGAGGTGCTGGTCCTGGACGAACAGGGCCGCGCCGACTTCCAGTTGCTCCAGTCCCGGATGGGCCTCGCCCACGCCCCGGGCCGGGCGGCGCACCGGGCGGCCCGGGTCCCCGCCCACCTCGTGCTGTTCGACGCCCTGCACCTGGCGGGCGAGTCCCTGCTGCGCCTTCCGTACACGGCCCGTCGCGACCGGCTGACCGGCCTCGGCCTGACCGGGCCGTCCTGGTCGACCCCGGCCGCGCTGGTCGGTCACGGCGAACAGGCCCTGCGGGCCACCCGCGAGCACGGCCTGGAGGGGCTGGTATGCAAGCGGCTGGACTCCGTGTACGAGCCGGGCGTCCGCTCCCGGGCCTGGGTCAAGATCCGCAACATGCGCGGCGAGGACGTGGTGGTCGGCGGCTGGCTGCCCGGCAAGGGACGGCTCACGGGCCTGCCGGGCGCCGTGCTGGTGGGCCAGCGCGCCGCGGGCCGGCTGCGTTACGTCGGCGGTGTCGGCACCGGCTGGAACGCCGCCGAGCGCGACGAACTGGCGGCGCTGCTGCGGGCGGCGGCGAGCGACGTGTGCCCCTTCGACCCGGTGCCGCCGGTGCCGGGAGCGCGCTGGGTGGTTCCCCGGCTGGTGGGCGAGGTCCGCTACAGCACCCGCACCCGGGAGGGCATGCTGCGCCAGCCGTCCTGGCTCAGGCTCCGCCCGGACCTGGCGCCCGAGGACTCGGCGGCCGACCTCCCGGACAACTCGGTGTGAGAACACGACCCGGGGTGACGGAACGTCAGGCCCCGGATCGGGTATGAGGGCAGTCCTTCACCACAGCGACACCTGGGCGCTCTTGGCGCGGGAGGGAAAAGAGGGGACCCTGAACTGCCCTTCCCCCCACACCCGTCGGGTCGTGCCGAATAGAGCGCCCGACAGAGGAGGACACGATGTCCCCGCGCACCCAGCGCCCCCGCCGCAGGAGATGGCTCGCCGCGCCGCTCGGCGCCCTCGCCCTGGTCCTCGCCTCTCCCGCCACGGCCTTCGCCGCCCCGCCCCCGGGGCTGCCCGGCAACGCCGACAGCCTGGAGCAGGCCTACCAACCCGCCTACGACTACGACACCGACGGCTGCTACCCGACACCGGCCATCGGGCCGGACGGCACGGTCAACGGCGGTCTCAACCCGACCGGCGACCTGAACGGCAACTGCCGCGACGCCGCCGACCTGGAGAACACCAACGGCTACGCGCGCGCCACGTGCAACAACGGCTGGTGCGCCTACATGTACGGCCTCTACTTCGAGAAGGACCAGGCGCTGCCGGGCAGCAGCCTCGGCGGGCACCGGCACGACTGGGAGCACGTGGTGGTGTGGGTGGCCGACGGCACGGTCCAGTACGTGTCGACCTCCGCCCACGGCTCGTTCAGCGTGCACGAGCGGTCGGCCGTCCGGTTCGACGGCACCCACCCGAAGATCGTCTACCACAAGGACGGGATCAGCACCCACTGCTTCCGTCTGGCGACCTCGGGCGACGAGCCGCCGGAGAACCACCGGGGCGACTGGCAGTACCCGACGCTGGTCGGGTGGAACGGCTACCCCGCGGGCCTGCGCGAGAAGTTGAGCACCTACGACTTCGGCAGCGCCAACTTCGGCCTCAAGGACGGCAGTTTCGCCTCCCACCTGGCGGCCGCCAAGCCCTCCGGCATCCCCTTCGACCCGAACGCCTGAGCCGGGGGCGACACCGGGCCACTCGGGCGGACCGTGCGCCGCGGGGGCGGTGGCACGCACTATCGTGTGCGCATGTCCGCCCCCGAACTGATCCGCGTCGTCTCCCGCGACTCCCCGATGGCCCTGGCCCAGGTCGAGCGCGTCCGGGCCGAACTGGCGGCCCTCCACCCCGGCGTGCGCACCGAGGTCGTCCCGGTGAAGACCACCGGCGACAAGTGGCTCGGCGACCTGTCCCTGGTGGAGGGCAAGGGCGCGTTCACCAAGGAGGTCGACGCCGCGCTGCTGTCGGGCGAGGCCGACCTCGCGGTGCACTGCGTCAAGGACGTGCCCGCCGACCGGCCGCTGCCGGCGGGCACGGTGTTCGCCGCCTTCCTGGAACGCGACGACGTCCGCGACGCGCTCGTCCACCCGGACGGCCTCACCCTGGACGAGCTGCCGCCCGGAACCCGCGTCGGCACCTCCTCGGTGCGCCGCGTGGCCCAGCTGGCCGCCACGCACCCGGACCTGATGTGCGTCCCCATGCGGGGCAACGCCAACCGGCGGCTGGCGAAGCTGGCCGCGGGCGAGGCGGACGCGCTGCTGCTCGCGGTCTCGGGCCTCGACCGCATCGGCCGCCGTGACGTGATCAGCGAGGTCCTCTCCCCCGAGACTATGATGCCGCCGATCGGTGCGGGCATCCTCGCCCTGCAGTGCCGCGAGGACGACGCCGCGCTCATCGAGGCGGTCGGCCCGCTCGGTCATCCGCGCACCCACCGGGAGGCGACGGCGGAGCGCATGTTCCTGCACGTCCTCCAGGGGCACTGCAACAGCCCGATCGCGGGCCACGCCCACGTGGACCGGAGCGGGGAGCTCTCGCTGCGGGCCTGCGTGTTCACCCCGGACGGCAAGACGCGGCTCAACGCGCACGAGTGGGCGGGCCGGCTCGACGCGGCCACCCTCGGCACCTCCGTCGCCGTGGCCCTGCTGCGTCAGGGCGCCCGGGAGATCATCGACGGCATCGCACACTGAGGCCCGGCGGGGCCCAGTGCGAAGCAGGTCCCGGCGCGGATCAGGCGGAGCCCTCCTCCGACTGGCCGCGCAGGAAGGCGCTCACCTGGTGGGCGAGGCCCTCGTCCCGCACCGTTCCGCACGGGGCGACGCCGGCCCCGTCGGGCAGCCCGAGACCGCCGGTCCACAGCCGCCGGTCGGCCCACTCCTCGTCCACCCGCAGCTGCACCTGCACGTCCACCTGGCCGAGGCTCGGCTCCGGACCGGCCGCGTAGAGGAGCGCGGTGGCCCGGCGCAGCGGGTAGACGTCGAAGCCCTCGATGAACTGGGAGTTGCGCCAGTCGAGGAAGGCGCTCTCCCCGTCGGGGCCGATCCGGACGTCGATCTGGCCGTCCTCCAGGTGGATGCCCAGGTGCCGCCGCCCCCGGTTCTCGACGGTCACCCGGACCCGGAAGTAGGTGAGGCCCTCGGCGGCGTCGTCGCGCCCACGCGGCGGCTCGGCGGGCTCAAGACGGTGGACGCGGGCCCGCAGGCCGGTGTGCTCCTCGTACTCGTGCCAGTCCCCGACCACGTTCGGCTCGTACACGGTGCCCCTCTCGACCTCTCGACGCTGCTTCCTATCCGTGTGCTCAGCACACTGTCAAATGAGCAGAATGCGCTGTGGCCAGGGACTTCGCCCCATTTGCTCGGTGATCAAGCGCTGCCCAGCGACGATCCGCCGGCGTCCGTCCGGGGCGGCCACCCGCGGCGTGCCGCACATCACGTCCGGCGGACCCACCGCGCCACTCACCGGCCCGCCACCGTTCGAGTGGCCGTTCGGGGCAATCGCGCCCAGTATCCATATGTACGAGAAATATCGGAAAAACTTCCCAGCACCCCTGCCGAGGGAGGTGCGCGTGATGCGTGTCGCCGGCCGAACCAAGCCCCATCCGCACGACGACGCTCCCGACACGGCCGCGGCGTTCGACCGGCTCGCCGGGCTGCCCGAGGGACCGGAACGCAAGGCGCTGCGGGACGACCTGATCAGAGTCTGGCTGCCCATGTCGGAGCGGATCGCCGTCCGCTTCCGGGGCCGCGGCGAGAACCTGGAGGACCTCTACCAGGTGGCGGCCCTCGGCCTCGTCAAGGCCGTCGACCACTACGACCCGGAACGCGGCCACGCCTTCGAGGCGTACGCCGTGCCGACCGTGACCGGCGAGATCAAACGGCACTTCCGCGACCACATGTGGACGCTGCACGTGCCGCGCCGGATCCAGGACCTGCGCAACCGGGTGCGCAGATCGGCGAAGGAGCTGGCGCAGACCACGCCGGGGCGACCGCCCACGGTCGACGAGATCGCCGAACACGCGCAGCTGACCACGGTCGAGGTCCGCACCGGCATGGAGGCCCTGGAGTGCTTCACCGCCCTGTCGCTAGAGGCGGAGATGCCCGGCACCGACGGGTACGCGCTCGGGGACGCGCTCGGCGGGCCCGATCCGGCCTTCGACGCGATCGTGGACCGGGTGGCCGTCCGGCCCTTCCTTGAGGCGCTGCCCGAGCGCGAGCGCACCATTCTCTACCTGCGCTTCTTCGGCGGGATGACGCAGAGCCGGATCGCGGAGCAGCTCGGCATCTCCCAGATGCACGTCTCCCGGCTGCTCGCCGGCTGCTTCGACCGGATCCGCGAGGAGATCCTGACGGAGGCCCGCTGAAGGGCGGGCCGGCCCGTCACCGGCGGCTTCCTCAACCCTCCGGCGGGGTCCGCGGGACGCAGGTGGGACCGTGCCGGTCCAGGGTGTCCTCGAGCGCGGCCCGTATCTCCTGCGGCATCACTCCGGTGCGTCCCCAAATGAGCATCGTCTCGGCCACGTTGCGCAGTTTGATGTTCGTATGCTGGGAAACCTCCTTCAGGACGATCCACCCCTCGTCCGGCGACACCGCGCCGAGGACGACGACCACCCCGATGGCCTGGTCCACCACGGCGTGCGAGACGACCGCCTCCTTCAGCTGCCGGACCTGCTCCTGCAGCCGGAACAGCTGCTCCGGGTCCCCGTCCGCGGTCATGGTCACCTCCGGATCCCCTCCATGGTCGCCAGGCCGCCCGCCCTCCGCCACCGCGCCGCCCCGAGTGCCCCGGCCACCGTTTCGGTGCCGCGCCCGGGGTACTCGGCAGGCGCCCGCCGCACTCCCGGCCGGACACTGGTGTGGAGCCGGTGGCTGCCGGTGGACGAGACCAGGACACGACTGACATGAACCACGACATGACCTTCCCCGACTCCGGAGAGGGCCTGCTGACCACGCACTCCGTGTACGGGGCGCCCTGCTGGGTGAGCCTCACCAGCCGCGACCTGGAGGCCACCGAGGCGTTCTACTCCGCCGTGCTGGGCTGGCGGTGGCGGCAGGCCAAGCTGGGCGAGCCGTTCCGGATCGCCCTGGCCGAGGGGGTGCCGGTGGCCGGGATCGCCGCGGTGGCCGGGATGTGGCAGATGGCGGTGGCCTGGACGCCGTACTTCGCCGTGCGCGGCGCGGACGAGGCGGTGTCGCGGGCGCAGGAGCGCGGCGGCACCACGGCGGTCGGGCCGATCTCCCTGCCGCCCGGGCGGGCGGCACTGCTCGCCGACCGGGACGGCGCGTCCTTCGGGGTCTGGGAGGGCGAGCTGTTCACGGACTGGGAGGCCTGGCGCACCTCGCGCCCCGCCTTCATCCGGCTGCACACCCGCGACGCCTTCGACGCCGCCATCTTCTACGGCGAGATCTTCGACTGGGCGTCCGGTGAGGGCTGCTGCGAGGTCCGGTACGAGGGCGACGAGGTGGTTCTGCGCCAGGAGGGCGAGGTCGTGGCGCGGATCGAGTCGGGGGCGCTCGGCGCGGCCCCGGATCCGGCGGTGCGGCCGCACTGGCAGATCCACTTCGCGGTCCGGGACGTCGCGGCGTGCGCCCGCGCCGCGGAGCGGCACGGCGGCGGCGTGCTCTCGCTCGGCGGCGACGAGGCGGTGCTCCGGGACGCCGAGGGCGCGCAGTTCACGGTGACCGCGCGCCGTCTCGGCAGCTGACCGCACCGGCTCACCGGCCGGTGCTGCAAGGCCGGGAGAGTACGACGAGGCTGCGCTGCTCGACGGTCACGACGGTGCCCGCCTTGTGCTCGGCCTCGTCGGGGACGCCCTCCGGGTCGGCGGTGTCGATCAGGGCCGTCCAGCGTTCGCCGTAGCCGGCGCCTGGCAGCCGGAAGTCGGTCGGCTCCCAGTGGCTGTTGAGCAGCAGCAGGAAGGAGTCGTCGACGACGGGGCGGCCGCACGGGTCGGGCTCGGCGATCGCGTCGCCGTTGAGGAAGACGCCGACGGCGTGTGCGTCGGAGCGCCGCCAGTCGTCGTCGGTCATCTCCCGGGCGTCGGGCAGCAGCCACACCAGGTCGGGCAGCGGCTGGTCCGCGCGGGTGGCCGTGTCGCCGCGGAAGTAGCGGCGCCGGCGCAGCACGGGGTGGTCGGCACGCAGGGCGATCAGGCGGCGGACGAAGTCCAGCAGGGAGCGCTGTTCGTCGTCGAGCCGCCAGTCGATCCAGGAGAGATCGTTGTCCTGGCAGTAGGCGTTGTTGTTGCCGCGCTGGGTGCGGCCCAGTTCGTCGCCGTGGCTGAGCATCGGGATGCCCTGGGAGAGCAGCAGCGTGGCCAGCAGGTTGCGCTGCTGGCGGCCGCGCAGTTCCCGGACGGCGGGGTCCCTGGTCGCCCCTTCCGCACCGCAGTTCCAGGAGCGGTTGTGGCTCTCTCCGTCCCGGTTGTCCTCGCCGTTGGCCTCGTTGTGCTTGTCGTTGTACGAGACGAGGTCGCGCAGGGTGAAGCCGTCGTGCGCGGTGACGAAGTTGACGCTGGCGCGGGGGCGGCGCCTGCTGTGCTGGTACAGGTCGGACGAGCCGGTCAGCCGGGACGCGAACTCGCCGAGCGTGTGGTCCTCGGCGCGCCAGAAGTCCCGTACGGCGTCGCGGTACTTCCCGTTCCACTCGGACCACAGGGACGGGAAGTTGCCGACCTGGTAGCCGCCCTCGCCGACGTCCCACGGCTCGGCGATCAGCTTGACGCGGCTGATCACCGGGTCCTGCTGGATGAGGTCGAAGAACGCCGACAGCCGGTCCACCTCGTGGAACTGCCGGGCGAGGGTGGCCGCGAGGTCGAAGCGGAACCCGTCGACGTGCATCTCGGTCACCCAGTACCGCAGCGAGTCCATGATGAGCTGGAGCACGTAGGGGTGCCGCATCAGCAGGCTGTTGCCGGTGCCGGTGGTGTCGTAGTAGTGCTGCCAGTCGCCGTCCACGAGGCGGTAGTACGAGGCGTTGTCGATGCCGCGGAAGGAGAGGGTGGGACCTCTCTCGTTGCCCTCGGCGGTGTGGTTGTAGACCACGTCGAGGATCACTTCGAGGCCGGCCTCGTGGAGGGTCTTGACCATCGACTTGAACTCGGTGACCTGCTGCCCGCGGGTGCCGAGGGCGGCGTAGCCGTTGTGGGGCGCGAAGAAGCCGATGGTGTTGTAGCCCCAGTAGTTGGACAGGCCCCGGTCCTGCAGCACCCCGTCGTGCACGAACTGGTGCACCGGCATCAGTTCCACGGCCGTCACGCCGAGGGACGTCAGGTGGTTCACGACCGCCGGGTGCGCCAGGCCCGCGTAGGTCCCGCGCAGTTCCGGGGGCACGTCCGGGTGGGTGCGGCTGAGGCCGCGGACGTGGGCCTCGTAGATCACGGACTCCGCGTACCGGCGCCTGGGCGGGCGGTCGTCGCCCCAGTCGAAGAAGGGGTCGGTGACCACGCCGAGCATGGTGTGCCCGGCGCTGTCGGCCGCGTCGGCCCTGCCCTGCGCCCGCTCGAAGAGGGAGGCGTGGTTGTCCGTCGTCCCGTCCACGGCCCGGGTGTACGGGTCGAGGAGCAGTTTGGCGGGGTTGCAGCGGTGGCCGACGGCCGGGTCCCACGGGCCGTGGACCCGGTAGCCGTAGCGCTGTCCGGGGCCGACGCCGGGCAGGTAGCAGTGCCAGACGAAGCCGTCGACCTCGGGCAGCGGGATCGTGCTGTGGACGCCGTCGTCGTCGACGAGGACCAGGTCGACCCGGTCGGCGACCTCGCTGAAGAGCGCGAAGTTGGTGCCCTGGCCGTCGTAGGTGGCCCCCAGCGGGTGGGGCAGCCCGCTCCACACGGGCGCCCCCTTCCAGTCCGGTCTGGCGCGGGTCACCGAGCCGCCTCCAGCACGCCGCGGGCGTCGGCCGACGGCCTCGACAGCCTGGCCACGGGCATGGTCTCGCGCGGCACCTCAAGCCCTTCCCGGGTGATCGGCGCGGGCGGCGTGGCCACCAGCGGGACGCGTTCGCCGGAGCGGGCGCGCCGGGAGAACCAGATCACCTTCGCGCCGGTGTCGGTGGCGCAGCAGCCCCAGCCGTCGCTGTTGGCGGCGAGGTGCTGGAGGCAGGAGCGGAGGTCCGGGTCGGGGCGGAGCGCGTGGTCGTTGCCCGCCACGGCCGTGATGAGGTGCTGTCGGTTCCACCACATCTCGATCGACGTGCTCTTGTCGCCGGCGTGCTCGTCGATGGCCCGGAGCAGCATCTCGGCGCCCGAGCAGACGGGTTCGACGAGGTCTTCCAGCCTCCAGAACCGGAGGTGGGCGGCCAGGATGCGCCTGACCTGTCCGACCCGTTCCGGGCTCACTTCCACGTCGAGGTGGTAGTAGCGGGGCACTGCGGTCTTCATCGTCGTGGCTCCTCACCGCGAGGGCTCTCGCTCCTCCTCGTCCCTTGGGGGACGGGCTCCCCGTTCACGAAGCGTGAGCGCTGATCGCTTCTGAGTCACTCCAGAGTGGGATCCGTAGCCCATTCGTGCAACACGAGCCCCTGATCGCCGCGGACGCGGAGGAATTCGACCCGTCATGAAAGTTGAAGATCCAACAAGACGGGGTGTCACCGTCCGTGCACCATGTGTGAGGAACTCGATCGTCCGGACCACCGGACCGTCCGGAAGGTGACCGCCCATGCTGCTTCCCGCGAAGAGCGAAGTCGCCCGGCAGCTGCGGCACTACCGCACCTGGGAACGTTCGATGCTGGCGTCCCCCGCGGACGTGCGGGTCCGGACCACCTTCGAGGACTCCGGCTACACCCTCTGCGTCCTGATGGGGAAGCGGTGCGCGCGCGAGGCGGCCGACGCGGCCGAGAGGTACCTGCGGACGAGCCTGGTCACCCATGCGCAGGAACAGCCGGAACGGCTTGCCCCGTCGGGACCCAGGACTCCCTCCGGTGCGGCCTGACCCCATCAGGGCCGGGCGCCCGAGCCCGGCCCCCGAGCACGGCGGAGGTGAGATGCGGATGAGCACGACCGCGGCGATCGGGCGTATCCCGGTACGGGACGTCCACCCGGTGGTGGAGGACGGCAGGCGCCCGGCAAAGGCGGTGACGGGCGAGACGTTCGAGGTCTCCGCCACCGTGTTCCGGGAGGGGCACGACGCGGTGGCCGCCAACGTCGTCCTGAGAGACCCTCAGGGGCTGGAGGAGGGCGCCGAGCTGTACCGCCGGGCGGCCGAGGGGGTGCCGGCGGACTCCGGGCGCGCGGTGGTGCTGGCCGCGGCGGACACCCTGCACGACGACACGCTGCCCGTGGCCACCCGGCTGGCGGCGGCGTTGACGCCGCAGGTGGACGCGGTGCTGGCCCGCCATCCCCTGCGGGACCTGGTCACCACCTCCGACCCCCTCCCCCTCCTCGTC
>NZ_JOFH01000056.1 GCF_000721235.1 Streptomyces olivaceus
CGAGGCCCACGGTCTCAAGCAGGGCCAGCTCGGCGACATCATCTTCTGCACGGGCTCGCTGATCGGCCAGATCGAGACCACGAAGAAGGTCCCGACCCGGGACTTCTCCGAGCGCGTGGACGCTGCGCTGGGCACGGACGGCCTGTTCTCCCGCCTGATCGGCCTGGTCCTGCGCAGCCAACTTCCTACGTGGTTCCAGCCGTACGCGGAGATGGAGGCGAACGCGGCGTACATCTCGACGTACCAGGCGCAGCTGGTCTACGGGCTGTTGCAGACGGAGGAGTACGCGCGGGCGGTGCTGGCCACGGGCAGGCCGGGGCAGCTGGACAGTTTGTTGGCCGCGCGATTGGAGCGCCAGCGCATCCTCGACTGGGAAAAGCCTCCTGTGGCTCTGGTGATCCTTGACGAGGCCGTACTCCACCGGCCGGTCGGCGGCGATGACGTGATGAGGCGCCAACTGGGCCACCTGTTGAGGTGCATCAGGCACCGCTGGATGCGGATCCAGGTGCTGCCGCTCTCAAGCGGTGAACATCCGGGCCTCGAAGGGGCGTTCACCATCTTCCGCTTTGATGACCATCCGGACGTCTTCTACACAGAGGACATGATGTCCGGCCACATGACGGCCGACCCGGACACCATCAAAGAAGCCAACCTCAATTACGCTCACTTGCAAGCGGCCGCCCTCTCGGTGAAGGACTCGGCGGCGCTGATCGCCCGCGTAATGGAGGAACGCTATGCAGACCGAACTGAGCGAAGCCCAGTGGCGTAAGTCCAGCTTCAGCGGCCCCAACGGCGGCGAATGCGTGGAGGTCGCCGACGGATGCCCCGCCGGTTCCGTCCCCGTGCGGGACAGTAAGAACACCGCGGGGCCCGTCGTGACCGTCGGCGCCCGTGCCTGGCAGAGCTTCGTCGACGGTCTGCGGTAGCGCCCGCCGTGGAGCAACCGGAGTTGCGCCGCGCCGTCGAGGCGGGACGGGCGGTCGCGTCGGAGCTGGGCCTGCGGGCCGACGACGTGGCCGTCGTCCACAACTCGGACCGCGTGGCGCTGCGGCTCGTCCCCTGCGACGTGCTGGCCCGCGTCGCCCCCTCGGCGACCCTGGCGGAGGCCGAGTTCGAAGCGGAGGTCGCCCGCCAACTGACCGGTGTCGGCGCCCCGGTGGCCGAGCTGGACCCCCGGGTCCCACCGGAGGTCCACGTGCGGGACGGCTTCGTCGTCTCGCTGTGGACGTACTACGCCCCCGTGGGCCCGGAGATCTCGCCCGCCGACTACGCGGACGTGTTCATGCGGCACCACGCCGCCCTGCGCCGGATCGACCTGGACGGCGCACCGCACTTCACCGACCGGGTGGCCGCGGCACTGGATGCGGTGGAGGACCGGGGCCGTTCCCCCGAACTGACCGACGCCAACCGGACGTTCCTCGGCGACACCCTGCGCGGCCTGGCCGCCGAAATCGGTGGCGACCGGACCGGCGACCAGCTGCTGCACGGCGAGCCGCATCCGGGAAACCTCCTGAGCACCAGGCGGGGACCGCTCTTCGTGGACCTGGCCACCTGCTGCCGGGGGCCGGTCGAGTTCGACCTCGCCCACGCGCCCGAGGAGGTCGCCGAGCACTACGCGGGCGCCGACCCCGACCTGGTCCGCCGGTGCCGCGCGCTGAACTGGGCGCTGTTCTGCGCCTGGCGCTGGCGCACCGAGGACCAGATGCCCGACCGGGACCACTGGCGGGCGGAGGGCCTGAACCGGGTCCGGGCGGCGCTCGGTCGTCGCTCGGTGAGCTGAAGCGGGCCTGGGCGCCTCGGCGTCACCGCTTGGGGGAGACGTCCCGGGGCGACGGCGTCTCGTCGTTCTTCCGGTCCGGCAGCATCGGGTAGCTGCCCGTGTTCGTCGGCGCGTGCTCCGGCAGCCACAGCACGGCGACCGCGCCCTCGGCCGGTTCGTCGGGGGCCGCACCCGCCGGGCGTACGTTGCGGAAGGTGAGCCGGGCGCCCAGGACGCGGGCCTGACCGGCCGCGATGGTCAGGCCCAGCCCGTGACCGCGGCCCGCGCGGTCCCTGCTGCCGGTACGGAAGCGGCTCGGCCCCTCGGCGAGGAGGTGCGGGGGGAAGCCGGGACCGTGGTCGCGGACCCGGATCACCCGGCCCTCGACGCTGACCTCGATGGGCGGCCGGCCGTGCCGGGCGGCGTTGGCGAGCAGGTTGAACAGCACGCGCTCCAGGCGGCGCGGGTCGGTCGTGACCTCCGACTCGTGGACCACCCGCACCGTGACGGCCGGGTCCTTGGCGGCCACCCGCCGGGACACGAAGTGGCCCAGCATGATGTCCTGCAGCTCGGCCCGTTCCGAGGCGCCGTCGAGCCGCGCCACCTCCAGGACGTCCTCGACGAGCGTGCGCATGGCCTTCGCCCGGTCCAGGACCAGCTCGGTCGGCCGGCCCGGCGGCAGCAGCTCGGCGGCGGTGAGCAGGCCGGTCACCGGCGTACGCAACTCGTGCGCGATGTCCGCGGTGACCCGGCGCTCGGCCTCGATGCGCTGCTGCAAGGTGTCGGCCATCGCGTCCACCGCCCGCGCGACGTCGTCGGTCTCGTCCCGTACGACGCCGCCGATGGCGTCCCGCACCCGGACGTCGGGCTCGCCGTTGGCGACCTGGTTGGCCGCGGCGGCGGCCTCGCGCAGCCGGCGCGACAGCTGGCCGCCGATGAGCACGCCGAGCGCGCTGCCGCCGAGGACGACCGCGATGGAGCCGATGACCAGGGCCTGGTCGAGGTCGTGGAGGATGTCCGCGCTGCGGTCGGTGAAGCCGGAGTGCAGGGACATCACGTGGCCGTCCTTGAGCGGCACGGCCGCCCAGATGTCCGTCACCCCGTCGGCCCGCTCGGAGACGTACGTCGCACGCCGCCCGGCCTCGGTCTTGCGGCGCAGCTCCGGGGGCAGCGCGGGGTCGTCGATCTTGGCGTTCGGGAAGTTCTGGCGCCCGGACAGCTCGTAGTTGCGCTGGGCGATCAGGACCCGGTCGTCCGCGAGGTCACGGGCGTTGTCGAGCATCGACACCCGGGCCGCGTTGTGCACGACCAGGCTCAGCGCGACCGCCACCAGCGCGCCGACCAGCGCGATCGCCGCGCTGAGCTTCCAGCGCAGCCCGGTGCGGATACTCCGGCCGCGCAGCAGCCGACGGAGCCCGGTGGGCCCGGCGGGCCCGGTGGTCTCGCCGGGTCCACGCGAAGCGAAACGGCCGCCCGGTTCCGTACGGCCGCCCGGCGCCCCGCGGCCCTCCGGCTCGCCGTCGTGGTCGTTCGGGCGCCCCGGAGGGGAGCCGGTCCGGTGTCGGAAGAACCCCCGCATATCCCTGTGTCCCCGCCGTCCCCGCTCAGGCCTTCAACTTGTAACCGAAGCCGCGGACCGTCTCGACCCGGTCCTGGCCGATCTTGGTGCGCAGCCGCTGCACATGCACGTCCACGACGCGGGTGTCCCCGCCCCAGCCGTAGTCCCACACGCGTTCCAGGAGCCGGTCGCGCGAGAGCACCGTGCCCGGCGCCGTGGAGAACTCCAGCAGCAGCCGCATCTCCGTCGGCGTGAGCGCCACCGGCCGACCGGCCCGGCGCACCTCCATGCCCTCGGTGTCCACCTCCAGGTCGCCGAAGGTGAGCACACCCCCCTCCGCCGCGCCCGCGTCCTCGGCCCGGTCGTCCCCGGCGGCGTGACCGAAGCGGCGCAGTACGGCCCGGATCCGGGCGACCAGCACGGCACCGTCGAACGGCTTGGTGACGTAGTCGTCCGCGCCCGCCTCCAGGCCCAGGACGACGTCGATGGAATCCGCCCGCGCCGACAGCATGATCACCGGCACCGTGGACTCGTCGCGGATGCGGCGGCACAGGCTGACGCCGTCGAGGCCGGGGAGCATGACGTCGAGGAGGGCGATGTCGGGGCGGTCGGCCCGGAACGACTCCAGGCCGGAGAGCCCGTCGGGCATCGCGGTGACCGCGAAACCGTCCCGCTCCAGGGCGAGCTGCGTGGCCTCGCGGATGACGTCGTCGTCCTCGACGAACAGGACGTGGGTCTGGTCTGGCATCCGGGGTGTTCTCACTCCTCGTAGGCGGACGGCACGGGTGCGGTCAGCTGCCCGGCTCCGGAACCGGGGTGGGGACGTTGCCCGCGGTGTTGCTGTAGTCGTTGTGGGTGCGGTACTCCTCCGCGAACCGGTCCGAGGCCCAGCGGTACGTGATCACGTTCTCGCCGGACGGACTGGACACCGGGTCGCCCCTCTCGTACACCTGCTTCGTCACCACCAGGTCGCCGCGGTCGATCTCCGCGTAGACCGGAGGCTCCTCGGCCCGGAACACATTCTGGTACGAGCCGTCCTCCCGGCGGTACACGTAACTGCCCACACCCACCGCGTCACCGCACGTCAGCACGTTGACGACGACGTCCTCGGCCGAACCCGGGGTCAGCTCCCCGTACGACACGTCGACCGGGTACTCGTCGGCGACGCACGGCCGCAGCTCGCGCTTGACCTCCGCGGAGACCTCGGGGTCCGACTGGACCAGCCGCACCGCGTCCACCCGGTCGGGCACCTTCGAGGGGGTGGCCGCGGGGGCGGGCGAGGAGGAGGCGGCGCCGCCCACCGCGTCGGCGTGGGCCGGGCCCTCGTCGCGGGCACCGGTGCCGCCGGCCCCGCAGCCGGCCAGGCACACGCCGAGGGCGACGAACGCGGCCACCGCCGCACTCGCCGCCTGCGTGCCCCTCCGGCGTCTGCCGGGTGGTCGACCGAAGGTCAGGCCGCGCAACGCTCCCTCTCCCCACGCTCCAGCGCCCGTGCGTCCAGATCGCGGGCGACCAGCTCCTCGCGGAGCCGGGCGAGCGCCCGGTGCAGCGTGCTCTTGACCGTTCCCGCCGACATGCCGAGGGCTGCGGCGGTCTCCTCCGTTGACATCTGCTCCCAGTGTCGCAGCACCACGACGCTGCGCTGCTTGGGGGCGAGCACCTTCATGACGTCCATCAGCAGGGCGCGGTCCGCGTGCTGCTCGGTGGAGTCCTCCACGCCGCACTCGGGGAGCTGCTCGGTCGGCACCTCCTCCAGCTTCCGGGCCCGCCACCACTCGGTCCGCGTGTTGATCATGACCCGGCGCAGGTAGGCGTCCGCGAGCCGCTTGTCCTCGATCGTCGACCAGCGGCGGTACGTCCGCACCAGCGCGGTCTGCAGCAGGTCCTGCGCGTCGACCGGGTCCGGGACCAGGCGGCGGGCACTGCGCAGCAGCGCGTCCTGCCGGTTGCGGACGTACTCCTCGAACTCGAGCACCTCGCCCTGCGCCATGGTCGACCGCCTTCCATCCCCGAATCACTGCCTGTGGTCCGTACGCGTGCTGTGCCACTCGGGCACGCAAACGAAGGTAGGGAAGCGTTGTCACGGCGCTGTGCGAAGCAGCCTGCGACGAACCTTCGGCTGTCCGTCGGTTGTGTAACGGAAGTAGGAGACGGATAAATCAGCCGGGCGGTTGACGATGTTATGGGGTGATTCGCACCCCGGTATGGCCGTTGTGACTGTGACGTGGCGCTGGTGACAGTTGCTGTGAACCGTCGCTGTGAACCGTTGCCGTGACTCAGCCGAGCGGCAGCCGGTACAGACCGTCCGCCAGCGGCTCCACCAGACCGTCGGAGACGAGGCCGTCCAGGGCGCGGGCGCGCTGGACCGGCTCGTGCCACACCTGGTCGAGGGTGGCCTGCGGCACCGGACCCGGCGCCTCCCGCAGCACCGCGAGCAGCCGGCCGCGCACCTGCCGGTCGGTGCCCGCGTACGTTTGGCCGCGCCGCGGCGGGCCGTCGTGCGCCGGCTTTCCGGCCAGCCGCCAGGCGCACTGGGCGGCGATCGGACAGCGGTGGCACGACTCGTTCTTCGCCGTGCACACCAGCGCGCCCAGCTCCATCGAGGCGGCGGCCCACCGCGCGGCGCTCGCCTCCTCGTCCGGCAGCAGCGCCCGCGCCAGTTTCCGCTCGGCGGCGGTCGTGGCGTTCGGCGGGTACTGCACGCCGGTGACCGCGCGGGCGAGGACCCGGCGGACGTTGGTGTCCAGCACGGCGTGCCGCTGGCCGTAGGCGAAGGAGGCGACCGCGGCGGCCGTGTACTCCCCGATGCCGGGCAGCGCCAGGAGCTGCGCGTGGTCCGGCGGTACGTCGCCGCCGTGCCGTTCCGTTATGGCCGCGGCGGCGCCGTGCAGCCGCAGGGCGCGGCGCGGGTAGCCGAGCCGCCCCCAGGCGCGGACGGCCTCGCCGGGCGCCTCGGCGGCGAGGTCGGCGGGGCGCGGCCAGCGGGCCAGCCACTGCTCGTAGACGGGCAGGACGCGGCTCACCGGCGTCTGCTGGAGCATGAACTCACTGACCATCACGCCCCAGGCACCGGCCTCCGGTCTCCGCCAGGGCAGATCCCGGGCGTGCTCGTCGAACCAGTCGATGACGGGGGCGTGCAGCGAGCCACCGGCCGCGGCCCGTCCGTCGGCGGACGGAGCGGCGGGCCCGGAGGGGGCGCTGTGCGAGGGCTTCATGGGCGCAGTCATGACCCTCCGATCCTGCCACGGAAGGCCCGCCCGGCGGGCGCACCGCACCCTACGGCGAACAGGACACCTGCCGATCGGCAGGGGCGCCGCCCCGCCTCCCGCTTGTACCGTCGCCCCATGGACACTCGCCCCCCGTCGGAAGTCGGGGTCGACGATTGGACAGTTCGTCCCGACGACACGCCGTACGGGCGGCGTGTCGCCCGGGACAAAGTGTCCGATCACCGACCGGAAGCCGGGTTCGGGGGCGTCGGGCGGGGCGTCGTGGTGTGGGCCGTCCTCGCGCTGCCCGCGCTCGCCGCGGACCGGCTCGGGATGAACGAACCCCGCGCCCTCTGGCAGCAGCTGGCCGGACTCGGCGTCCTCGCCGTGGCCGTCGCGCTCGCCCGGCGACGGCCGCTCGCCGCCTTCGCGCTGGGCGCGGGCCTCGGCCTGGCCGCCGCCCCGGCGCTGTTCAGCGTCTCCTACGGCCCCGCTCTCGCCACGTTCGCCCTCCTGCTCGGCCTGCGCGCACCCCGGGCGCACGCGGCGGTCGCCGGCCTCACCGGCACCGGCGTACTGGGCGCAGCGCGGATCGCGCTGACCTGGGCGGACCCGGTGCCCGAGGCGCTGGTGCTGACCGGCACCCTGCTCTTCGGCTGCGTCCTCCCCTGGCTGGCCGGACGCTACTGGCGGCAGAGCCGCGCCCTCGCCGAGGCCGGCTGGCTGCGGGCGGCCCGGCTTGAGGACGGGCAACGGCACGCCGAGGAAAGGGCCCGGCTGCGCGAGCGCGCCCGCATCGCCCAGGACATGCACGACTCCCTCGGCCACGAGCTGAGCCTGCTCGCCCTGCGCGCCGCCGCCCTCCAGGTCGCCCCGGGACTCGCCGACGGTCACCGTGCCGCCGCGGCCGACCTGCGTGCGGCCGCAGCCGACGCCACCGACCACCTGCACCGCATCATCGGCGTACTGCGCGAGGACGACGAGCCCGCGCCGCTCGCCCCGGCGGGCGAGAGCCTCGACGAACTCGTCGCCAGAGCCGCCGAGTCGGGGCTCCCCGTCCGCTGGGAGGACGGGCATCCCGCGGCCCCGGCGCCGGAACCCGGCGGCCCCGCCGGACGGCTGCTGCACCGGACCCTGCGCGAGGCGCTCACCAACGCCGCCCGGCACGCCCCGGGTGCTCCCGTCGTCGTCGCGGTCACCGGCCGGGCCTCCGGCACGACGGTCACCGTCACCAACGGCGCCGCCACCGGGCCCGGGGCCCCCTCGGCGGGCGGCACGGGCCTGCTCGGCCTGCGCGCCGCCGTCACCTCCGCCGGCGGCGGCTTCGAGGCGGGCCCGCACGGGAAGGGCTTCCGGGTCCGGGCGTACGTGCCCGCGCAACGGACCGGCGCCCGCGCCCCGGCGCCCACGGCACCCACGGCGCCCACGGCGCCCTTCACGCGCGCCCGCCGCCGTGTGGCCCTCGGCCTGGGCGCCGCCGCCGGTGCCGGTCTCGTGCTGGTCGGCGCGGCCTTCGGCTGGTACGCGTACACCGAGACCCACGCGGTGCTCGCGCCGAGCGCCTACGCCCCCTTGCGGCCCGGCACGCCGTACGGCGACCTGGCCGCCGTACTCCCGGACCGCGAGGCCCACGATCCGCCCACCGACCGCGCCCCCGCGCCACCGGCGGGCACCGACTGCCATTACTACCGGGCGAGCGGCGAACTCCTCGTCTCCGTCGACCACTTCCGGCTCTGCTTCGACGGGCGGAACCGGCTGGCGGCCAAGGACGTCGTCCCGGGGGCGGGCCGCACCGGCGAGGCACCCGGGACACGTGCCGCCCGAGAGGAGACCGCACGGTGATCAGGGTCCTGCTGGCCGACGACGAGGCGATGGTGCGGGCCGGTGTGCGTGCCATCCTGGCGAGCGGCGGAGGCAGCGAGGTGGTCGCGGAGGCGGGCGACGGCCGCGAGGCGGTCGAACTGGCCCGCGCCCACCGCCCCGACGTCGCCCTGCTGGACATCCGCATGCCGCGTCTGGACGGCCTGACGGCGGCCGAGGAGATCGTCCGGAACATCCCCGGCACCGCGGTCGCCATGCTCACCACCTTCTCCGAACAGGCCTACGTCGCCCGGGCGCTGACCGCGGGTGCCACCGGTTTCCTGCTCAAGTCCGGTGACCCCTACGAACTGATGGCCGGTGTCCGGGCCGTGGCCGAGGGCGCCGCCTTCCTCTCCCCGAAGGTCGCCCGGTACGTCGTCGAGGACCTCGGCGGGGGAGCGGGCGGCGGACGCCTGGCGCGGCAGGAACACGCCCGTGCCCGCGTCGCGCGGCTCAGCCCCCGCGAACGCGAGGTCCTCGGACTCGTCGGCGCCGGCCTGTCCAACCCGGAGATCGCCGCCCGCCTGCACCTCGTCGAGGGCACGGTGAAGGCGTACGTCAGCGCGGTCCTGGAGCGGCTGGCGGTACGCAACCGGGTCCGGGCGGCGATCGTGGCCTACGAGGCGGGCCTGATCGACGGCGACGGCGACGGCAGCAGCGCCTGAGCCGGGCGTCCGGGCCGGAACACGCGGATGCCCTGCCGCCCGTCGCCTCCCTCACGGGAGGTCCGGCCCGGTCCGGCCCCACGGGAGGTCCGGCACGGTCCGGCTCATCGGCGCCCTTGCGAGCCCATGTACGGGGGCGCGGGCGCGGCGGCGGGCCCCGGGCCGCTCAGCCACCGCGCCGCGGGGGCGCCGGAGTCCCGCATCGCCTCGGCCAGCCGCGTCACCGGGCGCGTGCCGAGCCGTACCGCCGCGGCGGCGACTACGGCGCCGAGCAGCAGGCCCGCGGCGACGTCGTGCGGGTAGTGGACGCCGACGAAAACCCGGGAGAAGGCCATCAGCAGGGCCAACGGCACCGTCAGCCAGACCAGCGCCCGCCGGATCAGGACCAGGGCGACGGCCGAAGCGCCCGCGATCGTCGCGTGGTTGCTCGGGAAGGACCAGTCGCCGGTCGGCGGGCATGCGGCCAGCGAGGACACTGCTCCGTCGACCGCCCGGCACGGACGTTCCTCCGTGAGAGCGGACTTGAGCAGCTCACTGCAGACATACGCGACAGCCGTGGCCAGGGGTGCAAGGGCCGCGATCGCGAACGCCCGGCCGTCGCCGCGCCGCGAGCGCCACCAGGCGACCACGAACAGCGCCCCGAACAACAGGATGCCCGCCTCCGTCCACACCTCCACGGTGTGTTGCACCCACGCCGGGGTGTCCTGGGCGAAGCCGGTGATGTCGCGGTACAGCTCGTCGTCCTCGAAGGTCATGCTCACGGACGGTAGGCGGGTGCCCGGTACGGTCACACCCCGCGATCGGCATGTGGCCCACCCGACGATCGACAGGGGGCGTGGGATGCTTCCGGACGATCTCCGGGATGATGATCCGTAAAAGTTGCGAGTCTGAACGGCGGGTGGGACATGGGAACGCGCCGATCTCTCGTACAGTTTGCGCCGTGGGATCTCTGCGCAATCCGGTCGGGCCGCTTCCCTCCTCCATCTACTGGCGACGGAGGGCCGTACTGCTGTCCTTTTTCGCCCTGTTGGCGCTGCTGATCACGTGGATCGTGGTCTCCGGCGGCGGGGGCGGTGACGGAGGCCGCGACGACAGCGCGAACGGCAAGGACCCGGCGCCGTCGATCACCCCGGGCCCCTCGGGCTCCGGGCCGGCGATCAGCCAGGCCCCGGGCGGCCGCGACGAGTCGGAGAGCAGGGAACCCGGCGACTCGGGTTCGGGGTCGGGCTCGGGTGGTTCCGGGGATGGCGACGGCGGTGACGACGGCAACGGCGGTGGCTCCGGGGGTGGTTCGGGGTCCGGCGGGTCGGGCAGCGCCGGTGGCTCGGACTCCGGTGGCGGTGGCGGTGGCGCGGCGACCGGAGTCGGCGCGGACGACGTCCTGCCGGGCGGCTCCAGCCTGCCCGACTGCACCGCGGGAGCGGTGAAGTTGAGCCTGCGCAGCGTCCGCAACAGCTACTCGCCCGGACAGACGCCCGCCTTCGAACTGACCGCGCAGAACACCTCCGGCTCCGACTGCCGCATCGATCTCGGCCCCGAGCACGCGGTGTTCACCATCACGCCGGCCGGTGAGGACGACGCGTACTGGGCCTCCGACGACTGCGTGAAGGGCGGCAAGGGCAGCCTGCAGTACCGGGTGGCCGCGAACAGCGGCATCGCCTACACCGTGAAGTGGGACCGCAAGCCCAGCGCCGCCGAGTGCGGGACGCCCCCGGCGGGCTCGGCCAAGGCGGGAACGTACCTGGTGGAGGCCAAGCCGGCCGGTTTCGGGAAGGTGCGCACGTCGTTCGTCCTCGACAGCGACTGAGCGGCCCCGCGGCGCACGGGGACCGCCGGGCGCGGTCTCGGAGACGCCGTCTCAGACGTACCGCTCCAGGATCGACGACTCGGCCAGCCGCGACAGGCCCTCGCGCACGCTGCGCGCCCGCGCCTCGCCGACGCCGTCCACCGTCTGCAGGTCGTCCACGCTCGCGGCGAGCAGCTTCTGCAGGCCGCCGAAGTGCTCCACCAGGCGGTCGATGATCGCGCCGGGCAGCCGCGGCACCTTCGCCAGCAGCCGGAACCCGCGGGGCGACACGGCGGAGTCCAGCGTCTCGGGCGACCCGGTGTAGCCCAGGGCACGGGCCACCGTGGACAGTTCGAGCAGCTCGGCGTGGCTGAGCTTGTCCAGCTCGGCCAGTGCCTCGTCGACCGTGCGGGACCGCTTCGCGGTCGGCTCGGGCACGTAGTCCCGCACGACCAGCTCGCGCTCCGGCTCCACACCGGCGATCAGCTCGTCCAACTGCAGCGCGAGCAGCCGCCCGTCCGTGCCCAGCTCCACCACGTACTCTGCGATCTCGGTGGCGATCCGGCGCACCATCTCCAGGCGCTGCGCGACCGCCGAGACGTCCCGGACGGTCACCAGGTCCTCGATCTCCAGCGCCGACAGTGTGCCCGCGACCTCGTCGAGCCGCAGCTTGTACCGCTCCAGGGTGGCCAGCGCCTGGTTGGCCCGGGACAGGATCGCCGCCGAGTCCTCCAGCACGCGCCGCTGCCCGTCGACGTACAGCGCGATCAGCCGCATGGACTGCGAGACGGACACGACGGGGAAGCCGACCTGTTTGCTGACCCGGTCCGCCGTGCGGTGCCGGGTGCCGGTCTCCTCGGTGGGGATCGTGGGGTCCGGGAGCATCTGCACGCCCGCCCGCAAGATCTTCGAGAGGTCCGAGGAGAGCACGATGCCGCCGTCGAGCTTGCACAGTTCGCGCAGCCGGGTCGCGGTGAACTCGACGTCCAGCACGAAACCGCCCGTGCACATCGACTCGACGGTCTTGTCGGAACCCAGCACGATCAGACCGCCGGTGTTGCCGCGCAGGACCCGCTCCAGGCCGTCGCGCAGCGAGGTGCCGGGCGCCACGGCGCTCAGTGAGGCGCGCATCAGGCCATCGGCACCGGCACTCCCACCGGACTTTCCGGGAGCTGCTGCCCGGTCGTTGGCTGCCACTGCACTCCTCCGGTCGCAGGTTCTTCTGGTGCCCCCGCGCCGCACACTCGGTCGTACGGACGGGCGAGACCAGGGCAAAGTCTACCGGCGGTCCTCCTCCTCCCGTGGGGCCTCTCGCCGACGCGAGCGCGGAAGCACCCGCAGGGCGTCCCCTATGTCCGCGACTTCCAGGACCTTCATGCCGTCCGGGACCCGCCCCGGGTCGCTCGGTACCAGCGCGTGTGTGAAGCCCAGGCGGTGTGCCTCGGAGAGTCTGCGCTGCACGCCCGTGACCCGTCTCACCTCTCCGGCGAGACCGACCTCGCCGATCGCGACGAGGTTCTTGGGCAGCGGGGTGTCGCTGGCGGCACTCGCCAGGGCGAGCGCGATGGCGAGGTCGGCGGCCGGCTCGGAGAGCCTCACCCCGCCCACCGTCGCGCTGTAGATGTCCCGCTTGCCCAGGGCGCTGATGCGGCCGCGCTGCTCGAGGACCGCCAGCATCATCGAGACGCGCGACGTCTCCAGACCGGAGGTCGTGCGCCGGGGAGAGGGAATCTGCGAGTCGACGGTCAGCGCCTGCACCTCGGCGACCAGCGGCCGGCGTCCCTCCAGGGTGACGGTCAGACAGGTGCCGGGCACGGGCTCGGCACGCCGGGTGAGGAACAGTCCGCTGGGGTCGGCCAGGCCCGTGATGCCCTCGTCGTGCAGCTCGAAGCAGCCGACCTCGTCGGTCGTGCCGTACCGGTTCTTGACGCCCCGCACGAGCCGCAGCCGCGCGTGCCGGTCGCCCTCGAAGTGCAGTACGACGTCGACGAGGTGCTCCAGGAGCCGGGGTCCGGCGATGGCACCGTCCTTGGTGACGTGGCCCACGAGCAGCGTGGACATCCCGCGCTCCTTGGAGGTCCGGATCAGCGCCCCCGCCACCTCCCGCACCTGCGCCATGCCGCCCGGGGCGCCGTCGATCTCGGGCGAGGCCACCGTCTGCACGGAGTCGAGGATCAGCAGCGACGGCTTCACGGCGTCCAGGTGCCCGAGCACCGCCGCGAGGTCGGTCTCGGCCGCCAGGTACAGATGGTCGTCGATGGCCTTGATCCGGTCGGCGCGCAGCCGCACCTGGCTCGCCGACTCCTCACCGGTGACGTAGAGCGTGCGGTGCTCGTCGCTCGCCGACTTGGCGGCCACGTCGAGCAGCAGGGTGGACTTGCCGACGCCCGGCTCACCCGCGAGCAGCACCACGGCGCCGGGCACCAGACCGCCGCCGAGCACCCGGTCCAGCTCGGGCACGCCGGTGGGACGGGCGGTCGCCTGCCGTCCGTCGACCTCGCCGATGGGCAGCGCGGAGGTGGTGACCCGTCCCGGAGTCGTCGTACGGACGGCAGGCGCGCCGTACTCCTCGACCGTGCCCCAGGCCTGGCACTCGGGGCAGCGGCCGAGCCATTTGGCCGTCTGCCAACCGCACTCGGTGCAGCGGAAGGACGGCCGTTCCTTGGTGGACTTCGTACGGGCAGCCATGCACGAACCGTAACGGGCGCCACTGACACCGCCCCGCCCCGCCCGCCGGACGGCCGCCCCGCCCGGCGGACTGCCGGCAGCCGCCCGGCCGGACGACCGCAACCGCCCGGCGGACGACCGCCGGCCGGTCCCCGGCCGCCCCCGAGGGCACCCCGGGCACCCCGAACGAGCCGCCGATGCCCCGGAATAACAGGCTCCTGTCCCCTTATGAGGGATCGTTTCACCCGTACGGATTAAAAGTGGCCAACGCGCCAGTTCGCGCCACCCATAGCCGCCTACGGTCGCCGAGTGATGAGGAGCAGTCCGGAGACCACGACCCGCACGACCGGCGCACACCGGGCGCACCGGGAAGCGCGTGACCGCGCCGCGGCGCGCTCGCTCGCGCAACGTCCGCCCGCGCAGCGCCCGCCCGCGCGCTACGCGGCGTACGACGCCCATCTGGACGGCCTGTTCACGTACTGCCTGTCCGTGCTCTGCGACCACGAGGCCGCGACCGGTGCCCTCGGTGACGTCCTCGCGCTGGCCGAACGCCGTGGCCACCGCGGCCCCGGTGCCCCGGGCGACCGCCGGGCCTGGCTGTACGCGCTGGCCCGCTGGGCCTGCCTGCGCAAGCTGGCCGAGGCCAAGCAGAAACGTCCGAGCAGCCACGCGGCACCCCGGTCCACCCCCGCGCGGCACTCCGCTCCCGCTTCCGCCCCCGGGACCGGCCCGGACACCGCCCGCCCCTCACACCCCGCCCCCGCCCCGCCGGGCCCCCACCCCGCACACGCCGACGAACTGGCCCTCCTCGCCTGGCCGGAGGCCGCCGGCACCACTCCGGAGCAACGCGAGGCCCTGGAGCTCGCCGTGCGCCACCACCTCGCCCCGCACGAGGTGGCCGCCGTCCTCGGCATGGCCCCGGCCGCCGCCCGGGAACTGCTCGCCTCCGCCGCCTGCGAGGTGGAACGCACCCGCGCCGCCCTCGCCGTCGTCGAGACCGGCACCTGCCCGGGCGTCGCCCGCCTCACCGGCGACAACCGCTACGTGCTCAGCAGCGCCCTGCGCCGCGAGCTGGTCCGGCACGTCGACGACTGCCCGCGCTGCCGCCGGACGGCCGAACGCGCGATCCCCGGCCGCTGGCCCGGCACGAGCGTCACCCCGGCCGAACTCCCGGTCCTCAAGGCCCCCCGCGCGGCGCTGCACGTGGCCCTGGCCCACCTCCCGCGCGCGCGGAACGCCGCCGCGCCCCGCTTCGACCGGCGCGGCTTCCCGATGGACCCCAAGGACCGCGCCGCCCGCCGCGACCGACTGCGCGCCCGCGCCGTCACCACCACCGTCGTCGCCACGGTGGTCGCGGCCCCCGTGCTCGCCCTCTGGGCGGCCTACCGCGGCACCCCGGTCGTCGAGGGCGAGGAAGGCCGCTCGGCCGGCACCAGCGAGGCGCAGACCCCCGACGGCGGCCCCACCGGCGACGGCCCCGGCTACGAGAACACCGGCAACACCGGCGACCCCGCCACCCCCGGCCCCGGGAAGAACGGCAAGGCCGACGTCTCCGTGGAGGTCGTCGGCGTCCCCGGCGCGGGCGAACAGGGCACCCGCACCCTGGGCGTCACGGCGGCGAACGACGGCGACACCACCCTCGTCACGCTGACCGCCACCGGCGACGCACCGGTGCGCTGGTCCGCGTCCACACCGGCCCCCTGGCTCTACTTCAGCAAGTCGTCCGGCACCCTGCGCCCCGGCGAGACCCTGACCCTCAGGGTCTACGTCGACCACCTGCGCGAGCCCTCCGGCCACTGGACCGCCCGCGTGGCCGTCGCGCCGGCCGGCGCCGTCGTGACCATCCGGGGCTACGGCACCGCGCCGAGCCCGTCCCACCCCGGCCCGCGCCCCAGCACCCCCGACGACACCACGTCCCCGTCCGACCCCGGCCCGGACCCCTCCACCTCGCAGCCCACGGACCCGGACCCCACGCCCACCGACGACCCGCCGCCCACCTCGCCCGACCCCGAGCCGACCCCCACCGAGCCGACCCCCACCGAGCCGTCCCCGACCGACGGCACGGGCGGCTCGTCACCGCCGCCGAGCGGCACGGGCGACCCGAGCCCGTCCACCTCGTAGGACGCGCCCGGGTACGACACCGAGGTACGACATAGGACGGGCCCGGGTACGACGTAGGACGGGCCCGGGCACGGCCGGATAGGTCCCTTACCGAGGAGCCGGGTCCGCCGGATGCGGTGCCACCAGCGGCAGCTGCGACGCCAGCCGCTCCTCGCACAGCTCGACCAGCCGGTCGTACCCCGCCTTGCCCATCAGCTCCACCAGCTCCGGCCGGTAGGAGACGTACACCGGGTCGCCCGCACCGTGCGCCGACGTCGCCGACGTGCACCACCAGTGCAGGTCGTGGCCGCCCGGGCCCCAGCCGCGCCGGTCGTACTCACCGATGGACACCTGGAGCACGCGCGTGTCGTCGGGCCGGTCGATCCACTCGTACGTCCGCCGCACCGGCAGCTGCCAGCACACGTCCGGCTTGGTCTCCAGCGGCTCCCGGCCCTCCTTCAGCGCCAGGATGTGCAGCGAACAGCCCGCACCACCGGCGAACCCCGGCCGGTTCTGGAAGATGCACGAGCCCTGGAACGGCCGCGTCTGCCGCGAGCCCTCGTCGTCCTCGGAGACCCATCCGCCCCGCGTGCCCTCGGCGTGGTGCTGCCAGACGTCCGGAGTGAGTCTCGCCACGTGCTCGGCGACCCGCTTCTCGTCGTCCTCGTCGGAGAAGTGCGCGCCCAGCGAGCAGCACCCGTCGTCCGCGCGGCCCGCCTGGATGCCCTGGCAGCCGCTGCCGAAGATGCAGTTCCAGCGGGAGGTCAGCCACGTCAGGTCGCACCGGAAGACCTGCTCGTCGTCCGCCGGGTCCGGGAACTCCACCCACGCGCGCGCGAAGTCGAGACCCTTCTCGTCCCCCTTCGCCTTCGCGGCCTTCTCGCCGACCATGACGCGCCTCTTGTCCTTCTTGGGCGACTTCTCGTCCTTCGCCTTTTTCGTCTTTGGCACGAATCCAGGGTAAGTCGCCGAAGCCGTACGACGGCACCGCCGCACCTCCGGTTCGCAGTAGCGTTTCCCTCCATGAGACTCGGGGTCCTCGACGTGGGTTCGAACACGGTGCATCTGCTGGTGGTGGACGCGCACCCCGGCGCGCGCCCGCTGCCCGCCCACTCGCACAAGGTGGAACTGCGCCTCGCCCAGCTCCTCGACGAGGACGGGGCGATCGGCCCCGACGGCGTCGACCGGCTGGTCGCGGTCGTCCAGGAGGCGCTGCAGGCCGCCGAGGACAAGGGCGTCGAGGACCTGCTGCCGTTCGCCACCTCGGCCGTGCGCGAGGCGAGCAACGCCGACGACGTCCTCGCCCGCGTGCGGGCCGAGACCGGTGTCGAGCTGACCGTCCTCAGCGGCGCCGAGGAGGCCCGGCTCACCTTCCTCGCGGTGCGCCGCTGGTTCGGCTGGTCCGCGGGCAGGCTCCTGGTCCTCGACATCGGCGGCGGCTCCCTGGAGATCGCGTACGGCATGGACGAGGAACCCGACGCCGCCGTGTCGCTGCCGCTCGGCGCGGGGCGGCTGACGGCGGCCCGGCTGCCGGGCGACCCGCCGCCCCCGGAGGACGTCCGGGCGGTACGCCGCCACGTGCGCGCCGAGATCGCCCGCACGGTCGGCGAGTTCAGCCGCCTGGGCGCCCCCGACCACGTGGTCGCCACCTCCAAGACCTTCCGGCAGCTGGCCCGCATCGCCGGCGCCGCCCGCTCCGCCGACGGCCTCTACGTCCAGCGCGAGCTGAAGCACACCTCGCTGGAGGCCTGGGTGCCCCGCCTCGCCGCCATGACCGGCGCCGAGCGCGCCGAACTCCCCGGCGTCTCGGAGGGCCGCGCGAACCAGCTCCTGGCCGGCGCCCTGGTCGCCGAGGCGGCCATGGACCTCTTCCACGTGGAGCACCTGGAAATCTGCCCCTGGGCCCTCAGAGAGGGCGTCATCCTCCGGCGACTCGACCACATGGGCCCGGTGTAGCGCCCCGCAGGGGCGCGGGGCCGTATCGATCCCCGCCGAAGCAGCGTGGCACTCACCACACCCCCGATCACGCCCCCCGCACCCACCCAGCCCCACCCCGTACCCTGACCCCCGTGGCAAAGACAAGGGACGCGGTCCGGATCCCGAACGCGAAGGTCGCCCTGTCGACGGCTTCCGTCTACCCGGAGTCGACGGCGACGGCCTTCGAGATCGCCGCACGCCTCGGCTACGACGGCGTCGAGGTCATGGTCTGGACGGACCCGGTCAGCCAGGACATCGAGGCGCTGCGCAGACTCAGCGACTACCACCGCGTGCCGATACTCGCCGTGCACGCGCCGTGCCTGCTCATCACCCAGCGCGTCTGGTCCACCGACCCCTGGGTCAAGCTCCAGCGCGCCCGCGCCGCCGCCGAGAAGCTCGGCGCGTCCGCCGTGGTCGTCCACCCCCCGTTCCGCTGGCAGCGCCAGTACGCGCGGGACTTCGTCGACGGCATCTGGCGGATGGCGAACGAGACGGACGTCCGCTTCGCCGTCGAGAACATGTACCCCTGGCGCTACCGCGACCGCGAGATGCAGGCGTACGCCCCCGACTGGGACGTCACCAAGGACGACTACCGGCACTTCACGATCGACCTCAGCCACGCGGCCACCTCCCGCACCGACGCCCGCGAGCTGATCGAGCGCATGGGCGACCGCCTCGGCCACGTCCACCTCGCCGACGGCAAGGGCTCCGCCAAGGACGAGCACCTCGTCCCCGGCCGCGGCAGCCAGCCCTGCGCCGAGGTCCTGGAGAGCCTCGCCCGCACCGGCTTCGACGGCCACGTCGTCATCGAGGTCAACACCCGGCGCGCGATGTCCGGCGCCGAACGCGAGGCCGACCTCGCCGAGGCGCTGGCCTTCACCCGCCTGCACCTGGCGGCGTCGGCGGCCTCGGCGGCCTCCTCGGGCCCGACGGTGCCCCCGGCCGAGCACTCCGCGGCGCGGACGGAGCGCCGGTGAGCGGCGAAGCCGGAGCGCCGGTGAGCGACGCCGGCGGCGCCACCACCCGTCGCCGGGGCCGCCCGCCCCGTACGGAGTCCGCGGGCACCCGTGACCGCATCCTCACCACGGCGCGCGAGGAGTTCTCCGAGCGGGGCTACGAGAAGACG
The DNA here is from genome assembly GCF_000721235.1 of Streptomyces olivaceus. Taxonomy (GTDB): domain Bacteria; phylum Actinomycetota; class Actinomycetes; order Streptomycetales; family Streptomycetaceae; genus Streptomyces; species Streptomyces olivaceus. Next base: position 18,705 of record NZ_JOFH01000056.1, read on the forward strand.
TCCGTACGCGGCATCGCCAAGGCGGCGGGCGTGGACCCGGCGCTGGTCCACCACTACTTCGGTACCAAGGAGCAGGTCTTCGCGGCGGCCGTCGAGGTCGCCTTCGCCCCCGCCCTGGAGGCCCCCGGAGCGATCGCCGACGGCCCCCTGGCCGGGGTCGGCGAGCGCCTGACCCGCTTCATCCTCGGCGTCTGGGAGAACCCCGCGACCCGGACCCCCCTCCTGGCGATCCTGCGCTCCGCGGTGAACAACGAGACCGCCGCCGCCGTCTTCCGCCGGCTCATCGCCGACCAGGTGCTGCACCGGGTCGCGGCGCAGCTGGACCCGCCCGACGCGGAACTGCGCGTCGAACTGGCGGCGGCGCAGCTCGTGGGGTGTGCGATGCTCCGGTACGTGGTCAAGGTGGAACCGCTGGCCTCGGCGGACGCCGAGCAGATCGTCGCCCGCCTGGCACCGGTCGTACAGGGCCACCTCACGGGTCCCTGAACAGCCCCGACCGTCGTACGGGCTCCTGAGCGGGCCCCGACCGGCCCGTACGGGCCCATGAGCAGCCCCCTTGAGCAGCCCCCGACCGCCGTACGGCGAGACGCGCATCCCGCATTCCGGACACCCCGTCCCGGTCCCTGGATGACCGGCGTACGCTCGACGGCAGTCATAACTCTCCGAAGGAGCGAGCGACGATGCCCGAACTGAGGTCCCGCACAGTCACCCACGGCCGCAACATGGCGGGCGCCCGCGCCCTTATGCGTGCCTCCGGTGTACCCGGCGCGGACATCGGACGGAAGCCGGTCGTCGCGGTCGCCAACAGCTTCACGGAGTTCGTGCCGGGCCACACGCACCTCGCGCCGGTCGGCCGCATCGTCAGCGAGGCGGTCACCGCGGCCGGCGGCATCCCGCGCGAGTTCAACACGATCGCCGTCGACGACGGCATCGCCATGGGCCACGGCGGCATGCTGTACAGCCTCCCCTCCCGCGACCTGATCGCGGACAGCGTGGAGTACATGGTCGAGGCCCACTGCGCCGACGCCCTGATCTGCATCTCCAACTGCGACAAGATCACCCCGGGCATGCTCAACGCGGCCCTGCGCCTGAACATCCCGACGGTCTTCGTCTCCGGCGGCCCGATGGAGTCCGGCCGCGCCACCCTGGTCGACGGCACGGTCCGCACCCTGGACCTGGTCGACGCGATGTCGGAGGCGGTCAACGACAAGATCTCCGACGCGGACATCCTCCGCATCGAGGAGAACGCCTGTCCGACCTGCGGCTCCTGCTCCGGCATGTTCACCGCCAACTCGATGAACTGCCTCACCGAGGCGATCGGCCTCTCCCTGCCCGGCAACGGCTCGGTCCTGGCCACCCACACCGCCCGCAAGGCGCTCTACGAGGACGCCGCCCGCACGGTCCTGGACCTGACCCGCCGCTACTACGAGCAGGACGACGACTCGGTCCTGCCCCGCAACATCGCCACGCCCGCTGCCTTCGAGAACGCCATGGCGCTCGACATCGCGATGGGCGGCTCCACCAACACGATCCTGCACCTGCTGGCCGCCGCCCAGGAGGCGGAGGTCCCCTACGGCCTCACCGAGATGGACGCCCTCTCGCGCCGCGTCCCCTGCCTCGCCAAGGTCGCGCCCAACGTCGCCAAGGACCGCACGTACTACATGGAGGACGTGCACCGCGCGGGCGGCATCCCCGCCCTCCTCGGCGAACTGCACCGCGGCGGCCTGCTCAACGAGGACGTCCACTCCGTGCACAGCCCGTCCCTGGCCGACTGGCTGAAGACCTGGGACGTGCGCGGCGGCTCCCCGGGGAAGGAGGCCGTCGAGCTGTGGCACGCCGCTCCCGGCTGCGTGCGCTCGGCGGAGGCCTTCTCCCAGTCCGAGCGCTGGGACTCCCTGGACGAGGACGCCGAGGGCGGCTGCATCCGCTCCGTGGAGCACGCCTACTCCAAGGACGGCGGCCTCGCGGTCCTGCGCGGCAACCTCGCCGTGGACGGCTGCGTCGTGAAGACGGCCGGCGTCGACGAGTCCATCTGGACCTTCGAGGGCCCGGCGGTCGTCTGCGAGTCGCAGGAGGAGGCCGTCGAGAAGATCCTCACCCAGCAGGTCAAGGAGGGCGACGTCGTCGTCATCCGCTACGAGGGCCCCAAGGGCGGCCCCGGCATGCAGGAGATGCTCTACCCGACCTCGTACCTGAAGGGCCGCGGCCTCGGCAAGGCCTGCGCCCTGGTCACCGACGGCCGCTTCTCCGGCGGCACCTCGGGCCTGTCCATCGGCCACGCCTCGCCCGAGGCGGCGGCCGGCGGCACGATCGCCCTGGTCGAGGACGGCGACCGCATCCGCATCGACATCCCGGGCCGCTCCATCGAGCTGCTGGTCGACGACGCCGAACTGGCCCGCCGCAAGCAGGCCCTGAACGGCGTGTACGCCCCGAAGAACCGCGACCGCAAGGTCTCCGCGGCCCTGAAGGCGTACGCCGCGATGGCCACCAGCGCCGACAAGGGCGCGGTCCGCGACGTCGGCAAGCTGGGCTGACCCCTGGGACGCCCTTGAAGCGGGCCCCGGCCTACCAGGCGGCCGGGTCCCGCCCCGCCACGCCGAAGACCGTCCCGTCGGGCGCCCCCGCGTAGACGTGGCCGCCCGCGAGCACCGGCTCGGGCAGCGAGGCGGGGACGCGGTCGGACTCGGCGCCCAGCCGCGGCCGGGTCTGGCCGAGGAGCCTGCCCTTGCGGGCATCGACGCCCAGGAGCCGGCCGTCGGAGGCGGTGACGTACACGTGCCGGTCGTCGGCGGCGGGCACCGAGCCCCGGCTCGCGCCCGTCTCCAGCCGCCACGCCTCCTCGCCCGCCGCCATGTCCACGGCCACCAGCGTGCCGCCCGCCCCCATCAGGTACACCGTGTCCCCGTGCACCCCGGTCTGCGCCTGCGCGACCGGCAGGGACAGCACCGTCCGGCGCACGGCCCCGGTCCCCGGCGTGTAACGGACCACCGCCTTGGCGTCGCCGTAGGCCTCCCCGTCGGCGGTGAAGTACACGGAGCCGTCCGCGGTCCCCACCGGCGTCAGCGACCCCGCCAGTTCCTTGGCCCACCGTACGTTCCCCGTCGCCGGGTCCACCGCGGTGACCTCGGTGCGGCTCCCGTCCCCGACCGGAGCCGTCGCGTACGCCGACGGGCGCGGCTCCCCGGTGAACGAGGTGAAGTACGGCACGGCCTGCCCCGCTACCGGGTGCGACCACACCTTCTCGCCGGACGACGCGTCCACGCCGGTGACCGTGCCGTCGGCGCGGGTGAGCAGCAGCATGCCGCCGACACCGTGCACGCCGTCGTACCGGAAGGAGTCCTCGCGCCACACGCGCGCGCCCGTGTCGGGGTCCAGCCCCTCCAGGGCGCCGATCCGGTCGAGGGAGGGCTGGACGAGGCCGCCCGCCAGGGCCGGCGGTTCGCTCCGCGTCCCCGGCGCGGTCTCGTGCCGCCACAGCGTGCGGCCGTCGGCCGGATCGAGGGCGAAGACCAGTCCGGGCAGCGCGCACAGCAGCTTCCGGGCGCCGTACACGCACTGCGGCGTGCCCGTACCCGTCTCCGCCCCGGGAGCCGCCTCCCACGCGGCGAAGGCGCCGGCCGTGCTCCGCGCGGCGGCCGTCCGCCCGGCCGGTTCCGCGTCGTCGCCGAACACCTGGACCAGGACGAGCGAGCCGACCACGGCCAGACACAGCGCCCCGGCGACCAGCGCCGTCCGCCGGCCCGCACGTCGGCCCGGCCGCAGGCCCGCAAACCGGCCCGGCTGGCGGCCCGCCCGCAGGCCCGTCCTCCCGCCCGTCCGCCCGCGCCGACGCCGGCCGGACGCGGGGTCCGGCAGGTCCGCCGCCCGCGGCCCGTCCGCCGGAGGGTCCTCCAACAGGCCGTCCGCGTGGGGCCCGTCCTCCGGCGGCGTCCGCTGCGCCGGTATGAAGACCTGCGTGTCGTAGGCCGCAGCCACCGACCGCAGCTCCCGCATCAGCTCGTCCGGCGTCGGCCGGTCCCCGGGCTCCTTGGCCAGGCACCGCAGCACCAGCGGCGCCAGCGACTCCGGCACACCGGTCAGGTCGGGCTCGTCGTGGACGACCTGGTAGGCGACGACGTACGGGCTGTCGGAGTCGAAGGGACCGCGTCCGGTCGCCGCGTGCACCAGCAGCGAGCCGAGGGCGAACACGTCGGCCGCGGGCCCCACTTCACGGGGCCGCCGGAACTGCTCGGGGGCCATGAACGGCGGCGTCCCGATCAACTTCCCGGTCTCGGTCCGCAGTTCGCTGTCCTTGGGCCGGGAGATACCGAAGTCGATGACCTTCGGGCCGTCCTCGGCCAGCAGCACGTTGCTGGGCTTCAGATCCCGGTGCACGACGCCGACCCGGTGGATGTCGCGCAGCGCCTCGGCGAGCCCGGCCATCAGCCGCCGCAACTGCGCCTCGTCCATCGGCCCGTTCCGCTTCACCTGCTCGGCGAGCGTCGGCCCGGGGATGAACAGCGTGGCCATCCAGGGCCGTCCGGCCTCCGGGTCGGCATCGACGACCGGCGCGGTGAAGGCCCCGCTCACCCGCCGGGCGGCGGCCACCTCCTGCCGGAACCGCCCCCTGAACTCGGGGTCCCTGGCGTACGTCGCGTGCACGACCTTCACCGCCACGCGCATCCCGGAGGTGCTGCGGGCCAGATGCACGACGCCCATGCCGCCCGAGCCCAGCCGGGCCCGAAGCCGGTAGTGACCGGCGTACTCCGGAAGTTCCGCTTCCGCGTCCGCTCCGGCATCCCGCTGCGGCGCCATGGAACCACCCCCGTGCTGTTCGTTCGCGCGAGCGATGCTGGGAGCCTAGTCGATGGGGCGTACGGGACAGAGGCGGCCTGCCGACCCTCCCGGGCGAGTCGCGAACTGGTGTTTCACGGCTGGTTCGTGGGGTATCAACGCTGCCCCACGAGCGTCGTGGGGTCCAACGGGGGGAGTCCAACCATGTCCGTCGACCAGATCCAGAGCACCGGTGGCGAGGACGAGGGGGCCGTCGCGGCGGCCGTGGCCCGTGCCACCTACCCGGTCGCGCCGGGCTACCGCCTCAACGTGCGCAGCGGTCCTGGCACCAGCTACTCGATCGTGCGGGTCCTGTCCGAGGACGCCAGGGTCGCGATCGGCTGCCAGCGCCCGGGGGAGCGGGTCACGGGCCCCTACGGCACCTCGAACGTCTGGGACAACATCGGCGGCGGCCAGTACGTCTCCGACGCGTACGTCCTGACGGGCAGCGACGGCTACGTGGCTCCCCGCTGCTAGGGGTGGGGCGTCCGTGACTCCGTAACAGCGCTGTCTCAGGGCGGTGCAGGGAGCGTGCAGGACGGAACGGAGTACCGCGCCGAGCCGGTCTTGGTGATCAGAAAGGCCCGCCGGTACCGACGACCGGTACCGGCGGGCGGCACGCCAAACCGACTCTGAGGTAGGAACGATGCGCGTTCACAAGCTCACCATCGCCGCCCTGGCCGTTGCCGCCGGCCTCTCGCTCACGGCCTGCCAGGGTGACAGCGACAACGCGGACGGACAGTCCACCGGATCGTCCAACAGTTCGTCCTCCTCGAACGGCGCGAAGGACACCGGCGGGAAGGACACCGACGGGAAGAGCGCCGACGGCGAGAACACCGCCGTCGGCGGGGGCGGCTCCGACGGCGCCTCGGACGGCGGCTCCGGCTCCGGCAAGGGCAGCGGCACGGACAGCGAGACCGCCAAGTGCCTCACCGACCACCTGGAGATCACGGCGGCGGACGGCACCGTCGGCGGCGACCCGGAGGAAACCGTCGTGGTGGGCTTCAAGAACGCCGGCGCCAAGGACTGCCTGCTCACGGGTTACGCGGGCGTCGACCTGAAGACCAACTACGGGAGGGTCTCCGCCGAGCGCACCGGTCAGGAGGCCGACCCGGTCGTCCTGAAGAGCGGGGAGGACGTGTTCTTCGGCGTCACCTACCCGAAGAACGACTCGGGCGGCTCCGGCGTCCGCGTCGAGGGACTGGTGGTGACCCCGCCCAACGAGACCAAGTCGGTCACCCTCGACTGGCCGGGCAAGGCCTCGCTGCCCGTCACGGAGGACGGCTCCGGCACCGCGGTGCAGGTCGGCCCGATCGGCAGCGCCGGCCAGGGCGGCTGACCGCACCGCGCGCGGACCCGGGGGTGCCGGGCCCCTCACGGGGCCGTGGCACCCCGGCGCCATAATCGACCCGTGAGCGCAGAGAACGGCAAGAACGGCATCCCGGACGTCCCCGCGGGCCCCCGCCCCGAACCCCTCCGGTTCTACGGCACGACCTGGGTGGACCACGACCACGGCTACACCGCCCGGCGGGCCGGCCTCGCCGCCGGTTCCCTCGCCGTCGCGGCCGCCGCCTGCCTCGTGCTGCGCGTCGCCTACCAGGGCCTCCAGATCGCCGAGATCGGGAGCTTCGTCTCGCTGCTGGTGATCGTGATGTTCGCGGTCTGCAGCGCCCTGGCCTTCCGCCACACCTGGTCCGGCTTCAGCAGCCGCCCCGACCCCGACCGCCAGGCCTCCCTGCGCGGCCTGCTCGCCATCGGCTTCGTCGGCTCCCTCCTCGCCTACTTCTTCCGCACCTTCACCGAGGCCCCGGGCGAACGGCTCCACCGCGCGGAGTACGAAAAGGCCCGCGCGGAGTACGAGAAGCGCACGACCCGCCGCTCGGGCAACCCGTCGAAGAAGCGCCGCCGCCGCTGAGGCCGAGCCGCCGTCCGGCCCGGCCCCGGCCCCGGCGGGCCTTCCAACGGGGCCCTGGTTCGACGGGGCCCTGGTGAAAGGCCTTCGGCGCGTCGCGCTCCCTCGGCCACCATGGCCGTATGACGACGCCCCTGCCCGCGGCCCCGGACGACCCGGCCGCCACCCCGCCCGCCGCAGCCCGGCCCACCCACAGCGCCCGAGCGCACTCCTTCAACGCCGCCGCGGCCCAGTACGCCGCCGCCCGCCCCTCCTACCCGCCCGCCCTCTTCGACGCGCTGGAGGAGCTGACCGGCCGCCCCCTCAAGGGCTCCCGCGTCGCGGACGTCGGCGCCGGTACGGGCCTCGCCACCGCCCGCCTGCACGAGCGCGGCGCCCGCGTGGTCGCCGTGGAACCCGGCGCCGGCATGGCCGCCGAGTTCCGCCGCACCCTCCCCGGCGTGCCGGTCGTCCGCGGCAACGGCAACGCCCTCCCCCTGGCCGACCACACCGCCGACCTCCTCACCTACGCCCAGTCCTGGCACTGGACCGACCCCGCCCGCGCGGTCCCGGAGGCGCTGCGCGTGCTGCGGCCGGGCGGCGCGCTCGCCCTGTGGTGGAACACCGCCGCCCTCGACGTGGCGTGGATCGCGGAGTCGGCCCGGCGCGTCGACCGGCACTTCGCCGACCAGAACCTCTCCGCCGGACAACGGGACGTCGACGCCCGTACCGCCGACCCCACCGGAAGCCTCGACTTCACCCGCCGCGTGGTCCGCTGGAGCCGCCGCGTCCCCGTCGACACCCACCTGGCCAACCTCGGCAGCCACTCGGTCTTCCTGACCGATGGCGAAGAGCGCGCCGCCGCCTTCCTGGCCGAGGAGCGCGGGCATCTCCTGGCGGTCTTCCCGAGCGGCGTCGTCGAGGAGACGTACGACGTCCACCTCCTGCTCGCGGCGGCTTGACGCCGCAGGTGGCCGGGAGGAGTATTCATCGCATGATGAATTACACGGGGAACCCCTCCTCCCGGCCACCCGGAGAACAGACCCGCACCCCGGCCGCACCCGCCGTCCGCGCCGAGGACCTCCACGTCGTCCGAGGCCCCCGCACCGTCCTGCGCGACCTCGCCTTCACCGTCCCGCGCGGCCGGATCACCGGCCTCCTCGGCCCCTCCGGCTGCGGCAAGTCGACCCTCATGCGCGCGATCGCCGGCACCCAGGCCAAGGTCACCGGCACCCTGGACGTCCTCGGCCGCCCGGCGGGCCACCCCACCCTGCGCACCCGCATCGGCTACGTCACCCAGGCACCCTCCGTCTTCGACGACCTCACCGTCCGCCAGAACCTCGCGTACTTCGCCGCGATCCTCGCCCCCGGCCGCGCCGCCGCCGACCGCCGCCGCGAGGACGTCACCCGGGCCGTCGCCGACGTCGACCTCACCACCCACGCCGACGCCCTGGCCGGCAACCTCTCGGGCGGCCAGCGCAGCCGCGTCTCCCTCGCCGTGGCCCTGCTCGGCGCCCCCGAACTCCTCGTCCTCGACGAACCGACGGTCGGCCTGGACCCCGTACTCCGCCGCGACCTGTGGGCCCTCTTCCACTCCCTCGCCGCCGACCGCGGCACCACCCTCCTCGTCTCCTCCCACGTCATGGACGAGGCCGAGCGCTGCCACCGCCTGCTCCTCATGCGCGACGGCCGGATCCTCGCCGAGGACACACCGGAGGCACTGCGCGTCCGCACCGGCTCCGAGACCGTCGAGGAAGCCTTCCTGCACCTGGTCGACGAGGCCACGGCGGCAGCCCGTACGAAGGAGACCACCCGATGAGCACCCCCGCGGCCCCCGCACCTCACCAGCCGTCGCCTCACCAGTCGTCTCCCCACCAGCAGTCGCCCCTCTCCCCGGTGGCCCCGACCCGCGCCCTCAGCCCCATCCGCACCACCGCCACCGCGGCCCGCGTCCTGCGCCAACTCGCCCACGACCCGCGCACCATCGCCCTGCTGATGCTGATCCCGTGCGTGATGCTCCTCCTGCTGCGCTACGTCTTCGACGGCAGCCCGCGCACCTTCGACACCATCGGCGCCTCGCTCCTCGGCATCTTCCCGCTGATCACGATGTTCCTGGTCACCTCCATCGCGACGCTGCGCGAGCGCACCTCGGGCACCCTCGAACGCCTCCTCGCCATGCCGCTCGGCAAAGGCGATCTCATCGCCGGCTACGCCCTCGCCTTCGGCGCCCTCGCCATCGTCCAGTCCGCCCTCGCCACCGGCCTGGCGGTCTGGTTCCTGGGCCTGGACGTCACCGGCAGCCCCTGGCTCCTCCTCCTGGTCGCCCTGCTCGACGCCCTCCTGGGCACCGCCCTCGGCCTCTTCGTCTCGGCCTTCGCGGCCTCCGAGTTCCAGGCCGTGCAGTTCATGCCGGCGGTGATCTTCCCCCAGCTCCTGCTCTGCGGCCTGTTCACCCCGCGCACCGACATGCACCCCGCCCTGGAGGCGATCTCCGACGTCCTGCCGATGTCCTACGCGGTCGACGGCATGAACGAGGTCCTGCGCCACACCGACATGACCACCGCGTTCGTACGGGACACCCTGATCGTCGCGGGCTGCGCCCTCCTGGTCCTCACCCTGGGCGCGGCCACCCTCAAACGCCGCACGCACTAATGGCCCGTCCGGCGATTGAGGACGAGGCCGAAGGCCGAAGCGGGGGCCTGGGGGCGCAGCCCCCAGGGACGGGGCGGGAAGGGTCGGCGGGGGCGAAATCCACCGGCCGGCCGGCCGCCCCCCCGGCGCCGCGTCCCGCGGACTGGACGACACACCCCCACCCGCATGCGCAATGCGAGGATGACCCCGGACGACGCGCGCACCCCGGAGGGCACCAACCCCATGACCCAGAAAGTCGCAGTCCTCGGCACCGGCAAGATCGGCGAAGCCCTGCTCAGCGGCATGATCGGAGCCGGCTGGGCCCCCACCGACCTCCTGGTCACGGCCCGCCGACGGGAACGGGCCGACGAACTCCGCGCCCGCCACGGAGTCACCCCGGTCACCAACGCCGAGGCGGCAAAGACCGCCGACACCCTGATCCTCACGGTCAAACCGCAGGACATGGGCACCCTCCTCGACGAACTCGCCCCGCACGTGCCCACCGACCGCCTGGTCATCAGCGGCGCGGCCGGCATCCCCACCTCCTTCTTCGAGGAACGCCTGGCCCCCGGCACCCCGGTCGTCCGCGTCATGACGAACACCCCGGCCCTCGTCGACGAGGCCATGTCCGTCATCTCCGCCGGCACCCACGCGACCGCCGCTCACCTGACCCACACCGAGGAGATCTTCGGCGCCGTCGGCAAGACCCTCCGCGTCCCCGAGTCCCAGCAGGACGCGTGCACCGCCCTCTCCGGCTCCGGCCCGGCGTACTTCTTCTACCTGGTCGAAGCCATGACCGACGCCGGCATCCTCCTCGGCCTGCCCCGCGACAAGGCCCACGACCTGATCGTCCAGTCCGCGATCGGCGCCGCGAAGATGCTCCGCGACAGCGGCGAACACCCGGTCAAGCTCCGCGAGAACGTCACGTCCCCCGCCGGCACCACCATCAACGCCATCCGCGAACTGGAGAGCCACGGCGTGCGCGCCGCCCTCATCGCCGCGCTGGAGGCAGCCCGCGACCGCAGCCGCGAGCTGGCCTCCGGCACAAAGGACTGACGAACACGGAAGGCAGGGCACGGCCTACCGGCCGGACGCGTCCACGGGCGCCAGCAACCCGATCGCCCGGTAGGCCGCGTCCACGGTCGGCCGTGCCATGCCCCGGGCGCGCTCCGCCCCCTCCCGCAGCACGCCGTCCACGTACTCCGGGTCCGCGCTCAGAGCCCGATGCCGCTCCTGCACGGGCCGCAGCACCTCGACGACGGCCTCGGCGGTGTCCTTCTTCAGCGCCCCGTACGAGTCGTACGCCCCCGCCAGCTCCGCCGGATCCCCACCCGCGCAGGCGGCCAGGATCTCCAGCAGATTCGCGAGCCCCGGCCGCTCCTCCCGGTCGTACACCACGTCCTGCCCGCTGTCGGTCACGGCCCGCATGACCTTCTTGCGCACCACATCCGGCTCGTCCAGCAGATAGACGATCCCCGGACCGGCGTCGTCGCTCTTGCCCATCTTCGAGACCGGATCCTGCAGATTCATCACCCGGGCCGCCACCGCCGGACCGGTCGCCCGGGGCACCGTGAACGTGTGCCCGTACCGCTGGTTGAACCGCACAGCGAGGTCCCGCGCCAGCTCCACGTGCTGCGTCTGGTCGTCCCCGACCGGCACCTCGTCCGTCCCGTACGCCAGGATGTCCGCCGCCATCAGCACGGGATACGTCAGCAGCGACAGCCGCACGCTCCCACCCCGCCGCTGTTCCCGCGCGGCCTTCTCCTTGTACTGGATCATCCGCCGCATCTCCCCGTCGGTCGCGACGCACTCCAGTACGTACGACAGCCGGGCGTGCTCGTCGACGTGGCTCTGCACGAACACGGTGCACTGCTCGGGGTCGAGTCCCGCCGCCAGCAACAGCGACGCCGACTGCCGGCTGAGCCGGCGCACCCGCGCCGGGTCGTGGTCCACGGTCAGCGCGTGCAGGTCGACCACGCAGAACAGCGCGTCGGACCGGTACTGGTCGTCCGCGGCCCACCGCCGCATGGCTCCCAGGTAGTTCCCCAGCGTCAGATGCCCGGTCGGCTTGATCCCACTGAAGACTCTCGTCATCTCTCCCACCTCCTGGTCGCGGCCGCCGCCACCCGCCGGCCGCCCCTCCTGGAGGGAGATACGAGAACGGCCGCCGAAGCGGCGGCCGTTGAAGTGCACACGTGCGAACGGCCGCCGTCAGGCGGCCCGCCACAGCTGGCTACACGTATGTGTCGTCACGCCCCTCACCGTACGCCTCCGGAGGCCGTTCGACCCTGGATTTGACACCCCTCACCCGCACTCGTAGTGTTCTCCGAGTTGTCCGACGTGAGCGCCGACCCCGGTCGGTCCCCGGACAGCGATTCCGCGAGTACCAACCACTTCACGACGAGCAGTCGCACTGTCGGCGTCGTCGTCATGTCGGTGGATGTATTCGCAGAATGAGGAATCCACGTTCGAAAAGAACGCGGCCCCGATTAGCTTCGGACGCCGGGAATCCGCTACAGTCTCACCTCGTCGGAACGGCCCAACAGCCGGGACGGCAACCCCCTCTGACGGGGAATCAGAGCCCGAAAGGATCTGATAGAGTCGGAACCGCCGGAAAGGGAAACGCGAAAGCGGGAACCTGGAAAGCACCGAGGAAATCGGATCGGAAAGATCTGATAGAGTCGGAAACGCAAGACAGCAAGACCGA
>NZ_JOFH01000057.1 GCF_000721235.1 Streptomyces olivaceus
AAGGAACGGACGCTTCCTTTGTACTCACCCTCTCGGGCTTTCCTCCGGGCGCTTCCCTTCGGTCTTGCTGTCTTGCGTTTCCGACTCTATCAGATCTTTTCGATCCGATTCCCTGTCGGTTGGGATTCGTCGAGGTTTTCGGACTTCCGTCCGTCGGCCTTTCGACATTCACTACATTAGCCGATTCCTCTGCGGACTCATAATCGGGTCCGGCGAGATGAATTCAGGCATGCAGGCACGCCGAATTCGCTCCCGCTGAGGGAAGTCGTAGGTAGTGGGTTGGCCGCTTCCGGCTGCAGGCGATTGCCGTACCCGGGTCAAGCGGCTCGGGCTACCTTACGCGTCCCCCAAAGAGGAGTCAACTGCGGCGGCGCCTCGGGACATGGGCCCGGTAAGGGCTCACCGTCGGGTCGTCGGCGACCCAATAGCGCCAGGGGTGGACGCCCCCTTCGCCGGCCACGCCGGTACGGGGACCGTTGCGTACCTGGTCACCGGGGACGGTGGTGCCGGTCAGGATGCGCAGCGGGGTGTCCCCGGACGTGCAGGCGTCCGTGCCGTTGAGGGCGCGGTCGACGTTCAGGGCGGTGGCGAGACGGGCCGGGCCCTTGGCCAGTTCCTTGTCGTTGCGGGCGGAATGCCGTCGGGTCCGGGCCAGCTCCGCTCCCTCGACGATCTCGCCGGCGCGCAGCAGCACGGCGCTCGCCCTGCCCTCGGGTCCGCAGACCAGGTTCATGCAGAACCACATGCCGTAGGTGAAGTAGACGTACACGTGACCCGGGGGACCGAACATCACGTCGTTGCGGGGGGTGCGTCCGCGGTAGGCGTGCGAGCCCGGGTCGTTCTGACCGTCGTACGCCTCCACCTCCGTCAGGCGGAGGGCGATCGGGCCGTCCTGCGTGGTGCGGACCAGGATGCTTCCCAGGAGGTCCGGGGCGACTTCGAGGATGGGGCGGTCGAAGAATTCCCTGGGCAGGGGCGTACGGTCGGGGCTCGCGATCATGCCGTCCGAGCGTAACGCAGCCGGGTCGGTTAGCGGGGTGGTCAGGGGGCGTCCGCCTTGCCAGGGTGTGGGGCGCGGAACCGGTCACGGCCGGATCGCGTTTGTAGGGATCGAGGATTCACTCGTATGCGATACACGCGTATGCCTGGAGAGGGAGAGACATGGCGTTCAAGAAGCTGCTCGCGAGCCTGGGGGCCGGCGGGGCTTCGGTGGAGACCGTGCTGAGCGAGGTCAACGTCGTTCCGGGGGGAGTCGTCCAGGGCGAGGTGCGGATCCAGGGCGGGGAGGTCGACCAGGAGATCCAGGGACTGTCGGTCGGCCTCCAGGCCAAGGTCGAGGTGGAGAGCGGCGACCAGGAGTACAAGCAGGACATCGAGTTCACCAAGGTGCAGCTCGGGGGCGCCTTCCAGCTGCAGGCCGGTGCGGTCCACGCGGTGCCGTTCGGGCTCGAAATCCCGTGGGAGACCCCGATCACGGTGATCGACGGGCAGTCGCTGCGCGGCATGCACATCGGTGTGAGCACCGAGCTGGCGATCGCCCGGGCCGTGGACTCCAGCGACCTGGACCCGGTCGGCGTGCACCCGCTCCCGGCGCAGAAGGCGATCCTGGACGCGTTCATCCAGCTGGGCTTCCGCTTCAAGAACGCGGACATGGAGCGGGGCCACATCCGGGGCACGCGGCAGCAGCTCCCCTTCTACCAGGAGATCGAGTTCTTCCCGCCGCAGCAGTACCGGGGGCTGAACCAGGTCGAGCTGAGCTTCGTGGCCGACGCCCAGGCGATGGACGTGGTGCTGGAGATGGACAAGAAGTCGGGGCTGTTCAGTGAGGGCAGCGACACGTTCCGCTCCTTCCAGGTGGGCCTGAACGACTACCAGGGCACCGACTGGGCGGCGTACCTCAACCAGTGGCTGTCGGAGGTCGGCAGCAAGCGGAACTGGTTCTAGAAGATCTAGGCTCGGTCATCTCTGCACCAGACCATTCAGGAGGTACCGAGGTGACCGAGCTGAAGCGGCGTCCACTCCCCCACGACTTCCACCCGCCCGTGCCGTCGTTCACGGTCACGAGCGAGGACGTCCGGGAGGGCGGGACGCTCAAGGATGCTCAGGTCCACGCGGCCGGCAACACCTCTCCGCAGCTGCGCTGGGAGGGTTTCCCCGCCGAGACCAAGAGCTTCGCCGTCACGTGCTACGACCCGGACGCGCCGACGGGCAGCGGGTTCTGGCACTGGGTGGTGTTCGACATCCCGGCCTCGGTGACCGAGCTGCCGGTGGGCGCGGGCAGCGGCACGTTCGAGGGACTGCCCGAGGGCGCCGTACAGGCGCGCAACGACTACGGCGGCAAGGAGTTCGGCGGTGCCGCGCCGCCGGCCGGGGACGGTCCGCACCGGTACGTGTTCACGGTCTACGCCGTGGACCAGGAGAAGCTCGGCCCGGACGCGGACGGAACTCCCGCCTTCGTCGGTTTCAACCTGCGGTTCCACACGATCGCGCGGGCGCAGTTGATCGGTGAGTACGAGGTGCCCGCGGAGGGCTGAGCGGTCCCGGGCGTTCATGGAACGTTTGCCCGCCCCTGGTCTTGGAATGGATCAGGGGCGGGCATTTTTTGTTGCAGGGGTGGCGGGGGGACTTCGCCCCGCGGAGCAGCAGATATTGCGTTGTCCATCCCGGCGTGCCCGGCCAGAGTTGATCCCAGCCCGCCAGGGGGTGGGCCGGTGCGCACGGGAGGTGGGCTGGTATGCGGGACACGCTGGTACTGAACGCGAGCTTCGAGCCGTTGTCGACGGTGACGTTGAACCGAGCCGTCGTTCTGGTGCTTCAGGACAAGGCCGTCGTCGAGCAGGCCCACCCCTCGCTGCGGATGCGCGGAGCCGCGCTCGACATACCCGCGCCCCGAGTGATCAGGCTGTGCCAGTACGTACGGGTGCCGTTCCGAAGACGGGCTCCCTGGTCGAGGCGGGGTGTGCTGGTCCGCGACCGGCACCGGTGCGCGTACTGCGGGCGGCGGGCGACGACCGTCGACCACGTGGTGCCGCGCTCGCACGGCGGCCAGGACACGTGGCTGAACACGGTGGCCTCGTGCGCGCAGGACAACCACCGCAAGGCGAACCGGACTCCGGAGCAGGCGGGGATGCCGCTGCTGCGCCAGCCGTTCGAGCCGACGCCCGCCGACGCGATGCTGCTGGCGCTGGCCCGGGACGACTTCGCGGCGCTGCCGGAGTGGTTGGCGCTGGAGGCTGCGTGACGGCTCCGCCGTAGGGTTTCCCGGCCTCTGACCGGCCTCTGACCGACCCCGGCCCGGCTGGGGCTCGTCGCGGCTTGTCGCATCCGCGCGGCAGAGCCGCACACTGATACGGCCCGCGCCCCTTGTCAGGGCGCGGGCCGTACGGGCGTCGAGCAAGTGCCGCTAGTCGATCGACGGCTTCTCGCGGCGTTCCTGGGCCGGGACGCTCGCGCCGCCGTTGCCGCCGCCCAGGCCGGGAATGTTGCCCATGGCGCCGGAGAGGCCCTTGAGGGCGTCGCCGATCTCGCTGGGGACGATCCAGAGCTTGTTGGCGTCGCCCTCGGCGATCTTCGGGAGCATCTGGAGGTACTGGTAGGAAAGCAGCTTCTGGTCCGGGTCACCGGCGTGGATGGCCTCGAAGACCGTGCGGACGGCCTGGGCCTCGCCCTCGGCGCGCAGGGCGGCGGCCTTGGCCTCACCCTCGGCGCGGAGGATCTGGGACTGCTTCTCGCCCTCGGCGCGCAGGATCTCGGACTGCCGGACACCTTCGGCCTGGAGGATCGCGGCGCGCTTGTCGCGGTCGGCGCGCATCTGCTTCTCCATCGAGTCCTGGATGGAGGTGGGCGGTTCGATGGCCTTCAGCTCGACGCGGTTGACGCGGATGCCCCACTTGCCGGTGGCCTCGTCGAGGACGCCGCGCAGGGCCGCGTTGATCTCCTCGCGGGAGGTCAGGGTCCGCTCCAGGTCCATGCCGCCGATGATGTTGCGCAGCGTGGTGACGGTGAGCTGCTCGATCGCCTGGATGTAGCTGGCGACCTCGTAGGTCGCGGCGCGGGCGTCGGTCACCTGGTAGTAGATGACGGTGTCGATGTTCACGACCAGGTTGTCCTGGGTGATGACCGGCTGCGGCGGGAACGGGACGACCTGTTCGCGCAGGTCGATGCGGTTGCGGATGGTGTCGATGAACGGGACCACGATGTTGAGGCCCGCGTTCAGGGTCCGCGTGTAGCGGCCGAAGCGCTCGACGATGGCCGCGCTGGCCTGTGGAATGACCTGGATGGTCTTGATCAGGGCGATGAAGACCAACACCACCAGGATGATCAAGACGATGATGACCGGTTCCATCGTGGTTGTCCGTCCCCTTCTCCGCCTCGGCGCTCCGGCAGATCCTCTGACCGGATCCTGTGGATCCTAGTGATCAGATCCTACTTACCTGGCTTAACCGACTGACCTGACTGATCTGACTGCTGCTGATCCTACGGCTGTTGAGGATCTTGCTGGTCGAGTCTGACAGACCGTCGTACGACTCGGGGACCGTTCGGCCCACTTGTGCGCGTCGAGGTCGCATCCCGGGCTCACATGACGACGGCCGTGGCCCCGTCGATCTCCACGACGTCCACTTCCTCGCCCGCCTCGAAGGCGCGCCCGGTGTCCAGGGCGCGTGCCGACCAGACCTCCCCGGCGAGTTTGATCCGGCCGCCGGCGCCGTCGACCCGCTCCAGGACGACGGCCTGTCTGCCCTTCAGCGCGTCCACGCCGGAAGCCATGTGCGGCTGTTGGGCGCGGTGCCGGGCGGCGATGGGCCGCACGACGGCGATGAGGGCGACCGAGACGATCACGAAGACGAGTACCTGGGCGACAACGCCCGCGCCGAGCCCGGCGGTCACTGCGGCGGCGATCGCGCCGACGCCGAACATCCCGAACTCCGGCATCGCGGTCACGACGAGCGGAATGCCGAGCGCTGCCGCGGCGACGAGCCACCACACCCATGCGTCGATGTCGTTCACGCTGTCATGGTAGGTCCGTTGGGCCTGTCGGGGACAGGGCGCACGGGGGGCGGCTCAGGACAGGGGGAGCCCCTTCGCGGTCCACCGGTCCCCCGCCTGCTCCACGACGAGCGGGAGTCCGAAGCAGTGGGACAGGTTGCGGGAGGTGAGTTCGAGCTCCAGCGGACCGGCTGCCATGACCTTGCCCTGACGGATCATCAGGACGTGGGTGAAGCCCGGGGCGATCTCCTCGACGTGGTGGGTGACCATGATCATGGACGGCGCGATCGGGTCGCGGGCGAGCCTGCCGAGGCGGCGGACGAGGTCCTCGCGGCCGCCCAGGTCGAGGCCGGCGGCCGGCTCGTCGAGGAGGAGCAGTTCGGGGTCGGTCATCAGGGCGCGGGCGATCAGGGTGCGCTTGCGCTCGCCCTCGGAGAGGGTGCCGAACCTGCGGTCCAGGTACTCGGTCATGCCCAGGCGGTCGAGGAAGGCGCGGGCGCGCCGCTCGTCGATGTCCTCGTACTCCTCCTGCCAGCCGGCGGTCATGCCGTACGCGGCGGTCAGCACGGTCTGCAGGACGGTCTGGCGCTTGGGCAGCTTGTCGGCCATGGCGATGCCGGCGACGCCGATCCGCGGGCGCAGTTCGAACACGTCGGTGCCGGGCTTGCCGAGGGTCTCGCCGAGGATGGTGGCGGTGCCGGTGCTCGGGTAGAGGTAGCTGGACGCGACGTTGAGGAGGGTGGTCTTGCCGGCGCCGTTGGGGCCGAGGATGACCCAGCGCTCGCCCTCCTTGACCGACCAGGAGACCTGGTCCACCAGAGCCCGGCCCTCGCGGACCACGGATACGTCCTGAAGCTCCAGAACATCGCTCATGAGCGCGTTGTCTCCCCTTGCATTGTGGCCGGTCTCGGCTGTCGCGTACACCTGTGGCTCGGACCGCGGCGCCGGTGGGCGCAGGCCCCTCCAGGAAATCTACGCCACCGGTCGGCTTCACCGTTCCATCGGTCCGGTCCTTAGGGTGGGGGGATGCTCTCGGAACCACGCGCAGGGCGCCTTGCCGCCTGGGGAAATGCCCTTATTGCCCATATGGTCTCGCCGGACGACGCCGTGGTCGCGATCGTCGGCGAGGACGCGGTGCACCGGGTGGAGGGACTGCCCGGCGAATCGGCGCCGGTCGGTCTCACCCTGGCGCTCGGGCGGTTGCGGGCGCTCGGGGCGAGCGGGCTGCGGGTCGCGCTGCCCGCGCCGGGGCATCCGCTGGGGCTGAGCGGTCCGCCGGACTTCAACGCGCGGGCGCTGGAGGCGGAGGAGGCGGTGATCTGCGAGGGGGCCGCCCTGGGGCTGGTGCCGGAGGTGTACGAGGCGGGGCCCGAGGGGGATGTGCACGTCGAGGTCGTGTGGCACTGCCTGCCGGTGCGGGAGGCTCCCCCGGCGGACGTGCCGTCTCTCGGGGAGGCGGAGCGGGAGCTGGCGGAGGCGCTGCGCGACGCGACGGAGGTGCTGACGCGGCTGGACGTGGCCGGGTCGGGGCCGGTGGCGGAGGCCGCGATCGAGGCGTACCGGGCCCGCGCCGAGCAGGGGCGGGAGGTGCTGGCGCCGGGGTATCCGCCGCGGGCCGTGCGGGTGCTGGAGTTGGCACAGCGGGTGGGGGCGCTGGTGACGCTGGCCTCGGAGAACGGGCACGGGGGTGCGGTGAGCGCGTCCGAGATCGCGGCGCGGGGGGAGGCGCTCAGGCCGGTGGAGCGGGTGGCTCGGCGGGCGCAGGTCGCGGCGTACAACTCCGTTGTGGCGGAGCGGGGAATGCGGTGAACGCTTCCCGTCGGGGTGCCCTGCGGCGGTGCCGGGCGGGGTGCGGCGAACCGGCGCCGGCCGGGTACCGCTGCGCCCACCCGTGCCGCCCCAGCGGCGCGACTGCCCGCGGCTGAGGCGGGAGGGCCGAGGGGCGGCGTTGGGGTGGTCCGGGTCAGTGGTTGAGACCCAGGTTGCCGAAGGCCGGGTTCAGGACGCCGATGACGTTGACGCTGTTGCCGACGGCGTTGACCGGGATGTGGATCGGCGCCTGGACCAGGTTGCCGGAGGCGACGCCCGGGGAGCCGATGGCCTCGCCGTGGGCGTGGGCGCCGCCGTCGGTGGCGGAGGCCATGCCCGCACCGGCGACCATGAGCCCGCCGGCCACCATCGACACGGCCGCTGCCTTCTTCAGGTTCTTCACTTGAAAGCCCTCCTTGCGATCACCGCGGCAGTCGCCGCGGCACGCACTGGAGAACGGCCGAACCCCTCGGAGGATGCGCCATACGGGGGACATTCCCACGACGGTATGAATCTCAGACCGTAGGGGAACCCTCCGCCGGGCCGGCTCGTACCGGGGCCGGCTCGTACCGGGGCCGGCTCGTACGAGGGCCGGCTCGTACGGGTCAGCCGGCCACGCCGTGGCGTACGGCCCACAGGGCGGCCTGGGTGCGGTCCGCCAGGTCGAGTTTCATCAGGATGTTCGAGACGTGGGTCTTCACGGTCTTCTCGGACAGCACCAGCGCGCGGGCGATCTCCCGGTTGGAGCGGCCGTCCGCTATCAGGCCCAGCACCTCTCGCTCCCGTTCGGTGAGGGAACCCGCTCTGCCGGGGCCGGAGTTGCTCTCCTCCTGGCTCAGGAGGGCGCCCGCGACCTCGGGCTGGAGCAGGATGTGGCCGGCGTGGACGGAGCGGATGGCGCCCGCGAGCGCGTCGGGGTCGACGTCCTTGTAGACGTAGCCGGCGGCACCCGCGCGCAGGGCCGGGACCACGGTGCGCTGCTCGGTGAAGCTGGTCACCACCAGCACGCGCGCGTCGTTGTCCAGCTCGCGGAGCCTGCGGAGGGCGTCGACACCGTCCATGCCCGGCATCTTGACGTCCATGAGGATCACGTCGGGCCTCAGTTCCTGGGCGCGGTCGACGCCCTCGGCGCCGTCCGCGGCCTCGCCGACGACCTCGATGTCGTCCTGTACTTCCAGGAAGGTGCGCAGGCCCCGGCGGACCACTTGGTGGTCGTCGACGAGCAGCACCTTGATCGGGTCAGCCACCGGGTACCTCCATCTCGATCGTGGTGCCCTCGCCGGGCGCGGAGTGCACGGTCAGCCTGCCGCCGGTGCCGCCTGCCCGGTCGCGCATCGAGACCAGGCCCAGGTGGCGTCCGGCGCGGCGGACCGCGCGCGGGTCGAAACCGCCGCCGTCGTCGGTGACGCGCAGGACTGCCCCGGAGTCCTGCCGCTTCAGGGTCACCTCGACGTGCGCGGCCCCGGAGTGGCGCAGGGCGTTGTGCAGGGCCTCCTGGGCGACGCGCAGCAGGGCCTCCTCCTGGGCGGCGGGCAGGGCCTTGACGCCGTGGCCGGCGAAGGTGACGCGGGCGGCGTGGGCGCGGTCGAGGACCTGGATCTGGGTGCGCAGGGTGGCGACGAGGCCGTCCTCCTCCAGGGCGGCGGGGCGCAGCTCGACGACGGCCGCGCGCAGCTCGTCGGCGGCCTCCGCGGCCAGGGTGGCGACCTGGTGCAGCTCGCCCTTGGCCCGCGCGGGGTCGCGGTCGACCAGGGCGGTGGCGGCCTGGGCGGTCAGGCGCAGGGAGAACAGCTTCTGGCTGACCGCGTCGTGCAGCTCGTGGGCGAGGCGGGAGCGCTCCTCGGCGATGGTCAGCTCGCGGCTGCGTTCGTACAGGCGCGCGTTGGTGAGGGCGATCGCGGCGTGCTGGGCGAGGATGCCGAGCAGTTCCTCGTCGTCCGGGGTGAAGCCGCAGGTGCCCGATGGTTCGGGACACGGGGAGTGTGCGGGGTCTTGGCCTTCGGGGCGCAGCTTGTTGGCCAGGAACAGGGCGCCGATGACCTCGTCGCCGTCGCGGATCGGCAGGCCCAGGAAGTCGACCAGGTCGGGGTGGGCGGACGGCCAGCCGCCGAAGCGCGGGTCCTTGCGGACGTCGGCGAGGCGCTCCGGAGTGGCCTCGTGGAGCATCGCGGCGAGGATGCCGTGCTGGCGCGGCAGCGGGCCGATGGCCTTCCACTGCTCGTCGCTGACGCCGTCGACCACGAACTGGGCGAAGCCGCCGTGGTCGTCGGGTACGCCGAGGGCGGCGTACTGCGCGTCGAGCAGTTCGCGGGCCGAGGCGACGATCGTCTTGAGGACGTCGCGCACCTCGAGGTGCCTGCTCATGGCCAGCAGCGCGGAACTGACCGCCGCGAGGCCGGACCGGGGGCCGTGGCTCATGTCCTCACGGTACCGGTGGGGGGTGACAGCGGGATCGGCCCTGTGACCGCCGCGCCTGGGGCGGTGGTCCTAGGTCTGTCGGCCCGGGCCGGGGGTCCCCTCCGCCGGGCCTAGGGCGAAGGGCCCTGGCCGGTTGGGGCCCGTGCCCGAGGTGGCCGGTGGGGCGCGCTTCCTACGTTGAGGATCACGCCGGGCCGACCGGGCGGCGGGGACGACGAAGGGGACGTGTGTCATGCCGGTAGCGATCATCACGGGGGCGTCGAAGGGACTGGGCCGGGCGTTCGCCGAGGCCCTGGCGGCGCGCGGCTGGGACCTGGTCGTGGACGCCAGGGACGCCGAGGTCCTCCAGGGGACGGCGACGGCGCTGGAGGCGTATGGCGCGCGGGTGACGGCGTTGCCGGGGGACGTCACCGACGCCGGGCACCGGGCGGCCCTGGTGGCGGGTGCGCGGCTGCTGGGCGGCGTGGATCTGCTGGTGAGCAACGCGAGCGCGCTGGGCGCGGAGCCGCTGGTGCGGCTGGCGGAGCTGCCGCTGGACGGGCTGCGGCGGGCCCTGGAGGTGAACGTGGTGGCGGCGCTGGGCCTGGTGCGTGAGGCTTTGCCGTCGCTGCGGGCGGCGCCGGCGGGTGCGGTGCTGACGGTCAGCTCGGACGCGGCGGCCGAGGCGTACGAGACGTGGGGCGGTTACGGGGCGTCGAAGGCGGCCCTGGACCAGCTGGCGGCGGTGCTGGGCGCCGAGGAGCCGGGGCTGCGGGTCTGGGCGGTCGATCCGGGGGACATGGCCACGGACCTGTACGCGGCCGCCGTACCGGACGACGACGATCCGCGGCCCGATCCGGTGAGCGTCGTACCGGCGCTGCTGCGGCTGCTGGACGAGCGGCCGGCCAGTGGGCGGTACGGGGCTCCGGCGCTGCTGGAGGAGCGGTGAGGGGGCCGGCACTGAGGGTGCCCGAGGAGCTGTCGGCCCGGGTTCCGGCCGAGCAGCGGGGGGCCGGCCGGGACCGGGACGGCGTACGGCTGCTGGTGTCGCACGGCAGGGAGGTGTCGCACCACGTCTTCGGGGAGCTGCCGGGGCTGCTGCGGGCCGGGGATCTGCTGGTGGTCAACACGTCGCCCACGCTGGCCGCCGCCGTGGACGGCCGGGTCGGGCACACGCGCGTGGTGGTGCATTTCTCCACGCGCGGGGACGACGGACGGTGGGCCGTCGAGCTGCGGGAACCGGACGGGAGGGGCACCACGCGCGCGCGTGCGGGCGCGCCGGGCACCCCGCGCGCGCGTGCGGAAGTAACGGAAGCAGCGGAAGAAACCTCCCGCACGCGCGCGCGTGCGGGAGTAAGGGGACGCGGGGCGCTGCCCGCGGCGGCCGGTGGTGGTCCGGCGGGGGCCCAGGTGCGGCTGCCGGGCGGTGCGCGGCTGGTGCTGGAGGAACCGCTGAGCGTGCGCGGGGACCGGTTGTGGTGGGCGCGGGTGTCGGGGGCGGAGGTGCCGGCGGTGCTGCGGGAGCACGGGCGGGCGATCCGCTACTCCTACACGGAGCGGGACCAGCCGCTGTCGGCGTACCAGACGGTGTTCGCGCTGCCGTCCGCGGACGGGACGGGCAGCGCGGAGATGCCGAGTGCGGCGCGGCCCTTCACGGCGCGGCTGGTGGCGGAGCTGGTGAGCCGCGGGGTGCAGTTCGCGCCGGTGACGCTGCACACGGGGGTGGCCTCGGCGGAGGTGCACGAGCCTCCGTATCCGGAGCGGTTCTCGGTGCCGGAGGCGTCGGCGCGGCTGATCAACGCGGCCGGTGCCGGTGACGGGCGGGTGATCGCGGTGGGGACGACCGCGGTGCGGGCGGTGGAGTCGGCGGCCGGGGCCGGCGGGGTCGTGCGGGCGGCGGCGGGGTGGACCGACCTGGTCGTGACTCCGGAGCGCGGGGTGCGGGTGGTGGACGGCCTGCTCACGGGGCTGCACGAGCCCGAGGCCTCGCATCTGCTGATGCTGGAGGCGGTGGCGGGGCGGGCGGCGATCGACCGCGGGTACGACGCCGCGGTGCGCGGGCGCTACCTGTGGCACGAGTTCGGCGACGTCCATCTCCTGCTGCCGTAGGCGGCAGCGGCACTGCGGTGCGGAGAGGCGCGGGCAGGCTCGGGCAGGCACTCACGCATCGCATTGCTTCAGCAACAAAACGTGAGACCGGCGGGGGTCGGATGTGAGCCCGCGCATAGGGCGCACGTCACGTACGAAGAGGATTAGGAGAGCGACTCGTCCGTTTTGACCGGGGGAAACAGTCCCCTCTGTCCCTTTTCACCCGACCCTGATCCACTACCTCGGATCGTACGTCACACCTTTGCCACCGAATTTTGCGACCGCTAAGAATTGCTTTCGTCGCTCAGCGCTGCGGGTTTCGGTCCGCGGTGTTTGTGCCCCAAGCACCAACTGTCCCCACCGGACGAGAGCGACCTCCGCGCTATTCGAAGAGGTCTATCCCGCCATGCTCAAGAACATCCTTCCCCGTGGTCGCAGTCGAAGCCTGAACCGCACCCAGAAGGCCGCGATAGCCGGCGTCGGCACGCTCGGCGCCGCCGCCGTCGCCCTCACCGCCGTCCCGGCCAGCGGCCAGTCGACCACCAGCGAGGCCGCTCCCACGGCCAAGGTGGAGTACAGCACCAAGCAGATCAAGGACGTGGACGCCGGCGTCACCGGCCAGCTCGCCGGCGCGAGCCAGAAGGTCGCCGCGATCGACGCCAAGAAGGAGGCGGCCTCGAACAAGGCCACCACCACGAAGAAGGCCGTCGAGAAGCACGAGACGAAGAAGTCCACC
The DNA here is from genome assembly GCF_000721235.1 of Streptomyces olivaceus. Lineage (GTDB taxonomy): Bacteria > Actinomycetota > Actinomycetes > Streptomycetales > Streptomycetaceae > Streptomyces > Streptomyces olivaceus. Next base: position 12,017 of record NZ_JOFH01000057.1, read on the forward strand.
AGCCGCTCCGCCGAGCGCACCGAGGTCAAGAAGGCCGCGAAGTCCTACCCGGACAACCTCGACGGCTGGATCCGCGAGGCCCGGGCCATCCTGTCCAAGCACGACATCCCGGGTACCTACGACGGCATCCACCGCAACGTCATGCGGGAGTCGTCCGGCAACCCGAAGGCCATCAACGACTGGGACATCAACGCCATCAACGGCATCCCGTCCAAGGGCCTGCTCCAGGTGATCCCGCCGACGTTCAAGGCGTACCACGTGCCCGGCACGTCCTGGGACATCTACGACCCGGTCGCCAACATCGCCGCCGCGTGCAACTACGCCGCGGACAAGTACGGCACCATGGACAACGTCGACAGCGCGTACTGAGGTCGGCGCGGACCTCTTCACGACGTCGCCGACGCCGAATCCACCGCCGAAGGGCGGCACCCCACTGAACGGGGTGCCGCCCTTCGGGGCGTGCGAGGGGGCTGCGAGCCGCCCGGCCACCTGCTACTTGCGCATGACCTCGGGCTCGTGGCGGCGCAGGAAGCGGGCCACGAAGAAGCCGCAGATCACGCCGAGGACGATCAGGGCCGCCATGTCCAGGCCCCAGGCGCCGACGGTGTGCTCCCACAGCGGGTCGGCCTCGGATCCCTGCTCGGGCGGGCTGATCTTATTGAAGTCCAGCGTGGCACCGGCCGCGGCGACCGCCCAGCGCGACGGCATCAGGTACGAGAACTGGTTGACGCCCACCGCGTCGTTCAGGGCGAAGAGGCAGCCGGTGAAGACGACCTGGATGATCGCGAACATGACCAGCAGCGGCATGGTCTTCTCGGCGGTCTTGACCAGCGAGGAGATGATCAGGCCGAACATCATCGAGGTGAAGCCCAGCGCCATGATCGGCAGTGACAGCTCGACCAGGGGCAGGCCGCTCAGGACCAGGCCCTCCTCGGGGATCTCCCGGGTCGCGAAGCCGATCACGCCGACCAGCAGGCCCTGGAGCACGGTGACCGTGCCGAGCACGAAGACCTTGGACATCAGGTACGCGGACCGGGAGAGGCCGGTCGCGCGTTCCCGCTCGTAGATGACCCGTTCCTTGATCAGCTCGCGGACGGAGTTCGCGGCGCCGGCGAAGCAGGCGCCGACCGCGAGGATCAGCAGGACCGTGGTGGCGGTGCCGTTGGGAATGATCCGGCCGGTCTGCGGGTTGGCGGGATTGGGCAGCAGGCCCTTGTCCGGGTCGATGAGCAGGCTGACCGCGCCCAGCACCGCGGGCAGGATCACCGTCAGGGCGAGGAAGCCCTTGTCGGAGACGATCACCGAGACGTAGCGCCGGACCAGGGTGACGAACTGGGACATCCAGCCCTGCGGTTTCGGCGGCTTCATCGCCTGCATCGCGGGCACCTGTACGCACTGCGGCGCCACGGCGTCGATGTCGGCGGCGTACATCTGGTAGTGCTGCGAGCCCTTCCAGCGGCCCGCCCAGTCGTAGTCGCGGTAGTTCTCGAAGGCGGAGAAGACGTCGGCCCAGGTGTCGTAGCCGAAGAAGTTCAGCGCCTCCTCGGGCGGACCGAAGTACGCCACCGAACCGCCCGGCGCCATCACGAGGAGCTTGTCGCAGGTCGCCAGCTCGGCCACCGAGTGGGTGACGACGAGGACCGTGCGGCCGTCGTCGGCCAGGCCGCGCAGCAGCTGCATGACGTCGCGGTCCATGCCCGGGTCGAGGCCGGAGGTCGGCTCGTCCAGGAAGATCAGCGACGGCTTGGTGAGCAGCTCCAGGGCGACGGAGACGCGCTTGCGCTGGCCGCCGGACAGGGACGTGACCTTCTTGTCCTTGTGGATGTCCAGCTTCAGCTCGCGCAGCACCTCGTCGATGCGGGAGTCGCGCTCGGCGGCCGTGGTGTCGGCCGGGAAGCGGAGCTTCGCCGCGTACTTGAGGGCCTTCTTGACGGTCAGCTCCTTGTGCAGGATGTCGTCCTGCGGGACCAGACCGATGCGCTGGCGCAGCTCGGCGAACTGCTTGTACAGGTTCCGGTTGTCGTAGAGGACCTCGCCCTGGTCGGCGGGCCGGTACCCGGTGAGCGCCTTCAGCAGGGTCGACTTGCCGGATCCGGACGGGCCGATCACCGCGATCAGCGACTTCTCGGGTACGCCGAAGGAGACGTCCTTGAGGATCTGCTTGCCGCCGTCGACCGTGACGGTCAGGTGGCGGGCGGAGAAGGACACCTCACCGGTGTCGACGAACTCCTCGAGCCGGTCGCCGACGATCCGGAACGTCGAGTGGCCGACGCCCACGATGTCGGTCGGGCCGAGCAGCTGGGAGCCGCCCTTCGCGATCGGCAGACCGTTGACGTACGTGCCGTTGTGCGAGCCCAGGTCGCGGATCTCCATGCGGCCGTCGGGCGTCGCGTGGAACTCCGCGTGATTGCGGGACACCTGCAGGTCGGAGACGACCAGCTCGTTCTCCAGGGCACGGCCGATGCGCATCACACGCCCGAGCGAGAACTGGTGGAACGTGGTCGGGCTCCGGTCGCCGTGTGCCGGTGGCGCCCCCGCCGCGCCGCCGGGTCCCTGTTGCTGCGGGAAGTGCGCCGCGGCCTGCTGCGGCTGCGGTGCGGCCTGCTGCGGCTGCTGCTGCCAGCCGGGCTGCGGTGCCTGCTGCGGATGCCCGTGCTGCGCGGCCTGCTGCGGTGGCTCCTGCACCGGGGCCTGCTGCGCCCAGCCCGCGTTCGCGCCCTGCGCGGCGTACGGCTGCTGCTGCGGCTGGGCCTGCGGCGTGCCGACGGCGGCCTGGGCGCCGGTCAGGCTCACGCGCGGCCCGTCGGTGGCGTTGCCCAGGTTCAGCACCGTGCCGGCGCCGAGTTCCATCTGCTGGACCCGCTGCCCGTGCACGAAGGTGCCGTTGGTGCTGCCGTGATCCTCGACCACCCAACTGCGGCCGTTGAAACTGATCGTGGCATGCCGCCAGGAGACCCTGGCGTCGTCAAAAACAAGCTCCCCCTGCGGATCGCGTCCTAGCGCGTACGACCGGGACGGGTCGAGCGTCCAGGTCTGTCCATTGGATTCCAGTACGAGTTCCGGCACTCCAGCCCCACTGAGTTGTCCCCCGATGTACCCCCGTCGCGGGGAGTCTAGGGATGTCGAACATCGGGGGGAACTATTTCAGGCTCGGGGCCCTGACCGAAAGTCGGGCCTTGTGAAAAGTGCGTAGGCGCCCATCGGCCGTTGTCGCCGCCGGGGTTGAAACCTGCGCGGAGAGTGGCATTCCACGCGAGGGGGACATGCGCGCGGCGGGCCCGCCGGGCAGATCACCCGCGGCGGTCGTGGCCGTCGCGGCAGCCGCGGCGCTCGAGGCGGGTGGTGCGTTGCCACCGTCCGGCGATGTGTCCGCGTTCGGGCTGAAAGGTATGGAGGCGCACACGGCCGTCGACATCCCGCCATTCCCCACTGCCCCGCTCGCCCTTGCCCGCCCGCTCGCCCTCGTCGGCAGGCGGGCGGCACTGTTGACACAGAGTGCCGTAATGGTGACAGAGGGGCGCTACCGGCATCAGTGAGCCGGGGCGGGCGCCGCGTGCTTGCCCGGCTGTCCGTCAGGCGGACCTCGGCAGCGCACGGCACCGAGTGCCGGATACGGTGGAAACACCATGAGCGCTACGCAGACCTCTGACGTTCCCACGCTTCTCGTCAAGATCTTCGGCAAGGACCGGCCCGGCATCACGGCCGCCCTGTTCGACACTCTCGCCGCCTACTCCGTCGACGTCGTCGACATCGAGCAGGTCGTCACCCGCGGCCGGATCGTGCTGTGCGCGCTCGTGTCCGAGCCGCCCCGCGGCCTGGAGGGCGATCTGCGGGCGACCGTCCACAGCTGGGCCGAGTCGCTGAAACTGCAGGCGGAGATCATCTCCGGCATCGGCGACAACCGGCCGCGCGGTCTCGGCCGCTCTCTGGTCACGGTGCTCGGCCACCCGCTCACCGCCGAGGCCACGGCGGCCATAGCGGCCCGGATCGCCGAGTCCGGCAGCAACATCGACCGCATCTTCCGGCTGGCGAAGTACCCGGTGACGGCCGTCGAGTTCGCCGTGTCCGGTGCGGAGACCGAGCCCCTGCGGACCGCGCTGGCCACCGAGGCCGCGGCGCTCGGCGTGGACATCGCGGTCGTGGCGGCGGGGCTGCACAGGCGGGCACAGCGCCTGGTCGTGATGGACGTGGACTCCACGCTGATCCAGGACGAGGTCATCGAGCTGTTCGCCGCGCACGCCGGCTGCGAGGACAAGGTCGCCGAGGTGACGGCGGCCGCGATGCGCGGGGAACTGGACTTCGAGCAGTCGCTGCACGCACGCGTGGCGCTGCTGGCGGGGCTGGACGCCTCGGTGGTGGAGAAGGTCCGTGCAGAGGTGCGGCTGACGCCGGGCGCCCGCACCCTGATCCGCACCCTGAAGCGGCTCGGCTACCAGGTGGGAGTCGTCTCCGGCGGCTTCACCCAGGTCACCGACGATCTGAAGGAACGGCTGCGGCTGGACTTCGCCCAGGCCAACACGCTGGAGATCGCCGACGGACGGCTGACCGGCCGGGTCACCGGGGAGATCGTGGACCGGGCGGGCAAGGCACGGCTGCTGCGCCGGTTCGCCGCCGAGGCGGGTGTACCGCTGTCGCAGACCGTGGCGATCGGTGACGGCGCCAACGACCTGGACATGCTGAACGCGGCCGGACTGGGGGTCGCCTTCAACGCCAAGCCGGTGGTGCGCGAGGCGGCGCACACCGCGGTGAACGTGCCCTTCCTGGACACGGTCCTCTACCTGCTGGGCATCACCCGCGAGGAGGTCGAGGCCGCGGACACGCTGGACGAGGATCTCGGCGCGGGCCTGGGCCTGCCGCTCGACCGGGTCTGAGGGACCAGCGCGCACTGCGGACGTGGGGCCCGCGCCGTGTGGTGGCCGGGCCCTGCGCCGAGCGGGTCGGTCAGCCCGTCGTGATCAGTCGGTCGGCGCCCAGTAGTCGACGAGCGAGGCCCGGCCGGGCTCCACGTCCTTCCAGTCCCCCGTGAAGGTCAGGACGGCGAAGGCGGCGGTCGGGAAGCCCCGGCCGGTCATCCGCTCGCGGGCCTCGTCCTCCGCCGAGCCGGCCAGGATCTCGGCGAGCCCCTCCATGCCCGGGTTGTGGCCGATCACCAGCACGTTTCGCAGGTCGTCCGGGGTTTCGTTGAGCACGGCGATCAGCTCACCGGGCGAGGCCTCGTAGATCCGCTCCTCGTAGACGGTTTTCGGCCGGTGCGGGAACTCCTGGACGGCGAGCTTCCAGGTCTCGCGGGTCCGGGCCGACGTGGAGCACAGGGCCTGGTCGAAGGGGACGCCGGTGTCCGCCAGCCGGCGCCCGGCCTCTGCGGCGTCCTTGCGGCCCCGATCGGCGAGCGGCCGCTCGTGGTCGGTCACCTGTGGCCAGTCGGCTTTCGCATGCCGGAAAAGGACAATCCTGCGGGGTTCTGCGACGCTCATGGCATCCAGCTTCGCATGAAACAGGCCATGGGGCGCAGGGAGTTGACATGCGGATTCACCGCCGCGAGCGCTTCCGGGGCCGGGGGTACGGCCTCAGCGCAGGATCAGCTGCTGCAGCCACTCCAGAAGGTGGACGATCCCGGGCTGCTCCGCGGCCGCCTGTGCGTCGGCCGGGTTGAGTATCAGCAGGAGCAGGGTCATGAAGGCGGGGACGGGAAGGGCCAGGGCCCACCAGGGCAGCCGCGTCTCGGTGCCGCTTCCGGTCGTCCTGTCCGCCCCCGGCGCCCGGGGAGGCGGAGTGTGGGTGGTGACCGCCATGAGTGCCTCCGCTGGTCCTCGAACTCCGTCGTCCGTGCTCCGCGGGCCGCCTGCCCCGGGCACATCTCGAAGTTACGGAATCCGCGGGCCCCGACCCATCCGGAGTCCCACCCACTTGACCCTGACCCTTGCCCCCTAGGGGACGGGGGGTTAACCCCACCGCCCGGGAGCGGAGGCAGGGGCGGGGGCAGAAGCAAGGCTCACGGGGAGGCCATCGTCGCGATGATGCCGATGATCACGAAGATCGCGAGGAAGGAGCCGAAGACGATCAGCATCTTCTTCTGGCCGTGCTTCGGGTTCGGGTCGAGGACTGGCATGCGGCAAGTCTCGCATCCGCCTCCGTGACCGGGTGCGGCGGGCCGGGCGGCCTCCCGCTCCGGGCCAGGTGGTCTCCCGGTCCGGGTCAGCGGCCCGCCTCGTCCTCCACCGTGCGGTCGCGTCCCGCCAGGACGCCCACCACGATCTGCGGCACCATCAGGGCGCACATCAGCGTGATCGGCAGTCCCCACCCGCCGCTGTGCTGGTAGAGCACGCCCACCAGGAGCGGGCCCGGGATGGAGATCAGGTAGCCGGTGCTCTGCGCGAAGGCGGACAGCTGGGCGACGCCCGCGCCGGTCCTGGCCCGCATGCCGACCATGGTCAGCGCGAGCGGGAAGGCGCAGTTGGAGATGCCGAGCAGCAGGGCCCAGGCCCAGGCGCCGCCGACCGGGGCGAAGTACAGACCGGCGTATCCGGCGAGCCCGCACAGGCCGAGGACCAGCACGATCGGGCCCTGATGGGGCAGCCGGGTGGCGACGCGCGGGATGACGAAGGCGAGCGGTACGCCCATCACCATGATGACGGCGAGCAGCAGTCCGGCGGTGCCGGCCGAGACGCCCGAGTCCCGGAAGATCTGGGCCATCCACCCCATCGTGATGTAGGCGGCGGTGGCCTGGAGCCCGAAGAAGACGGCCAGCGCCCAGGCCGTGCGGCTGCGGGTGATGCGCAGCGGGGGCTGCTCGGGGGCCGGCCCGGCTCCCCGGCCGCCCGGGGCGTCCGCGGTCCGTTCCGGCGCCGGCGCCGACTGGGGGGCTTCCCGGTGCCGTACGAACGGGATCCACGCCAGGACGGCCGCCACGCCCAGGGTGGCCCACACCGCGAGGCCGGGCTGCCAGCCGCCGCCCAGCGCGTTCGTCACGGGCACGGTCGCCGCGGCGGCGATGGAGGTGCCGAAGGCGAGGGCCATCGAGTACAGGCCGGTCATGGAGCCGACCCGGTCGGGGAAGTACCGCTTGACGATGACCGGCATCAGGACGTTGCTGACCGCGATGCCCATCAGCGCGAGGGCGGTGGCGGCCAGGAACCCGGCCGTGCCGCCGGCGTACGGGCGTATGAGCAGGCCCGCGGTGATGGCGACCATGCCGGCCCAGACCACCGCGCCGGGTCCGAATCGGCGGGCCAGCCGGGGCGCCATGACCCCGAAGACGGCGAAGCAGAGCGGGGGCACGGAGGTGAGGAGTCCGGCGACGCTGCCGCTCATGCCCAGCCCGTCGCGTACCTCCTCCAGGAGGGCGCCCAGGCTGGTGATGGCGGGGCGCAGGTTGAACGCGGCGAGCACGATCCCGAGCATGAGCAGGCGGGTGGTCCACGTCGTCCACGCGCGGGGGAACGACGTGGACGACATGGACGGCGTGGACGCCGCTTGGCCGGGCTCCGCGCGCGTCCCCGTCACGGTCAGGGTCTCCGTCTTGTCCGTACGGGTCTCCGTCCGGGTTTCCTCACTAGGCATGAGACCCATCATAGAATCATGGGATGATTGCTTGTCCACTCGCTCCACTCCCCTCCGAAGGTGAGCCATGCCACTGAGCCATCCCCGCCGTTCAGCGTTGTCCGAGCAGGTCATCGCGGCGCTGCGGCAGCAGGTCGCCTCGGGCGAGTGGCCGGTCGGCACCCGCATCCCGACCGAGCCCGAGCTGGTCGAGCAGCTCGGTGTCGCCCGGAACACGGTGCGGGAGGCGGTCCGCGCGCTGGCCCACAACGGCCTGCTGGACATCCGCCAGGGCTCGGGCACGTACGTCGTGGCGACGAGCGAGCTGGCGGGCGTGATGCAGCGCCGTTTCGCGGACACCGACCCCCGGCACATCGCGGAGCTGCGCTCCACGCTGGAGTCGGCCGCCGCCCGGCTCGCCGCCGAGCGGCGCACGGAGAAGGACCTCAAGCAGCTCGACGCGCTGCTGGTGCGCCGTGAGGAGGCCTTCGAGACGGGCGACACGGAGGCGTTCGTGACGGCGGACGCGAACTTCCACCTGGCCGTCGTGGCCGCCTCGCACAACGACGCGATGACCGCGATGTACGCGGACCTGGACGAGGTGATGCGGGACTGGCTGCGCGGGGACGTCGGCAGTGAGCTGACGCCCGACGCGCACATGGACCACACCCGGCTGGTGGACGCGATCCGCGCGGGGGACGCCGAGACGGCGCGTCGGGAGGCCGCGGACTACCCGTTCCTGTGCCGCCCCGGCCCGGTCGGCTGAGCCGGGACACGCCCGGGACGGGAGACACGCCGGAGAGACACGCCGGGGGCCCGCACCCCCTCAGGGATGCGGGCCCATGGGGCTCGTCGTCCGGCGCTCAGGCGCCGATCGCGTGCAGACCGCCGTCGACGTGGATGATCTCGCCCGTGGTCTTGGGGAACCAGTCGCTCAGCAGCGCCACGATGCCGCGGCCGGCCGGGTCCGGGTCCTTCAGGTCCCACTCCAGCGGGGAGCGGCTGTCCCACACGGAGGCGAGGTCCGCGAAGCCCGGGATGGACTTGGCGGCCATGGAGCCGATCGGGCCCGCCGAGACCAGGTTGCAGCGGATCTTCTGCTTGCCGAGGTCACGGGCCATGTACCGGCTGGTGGCCTCCAGCGCGGCCTTGGCCGGGCCCATCCAGTCGTACTGCGGCCAGGCGTACTGCGCGTCGAAGGTCAGACCGACGACCGAGCCGCCGTTCTGCATCAGCGGCAGGCAGGCCATCGTCAGCGATTTCAGGGAGTACGCGGAGACGTGCATGGCGGTGGCGACCGACTCGAACGGCGTGTTCAGGAAGTTGCCGCCGAGGGCGTCCTGCGGCGCGAAGCCGATGGAGTGCACGACGCCGTCGAGGCCGCCCAGCTCCTCGCCGACCACGTCGGCGAGCCGCCCGAGGTGCTCGTCGTTGGTCACGTCCAGCTCGATGACCTTGGTGGGCTTCGGCAGCTTCTTCGCGATGCGCTCGGTCAGGGTGGGCCGCGGGAACGCCGTCAGGATGATCTCGGCGCCCTGCTCCTGGGCCAGCTTGGCGGCGTGGAAGGCGATGGAGGACTCCATCAGCACACCGGTGATCAGGACGCGCTTGCCCTCGAGGATTCCGCTCATGGTGATCAGTGACCCATTCCCAGTCCGCCGTCTACGGGGATGACGGCTCCAGTGATGTACGAGGCGTCGTCCGACGCGAGGAACCGCACCGTCGCGGCGATCTCCTCCGACCGCGCCAACCGGCCGAGCGGCACCTGCGCGAGGATCTTGGCCTGCTGCTCCTCGCTCAGTTCCCTGGTCATGTCGGTGTCGACGAAGCCGGGCGCGACGACGTTGAAGGTGAGGTTGCGCGAGCCCAGCTCACGGGCGAGGGAGCGCGCGAAGCCGACCATCGCGGCCTTGGAGGCGGCGTAGTTCGCCTGGCCCGCGGAGCCGAGGAGCCCGACCACGGAGGAGATGAGGACGACGCGGCCCTTCTTGGCGCGCAGCATGCCGCGGTTGGCGCGCTTGACGACGCGGAAGGTGCCGGTGAGGTTGGTCTCGACGACGGACGTGAAGTCCTCCTCCGACATCCGCATCAGGAGCTGGTCCTTGTTGATGCCGGCGTTGGCGATCAGGACCTCGACGGGGCCGTGCGCCTCCTCGACCTCCTTGTAGGCCTGCTCCACCTGCTCGGTGTCGGTGATGTCGCACTTGACGGCCAGGAAGCCCTCCGGCGGCTCACCCGAGCGGTACGTGATCGCGACGTTGTCGCCGGCGTCGGCGAAGGCGCGGGCGATGGCGAGGCCGATGCCCCGGTTTCCTCCGGTGACGAGAACCGAGCGGCTCAACGGATCACCCTTTCCCTAGCGGTCGTAACCCGCCGGAGCACCCGTACGGTGGGCGTCGACGGCAGGCGGCTTCCTCGAAAACCTATCGGTCCCCGACCGTCCGCAGAGACTCGGGCACCCACAGTGGCTTACGAAGCTGTCTGTCGGGTCCCTACAGAAGACGCCCTGTCCGTTGATCAGCGCCGGTCGTCTTCGCGCTCGGCGAGCAGCAGTGCCGGCGGATCGACGCCCTCGACCACCTGGCAGTGCGGCATGCCGGGCCGGTCGGCGACCGTGACTGGCTTCACGACCGTGCACTCGGCCCACACCGTCTTGCCCGGTCCCGTTCGCCTCTCCACGCCCCAGCGGTCGGCGACCGCCGCCACGAGGAGCAGGCCCCGCCCGCCCTCGTCGTCCGCGGCGGGCCGGGCCGTCGGCGCCGGGAGTTCCGGGTGCGTGTCGGACACCTCCACGCGGACGAGCCCCGCGGAGCGGTCGTACACGAGCCGCAGCTCGAAGTCGCGCCCGGGGACGCAGCCGTGGAGGGCCGCGTTGGCGGCGAGTTCGGAGACGACGAGCGTGATCGTGTCGGAGGCCGGGCTGTCGTAGGGCAGCTGCCACAGGGCGAGCTGGTGCGTGGCGAGTCTGCGGGCGAGGCGGGCGCCCCTGCGCGTGGCGGAGAAGCGCTGCGCGAACACACTTACGGTTACGGCCTCTCGGGCCCGTGGCGCTGACATGCGCCCAGCGTTCCGATCCGTCCCCGACCCCCAACAGGGACGATGCCCATACACACGCCGCTGTATCGGTGCACACTCTGGACTGGGTGGGTAACACTCCGTGACTCTGGGTGGGTCGGGCGTCGTTGGGCGAGGCGTGAAAAGGCGGGCACGGGAGGTACGCGGCGATGAAGGCGGACAGCGGCAACGCGAACGGTACGGAAGCGGAACTCTCCGACAGTCTCAAGACCTTCGGCGCGGTTCTCAAGGCCCTGCGCGAGGAATCCCGCCTGACGCAGGAGGAGTTCGCGCTGCGGGTGCAGTACTCGGCGGCCTACGTCGCCAAGATCGAACAGGGGAAGCGGTTCCCTCCGGGGGACCTGCCCACGCGGGCGGCGGAGGTGCTGGGCCCGGTCGCGGTCAAGGTCCTCAGCGCGGCGGCGAAGAGCCTGACGAGGAGGGCGGTACTGGCTTCCTGGTTTCGGCAGTGGGCCGAGATCGAAGAAGACGCGATCTCCCTGTACGCGTACGAGTGCCGAGCGATTCCGGGGCTGTTGCAGCCTGAGGCATACATCCGGGCGATCTTCGACCGACGGCTGCCGCCCGCCTCCGAGGAACAGATCGAACGCGAGGTCGCGTCTCGGCTGGAGCGACAGCAACTGGTCTCCGCCAACCAGAACACCGCGTTCAGCTTCGTTATCGAGCAAGGCGTCGTAGCGCGGCGTATGGGAGGCCGCGCTGTCACCAGGCAAGTCATCGATCATCTTCTTGAGATGGGCGCGCGGCGCAATGTCGAGATCCAGATCATGGCCACCGTGCAGGAGGACCACTGCGGCATCGACGGTCAGATGTATCTCGCGGAGTCAACTGCTCACCAGTGGCTCGGCTACACCGAAGGCCAGCGCTCAAGCAGCCTGATCTCAGCGCCCAAGGACGTGAGTGTCCTGCTCCAGCGCTATGGCAAGCTGCGTTCCCAAGCCCTGGACTGTCGGGCTACCGTGACGCTGCTGGAAGAGATGGGAGCAGCGCTATGACTACCGACCACGAGCTGAGCTGGTTCAAGAGCAGCTACAGCGGCAGCGAGAACGACAACTGCGTCGAGGTCGCCCTGCGCACCGGGACAGTGCACGTCCGCGACTCCAAGGACACGCGCATCCGGCCTCTCGCCGTCACGCCGTCCGCGTGGACCGCATTCGCAACACACGCGGCCGAGGCGTCGCTGGACGGCTGAGTCCTCATCGCACACGACCTGAGCGGATACGGGCGAGGAGCACTATGAGCGCCACTGATCAACTGAGCTGGTTCAAGAGCAGCTACAGCGGCGGGGACGGAGACAACTGCGTCGAGGTCGCCCTGTGCCCCGAGGCGATTCACGTCCGCGACTCGAAGGACAAGCGCATTCGGCCCCTCGCCGTCACCCCCACGGCGTGGACCGCGTTCACGGCGCTCGCGGCAGGCGCACCCGCGGGCGGCTAAGTTCGGCCGTACATCACACCGGCGGGCGGGCACGGGAGTTGTTCTCGTGCCCGCCCGCGTTTGAAGGGATCTCCCCGTGCCCCATGACCTCGATCAGTCCTTCACGGCACTCCCCCTGCGCCCCCTCGCCGACGCCGCCCTCGCCCGCGCGCGTGCCCTCGGGGCCGAGCACGCCGACTTCCGGCTCGAACGGGTGCGCAGCGCCTCCTTGCGGCTGCGGGACGCCCGGCCCGCCGGGTCGTCGGACACCACCGACCTCGGGTACGCGGTACGGGTGGTGCACGGCGGTACGTGGGGCTTCGCGTCCGGCGTGGACCTGACCCTGGACGCCGCGGCCAGGGTCGCCTCGCAGGCGGTGGCGATGGCGAAGCTGTCGGCGCAGGTGATCAAGGCGGCCGGGTCGGACGAGAGGGTGGAGCTCGCGGACGAGCCCGTGCACGCCGACAAGACCTGGGTGTCGGCGTACGGGATCGATCCCTTCACCGTGCCCGACGCGGAGAAGTCGGCGCTGCTGGCCGACTGGAGCGCGCGGCTGCTGGCGGCCGACGGGGTCGATCACGTGGACGCCTCGCTGCTCACCGTGCACGAGAACAAGTTCTACGCCGACACCACCGGGACGTCGACCACGCAGCAGCGGGTACGGCTGCACCCCGTGCTCACCGCCGTGTCGGTGGACGACTCCAGCGGCGAGTTCGACTCCATGCGTACCCTCGCGCCCCCGGTCGGGCGCGGGTGGGAGTACCTGACCGGGACCGGCTGGGACTGGGACGCCGAGCTGGCCGAGATGCCCGGGCTGCTGGCGGAGAAGATGCGGGCGCCCAGCGTCGAGGCGGGGCTGTACGACCTGGTCGTCGACCCGTCGAACCTGTGGCTGACCATCCACGAGTCCATCGGGCACGCTACCGAGCTGGACCGTGCGCTCGGGTACGAGGCCGCGTACGCCGGCACCTCCTTCGCCACCTTCGACCAGCTCGGCACGTTGCGCTACGGCTCCGAGCTGATGAACGTCACCGGCGACCGCACCGCCGAGCACGGGCTGGCGACGATCGGCTACGACGACGAGGGCGTCGCGGGCCAGTCCTGGGACCTGGTGAAGGACGGCAGGCTGGTGGGGTACCAGCTGGACCGGCGGATCGCGCGGCTCACCGGCTTCGAGCGGTCCAACGGGTGCGCCTACGCCGACTCCCCCGCCCACGTGCCGGTGCAGCGCATGGCCAACGTGTCGCTGCGGCCGGATCCGGGCGGGCTGGCCACCGAGGATCTGATCGGTGGTGTCGACCGCGGGATCTACGTGGTCGGGGACCGGTCGTGGAGCATCGACATGCAGCGGTACAACTTCCAGTTCACCGGTCAGCGGTTCTTCCGGATCGAGAACGGGCGGCTCGCGGGGCAGCTGCGGGACGTGGCGTACCAGGCGACGACGACCGACTTCTGGGGGTCGATGGCGGCGGTCGGCGGGCCGCAGACGTACGTCCTGGGCGGCGCCTTCAACTGCGGCAAGGCCCAGCCCGGTCAGGTCGCGGCCGTCTCGCACGGCTGCCCCTCCGCCCTCTTCAAGGGCGTCAACATTCTGAACACGACGCAGGAGGCCGGTCGATGAGCGTCCGCAGCAACAAGCCGCACGAGGTCGTCGAGCGGGCGCTGGAGCTGTCCCGGGCGGACGGGTGCGTCGTGATCGCCGACGAGGAGTCGACCGCCAACCTGCGCTGGGCGGGCAACGCGCTCACCACCAACGGCGTCACGCGCGGGCGCACGCTGACGGTGGTCGCCACGGTCGACGGGCGCGAGGGCACGGCGTCCGGCGTGGTGTCGCGGTCGGCCGTGACCCTGGACGAGCTGGAGCCCCTGGTGCGGGCCGCCGAGGCCGCCGCGCGCGGCGCCGGTCCGGCCGAGGACGCGCAGCCGCTCGTTGCGGGCGTGCCCGCGTCGCCGGACTTCACCGACGCGCCGGCCGAGACGTCGTCGGCCGTGTTCGCCGACTTCGCGCCCGCCCTCGGAGAGGCGTTCGCACGCGCGCGTGCGGGCGGCCGGGAGCTGTACGGGTTCGCCAACCACGAGATGACGTCGACGTACGTGGGCACGTCGACGGGGCTCAGGCTGCGGCACGACCAGCCCAACGGGACGCTGGAGCTGAACGCCAAGTCGCCGGACCGGACCCGGTCGGCCTGGGCGGGGCGCGCCACACGGGACTTCAAGGACGTCGACCCGGCGGCTCTCGACGCCGACCTGGCCGTACGGCTGGGCTGGGCCGAGCGGCGGGTGGAGCTGCCTGCGGGGCGGTACGAGACCCTGCTGCCGCCGACCGCGGTCGCGGACCTGCTGATCTACCAGTACTGGTCGGCCTCCGGGCGGGACGCGGTCGAGGGGCGCACGGTGTTCTCCGAGCCGGGCGGCGGCACCCGGGTCGGCGAGCGGCTCGGCGCGCTGCCGCTGACCCTGCGCAGTGATCCGCACGAGCCGGGTCTGGAGAGCGCGCCGTTCGTGGTCGCGCACTCCTCGGGCGGCGACCAGTCGGTGTTCGACAACGGGCTGCCGGTGGCGGCGACGGACTGGATCCGGGCCGGGGAGCTGCACCGGCTGACGACCACCCGGCACGGCGCCGGGCTGACCGGCCTGCCGGTGGCCCCGGCGATCGGCAACCTCGTCCTGGACGGGGGCGACCCCGGCCGCTCGCTGGAGGACATGGTCGCCGCCACCGAGCGGGGGCTGCTGCTGACCTGCCTCTGGTACATCCGCGAGGTGGACCCGGCGACGCTGCTGCTGACCGGGCTGACCCGGGACGGCGTCTACCTCGTCGAGCACGGCGAGGTCGTCGGCGAGGTGAACAACTTCCGGTTCAACGAGTCGCCGGTGGGTCTGCTGGGGCGGGCCACGGAGGCCGGGCGCACGGAGAAGACGCTGCCCAGGGAGTGGGGCGACTGGTTCACCAAGGCCGCGATGCCCGCGCTGCGGGTCCCCGATTTCAATATGAGCTCTGTCAGTCAGGGCGTATAACCTCGTAGGCGTTCACCACCGGCCGTCGGCCGACCGGCCGGAGATCATCCACCGGCCGAAGATCATCAAGGAGACACGAGAACCGTGACGGACATCGTCGACGAGCTGAAGTGGCGCGGGCTGTTCGCCCAGTCCACCGACGAAGACGCATTGCGCAAGGCGCTCGCGGACGGTCCCGTCACGTTCTATTGCGGTTTCGACCCGACCGCGCCGTCCCTGCACGTGGGGCACCTGGTGCAGGTGCTCACCGTGCGCCGGCTCCAGCAGGCCGGGCACCGGCCGCTGGCGCTGGTCGGCGGGGCCACGGGGCAGATCGGCGACCCGCGCCCGACCGCGGAGCGCACGCTGAACTCCCCGGAGACCGTCGCCGGCTGGGTGCAGCGGCTGCGGGGGCAGATCGAGCCGTTCCTGACCTTCGAGGGCGAGAACGCCGCGGTGATGGTCAACAACCTCGACTGGACCGAGGGCCTGTCGGCGATCGAGTTCCTGCGGGACATCGGCAAGCACTTCCGGGTCAACAAGATGCTGACCAAGGACTCCGTGGCCCGGCGACTGGAGTCCTCCGAGGGCATCAGCTACACGGAGTTCAGCTACCAGCTGCTGCAGGCGATGGACTTCCTCCAGCTCTACCGCCGCTACGGCTGCACGATGCAGCAGGGCGGCAGCGACCAGTGGGGCAACCTGACGGCGGGGCTCGACCTGCTGCACCGGTTGGAGCCGGACGCGGGTGTGCACGCCTACGCGACGCCGCTGATGACCAAGGCGGACGGCACCAAGTTCGGCAAGACCGAGGGCGGCGCCGTCTGGCTCGACCCGGAGATGACGACACCGTACGCGTTCTACCAGTTCTGGCTGAACGTGGACGACCGGGACATCTCGACGTACATGCGCATCCTGTCCTTCCGCTCCCGCGAGGAGCTGGAGGAGCTGGAGCGGCAGACCGAGGAGCGTCCGCAGGCCAGGGCGGCGCAGCGCGCGCTCGCGGAGGAGCTGACGACGCTGGTGCACGGCGCCGACCAGACGGCCGCCGTGATCGCCGCGTCCCGGGCCCTGTTCGGGCAGGGCGACCTGACGGAGCTGGACGAGCGGACGCTGGCCGCGGCTCTCTCCGAGCTGCCGCACGCGAAGGTCGCCGAGCCCGCCCCGGTCGTGGACCTGCTCGCCGAGGTCGGCCTGGTGGCCAGCAAGTCCGCCGCGCGGCGCACGGTGAAGGAGGGCGGCGCCTACGTGAACAACGTCAAGGTCGCCGCCGAGGACGCCGTCCCCGCCAGGGAGGACCTGCTGCACGGCCGCTGGCTGGTGCTGCGCCGCGGCAAGAAGAACCTGGCCGCGGTGGAGGTCGCCGCCGGGGCCTGAGGGCCGGGCGGCAGGGAGATGTGCGGCGGGGGCGGCTTCCGGGAACCGACTGGTTCCCGGAAGC
>NZ_JOFH01000058.1 GCF_000721235.1 Streptomyces olivaceus
GACGATCTCCTCCGTCGAGCGTGCGCGGCGGACGCCTCAGCCCGAACTGCTGGTCGCGGTGGACGCGTTGCTGGAGTGCGGGGGCCTGCTGGCATCGGCGGCGGAGGATGTGGAGCGGGCGAAGACCCGGCGCAGGGTGCGGCATCCGGAGTGGTTCAAGGACTACGCGCGGTTGGAGCAGGAGGCGGTTGAGTTGCACGACTACAGCTCGCTGGTCCTTCCGGGACTCCTGCAGACGGAAGCTCACGCGAACGTGGTGTTCCGAACGCGTCAGCCCTTTCTGGATGCGGCAACCATCGAGCAGCGCGTAGCCGCACGACTGGATCGCCAGCAGATCTTCAACCGCTGGCCTCCGCCGTTCACGACCTTCACCATCGAGGAGTCCATCTTGCGTCGCCCGCTCGGCGGGTGGAACGTTCATCGTGAGCAACTGGAGGCCTTGCTGAGGTTCGGCGCACTGCGCGGTGTGGAGCTCCAGGTACTGCCGATGGAGCGTAAGGAACACCCCAGCCTGGGCGGGCCGTTCATCATGGTCACCCCGAAGGGCAAGTCGCAGGTGGCGTACCTGGAGGTCCAGCACATCAGCCGTCTGATCACCGATCCGGACGAGGTACGTATCCTTGCCGCACGCTACGGCAGTATCAGGGCACAGGCGCTCACACCGGAAGAGTCACTGACCTTGATCAAGAAGATGCTGGGAGACCGATGAACACTGAACAGCCCGCACGGCTGGACTGGTTCAAGAGCAGCTACAGCAGTGGTGAAGGAGGGGCGTGCGTCGAAATCGCCCCCGGCACCACCGCCATACACGTACGAGACTCCAAGGACCGCGGCGGACCCCGGCTCGCGTTTCCGCGGAGCGCGTGGTCCGGGTTCCTCTCGGACCTCGGGCGCGGCCGAATCTGACGCCTGCGCGGCCCTCCCCGTACCCCCGGGGAGGGTGACCGCGTTCCCGCAGGGCATTAAGGTGTAGATCTGGTGAAGACGCTGCCTGGGGGACGCGCGGCGAGCGAGAGGATACTCACGGTTCATGAACGGGGTGCCCGAGCAGATCGGCCGATATGCGGTCGAGCGGGAGCTGGGCTCGGGGGGAATGGGTGAGGTCTATCTGGCCTTCTCGCCCGCCGGTGATCCGGTCGCGGTGAAGCTGATCCGGCCGGATCGGCTGGACCCCATCACCCGCGCGCGCTTCGAGAAGGAAGCGCTGATCGCGAGGACCGTGGTGGGAACGAACCGGGTGGCCCGGTTCCTGGACGCCGATCCCTACGCGGAGCGTCCGTGGCTGGCCATGGAGTACGTGCCGGGCGAGACGCTGCTGACGCAGGTCGACGGACGCGGTCCACTGACCGCTCCCTTGGTGGCGAGCCTGGGTGCTCTGCTGGCGGAGGGGCTTGAGGCCGTGCATGCGGTGGGGCTGCTCCACCGGGACCTGAAGCCGCAGAACGTCATGCTGGGTGTGTACGGCCCGATACTGATCGACTTCGGTCTCGGGGCGTTCCTGGACACCACCAAGGACACGCTCTCCCACAGCGGAATGATCATCGGTACCGTGCGATGTATGCCGCCCGAGCAGGCTCTGGGGCGTACGAAGGTCAAGGAGTCCGCCGATGTGTACGGACTCGGCACAGTTCTCCTGTACGCGGCCACCGGGCACTACCCCTACGAAGGGGCCCGTTGGGAGGCGATCGTCGGGCAGGTCGCCAACCCCGACCACGCCCCGGATCTGAGCGGCCTCCCCCAGGCCCTGGTCCCGCTGATCGGCTCCATGCTGGCCCACGACCCGTCCGACCGGCCGTCCCTCGACGCGGTGATGGCCGAGTGCACCGGCGTGCTGGCCGCTGCGGGTATGTCCCCGATGGACGCGCGACACGCCTTGATCGACGCCACCGCAACGGACAAAGCGGCGCCCATGCCCGGAAGCGACCGACCCGTCGTATGGGAGCGGCTCGCCGAACAGGCGGTCGCTATCGACGAGGACGGCTCGGACAGCCCGCTGGACGGCCCTCCGCCGACCACCCGGACGCCGGACACAGTGGACGACGTCGAAACCTCTGCGACCACCGAAGTCACGAACGCGGCCGCTGAGACGAAGAGCGCGGCGCCTCACGGCGGTCCGGCGCCCGAGGCGCCCGTGCCCGCGGCCCGGAAACCGGGACGCCCGCCCGCTTCGCTGCGCGTGGCTGAGGAGTTGCGAGCCCGGTACGCCGCACAGCCCGGCCTCTGAGGCAGACGCCAACGCGGGCATCGTGGGGGGGGCGCGGTGTCGGTGGCGTGAGACATGCATGGTCAGCAGGACGTGGACCAGTCGCCGCAGGACGGCGGTCCGGAAAGACAAGGGCGGGACATGGAGCAGCACGTGACCACCGTTGCGGGAGCCGGTGGCGGCCAGGGCGTGCTCGACGCGGTGAGCGAGGACGGAATCGCCCTCGACGCGTCGGGGGACGTGGCACGACCGGGCGGCGGGTCGGTCGCCTACGCGCCGGGTGCCCAGGTCCGGATCCGTGACGAGCAGTGGCTCGTCCGGAAGGTCGCGCCCACGGCGCGGGACGGCTGGATGGTGGAGGTCACCGGCGTCTCCTCGTTCGTGCGGGGCACCGAAGCCGTCTTCTACAGCGTGCTCGACGACATCCAGGTGCTCGACCCGCGGAAAACCGAGCTGGTCGCCGACGACTCCCCCAACCACCGCAAGGCGCGCCTCTACCTGGAGGCCGCGATCCGCAAGACGGCACTCCCCCAGACCGAGCACGGTCTCGCGCTGGCCGACGGCTTCCTCATGGACAAGCAGACCCACCAGCTGCGGCCGGCCGAACTGGCCCTCTCGATGAAGAACCCGCAGCCGCGCGTGCTCATCGCCGACGTCGTGGGCCTCGGCAAGACGCTGGAGATCGGCATCCTGCTGGCGGAGCTGATCCGGCGCGGGCGGGGTGAGCGCATTCTCGTCGTCACGCCTGCCCATGTGCTGGAGCAGTTCCAGCGCGAGCTGTGGACCCGGTTCTCCATCCCGCTGGTCAGGCTCGACTCCACGGGCATCCAGCGCATCCAGCAGGACATTCCGGCGGGCCGGAACCCGTTCGCGTACTTCAAGCGGGCGATCATCTCCGTGGACACGCTCAAGAGCGATGTGTACGCCCACCACCTGGACTCCACCGAGTGGGACGCCGTCGTGATCGACGAGTCGCACAACCTGGTCAACCGCGGCACGAAGAACAACGACCTCGCCCGCCTCCTCGCCCGCCGCACCGACGCGCTGATCCTGGCCTCGGCGACTCCGCACAACGGCGAGACCGAGTCGTTCGCCGAGCTGATCAAAATGCTGGACGAGGCCGCGATCGCGAACACCTCGGACTACGAGGTGAAGGACCTCGACCACCTCTACATCCGGCGCACCAAGACGGACAAGGAGGTGCGGGACTCCCTCAAGGGCGTGTGGGCCGACCGCGGCCCCTCCGAGCCCGTCCCCGCAGAGGCCACCGAGAGGGAGCGTGCGGTCTTCGAGGAACTGGCCGCCCGCTGGATCCCGCGTGACCCGTCCGCTTCATCGGTCTGCGCCGATCCGCTCGCCGCCTACAACTTCTTCAAGGCCTTCCTCTCCTCGCACAAGGCGCTCCAGAAGTCAGTGGAGGCACGGCGCCACTACCTGGCCAAGCCCGCGAGGGTGAAGAAGGGCGAGGACCTGGCCGCCCGTGAGGCCGCCCTGCGGGTCGAGCGCGAGGCGATCGTAGAGCTGGAGCGGCTGGCCGGCGGGATCGGGGACGAGGACTCCGCAAAACTGGACGCGCTGGTCCAGCAGTTGGAGAAGATCGGCGTCGGGCCGGATTCGGACACCCGTGTCGTCGTCTTCTCCGAGCGCATCCCCACGCTGACGTGGCTGGCCGAGGCCGTCCCCGCACGGCTCGGGTTCCAGAAGAGCGGCGGTGTTGAAGCAGGCGAGAAGAGGAACCGGCCCTGGCTGGCGTACGGCGGCGCGGTGCAGGTCATGCACGGTGAGGCCACCAATGAGGACGAGCAGAAGCGGATCGTCGAGAAGTTCGGGCTGCGCGACGACCCGGTGCGCATCCTGTTCACGGGTGACGTCGCCTCCGAGGGTGTCAACCTCCATCAGGAGTGCCACCAGCTCATTCACTATGACCTGCCCTGGTCCCTGATCCGTATCGAGCAGCGCAACGGTCGTATCGACCGCTACGGGCAGAAGGTGAAGCCGCAGTTCCGCGCTCTGGTGCTCACCAGCGACGTGGAGTGGCGGCACGATCCGGAGACCGGCGAGGCCCTGCCGCTCGACGACCGGCTGGTCGGTGCGAAGCTCCTCAAGCGCGAGGAGGAGGCGCACCGGATCGACGGCTCGGCCGAGGCGGTCAGCGGCCTGTACCGAGCCCAGGAGGAAGAGAACCGCCTCACCCGCGATCTGCTGGCCGGCCGTACGGTGGAGGAGTCCATCAAGCGGTCCAGCGGCGGCGCTCCGTCGATGCTCAGAAGGATGATGGGCAACATCGGCGCCAAGTCTGCCCAGGACGACGTGGCCTGCGCGACCGTTCCGAGCGTGTTCCGCTCCACCTCCGCGTACTTCGAGGAGGCCCTGCGCCAGATCTGCCCCACCGGGGCGGACAACGAGCTCAAGCTGCGCCACGAGGGCGACGGCACCATCGCATTCGAGCCTCCGTCCGACCTCCAGTACCGCTTCAAGGCGCTGCCCAAGTCGTACTTGACCGAGCAGCACATCCTGCCCACCAGCAAGGCTCCCGGTCGACTGCGCATCACCTTCGACAAGGGGCTCGGGGAGAAGCGGTTGAAGGCGGCCCGTGAGTCGTCCAAGACCCAGTGGCCGAACGTCAGTTACGTCTCGGACGTGCATCCCGTCCTGGACTGGGTGACCGACAAGGCCCTGGCGTCCCTGCGTCACGATCAGGCGTTCGTCCTCGCCCACCGTCCGGACGCCGCCGCGGCGGCCAAGCTGGACCCCCGTCTGCCGGCCGAGCTGTCCGGCCCGGTCTACCTGATGCAGGGCATCCACTCCAACGCCCTGGGCCGCCCCACGGTGGTGGAGTGGATGGCCGTCGTCGGCCTGCCCGACGCGCCCCGTGTCGTACGCATGGACGCGGCATTCCTCGCCGCATGCGGCGTCGGTCCGAAGATGCCCGGCCGTGCCGTGTCCGAGGACGAGCGCGCGGCACTGGGGCGATTCGTTCCGCAGGCAGTCGACGAGGCCGCCCGGTACCTGCGCGAGCAGGAGGCCGAGTACGCGCGGCGGATCGAGGAGATGCTCACCCCGTACGAGAAGCGCGTGACGCGATGGCAGCAGGATGCCCTGTTCGCCTCCGCCCGCTCGGCGAAGGGCCGGAACGACGTGAACCTCACGGCGAGCCGCCGCAAGACGCTGATCAAGTCGCTGAAGACCTCCGGGGCGCCCATGCTGCGCCTGCTCTGCGTCCTGGAACCCCTGTCCGCCGCTGCTGGAGAGACCACCACCCGATGAGCACCGACTTCGACTCCTTCTCCAACCGCGGCGAGTACCTGTCGGCCCACTACTTCGCCGAGCAGCTCGGCCAGGATCTCAAGAAGGGCCTCCTCGCCACCTGGACCGTCCGCGAGACCGACGAGAAGGACCCGCGTCCCACGCCCAGGGAGACGGTCCGCGCCCTGCGCGGCACGTACCTGTCGGAGGAGTTCCGCAACTTCTTCGCCGAACGTGCCAAGCTGGACGCCGAGGACGACGCCGACGAGAACAGTGCCACCGCCGGAGCACGCTTCAACACCCACAACGACGGCGACTGGTGCGAGCGGCTCAGCGCGTGGCACGACAAGGTGCTGGCGGCCCTCGGTTACTCCGGTGCCCCCGCGCGGCGGCAGTTGACCGTTCACCGTGCCGGACGCGAGCACACCGTGGCCACGGCCTGGCATGGTGACGGCATCGTGGCCGTCGAGTGCGGCTGGGCCGCCGGGAACGACATGGCCCTGGACGCGGAGGGCCCCGGCCGGCTGCTGCACCCTCTGCGGGTGAGCGGCAGCGAGAGCTACGAGACCGGCCAGTCCCTCGCCACCTGGCTCTTCCACAGCGAACTGGGCGAGCCGGGCGGGGAGCCGCCCCGTTTCGTGCTGCTGCTGTGCGGCGGCGTGATCGTCCTGGCCGACCGCCAGGTGTGGGGCGAAGGCCGCTTCCTGGCCGCCAACCTCGACGCCGCGCTGGAACGCAACGACCGCAAGCAGGGCGGTGAACTGGCGACCGTCGCCGCCCTGTTCAGTCACGAGATGCTCGCCCCCGCCGAGGACGGCAAGGGTCCGGGCATCGACGCCCTGGTCAAGGCCTCCCGCGACAACGCGGTCGGTGTCTCCGGCGAACTGCGCGAGGGGCTGCAACGCTCGGTCGAGATCATCGCCAACGAGGTCCTGGCCCGGCTGGACCAGGCCGGGATCGAGCCACGCCGGATCGAGGACCCGAGGCTGCCCTTCGCCAAGGAACTCACCCGCGAATCGCTGCGCTACCTCTACCGCATCCTGTTCCTGCTCTACGCCGAGGCCCGCCCGGAGCTGGGCATCCTGCCCGCCGACGACGGCACCTACGAGGCCGGCTACTCGGTGGCGCGGCTGCGGGAACTCGTCGAGCGCGACGAGCAGCTCGTCGAGGAGGAGGCCAGGAACGGCCACCACCTTTTCGCCTCCCTCGACGTCCTGTTCAACAAGGTCAACCACGGCCACCGCCCGTACGGCACCGAGCCCGACGACGAGCTTCCGGACGACGACGAGGAGACCCGCAAGCTCAAGGCGAAGCGGCGCAGCGAGGACCGGGGTCTGCGCTTCGAGCCGCTGCGCAGCGAACTCTTCGAGCCGAAGTCCATACGTCTCATCGGCCGTGGGATTCTCGATCCCCGCTCGGACGAGGACGGCGAGCCGGAGTGGCTGGACCTGCGGCTGCGCAACAGCGCCCTGCACGAGGTGCTGCGGCTGCTGACCATGAAGAAGGCCAAGCGGCGCGGCGAGCGCGGCGGCTTCATCTCCTACCGCAACCTCGGCATCAACCAGCTCGGGGCCGTGTACGAGGGGCTGATGTCGTACACCGGCATCATCGCGGAGGAGGAGCTGTGCGAGGTCGCCAAGGGCGGTGACCCGGAGAAGGGCTCCTGGCTCGTACCCGCCCTCCGTCTGGCGGACTATCCGGAGAAGACCCGGGTCGAGTACGACGAGCACGACGCGGTCAGGGGGCTGCGCGGGCCGAAGAAGTACAAGGTGGGTGAGTTCGTCTACCGGCTGGCGGGCCGGGACCGCGAGACGTCCGCCTCGTACTACACCCCCGAGTCGCTGACCAAGGTCACGGTCGAGCTGGCACTCAAGCATCGCCTCGACCAGGAGCGCGACGAGAACGACGAGGTCGTCCGGACACGGGCGGCCGAACTGCTGAAGTACAAGATCTGTGAGCCCGCGCTGGGTTCCGGCGCGTTCCTCAACGAGGCGATCAACCAGGTCGCCGAGGAGTATTTGCGGCGGCGCCAGGACGAGTTGGGCGTCTCCATCCCGGCCTCGGACGCGCTGACGGAGAAGCAGAAGGTCAAGGCGTACGTCGCCCTGCACAACGCTTACGGCGTCGACCTCAACGCCACGGGCGTGGAGCTGGCCGAGGTCTCCCTGTGGCTCAACACCATGCACCCGGGGATGCGGGCGCCGTGGTTCGGGCTGCATCTGCGGCGGGGCAACTCGCTGATCGGAGGGCGGCGAGCCGTGTACGCGGGTGAGGACGTCGCCTCCTCGGCGAAGGCCTGGCTCGCGGCGAAGAACACGCTAACGCCGACGCCGCTGCCGTTCCTCAAGGACGGCGAGCCGCAGCCGTTGCCCGAGGACTCGGTGCACCAGTTCCTGCTGCCGAGCCCCGGGTGGGCGGCGGTGACCGGCTCGAAGGAGGCGAAGGAACTCGCCAAGGCCGAGGTCGCCCAGCTGGCCGCCTGGAAGAAGGGCATCCTCCAGCGGCCCAAGCGCAGCACGGCGCACCTGAACAAGGACGGCACGCCGAAACTCGACAAGGCGGGGAAGCCGAGGCGTGAGGCCTCGTCCCAGTTCACGCGGCTGCGGGATGCGGCCAAGCGGGCGGAGTTCCTGTGGTCGTTGGTCATCAAGCGCATGCGGCTGTCCGAGGCGGCGATCGCGCGGAAAATCGACGTGTGGGGCGCCGAGCCGGACACTCCTGAGTACGACTTCCTGCGGTCGGCGGCGGGCGCGGTGCCGAAGGAGCAGGTCATGACCGACCTGTTCCTGGCGACCGAGACGCCGTACTGGCGGCTGAAGAAGGTCATGGACGCGTGGTGCGCCCTGTGGTTCTGGCCGGCGGACAGGGCATCCCTGCTGGACGGCACGGACGGGGTGTACGACGACACGGCGGTGGCTACGGCCGACGCGCTCGGTGACCTGCTGGGGGTGCCGCTGATCGGCGGGGCCGTCGAGGGCTCGACGGCGACGGTCCCGGAGCCGCGCTTCACCGAGCAGACCATGCTGTTCGCGTCGGGGCCGACGCAGGAGACGCTGGTGCCCGCCGAGGCGGAGGACGAACCGCTCATCGACCTTCAGGCGGTGGAGGCGAGCGGTCAGTCCAGGCGTGGTGCGCCGAGGCAGTCCAAGCAGCGGACCTGGCGCAACACCATCCCGCTGGTCGAGCTGGATGACTGGCTGGACTTCCTCGAAGCGCTGCTGGGCACCGTCGACCCCGACGAGCAGAACCTGGTGACCGAGTTCGACAACCTGGACGCGTTGAAGGACTTCGAGAAGAACCTCCCCCGCCTGATGGGGATGGACCTCGCAGACCCGGAGACCCGCTTCCCCTGGATGCACACGGTCACCAACATCGCGGACGAACAGGGTTTCCTGCACTGGGAACTGGACTTCGCGCTCGTCTTCGCCCAGGGCGGTGGGTTCGACTTGCAGGTGGGTAATCCGCCGTGGGTGCGGCCTCGGTGGAACGAGGGCTCGGTGCTGGCGGAGCACGAGCCGTGGTTCGAACTCACGGAGCGAGCGTCAACGGCGGAGAAGGAGAAGCGGCGGGCCGAGCTTCTGCGGCTGCCGAAGGCACGTCAGTACGTGCTGGCCGAGCTGACCAACGTCAGCGGGCAGGTCGCGGTCTTCGGAGCCTCGCAGGTGTATCCGCTGCTGACCGGCACACAGCCGGACCTGTACCGGGCGTTCATGTGCCAGGTGTGGGCCCACGCTTCGGCTTGGGGAACAACAGGGCTGGTTCACCCCGACTCTCACTTCACAGGCGATAAGGAAGGGGCACTGAGAGAAGCCGCCTACCGACGGCTTCGCATTCACGGTGACTTCGTCAACTCGGGGCAGAAATTCTTCCCGAGGCCGGTGGGCGACACCGCTCACTTCGGCGTGCACGTGTATGGCCGCCAGCAGGAGATCGGCTTCGACCACTTGTCCTGGCTGGTGTCGGCAGACGCCCTGCGCTTCTCTGCCGAGCATGACGGCAGCGGTGAGGTGCCCGGCATCCGTTACCGCAACGGCGAGTTCGACGAGCGTCCGCACCGGTCGCGGGTGGTGCGCGTTGATACGGACTTGTTGGCCGTCTGGCAGCGCCTGCTGGACGAAGAAGATGAACCGGTCAGGCGGGCACGGTTGCTATTCCCAGTGAGCGCAGCAGAGGCCAGCGCAATTGTTGCGTTGGCGGACTATCCGCTGCGGTTGCGCACCTTCTCGCCGCAGATCAGCGCCGGCTATCACGAAAGTGGCGCCAAGAAGGACAAACTGATCGACTACAACCGGCCCGACGCTTCCACCGGCTTGGCGTATCAGCCGGACCGCTGGCGTCATGTGATCCTCAAGGGCACGCAGATCAGCGTTGCTACTCCGATCTTCAAGCGTCACGACGCCAACAGCAACGATCCATATGGGGCAGACCTCGTCAGCATCCCACCGCAGTTCGTCCCAGACACCGAATACGTACGGGCGGAGGGCCGACACCAAGAGTTTCTGACAGCCCAGGATCGTTGGGTCGACCACCGCGCTCTGACGCGTCTCCGATCGAGCAAGAAGGCAGTGGCACGCGCTCGTCAACAGGTCGCTCGGGTAGAACATGTGCCTCTGGAGCAAGCTGGTCCTTCCCGAGTCGACGCCGTGCTCACGGAGCGAGCGAAGAGGCGGTATGCGACGTTCCACAGAGTGGCTTGGCGTCGCCAAATCGCCCCCAACACCGAGCGCGCTCTGTACGCAGCGCTGATTCCGCCAGGTACTACGCACATCGACGCGGTGCACAGTCTGGTGATGCCGGATCTACGACTGACCGCTTTGGTGTCTGGATTCTGGGCGTCGCTGCCCCTGGACTACTTCCTGCGGGCTACAGGACGCGGCGACCTCCGTGTATCAGGGGCCAAGGCGACGCCCGCTCCTCTCCTGAAGCATCCCCTTGCGCCCGCACTCCTCTTGCGCACCCTAAGGCTCAATTGCCTCACCACCGCCTACGCCGACCTCTGGAAGGAGCTGTACGACCCCACCTGGTCCGCCTACGAACCCTGGGCCCTCCCCTGGCCCGGTCTGCAGCCCCTCCACGACGTCACCCCCGACTGGCACCGCGACACACCTCTCCGCACCGAACGAGCCCGCCGCTCCGCCCTCGTCGAAATCGACGCCCTCGTGGCCGTCTGGCTCGGCATGGACGCCGACGCCCTCATCGCCGCCTACCGGGGCCGTTTCCCCGTGCTGCAGAAGTACGAGGCCGTGACCTGGTTCGACGCCGAGGGATGGAAGCTCGCCGGCAATGCCCGCACCATCGGCCAGCGCCAGACCAAGGAAACCTGGACCCAGTTCCAGGCCTACCTCGCCGACCCCGGCAACGCCCCCGTCCCCGACGGCTACACCGCCCCCTTCTATAAGGCCGACCGCGAAACCGAAATGCGCGAAGCCCACGCCTACTTCCAGAGACGCCTCGACGAGGCAGTCGCCCGGGGTGAGTGGGACCCGGTGAAGCAGGAGGTGCCCGCCCCGTGAGGCCGACGCTCGAAGCGCAGGGGCTCAAAGAGAGCCTGCTCCAGTACCTGTCGACGACCTACGCGCTCACCGACGAGGGCGCCAGGGAGTCGCTGCACCGGTTCCTCGGGGACGAGACGTCCGGGATGTTCCGGGGGCCGTTCCTGCGGATACGCACGCCGTTCACACAGGCGGGCGACTCCTGGAAGGAGCTGCTGGACTGGCGGCGCACGGACGACTGGGCCCCGTACGCCCACCAGGCCAGGGCGTTCGAGCGACTCTCCTCGGCCCGTGGACGCACGCCCCGGCCGACGCTCGTCACCACCGGCACCGGATCCGGCAAGACCGAGTCCTTCCTCTACCCGGTCCTGGACCACTGCGCCCGCGAGCGCAACGCGGGGAACACCGGCGTCAAGGCCGTCTTCCTGTACCCGATGAACGCCCTCGCCACCGACCAGGCACAGCGCATCAACGACCTGCTCTGCGAGCACGACGCCGACCTCGGCAAGCTCCGCGCCGGCCTCTACATCGGTGACCGGGCGGAGACGAAGTACGACCGGGTCTACACCCGCCGTTCCGACATGTGGGTGTCGCCGCCGGACATCCTGGTCACGAACTACAAGATGCTGGACCTGCTCCTCCAGCGCTCCCAGGACGCCGCGCTCTGGAACGGCGCGGACATCCGGTACGTCGTCGTGGACGAGTTCCACACCTACGACGGCGCCCAGGGCACCGACGTGGCGATGCTGCTGCGGCGCCTGGCCGCTGCCGTCGGGGCGTCGGAGCCGGGGAGCCCGCTGGGCGGTATCTGTCCGGTCGCCACGTCCGCGACGCTCGCGTCCGGCACGGACGGCGACGGCGTGCGTCAGCTTCTCGACGTCGCCACCCAGGTCTTCGGCACGGAGTTCACCGAGGACTCGATCATCGGTGAGGACCGGCAGAGCGTCGACACGTTCATCCCCCCGGACGACTTCGACCCGGCCCTGCCGGACCCCTCCCCCGACGAACTGGCGCTGCTGCCCGAGCCGTCCCTCGGCGCGGAGGAGTTCGCCGAGCTCGTCGAGACGGTGGCCGGCACCCGTGACCCGGACCCGTTCCTCCTCGGCCGGAACCTGAAGCGGCAGACGCTGACCTCCGCCGTCATGCAGGCGCTCGACGGTGAGGTCCGTACCACCGGTGAAGTGCTCGACCTGATGTGGCGCAGGGGCGCGCGATCGTGGGGGAAGACGATCACCGAGCGGCCGGAGGTCGCCGCCTCCGCCCTCGCCCGGTTCATCGCGCTGCTGGCGGTCGCCCGCGATCCGGAGTCCACGCCGAAGAGCCCGCGGCCCCTGGTGCAGATCGAGGTGCACCAGTGGGCCCGCTCGGTCTCCCGTCTCGTACGCGGGGTGCTGCCGTGGCCGAAGGCGGAGTTCCAGTGGGACACGGCCGGGGCAGCCGACCGGCAGAGCGACCAGCATGCCCGTACCGCGCCGGTCACCACGGCGACGACGGGACAGGCCGCTAACCTGTTCCTGCCCGCCGTCTACTGCCGTGACTGCGGGCGTTCGGGCTGGGCGGTGTTCTCGCCGGAGACGGACGACGCCCACGTCCAGGTCGACTCGCACAAGATCCGGCGGGCCTCGGTCAGCCAGGACAAGATGCGGGTCCGCAATCTGATCGCGGCGACGGACGCCGAGGCCAAGGAGGGCTCCGGTGCCGCGCCGATGGCGTCGGCCGGGCGTGGGGCGGACGGTGGACGGGCCACGTCCGCGCTCTCCGCCGGGCGGGGCGGGCAGTTGCGGGTGCTGGACGGGCCGAACCGGACGCTGCGGCTGCCAGATCCTGTCAGGGACTTCGACCCCTCGACCGGGGATCCGCGCCCGGCCACCAGTGACTCGGCCTTCGTCCTGGTGCACCTGGGCGAGACGGCGAACACGGCGGCCGAGGAGGACTGGTGCCCGGCGTGCGGGTCGCGCAACACGATCCGCTTCCTCGGCACCGGCGCGGCAGCCCTCGCGGCGGCCTCGGTCACCCAGTTGTTCACGGGGGGTGAGTTGGACGAGGAACAGGGCGAGGACAAGACGCTGATGTTCAACGACTCGGTGCAGGACGCCGCGCACCGGGCCGGGTTCGTCGCCTCCCGTTCGTACACCTTCTCCCTGCGTGCCCTGTTCAAGAAGCACCTGTCGGAGGAGCGTCCGACCGCGCTCAACGACCTGATCGCGGACGTCGTCGCGGCCACCACCGACCGTACGACGCTCGCGGCCGTGGTGCCGACGGACCTGCACGACATCGCGGGTGTCCAGCGGCTCCTGTCCGGCCAGGGGCGGGGCGGCGACCGGAAGACGTGGAACCTGATCGGTGAGCGCTTCGCGTTCGAGGCGCTGATGGAGTTCGGGTTCCGGTCCCGCAACGGCCGCACCCTGGAGCTGACCCGGACGGCGGCGGCCCAGGTGCGGATCGCGAACGTAGCCGCGGCGGTCGCGCTCGTGAAGGACGCGCACCTGGCCGAGGAGGGCCGGCGCGGCGGGCTGCCGCCCGTCGAACAGGACGACGCCCGTTATCTCGCGTTCCTGCGGATCCTGCTGGAGCGGCTCCGCACGCGCGGCGCGATCGGTCACAAGTGGCTGGACGGATTTCTGAAGGAGGCCGGGACCAGCCGCTACTTCATCTGGGGCAAGCGGCCGGTCGGCATGCGCGCCTTCCCCCGGGGCGTCGCGGCTCCGGTGTTCCTCCTGGACCAGCCCAAGACCAACAGCGAGTTCGACTTCGCGACGGGTCGGCTGTCCTGGTACGAGCGCTGGGCGCAGCGCTGCCTCGACCTGCCCCGCGAGCAGACGGCCGCGTTCTGGAACCGGCTGCTGCCCGAACTGGTTTCGGCGGGACTGCTGTCGGTGCGGACCCCGGCCGACAGCAGTCTGCGCGTGTACGGGCTGCAGCCGGGCGCGGTCGACGTGCGGCTTCTCGCCGACGACGTCGTCAACGAAGCCTTCGTGCGCTGCCCGGTCTGCTTCTGGGAGCAGACGGTCCACCCGGAGCTGCTGGACCAGTGGCACGGGCAGCCGTGTCCGTCGTACCGCTGCCGCCGGGGCCGGCTGGTCGCCGGGAACCGCCCGGAGGAGCTGGGCGTGCACCACCGGGACCGGAACTACCGGGACGACTACTACCGGCGGCTGTACCGCAAGGCGGGCACCTACCAGGTGGTCACCGCCGAGCACACCGGCATGCTCACCCGGCCGGAACGGGAGCGGGTCGAGGCGGCGTTCAAGCACGGCACCGGGTTCAAGGACCCCAACGTGCTGTCGTGCACGCCCACGCTGGAGATGGGCATCGACATCGGCGACCTGTCCGCCGTCGTGTTGGCCGCGCTGCCGCGTCGGCCCGCCAACTACGCCCAGCAGGTGGGCCGGGCCGGACGGCGGACGGGCAACGCGTTCCTGCTGACGATTCCCGACCGCAGCCGTCGCGACCTGTACTTCCTGGACCAGCCGCGCGAGATGATCGCCGGCCGGATCGTGCCGCCGGGCAGCCATCTGTCGGCGATCGAGATCCTGCGCCGCCAGTACCTGGCGCATCTGCTGGACCTGGCCGCGCGCGGGCGACTGCCCCGCCCCGACGGCAGGCCGCTGCCCGCGGTCCCGGCCAGGGCTCCGGAGCTGTTCGGGCCCTCCGGCTACCTCGCCGACCTGGTCGAGTCCGCCCTTGCTCGTGGTGGTCAACTGGTCGATGGTTTCCTTAAGCTGTTCCCCGGCGGCGTGAGCGACCAGGCCCGGACCGAACTGCGCGAGTACGCCACCCGCACCCTGCGCAGCGCGGTGGAGGAGGCCGAACGCCAGTGGCGGCGCGGTGAAGAGGTGCTGCGCCGACGGTTGAGGATGATCGGCGAGGCGCGCGACGAGCTGCACGACAGCATCGACGAGCAAGCGCGGCAGAAGGCCGAGCTGGACGCCGAGCACCGGTCGGTCGGCAAGCGGCTGCTGTCGCTCGGGCTCACCACGGCCCAGCAGGCTCTGTGCGACCTCGGACTGCTGCCGAACTACGCGCTCATCGACGCGGTGACCACGCTGAACGCCACGCTGTACTGGCCGGACGGTCTCGACGAGAAGACCGGCCGGGAGACGTACCGCTCCAAGCCGCGCGCCTACGACCGGCCCCGCCGTTACGCGCTGTCCGAGTTCGCGCCGGGCAACACCTTCTACGTCAACGGCTACAAGCACCAGGTCACCGGTCTGGAGATCGGGACCGCCACCGATCCCGACTGGCGGCTGTGGCGGTTCTGCCAGGAGTGCGGGTACGTGCGCACGGAGAACGCCGAGGCCGACCGCTCGCCGTGCCCGCGCTGCCACAGCGCCCGTATCGCGGACGACGGCTCCTGCCTGCACAAGGTCGTCGAGCCCGCCGTCGTCACCGCCCGGGACAAGCGCGAGGACGCCCGGATCAGCGACGACAAGGACGACCGGGAGCAGCGGTACTACACGGTGATCGACGCGGTCGACATCGCGTTGGAGGACATCGAGCCGAAGACCTCCTGGCGGCACGAGACGCAGACGTTCGGCGTCGACTTCTGCCGCAAGGCGGTCATCCGGCGGGTGAACGTCGGCCCGATGCGGTTCGACGCGAAGGCGGAGGACGACTTCGCCGGGCACAGCGTGCGGATGGCGCCCTTCCATGTGTGCACGGGCTGCGGCGCTGCGACCGCCGACGGGCGGCCCGTCTTCGACCACGACACCGACGCCCTGGACTCCGCGGCGGCGCGCAACCCCAAGCTGAAGCACCACCAGCCGTGGTGTCCGCTGCGCCGGGGGACGAAGCCGCAGGACGTGGCGCAGGAACCGGTGCTGCTGGCCCACCAGTTGCGCACCGAGGCGCTGCGGGTGCTGCTGCCGGCCGCCACCGTCCTGGTCGACGAGAAGATCCACTCCTTCCGGGCGGCGCTGCGACTCGGTGTCGACCACCACTTCGGCGGTGATCCGCAGCATCTGGACGCGACCCTGGCCCGGATGCCCGACAACGCCACCGGCGAGACGCGGCACTTCCTGGTGCTCTTCGACCGGCTGCCGGGCGGCACCGGCTATCTGCACCGGCTCACCGACCCGGCGCACTTCCGGGCGGCCCTCGCCGACGCACGGCGGGCGCTGCTGACGTGCCCGTGCCGCGACGAGGGACGGCTCGCGTGCCACCGCTGCCTGCACCGCTACACCGAGGAGCGGCACCAGGACACCGTCTCGCGTCTCGAGGCCCTGGGGATCATCAACGACCTGCTGGGCCCGGTCGACCAGGACGGCGAGCCGGTGCTCGGCGAGGACGGGCGGCCGGTCGACCTGTGGAAGGTCTCGGAGCTGCCCAGTACGGAGCTGATCGGCCTGGACAAGCAGGTCGAGTCCGACCTGGAGGCCCGGTTCCTGGCCGCCCTGCGGAACTGGACCGGCGGGGAGCAGGACGCCGTACTGGAGGAGAGCAGTACGGCCAGCGGCTACCTGCGCTTCAGCCAGGGCGCCAACTGGCGGCTCACCGCCCAGCGGGACATGGAGTTCACCCGGACCGACTTCACGTTCGAGTCCACGGACGGCCCCAAGGAGTATGTCACCGTCTACCTCGACGGCCACCGCTACCACGCCACCCGCGCGCACAACCGGATCGCGGGGGACTGCGACAAGCGGAACCAGCTGCGGGACAGGAATCACGTCGTCTTCCAGATCACCTGGGACGACCTGGAGCTGTTCGAGAAGGGCGAGGCGGCGCGGGCCGAGCCGGTCTGGCCGCCGTACCCGCGCAGCGCGCAGGACACGGCCAGGGACTGGTACGAGGAGATGGGCGGCGAGCGCGCCGACCTCACGGAGGCAGCGTTCGCCAACCCCGTCGACACGCTCCTCGCCTACCTGCGCGAGCCGGTCAAGGAGCGGTGGGGGCGGCGTGCCAGGGCTCTGGTAGGCGGCCTCATGGCCGAGCCGGCCGCCCTGGCGATGCAGGCGGACCGCGCCCAGGCGCGTCAGGTGCTGAGGTCCGCGCTCGACGCGTACGGCGCGGGCCGCGAGCCGTCGTCCGCGGAGCCGGTCACGGGTGACGGGGCCGTCCTGGTGCTCCGGGCGACCGACGCATACGGGCTGCCCCTCCTCTTCACCGTCGACGCGAGCGACGGCGAGGACCCGGACGCGGTGCTGTGGAGCGCGCTCGCCGTGCTGGACGACCGCGACGAGGTCCTGGGCACCGACGAGCACAGGCTGCGCTGGCGGGCCTGGCTCTACTGGTCGAACCTGCTGCAGTTTCTGGCGTTCGTCGGCGGGGACGGCGTCCAACTGGCCGGCCGCCGCGCGTCCGCCTTCCCGGTCGACGTGCTGGCCGTCACAGGCGGCATCGGTGAGCTCGACTCGCTCATCGCCGTACACCGCCCACAGGGTCCGTCGGCGACGGCGGAGCGGGACGCGCCGTCGGTCACCGCCGGGCCCGCGGCGGAATCCGGTGGCTCCGCGGCCGAGCGGGCCGTCGCCGGGCTGCTGCGCGACGCCGTCTGGGACGAGGAGATCCTTCCCCTTCTCAACGAGGACGAGCCGGACTCGGCGCTCACCCGGCTCGCCCGCGCGCTCGCCGAACAGGGCAAGTCGGCCCCCGTCTTCGGCTTCGAGCTCGGTGAACGCGGCTGGCCGGCCGACTTCGCCTGGCGCGACCCCGGCGTCCGGATCGCCGTCGTCGCCGTACCGCACGGCGACGACGACGAGGAAGCCCTCCGGCGCGACAAGGCCTACGCCGACGCGGGGTGGACGGTCCGTACGGCGGCCGACTGGCTCGACCACCTCGACTCGCTCATCGGCAGGCTTCCCGACTGCTCGTAAGCACGCGGCGCACACCACTCCCCCAGCCTCTGCAACTCCTACGACTCCCTGGCAACGGAAGGCAGCACTGATCCCATGACCGCCCGGCTCAGCCTGTATCAGAAGGCCGAACAGGAGCTGTACAAGCTCGACCGCTCGGTCAAGGGCAAGTTCTACGATTTCTGTCACCGCTTCCGCGAGGACCCGGACCACCCCGGCCTGGACCTCAAGCCCCTCAAGGGCGACGGCCGGGTCTTCCGCGCCAAGATCGACCAGTCGTACCGCGCCCTGCTCGCCAGGGCCGGTGTCGACGCCAAGGGCCAGGAGAACTGGCTGGTCATCGCGGTGCGCCACCGCAAGCACGTCTACGAGGAACTCTCGGTCGCGATCAACCGGATCACCGGCGAGATCGAGTTCGTGGACCTCTCCGTGGTGGGCGAGAGCGTGCTGCAGCGCGCGGGTGTCACCCTCACCCCCACCGAACCGGAGCCCCAGCCCGCCCCCGAGCCAGCATCCGAGCCCGCCACGCCCACCGCCGAGCCCCTGCTCACCCGGGTCACCGCGGACGATCTGCGTTACCTGGGCGTCGCCGACCAGCTCATCGACCTCGCGCTCGCCGTCACCGACAGCGACGAGCTTGACCAGCTGGTCGCCGGAGCGCCACTGCTGACCAAGGACATCCTGTACGGGCTCGCCGCGGGCATGCCCCTCGATGAGGTCCGCAAGGAGATCACCGCCCCGGTCAAAGTCAACCTCGGCCAGAACTACGAGCAGGACCTCGGCGCCGCGCTCGCCCGCACCACCGTCACCACCATCGACGCCGATATCCAGGCCGTCCTGGAAGAGGGCGACTTCCGCGCCTGGAAGGTCTTCCTGCACCCCACCCAGGCCAAGCTCGTCCACCGCGCCTACAACGGTCCGGCCCGCGTCTCGGGCGGTCCCGGTACCGGCAAGACGATCGTGGCCCTGCACCGGGTCAGGTACCTCGCGCAGCAGCTGCCGCCCGGGCACAGCAAGCCCATCCTGCTGACGACGTTCACCAAGAACCTCACCACCGACCTGCGTGCCCGGCTCGCCTCACTGATGGAGCCCGAACTGCTCGCCCGCGTGGAGATCGCCCACATCGACCAGCTCGCCGCACGTGTCCTCAGCGAGAACTCCGTCAAGGGCGTGGCCAGGCAGCGCGTCTACGACAACGCCGCGCTCAACGTGCTGCGGCAGCTCCTTCTCGAACTCGACGAGCGCCGCTGGGACGCCGAATTCCTCTACGAGGAGTGGGACCAGGTGCTCCTGGGCCAGTCCATCGGCAGCCGGAAGGCGTACTTCGACGCCCGCCGCGCCGGCCGCGGCCGTTCCGTCACTCGGCCCGAGCGCGCCGGGATCTGGAAGATCCTGGAGCAGTTCACCGCCCGCCTGGACAAGGACGGGCTGGAGACCTGGGGCCAGGCCGCCGAGCGCGCCGCACGCCTCGAAGCGGAGCGCGACGCCAGGATCAGGGCCCGGCAGGAACACAAGGAAGCCGTCGGCGGCAAGGACCTCATCCACCGCGACGACGGCTCCGGCATGCGGTTCCTCCACCACCGGTACCGTCACATCGTGGTCGACGAGGCCCAGGACCTGCGCGCCGCCCACTGGAAGATGCTGCGGGCAATGGTCACTCCCGGCGCCGACGACCTGTTCATCGCCGGGGACACCCACCAGCGCATCTACGACCAGCAGGTCACCCTCGGCACGGTCGGCATCAACATCCGGGGTCGCTCGTCCAGGCTCACCCTCAGCTACCGCACCACCAAGGAGATCCTCTCCCGGGCCATGCAGGTGGTGAACCTCACCGGCGAGAGCCTCGCCTACGACGACCTCGACGACAGCACGGACAACCTCGACGGGTACCGCTCCGTGCTGCGAGGCCCCGTGCCCGACCTGGTGCCCTGCACGTCCTGGGACGACGAGCTGGAACGGCTCGCCGGCGCGCTGACCGTCTGGCGCGAGGAGATCACGACGGGCAACGGCGGCACCGGACCGCGCCGCGACCCGCGCGGCAGCATCGCCGTGTGCGTCGCGGAACGGGACATGGTCAACCTGGTGATGTCCCACCTGGCCACCAAGGCGGGGCTCAGCGTCGCCGAACTCACCAAGGACGGGCCCAAGGGGGACGGCGAGGTGCACGTCGGCACGATGCACCGTTTCAAGGGGCTGGAATATCAGAAGCTCGCCATCGTCGGTGCGCGCGACGGCGTCATTCCCCGCACGGAGGTCATTGAGCGCTACCGCGCCACCGATCCCCGGCGCTGTGCCCGCGAAGAGCTCAAGGCACGCTCGCTGCTCTTCGTGGCCGCGACCCGCGCCCGCGACGCGCTGCGCATCAGCTGGCACGACAAGCCGAGCCCGTACCTGCCAACCTGAACGGCGCTGCTGCCGCGCGAGAGGGCCGCAGTCGACTTCACGCGGCGGTCGTGTCGGCAGGAGCGGCGCGGGGCAGCTCGAGGAAGGCGTCCTCCCAGACCTCGTGGATGTAGGGACTGATCAAGCGCCGCAGCACGGGCCACTGCTCGGTGAGCAGCCGGTGGTGCAGGAGGACCACCAGGTCATCGCTCAGTCCTTCGGCGAGGACGGTCCGGTAGAGGGTCATGCGGGACTTCGGACGGTCCAGGCTGTAGCTCGTCCGTCCGGACCAGACGATGTGGAGCGGCAGGTCGACGTTGCCCTCGACCGGACCGGCCAGCTCCTGCAAGCCCTCGGGCAATCGGCTGCGGTAGCGGTCTCGCAGCACCTCTGCCCCAGAGGCGGTGATCGCCGTGTCCATGCATCCAGTATGGCTGCTGGGAGGCGGCGGCAAGGCGGGTGCGGGGCCCCTGTCTTACGTGCGGGGCGGGCAGCCATCCACGCCTCGCTCGGATATTTCGGCCAGGGCCCGCTTGGCGCAGCATCGCGACTGCCCGCGCAGGCCCCAGGCGGCGTGGCAGTCGGTTGTCACCGACTCAGTCGGCGAGGTTGCGGCAGGTGGCGATGTGGCGCAGCAGTTGCGCGACCGCTCGGGTGCGGGCGGTCTGTGTGACGCCGTCCATGTAGACCAGCTTGACCTCCAGGGGAGGCCGGCCGTCCCGCAGTTCCAGTGCCGCGATCTCGCCGCCGCCGTAGGTCTGGCTGGTCTCCGGGCGCTGGTTCAGGACGGAGTACCCGAGTCCCCGGGCCACCATGGACCGCACCGTCTCGTAACTCTGGGTGCGGTAGCGCACGTCGGGCTCGGTGCCGGTGGCGGCCACCAGTGCGCGGAAGTAGTCGCGGCTGTGCGGCAGGTCCAGCAGGACGAGGGGTTCCGCGGCCAGTTCGGTCAGCTCCACGCTCCCCCGGCCGGCCAGGGGGTGGCCGGCGGGGACGATGGCGTAGGCCGGAGCGAGGGCGATCGTCTCGCTGCGCACTTCGGCGTCGCCGGACAGCCCGAGGTCGTAGGTGAGGGCGACATCGATGTGCCCGGCCCGCAGTGACCGGATGAGCTGTTCTGCCTCCGCCTCCACCACGTCGATCTCGATGCCCGGGTAGCGGTGGGTGCACTCGCTGAACAGCGCGGGCAGGTAGTACGGCGCCAGGGTCACGAAGCAGCCGACGGCGACCGGCCCAGAGATGTCCTCACCGCCTCCCCGGGCCTCCCTCTCGATGTCGCGGGCGCGGCCCAACAGCTCGCGCGCCTGAAGCTGCAACCGCCTGCCCGCCGGGGTCAGGGTAAGTCCCCTCCCCCGGCGGCGGATGAACAGCTGGGCCTGGAGGTCACGTTCCAGGTTGTAGACGGCCGTGGACACCGCGGACTGCGCGATGTGGAGCTGTGCCGACGCCGCGGTCATCGAACCGCTTTCGGCGGCCACCAGGAAGTAGCGGAGCTGCACCAGGGTGAAACCCACCGAAGACGTCATGCCGAACTCCCCAGTCCGATCACCGGCTGTTCGCCCAGACCTTATGCGGTGCGGTGCGCGACCGGCTCGGCGGCGGGCTCCTCACCCGGCAGGTCCTCCGCCCGCAACAGGGGGATGCCGGCCGTGTCGCGCATGGACAGCGCGGCGGCGAGCCCGAACGCGGCGAACACCATCAGGTACGGGCCCGGCACCAGCGTGCTGCCGGTCACCGATATCAGTACGGTCATCAGATAGGGCACCGTACCGGCGAACAGCGCGGCGGTGATGTTGTAGGCGATGGACAGACCGCTCTGCCGGACCCGGGTGGGGAAGATCTCCGCCGACCACACGGCGTGGGTGCCCAGCAGCGCCGTCAGGATCACGCCCAGCACCAGGGCGCCGACCCAGGTGCCGACCGAGCCGGTCCGCATGAGCCAGAACGCGGGCGTGGACAGGACCAGCAGGGCGGCCGAGGCGCCGACGAAGACGGGCTTGCGCCCCACTCGGTCGGACAGGTGTCCGAAGGCGGGTACGAGGACCAGGCCGACCAGGGAGATCACCGTGGACAGCAGCGCGGCGTCGGACGCCGAGTGGCCGAGGTGGTCGGTCTCGTAGGTGACCAGGTAGGTCAGTACGGCGTAGAAGGTCACGTTCATGGCCGCCATGAGGGCACCGGCCTGCAGCAGCTGTCGCTTGTGGGAGCGCAGCAGCTCCTTGACGGGGTGGTGCGGGGCGGCGTCGCTCGCCTGCAGGGCCCGGTACTCGGGCGTGTCCTCGATCTTGTTGCGGAGGACGAGCCCGATGACGCCCAGCGGGGCGGAGAGCAGGAAGGGGACGCGCCATCCCCAGGAGGACAGCGCGCCGTCGTCGAGGCCCGCCGACAGCAGCAGGAAGACGAACGATCCGGCCAGGAAGCCCAGCAGGGAACCGACCTCCAGCCAGCTGACGCCGAAGCCGCGGCGTCGCCGTGGGGCGCTCTCGGCGAGGAAGCTGGCCGCGCTGCCGAACTCTCCGCCGGCGGCGAAGCCCTGTACCAGGCGCAGGGCGACCAGCAGCAGCGGGGCCGCGATGCCGATCGACGCGTAGCCCGGCAGCAGTCCGATCGTCAGTGTCGCCCCGGACATCATGAGGATGACCAGCGACAGTGTGCGTTTGCGGCCGATCCGGTCGCCCAGCGGCCCGAGCACGAGCGCACCGATGGGGCGGATGCCGAAGGACACGGCGAACACGCCGAACACCGCGAGCAGCCCGGTGGTCTCATCCTCGGCCGGGAAGAACACCGGCGCGATGGTGCCGGCGAGATAGGCATAGGCGGCCCAGTCGAACCAGTGCACGAACACACCGACCGCACCGGCGGCGACGCTTCTGCGCAGTGCCGCCGGGTCGGCGGTGCTCCCTTCTCCGGTCCCGGCCGTGCTGTCTCCCGTTGTGCTGGTGCGCATGAGCGCCTCCTCGTTCGGTGGGCAGGTCACGTCGAGGCCGTGCGGGTGGTGTCGACGTCGTCTGCGTCACCGGGAACGCGGGCCGGCCGTCCGGAGGCCGGCGGCGGGTCGCTTCCCGGTGAGCGGGGTCCGGTCGCGGCCGGGCCGGGCGCGGGCCCGCCGGTGCGGTCTCCTCACGGTGCCGCCGCCCCGGTCGGCACGCTCCGGTCCACACCGGTCCAGGCCAGCGCGACCGCTCCGTCCAGCAGGGCCCGCTGGGCGGTGCCGCCGACGCAGTACGCGGCGAACTCGTGCTGGTGGTTGGTGGCGGGCAGCGAACCGATGCCGATGTAGGGGTGGATCGCGGGCACCACCTGCGAGACGTTGCCCATGTCGGTGGAGGCGCGGTTCATCCGGGCGGCCTGCCCCGGCGGCGCGAACTCCCGCCCCCGTGCGAGGGCGTTGGCCCGGTAGTGCCCGAGCGCGGTCTCGTCGGTGCGGAACTCCGCGTACGGCTTGCTCTCCGGTTCGATCTCCAGGTCGCAGCCGGTGGCGAGGGCGCCCGCCTCGAAGGCACGCATGACGCGCGGCTCCAGCTCGGCGAGTTCGGCGAGCGTCTCGGCGCGGACGTACCAGCGCCCGGACGACCGTTCCGGGATGGCGTTCGGGGCGTCCCCGGCGTGGGTCACCACTCCGTGCACCCGGGACGAGGGGGGCAGTTGCTGGCGCAGCAGCCCGATGGCGACCTGGGCCACGGTGAAGGCGTCGGCCGCGTTGACGCCGGCCTCCGGGTAGGCGGCGGCGTGCGCCGACTTCCCGGTGTACGAGATCTTCGAGTGGCTCACCGCGAAGGGGCGTGCCTCGGCGACGTCGACCGGCGCCGGGTGCACCATCATCGCCAGGTCGACGTCCGCGAAGGCGCCGCGCTCCAGCATCTCGATCTTCCCGCCGCCGCCCTCCTCGGCCGGGGTGCCGTAGACCTCGACGGTGAGTCCGGCCTCGTCGGCGACCTGCGCGAGGCCCAGGGCGGCACCGACCGCGCTCGCCGCGATCAGGTTGTGCCCGCAGGCGTGTCCGAGGCCGGGCAGTGCGTCGTACTCGGCGCACAGCGCGATCCGCACCGGTCCGCTGCCGAACCGGGCGTGGAACGCGGTGTCCAGATCCAGATAGGAGGAGGTGACCGCGAAGCCGGTGCGGTCCAGCAGCTCGGGCACGGTGGCGGCGGCCCGGTGCTCCTCCCAGGCGGTCTCCGGGTCGGCGTGCAGCCGCTCGGACAGGGCGATCAGTTCTTCCGCGTGCCGGTCGACCGCCTGCCGTGCGGCCTCTTTGAGCGTCGCCGTCACCGGTCGCGCGGGGCGCCGCGTCGCTGGTCGCCCGGGACGCCGTAGGAAGGGGCGGTGGCGGGGTCGAGACCGCGGCGCACGTAGTCGTCGCGCTGCGGCAGCCAGACGCCGACGAGTTCGGCGAGCCGGTCGACGGGATCGTCGGCCCAGTCCACACGCAGGTCGGTCACCCGCCAGTCCACGTCGGCGACGACCGCGAGACCCGCGGAGTACACGGGACCCTCCTCGCCACCGGCGGCGACGGCGGCCCGCATGGCGGTGATCAGCCGCTCCTCCAGCTCCCCCGTGGCCGCGGTGTACGCGTCGAGGAGGACGCCCGGGATGTGCTCGCCGCTCAGCATGTTGCCGGCCGCGACCGCGCCGTCCGCGGTGGCCGAGGCGTGCTTGCCCAGGGTGTGCGCGCCGCTGAAGGCGAAGCCGGGGCCGGTGCGGCCGAGGACGGTCAGCTGCCGGTGGTCGATGTGCTCGGCCGCCCCGGTGACCTGGCTCAGGGCCCGCTCGGCGTCGCCGTGCTCGGCGAGCCGTTCCAGCAGCGCCGTACCGAGGGTGGGGTCGGTGATGTTCTGCGACGAGGCGGCACCGACTCCGGTCCGCAGATGGGAGACGCGGGCGAAGACGGCGGGGCTGGAGGAGCTGGCCGCCATGCCGAAGCGGTCGCCGTCGCGTACGACGAGGGAGAAGGTCATACCCGCTCCCCCTCGGCGCCCGCGGGGATCACGGCGACGGCGTCGATCTCGCACAGCCACTCCGGCCGGGCCAGCGCGGAGACCACCAGGCCGGTGGAGATGGGGTGCACGCCCCTGGTCCAACGGCCGACCGTGCGGTAGACGGCCTCGCGGTAGCGCGGGTCGACAAGGTAGATGGTCAGCTTGACCAGGTGCTCCATCCTGCTGCCCGCCTCTTCGAGCAGCATCCTGATGTTCGCCATGGCCCGCTCGGCCTGCGCCTCCGCGTCGCCGACGCCGACCGACTCGCTGGTGTCGAGGTCCTGGCCGATCTGACCGCGTACGTACACGGTGTCGCCGGCGACGACCGCCTGGCAGAGGTCGTTGTCGAGGCTCTGCTCGGGATACGTGTCGCGGGTGTTGAACGGGCGGATCCGGGTGTGCCCGCCGGCGACGATCGGGGCCCTCACCTCGCGGCCCTCGTTCGTGGAAGTCATCGTCTGTCCGCTCCTCAGTGGTCGGTGGTGTCGTACGCGAGGTAGCCGCGCCGAGTGACTATGTGATCGGCGACGTACCGGGCGTCGTGCCACACCCCCCAGATGAAGCTCGACCCGCGGCGCGACAGCCAGGGCAGGCCGAGGAAGTACACGCCCGGCTCGGCGGAGACACCGCGCCGCTGCACGGGCCGGCCCTTCTCGTCGAACGTGTCGACCTGGAGCCAGCCGTAGTCGGCGGCGAAGCCCGTCGCCCAGACGATCGAGGTGACGCCCGCCTCGGCCAGGTCCAGCTCCAGGCGCGGCTCCGTCACGCACGCCGGGTCGGGAGCCAGGACGTGCGCCTCCGGCTCCTCGGGCAGGTCGAGCCCGTTGCGCTCGACGTACGCGTCGGCCGCTCGGAGGAGTTCCAGGTACTTCTCGTCGCCGACCGCGATGTTCGTCGCGAGGTCCGGTGCGAAGCGCAGTACGCCGCCGTCGTACGAGGCGGTCATGCCGACCAGTTCGACGCCGTCGGCGGCCAGGGCGCGGAAGTCCACGGTGTGGCCGCCGCGGGCGCCGCTGACCGCGATGGTCACGTGCTCCGCGCCCTGCGGCGGCGTCTCCGCGTCCCAGCGTCCCAGGACACCGAGCCACCAGCAGAAGTCCCGCCCCCGGTACTGGCGCGGCGGACGGTCGTGCGGGCCCACGGAGAGGAAGACCCGGCGCCCGGAACGGCGCAGCTCGTCGGCGATCTGCACCCCCGAGGAGCCCGCCCCGACCACCAGGACGGCGCCCTCGGGCAGCTGCTCCGGGTTGCGGTAGCCGCTGGAGTGCATCTGCACCGGCACCGCGCCGTCCGGCACGATCGGCGGAAACACCGGCCGCTGGAACGGTCCCGTCGCCGCCACCACGAAGCGTGCGTCTATCGAACCCTGGGACGTCTCGACCCGGAATCCGGACCGCCCCTCCCGCCGGCGCACCGACGTCACCTCGACACCGGTACGGACCGGCGCGCCGATCTTCTCCGCGTAGGCGACGAAGTACTCCGCGACCTGCTCCTTCGAGGCGAAGGCGTCGGGGGCGACGTCGGAGAACTCGAGGCCCGGGAACCGGTCGTGCCAGGCGGGCCCGTTCGCCACCAGGGCGTCCCACCGCTCCGAACGCCACCGCTCGGCGATCCGGTGCCGTTCCAGCACGATGTGCGGCACACCCTGGCTTCCCAGGTGCTCGCTCATCGCGACGCCGGCCTGGCCCGCACCGACGACGACCACTTCGGTCTCTTCACTCACCGTTCAGCCTCCACTCACGCGGTAGTCCGTCCCGGCGTCGCTTCGACTGTGCTACCGCTGCGGAACATCTTTGGACGCGTGCGGAAACCTGTCCAACAGGTGTTTTCGTTGTGAGTGATCTGATTTTCCGATGCAGGGTCCGGCTCGGCCAGGTGCGGTCTTCCGCCTATCCGTGAGCCGCGCGGCGTTGCCGAGGTCGCTAAGACCGAGGCGGTGCCGGAAGCCTTGCCCCTCGCAGCGGACACCGGGCGCCCCGGGCGCACTCCGCCCACACCGTCTTGCCTCCCGGCGGGTACGGCTCGCAGCCCCAGGCGTCCGCGAGCGAGGTGACGAGGAGCAGGCCGCGGCCGGACCTGCCCCGGACACGGCCGTGCAGGGCGGCG
>NZ_JOFH01000059.1 GCF_000721235.1 Streptomyces olivaceus
CCACCACCCTCCACCCACCCGGACCCCACACCCCCCTCCCCACCTACCCCTTCCAACACCACCACTACTGGCTCGACGCGACCGACGGAGCGGGCCTCGAGGACGCGGGCTCGGCGGGGCTCGACGAGGCGTCGCATCCCCTGCTCGCCACTCTCGTCGAACTGCCTGAGGGGCAGGGGCTGGTGGCGACCGGACGGGTGGGAACCGACACGCATGCGTGGCTGGCCGGTTATCTCCTGGAGGACAGGCCCGTCCTCCCGTTCGCCGCGGTACTCGATCTGGTGCTGTCGACGGGCGAGTTGCTGGGCCTGGACCACCTCGAAGAGCTGACTCTGGACGCACCCGTCGTGCTGCCCGAAGAAGGCGGCGTGGACCTGCGCGTGCAGATCTCGGGCGCGGATGACGACGGCGATCACACGGTCGGCGTGCACACGCGTGCGGCCGGTGTGTGGACGCGACGGGCGCTCGGCGTACTGAACGTACTGAACGCGCCGCCCGAGGCGACCGCGGTCGAACGGGAGACCGCTGTGGCACAGGAGGATGCGAGCGACGAGGACCTCGGACGGCTGACGGAGCGGCTCGGCGCGGCGGGGTACGACCATGACGGCGTGTTCCGGAGCATCCGCTCGTTCTCCGCGCCCGGGGACGGTGTCTTCCGCGTCCGGACGGCTCTTCCGGACGACGTCGGCGCTGACGGGTTCGGTTTCCATCCGGCGCTGCTGGCCGCCGCCCTGGACGGTGCGCTGGCACACTCGTCGCAGGACGCGGTGATCCCGCTGCGGTGCACGGACGTGCGGCTGCACGCGACCGGCGCCACCAGGGCTTCCGTCCGCCTGTCGCCCACCCGTGACGGCGGGGGTGTGTCCATCAGCGCCCTGGACGGGACGGGCCTGCCCTCCCTGACGATCGGTTCGCTCACCACCCGGCCGCTCACCGAGGCGGATCTGGCGCTCCCTTCGGGCGGGCCGCCGCACTCGCCGCTCGCCGTGGAGTGGGCGGAGTTCGGCGCTCCCGCCGACCCGCCGGAGGTGTCCGGGGTGGAGACCCTCACGGTCGAGGCCGCCCCCGGGTCCGGGCCGGACGCCGCGCACGCGACGGCTCTTTGGACGCTGCGGGCGGTCCAGCAGTGGCTCGCACGGGAGCAGGATTCCGACTCCCGGTTGGTCGTGCTCAGCCGGGGTGCGGTCGCCGCAGGATCCGAGGACACGATCACGGACCTGCCCGCCGCAACCGTCTGGGGACTCGTCCGCGCGGCCCAGAACGAGCATCCCGGCCGCCTGGTCC
Organism: Streptomyces olivaceus; assembly: GCF_000721235.1. GTDB lineage: Bacteria > Actinomycetota > Actinomycetes > Streptomycetales > Streptomycetaceae > Streptomyces > Streptomyces olivaceus. Next base: position 1,285 of record NZ_JOFH01000059.1, read on the forward strand.
TGCTGGACCACGACGACACCCTTGCGTCCCTCGATGCCGTGGACGCGGCCGTCCGTACGGCGGTCGCGACGGGCGAGGCCCAACTCGCCCTCCGCGACGGTCGCTGCCTCGTCCCGCGCCTCACGTCCACGACCGAAGGTCCGGGACGGACCGGTCTCGAACCCGACGGAACCGTCCTGATCACCGGCGGCACCGGCACTCTGGCCGCCCACATCGCCCGTCACCTGGTCACGCGGTACGGCGCCAGGCATCTGCTCCTCCTCAGCCGACGCGGGCCCGACGCCCCGGACGCCGACCGCATCCGCGACGAACTCACGGGGCTCGGCGCCCAGGTCACGATCGCCGCCTGCGACGCCGGTGACCGCGACGCGTTGGCCTCCGTCCTGGCGGACATCCCGGAGGGGCATCCGCTCACGGCCGTCGTCCACACAGCCGGTGTCCTCGACGACGCGACCGTCACCAACCTCACGCCCGAGCGGCTGCGCACCACGCTCCGGCCCAAGATCGACGCCGCATGGCATCTGCACGAGCTGACCGCGGACGCCGACCTGGCCGCGTTCGTGCTGTTCTCCTCCGCCGCCGGAACGCTCGGTACGCCCGGGCAGGCCAACTACGCCGCCGCCAACACCTGGCTCGACGCGCTCGCCCACCACCGCCGGGCCCAGGGACGTCCCGCGGTCAGCCTCGCCTGGGGACTGTGGACCGAAGCCAGCGAGATGACCGGCGACGCCCAGGACGGGACACTCCCCGCCCTGTTCGAGCGGCTCGCCCCGGGGCGTCCGCGGCAGACCGACGCGGGGGGCGCGGCGCTCGCCGAGCGGCTGCGCGGCCTGGACGACAAACGCCGCGTTCAGGCGCTGCTCGACCTGGTGCGCGGGCACATCGCGGCCACTCTGGGGCACGAGTCCGCCGCCGACGTCGCCCCGGGGCAGGCGCTCAAGGAGCTGGGGTTCGACTCGCTCACCGCCGTGATGCTGCGCAACCGGCTGTCGGCCGCGACCGGCCTGCGGCTCGCGACGACGCTGGTCTTCGACCACCCCTCCGCCACCGCGATCGCGGACCACCTGAACGAGCACTTCGGCGACGCCGCCGGGACGGGGGCGGGCGTGCTGCAGTCCGAGCTGGAGCGTCTGGAGGCGGCCGTGGCCGAGGCCGACCTGGACGACGAGGGGCGCAACCGGTTCGAGGCCCGGCTGCGGGCACTGCTGCTGCGGGTCACGGAGTCCCGGACGGCGCGCGAGGCGCCCGCCGACGACGACCTGGAGTCGGTGAGCGACGACGAGCTGTTCGACGCGCTCGACGAGGAGCTCGGGCTCTCCGGGCTGAACGAACGATGACCCGGCGGGCGAAGGGGGACTGAACGCGTGGAAGAGCTGGAGAAGTCGGACAAGCTGGAGAGGCTCACCGAGTACCTCCGCTGGACGACCGGCGAACTGCAGAGGAGCCGGCAGCAGCTCGCCGACGCCGAGGCCGCCCGGCGGGAGCCGATCGCCATCGTGGCGATGAGCTGCCGTTACCCGGGGAATGTCCGGTCGCCTCAGGACCTGTGGCGGCTCGTCGTGGCGGGCGAGGACGCGATCTCGTCGTTCCCGGGCGACCGGGGCTGGGACCTGGAGGCGCTGTACGACCCGGATCCGGAGCGGGAAGGCACCTGTTACACCCGCGAGGGCGGCTTCCTCCACGACGCCGCCGCGTTCGATCCCGCGTTCTTCGGGATCAGCCCGCGCGAGGCGATGGCGATGGACCCGCAGCACCGGCTGCTGCTCGAAACCAGCTGGGAGGCCTTCGAGAACGCGGGCATCGACCCCGGCTCGCTGCGCGGGAGCCGCACGGGTGTGTTCGCCGGGGTGATGTACGACGACTACGGCGCGCGGCTCATGGAGCACACCCCGAAGGGGTTCGAGGGGTATCTCGGCACCGGCAGCGCGACCAGTGTGGCGTCGGGGCGGATCGCGTACACCTTCGGTCTGGAGGGGCCTGCCGTCACCCTCGACACGGCTTGCTCGTCGTCGCTGGTGGCCATGCACCTGGCGGCCCGCGCGCTGCGGGCCGGGGATTGCGAGCTGGCGTTGGCGGGCGGGGTGACCGTGATGGCCACGCCCGGTGTGTTCGTGGACTTCAGCAGGCAGCGGGGGCTGGCGCCGGACGGCCGCTGCAAGTCGTTCGCCGCCGGTGCCGACGGGACCGGGTGGAGCGAGGGGGCCGGGCTGCTGCTGCTCGAACGGCTCTCGGACGCACGCCGCAACGGGCACCCGGTGCTGGCCGTCGTACGCGGCTCCGCCGTCAACCAGGACGGCGCCAGCAACGGGCTGACCGCGCCGAACGGCCCGTCCCAGCAGCGGGTGATCCGGCAGGCGCTCGCGGAGGGCCAGCTCACGCCGTCGGACGTGGACGCGGTGGAGGGACACGGCACCGGCACCGTCCTGGGAGACCCGATCGAGGCGCAGGCGCTCATCGCCGCCTACGGCCGGGACCGGCCCGCGGACCGGCCGCTGTGGATCGGCTCGGTCAAGTCCAACATCGGTCACACGCAGGGGGCCGCCGGGGTCGCCGGGGTGATCAAGATGGTGCAGGCCATCCGCCACGGAACGCTGCCGGCGACGCTGCACTCGGCCGAGCCGTCCCCGCACGTGGACTGGAGCGCGGGGAACGTCGCACTCCTCACCGAGAACCGCGACTGGCCCGAAGCCGACCGGCCCCGACGCGCGGGCGTCTCCTCGTTCGGCGTCAGCGGGACCAACGCCCACGTCGTCCTGGAACAGGCGCCCGCAGAGCCCGTGGAACCCGGAGGAGCCGGAGAGGCCGGAGAGGCCGGAGAGGCCCTGGAGCCCGGAGGGACCGTCACGGACGCCCCCGGAGAGGTGCCGCTCGCGGCTGCGGCTCCGTCCCGTCCCGTTCCGCTGCTCGTCTCGGCCCGCACCGAGGGCGCGTTGCGGGACTCGGCGCGCGGCCTGGCCGGGCTGCTGCGCGGCGAACCCGCCTCGTCCGCGCTGGACGTCGCGTACTCCAGCGCTGCCTCGCGGGCCCTGCTGGAGCATCGCGCGGTCGTCGTGGGCTCGGACGGCGCCGAGCTGACGCGCGGCCTGGACGCGCTGGCCCAGGGCGATCTGCTGCCCGGCAACGTGGTGATGGACGAGGCCGCCCCCGAGCCGGGCGGGCTGGCGTACCTGTTCACCGGGCAGGGCAGCCAGCGGCCGGGCATGGGCCGTGCCCTCGCCGCCGCGTACCCGGTGTTCGCGGACGCGCTGGCCGAGGTGTGCGCGGAGTTCGACCGGCATCTCGACCGTCCGCTCCAGCAGCTGATGTTCGCGGCGAAGGGCGACCCGGAGGCCGAGCTGCTGCACCAGACCCGTTATGCCCAGCCGGCGGTGTTCGCCGTGGAGACGGCGCTGTTCCGGTTGCTCACCCACTGGGGGCTGCGCCCCGGCATCCTCCTCGGGCACTCGGTCGGTGAACTGGCCGCCGTGCACGCCGCCGGGATGCTCGGCCTCTCCGACGGCGCCGCGCTCGTCGCCGCACGGGCGAGGGCGATGCAGCGGGCCCGCCCGGACGGCGCCATGGTCGCGCTGGAGGCGTCGGAGGACGAGGTGCGCGCGACGCTGGCCGGACACGAGCGCGAGGTCGCGGTCGCGGCGGTGAACGGCCCCCGTGCCACGGTGATCTCCGGCGACGCCGACGCCGTACTGGCGGTCGGCGACCACTGGCAGGGGGCGGGCCGCCGCGTCCGGCGGCTCACCGTCAGCCACGCCTTCCACTCGCCGCACATGGACGACGTGCTGGACGAGTTCCGAGAGGCCGCCGCGCGGATCCGCTTCGCCGAACCGGCCGTTCCCCTGGTCTCCAACGTCACCGGTGCCGTCGCCGACCCGGCCGAGTTGCGCTCCCCCGAGTACTGGGTGAGTCACGTACGGCGGCCCGTGCGGTTCGCCGACGGCGTCCGCGCCCTGCGCTCCGCCGGCGTGACCTGCTGTCTGGAGGTCGGCCCCGACGCCGCCCTGACGACGATGGCGAGGGAGTGCCTGCGCGACGGGAACGAGGAGGAGGGCGAGGAGGGCGTACGGGCCGTGACGCTGGCGCCGATGATGAACGCCAGGCGTCCGGAACCGCAGACCGCGCTGGTGGCGGTCGCGAAGCTCCACGCGGCGGGCCACCGGGTCGACTGGTCCGCCCAGTTCGAGGGCTCGGGCGCGGTGCGCGTCGCGCTGCCGAACTATCCGTTCCAGCGCCGCGACTACTGGCTCAACCCCGGCACCGGCGGATCGGCGGGTCACGACGCGGGTGAGGGGTCGTCGTCGTTGGAGTCCGCGTTCTGGGCGGCGGTCGACAGCCACGACGTCGAATCGCTCGGCGGAACGCTCCGCCTGTCGGCCGAGCAGCGGGCCGCCCTGTCGACGTTGCTGCCGGTGCTGGCGGCCCGTCGGCGCCGGGCCCGGTGGCATCACACCACGGTGTGGCGGCCCGTCGCGGAGGCGCCCGCGGTCGCCGGCGCGGTCCGGCCCCTCCTGCTGGTCACCCGCGACGCAAGCGGAAGCCGGAGGGGAGGCGAGAGCGACGGCGACGGCGGGCCGGCGGCGCAGGTGATCGACGCGCTGGGCGACGCCGCCCTCCGCGTCGCCCTGCCGGCGACCGCCGTGGACGAGGACGACCTCACCGCGCTCGTGCGCGAGAAGGTTCCCGGCGGGGCCGACGTCTCCGGCGTCGTGTCGCTGCTGCCGCCGACCGCCGCGCTGCCGAGGGCGCTGGAGCGGGCCGGTGTCGACGCCCCGCTCTGGGTGCTGACCAGCGGCGCCGTGACGGTCGGGCGGCTCGATCCGCCCGCCGACCCGGAGCAGGCGGTGGCCCGGGGCCTGGGGCGGGCACTGGCCCGCGCCCACCCGGGCCGCCGGGTCAGGCTGTTGGATCTCCCCCGCGAGCTGGACGAGCAGGTCCGACGGCGTCTCCTCGAACTGCTCCGTTCGGCGCCGGCCGACGACCTCCTCGCGATGCGCGGGGCGGGGCTGTTCACCGCGCGGCTGGCACGCGTCGCCCTGCCGGACGAGAGCCGCCGGCCCGGCTGGCGGCCGGAGGGGACGGTGCTGCTCACCGGCGCTACGACGGAGCTGGGCGGGCACCTCGCCCGCTGGCTGGCCGAACGCGGCGCCGGACGGCTCCTCCTGCCGATCGCCCCGCACGAGGACCCGGCGGGCCTGACTCCGTTGTGCAAGGAGCTGGCGGACCGCGGCGTCGACGTGACACCGGCCAGGGTCGACCCCGGCGACCGCGACGCCCTCGCCCGACTGGTCCGTGAAGCGCCGCCCACGGCGGTGGTGCACGCCGCCGACCCCGCCGGGAGCCGCATCGCGCAGGCCGCCGTGGTGGAGGAGGTCACCGCGCACCTCGCCCTGTCCGCCTTCGTCGTGTGTGCGTCCGGCGCGGGTGTCCTCGCGGAACCGGGGTCCGGTGGCGACACCGTCGCGGCCCACGCACGTCTGGAGGCACTGGTCCGGCGCCGCCGCGAACGGGGCGCTCCCGCGCTGTGGCTGGAGTTCGGGGCACCGGCACCGGCACCGGACACGGCGGCGACGGCGGCAGCGGTGACCCCGGAGCCGGCGGAGGTCCCGGCCCCCGCCGCGGCAGTGACGGCGCCGCCCCTGGACATGGCCGTGGAGGCGCTGGCCCTGGCGTCCCGGACCGACCTCTGGTCGGTGTCGGTGGCCGAGCTCGACCCGGCAGCCGCGCCATGGCTCCGCTCCCTCCGTCTCCTGCGGGAACTGCCCGAGTTCGCCGGTACCGCCGACGCCCCGGCCGACGGGCCCGACCGGACGCTGCTCGACCGGCTCGCCGACGCCGACCCGGACGAGCGGGCCGCGCTGCTCCTGCGGACCGTGCGCACCCAGGCCGCCGACGTCCTCGGCGTCGTACCGGCCGACAGCCTCGACCCGGACGCCGACCTGTTCGCCCTCGGCCTGTCGTCCTTCGCCGCGCTCGAACTGAGCACCCGGATGCGCGCGGCGGGGCTGGACGTCTCACCGAGCCAGGTCTTCGACCACCCGACCCCCGCCCGACTCGCCGCGTCCATGGGCCAGGAGCCCTGAACGGCTCCCGACTCCATCGAACGTGCCCCTTCCACCCGATCCCGGCCCCGTCCACCCGCTCCCGGCCGCTTCCACCCTCCCGCCCACTTCGGTCCTCATGGACCGCCGAACCCTCAAGAGGACACCCATATGTCTCATGACGTCGTCATCGCCGGCGCCGGCCCCGTCGGGCTCATGCTCGCCTGCGAGCTCCGGCTCGCGGGCTCGGAGGCCGTCGTCCTCGAAGACCGCCCCGAACCGAACCCGCACGCGCCGGGCGTGGCCCTCAACGGCGGAGTCGTCGAGTTGCTGGAGATGCGCGGGCTGATGGACGCGTGCCGCGCCGACGGCTTCGAGTTCCCGATGGCCCACTTCGCGCACATCTGGCTGGACCCGGGCCAGCTCGCCGGCCGCTACCCGTACAACTTCGCGATGGCGCACTCCCGTCTGATCCACCACCTCACCGAACGCGCCCGGTCGCTGGGCGTGGACCTGCGCTTCGGCCACCGCGTGCGCGGTGTGACGCAGGACGCGGACGGAGTGGACATCCGCGTCGAGGGGCCGGACGGCGAAAGCACCGTGCGCGGCCGCTACCTGGCCGGCTGCGACGGGGCGGACAGTGCGGTCCGCCAGGCGGTCGGCGTCGGCTTCACGGGGAACGAGGAGCCCTTCCACGGGACCGTCTCCGACTTCGTGGTCGAGCCGGACAGCGTCCTCAACCAGCACATGGGCGCGAAGGAGTACCCCGCCGGGCTCTTCGCGGTGAGCCCCGTCGGGCCCGGCACGGTCCGGGTCCTGACCGGCGAGTTCGGCGTCGAACCCCCGAGCCGGGACGGCGCTCCCGCGCTCGCCGAGATCCGGGCGGCCGTGCACCGGCTCGCCGGCGTGGAGTTCACCGGCGACGAACCGACCTGGTCGGCGCGGTGGTTCAACGTGACCCGGCTCGCCGAGCGCTACCGCGCGGGCCGGGTCTTCCTGGCCGGCGAGGCGGCGCACACGCACTTCCCGCTGGGCGGGCAGGCGCTCAGCACGGGTATGGACGACGCGGTGAACCTCGGCTGGAAGCTCGCGCCGGACCTCGCCGGGTACGCGCCGGAGGGGCTGCTCGACACGTACGAGGCCGAGCGCCGTCCGGTCGCCCGGCGGGCGTGCACGACGGTCCGCGCGCAGGTGGCACTGCTCCATCCGTTGACGGAGCTGCGGGACGTGGTGACCGAACTCGTGCGGTTCCCGGACGTCAACGAGTACTTCGTCAGGATGGCCGGGGGCACCGACACCCGGATCTCCTTCGACGATGACCTCCCCGAGGACGCGCATCCGCTGCTGGGCCGCCGGATTCCGGGCGTGGCGGCCGCGGTCCAGAGCGTTCCTGAGCTGGCCGAGGCGTGGGCGTCGGGCCGCGGCGTCCTGCTCGACCTGAGCGACGACCCCGAGGACGGCCGTCTCGACATCACCGGCTGGACCGACCGGGTGTCCCCGGTCCGCACGAAGCCGCTTCCCGGCATCGACGCCGAGGCGGTGCTGCTCAGGCCGGACGGCCGTGTCGTCTGGGCCGCGCGGTCCGGGCAGGGCGGCGACGGCCTCGCCGAGGCGCTCTGGAGCCGCTTCGGTACCCCGACCCCCGCGTAGAGGCGTTCCCTTAGGGCCGCTTAAGCCGCGCCGCGCAGCATGGCCGTGGCAGCCGAAATGAGGACGGAAATGAGCGTTTACCTGCACTCGGCCGGCACAGTGCTGCCCGGCCCGCCCATAGACATCGCGTCCCTCGCCGAGAAGTTCGACCTGCCCTCCGTGTGGGGGCAGTGGGTGGAGTCGTTCATCGACAACCCGTACCGGCACTACTCGGTCGACCTGGACTCGGGGAAGCTCCGGTTCTCCCTCGCCGACCTGGCCACGACCGCCGGGGAGCGGGCTCTCGCCGCCGCCGGGGCCGCGCCGGCCGACGTGGACCTCCTCGTCATGGGCACCTCGTCGCCCGACATGCTCATGCCCGCAACCGTGAACGTCGTCGCCGACCGGCTGGGCATCGACGACGTGGCCACGTACCAGCTCCAGTCGGGGTGCACGGGCGCGGTCCAGGCACTGGACGTGGCTCGGCGGCTGCTGGGTTCCGGCGAGCACCGGACCGCGCTGGTGATCGGCGCCGACTCCTGTGCCAAGCATCTCGACCTGTCGGTGGACGTCCGCTCGCTCCCGCCCGACCAGCAGGTCAACGGCGTGCTGTTCGGCGACGGCGCGGGTGCGGCCGTACTCGGCGTCGAGCGGGGGGCGCACGGGGTCGAGCTGCTGCGGACGCGGGTGCGGTGCGTGGGGCGCGGGCGGGAGCCGGGGCAGACCCTGAACTGGTTCGGCGGGGCCGACCGTCATGCGGACCGGCCCGCCGCGGTCGAGGACTACAAGGCGGTGCAGGACGCGGTGCCGCCGCTGGCCGTGCAGACGCTCGACGAGATGCTCGACGCGCTGAACTGGGACCGGGGCGAGGTCGACTACGTGCTGCCGCCCCAGCTGTCGGGGCGGATGACCGACGAGATCCACGCCCGGCTCGACGTGCCGGACGCCCAGGAGGTCAGCTGCGTGCGGGAGACCGGCAACACGGGCAACGCCCTGCCGTTCTTCCAGCTGGAGCGGCTGCTGCCGCGCATGATCGCCGGTGACCGCGCGGTGGGTGTCGCGATCGAGTCCAGCAAGTGGATCAAGGCGGGCTACGCGCTGGAGAAGGTGGACGCGTGACGCTGTCCGAGCTGCACGGGTCGGGGCGGCTCGCCGCCTGCTATCCGCTGGTCCCGGGCCTGCTGGCCGAACTCGACGACGGGGAGCTGGAGCGGGCCGGGCGCCTGCTCTCCCGGCTCGACCCCGACGAGGTGCTGCGGGCGCACCCGTCGACGCCGGTGGTCGCGGTCGCGGTCACCGGGCACCGCACGCTGGGCCCGCTGCTCGCCCCGCTCACCGCGGAGCTGGCCCGGCACGGCATGCTCGTACGGGCGCGGCTGTCCGACTTCGACGCCTACGTGTTCGACCTCGGCGACCCGAAGAGCGCGCTGTACGAGGCCCGGCCCGACCTCGTCCTGTGCGTGCTGGACCCCGACACGGTGTTCGACGAGGTCCCGGTTCCGTGGACGGCCGAGGACGCCGAACGGGCCCTCGACGCCCTGGTCGCGAGGGTGCGGGACCTCGCGGTCGCCTTCGGCGGGCGGACCGGCGGCACGCTGGTCCTGAACACTCTCCCGCTGCCCCGGCGGTTCACCGCCCAGCTCGTCGACCACCGGTCGCGCGCCCGGCTGGGCGCGGCCTGGCGCAGGGCCAACGCCCGGCTGCTGGAACTGGGCGACGAGATTCCCTCGGTGATCGCGCTGGACCTGGATCCGCTGCTGGCCGAGGGGGTGCCCGCCGAGGACGCCCGGCTCGGGCGCTACGCCCGGACCGGTCTGTCCCCCGCCCTGCTGGCCCGGTACGCCCGCGAGGTCGGCCATCTCGCCCGCCATCTGACGGGGCGCACCAAGAAGGCGCTGGTCTGCGACCTGGACGGCACGCTGTGGGGCGGGGTGCTCGGCGACGACGGGCAGGAGGGCATCGAGCTCGGCGAGGGCCTGCGCGGGGAGGCGTTCACGGCGTTCCAGAACGTGGTCAGGCAGCTCGGTTCCCAGGGCGTCCTGCTGGCCGTGGCGAGCAAGAACGATCCCGGACCGGTGCAGGAGGCGCTGCGCGAGCACCCCGGCATGGCCCTGCGCCCGGACGACTTCGTGCAGGTGACGGCCAACTGGCGGGCCAAGCCCGACAACCTCCGCGACCTCGCCCGGGACCTCAACATCGGCGTGGACTCCTTCGTCTTCGCCGACGACAGCGCCTACGAGTGCGGGCTCGTCCGGCACACGCTGCCCGAGGTCGCGGTCGTCCGGCTGGACGAGGAACCCGCCCGGCACATCGAACGGCTGCTGCGCGACGGGTGGTTCGACACCCGCGAGCTGAACGCCGAGGACCGCGCCCGCCCCGCCCGGTACCGGGAGGAGAAGGACCGGCACACGTTCCTCAGCTCGTTCGACTCGGTCGCCGACTATCTGTCCGAACTGGACGTCCGGGTGCGGCTCGCGCCGGTGACCGGGGCCGGCATCTCCCGAGCGGCGCAACTGACCCTGCGGACCAACCAGTTCCACACCGGCATGCTGCGGTGTCAGACTCCGCAGGTGAGCGAGGCCGCGGACGGGCCGGCGACACGCGTGCTCGGCATCCACTCCGGGGACCGCTTCGGCGACAACGGCATGGTCGGCGTGGTGTTCACCCGCCGGGCGGGCGACACGGTGCACATCGACAACTTCGTCCTCAGCTGCCGGGTGTTCTCCCGCGGCATCGAGACGGCGTGCCTGAGCGCGGTGCTGTCGGACGCCAGGGCCGCGGGAGCGCACGCGGTCGAGGCGGTCTACCGGCCCGGCCCGAAGAACTCGGCGGTGCGCGCGTTCTACCCCGACCACGGCTTCACCGTCACCGGCGAGGAGGACGGCGTCCTCACCTTCCGGCACGACCTGTCCGACCCCGCCGGCATCGTCGCGCCGCCCCCGCACATCCGATTCACCGAGTCTCTGGAGGAGAGCCGTTGACGACCATCGACGATTTCCTGGTCCTGGTGCGCCACGAGATCGGGCTGCCCGTCGGCCCCGAGCACGCGGACGTACCGCTGGACCAGGTGCCCGGCTGGGACTCGATGCATCTGCTGGCCCTGCTCACGGCCCTGGAACGGCAGACGGGACGGTCGATCTCGCTGCCGGACGTGCTGGAGGCCGAGAGCCTCCACGAGATCCACGAACTGGCGGTGCAGTCGTGACGATCAGGCCACTCGCCAAGGAACGGCGGCCCACTCTGTACTTCCTCCGGGAGATCAGGTCGTTCGCCCCGGTCCACCTCGACACCGAGGTGGACATGACCCGGATCCGCGCCCACCGGACGCAGGCCCGCGAGGCGGGCCGCCACTACTCGTGGCTGAGCTACGTGCTGCACGCGGCGAGCCGCGCCCTCGTGGCCCATCCCGAGGCCAACGCCGCGATCCGCGGCGGTCGGCGCCCGAGGGTCGCCCGATTCCCCTCGGTGAACGGCAAGTTCACGATGGACCACACCGTGAACGGGCAGCGCGTGGTGCTGTCGGCCGTTCTGCCGGACCTCCAGGTCACGGCCCTGGACGGGATCCAGCGGCAGGTCGACCACTACACGCGCGGCGACGCCGAGCAGCTCCCGGAGTTCGCCGGGGCCAGACTGATCCGTCGCCTGCCGCTGCTGGTCGGCGGCGCGGCATACCGGTCACGGATGCGTCCGCTGCGTACCCGGTCCGCCGCCATCGGCTCGTTCGCGGTCACCTCGCTGTCGCACAGCGCGGTGGACGGGTTCCACTCCACCGGCGGGACCACGGTGACGCTCGGCCTCGGCCGGGTCGCCGACCGGCCCGTGGTGCGCGACGGCGGGACGGCGGTCGCGCCCGTCATGCGGCTGAACCTCACCTTCGACCACCGGGTGATCGACGGCGCCGAGGCCGCGGATCTGCTCACGGACATCAAGCAGGCGCTGGAGGACTTCCAGGAGGACGCCCCCGCGGACGCCGGCACCAACGACGTGGGCGAGCTCAAGCAGTTCGTGCTGGCCCACACCAAGGGGCAGGGGATCGCCCGCCACGAGGAGGTCCTGGCCCGTATCCGCACGGACACCGAAGGCGACGGCTCGTGGACGGCCGAATGGTCCCGGTCCGCGCGGGAACTGGAACGCCGGGGCAGGCTGCTGGACTCCTGCCGCCACCACGCCATGGCCCGGTTCCCGTTCGTGGACGGCCCCGCCCGGCGGATGGCGCAGGACGAGACCGTCCGGACGTTCGACGAGTGGCGGCGCGCGGACAAGGACATCGAACGGCTGGAGGTCGACCTTCCGGCCGGTCGCGTCGTCGCGTGGGCGACCGGGCTGTCGGACGGCGTGCGCAGGCCGGTGATGGTCGTCAGCGGCGGCATCGTCACCGTCAAGGAGGCATGGGCGCCGACCTTGGCCGCCATCCGCCGCCTGGGCCTCGCCGGGATCATCACGGAGATGCCCGGAGTGGGCGAGAACACCCTGCCCTACGACAGGGACGGCTGGCGGATGCTGTCCCACCTGCTCGACCACGTGAGCGACCGGGCCGACACGGCGAACGCGCATCTGCTGGCGCTGAGCTTCAGCGGTCACCTGGCGCTGCGCTGCGCGCTGGAGGACGAAAGGATCAGGTCGGTGCTCACCGCCGGGGCACCCGTCCACGACTTCTTCACAGACCGGGAGTGGCAGGCCCGCCTGCCGAGGCTCACCGTGGACTCGCTGGCGCAGCTGGCGGACGACAAGCCCGAGACCGTGCTCGACCGGATGCGGGAGTGGGCCCTACGGCCGGAGGAGCTGCGTGCGCTGGACATCCCGGTGCGCTATGTCGCCTGCACGCGCGACGAGATCATCCCGGGGACGGACGTGGCGATGCTGCGCGAGCACGTCCGCGACATCGGTGTCCTCACGCACGACGACGTGCACGGCGCCCCGTCCCACGCCGCCGAGACGCAGCTGTGGCTGATCCGGTCGCTGGTCCGCGTCGTCGGGGGTAAGGCCCCCGTGTCCCTCGTTCTCGGCCTGCTCCACCGCCTGGCCCGGCTGCGCGCCTCCTCGGCCGGCTGACCGCCCGTGGACCGGGGGTCCCCCTAGAGGGAGCCGCCGGTCCGTCGCGGTGGTTCGGGCAGGCCGGCGGCGACCTTCCGCAGGGCTGCGCGGATCGAGTCGGACAGCGGTGTGTCCTGGCCCGAGCCGATCCAGAACTCGATCGCCACGCGCACCGCGCCGACCACGGTCGAGGCCATCAGCCGCGGGTAGATGTCGGTGTCGGCGTCCATGCCGAGACGTTCGGCGATGCCCGTCGCCAGCGCCGCCTCCCGCACCGCGTGCACCTTGAGGTACTCGCCGCCCAGCGGGGAGGCCGCGACGGCGAGCCGCACCTTGCTGACCAGGTCCCGGTCGCGCGTGTCCCCGGCCGTGAGGGCACCCAGGGTGGCGTTCACGACCGCGTCCCACAGCGGCTCGTCGACCGGGCGGGCGCGCAGGTACTCCTGGATCGCCGCCGACCGGTCGAGGTCGACCGCGTAGATCGCCTCGTTCTTGCTGCGGAAGTAATTGCTGAAGGAGCGCGTGGACATCCCGGCCCTCGCCGCGATGTCCTCGACGCGGACGTTCTCCCATCCGCACTCGACGGCCAGGCTGAGCGCGGCTTCGCTCACCGCCCGGCGTACGGCGGCGGTCTTGTTCTCGCGAGCCGTTGGTGACACGGCGACAGCATCCCACACGTGTTTTCAGTCCCTCTTTAGGGGGGTGGGGTGGACTGGGTGGGCCAGCGTCAGCCGTCCACGGAGGTATGCCGTGCGTGTCCTGTTCACCCCGTTGCCCTCCAGGACCCATCTGTATCACCAGGCTCCGCTGATCTGGGCGTTCCGCACGGCGGGACACGACGTGCGCGTGGCCTCGCAGCCGTCGCTCACGCCGACGACCCTCGGCATGGGGCTGCCCGCCGTGGAGGTCGGCGAGGGTTTCGACTTCATGGGCGCCATGGTGGAACTGCGCAACGGCAACAGTTTCAGCCCCGCGCAGCTGGAGGCGATGTCCCAGGAGGAGAGGAGACGTCTGCGGGACGAGCGGTTCGGGCCCGTGGTCGGGCTGGCCACCAGGATGGCGCCGGACCTCATGACGTTCGCCGAGCGCTGGCGTCCCGACCTGATCGTCACCGACCCGGTCCTGATGGCCGCTCCCCTGGTGGGGGCGGCGCTGGGCATCCCGCTCGTGCGCAAGATCTGGGGTCCCGACATCATCTACGGCCACCCGCTGCAGGGGCAGCCCTTCGACGGCACCGAACGCGACGCGTGGCCCACCGGGCTGACGGAGCTGTTCGACCGGTACGGCGCCGAGGTCCGCAACGACTACCCGCTGCGCACCGTCGACCCCTGGCCCACCAGCCTCAAACAGTTCGGCCGCCCCGACGGCCGCGTGCACGAGCGCTACATCCCCTACAACGGGGCCGGCACCGTCCCGGAGTGGGTGGTGGAGCCCCCCGCACGACCCCGTGTCTGCGTCACCTGGGGCACGACCAACAGCGTCCTGGGCGGCGACCCCGCCCTGCTTCCGCGCGTCGTCGGCGCGCTCACCCCGCTCGACATCGAACTGGTGGTCGCCGTCAGCCCCGCCGACCGGGCGCATCTCGGCGAGCTGCCGGACAACGTGCGGGTCGCCGAGAACCTCCCCATCAACCTGCTGCTGCCCCACTGCGCGGCGATCGTCAACCAGGGCGGGGCCGGGTCGGTCCTGACGGCCGCCCACATCGGGGTGCCCCAGGTGCTCGTGCCCGAGACGGCCGAGACGCCGATGATCTCGCTCGCCTTCGCCGGTGGCGGCTCCGCCACCGTTCTGGAAGCCGCCACCGTGGACGCCGACGCCGTCGCCTCCGCGGTGACCGCCGCCTGCACGGACGACGCGATCCGGCAGGCGGCGTGGGAGATCCGTGACGAGATCGCCGAGATGCCCTCGCCCGCCGAGGTCGTCCACATCCTCACGGACCTCGTCGCGCGCTGACGCCCCCCTGGCCGCTTACCGCCCGAGCCGAAGGAATCCCGTTGCGCATCCTCTTCACCCCCGTCGCCGCCACCACCACCCCCCTCTTCCACATGGTGCCGTTGGCCTGGGCCTTCCGGGCAGCCGGGCACGACGTGCGCGTGGCCGCCCAGCCCGAACTGAGCCGGGCGATCGTCGACGTCGGACTGCCCGCCGTCGAGGTCGGCCACGGCTACGAGATCATGGACGGCGTACTGCGCTCGCGCGGCGGACAGCGTGTGATCGAGGCGCCCGCCGATCAGTGGACCGACAGCGGTCTGGCGGGCACCGCCGAGGAACCCCCCGCCGACTACGACGACAAGCACGCCGACCTGCGGGACGCGGCCATGGCCCCGCTGGTCGAGGCCGCCGGCCGGATGGCGCCCGGCCTGCTGCGGTTCACCGAGTACTGGCGGCCGGACCTGCTGGTCACCGACTCGATGGTGTTCGCGGCCCCGCTGGTCTCGGCGCTGCGGGGCGTGCCGCTGGTCCGGCAGACCTGGGGCCCGGACGTGATGCGCATGGTCAGTCAGCCGTTGCAGGGCCGCGCCGCCGACGGTGACGTGCGCGCCGAGTGGCCCACGGGGCTGCCCGGCCTGTACGACCACTACGGCGTGGAGGTCCGCAACGACTACCCGGTCCGCACCGTCGACCCCTGGCCCACCAGCCTCCAGTTCCCCGACCTGAGCGGGCGGCTGCCCATGAGGTTCGTCCCCTACAACGGCGCGGCCGTCTCCCCGGACTGGGTGCTGGACCATCCCGGCCGTCCCCGGGTGTGCGTCACCTGGGGCACCTCCACCTCCGCGCTCGCCGGTGACGAGGCGTTCGTGCTGCCCCGGGTCGTCGAGGGCCTCGCCGGTCTCGACGTCGAGGTCGTGCTCGCGGTCGGCCGCGACGACCGGAGGAAGCTCGGCACGCTGCCGGCGGGCGTTCGCGTGGCGGAGAACGTCCCGCTGCACCTGTTCATGGGGACCTGCGACGCCATCGTCCACCAGGGCGGCACCAGCACGCTGCTGACGGCGGCCCGCCACGGCCTGCCCCAGGTGATGATGCCGCAGACCGCCGACAACCCCTTCAACGCCGCCAACTTCGCCGGCAGCGGCGCCGGCGTCACGCTCGACGCGGCCGGGGCGGACGCCGGGGAGATCGGGGCGGCCGTCACCAGAGTGCTCACCGAGCCGGCCTGGCGGGTGGCGGCGGAGAAGCTGCGCGAGGAGATGGCCGAGATGCCCCCTCCGTCGGCCGTGGTCCGCTCGCTCGAAGAGCTGGCCTGAACAGAGCCGGCCCGACCACGCGCGGACCTGCGAACCGGGCTTCCGGTTCGCAGGTCCGAGGACGTGCGGTCAGCCTATGCTCTGCGCGAAGTCGAAGAAGCCGTGCGGGTCGTAGGTGCGCTTCGCCTTGACGAGCCGCGGGTAGTTCTCGGCGTAGTACGCCTGCCGCCAGTCCGCCAGATCGGGGTCGATGTAGTTCTGGTAGGTCTCGTGGGCCGAGTACTGGTCCGTGACGGTGAAGGCGCGGTCGATCCAGGCGCGGGCCGCGGCCCGTTCCTCGTCGTTGTCCATCACCGGAGGGAGCACCGTCGCCAGGTCGACCGAGAACCGGGCGTCCCGGTGCACGTACGCGGTCGCGGTCCGGGGGACGTCGGAGGCGGCACCGCCGAGCGCGAACAGGTGGATGAACCGGATGTGACCGGCCCGGCGTTCGGCGTCGAAGGCGGCGAGGATCTCGTCCACCCCGGAGGACGGGACGGCCTCCTTGAACAGGCGCGAGCGGTCGATCTGGAAGCCGGCCCTGGGAAGGGTGGCCTCGGGGTTGTGCCCCACACGGTGGCACTGGGCGACGGTCTTGTCCGAGCACTTGAACCAGGACATCATCCCGTCGCGGAATCCGAGGTCCTCCGCGTCGCGGGCGGCCGGAGCGCGGCCGATCGCCGAGACGAGGGCGTCCAGGTGCGCGTCGAGGTCCTCGGGCGAGCCGAGGAACGTGCCGTCGGTGATCAGCAGCGGCGTGGCGTCGGGGGCGGCGTTGAGGAGCCCGAGCAGGCAGCGGCCGCTCATCTCCCGGGGGGCGCCGGGCAGCCAGCGCTGCCAGCCCTCCACCACGTCCTTGACGTGGTCCCAGTCCCAGGCCAGCGTGTAGTTGACCATCCCGGGGATGGTGCTGTTGCGCCGTTCGTAGCGGGTGACGATGCCGAAGTTGCCTCCCCCGCCACCGCGCAGTGCCCAGAACAGGTCCTGGTGCTGGTGCTCGGAGCAGGTGACCACGCTGCCGTCGGCGAGCACGACCTGCACGGATTCCAGCGAGTCGCAGCCGAGGCCGAGCGAGCGGGTCTGCCAGCCGATGCCGCCGCCCTGGAGGTATCCGCCCATCGCCACGGTCGGGCAGATCCCGGACGCGAGCCCCACCCCGTGCGCACCGGCGGCGTCGACGAGGTCGGTGAGCTGGGCGCCGGGGCCGACGACCGTGGCATGCTCGCCGACCTGGACGGTGTTCAGCCGGGACACGTCGATGACCAGGCCCTCGGTGGTGGAGTACCCGCCGTAGCTGTGTCCTCCGCTGCGCGGGACCGCGGGGACGCCGTTGTGCTGGGCGAAGGACAGACACGCCCGTACGTCGCCGACGGTCTCGCAGTAGGCCACTCCGGCCGGACGGATGCCGTCGAACATCGTCCGGTGCAGTTGCTTGGCCAGGTCGTAGTCGCCGCTGGAGGGCAGCACCAGCCGCCCCGTCAGCCGCCTCTGGAGCCGCTCCCATTCGGTCTTCCCCGCCAGGGCGCTGCTGCTTGCGGCGCCGGCGGCACCGAGGCCGGCCAGGGCCAGGGCGGCCGCTCCGCCTTTCAGTACTGCTCTTCGCGTGGTCATGTGTTTCCCCCGTTGCGTTTCGTCGAGTGACGCTGCGACTCGCACTCCGACTCGACTCGGACTCACGCTCTCAGCATGCTGAGGAGTGCTAAATCCGTGCTTGGCCGTGCAGACGCTCGGTGACCAGGCGCACGATCGCCTCCCGGTGGCCCGCGAGGAAGAAGTGTCCTCCCTCGAAGACGCGCAGTTCGAAGCCGGCCGTCGTGTGCTGTTCCCACGCGCGCACCTCGTCGAGCGTCACCTTGGGATCGCTCGCTCCGGCGAGGGCCGTGATCGGGCAGTCCAACCGCACGTCGCCGGTCAGCCGGTAGGTCTCCGCGGCCTTGTAGTCGGCACGGATCGCGGGCAGCGCCGAACGCATGAGTTCCTCGTCGCCGAGGACACGGGCGTCGGTGCCGTCGAGCCCGGCCAGCTCCGCGAGGAGACGGTCGTCGTCCAGGAGGTGCACCAGCGGGCCGCCCGCCCTGGCGGGCGCCCGCCGCCCCGAGGCGAACAGCCGGACGGCGCCCGGCCCCGGGGCGGCCTCGATGCGGCGCACCAGCTCGAACCCGAGCGTCGCTCCCATGCTGTGCCCGAACAGGAGCACCGGCCGGTCGAGGTAGGGGCGCAGGGCGTCGAAGGCCGCGTCGGCCAGGGCGCCCATCTCGTCGATGCACGGCTCCCGGCGCCGGTCCTGGCGGCCCGGGTACTGTGCCGCCAGCACGTCGGCGCGGGCGCCGAGCGCGTGGGCGAGCGGCAGGAAGTACGCCGCCGAGCCGCCGGCGTGCGGCAGGCACACCAGCCGTACCGGCGCCTCCTCGGCGCCCGGCACGAACCTCCTGAACCAGAGGGCACTCTTCTCGGTGGACATCGCGCCTACCAGAGGGATCCGAGGCAGGCCAGCAGGCTCCGCGTCTGGACGTTGAGGTAGTTGGCGTGCTGACGCATCGCCAGGACCTGGCGGACGGTCATCCAGCGGAAGTCCGGAGGGGGTTGGAGTGCCTCCGGATCGTCGCACTCGACCACCATGTAACGGCATTCCGCGTGATAGAACCGGCCGCCCTCCTCCGACAGCACCACGTCGTAGCGGACGGTGCCGGTCGCCGCGAGCACGTGGTCCAGGAACGGGGGGCGCCGTTCGGGCGGCGCGTCGGCGTAGTTGAGCGGGTTGCACTGGACGGTGGGGCCGAGTTCGACGACGTCCCGGAATCCCGGCTCGACGGAGGCCCGCATGAGGAGGTGCGGCACTCCGTCGACGTGTGCCGTCAGAAAGGCGACGACACCGGTGTCGCAGGGGGCCAGCAGCGGCTGGGACCAGGCGGCGACCTCACGCCGGCCGCTCTCCACCGAGACCCCGATCACCTTGAAGTGCTTGCCCTCGCGGTGTGCGATCTCCTCGTCCGACACCCGCCAGTCCCGCAGCGCGGACAGCGGGACGCGGTCGACGCGCAGCTCCGTCTCGGTGCGCACGTCGTTGAGCCAGCTGAGGATCTCGACGTCGGTGTGGCGGCCGTCCGTCCCGCCCGCCTGGAACGACCGGCGCAGACCTGCCGCGTACGCCGGGTCGGGAGCGTCGTCGACCAGGTCGTCCGGCCAGCCGGACACCGCCATGGGCAGGCAGGCCAGCACCGTACGGGAGTCCATGTTGATCAGGTTCGGCTCGGTCATCAGCCGCCGTATCTGCCCGAACGTCAGCCAGCAGAAGGTGTCGCGGACGGGCACCTCGGCGGTGGTCTCGACGACCATGTTGCGGTTGCGCTTGCCCAGGAACCAGGTGCCCTGCTCGGACTGGAGCACGTCGGCGACCACCCGGCCGCGGCCGGCCGGCAGGAAGTGCTCCAGGTAGGGCGTGGACGCCCCGCCGTGCACCTTGGTGTAGTTGCTCCGGGTGGCCTGCACGGTCGGGGAGAGCTGGAGCTGCCGGCGGTTGCCCGGTTCGACCTTGGCCTGCATCAGGAAGTGCAGGACGCCGTCAAACTCCTTGGCCAGCAGGCCGAGAATGCCGACCTCGGGCTGGTTGATGAGCGGCTGCTGCCAGGACAGTGTCCTCGGTCCGGTCCGGGTGATGTCCGTGCCCTCGACGCTGAAGAACTTGCCGCTGTCGTGCGCCAGAACGCCGTACCCCTCGGTGAAGTGCCAGCCCTTCAGCTCGGCGAGCGGTACCCGCTCGACCCGCGCCCGGACGGTCTCCTCGCACCGGGCGAGCCACGCGGCGAACTGCTCGTTCGTCGTCGCCACCCCGCCGGTGGCCAGCCCCGACCGCAGGAGGCGGGCTCCGTCGGAAAGGATTCCCGGCCGCGGTCCCGGGTGACTCAGGATGCCGCTCATTACCCACCCTTCTCCGCCCCGTCTGATCCCGGCATATTCTGCCGCCCCTCATTAAATCGCGACTAAATTCCGCAGGTCTTCTTTCGGCGACTCCCTTTAGGGCAGGGCGCCCCGTCGCTTTCGGGGCGACGGTTTTAGAACGGCCCAAGTCCGCCGCAAGACGGGACTGCGACCATTATTCGGCGTGTCCTGCGTCACCGGCACAAGCGATCGGAATTCGCATTGCGTTATCAAACGGTGGGGAATGACAAAGGGGAGGCCCGATGAACCCCGACTCGACTGAGCTCGGTCCGGTGGCGAACGAGAAGCGGCTGCGCGACTACCTCAAGCGGACCACGGCGAGTCTCCGCCAGACCCGCCGGCGTCTGGAGGAGGCCGAGGGCCGGGAGCGCGAGCCGATCGCCGTGGTGGCCATGGGCTGCCGGTTCCCCGGCGACGTCTACTCCCCGGAGAAACTGTGGGACATGCTGATGGCCGAGGAGGACGCCGTCACGGACGTCCCGCCCGACCGGGGCTGGGACATCGACGACATCTACGACCCGGATCCCGACGCCCCCGGCAAGACGTACACCCGCACGGGCTCGTTCGTCTCCGACGCCGCCCGGTTCGACGCGGACTTCTTCGGGATCAGCCCGCGCGAGGCGCTGGCGATGGACCCGCAGCAGCGGCAGATCCTGGAAGTCGCGTGGGAGACGTTCGAACGGGCGGGCACTCCCCCGTCCTCCCTGCGCTCCACCCGCACCGGGGTGTTCATCGGCAGCGTCGGCCAGACCTACAACATGAGCCTGCTGCCCACCAAGGAGCAGGTCGAGGGCTACATCCTCACGGGCACACAGGCCAGCATCATGTCCGGCCGCATCGCCTACGCCTACGGCCTCGAGGGCCCGACGCTCACCGTGGACACCGCCTGCTCGTCGTCGATGGTGGCACTCCACCTGGCGATCAAGGCGCTGCGCAACGGCGAGTGCGAGCGGGCGCTGACCGGTGGCGTCACCATCATGGCCACCTCCGCGTGGTTCACCGAGTTCAGCCGGCAGCGGGGGCTGGCCCCCGACGGCCGGAGCAAGCCCTTCGCGGCCGCCGCCGACGGCATCGGCTGGGGCGAGGGCGTGGGACTGCTGCTGCTGCGGCGGCTGTCGGACGCACAGCGCGACGGCGACCGGATCCTCGCCGTCCTGCGCGGCTCGGCGGTCAACTCCGACGGCGCCAGCAACGGCCTGACCGCGCCCAACGGCCCCGCCCAACGGCGTGTCATCGACCAGGCGCTGGCCGACGCCCGCCTGACCTACGGCGACGTCGACGCCGTCGAGGCGCACGGCACCGGCACCACTCTGGGCGACCCGATCGAGGCCCACGCGGTGCTCGCCACCTACGGACAGGACCGGCCCGCCGACCGGCCGCTGTGGCTCGGCTCCGTGAAGTCCAACCTCAACCACCCGCAGGGCGCGGCGGGCGTGGCCGGCGTCATCAAGATGGTGCTGGCCCTGCGCAACGGGCTGCTTCCCCGGACGCTCCACGTGGACACCCCGACGCCCCACGTGAACTGGGAACTGGGCAACGTCGAACTGCTCACGTCCGCGCGGCCGTGGCCCGAGACCGGCCGTCCGCCCCGCGCGGCCGTGTCGTCGTTCGGCGTGGGCGGCACCAACGCGCACGTCATCCTGGAGGCCGCCCCGCCCGCTCCCGCGACGCCGTCCGCAGAGCCGGCGGATTCCGGGCCACCGGTCGTCTCGGCGGGCACGCTGCCGTGGCTGGTCTCCGCCCGCAGCGAGGCCGCCCTGCGCGAACAGGCCCGGCGGCTCCTCGGCTTCGCCCTGGACCACCCGGACGCCGAGCCGTCCGACATCGGCCACGCGCTGGCCCACGAGCGCGATCACCACGAGCACCGCGCGGCCGTCGTCGCCTCCACGCGCGAGGAGTTCCTGGAGGGGCTGCGCGCCCTGGCGGACGGCCGGACGGCACGGAACACCGTCCAGGGCCGCGGCACCGCCGCCCGGACGGTGTTCGTGTTCCCGGGGCAGGGTTCCCAGTGGGAGCGGATGGCCGTCGGCCTGCTGGAGACCTCCGAGGTCTTCCGGGAGCACATAGCGGCCTGCGCCGAAGCGCTCGCCCCGCACACCGGCTGGTCGCTGCTCGACGTACTGCGGGGCGCGCCGGACGCCCCCTCGTCGGAGCGGGTGGACGTCGTACAGCCCGCGCTGTTCGCGGTGATGGTGTCCCTGGCCCGGGTGTGGCAGGCGGCGGGCGTCCGGCCGGACGCGGTGGTCGGGCACTCCCAGGGGGAGATCGCGGCCGCCCATGTCGCCGGGGCACTGACCCTCGACGACGCCGCCAGGGTCGTCGCCCTGCGCAGCCGGGCCCTGCTCGACCTGGCCGGAACGGGCGGCATGGCCTCGGTGCCGCTGTCCGCCGCCGAGGTCGCGGCCCTCCTCGACGTACCGGCCCGGGAGAACCTGGGCATCGCGGCCGTGAACGCGCCGGGCTCCACCGTGGTCGCGGGAGCCGTCGGGGAACTGCGGGAACTCGTCGACTCCTGCCGGCGCGACGGCGTCCAGGCCCGGATGATCCCGGTGGACTACGCCTCGCACACGCCGTACGTCGAGGCCGTCCGGGAACGGCTCTCCGAGGACCTGGCGGGGATCGCCCCGCGACCGGCCGACGTCCCGTTCTACTCCACCGTCGGCGCCGCGCCGGTGGACGCCGAGGCGCTCGACGGCGCGTACTGGTACACCAATCTGCGCAGCCGGGTCAGGTTCGACGAGACGACGCGCGCGCTGCTCGCCGACGGACACTCGCTCTTCATCGAGGTCAGCCCGCACCCGGTGCTGACCGTCCCGGTCCAGGAGACCATCGATGACCTCGGCGCCACGGCCCGGGCGCACGGCACCCTGCGCCGCAACCACGGCGACCCGACGCGGCTGCTCACGTCCCTGGCCGAGGCGCACGTCAACGGCGCGGCACCGGACTGGGCGCGGATCGTGCCGGGGTCGGCGGCGGCCCGTCTCGACCTGCCGACCTACCCGTTCGCCGGGGAGCGCTACTGGCCCGACGCCGTCGGGGCCGCCGGTGACGTCCGCTCGGCCGGCCTGGGCTCGGCCGACCACCCGTTGCTGGCCGCCGAGACGGTGCTGGCCGACGGTGCCGGGCACCTGTTCTCCGGGCGGCTCTCGCTGAAGACCCACGGCTGGCTCGCCGGGCACGTCGTGCACGACACGGTGATCGTCCCGGCCACCGCGTTCGCCGAGCTCGCGCTCCACGCCGCCCACCGCGTGGGCTGCGCCCAGGTGGCGGAGCTGACGCTCCAGGCGCCGCTGCCGCTGCGGGAGCGGGAAGCGGTGCGCATCCAGGTGATCGTCGGCGCGGCGGGCCCGGACGGCGACCGGCCCATCGGCATCCACTCCCGGCCGGACGACGACGAGGCGACCTCCGGCGATCTCCCGTGGACGGCCCACGCGACCGGCGTCGTGAGCCCGCACCCCGTACCGGCGGACGAGCCGGTCACGACCTGGCCGCCCGCCGGAGCGACACCGCTGAAGGCGGCCGAGGCGTACGAGCGGCTGGGCGCCATCGGGCTCGCCTACGGTTCCCCGTTCCTGGGGCTGCGCGCCGCCTGGCGCCAGGGCGACGACCTGTACGCCGAGGTCGAGCTCCCCGACGGCGTCGACACCGGGGGCTTCGCGCTGCACCCGGCGCTGTCGGACGCCGCGCTGCACGTCACCGCGCTGGCGGGCGACGACCACGACGGCCGGACCAGGCTGCCGTTCGCCTGGCGCGGCGTGTCGGTGCACGCCGTCGGCGCCACCGCCCTGCGGGTCCGGCTGCGCCTCACCGGGCCCGACACGGTCGGCCTGTCGCTCATGGACGCCGCCGGGGAACCGGTGACGACGGTCGAGGCCCTCACCGTACGACCGCTCGGCGCCCAGCGGGTCTCCGGCGCCGCGGCGGTGCGACGCGACTCCCTCTACCGCCTCTCCTGGCGGCCGGCGGCTCCTGCCGAGGAGACCGGCGGGCACGCCGGCTGGGCCGTGCTCGGAAGCCTCCCGGACCCCCTGCGCGACGGGATCGGCGGTGATGTCCGTGCCGTGGCCGATCTCGACGCGCTGCGCGCCCGGGCCGACGCCGGTGCGGAACTCCCGGAGGTCGTGCTGGCGTTCGTTCCCTCCCACGACGGCAACCCGGCCGACGGCGCCCGTGCGACCGCGCACTGGGCCCGCCGGCTCGTCCGGCAGTGGCTCGCCGACGACCGGTTCGAGAGCAGCCGCCTCGTCGTCGTGACCGAACGGGCGGTCGCCGTCCGCGCCGGTGAACACGTGCCCGGTCTGGCCGCGTCGGCGGCCTGGGGGTTCCTGCGGGTGGCGCAGCTGGAGCGCCCGGACCACTTCCACCTCGTCGACCTCGACGGCCGCGACAGCTCGCTGCGGCGGCTCAGGGAGGCGCTCGCGTCGGGCGAGCCCCAGCTCGCGCTGCGGGACGGCGAGGCGCACACGGCCCGGCTCGTGCACGCCGACACCGACGGCCTGCTGGCGCCGCCCGAGGGTGCCGGGGCCTGGCGGCTGGCGACCACCGAGCCGGGCACCGTCGAGAACCTCGTCCTGGAGCCCTGCGCCGCCGAACGGCCGCTGGAAGGCGGAGAGGTCAGGGTCGCGGTCCGGGCGGCCGGGGCCAACTTCCGCGACGTACTCCTCGCCCTCGGCCTCTATCCGGGCGAGGCGTTCATCGGCAGCGAGGCCGCCGGCGTCGTCACCGAGGCCGGCCCGGACGTCACCGGCCTCGCGCCCGGCGACGCGGTCATGGGCCTGTTCCCGGAGGGAGCGGTGGGACCGGTCGCGGTCGCCGACCGGCGGGCGCTGACCCGGGTGCCGCGCGGCTGGACCTTCGTGCAGGCCGCCACCGCTCCGGTGGCGTTCCTCACCGCCTACTACGCCCTGCGCGACCTGGGCGGTCTGCGGTCCGGGCAGCGGCTGCTCGTGCACGCCGCGACCGGCGGCGTCGGCATGGCCGCCGTCCAGCTCGCCCGGCACTGGGGCGCGGAGGTCTACGCCACCGCGAGCAACCCCAAGTGGGACACGCTCCGTGCGACGGGCTTCGACGACGCGCACATCGCGGACTCGCGGACGCTCACGTTCGAGGAGAGGTTCCTCGCCGCCACCGACGGCGCCGGCATGGACGTCGTCCTCGACTCCCTCGCCGACGAGTTCGTGGACGCGTCGCTGCGGCTCCTCCCCCGCGGCGGGCGCTTCCTGGAGATGGGCAAGACCGACGTGCGCGACCCGGAGGAGGTCGCGGAGCGGCACCCCGGTGTCGTCTACCGGGCCTTCGAGACGGTCGAGGCGGGTCCCGACCATGTCGCGCGCATGCTGGCGGACCTCGACGCGATGTTCGAGCAGGGCGCGCTGCGGCCGCTGCCCGTGGCGGCCTTCGACGCACGCCAGGCGCCCCAGGCGTTCCGGCTCATGAGCCAGGCCCGCCACACCGGCAAGCTGGTCCTCACGATCCCGCGCCCGCTCGCCGCCGACGGCACCGTCCTGGTGACCGGGGGAACCGGCACCCTCGGTGCCGCCGTGGCCCGGCACCTGGTCGCCGAGCACGGCGTACGGCATCTGCTGCTGGTCAGCCGGCGCGGGCCCGCGGCCGACGGCGCCGCCGCGCTCCGGGCCGAGTTGGAGGGGATGGGCGCCGAGGCCGTCGTACGGGCCTGCGACGTCGCCGACCGCGACGAGCTGCGCCGCCTGCTCGACGCGATCCCGCCGGAACACCCCCTCACCGCCGTCGTGCACTCGGCGGGAGTAACCGACGACGCGGCCGTCACCGCGCTGGAGGCGGGGCAGGTCGACCCGGTGCTGCGGCCGAAGGCCGACGCGGCGTGGAATCTGCACGAGCTGACGCAGGACCTCGACCTCAGCGCGTTCGTGCTGTTCTCCTCGCTCGCGGGCACCCTCGGCAACCCGGGGCAGGCCAACTACGCGGTCGGCAACGCCTTCCTGGACGCGCTGGCCGCGCACCGGCACACCCTCGGTCTCCCGGCGGTCTCGCTCGCGTGGGGGCTCTGGCAGCAGGCGAGCGGGATCACCGCCGAGCTGTTCGAGGAGAAGCGGCACGCCGTCGCGCACGACGTGCTGACCACCATGTCCGACGCCGAGGCGCTCGCGCTCTTCGACGTCGGCCTCGACGGCGGCCGGCCCGACCTGGTGCCCGCCGGTCTCAACCTCGCGGCGGTCCGGGCGGCGGCCGAGGTACGTCCCGCCCCGGCGGTCCTGCGCGGCTTCCTGCGGGCCGCACGCCGGCAGGCGGGCGGGCGGCGGGACGGCCGGGGCGCGCTCCGGCGGGAGCTGGCCGGGCGCTCGACGGCCGAACAGCTCGATTTCCTGCTCGACGTCGTCCGCAACGACATCGGCGTGGTGCTCAGCCATCCCGCGCCGGAGACGATCGACGCCCGGCGGCCGTTCCAGGAGATCGGTTTCGACTCGCTCACCGCCGTCGAGCTGCGCAACCGGCTGGGCGCCGCGACCGGGATGCGGCTGCCCGCGACCCTGATCTTCGACCACCCCAACGCGGCCGCGCTCGCCGCATACCTGCGGGAACGGCTGAGCGGACAGGTGCAGGACGCCCCGGTCCGTGCGAAGAGCGGCGGCGGCGCCGACGATCCGATCGTGATCGTGTCGATGGCGTGCCGCTTCCCCGGCGGCGTCCGCACCCCCGAGGACCTGTGGGACGTCGCCGACCTCGGGCGCGAGACCGTGTCCGGGTTCCCGGACGACCGGGGCTGGGACCTGGACAACCTCTTCGACCCGGACCCCGACCACCCCGGTACGTCGTACACGGACCGGGGCGGGTTCCTCGACGAGGCGGGGCACTTCGACGCCGAGTTCTTCGGCATGAGCCCCCGTGAGTCGCTGGGCACGGACCCGCAGCAGCGCGTGCTGCTCGAAACCGTGTGGGAGACCCTCGAACGGGCCGGGCTCCCGCCCGAGTCGCTGCGCAACAGCCGTACCGGCGTGTTCGTCGGCATGACCGCCTACGGCTATCCCGGCGGGCCGTCGCACGCCTCCGACGGGGTGGAGGGGTACCTGCTGACGGGAGCGGCGAGCAGTGTCGCGTCCGGTCGTATCGCCTACGTCCTCGGCCTGGAGGGGCCGGCGGTCACCGTGGACACGGCGTGCTCGTCGTCGCTGGTCTCCCTGCACCTCGCGGCGCAGGCGCTGCGCAACGGCGACTGCGACCCGACGGCACGGTGTTCTCCGAGGGGGTCGGGCTGCTGCTGGTGGAGAGG
>NZ_JOFH01000060.1 GCF_000721235.1 Streptomyces olivaceus
CAATGGCTGCATACCTACAATCACCACCGCGGACACACCGCGCTGAAAGGGCAACCACCCGCCAGCCGCGTCCCCAACCTCACAGGGCAATACAGCTAGCCCGCCCCGCACGGAGGCCCGGCGGAGTCTTCCGCCGGGCCTCCGTGCGTTCGAGAAGGGTTCGGGCTCTTCTTCCTCGTCACGGCGAGTGGCTTTCGTGCGCCCGTTCTTCATTACCGTATGCGTTCGATTGATCGCTCGGTGTGCAAATGCGACCGACCCTACTCCCGGGACCGTGCCCGATTCAGGTGCTTGCCGAATATGACACGGCGTTGATCCCCTCGGGCTAAGCTCGCCCGCAGCGCACCGAGTTGAGGCTAAATCGCGCGCTTGTTCCCTATGTGCGGATGATCCCCCCGCAGCTCTCCGGCGTACCCCGCCGCAAGCTCCTCCGTCCCAGCCGATCCCTTTTCAGAGGCCTACATGGTGAGTGTTGATTCCCCTCCGGGTCGCCGCGGACTTCCCCCCGCGCGCGTGCTGCTGCTGCCGGCCATAGTGATGGCCGCGGCCACCGGGGCCGCCGTCGCCCTCGTGACGGAACCGGCCCGGCTCGCCGTCGGCCTGTGCGGTGCCGTCGCCACCCTGCTGGTGGTCGCTGCGGCGGCCGAAGCGGTACGCCGCGGGCGCCTCCTGCGGGACGAGCGTGCCGAGCACGCCCGGCACCGCGCGTATCTGGAACACCGGGCCGCCAACCACCACGAGGAGATGGTCCGGCTCGGCGGCGAGGTCATCCCCAACGTGCTGCACGCCATGCGGACGGGCTCCACCCCGGAGGAGGTGATGCGCCGCATCGCCGAGGTCAACCCCGCCTACACCGAACTGGGCGAGCCCCAGCGCCGGTTGACCCGCATGGTCTGCGACATCGTCGACCACCAGGACTCCATGCGCGAGTCCGCGGAGCGTTCCTTCGTCGACATCGCCCGCCGCGTCCAGGCGATCGTCCACCAGCAGAACAAGGAACTGCGCGAGATGGAGGAGGACCACGGCCGCAACCCCGAGGTCTTCGACGACCTCCTGCGCATCGACCACGGCACCTCGCTGATCGGCCGCCTCGCCGACTCCATCTCCGTGATCGGCGGCGGCCGGCCCGGACGCCAGTGGCCCGAACCGGTCGCCCTCTACAGCGTGCTGCGCGGCGCCATGTCCCGGATCCTTGAGTACCGCCGGATCAACCTGGCCTCCATCGCGAAGGTCAACATCAAGGGCACCGCGGTCGAACCCGTCATCCACGCCGCCGCCGAACTCCTCGACAACGCCACCCGCTACTCGCCGCCCGGGGCCAAGGTGCACGTCACCGCGACCGAGGTGCAGAGCGGCGTCTGCATCGAGATCGAGGACGCGGGCGTCAGCCTCAGCGAGGAGTCCCGCGCCCGCATCGAGGACCTGCTGGAGCAGGCCAAGCGCGGAACCGACGTCCAGGACCTCGCCCAGCACCCGCGCCTCGGCCTCTCCGTCGTCGGCCGGCTGTGCACCCAGTTCGGCATGGACGTCTCGCTGCGCGCCTCCGCGTACGGCGGGGTCCGCGCCATCCTCATCGTGCCGAGCAAGATGATGACCACCGAGCCGGGTGTCGGCCTCGCCCACGGCATCGGCGCCACCTCGATCCCCACCCCGGGCCCGGACGCCCTGCCCGGACCGGAGCGCAAGCCCAAGAAGCGCCGCCCCACCAGCCCCCGGTTCACCGAGACCGTCTCCCTGGAGGACGACGTCCCCGAGGTGACCGAGTGGACGGCGGGCGGCCTCCCGCAACGGCGCAGCCGGGTCAAGATGCCGCTCAGCCAGCGCCTGGCCGAACAGGCGGCCTGGGAACGCGAGGACGCCGAGCGCGAGGCCCGCCAGGCCGCCGAACGCGCCCGCAACGGCATCCCGGCACCCGCGGCGCCCGAGCCCGAGCCGGAGAGGGGCCAGGGGCTCCCGCCGGGGCACTTCATCGGCGCCTTCTGGGAGGGGCTCAAGCAGCACCCGGGTCACCACCGGACCCACCAGCAGTCCAGCAGCGACGAGCCGGCCCACGCCCCGGCAGACGACGAGGGGAACGCCAAGTGATCGAGCAGCAAGGCAAGTTCGACTGGATGCTCCGGGACCTCTACGACGGCGTCCCCGGCATCGAGATGATCGTGGTGCTCTCCGCCGACGGCCTGCGCATCGCCCGCTACTCGGGCGACCCGGACGCCGCCGACCGCGTCGCTGCGGCCTGTGCCGGCCTGCAGAGCCTGGCGAGCGCCGTCAGCCAGGAGATCCCCACCAGTGACGGCGACATGAAGATGGTGCTCATCGAGATGAACGGCGGCTACTTCTACCTGATGGCCGCCGGTCCCAACGCCTATCTCGCCGTGCTCTCCGACGTCCGCTGCGAACCCGGCCGGATGGGCCTGAGCATGGCCGACCTGGTGGCCCGCATCGGCCCCCACCTGACCAGCCCCGCGCGGCGCAACGGGCAGACCGTATGAGTCCTCCCAAGCGCCGGAGGCGATCCCCCGGCCAGGACCGGCCCGCCGCCTTACCGCCGCCCGGGAAGCCCGGGACGCCGGGGAAGCCCGGGCCGCCCGGCGAAGAGGCCGAGATCCGCAACCCCGAGCGGCTCTTCGTCATCGGCGGCGAGGGAGGCGGCGAGCGCGCCGACATCGACCTGGTCACCCTGATCGTGGCCCGCGCCGACCCGCCCGTCTCCGCCACCCCGGAACAGGCCGCCCTGCTGCGGCTGTGCGCCGCGCCCCTGTCCGCGGCCGAGCTGTCGGCCTACCTGAGCCTGCCGTTCAGCGTGGTGACCGTGCTGCTCACCGACCTGCTGGCGACGGAGCTGGTGCAGGCCCGCGCGCCGATCGTCCGCCAGAGGGTCGCCGACCGAAACCTCCTTGAAGCGGTGATGCATGGACTTCAAAAACTCTGACACGATCCCGGGACCGCGGACCGAGGACCGGCTGCCCCACACGACCGAGGCCGCCGTGAAGATCGTCATCGTCGGCGGCTTCGGGGTGGGCAAGACCACCATGGTCGGCTCGGTCAGCGAGATCAGACCGCTGACCACCGAGGAGACGATGACCCAGGCCGGCATCGGGGTCGACGACAACTTCGGCTCCGCCTCCAAGACGGCCACCACGGTCGCCATGGACTTCGGCCGCATCACCATCACCGACGAACTGGTGCTCTACCTCTTCGGCACGCCCGGCCAGGAGCGCTTCTGGTTCCTGTGGAACGGCCTGTTCGAAGGCGCCCTCGGCGCCGTCGTCCTCGTCGACACCCGCCGCCTCGAAGTCAGCTTCGACGTCATGGGGCGCCTGGAGGAGCGCGGCGTGCCCTTCGTGGTCGCCGTCAACTCCTTCCCCGACGCGCCCCGTTACCCCGTCGCGGAGCTGCGGACCGCCCTCGACCTGCCCGAGGAGATCCCCATCCTCGACTGCGACGTACGGCGCCGCGCCTCCAGCCGGGACGTCCTGATGACCCTGATGCGCTTCCTGCACGCCCTCGCCATGAAGGGCGCGCTCACCTGACCCCCGGGCCGCCCGGCCGGCCCCTCCACCCGACCCCCACTCTCCATTGCTGCGGAGCGAGACTGTGACGCCTGAACGCCACTCCCCGACCGGAACGGGCGACCCCCTGCTCGAACCACCGCCCGGCTGCCCCGCCCACGGCCTCGGGCCGGGCGGCCTGCACCGGCTGCACGAGGCGGACGACCTCGAAGAGCTGTACGAGACGCTGCGCGCGCAGCACGGGCCGGTGGCGCCCGCCCTGCTCCACGACGACGTACCGATGTGGGTGGTCCTCGGCCACGCCGAGAACCTGCACATGGTGAGCACCCCCGCCCAGTTCTCCCGCGACAGCCGGATCTGGACGCCGCTCAAAGAGGGCATGGTCAAGCCCGACCACCCGCTGATGCCGCACATCGCCTGGCAGCCCATCTGCTCCCACGCCGAGGGCGACGAGCACAAGCGACTGCGCGGCGCCGTGACCAGCGCCATGTCCGGCCTGGACTTCCGGGAACTGCGCCGGCACATCAAGCGGTACAGCCAGCGCATCGTCAACCGGTTCTGCGAAGAGGGCCGCGCCGACCTCGTCGGCCAGTTCGCCGAGCACCTGCCGATGGGCGTGATGTGCCACCTGCTCGGCATGCCCGACGACTACGACGACCGGATGGTGGAGGCCGCCCGCGACACACTCAAGGGCACCGAGACGGCGATCGCCAGCCACGCCCACGTCATGGAGGCCCTGAGCCGGCTCGCCACCGCCCGCCGGGCCGACCCGCAGGACGACATCGCCGGGCGCCTCGTCACCCACGCGGCCGGACTCTCCGACGACGAGGTCCGCGAACACCTGAGGGTGGTCCTCCTGGCGGCCTACGAGGCGACCGTCAACCTCATCGGCAACGTGCTGCGGGTGGTGCTCACCGACCCCGGCTTCCGCGCCCAGCTCAACGGCGGCCAGATGACCGTGCCCGAAGCGGTGGAGCAGTCCCTGTGGGACGAGCCGCCGTTCAGCACCGTCCTCGCCTACTTCGCCAAGCAGGAGACGGAACTGGGCGGCCGGCGCATCCGCGCCGGCGACGGACTGCTGCTCGGCATCGCACCGGGCAACGTCGACCCGCGCATCCGCCCCGACCTGGACGCGAGCATGATGGGCAACCGCGCCCACCTCGCCTTCGGCGGCGGCCCGCACGAGTGCCCCGGCCAGGACATCGGCCGCGCCATCGCCGACGCCGGCATCGACGCACTGCTGATGCGGCTGCCCGACGTCCGGCTCGACTGCGACGAGGACGAGCTGCGGTGGCGGTCGTCGATCGCCTCCCGGCACCTGGTGGAACTGCCGGTGCGGTTCGAGCCCAGGGCGCAGCAGGACATCATGCAGCAGCCCAGCCACACCCCCGTGCCCGCACCGCGCGACACGTGGCACGTCGGCATCCCCAAGCCCGCACCGCACGGCGCCCCGCGGATGCCGGCGTACCCGCCGCAGCCGGAGCCGGTACCGGTCACGGTGCCCGCCACGGCCGCCGCGCCCCCGCCCGCGCCCGGCACGGGACAGGACCGCCCGCGCGGTGCCTGGCAGCGCTTCCTGCTCTGGTGGCGCGGCTACTGACCCGCGGCCCACTCCTCGTACGCCGACCACGCGCCGAGCGAGCGCCCGCTGCGGAAGCGGTGCGCGCGCCCCGTGACCGGATCGGTGAACGCCAGCTCCCGCGCGAGCAGTTGCAGCGGGCGACGGAAGTCACCGGCCGGCACGGGCGGGGCCACCTCGGGGTAGAGGGGGTCGCCGAGGATCGCGACGCCCAGCGTGCTCATGTGCACGCGCAGCTGATGGGTCTGCCCGGTGCCGGGCACCAGCCGGTACCGGCCGAGCCCCCGCCGCGGGCACCGCTCCAGCAGCTCCACCCGGCTCACGGCGTTGGGTTCGCCCTCGGCCTCGAAGGCGGCCAGAACGCCGCGCTCCTTGACGATCCGGCTGCGTACGGTCCGGGGCAGGGCGAGCGAGGGGTCGTACGGGGCGACGGCCTCGTACTCCTTGCGCACCCGGCGGTCGCGGAACAGCGCCTGGTAGGCGCCGCGCTCCTCGGGGCGGACCGTGAACAGCACCAGCCCCGCGGTCAGCCGGTCAAGGCGGTGCGCGGCGCCCAGCGAGGGGACGTCCAGCTCCCTGCGGAGCCGGGCCAGCGCGGTCTCGGTGACGTGGCTTCCGCGCGGGGTGGTGGCCAGGAAGTGCGGCTTGTCGGCGACGACGACGTGTTCGTCGCGGTGGACGATCTCCAGCGGGAACGGCACCGGCACCTCGGCGGGCAGCTCCCGGTGGAACCACACGTACATCCCCGGTTCGTACGGCGCGTCGTCCGCTACCGGCCGCCCGTCCGCGCCCACGAAGAGCCCGGCGGCGAACATGCCGTCGACCACGCCGGCGCCCGCGGCCGAGAGCCGCTCCGCCAGGTGCTCGCGGACCGTGGACCACGCCCCGTCCACGGGCAGCCGCACCCGCACCGCGTCGATGCCGGCGCGCTGCGGCAGGGGCGAGGGAGGGGGAGGAGTGCGTCGGCGTCTCATCACCGGCCAGCGTACGGTCACGGGCGCCGCGTCCCGAGCCGTGCCGGAAAAAGCGGTGGGCCGCCGGGCCGGCCCGTTGGCAGGATGCCGTCCATGCCCTACCTGACACGCCCGGTCATCGCCGAAGGCACCCTTTCCCGTACCCCGCAGCCCGCTCTCCCCACCGGCGACGGGCTGCTGCTGCGCCCGTGGCGCGCCGACGACGCCCCCGCCGTCCACGCGGCCTTCCAGGACCCGGCGATGCACCAGTGGCACGCCCGTGCCGCCGACTCGGAGGACGAGGTGCGCGGCTGGATCGCCGAGTGGCAGCGGGCGTGGGAGGGAGAGCGGGGCGTCCAGTGGGCGGTGGCCGACGCGTCGGACGACCGGCTGCTCGGCCGGGTCGCCCTGCGGGAGGTGGTGCTCGGCGACGGGGTGGCCGAGGTCGCCTACTGGACGACGGCGGCCGCCCGCGGCCGGGGCGTCGCCGCACGGGCCACCCGGGCGCTCGCCCACTGGGCCCTGGACGGGATCGGCTTCCAGCGCCTCGAACTGCTGCACGCCGTGGCCAACGAGGCCTCCTGCCGGGTCGCCCACAAGAGCGGCTTCGCCCTGGAGGGCACCAAGCGCAGCGCGCTGCTCCACCCCGACGGCTGGCACGACATGCACCTGCACGCCCGCGTGCGCGGCGACTGACCGCACGTCGCACCGGGGCGCCGGCCGGGTGCCGACAGGCTGGGCGCACCGTCCTGCGCGGGGGAAGCCCCGTCCGCTCCCGGGCCCGGGCGGGCCGGGTGCCTGGCGGGTGCTGAGGATCGGTTCCGGGGCCGCGGGCGGGGGAGCGGGCCCCCGGGCACGGGGGCGTGGCGAGTCTGTGGGCCCTCGGCACGGGGGCCCAGAGGCGGAGGGGGCAGGCCCCCGGCACGTGGGCCGTGGGCGAGAGCCCGGCACGGGGCGCGCGGCCCCCTGCCAGGCCCGCCGGAGCGGTTACGCCGCGGTCGCGCCCGTCTCCTGCTCGGCCTCGATGCGGGCGTTCCACTCCCGCTTCGAGGCCTGCCAGCCGTCCTCGTTGTGGCCGAGCCGCCAGTAGCCGGAGATGGACAGGTCCTCGCGGGGGATCTCCCGCTCCACCCGCAGATACCGGCGCAGCTCCTTCACGCAGGCGGCCTCGCCGTGGACGAAGGCGTGCAGGCGGCCCTCGGGGAAGTCCAGCGCGCGCACCGCCTCGACCAGGGCCCGCCCGACCGGGCGGTCGCCGCGGTGCAGCCAGACGACCTCCACGTCGGAGTCGATCTTCTGCTCCTCCTCGGGCCCGTCGACCTCCACGAAGACGAAGGCACGGGCGCCGTCGGGCAGCGCCTCCAGGGACCGGGCGATGGCGGGCAGCGCGCTCTCGTCGCCGGCGAGCAGGTGCCAGTCGGCGGTGGTGTCGGGCGCGTAGGCGCCGCCGGGGCCCATGAAGAGGACCGTCTCGCCCGGCCGGACCCGCTGGGCCCAGGGCCCGGCGAGCCCCTCGTCGCCGTGGATGACGAAGTCCAGCGTCATCTCCCGGTGCTCGGCGTCCCAGTGGCGCACCGTGTACGTCCGGGTCACCGGCCACTGCTCGCGGGGGAACTCCTCGCGGATCCGCTCCATGTCGAAGGGCTCCGGATAGGTCGCGCCCCCGGCGGGGAACAGCAGCTTCACGTAGTGGTCGGTGCAGGTGTCCGCGGCGAACGCGGCCAGGCCCTCGCCGCCGAGCACCACACGCTGCATGTGCGGGGTCAGCCGCTCGGTGCGGACGACCTGCGCGGTGTGCGGCCTGCGCGGTTTGCGTGCCGGACGGTCTGCCATGACGGCCTCCCTGCTCCCTGCGTGCGGATCTCTCACTTAGGTTTACCTAAGCTAGCATCTCCGGCCCGCCCGTGGCTCATGGAGACCGGTGGCACGCCGACCGTTCAGGCGGTGAGGGTCGTCAGCAGCCGCTGCAGCGAGCCGCCCAGGCCCCAGCGGGCGCCCAGCTCGTCCAGTGCCGCCGCGTCGCGCGGGGCGCGCGGCAGCGCGGTGGCGACGTCCGGCAGCGGCACGTCGCCGGCGACCCGGACGACCTTCGGGGCCACGTCGAGGTAGGGGGCGGCCTCGGTGAGCCGCTTGCGCTGCGAAGGGGTGAGCTTCGCCCCCGGGTCGTCGACGGCGGCCCGGATGCCGGCCAGGTCCCCGAACTCGGCCAGCAGCTTCGCCGCCGTCTTCTCGCCGATGCCGGGCACGCCGGGCAGGCCGTCGCTCGGGTCGCCGCGCAGCAGCGCCAGGTCGGCGTAGCCGCGGCCGTCGACGCCGTACTTCTCGCGCAGCGCCGCCTCGTCGGTGAGGCTGAGGGTGCCGACGCCCTTGACGGGGTAGAGCACGCGGATGCCGCGGGCGTCGTCGACGAGCTGGTAGAGGTCCCGGTCGCCGGTGACGATGTCGACCGGTCCCGCGGCCCGCGCGGTGTACGTGCCGATGACGTCGTCGGCCTCGTACCCGGCCACGCCGACCCGGGCGATGCCGAGCGCGTCGAGGACGGCCTCGATGACCGGGACCTGCGGCGACAGCGTGTCGGGCACCTCCTCCTCGTCCGGGCCCTCCGGGTGTTCCCCGGCGACGCGGTGCGCCTTGTAGGAGGGGATCAGCTCGACCCGCCAGTGCGGCCGCCAGTCGGCGTCCATGCAGGCGACCAAGTGGTCGGGGTGGTGGTCCTTCACCAGGCGGTCGATGAAGTCGAGGAGTCCGCGCACCGCGTTCACCGGGGTGCCGTCGGGCGCCCGCACGGAGTCCGGCACGCCGAAGTAGGCGCGGAAGTAGAGGGAAGCGGTGTCGAGGAGCATCAGTCGTCCGGTCACGCCTCGATCATGCCGCAGGCCGTGTGGACGGGCGATGGAGAACGTGTGAACTGGATCACTCGTATGTTTGGCGCATAAGTATCGGGGCAGGCGCGCAGCCGGGCCGAAGCTGGTTGATGCATTCAACTGTTAGCGAGTCTTCGTAACAGTGGGTTCATGCAGGACCGGTCTTCACGCCCGTGCCCCTGTCCCCGACCCAAGAGGTAAGCGTGTCAGCCAGACTAGAGGCCGAGAACCTGTACAAGGTCTTCGGCAGGAAACCGGCCCAGGCAGTCGAGCGGCTGCGTCAGGGAACCGACCGGGAGGAACTGCGCGCCGACGGGACCACGGCCGCCGTCATCGACGCGTCCTTCACCGTGGAGCCCGGCGAGATCTTCGTGGTCATGGGGCTGTCCGGGTCCGGCAAGTCCACGCTGCTGCGCATGCTCAACGGCCTGTCGGAGCCGACGGACGGGCATGTCCGCTTCGGCGGCGAGGACCTGACCGAGATCAGCGAGCGCCAGCTGCGCGACGTCCGCTCCCGGAAGATCAGCATGGTCTTCCAGCACTTCGCGCTCTTCCCGCACCGCAGCGTCCGTGACAACGCTGCCTACGGTCTGGAAGTGCAGGGCGTGCCCCGCGCCGAGCGCGAACGCCGCGCCGACGAGGCGCTCGCCCTGTGCGGCCTGGACGGGTGGGAGAAGTCCTGGCCCGACGAGCTGTCCGGCGGTATGCAGCAGCGCGTCGGCCTGGCCCGCGCGCTGGCCACGGACGCCGAGCTGCTGCTGATGGACGAGTCGTTCAGCGCGCTCGACCCGCTGATCCGGCGCGACATGCAGGACCAGCTGATCGAGCTGCAGAAGAAGCTGAAGAAGACCATCGTCTTCATCACCCACGACCTCAACGAGGCCATGCGCCTGGGCGACCGCATCGCCGTCATGCGGGACGGCCGGATCGTGCAGATAGGCACCGCGCAGGACATCCTCATACGTCCCGCCAACGACTACGTCGCCTCCTTCACCCAGGACGTCGACCGCTCCCGGGTCCTGACGGCGCGCGCCGTCATGGAGACCGACGTGCGCGGCGACGAGGCCGACTGCTCGTGCGAGACCGCCAGGCCCGACACGCCGTTCACCGAGCTGTGCGCGATCAGCGCCCGCGTCCCGCACGCGGTCGCGGTCGTCGACGGCGACGACGACCACCTCGTCGGCGTCGTCCCGACCCGCCGGCTCATCGGCTTCCTCGGCGACGAGAGCGCCGAGCCCGGCACCTGCAGCAGCCCGCGCGACAAGGGCGGCAAGGTGATGGCCCGTGCCTAGGATCCCGCTCGGCGACTGGGTCAACAGCACCGTCGACTGGCTGCTGGACCACGTCGCGTGGCTCTTCGACTTCCTGAAGACCGTCTTCACCGGCACCTACGACGGCATCAACGCCGTCCTCCAGGCGCCCGAACCGCTGCTCCTCGCCGGTATCTTCGCCGTCATCGCCTTCTGGCTGCGCGGCACGTTCGCCGGTGTCCTCACCTTCCTCGGATTCGCGTTCATCGTCTCCATGGAACTGTGGGAAAACGCGATGGTCACCCTCGCGCTGGTGCTCGTCGCCACGATCATCGCGCTGGTCGTCGCGGTACCCGTCGGCATCTGGGCGGCCCGCTCCGACCGGGTCAGCGGCATCGTCCGGCCGGTGCTGGACTTCATGCAGACGCTGCCCGCGATGATCTACCTCATCCCGGCCATCCTGTTCTTCGGCACCGGTGCCTCCGCGGGCATCGTCGCCACCCTGATCTTCGCGCTCGCCCCCGGCGTGCGCATGACCGAGCTGGGCATCCGGCAGGTCGACAAGGAACTGGTCGAGGCCGCCGAGGCCTTCGGCACCACGCCCCGCAACACCCTGCTGCGCGTCCAGCTCCCGCTGGCCCTGCCGACGGTGATGGCGGGCGTCAACCAGGTCATCATGCTCGGCCTGTCCATGGCCGCGATCGCCGGCATGGTCGGCACCGGCGGCCTCGGCGGCGACGTCAACGAGGCCATCGGCCAGCTGAACGTCGGCCTCGGCTCCGAGTCCGGTGTGGCCATCGTGATCCTCGCGATCTACCTGGACCGCATGACCAGCGCCCTGGGCACCCAGGTCTCGCCGCTCGGCCGCCGCGCCGCCGCCAAGGCCCGCAGCCTCGGCGGCCTGAAGATCTGGTCGTACCGCCCCCGCCCGCAGGTCGCCGTGATCGGCGTCGTGATCCTCGGCCTGGTCGCCGGCGGCATGGGCGTCTTCGGCGGATCGGACGACTCCGAGAGCGTCGCGAGCGGCAGCAAGGTCGGCGAGGGCAAGAAGATCACCCTCGGCTACGTCCCGTGGGACGAGGGCGTCGCCTCCACGTTCCTGTGGAAGGAGATCCTCGAACAGCGCGGCTACGAGGTCGAGGCCAAGCAGTTCGACGCCGGGCCGCTCTACACCTCGCTGGCCCAGGGCGACATCGACCTCGTCACCAACTCCTGGCTGCCGACCACCCACGAGCAGTACTGGAAGAAGTACGGCGACCGGCTCGACGACCTCGGCTCCTGGTACGACGAGACCACGCTCGAGCTGACCGTCCCCGCCTACATGAAGGACGTCAACTCGCTGGCGGACCTCAAGGGCAAGGCCGACCAGTTCGGCGGCAAGATCACCGGCATCGAGTCCAGCGCCGGCGAGATGGCCCTGCTGAAGGACAAGGTCACCAAGGAGTACGGCCTCGACGAGGAGTACAAGGTCGTCGACAGCTCCACCCCGGCGATGCTGGCCGAGCTGAAGCGGGCCATCAGCAAGAAGGAACCGATCGTCGTCACGCTCTGGTCCCCGCACTGGGCGTACAACGACTACGACCTGAAGAAGCTGAAGGACCCCAAGGGCGCCTGGGGCTCCGGCGACGGCGTGCACCTGCTCTCCCGCAAGGGCTTCGCCGGTGACGACCCCACCGCCGCCCAGTGGATGAAGGACTTCAAGTTCAGCGAGAAGCAGCTGACCAGCCTCGAGGCCGAGATCAACAAGTCCGGCAAGGGCAAGCAGCAGGACGCCGTCCGCACCTGGCTGAAGTCCAACCCGGGCGTCGTCGACAAGCTCGCCCCGGTCAAGGGCGGCAGCGGTGACAACCCGGCCGAGGCCAAGCGGACCGTCGACGTGGCGTTCTTCCCGTGGGACGAGAACATCGCCGTCACCTACCTGTGGAAGAACGTCCTGGAGCGGCGCGGCTACAAGCTGAACCTGAAGCAGATGGACGTCGGCCCGGCCTACACCGGTCTGGCCACCGGCGACCTCGACGTCAACTTCGACGCCTGGTTGCCCTACGGCCAGAAGAACTACTGGGACCAGCACAAGGACAACCTCACCGACCTCGGCACCTGGTACGACACGACCTCCCTGGACATCGCCGTCCCCTCGTACGTGAAGGACGTCAAGTCCATCGCGGACCTCAAGGGCAAGGGCGACCAGTTCGACGGGAAGATCATCGGGATCGAGCCCGGCACCGGTCAGATGCAGCTCCTGAAGAACGAGGTCGTGCCGGGCTACGGCCTCGACGACGAGTACAAGGTCGTCGACGGCTCGACGCCGGCGATGCTGGCCGAGCTCAAGCGCGCCCTCGCCAAGAAGGAGCCGGTCGCGGTCACCCTGTGGACGCCGCACTGGGCCTACAGCGAGTACGAGCTGACCAAGCTGGAGGACCCGAAGAAGGCGTTCGGCGAGAGCAACACGATCCGCAACATCTCCAGCAAGCAGTTCCCCGAGCAGTACCCGCAGTTCACGAAGTGGCTCAAGAACTTCAAGATGAGCGAGGACGACCTCGGCAGCCTGGAGGCCGAGATCAAGGACCGCGGTCAGGGCCACGAGGAGGACGCCGTCGCGGCCTGGCTGGAGGAGCACCCGGACATGGTCGGCCGGATGACCCCCTAGTGGCGGAGTGAAGCGGTAACCGCTCGCCCGACGACCGAATCCCGACAACCGGAATCTCGACAACCGAACAGTGCGACCGCCCGAGGGGTGGACACGGCGCAGGCCGGGTCCACCCCTCGGGCCGTGGGCGGCGCGGACACGGGAGCACGGGAGCACACGGGAGCACGGGGACACGGTAAGGATTCGGCCAACCACGGAGCGCCAACCCCGCACCCGAGCCTTGCCCCGCTCGGCGCGGAAGGGCTGGCGGGAACAGACGGGGGCCTGCGGGCCTTGAACCGGTGAGGCGGCCGGAACAGCGCCCGCACGAGCCGCCGGGTGGCGAGAAACGTGAGGTCCCGGCCACCGCACCGTGACGCCGATGTGACGGCCGCATGAAACGGTTTGCCGAACATGCGTAGGGTGCAGAGAACTCATCAGGAGGCCCGTGCCCCGAACGGGGCACGGTGACGGCACGACGACGGTGAAGGAGGGAGCCGGAGCGATGGGCGACCACAAAGATCAGCACCTCCGGGTCGGCACGGCCGTGCGGCGACGGCGCCGGGCCCTCGAACTCACCCTCGCCGTGGTCGCCGAGCGCAGCGGCCTGTCCGTGCCCTTCCTGAGCCAGATCGAGAACGACCGGGCACGGCCCAGCCAGAGCTCCCTGGAGAAGGTGGCCGACGCCCTGCGCACCACCGCCGTGGAGCTGCTCGCCGCCGCCGACCCCGCGTGCAGCGTCGACGTGGTCCGCGCCGAGGACCCCGACCCGGAGCTGGCGCCCCGGGTGCGTTCGCTGGTGCGCGGGCACCACCAGATGCACGCCTCCGAGTTCACCGGCGACCACGACGCCGGCCGGGAGCTGCAGTACCGCAACGACCAGCTGATGTTCGTCACCGAGGGCGCCGTGGAGATCGAGGCCGAGGGCCGCGCCTACCGGCTGGGACGCGGTGACACGCTCTACCTCACGGGCGGGGTGCGGCACCGGTGGCGGGCCACGGTCCCCGATACGCGGCTGGTCGTCGTCGCCGTCTCCGAGCACATCGAGGCCGTCCGGGAAGGGCCCCGCCGGTGAGGGGTACGCGCCGGTGAGAGTGGTCTCGCTGGTGCCGTCGCTGACCGAGGCGGTGGCCCGCACCGTCCCCGGAGCCCTGGCCGGCGCCACCGACTGGTGCACCCATCCGACCGGCCTCGACGTCGCCCGCGTCGGCGGCACCAAGAACCCGCGGACCGACCGCGTCCTCTCCCTCGCCCCCGACCTGGTCGTCGCCAACGAGGAGGAGAACCGCGCCCCCGACCTGGACGCCCTGCGCGCGGCGGGCGTCGAGGTGCTGGTGACCGAGGTGCGCACCGTGCCGCAGGCCTTCACCGAGCTGGACCGCGTGCTGACCGCCTGCGGCGCGCCGTCCCGGCCCCGCTGGCTGGACGAGGCGGAGGACGCCTGGTCGGACCTGCCGGAGACCGGGCCGCGCGTCACCGCCGTCGTCCCGATCTGGCGCAGGCCCTGGATGGTGCTCGGCCGCGACACCTTCGCGGGCGACGTCCTGTCCCGGCTCGGCGTCGACCACCTCCACGCCCGGCATGCCGAGCGCTACCCGAGGGTCCCGGTGGAGGAGCTGCGGGCGGCCCGCCCCGGCCTCGTGGTCCTGCCGGACGAGCCGTACCGCTTCACCGCCGACGACGGCCCGGAGGCCTTCCCCGGACTGCCCTGCGCGCTCGTCGACGGACGGTGCCTCACGTGGTACGGACCGTCGCTGGCCGAGGCGCCCCGGGTGCTGGGCGCGGCCCTGCGAGCAGCGCTCCGCTGACCAGGCCGCGCGCGGTCCGGGTGGCGGCGGTGCCCCAGGCCGCGACGAGGACGGCGTACAGGGCGACGGCGAGCCAGCCGTAGACGACGAGCCCCGTCTCGCGGGCCAGTGCCTCGGCGCCGGTGACGCAGGTGCCGACCGGGAAGGTGAACGACCACCACGTCATCGAGAAGCCCATGCCCGCGCGGCGGGCCCGCACGACGTGCGCGGATGCGAGGCACAGCCACATCAGCGCGAAGCCCATGACCGGCACCCCGTACAGGACGGCGAAGACCGGGAAGCCGCCGGCGTACGGCCCCGGGACGGCGTCCGGCGCGGCGGCCGCGAAGTTCCCGGCGGCCGTCGTGGACTGCCCGAGCGGGCCGAGGACCAGGAACAGCGACGGGGTGAGCGCGAGCGGCAGCGGACCGCCGGTGAGCAGCCTGCCGAAGATCACCGGCAGCGTCACCAGGGTCGCGAGCAGGCTCACGCCGAACATCGCGACGCAGGCCAGCAGCAGCGTCGCCCGCATCTGCCCCGGCGGCAGGTGCCCGACCAGCGGTGGGCCGACCGCCGCGGACACCATCGGCGCGACGAGCGGCAGCAGCCACACCGGACTGGCCTCCTCCGCGGCCACCCGGTGCCGTACGGCCATCAGGTACGGCACCGCCACCGCCGCCGCCAGCCCGACGGCCGTACCGGCGGTGAACAGCACGGCGTCCACCGCGACGGCCGCCGGTGTGCCGATCCAGTCCCCGCCGACGGCCAGTGCCCCGCCGCCCACGGCCAGCAGGGCCATCGCCAGGCAGCCGTAGAAGGGGGCCGCGGCCGGATCGAGCAGGTGCGCGCGGGCCTGGTCGCGGTGGTGGCACCAGTGCAGGGTGCGCGCCGCCAGCAGCGCCGCGAGCAGGAGCAGGGACAGCGCCCACACCGCCGTGCAGGCCGTGCGCAGCCCGGGTACGCGCCAGGGCAGCCCGGCCCCCGCGGTGCCGACGATCGCGGTGCCCATGACGCAGGCGTACCAGTTCGGCCCGAGATGACGGACGGCCGGGACACGGCGGGCCGGGGCGGCGACGGGGGAGCGGGGACCGGCTGCGGTGACCATGGCTCCACGGTTGCGGCGGACGAAGGGCCTGACCAGAGGCCATCTCCCTATGAGGACATAAGCTGAGGTTATGAGCAGCGGTGCGGGGAGCACGGGACGCCCGGGTGGCGGCGGCACGGAGGGCGCACGGAGCGGCCGAAGCGGTGGCGGACAGGGCGGCCGGAGCAGCGGCGGGCAGAGCGGGCGGGAACGGGATGTGCCGGGGTCCCTGACGCACCGGGTGCCGGACCTCGGCGCCCTGGAACTGCTGCTGGCCGTGGCACGCCTGGGCAGCCTGGGCGGGGCCGCACGGGAACTGGGCATCACCCAGCCCGCCGCCAGCAGCCGCGTCCGCTCCATGGAGCGCCAGCTCGGGGTCGCCCTGGTGGACCGTTCGCCGCGCGGCTCCCGGCTCACCGACGCCGGTGCACTGGTCACGGACTGGGCCCGACGGATCGTGGAGGCCGCCGAGGCCTTCGACGCGGGTGCCCAGGCACTGCGGGACCGGCGGGACTCGCGGCTGCGGGTCGCCGCCAGCATGACGATTGCCGAGTACCTGCTGCCGGGCTGGCTGGTCGCGCTGCGCACCCAGCTGCCGGACACGGCGGTGTCCCTGCTCGCCGGCAACTCGGCGGCGGTCGCGGAG
This sequence comes from Streptomyces olivaceus, assembly GCF_000721235.1. Taxonomy (GTDB): domain Bacteria; phylum Actinomycetota; class Actinomycetes; order Streptomycetales; family Streptomycetaceae; genus Streptomyces; species Streptomyces olivaceus. The sequence continues at coordinate 16,299 of NZ_JOFH01000060.1, forward strand.
CGTCTGCTGGCCGACGAGGCGGACGTCGGTTTCGTGGAGGGGGTGAGCGTCCCCGCGGGCCTGGACTCCGCGGTCATCGGCCATGACCGGCTCGTCGTCGTGGCCGCGCCCGGCCACCCGTGGGCCCGCCGGCGAAAGCCCCTCCCGGCGGCCGAACTGGCCGCGACGCCGCTGATCCTGCGGGAGAAGGGCTCCGGCACGCGGCAGGTCCTGGACGCGGCCCTGGGCGGTCTGGCCCGCCCGCTGATCGAGCTGTCGTCGACGACGGCGGTGAAGGCGGCGGCGGTGGGCGGCGCCGGTCCCTCCGTCCTCAGCGAACTGGCCGTCGGCGAGGAGCTGACGACCCGGCGCCTGGTGAGCGTCCCGGTCGTCGGCGCCGCCCTCGCCCGCGACCTGCGCGCCGTCTGGCCCACCGGCCACCGCCCGACGGGCCCGGCCCGACGCCTGCTGTCGCTGACACAGGGGTAGGGCGCCGCGCTCCCAGGTCAGCCGGCCCCGGTGGGGGTGCGCCGCACGGGTCGGCCGGCCCCAAAGGGGCGCGCACCCCGGGTCAGCCCGCCTCGGCAGGGCGCGCACCCCGCGTCAGCCCGCCTCGTAGGACGCGCTCTCCGGGGAAGTCGCCCCCGCCGCCTCCACCAGCGCCCGCATCACCCGTACGTCCTCGCCCATCTCCGGATGCCACTGCACCCCCAGGACCCAGCCGGGCCCGGACGGCAGCTCCACGGCCTCCACGGTGCCGTCCACCGCGTGCGCCGACGCGGTGAGTCCGGTGCCGAGCCGGTCCACCGCCTGGTGGTGGTACGTCGGTACGGACGCCTCCTCCGGGACCACACCGGCGTAGAGCGTCCCGGGCACCGGCCGCACCGGATGGCGGCCGATGACGCCCACCGCCTCGACGTGGCCCCCGATGTGCTGGACGAGGGTGCCGCCCAGGGCCACGTTGAGGAGCTGCATGCCCCGGCAGATGCCCAGCAGCGGGACGTGCGCGTCCAGGGCCGCCGCGACGAGCGCCAGCTCCCAGGTGTCCCGGGCCCGGGCCGGCGGACCCGTGCGCGGGTCGGTCTCGGCGCCGTAGCGGACCGGCTCCACGTCCGGGCCGCCCGCGATCACCACCCCGTCCAGGCGGGCGACCGTCGCGGCGGCCCGCTCCGGCGCGTCCGGCGGGAGCATCACCGCCAGTCCGCCCGCCCGCTGCACCAGCCGCGGGTACCCTGCGGGCAGCAGCGCCGCCTCCAGCTCCCACACGCCCCAGCGCGCCCCGGTCTCCAGGTACGTGCTGACGCCGATCAGCGGCCTGTCCGCCACCTTCCGAACCTCCTCGTCACCCTGCAATGGGAAGTATTCACACCCTTGCCGCACCGCCGCCCCGCGGCAACACACGCACGTGCCCTCAGGTCAGGAAGCCGCGCAGCAGCGCCGCCGTCCCGGCGCAGTGCTCCCTGCTGATCTCCCGCGCCCCGTCCGCGTCCCCCTCGAGCACGGCCTCCACCAGGGCGGCGTGCTGCCGCTGGGAGTGCTCCAGGTTGCGGACCAGCAGCGGAATGCAGTCCAGCAGGTCGTTCAGGGTCGCCCGGACCGCCGCGTACTGCGCCGCCAGGGACGGCGAGCCGCACAGCTCCGCGAGGGTGAGGTGCAGCCGCGTGTCCAGCCGCCGGTACTGCGCGAGCGGCGCCTCCCGGGTCCCGGCCAGCGCCCCGCGCAGCCGCGCCGCCCGTGCCGGCGTCAGCCCGTGCGCCGCGCACAGACCCGCGGCCCCCGCCTCGAGCACCTCACGGAAGCGCAGCACGTCCTCGATGTCGACCCCGGCCACCCGGCGCCGCAGTTCGTCCTCGCCGCCCGCGTCGGCCCGGGGCCGTACGAATGTGCCGCCGTACCTGCCCCGCCGCGCCTCGACGAGCCCCTGGTCCTGGAGCACCCGCAGCACCTCGCGCAGCGTCACCCGGCTGATCCCCAGCCGCTCCGCCAGCACCCGCTCGGCCGGCAGCCGCTCGCCGGCCGGGACCAGGCCCAGCCTGACCACCTGGAGGATCTGCTCCAGCGCCTCCTCGAAGCCGTTGCCCGCCCGCACCGGCCGCAGCACCGGTGCGAGCCGGTCCGTCACGCTCCCCCCGGTTTCCTCCGGCATGCGGCCGCGCCCCCTTCCCAAGCAAAGGTTCCCGGCAATACCTTATGGCTCCTGGTCAGAAGGAGGCTCTCCCCGTGGCAGACCGCACAGCCCCGCTCGGGGTCGAGGCACTGCACGCCCTCGTCGCCGCCGGTGACGTCGACACCGTCGTCCTGGCCTTCCCCGACATGCAGGGGCGCCTCCAGGGCAAGCGGTTCGCCGCGCGCTTCTTCCTCGACGAGGTCCTGCGACACGGCACGGAGGGCTGCAACTACCTCCTCGCCGTCGACGCCGACATGAACACCGTCGACGGCTACGCCATGTCCTCCTGGGACCGCGGCTACGGCGACTTCGCCATGCACGCCGACCTGGCCACCCTGCGCCGCCTCCCGTGGAACGAGGGCACCGCGATGGCCGTCGCCGACCTCGCCTGGGAGGACGGCACCCCGGTGCCCGCCGCGCCCCGCCACATCCTGCGCCGCCAGCTGGAGCGCCTGGCCGAGCACGGGCACACCGCCCAGGTCGGCACGGAGCTGGAGTTCATCGTCTTCCGCGACACCTACGAGCACGCCTGGGACGCGGACTACCGCGGGCTGACCCCCGCCAACCAGTACAACGTCGACTACTCCGTCCTCGGCACCGGCCGCGTCGAACCCCTGCTGCGCCGCATCCGCAACGAGATGGCCGGCGCCGGCCTCACCGTCGAGTCCGCCAAGGGCGAGTGCAACCCCGGCCAGCACGAGATCGCCTTCCGCTACGCCGAGGCCCTGGTCACCTGCGACCAGCACGCGGTCTACAAGACCGGCGCCAAGGAGATCGCCGCCCAGGAGGGCATGTCCCTCACCTTCATGGCCAAGTACAACGAACGCGAGGGCAACTCCTGCCACATCCACCTCTCGCTCGCCGACCGGACCGGCACCAGCGTCATGGCCGGTGACCACGAGGACGGCATGTCCGAGGTCATGCGGCACTTCCTCGCCGGACAACTCGTGGCGCTGCGCGAGTTCTCCCTGCTCTACGCCCCGCACATCAACTCGTACAAACGCTTCCAGCCCGGCTCCTTCGCCCCCACCGCCGTCGCCTGGGGCCGCGACAACCGCACCTGCGCCCTGCGCGTCGTCGGCCACGGCCGCTCCCTGCGCTTCGAGAACCGCCTACCCGGCGGCGACGTCAACCCGTACCTCGCCGTGGCCGGCATGGTCGCGGCCGGGCTGCACGGCGTCGAACAGCGCCTGGAGCTGCCCGAGCCGTGCTCCGGCAACGCCTACGCCGCCGACTACGAGCACGTCCCCACCACCCTGCGCGAGGCCGCCGAGCTGTGGGAGAACAGCGCCCTCGCCAAGGCCGCCTTCGGGGACGAGATCGTCGCCCACTACCGCAACATGGCGCGCGTCGAGCTGGACGCCTTCGACGCCGCGGTCACGGACTGGGAGCTGCGCCGCTCCTTCGAACGCATGTGAGGCACCCGTTGTCCGAGCACCCCCTCCCGACCGAGGAACCCCCTTTGTTCGAGCCGTCCGAGCCTTCCGAGCCGTCCGAGCCCTCCGAGGAAGGCCCCGACGCGCTGCGGGTGCTGAACCCCGCCACCGAGGAGGTCGTCGCCACCGTCCCCGCCGCCTCCGCGGCCGACGTCGACGCCGCCGTCGTACGGGCCGCCCGGGCACAGACCGCCTGGGCCGCCCTCGGCCCCGGCGATCGCGCCCGGCTGCTGCGCCGGTTCGCCGCCGTCGTGGACGAGCACGTGGAGGAACTGGCCCGGCTGGAGGTCCGCGAGGCCGGGCACCTCGTCGGGAACGCCCGCTGGGAGGCCGGCAACGTCCGCGACCTGCTCGACTACGCCGCCGGGGGCGTGGAGCGGCTCACCGGGCGCCAGATCCCGGTCGCCGGCGGCCTGGACGTCACGCTCCTCGAACCGCTCGGGGTCGTGGGCGTGATCGCCCCCTGGAACTTCCCGATGCCCATCGCCGCCTGGGCCACCGCGCCGGCGCTCGCGGCGGGCAACGCGGTCCTCCTCAAGCCCGCCGAGACGACCCCGCTCACCGCACTGCGCCTGGCCGAACTGGCCCTGGCGGCCGGACTCCCCGAGGGCCTGTTCCAGGTGCTGCCCGGACCCGGGCCGGTCACGGGCGACGCGCTGGTCGGGCACCCGGGCGTCGCCAAGATCGTCTTCACCGGGTCCACCGCCGTGGGCCGGCGGGTGGCCGCCAAGGGCGCGGCCCTCCTCAAACCCGTCACCCTCGAACTCGGCGGCAAGAGCCCCAACATCGTCTTCGCCGACGCCGACCTGGAGGCCGCCGCGGCCGCCACGCCCATGTCCTTCCTCGACAACAGCGGCCAGGACTGCTGCGCCCGCACCCGGATCCTCGTCCAGCGGTCCGTGTACGACCGCTTCCTCGCCCTGCTCGCCCCCGCGATCGAGGCCGTCCGCGTCGGCGACCCGGCCGACGAGAGCACCGGCATGGGCCCGCTGATCTCCCGCGCCCAGCTGGAGCGCGTGCGCTCCTACGTCCCCGACGACGCCACCGGCATCCGCGGCAGCGCCCCCGAGGGCGGCCCCGGCTTCTGGTTCCCGCCGACCGTCCTCACCGGCGTCGACGCGCACGCGCGCGTGGCCGTCGAGGAGGTCTTCGGGCCCGTCGCCGTCGTCCTGCCCTTCGAGGACGAGGCCGACGCGATCCGCCTCGCCAACGCCACCGACTACGGCCTCGCCGGATCACTGTGGACCCGGGACGTCGGCCGTGCCCTGCGCGTGTCCGGCGCGGTGCGCGCCGGGAACCTGTCCGTCAACTCCCACGCCGGCGTCCGCTACTGGACGCCGTTCGGCGGGTTCAAACAGTCCGGGCTCGGCCGGGAACTCGGTCCGGACGCGCTGACCGCCTTCACCGAGACCAAGAACGTCTTCCTCAGCAACGTCTCGCCGAGCACGGAGGCCTAGCCACTCATGACCGAGGACATCATCTGCCGTCGCCTGGTGGGCCGTACCGCCGTCGTCACCGGAGCGGGCAGCGGCATCGGCCTCGCCACCGTCCGCCGGCTCGCCTCCGAGGGCGCGCACGTCGTCTGCGGCGACGTGGACGAGACCCGGGGGAGGGCGGCGGCCGAGGAGAGCGGCGGAACGTTCGTCAGGGCGGACGTCACCGACCCCGAGCAGGTCGAGGCGCTGTTCGCGGCGGCGTACGACACCTGGGGCAGCGTCGACGTCGCGTTCAACAACGCCGGCATCTCGCCGCCCGACGACGACTCCATCCTGGAGACCGGCCTGGAGGCGTGGAAGCGCGTCCAGGAGGTCAACCTCACCTCCGTCTACCTGTGCTGCAAGGCCGCCATCCCCTACATGCGGCGCCAGGGCCGGGGGTCCATCATCAACACCGCGTCCTTCGTGGCCCGGATGGGCGCGGCCACCTCGCAGATCTCGTACACCGCGTCCAAGGGCGGCGTCCTCGCCATGTCCCGGGAACTGGGCGTGCAGTTCGCCCGGGAGGGCATCCGCGTCAACGCGCTGTGCCCCGGCCCGGTCAACACCCCGCTGCTCCAGGAACTGTTCGCCAAGGACCCCGAGCGGGCCGCGCGCCGCCTGGTGCACATCCCCCTCGGGCGGTTCGCCGAGGCCACCGAGATCGCCGCCGCCGTCGCCTTCCTGGCCAGCGACGACTCCTCCTTCGTCAACGCCACGGACTTCCTGGTGGACGGCGGGATCTCCGGGGCGTACGTCACACCGCTGTAGAACACCGCGCGCGGCGTCCTACAGTTCCCGGATGAGCGCCGGAATGAGCATGACGCCGCCGCCCGGCTGGTACCGCGACCCGTCGGCCCCGCACCAGGAACGGTGGTGGGACGGCACGGCCTGGACCGAGCACCGGCGCACGCCCGAAGCCACCGGGTACGGCCCGGTCGCGGGCCATGCCCAGGCGCCGCCGCAGGCGCCCCGGACGGAGCAGCAGGCACCCCGACCGCACCCGTCCCCACCGCAGGGCCTCCCACCGCAGGGCTCCCACCCCCAGGCGTACCAGGCCCACCAGGCGTGGTCCGGCCGGCCGGACGCCGTGCCGCCGGCCGGCGGCGGTGGGTCCGGGGCCGGCGGCGGACGCGCGAAGGCCGTCGCCCTGACCGCCGCGGCGGCCGTCCTCGTCGCGGCGGTCGTCGCCGGCGCCGTGGCCCTGGGCGGGGACGACGGCGGCAGCGCCGGGGCGCAGGCACCGCCCGCCACCGTCGGGGCGACCGATCCCGCGCCGGTGAGCGACCCGCCGTCCTCCTCGCCGGGCACCTCCGCCCCCTCCGCCGACGCCCCGGCCGTGGTCGAGGACCAGCTCAACGGCGTCACCTTCCCGCTGCCGGACGGCTGGGAGCTGCCGCGGCACGTCGCCGAGGACGACGTCATGATGACCACGGACGGCACCTACAAGTGCCCCGCCGACGGCAGCGTGTGCCGGCACGGCCTCGTCGTCTCCCGCACCGTCACGGCGAACGCCGAGTCCGCCCCGGAGGCCCTCGCCCGGGAGGACATCGAGGACGCGGCCGACGACGCCTACGACCGCGACCTGATCGGCAACAAGCCCTTCGGCGGCATCGAGTCCCACGAGGAGGTGGCCTCGGGGCCCGTCGCGGTCGCCGGACGCGCCGGGTACTACGTGCGCTGGCGGGTGCGGACCGCCGAGGGACCGGGCGGATACGTGCAGTCGATGGTCTTCCCCTCCACCGTGGGCACCGAGTCCCCGATCCTCGTCCGCTACGTCTTCGACGCCGGCGAGGACGGGCCGCCGATGTCCGACATGGACACCATCACCAAGGGCATCCGGCCCGTCGGCGACGCGGACACCGGCGGCGGCGTGGGCAGCGGCATCGGCCCGACGGACTGACCCGCGCGCCTCACGGACCTCACGGGCTGCACAGACCCCACCTCACGGGCCTCACAGGAAGGTGTGCCCCTCGCCGCGGTACGTCGGCACCGTCGCCGTCACGGCGTCCCCCTCCACCAGGTGCAGCGCGTCGAACCGCTCGCACAGCTCACCGGCCTTGGCGTGCCGGAACCACACCTTGTCGCCGATCAGCAGGTCGTCGGCGGGCGAACCCAGCAGCGGCGTCTGCACCTCGCCGGGTCCCTCCTGGGGGTCGTAGCGCAGGCCCTCCGGCAGGTACGGCACCGGCAGCCGGTCGGCACCGGCCGCGCCGGACGCCGGATAGCCGCCGCCGAGCACGGTCACGACCCCGACCCCCGGCCGCCGTACGACGGGCTGCGCGAACAGCGCCGCGGGGCGGCCGGTGAACGACGTGTAGTTGTCGAACAGGCGCGGTACGTACAGTCCGGAACCGGCGGCGATCTCGGTCACCGCGTCCTCGGCCGCCGTCTGCTGCACGCTGCCCGTGCCGCCGCCGTTGACGAACTCCAGGCCGGGCACCACGGCCCGGACCGCCCGCACCGCCGCCGCCCGCCGCCCGGCGAGTTCACGGCGCGCGGCGGCCTGCATCAGCCGCACCGCCCGCGACCGCAGCGGCCGGCCGGCCACCGCGTCCCCCACACCCGCGACATGACCCTCGTACGCCATGACGCCGACGACCTCGAACCCCGGCCGGCGGTCCACCGCCCGGGCCAGGTCGGCGAGTTCGGCGGGGGAGTGCAGTGGGGAGCGGCGCGCCCCGACCCGCACCCGGCCGCCGAGCATCCGCAGCGAGGTGTCCAACTCCAGGCAGACCCGCACGACTTCGCGGCCGCCGTCGCGCGCCGCGTCGACGAGGTCCAGTTGCGCCGGGTCGTCGACCAGCACGGTCACGGCGGCGGCGAGCTTCGGGTCGGCGGTCAGTTCGGCGTACCCGGCGCGGTCCGCCGACGGGTAGGCGAGCAGCACGTCCTCGAATCCGGAGCGCGCCAGCCACAGGGACTCGGCCAGCGTGAACGACATCACGCCCGCGAACCCCTCCCGCGCCAGGACCCGTTCCAGCAGCGCACGGCAGCGCACGGACTTGCTGGCGACCCGGATCGGCTTCCCGCCGGCCCGGCGGAGCATGTCGTCCGCGTTGGCGTCGAAGGCCTCCAGGTCCACGATCGCCACGGGGGCGTCCAGATGAGCGGTGGCCCGGTCGTAACGGGTCCGGTCGGTGGCGCGCGCAGTCATGCACGCAGCCTGCCAGACGGGATTACCGCAGGGTAGGGGACGATACGGGCCAATGCCGCGGGTGCGCGGGACTGGTTCCCCGACGGGCGGCGTCACGCCGTAGAGTGACGCGCACGCACGGCGGCCCCGACCCCGGCGGCCGGGCTCTCGCGGCCCGTGCCGGGATGGCGGACCTTCCGTGCGGGTATGCGTGCCCGGGACGGATCGGTCCGCGCCCGGGCGTGGGCAGGGGACCATCACCGGCCCGAGCCGGAGGACGGCCCGGACCCGAGGAAACGGGGGGTGCATGAGCACGGAAGCGCGCCGCGCCTCCCCGCCCCCGTCGACCCCGCCC
>NZ_JOFH01000061.1 GCF_000721235.1 Streptomyces olivaceus
GCTGCAGTCCCGTCTCGGGGTCCAGCCTCCGTCCCCCCACCCCGCCCTCCAGGACGCCTCCGCCTGACTGGTCCCGGGACGGCCCCCGGCATCCCGGTGAAACCACCACCGGGGGAGTGGGTGACCGAGCGCGTCCGTCGAAGGACCTCGAAGGATCCTTCCGCACCACGTTGACCGACGCCGTCGTGAGCCTCCACAGATGGCGCGGTCGCTGCTCCGGCGGCGAAGAGCACCCCGTCCTCGTGCCGGTTGCGGTGGCGCCCCAGAGGTGCTCATTCACATGGCTCAGCTCGTGCCCCAACACCCTCATATCTCCGATCACTGAGGGTGGGGTCATCGCCTGACCAGGGAGGCCCGGCGGCACGTGTGCCCGGGCACAAACTGGGACGCGGCCCGAGCAGTTCCGACTGCGGACCGGGGCAACTCGCTCACTTGTTTCGGCCTCCGAGGGATGACGCATCCGCCCCAACGGAGGCCGATCAGAATCGAGTTCGACCGCAACGCGCGAGAACGTGACCTTCCCGACCCTCCAGCCGTATGGGCGCCGAGCCTGAATCCCGGTGTCCAGAGACCGCGCTTCCACTCCTGTGCCCAGACGGCGCTGACGCTCTCCGAAGAGGGTCGGACAGGGCTGGTGCGGTCGGGCCGTAAAGCGATTGACAAGGCGAAGTAGATCGCCGGACGTCACACTTCCGGTGCATCCGGGCCGCCGACCGCTGCCCCTGACCACCGACCGTCTCCTTGACGTCGCAGAACGATGGAGCGTGCCATTGAGCTGGAGTGTCATTGGTTCGAAGGGAGCCGTCTCCGACCGGGACCGAGCGATGCGTGTGATCTGCGACGAACTGGCGGGACCGTTGCACGCCTATGTCCTGAGGTTGCTGCAGGGCGACCACCATCGGACCGAGGACGTAGTGCAGGAGACCTTGCTGCGCTGCTGGCGGACTCAGGACCCCAGCGACGGCGGGTCCTTGCGGCCGTGGCTGTTCCGGGTGGCCCGCAACCTCGTTATCGATGACTACCGGCGGACGGCCCGGCGCCGGGAGGCGGACCGTGCCTGTTCGTTCGACGCTGTGCCGACGCAGTCCGACGGCATCGACCGGATGCTCGACTCGGTACTTCTCGCAGAGGCGTTCCGGTCACTGTCGAGGAAGCACCGGGAGGTCCTCTACGAGTCCTACTACTCGGACAGGTCCACACGCGAAGTGGCCGTCGTGCTCGGCATCCCACCAGGCACCGTGAAGTCACGCGCACACCACGCACTTCGAGCCTTGCGCAAGGCTCTGTGCACTGTGGAAGACGATCGGGTGAGTCCGGAGGGCAGTACTCCGTCTCTGCCTGTCACCAACCCGGCTCCGGCGGCTCACCCACAGCCACCTTCCCCTGAGCCAGCCGTCCCGGCAACGGCTGCGGACGTGGTGTTCGTCCTGAACCGACCGACCCCGGGGCGGCGGATCGCGGATCAATCGGCCAACGTGCGGGTGGGGCACAGGGCGCGGCCGAGTCACAGGAACCCCACGGGCCGGCCGGCGTCCTTCCGGCGAGTCACCCGCACGGCGCTCCACGGCTGCGGTGTCTCACCCCTCCGCCGTGTCGGGTCAGTGGGAGGAGGCCGTCAGCCGTATCGCCGCGGCAAGATCGCGGCGCTTCCTCTGGCACCGCCGCAGAACCTGGGCGTACATGGTGAAGGCGAGCGCGGAAGAACCGGGAAATCGAAGCAACATAAGATGACTGAGGTAAACGAAGTGAACAAGAATGAGCACGTGGGGCCGCCGCCGAGTGCGGCACTGCTTCCGATCCTGGGTGGGTTCCAGGTGTCGCAGGCCGCCTATGTGGTCGCCAAGCTCGGGGTGGCGACGATCCTGGAGCAGGAGGGACCGACGACGCTGGCCACGCTCGCGGAGCGCACCGGTGCCCACCCCGAGCCGCTGGCGCGGCTGGTGCGATCTCTGGCTCCCCACGGGTTGTTCAGCACTGACGGCGATACCGTGACGGCCACCCCCGTGGGAGCGCTGCTTTCGGAGAAGCACCCCGAGTCGCTGTACAACGCGGCGCTGATGTGGATGGAGACCCACTATCTGCCGTTCAGCGAGTTGCTGCACAGTGTGACCACCGGAAAACCGGGAGCCGACAAGTACCTCGGAGAACCGTTCTTCGATTACCTCAATGCCGATCCCGGTCGCTCGGCCCTCTTCAGCCGGGCCATGGGAGATGTCTCCGCCGGATTGCGCACAGGGATATTCGACGACTACCGCCTGCCGGCCGGCCGTACCGTCGCCGACATCGGTGCGGCCGACGGCAGTGTGCTTTCCGAGCTGCTCAAGCGTGACGCGGATCCACAGCGGCAGGGCATCGTGTTCGACCTGCCCACCACTGTGGAGAACGCCGAACCGACTCTTGCGGCGGCCGGACTCACCGAACGGGTGGAGTTCGTGGCCGGCGATTTCTTCGACGCCGTTCCGTCAGCGGACATCTACGTCTTGAGCCACATCCTCCACGACTGGGATGACGATTCTTCGCATCGCATACTCACCACGATCGCCGCCGCTGCCACCGTCGGCGCTCGGATCCTTATTGTCGAAGGCCTCGTTCCGCCAGGCGATACACCTCATCTCACCAAGGTGCTCGACCTCACCATGCTGGGCGTCCTGACAGGAAAAGAGCGTACCGAGGAGGAGTTCCGAAGCCTGCTGGACAGCGCCGGCTTCAGCCTCGACCGGACATTGCCCACGGCCACCCCCTACTCAATCCTCGAAGCAACCAAACGCTGACGTCCGAACCGCGGTGAGACGGCTTGTAGGGTATTGGCATCCCCTATAGCCGTCGGTGGTGGAGCGCATGAATCTGCGGCAGTACGAGTACGCCCTCGCCGTTGCCGAGGAGGGCTCCATGACGGCGGCAGCGGAGCGGCTGCGGGTCACTCAGCCGTCTCTGTCGCAGCAGATCGGCACCTTGGAGAAGCATCTCGGGGTGAAGCTGTTCACTCGCACCCCGACCGGAGTCACGGTGACGGTCGCCGGGCGGGCGTTCCTCGCGGAGGCGGAGGTCGCGACGACCGCGTCCCGGCGGGCCGTCACGGCTGCCCGCGCCGCCAACGGGGAACTGGCGGGTGAGGTGATCATCGCCGTCCACATGGGCCTGGGGGCGCGGCAGCTCGCCCAGGCGTTGGGGCAGCTTCGGCAGCGCCATCCGAAGCTGCAGGTGACGCTCCACGAGGAGCCCGACCCCGCGGACATGGAACGGCTCGCCCGCCAGGGCATCCTCGACATGGTCCTCGTGCACCGTGTCCCCGCCGGCTGCGCGTTCGACGTGCACGCTCTCGGCGAGGAGTCCTACGTCGCCGTGCTGCCAGAGGGGCACCCGCTTCTCGCGGACGGCGGGGCCCTGCGCCTGGAGGACCTGGCGTCGGAGGGGTGGATCCGGTTCCGGCGGGCCAGCCTGCTCGACGACTACCTCGCCCGTCTGCTCGCCGACGCGGGCCTCGGCCCGAACACGGTGGCCCGAGCCTCCCAGATCTCCACGGCGGTGCGGCTCGCGGCCCAGGGGCTCGGTGTCACCGTGGCCCCGGCTTCGGCCATCCCCGAGGGATTCGAGGAACTGGCCCGTCCACTCCGGCCCTCCTTGACCGAGCCCGTCCTCGTCGGTGTGCGCCGCCATCCGAGTCCGGCGGAGACGGCCGTGCTCGACCATTTCAGGCAGCAGAACTGGTCCGGTATGGACCTGCTCACCCGGTCCGCTTCCGTCTGAGCGTGCGCGACCGCCGGCCGAGTCACCAGCTGACCGGCAGCTCGTGCAAGCCGTAGATCACCGCGTCGTACTTGAAGCGCGTCTCCTCCAGCGGCACCTCGGCGCGCAGGGTGGGGATGCGGCGGAACAGGGTCGGGTAGAGGACCTGCAGTTCCAGGCGGGCCAGGGGCTGGCCGATGCAGTGGTGCGTGCCGCCGCCGAAGGCCTGGTGCTGGCGGGCGTTGCGGGTGATGTCCAGGCGGTCGGGGTCCTCGAAGACCAGCGGATCGCGGTTGGCGAGTTCGCCGAGGAGGATGACGCCCTCGCCGGCCCCGATGGTCTGCCCCGCGATCTCGATGTCCGCCAGGGCGGTGCGCCGGCGTCCGAGGTGCACGATGCTGAGGTAGCGCAGGAGTTCCTCGACGGCGCCCACCACGACCCGGGGGTCGTCGGTGTCGCGGACGACAGCGAGCTGGCCGGGGTGCTGGAGCAGCAGCAGCGTGCCCAGGCTGATCATGTTGGCGGTCGTCTCGTGGCCGCCGAGCAGCAGGAGTACGCCCATGGTGGCCGCCTCGCGCCGGGTCAGTTCGCCGTCCCGGACGTGGCGGCCCAGCTTGGACAGCAGGTCGTCGCCCGGCTCGGCGATCTTCTCGCCGATCAGGTCGTCGAGGTAGTCCCCGAGAGCCTTGTGGGCGCGTCCGCGCTCCTCGCCGGTGGCCACGGCGGAGACCAGCGTCTTGCTGTTCGTCTGGAAGAACTCGTGGTCGTCGTAGGGGACTCCGAGCAGTTCGGAGATGACCAGGGACGGGAGGGGAAGGGCCAGGGCCTGGACGAGGTCGGCCGGGTTGGGGCCCGCGAGCATCTCGTCGACGAGCCGGTCCGTCATCCGCTGGACCGCCGGGCGCATCGCCTCGACCCGCTTGATGGTGAAGGTGCCGCTGATCATGCGGCGCAGCCGGGTGTGCTCCGGGTCGTCCATGCCCACGAAGCTCAGGTCCGGCCGCTCCCCGTGGGCACGGCTGTGCCGGGGGTCGATGGGGCTGGGGAAGCCCGGGTTGGCGAAGTCGACGCTCAGGCGCGGGTCGGAGAGCAGGACCTTCTGCTCGGCGTGACCGGTCACCACCCAGGGGGTGCTGTCCCCCCAGGAGCGGACGCGGCGGACCGGGCCGTGCTCCGCCAGCGCGCTCAGTTCCGGCGAGGGGGCGAAGGGGCAGGCCGACGAGCGGGGCGCCGGGAAGTCGGGGATGCCGGGGGTGCGGGAGGTGTCGGGGGCGGCCGGGTAAGTCGTCATGGGATTCCTCAAGTGGACGGGGGAGAGGTGGGGTTGCCGGGCGGCGGCGCATGAGGCACTCGCCTCACCGGCGTCGCGGCGCCAGCCGGCGTCAGGCGGTGCCAGCCGGCGCCAGGGCTTCACGGCGCCGCGTTCTCGAGTGGTCTCGTGTAGTGGTCGACGATGCTCGCCCGGTGCAGCCGGGTCTGCTTCGGCATCCGCCAGCCGAGGACGCCGACCGGCCCTCGCGGACCCTCGTGGCGGACCACGAAACGGCCCTCGGCCGGGTCGCCCGCGACCACCTCGGCCCGGGATTCGGCCGACAGCAGGCCGAACACCTGCACCTTCACGTCGTACTGGTCGGTCCAGAAGTACGGCACCGGCACATAGGGGCGGTCCTCGCCCATGATGTCGCCGGCCACCGCCAACGCCTGTTCCGTGGCGTTGGTGCGGTTCTCCAGGCGCAGCAGCCGCCCCAGGCCCCGGTGGTGCCAGCGGGCCACGTCCCCCACGGCCCACACCCCCTCGGCCGCCCGGCAGCGGGCGTCGCACACCACGCCGTCGTCCAGTACGAGGCCGCTGTCCGCGAGCCAGTCGGTGGCCGGGGAGCAGCCGACGGCGGCCACGACGACGTCGGCCGGCAGTTCCTCCCCGTCGCTCAGCCGGACGCCCGTGACCGCTCCGTCGCGGGACAGCAGGGCGTCCAGCAGTACGCCGGTGCGCAGCGCGACGCCGTTGCGGCGGTGCAGGTCCGCGAGGTGTCCCGCGGCCAGCGGCCCCAACTGCCCGGTCATCGGCGCGGGCTGCGGGCCGACCAGGTACACGGCCGGTCCCATCGAACGGGCGGTGGCCGCCGTCTCCGCGCCGAGGACGCCGTCGCCCACGACCACGACCCGTCCGGCTCCCAGCAGGTCCGAGCGCAGGGCGAGAGCGTCGGCCACGGTCCGGACGACGTGTACGCCGCGCAGGCCGTCCTGCCCCGGCAGCTCGCGGGGTCTCAGGCCCGTGGCCACCACGACGGCGTCCGCCGTCACCGCCGCGCCGAAAGCGGTACGGACACTGCGCCGCCCGGCGTCCAGGGCGACGGCCGGGTCGCCCAGCAGGAACTCCGCGTCCAGCGCGTCGAGCGCGTCCGCCGTGCGGAGTTGGGCGCGCGTGGGCTCCCACGCGCCGGAGAGGACCTGCTTGGACAGGGGCGGCCGGTCGTAGGGTGCGGCGTCCTCGGCGCCCAGCAGGGTGAGGCGCCCGCCGAACCCCTTGCGCCGGAGCGCCTCGGCGGTGGTGAGGCCGGCCGCCGAGGCGCCGACCACCAGCACGTGCTCGGGGATGCTCACGCTTCGTCCAGGTGGATGGCGGCCGCCGGGCAGACACTGGCGGACTCGCGTACCAGGCCGTGGTGTTCGGCGGCGGGTTCCGCGTCCAGCAGGACGACGATGCCGTCCTCGTCGCGCTGGTCGAACACCTCGGGCGCGATCAGCACGCACTGGCCGGCGCCGCAGCACTTCTCTTCGTCGACGGTGATCTTCATGGTGCTTCCTCGGTGGGGGAGGGCGGATGGGGAAGGGGCTGGGTCACGGGGGCCGTGAAGAGGCCGTAGATCGCGTCCTCCAGCTCGTCGGCGGTGTCCGACCAGGTCTGGGAGGGCAGGGCCGTGGCGTCGGCCAGGTCCCGTTCCCGTTCGGCACAGGTGTGGGTGATGAGGTTGCGGGCCATGCCGCCGCGTCTTCGGCGCACCCCGGGGTCGAGCCCGGACAGGCGCTGCTCCAGACCGCGGATCACCGTGGCGAGCCCGGGGCGGGCGAGCGCCTCCTCGGTGACCAGGTTCCGGGTGAGGGGGTCGGTGAGCACCTGGACGGTGCACCGGGCCTGCCAGGACGGGGTGCCCAGCCCGGCCAGGTGCTCGGTCACCGGCCGGACCAGGCAGCGCACCCACTCCCGCAGGCCGGCACCCTCCGCGACCTCGGCCGCGTGCCGCGCTCTCAGCAGATCGACGGCTTCACCGTGCCGGGCCATGACGGCGCGCACCAGATCGAGGCGGGTGCCGAAGTGGTAGTGGACGGCCGCGATGTTCCCCTGGCCGGCGGCCTCGCTGACACTCCGGTTGGAGACGGCGGCCAGACCCTGCTCGGCGTAGAGCCGTTCGGCCGCCGCGAGGATCGCCGCACGGGTGGCCGCCGAGCGGTCGCCCGCCCCCGACCGGGCGGCGCTCACCACGTGACCGACCGTGCGCGCATGGGTGCTCCAGGTGTGGGGGAGTCCGGATGTGGGGGAGGGGGAACCGTCGTGCAGTAGGAAATCGCAAGCCGGTAAATAAATCAAGCGATTGAATTAAGTCTCTCGGAGATCGGCCTCGTCAGTCCCCCTGGGGGCCCTCCGCGCCGGTGTCCCGCCCGCCGTTCAGCTCCCGGGCCCGGCGCACGAAGGTTCCGTGCAGGTCCTCGGCCGCCTGCGGTACGGCGTCCGTGCGGCGGCGCTGCAGCATCAGCCGTACCTCCGTCGTGTCCCCGGCGAGCGGCCGGTACGTGATCGTGCCGAGCCGCTCCAGCGGATCGCCGACGACGCTGAAGTCCGGCAGGACCGTCGCCCCCAGTCCCTCGGCGACCATCAGCTTGCCCATCTCCGCGCCGTCGGTGGAGTACGAGAAGGACGGCGTGCGCCCGCCCAGGTACCGGTGGACGTACCGGTGCATCACGTAGCCGGTGCGCATCGCGATCAGCGGCTGGGCGAGCAGGTCGGACGCCGAGACCGCCGGCAGGGCGGCGAGCGGGCTGTCGGGGCGCACGCAGACCACGGGCCGGCCCCGCAGCAGCTCGGTGGAGTGCAGACCCGCCGGCAGGTCGTCGCCGTCGAGGTGGTTGACCAGGCCGAGGTCGAAACCGCCCTCGGCCAGCGAGCGGTGGATGTCGGCCTGCTGTGCCGCGACCACCTCGATCTGGGTGACCGGATGCGTGGCCCGGAACTCCCGCACCACCGGGACGACCAGCGGGACCGTCGCCGCGTTGACCGTCCCCACCCGGACCATCCGGCTGACCCGGTGCTGCTCACCGGCGGCCGTGCGCAGCCGGTCCACCGCCTCGAGGACCCCGACGATGTGCGGCAGCAGTTCCCGCCCCTCGGCGCTCATCGTGGCGCCGGACCGCTTGCGCTCCAGGAGATCGACCCCCAGCTCCCGTTCCAGGTTCCGGACGGTCTCGCTCAGCGCGGGCTGGGAAAGGCGCAGCTCGTCGGCGGCCCGGCGGAGAGAACCGAGCCGGGTGACGGCCGCGATGTATTCGAGCTGTTCCGTACGCACGGCCCCAGAATTCTGTCCCGGTCGCGGCCCGTGCAAGGGTTTCCCTGTCACACCTTCGTGAAATTCAATGGTCCGTGATGCGAGACCTATCGGGTTTACCTTGACTGCCGCGTACGGACGCTGCCACGATCTGGGACATGAAGATGCGACTGGAACTCACGCGGCGACGCCATGTCGACCTCGCGCGCGTAGCCAGCGCCTCCTGTTGCGCCGCGGCCTGATCCCTCCTCCCTCTCCGATCCGCCGCCGCACCTCCCCCTGGAACGGCCGCCGTCGCCGGTACGGCCGTGTTCCCGAACGCATGCCGAATTCCGGGCATTCACGCGCCCGTTGAGCCCGTTGAGCCCGTTGAGCTTGGTGGGATCGGCTCTGAATTCGGCGCGTTCCCGAGGGTGGCGTCACATGTCATCAACAGGAGTACGCATGTCCGCAGCGCCCGCGAAATTCGCCTACTGGGTCCCCAATGTCAGTGGCGGCCTGGTCACCAGCAAGATCGAGCAGCGTACCGACTGGGGGTACGAGTACAACCGCGAACTCGCCGTCCTGGCCGAGAACAACGGCTTCGAATACGCGCTGAGCCAGGTCCGCTACATGGCCAGTTACGGCGCCGAGTTCCAGCACGAGTCGACCGGCTTCAGCCTCGCCCTCCTGCTGGCCACCGAGCGGCTGAAGGTCATCGCCGCCGTCCACCCCGGACTGTGGCACCCGGGCGTCCTCGCCAAGTTCGGCGCCACCGCCGACCACCTCTCGGGCGGACGCTTCGCCGTGAACGTCGCATCCGGCTGGTTCAAGGGCGAGTTCACCGCCCTCGGCGAGCCCTGGCTGGAGCACGACGAGCGCTACCGCCGCTCCGAGGAGTTCATCCGCGCCCTGCGCCAGATCTGGACCGAGGACCACACCGAACTCGCCGGGGACTTCTACCGGCTGCGGGACTTCTCCCTCGAGCCCAAGCCCCTCAACACGCCCGAGCGGCCGCACCCGGAGATCTTCCAGGGCGGCAACTCCACCGCCGCCCGCGCCATGGCCGGCCGCGTCTCCGACTGGTACTTCTCCAACGGCAAGGACTTCGACGGCGTCGTCGAGCAGCTCGCCGACGTCCGCGCGGCGGCCGACCTGGCGGGGCGTACGCCGCCGAAGTTCGGGCTGAACGGCTTCCTCATCGCCCGGGACACCTGGGGCCTGTCGTCACATTCCCGTCTGCCCGGCGACGCCATGCACGCACTCTCGCCGCACCGGGCGCCGACCACGTACAACCAGTACGCCGGTCGACGCCCCCCCCGAGCAGATCGCGGAGCGCATCGTCGCTTACCGGCGGCTCGGCGTCGACCTCTTCCTGCTCGGCTTCCTGCACTACCACGAGGAGGTCCGGTACTTCGGCGAGCGGGTCCTGCCGCTCGTACGCGAACTGGAGGCCGGGCTCCCGGACCCGGAAACGCGGTCGGACTCCCCGGCCCTGCACGCCTGACCGCCGCCCCCCTCACGACCACCGAAAGAGGACCCATGGCCACCGTCCTGTCCCTCTCCGGCAGCCCCTCCGCCTCCTCCCGCACCAACCGCCTCCTGCGCCACCTCGACCAGCGGCTCGTCGCCCAGGGCCACCGGGTGACGCCCCTCGACGTGCGGACCGTCCCGGCCGAGGCCCTGCTCGGCGCGGACTTCTCCCACCCCGCGATCGTCGCGGCCCGCGACCTGTTCGCCGAGGCCGACGGCGTCGTCGTGGCCACCCCGGTCTACAAGGCGGCCTACTCCGGCGTCCTCAAGGCCCTGCTCGACCTGCTCCCGCAGTACGCCCTGACCGGCAAGACCGTGCTGCCGCTGGCCACCGGCGGCTCCACCGCCCACGTCCTCGCCCTCGACTACGCGCTGCGGCCGGTCCTGACCTCCATGGGCGCCGCCCACGTCGTACCGGGCTGGTTCACCCTGGACAAGGACATCACCGCGCACGAGGACGGCTCCCTGACCGTCGCACCCGGGGCCGCGGAGGCGCTCGGGCAGGTGGTCGACCAGTTCTCGGCCGCCCTCGGGCGGGCCGACCGCGCCCCGTACCTGAGCGCGGCGAGCTGACGGCCGTGCCCGCACACGTCATCGCCGACGACGCGGAGGCCCTCGCCGTCGCCACCGCCCTGGCCGACGAGTTCCGCCCGGGCGCCTCCGCCCGTGACTTCGAACGCCGGTTGCCGCGCGCCGAGTTGGACCGGCTGTCCGCCTCCGGTCTGCTGGCCGTCACGGTCCCCGCCGACCACGGCGGAGCGGACGTCCGCGCCACCACCCTCGCCGAGGTCTTCCGGCTGCTCGCCTCCGCCGACGGCAGCCTCGCCCAGATCCCGCAGAGCCACTTCGCGTACGTCAACGTCATCCGCCGCCAGGGCACCGAGGAGCAGCGGACGTTCTTCTTCGCCGAGCTGCTCGCCGGACGCCGCTTCGGCAACGCGCAGTCCGAGGCCGGCACGAAGCACGTCCAGGACATCCGCACCCGCCTGACCCGGCGCCCGGACGGCTCCTACGCCCTCGACGGCGTCAAGCACTACTCCACCGGCGCCCTGTTCGCCGACTGGATACCGGTACTGGCCCGGACCGAGGACGACAACCTGCACGTCGCCTACGTCCCGCGCGACGCCCCCGGCGTCACCGTGACCGACGACTGGGACGGCCTGGGCCAGCGTACGACGGCCAGCGGAACCGTACGCCTGGTGGACGTCGCCGTACCCGCCGACCGTGTGCTGCCGCACCACCTCACCTTTCAGGGCCCTCAACTCCACGGCGCGGTCGCCCAGTTGCTGCACGCCGCCATCGACGCCGGTATCGCCGCCGGGGCGCTGGCCGAGGCCGCCCAGTTCGTCCGCACGAAGAGCCGGCCGTGGTTCGAGAGCGGCGCGGAGACGGCCGTCGAGGACCCGCTGCTCGTCCAGCGCTTCGGCGAACTCGCCCTGGCCGTGCGGGCGTCGGAGGCGCTGCTGAGCGAGGCCGCCCGGACGGTGGACGCGGCCTCCGCCGGCCTCACGGACGACTCGGCCGCGGAGGCGTCGATCGCGGTGGCGGCGGCCAAGGTCCAGGCCGCCCGGACCGCCGTCGAGGTGGGCAGCGCCCTGTTCGAGGTGTCCGGCACCCGCGCCGCCCTGGACTCCCTCAACCTGCACCGGCACTGGCGCGACGCCCGCACCCACACCCTGCACGACCCGACCCGCTGGAAGGTCCAGCACATCGGCCGCCACGTCCTCACCGGCACCCGCCCGCCCCGCCACGGCCTGCTCTGAGGCCGGCCACCCCCTGACGACACCCCCCGCGCCCGATCGGAGAACCCGACGTGTCCCTCA
This sequence comes from Streptomyces olivaceus, assembly GCF_000721235.1. Classification (GTDB taxonomy): domain Bacteria; phylum Actinomycetota; class Actinomycetes; order Streptomycetales; family Streptomycetaceae; genus Streptomyces; species Streptomyces olivaceus. Next base: position 11,603 of record NZ_JOFH01000061.1, read on the forward strand.
CCTTCCACTGGTTCCTGCCCACCAACGGCGACAGCCGGCACGTCGTCGGCGGCGGCCACGGCACCCCGGCCACGGCCTTCGGAAGGAACCGGCCGCCGACGGTCGCCTACCTCGGCCAGATCGCCCGCGCCGCCGAGGACCTGGGCTTCGTGGGCGCGCTGACCCCGACCGGCGCCTGGTGCGAGGACGCCTGGCTGACCACCGCCATGGTCTCCCAGGTCAGCGAGCGCCTGAAGTTCCTGGTCGCCTTCCGCCCCGGCGCCGTCTCGCCCACGCTCGCGGCCCAGATGGCGGCCACCTTCCAGTGGCAGAGCGGGGGCAGGCTGCTGCTCAACGTCGTCACCGGCGGCGAGACCCACGAGCAGCGGGCCTACGGCGACTTCCTGGACAAGGACGCGCGCTACCGCCGTACCGGAGAATTCCTGCACATCGTCCGGGAGTTGTGGCAGGGCAAGACCGTCGACCTGGACGGCGAGCACCTGCGGGTCGAGGACGCGAAACTGGCGCGCGTACCCGACCCGGTGCCCGAGGTGTACTTCGGCGGGTCCTCGCCCGTCGCCACCGAGATCGCCGCCGCGTACACCGACGTGTACCTCACCTGGGGCGAGCCGCCCGCGCAGGTCGCCGAGAAGATCGGCCGGGTCCGTGCGCGCGCCGCCCGCGAGGGGCGCACGGTGCGCTTCGGCATCCGGCTGCACGTCATCACCCGCGACACCGCCGAGCAGGCGTGGGCGGAGGCGAACCGCCTCCTGGACGGCTTCGACCCGGCGACCGTGGCGCAGATCCAGGCCGGACTGGCGCGCAGCGAGTCCGAGGGGCAGCAGCGCATGCTCGCCCTGCACGGCGGCGGCAACCGGGACGGCCTGGAGATCCACCCGAACCTGTGGGCCGGGATCGGCCTGGTGCGCGGCGGCGCGGGCACGGCCCTGGTCGGCAGCCACGACGAGGTCGCCGAGCGCGTCAAGGAGTACCACGCCCTCGGCATCGACGAGTTCGTACTCTCGGGCTACCCGCACCTGGAGGAGGCGTACTGGTTCGGCGAGGGCGTTCTGCCCCGCCTGGCGGCCCAGGGCCTGTGGCAGCACCCGGACGGCGACCGGCGGACGCCGTCGGAGTCCCGGGTCCCGTTCGCGGGCTGACCGGCCTGTCCCCACGGTGCCCCTAAGGGCAACGTCACTCCGGCGTCCCGCGATTGGAGCAGAACCACCCACCGGTGTCGGTATTGTTGCCACCGTCTTTTTTCTTCGGCCCGGATCTGTTCGTGTCCGGGCCTGCCCGTGTCGCCGCGGTGGGGGCCGCGAGGGGCGCGGTCACTGGGTGGTAGCGAGAGGGATGTGAGGGACCGGTGCTGACCGGCGTTCCTGATCAGCAGGCCGACGGGGGCTCCGGGCGCGTGATCGCCGGCCGCTACGAGCTGCACGACGTACTGGGCCGAGGCGGCATGGGCGTCGTCTGGCGGGCCCACGACCAGCTCCTGGACCGGCAGGTCGCCGCCAAGGAACTGCACATCGCCACCGAGGGCGACGAGGACCACCGGACCCGGATGCGCCGCGCGGTCCGTGAGGCGCGCGCCGTCGCCCGGGTGCCGCACCCGCATGTGGTCGGCGTGCACGACCTGGTCGAGTTCGAGGACCGGCTCTGGATCGTCATGGAGCTGGTCCGGGGCCCGTCCCTGGCGGCCGAGGTGGAGCGCTCCGGCCCGCTCACCCCGGCCCACACCGCGCGCCTCGGCGTCCAGGTCCTGGCCGCCCTCAAGGCCGTACACCGGGCGGGCACGCTGCACCGCGACGTGAAACCGGCCAACGTGCTGCTGCGCCCCGACGGCAACGCGGTGCTGACCGACTTCGGCATCGCGGCCCTGGACGACGGCGAACTGCTCACCTCCACCGGCCAACTGGTCGGCTCCATCGAGTACATGGCGCCGGAGCGGGCCATGGCGCAGGAGGCGGGTCCGGCGTCCGACCTGTGGTCGCTGGGCGCCACGCTGGTCACCGTCTGCGGCGGTGAGTCGCCCTTCCGCCGCCCCGCGTACGCCGCGACGCTGCACGCCGTCGTGTACGAGGAGCCGGTGCTCCCGCACTCCCTCGGCCCGCTCCGGCCCGTCGTCGAGGCCCTGCTGCGCAAGAATCCGGCCGAACGCCCCGGCACCGACGAGGTGGCCGCGGCCCTGAGCGCCGTCGCGGAGGGCCGGACGGACATCGCCGCGCTGCCCGCGGCCGGCGGCGGCCCGGGCTCGACCCAACTCTCCGCCCCGGCCCCGGTCCCGGCCCTGCCCCCGGCGCCCACGGCCGCGGGCGGCACCGCCCCCGACGCCGTCACCACCATCGTCCCGAGCCCCGGCCCCTCGGCCCGGGCCGGCGACACCCGGCTGGCACCGCCGCCGACCGGCCCCCAAGGCACGGCCCTGCACGCCGCCGCGACCGTGCACGGCCCGGCGCACCAGGCGGACGGCCCGGGGTCGGGCCAGGCGGGCGGCGTCGGAAGACCGCTGGCGTGGTCGCTCGGCGGACCCGTCGCGCTCGTCGCCGTCGTGGGCGGCGCACTCTTCCTCTCCGGCGTCCTGCCCTTCGGGGGCGACACGCAGGACCGGGCCGACGACAAGTCGGTGGTGACCCCCGCCCCGCAGGGCTCACCGGTGGCCTCGCCCGTCGTCGAGACGCCCACGGTGGCCTCCTACGAGAAGACCGTGGACGCCCACGAGGGCTGGCAGCCGGTCGAGAACGCGGTGGTCGTCGCGGGCGACACCGTCACCGTGAGCTTCCGCGCGGGCGAGTGGACGGTCGACCAGGAACTCATGCCCCTGACCGGACCGGGCGGCTACGACGAGGAGACCGACAAGCGCCTGGAGTTCGCGGCCAAGTGCAAGATCGTCCCCGACGCCTCGTTCGGCGCACTGGTGACCCGCATCGCGGACACGGACGACGCCCCGGCCCTCGCCATCGGAGAGGGCAAGACCTTCAAGGCGGGCGGCGAGGGCCTGGTCCAACTCCGCGTCAACGACGCCGAGGGCTGCCTCGACGACAACATGGGTCAGGTCAGCGTGGTGGTGGAGGTCACGCACACGCCGTGACCGACCGCCGGTCGCCGCCGCACGGGACGATCCCTGCCGCCCGACGGTGACCGGCTGGGCGCGCGCGACGGTACGGGTGTCAGCCGCGCTGCTCCGAGGCGGCGGCCAGTTCGACGAACCCGGCCCACGCGGCCCGCGGCACCGCGAGCACGGGCCCGGCGGTGGCCTTGGAATCGCGGATGTGCACGGTTGCCGTACCGGCCGCGATCTCTATGCAATCGCCGCCCTCGGTTCCGCTGTAGCTGCTCTTGAACCAAGTGAGGCCGGAGACGACGGTCGAGGACTCAGCGTTGTTCATAGAGATCCCAGCACCCCTTCGATGAACTCCAGTGACTCCCGCGGACTGAGAGCCTGAGATCGGATGATCCCATAACGGGCCGCCGCGAGAGTCGACTGTTCCGGGTCGGTCTGCAAGGAGCCGATTCCTTGAGCCTCGGCGTACGCGAACTTTTTGCCGTCCCTGCGGGAGACGACAGTGAAAGGCCCGTTCACGCCCGCGTTGTCCTCGCGATCGACAGGCATGACCTGGATCTCCACGTTACGCCTCTGGCCCATCAGCAGCAGGTGTGCCAACTGACCGCGCAGTACGGAGTTGCCGCCGTACGGACGTCGTAGGACCGACTCGTCCAGTACGAAGCTCAGTATGGGAGCGGGGCGCCGGTCGAAGATCTCCTGCCGTGCCAATCGCGCCTCTACGCGGTGCTCGATGGTCTCCTCGTCCAGAGGAGGACGCCTCATGGCGAGCACAGCCCGCATGTACTCCTCGGTCTGGAGCAGCCCCTTGACCACTATCGTGTCGTAGGCCACCAGCTCAATGGCTTCCTTCTCCAGCGTCGCCATCCCCTGGAAGAACACCGGATACTGGGCCCGTTCCACCTCCTCCTTCCACAGGCACAGCAGTCCGCCGGCCCCCAGTACCTCGTCCGCCCGGTCGATCGTCGCGGGCGACGGGATGCGCCGCCCCTGCTCGAACGACGCGATCGTGGCCGCCGAATACCCGATCCGGTTCCCGAACTCCCCCCGGTCCAGCCCCTCCCGCAGCCGGAGCGCCTTCAGGGTCTGCCCGAACGCCCCGACGACACCCTTTCCGGCCCCGTCCTCGGGACGGCGCCCGTCCTCGCCGCCGTCCTCACCACTCACGACCTCCGTCATGGAACATCGCCTCCTTGATCCAACGCCCGGCCGGGAGCGCTGTCACGCCGCGCGCTTCGTACTCGCGGAGGCGCAGTGCGTACAGCAGATCGCGTCAGTGCGTCACCACTGGTCACGCTACGCGACCGACGCGACCTTGGTAGCCATGACGAGCGAGCCCACCAGCACCCCTCAACGCACCAACCTCAGCCCTCACTTGCGCAACACGTCGCCCACTCCAGTGACAGCGACAGCGACCACGCACCGCACCTTCGAGATGCGCTTCACCTCCACCGCGCGCGGCGCCCGCCTCGCCCGCCGCCTGGCGGCCGCGCGGTTGGACGACTGGGGTGTGCCGTACGGAACGGACGCGCACGACGCCATCGTGCTGATCACCGCCGAACTGGCTGCGAACGCCGCCGTACACGGCCACGTCCCCGACCGCGACTTCCACCTCCGACTGCATCTGTACGCCGACGCCCGCTCCACGACCGTCCGCGTGGAGGTCACCGACACCCGCGCCGAACGCGTCCCACCGCGCCCCGCAGCGGTGGCCGCCCCCGCTCCCGGCACCACCGAGACCGGCCGTGGCCTGCTCCTGATCGCCGCCCTCGCCACCCGCTGGGACTGGCACCCGCGCGCCGACGGCCCGGGCAAGACGGTCTGGGCCGTGTACGAGGTCGAGTGCGATGCCTGGCTCAGTCGGCCGGCCGACGAGGCCGAGTCCGAGGGGGTCGAAAAGTCCGTCTCACTCGAAGAGATGTCCGCCTTGACGGCCGGAACGCCTGTCCGGCCCCGTGGGACGGTAGAGCGTGCTCAACAAACCCCCACGGCTCGGACGCCCGGAACGGCGATGGACGGGTACGTACTCGTACCCGTACCCTGGTAATCCAGATCGAGGAGGCAGCATGTCCGACGCCAACGTCCGTATCCCGGCCGAAGCCCGTGACAGGCTCGCCCGTATAGCTTCCTCTGAAGGCATGTCCCTGAGGGGGTACCTCTCCCACCTCGCCGAGACGCTGCTCACGCCCGAAGAGCGAGCAGAGCGCGCCGAGCAGACTCGCGTCGCCCTGCGCGAGTGGAACGGCTACGACCCGAGCCCCAGCGAACAGGCGGCTCTCGACGCCGAACTCGACCGACGGCTGAGTGAAGCAGGCGCCAGGTGACGACAGAAGCTCTGCACGTCGTCCTCGACGACACCGCGATGGTCGCGGCCGGCAAGGGCAACGTGCTTGCCTCCAGGCTGATCCATCGTGCTCAGACCGAGGCCGGCTGGTTCCTCTACGCCCCCGCCTGTGCCCTGGTGGCGGCGGACCGCATCCGGCCCGGCACCGCGGAGCATCTCGCCGCGCTGCCCGGGGTCGCCGTCCTGGAGCTGGATCTGTCCGCCGCGCTCGCCGTGGCCCGCGAGACCTCCTGGGCTCCGGCTCACGTCCGGTATGCCGCCGAGCCCACGGCCGAACGTCCGAACGGCGCGATGATCGCCACCATCGCACCCGAGGCGTGGAAGGGGCAGCCCGTCCGTCTCATCGACCTCGGGCCCTGATGTCTCCGCATCCGGCGGGCCGTCAGGCCCCACCCGTGGAGGGGGGCGTGATCGATTCCGGTCGTTCCGGTAGCGGTTCCATGCCGTCCGGGGCCTCCGGCTCGGCAGCCGCCTGACGGCGCGGGAGCACCGGCCGATCGGCCACGACGAGGTCGATGCTCACTTCCCCCGGGAGGAGCTCAAAACGAACTTACTCAAACGGGTCATAGTATGGAAGAAACGAGTAACCTTACAGTTACTTTGAGTGGCTCTCCCGATTTACCGTCTCACCCGGCCCCCGGCATCACCCGCTCCGCGATGAGCCGCAGCTGTGTGTTCACGTCTGCCGTGTCCGGGAGGTCGCCGCCTGTGAAGGTCTTCACCAGGGTGCGGTCGGTGATGGCGCAGATCATGTGGTTGACGCCGCTGGGGGCGATCTCCCTTTCGATCTTCTCCCGGCACTCCTCCGGTGTGCCCGCGACCGAGAGGCGGTCGGCGATCTCCGGGGTGGTGAGTTCGATGCCGCATGCCAGGTCGCCCGCGCCGATCGCCTCGACGACCGGTTCCAGCTCCGCCGGATCGACGCCGTTGCGGCGCAGTTGCTCCGTCGGCATGGAGGAAGCGTAGATGCCGACCATGCTGCGGGCCGCCTCCTTCGCCGTCGCCGAGTCCGGGCCCGCGGCGAAGACCACCCAGGCCCCGATGTCCAGCGCGCGCCAGTCCTTGCCGGCCCGCTCCGCGCCCGCCCTGATGTGCTGTACCGCGTAGTCGTAGGCCTCGCGGGTGTAGCTGAGGGCGTGGTGGCAGCCGTCCGACAACTCCCCGGCCGCCTCGAAGGACCTCCTCGGCCCGCGCATGGCGCCGATCTTCAGCGGGAGGGGGGCAGAGCCGCTGGTTTGACAGACCCGCGGTGCAGGCCGGTGAGGAGCAGGTCGAGGTAGCGCAGGCCGAGCGTGGCTCGTTCGGTCGGGTCGAGGGCACTCTGGATGTTCGCGGCGTAGGCAACGCCGCACAGCAGAGGGGTCATGTCCGACTCGGTGACGCCGGAATCGATGACTCCCGCCGCGTGCGCGCGTGCCAGCAGCTCGGCGAAGGCTGTGACGAGCCTTCGTTTGAGGTCGCCGGTGTGCTCCAGGGCGTCAGTGCCCGCGGCGAACACCGGAGGGAGCGCCGGGTCGGTCAGCAGGACTTCGATCGCTGCGGCGAGGAAATCACGCAACGCCGTCCAGGGGTCGTCTTCGGCCAATGCGTGCTCGGCCTGCCGCAGCAACTTCTCGACGGCAGGCAGCGCGACGGTCTCCAACAGCGCTTCCGGCGTCGGAAAGTGCCGGTAGACGGTGGCCACGCCGATGGATGCGGTCCGCGCCACGTCGTTGAGCTGCAGAAGTCTGCCGTCATCGACGTATCGCCGGGCGACCTCGATGATGCGTTGCCTGTTCTGGGCGGCGTCCTTGCGCAACGGTGGCGTGCTCATACCCACACCATAACCGTATGGGGTATCCGGTTGTGTTACGTTGAAGCGGATGACTCATCCGCTTGTGGTTTGGGTCCGGCAACGAGGAGACGCCGATGCCTTTCACCGTGGACGCCGTCCCGCACCTTCCCGCCGGGTTCGGCGACACCTTCACCAGCCGCACCGTTGACGTCGACGGCGTCGAACTGCACGCCGTGGTCGGCGGGACCGGCCCGGCGCTGCTTCTGCTGCCGGCGTGGCCGCAGTTCTGGTACGGCTGGCGGCTGGTGATGCCTGCTCTCGCCGAGCACTTCACGGTGGTGGCCGCCGACATGCGCGGCATGGGCGCCAGCGGTAAGCCTGACGGCGGGTACGACGCAGTCACCCTGGCCGACGAAATGACCGCCCTGATGGCCTCTCTGGGCCACGACAGTTTCCACGTCGCGGGCTACGACATGGGGATGATGGTCGGCTACGTGCTCGCCGCTCGCCATCGCGACCGGGTGACCAGGCTCGTGCTGGCCGAGGCCGTCCTCGCCGGCTTCACCCCGCTGCCTCCGCTGCTCATGCCCCCCGAGGTCAACGAGCTGGCCTGGCACTTCGTCTTCAACCGTCTGGCCGAGATCAACGAGCGCATGGTGTCCGGGCGCGAGGAGATCTACTTCGGCTACCAGTTCGCCACCAAGGCCGCATCACCCGAGGCCATTCCGCAAACTGCGGTCGACGTCTACGTCGATGCCCTGCGCGACCCTGCCGCCTTGCACGCGAGCTTCGAGTTCTACCGCGCGGGAGAGTCGGGGGACCAGGTGGTCGCGCTGGCCGCCGAGGGGCCGCTGGACATTCCGGTTCTGGCCATCGGCGGCGAGTACGGCATGCGTGATGGCGTCGAACAGGCGGTGCGGCAGGTCGCATCGGACACCAGCGGCGCCATCGCTCCAGGTGCGGCGCATTTCCTGCCCGAGGAAGCGCCCGAATGGATGGCGCGCACCCTGATCGACTTCTTCGCCTGAACCGTGAACCGAGGGAACACCATGTCCAGCCTCCTCGAAGCCACCCGCGGCAGCGTCACCGTCGCCGGGGCCACCCGCACCTTCACTCTCGTCGGCGCCGCAGCGCCGGGCGATGCCAAGCCACTGATTCTGGTATTCCACGGATCCCGCCAGACCGGCGACAAACACCGCGCCTTCACCGGCGGCGTCTTCGACGCGCTCGCCGCCCGCGGTGCGCTGGTCGCCTACCTCGACGGCTTCCGCGGCAACTGGAACGACGCCCGCCGCGAAAGCCGCTTTCCGGCCCGCCTGGCCGACATCGACGACGTCGGCTTCACCCGCGCGGTCATCGCCACATTCGCCTCGGACCGGCGCGTCGACCCCAGCCGTGTCTACGCCGTCGGCTACTCCAACGGCGGCCAGATGGTCATCCGCCTCGCCCATGAGGCTCCCGACCTGCTGGCGGGTGCGACGGTGATCGCCGCCACCATGCCCGCACCGGAGAACTTCCTCGCTGGTCAGGCGCCCCGGGCGTCCTTGCCGGTCTTGTTGATCCACGGCACCAAGGACCGCATCGTCTCCTACCGGGGCGGCACCATGAACTGGGCCCTGCGCACCCTCTTCAAAGTAGGCGGCGCGACCTGGTCGGCCACCCGCACGGCTCGCTACTTCGCCGAGCGCAACGGGATCACCACCGAACCCGTGACCACCCGCCTGCCGAAGAAGACCACGGCCGACCCCACTGAAGTCGAACGCACAACGTACGAGGCGGAAGGTGTCCCCCCGGTGGTCCTCTACACCATCCACCGCGGCGGCCACACCGTCCCCGCTCCCTCCTCCGCCCCGGCACTCATCGGCAAGACCAGCCACCAGATCGACACAGCAGATCTCATCACCCAGTTCTTCGACCTCTGAAACGCACGTGCTCCCGCCACCGTCCGGTGCCTCCGGCTCGCCAGCCGCCTCGGCGCTGCGGTCCTTGCCGGCCCGCTCCGCGCCCGCGCGGATGTGCCGTACCGCGTAGGCGGCTGAGCCTGTACTGGGCATGCGAGGCGGCGCCGGGACTGTCCAGGGCTCGCGGCGAGTCGAAAGTTTCGGACATCGATATCTTGATTTCCCAAGTGGAGCTGGGGTGACCTTTGTTCAGGCGGCTTGGGGATTCATGAAGTGAGGCTTGAAGTGCAGTGATGATCGACGTGTGAGCGTGTGTGTGATCTCGAAGGTTTCGAAATATTTACCGAAACCGTTGACGATTGACGCGTGCAGGCCAACACTGGCGCCGTCGTACTGCTCCACCTCCAGAGAGGAAGCACCGTCATGAACGTGCTTGTCCAAGCGGGGCGTCGCAGACGCTGGTCCGTCATGCTGCTCGTGCGGAGCGCGTGGGCCGTCGCCCTGGCCGCGCTGGCGGCGATGATGCTGCCGGGGACCGCCCACGCCGACACGGTCGTCACGACCAACCAGGAGGGCACCAACAACGGCTACTACTACTCGTTCTGGACCGACAGCCAGGGCACCGTCTCCATGAACATGGGGTCCGGCGGCCAGTACAGCACCTCGTGGAGCAACACCGGCAACTTCGTCGCGGGCAAGGGCTGGAGCAACGGCGGGCGCAGGACCGTGCAGTACTCCGGCAGCTTCAACCCGTCGGGCAACGCCTATCTGACGCTCTACGGGTGGACGTCGAACCCGCTCGTCGAGTACTACATCGTCGACAACTGGGGCACCTACCGGCCCACCGGTGAGTTCAAGGGCACGGTAACCAGCGACGGCGGTACGTACGACATCTACAAGACGACCCGCTACAACGCCCCCTCCGTCGAAGGCACCCGCACCTTCGACCAGTACTGGAGCGTCCGGCAGTCGAAGCGGACCGGCGGCTCCATCACCACCGGCAACCACTTCGACGCGTGGTCGCGGGCCGGGATGCAGCTCGGTGACTTCAAGTACTACATGATCCTCGCCACCGAGGGTTATCAGAGCAGCGGCAGTTCCAACATCAATGTCGGGGGTACCGGTGGCGGCGGCGGTGGCGACAACGGCGGAGGAGGTGGAGGTGGTGCGTGTGCCGCCACGCTGTCCGCCGGACAGAAGTGGGACGACCGGTACAACCTCGACGTCTCCGTCAGCGGCAGCAGCAACTGGACCGTGACGATGAACGTGCCGTCTCCGGCCAAGGTGCTGTCCACCTGGAACGTCGGTGCCAGTTACCCCAGTTCGCAGACGCTGACCGCCAAGTCCAACGGCAGCGGCAACAACTGGGGTGCCACCATCCAGGCCAACGGCAACTGGAACTGGCCCAGCGTCTCCTGCAGCGCAGGCTGACCGCTCGTGTCACGCGGAGTGAGGAGGTTAGTTCGTATGCGTACACGTACTCGACCCCGCAAACTGGTCAACGGGGTGGCCGCCGCCGCGCTGGTCGCCGCGGGCACCGTCGTCGCCGGTGCCGCCCCCACGCAGGCGTCCACCACGCAGGCGTTCCCCGCGCAGGCCGCCGCCTGCAACGGCTACGTCGGGCTCACCTTCGACGACGGGCCCTCCGGCAGCACGCAGGCACTGCTCAACGCGCTCCGGCAGAACGGGCTGCGGGCCACCATGTTCAACCAGGGGCAGTACGCCGACCAGAACCCGTCCCTGGTCCGGGCCCAGGTGGACGCCGGCATGTGGGTGGGCAACCACAGTTACACCCACCCGCACATGACCCAGCTCGGCCAGGCCCAGATGGACTCCGAGATATCCCGGACCCAGCAGGCCGTGGCCAACGCGGGCGGCGGGACGCCCAAGCTGTTCCGGCCGCCGTACGGCGAGACCAACGCCACGCTGCGGTCGGTGGAGGCCAAGTACGGGCTGACCGAGGTCATCTGGGACGTCGACTCGCAGGACTGGAACAACGCCAGTACCGACGCGATCGTGCAGGCCGTCTCCCGGATGGGCAACGGCCAGGTCATCCTGATGCACGACTGGCCCGCCAACACGCTGGCGGCCATTCCGCGCATCGCGCAGACGCTGGCGGGCAAGGGGCTGTGCTCCGGCATGATCTCGCCCCAGACCGGCCGCGCGGTCGCTCCCGACGGGAGCGGTGGCGGGGGAGGGGACGGCGGTGGCGGCGGTGGCGGTGCGTGTACCGCCGTACTGTCCGCCGGGCAGCGGTGGGGGGACCGGTACAACCTCGACGTCTCCGTCAGCGGGAGCAGCGACTGGACCGTGACGATGAACGTGCCGTCCCCGGCCAAGGTGCTCTCGACCTGGAACGTCAGTGCCAGTTATCCCAGTTCGCAGACGCTGTCGGCCAAGTCGAACGGAAGCGGCGGCAATTGGGGTGTCACCATCCAGGCCAACGGCAACTGGAACTGGCCCACGGTCTCCTGCAGCGCCGGCTGACCGTCCCCACGCTGCCCGGGGCCCGTGCGTGATCAAATGACGTGCGGGCCTCCGGGCTGGTGGGATACGTTCGAGCCAGTTCGAAGGGGGAGCCGGAATGGCGAAGTTGAACCAGATCATCGCGGTCGAGAAGGGCGTCAAGAGCAAGTCGCTCCAGGACATCACCGCGGCCCACCAGAAGGTGCAGAAGCCCGCGCTGCTGGCCGGGATCTCGCGCACGTACCAGCCCAAGGACGAGGAGGGCGAGCAGCTGCCGCCCGAGTCCACGCGGGTGCAGGTGCAGGCCGAGGACGTGCTGCGCGAGACGGCCGCCTCGCTGACGCGGCTGTTCGACGTGACCGCGACCAAGGACTGGGCGAACTGCGCGGCGCGCGCCGACGTCACGGTCGACGGGCACACGGTCGTCGCCGACGTACCGGTCAGCTACCTGCTCTTCCTGGAGAAGCAGCTCACCGACCTGCACGCCTTCGTCAAGAAGCTGCCCACGCTCGACACCGCCGAGGCCTGGTCGCAGGACCCGTCCACGGACTGGTGGAAGACCGACCCGGTGCGCACGATCCGGACCAAGAAGATCCCGCGCAACCACGTCAAGGCCGAGGCGACCGAGAAGCACCCGGCGCAGGTCGAGGTCTACTACGAGGACGTGCCGATCGGTTACTGGACGACGGTGAAGTTCTCCGGTGCGCTGCCCGCGCGGCGGGTGAACGAGCTGCTCGAACGGATCGACAAGCTCCAGCGGGCCGTGAAGTTCGCCCGTGAGGAGGCCAACGGCACCGAGGTCACCGACCAGCGGGTCGGCGACGCGGTGTTCGGCTACCTGTTCGGCTGACGCCGGCGACGGGTAGCCTCCACAGACGCCCCCGCGTGCGAGCGCGGGGGTGCGCACAGAGGCGGGGACCGGAAAGGAGAGCCGGTCCGCGCCATGAGCGCAAGCTGAAACTGACGTTCAGCCTGAAGTGGCGCGGGGCACGGGAGACGTGCTCTCCGCGCCGTCAAACTCAGACTCTCGCTCCAGCTTCAGCATCGCCGCCGATCACCGGAGCGACAAGGCCGGACGACCGCCGTCGGATGCGAGTTCGAATCTCGTCTGCACCGCTTCCTGGTGCGGTAGTTCAAAGGAAGAACACGACGGCCTGACGACTGATCCGTCCTTTCACAGGACTCCGGTGTGCGCATGAGGTGGCATCCCCAGGGGCCCGGGAGCAGGCTACGCTCCCGGGCCCCGCCACATCCGGCCCCGCCGCATCAGGTCCCGCTGTCGCCGGCGCGCGGGCGGTTCGCCACCCCTGCCAAGTGCCGGGCGAAGACCTCGCGGGCCTCGGGGGTCAGCGTGCGCAGGGCCACCATCGCCGTGATCACCACGTCGCACAGCTCCGCCTCCACGTCCTGCCAGGTGTGGGTGACGCCCTTGCGCGGGTTCTGGCCGGTCGCCCCGATGACCGCCTCGGCCACCTCGCCGACCTCCTCGGAGAGCTTCAGCATGCGCAGCAGCAGGCCCTCCCGGCCGCCGAAGGGCTGGTCCGCCTCCAGCCACTTCCACAGGTCGTCGATGGTGTTCCAGGGGCTGGGCTCGGCCGGTGCACCGTCGGGCCTGTCGCTCACGTCGCTCATGAGGAGCAGCGTGCCACGCCGTCCCCGGCCGGGGACGGCCTCAGTCGAACAGGGGCTCCTGCCGGCCCTCGGCGGCCTTCCGTACCCGCTTGTTCCGGGCGCCGACGATCACCGCCGTGGCCGCCCCCGTCGCCGCGAGGGCGGCCGGGACCATCCAGTTCCGGTTGGCCGCGTGGCCGAGCGCGTGGTCGAGGGACAGGCGTCCGGGGCCCGTGATCGCGAGTCCGGCCGCCGTCAGGCCCAGGGAGGCCGCGTACTCGTAGCCGCCGGACTGGGCGAAGAAGCCGTTCGGGGCGTGCACCGCCGCGGCGCCCGCCATCGCGCCGGCCGCCGCCGCGCCCGCGGCCGGAGTCGCGAGGCCGAGGGCCAGCAGAGCGCCGCCGCCCGCCTCCGCCAGACCCGCCGCGGTGGCGCTGGCCCGGCCCGGCGCGTACCCCATGGCCTCCATGGCCTGGCCGGTGCCCTCGAGGCCGCCGCCGCCGAACCAGCCGAGCAGCTTCTGCGCGCCGTGCGCGGCCAGGACGCCGCCGGTGCCCAGCCGGAGCAGCAGCAGGCCCAGATCACGCCGGTCGAAACACGTCACGTCGGCTCCCTCGTACGCTGCGGACGGCCCACCCGACGCTGCCGCGGGTGGCTCACCCGTCCAGCGTCGCCCCTCCGCCCCGCCCGGGCCCGCCGCGGACGGCGTTCGGGTGGTGCCCGGTGGCGGGGGTGCGGGGGCGGTGTGACGCTGGCCGGCATGACGATTCAGACCACGCGCCTGCGCGACCCGGCCGTCCGCGCCTTCGTCGCCGCGGTGAACGCCCACGACCGCGAGGCCTTCCTCGCGACCCTCTCGCCGGACGCCACCATGGCCGACGACGGGGACGACCGGGACCTCGACCAGTGGATCGACCGGGAGATCTTCTCCTCCAACGGTCACCTGGAGGTCGACAACGAGTCGAACGGCGGCCGGGCCCTCGTCGGCCGCTACCGCAACGACACGTGGGGCGAGATGCGCACGCGCTGGAACTTCACCGTGGACGGGGAGGGACGGATCGCGCGCTTCGAGACCGGGCAGGCGTAACCCCGCCGGGGAGGGGTCCCGTGATGTCGCGGCAGCCGTTCCGGGCGCCGGCGCGTCTTCCGCGGTCCCACGCGGAATCCCCCCTGCCGGTGCGGCGGAACGGCTGCCGCCTCCCCCCCTCGGGATGGCTCAGTACATGCCTGCGGCACGGCCCGTGGACCCTTGTGGAAGGCCAACACCCCAAGTGTGAAGCTCTGGTGAAGGAGAGTTGAGCATATGCCGGGCGTCGCTTGCAAGACCACGGACTGTGGAATTCCGATTGTGTGAATGATCGTGGCGCGCAGGGGTGGGCGCTCAGCCGCGTCCCACGTACGGCATCGCCGTCGCCACGACCGTCGCGAACTGCACGTTCGCCTCCAGCGGCAGCTCCGCCATGTGCCGCACCGTGCGCGCCACGTCGGCGACGTCCATCACCGGCTCCGGCGCCGTCTCCCCGTTGGCCTGGAGCGCGCCGGTCTGCATCCCGGCCGTCATGTCGGTCGCCGCGTTGCCGATGTCGATCTGGCCGACCGCGATGCCGTACGGACGGCCGTCCAGCGACAGCGACTTGGTCAGGCCCGTCAGCGCGTGCTTGGTCGCCGTGTACGCCACCGAGTGCGGGCGCGGCGTGTGCGCCGAGATCGAGCCGTTGTTGATGATCCGGCCGCCCTGCGGCGCCTGCTCCTTCATCTGCCGGTACGCCGCCTGCGCGCACAGGAAGGCCCCGTGGAGATTGGTGTCCACCACGTGCCGCCACGCCTCGTAGGGCAGTTCCTCGACGGGCACGCCACCCGGGCCGAACGTCCCTGCGTTGTTGAAGAGCAGGTCCAGGCGGCCGAAGCGGTCGCGTACGGCGGTGAACAGGGCGGCCACGTCGTCCGGTTGGGAGACGTCGGCGCGGACGACGAGGGCGGCGCTGTCCGCGGGGGCCAGCGCCGCCGTCTGCTCCAGGGGCTCGGTGCGGCGGCCGGAGAGGGCCACCGCCCAGTCCGCGGCGAGCAGTTCGAGGGCGACGGCCCGGCCGACGCCGGATCCGGCGCCCGTCACGACGGCGACCCGCCGGGCCGTGGCGGTTTCCCCGGCGGCGTTTCTCAAGGTGTTCATGGCCCGGCAGCGTACGCGCGCCGCTCAGGCCGGCACGACGACCGGTTCTCCCGCCTCTCCCGTTCCTCCGGCCTCTCCCGTCGTCTCTCCGGGGTAGCGGACGCCGACGCGCTTCCGGATCGCGTCGAGCGTCCGCATCACGGCCAGCGTGCCCTCCAGCGGGACCAGCGGCGACTCGGTCTCCCCGGCGCGCAGCGCCCGCATCACCTCCCGTGCCTCGTGCGCGAGGCTGTCCCGGGGCCCGTCGGCGGGGTCCGCCCGGAACTCCTGCGGGTCCCGGCCGTCCCGGTGCAGTACGAAGTGGTCCGGGAAGAAGAAGCCGTACGGGACGTCGATGCGGCCCTCGGAGCCGGTGACCGACGCGGAGTTGGGCGTACTGCCGGTGATCGAGCAGTGCAGCGAGGCGAGGGCGCCGCTCCCGTAGGACAGCAGGGCGCCCGTCTGGAGGTCGACGCCCTCCTCCGAGAGCACCGCCCGCGCGACGACGTCCGACGGCTCGCCGAGCAGCAACTGCGCGAACGACACCGGGTAGACGCCGAGGTCGAGCAGGGCGCCGCCGCCCTGTGCCGGGTCCCGCAGCCGGTGCGTGGGCGGGAACCGGTTCGCCTCTCCGAAGTCGGCCTGGACGCTGCGGATCTCCCCGATCGCGCCGTCGTCGACCAGCGCCTTCAGGCGCCGGACCATCGGGTTGCAGTACATCCACATCGCTTCCATCAGGAAGCCGCCGTTCTCGCGGGCGAGGGCGACCAGTTCCTCCGCCTCGCGCACGTTCAGCGTGAACGGCTTCTCGCACAGCACGTTCCGCCCCGCCTCCAGGCACAGGCCCGCCGCGGCGCGGTGCGCCGAGTGCGGGGTCGCGACGTACACCACGTCGACGTCCTCGTCCCGCGCCAGCGGCTCCCAGCCGCCGTAGGCCCGTGCGATCCCGAACCGCTCGGCGAACGCCTTCGCCGACGCCTCGGTCCGCGAGGCCACCGCCACGACCTCGGCGTCCGGCAGATCCACCAGATCCGCCGCGAACCGCGCCGCCATCCCACCGGTCGCCAGAATCCCCCAGCGCACCTTCTGCCCGGTCACCGCTGACACCCCGCCCCACCCTCGCTCAGGTTCGTTCGACTCTGTTCGTACAACTCCGTACGAGCTGAGAGCATAGGTGGCGGATCTGTAGAAAGAGGGAGGGGCTCATGCCCGAGCGCGGGCCGTCCATACCGCACGAGTCACCGGACATGACAACGCCAACGTCGAGGCCAACGTCAACGTCGGCGCCGGCATCGGCGCCGACGGCAGCGCCCGTGCCGGCGCCACGGGCGGCGCACGACGCGATGAGAGAGGCGGAGGCGGCTCCGGCCGGATCTTCGCTGCGTGCCACCCGCCGTACCAGTCTGCTCGTCACGCTCATCCTCGGCAGCCTGACCGCCACGCCGCCCCTGGCGATGGACATGTACCTCCCCTCGCTCCCGGAGGTCACCCGGTCCCTCGGCGCGTCCGCCGCCACCGTCCAGCTCACGCTCACCGCGTGCCTGGCCGGCATGGCCCTCGGGCAGATCATCGTGGGACCGATGAGCGACAAGTGGGGCCGCCGGCGCCCGCTGCTCGCCGGGCTCGCCGTCTACGTCGTCGCCACCGCCCTGTGCGCCGTCGCGCCCACCGTCGAACTCCTCGTCGCCTTCCGGCTGGTGCAGGGTCTCGCGGGGGCCGCCGGGATAGTGATCTCCCGCGCCGTCGTACGCGACCTGTACGACGGTGTGGCCATGGCCCGCTTCTTCTCCACCCTCATGCTGATCTCCGGCGTCGCGCCGGTCGTGGCGCCGCTCATCGGCGGGCAGATCCTGCGCTTCACGGACTGGCGGGGTGTGTTCGTCGTCCTCGTCGTGGTCGGCGTGGTCCTCGGCGCGATCGTGTGGGCGAAGCTGCCCGAGACGCTGCCCGTCGCGGAACGGCACGCGGGCGGGGTCCGCGACACCCTGAGCGCGATGCGCCGCCTGCTCGCCGACCGGGCCTTCACCGGGTACATGCTCGCCGGCGGCTTCGCCTTCGCCTCGCTGTTCGCCTACGTCGCGGCGTCGCCGTTCGTCATGCAGGAGATCTACGGCGCCTCGCCGCAGACGTTCAGCCTGCTGTTCGGGCTCAACTCCATCGGCCTCGTCGTGGTCGGCCAGATCAACGGCAAGATCCTCGTCGGGCGGGTCCGGCTCGACCGGGTGCTCCGGCTCGGCCTCGTCGTCGTGATCGCCGCCTCGACCGTGCTGCTGCTGATGTCTCTCGGCGTCTTCGGCGAGGTCGGACTCGTGCCGGTCGCCGCCGCGCTGTTCGTGCTGATGTCCGCGATGGGCATCAGCCTGCCCAACACCCAGGCGCTCGCCCTCATGCGGGTCAGGCACTCCGCCGGGTCCGCGTCCGCGCTGCTCGGTACGTCCTCCTTCCTCATCGGCGCCGTCGCCTCGCCGCTCGTCGGGATCGCGGGCGAGGACACCGCGGTGCCCATGGCCGTCGTCCAGCTGGTGGCCTCCGTACTGGCGCTGGGCTTCCTCGTGTTCCTCGTCGGAAGCGGGAGCGGAAACGGAAGCGGAAGCAGAGGCGGGAGCAGAAGGGGAGCGGAAAACTGAGCGCTCCGAGACTGCGCAGCGGCACCCCGGAGCGGGCCGGGCTCGACCCCGGCCTGCTCCGCCGTGTCGTCGCACAGGTGCACGACCTCACCACCGGTGAACGGCCCTGGGCGGCGGGCGCCGTCCTGGCCGTCGGACGCGGCCCCGTGCTCGCCGTCGAGGAGGCCGCGGGCTGGGCGGTGCGGTACGCCGCGTACGACCCGGACACCGACGCGGGCGTGGAGCTGCCCCCGGACGCGTGGGTGCCGGCGACCGTGGCGACGCCCTTCGACCTCGCCTCGCTCACCAAGCTCTTCACGACCGTCGCCGCGGTGCAGCAGATCGAGCGGGGGACCCTCGGGATCGACGCCCTGGTGGGCGCCTACCTGCCCGACTTCGGGGCCGCTGCCGCGCACCGCGTCACCGTACGGCAACTGCTCACCCACACCTCCGGGCTGCGGCCCGAACTCCCGCTGTACTCCTGCGCGGACGACGCGGAGCGGCTGGCGCTGCTGCGGGCGGAGGCGCCGGTGGGGGTGCCGGGCACGTACTGCTACTCGGACCTGAACATGCTGCTCCTCCAGCAGGTCCTGGAACGCATCACCGGGCGGGGTCTCGACGTCCTCGTCCGGGACGGGATCACCCGGCCGCTGGGGATGACGGCGACGGGCTTCGGGCCGTGCGCGGGGGCGGCGGCGACGGAGGACCAGCGGCGGCCGTGGGCCAAGGCCGACCGGGGGATGCTGCGGGGCGTCGTCCACGACGAGAACGCGTGGGCGCTGGGCGGGGTAGCGGGACATGCCGGGCTCTTCTCCACGGGGCGGGACCTCGCGGTGTTCTGCCGCGCGCTGCTCGCGGGCGGCTCGTACGGGCCGGCGCGCATCCTCGGCGCCGACTTCGTCGAGCTGCTGCTGGCTCCGCCCGGGCTCGGGTTCGGCCTTGACCAGCCGTGGTTCATGGGGGAGCTGGCGGGGCGCGGGGCGGCGGGGCACACCGGGTTCACCGGCACGATGCTGGTGCTCGACCGGGTGACGGACACGTTCGTGGTGCTGCTGGCCAACACGGTGCACCCGCGGCGCCGGACGCCGGTCGGCGGGGTGCGGGCGGGGGTGTGCACGGGGGTGGCTCGGGCGGTACGGGTGTGAGGGGCGGGGCTCGGGCCGGGATGGCGGGCCGGCGCTCCTTTCGCACTTGGTGCGGATGCGGGCGCCGGGGTGGGCGTGCGGCCCGGCGTTCACTCGGTCCCCGGCGTGGGTGTCGGCCGGGGGGTGGGTCGCGAGGCCCGGCGCCGGCGGGGTGCCGCTGCGCCCACCCGTGCCGCCCCAGCGGCACGACGACTGCCCGCAGCGGCGCGGCACGACTGCCCGCAGCTCGGGCGGCGTGCGCCTGCTCGCAGCGGCGCGGCAGCGGGGGCGGTGCGGGGGACCGTAGGATTGGCGGGTGAATCGCCCCGTCCCTGTTCCCCCACTCGCCGATGTCCTGCGTGCCGCTCTCGCCGAGCTGGTCGACGGGCTGCCGCCGCGGCAGGCCGGGCGGGCCGTGGAGCGGTTGATCGGGCATTACCGGGGGGACACCCCGACCGACGCCCCCATCCTGCGTGACCGCGCGGACGTCGTCGCCTACGCCGCCTACCGCATGCCGGCCACCTTCGCCGCCGTGCGGTCGGCGCTGGACGCCTTCGCGGACGCCGTGCCGGGCTGGGCACCCGGCAGCCACGTCGACGTCGGCGGCGGGACCGGCGCCGCCACCTGGGCCGTCGGCGACACGTGGGCGGGGCCCCGGCAGGCGACCGTGCTCGACTGGTCCGAGCCCGCGCTCGCCCTCGGCCGGGAGATCGCCGCCGCCCACCCCGCCCTGCGGGACGTGCGCTGGCAGCGCTCCCGGATCGGCGCGGCGCTCACCGTCGAGGACACCGACCTCGTCACCGTGTCCTACGTCCTCAACGAGCTGACCTCCGCCGACCGGGCCGCCCTCGTCGACGCCGCCGCGAGCGCCGCGCGGGCGGTGGTGATCGTCGAGGCCGGGACCCCCGACGGGTACGCCCGCGTCATCGAGGCCCGCGACCGGCTCGTCGCCGCCGGGTTCCACGTCGCGGCGCCCTGCCCGCACAGCGCCGCCTGCCCGATCGTGCCGGGCACCGACTGGTGCCACTTCGCGGCGCGGGTCAGCCGGTCGTCCCTGCACCGGCAGGTCAAGGGCGGGTCCCTCGCCTACGAGGACGAGAAGTTCAGCTACGTCGCCGCCACCCGGCTCCCGGTCTCCCCGGCCCCCTCCCGCGTCGTACGGCATCCCCTGATCCGCAAGGGCCAGGTGCTGCTCGACCTGTGCGAGCCCGACGAGCAGCTGCGGCGGCGGACGGTCACCAAGCGCCACGGCGACCTGTACAAGGCCGCGCGGGACGCGGTCTGGGGCGACGCGTGGCCGGACGCCGCCAACCCGCCGACGGAGTAAGGTCGGTGCGCCCGACGACCTGGAAGTGGACCCGCCCGTGGAACGTGAAGTGCCCCCTGCCGCCCTGCGGATCGTGATCGCCGAGGACGACCCGCTGCTCCGCGAGGGGCTCGCCCTGCTGCTGCGGGCCGAGGGCCTGGACGTGGTCGCCACCGCGGACAACGCCGAGTCGGTGCTCGTGGCCGTCGCCGAGCACGAGCCGGACGTGGCCATCCTGGACGTGCGCATGCCGCCCACGCACACCGACGAAGGCGTCCGGGCCGCCGTCGAGGCCCGCCGGCGCCGCCCGGGCCTGGCCGTGCTCGTGCTCTCCGCCTACGTCGAGCAGTCCTTCGCCACCGACCTGCTGACCGGCGGGGTGGGCGGCCTCGGCTACCTGCTCAAGGAACGCGTCGGCCGGGTCGAGGAGTTCATGGACGCGCTGCGCCGGGTCGCGGCGGGCGGCACCGCCATCGACCCGGAGGTCGTCGCCCAGCTCTTCACCCGGACCCGCCAGGACACCCGGCTGGAACGCCTCAGCCCGCGGGAGCGCGAGGTGCTGGCGCTGATGGCCGAGGGCCTGGGCAACAGCGCCATCGCCGGGCGGCTCGTCGTCACCGACGGCGCGGTGCACAAGCACATCCGCAGCATCTTCGCCAAGCTCGACCTGTCCCCGGCCGACCAGGTCGACCGGCGGGTGGCGGCCGTCCTGCACTACCTGGAGAACGCGCGGACGCAGGCGCACTGACCGGAGAGTACGGCAGTGCGGGTACAGCCTGCTGGAGTCCCGTTCGGGGCGTGCGCGGCAATGTGCCCCGAAGCCGCGACTGGTGTGCTGAACAGGTCGGTTCAGCCACCCCCGAAGGGACGTCGCGGTGAGTACGTACGCACAGATCAGGACCGGTTCCAGCAGCGGTTCCGGCACCGGTTCCGGTATCGAGCCGCCCGGGGCGCGGGGTCTGCGGGGGAGTCTTGGCCGGTACCCGCTGACGTGGTTCTTCTCGCTCGCCTTCGGGCTCAGCTGGGTGGCCTGGATCCCGTACATCCTGTCCGGGAACGGCCTGGGCGTCCTCGGCTTCACCTTCCCGGGCGGGGACGGCGGCAGTCAGGTCCTGGGTGTGCTGCCCGGCGCCTACCTCGGGCCGATCCTGTCGGCCTTCCTCGTCACCGCGGCCGCCGAGGGCCGCCCCGGGCTGCGGGCCTGGCTGGGGCGGATGGCCAAGTGGCGGGTCGACTGGCGCTGGTACGCCGGTGTGCTCGTCGCGGTGCCCGCGGTGCTCACCCTGACCTCGGCCGTGCTCGGCGGACGCGGGCCGGTGCTGCCCTCGGCCGCGGTGCTGGTGGCGTTCGTGCCGGGCCTGGTCCTGCAGATGATCACCACCGGGCTGGCCGAGGAGCCCGGCTGGCGCGACTTCGCCATGCCCATCCTGCAGCGCCGGCACGGCGCCCTGCTCGGCTCCCTGATCGTCGGCCCGCTGTGGGGCGTGTGGCACCTGCCGCTGTTCCTGTCCGACTGGGGCGGCTACCCGGACGTGCCCTGGTGGCAGCCGGTGGAGTTCATCGGCACCACCATCGCCTTCAGCTTCGTGATGACCTGGGTCTTCAACCGCACCGGCCAGAGCCTGCCGCTCGCGATGCTGCTGCACGTCGGCGTCAACAACTACTTCTCGATCGCCTGGTCGGACATGTTCCCCGAGCTGTCGTCCGGCTACACGACCCACGCGTTCCTGATCAGCTCCGCGGTCGCGGCCACCGTGCTGCTGATCGCCACCAGGGGCCGCCTCGGCTACGAGCCGGCCCCCGACGCCGTACGTTCATGACGCCTCGTCGGCGGCGCCCGGCGACTGCCGGGGCCGCCGGCGCCCAGCGCAACGTGTGGCGCCACCCTCGGCGAGACGTACCGTCTTGTCAACCTGATAACTTCGAACCATGGCCGCTCAGAAACCCACCCGCAGCCCCCGCCCCGCCCCGGCC
>NZ_JOFH01000062.1 GCF_000721235.1 Streptomyces olivaceus
CTGGAAACGCTCGGCAGCCCGCCGCAGCGGCCAGCCCTCCTCGACCACACAGCGGGCCAGACGCAGCCGTCCGGTCTCGGTCAGGGGTGCATTACGGTGAGACACGAGGGCCTTTCTGCCGGTGTAGACGTCGCAATCCACACCGAACCGGAAGGCCCTCACCTGTTCAAGCTCCCCCAGCCGAGACCTGACTCACCTGCCCACAACCTCCCCGGACAGAACAGCTAGCCCACGGACGAGTAGGCGACCACCCCGCGCAGCAGGCTGTCGACCGCCCTGCGGGCGTTCTTCGGGACCGTGGAGCCCTCGCCGGGCGCGGCGGCCGCGATCTGGCCGAGGACGTCGATGACCTGCTTGCACCAGCGCACGAAGTCGCCGGCCGGCATCTCCGCCTCGCGCAGCACCTCGTCGAGGCCCTTGCCGGACGCCCACATGTACGCCGCCCAGGCGAAGCCGAGGTCGGGCTCGCGCTGGCCGACGCCCTCGGTCTGGCTGATCCGGAAGTCCTCCTCCAGGGCGTCGAGCCGGCCCCAGATGCGGACCGTCTCGCCGAGGGCGGCCTTGGCCTTGCCCGAGGGCACCTTGGGCGCCGTCGCGTCGTCGGCGACCCGCGACTCGTAGACCAGGGCCGAGACGCAGGCGGCCAGCTCGGCCGGGGACAGTCCCTCCCAGACGTGCTCGCGCAGGCACTCGCTGGCGAGCAGGTCCAGCTCGCCGTAGAGCCGGGCGAGACGCTTGCCGTGCTCGGTGACCTCGTCGGCGCGCAGGTAGTCCAGCTCGGTGAGCAGCGCCACGATCCGGTCGAAGGTACGGGCGATGGTGTTGGTGCGGCCCTCGATCCGCCGCTCCAGCTGCGTCGTGTCGCGCATCAGCCGGTGGTGGCGCTCGGCCCAGCGGGCGTGGTCCTCGCGGTCGTCGCAGCCGTGGCAGGGGTGGGCGCGGATCGCCTTGCGCAGCCGGGCGATCTCCCGGTCGTCGGCCGCCTGGGAGCGCTTCTTGCGGGCCCGCTCCGGCGGGATGTGCCCGGCCTTGGTGCGCAGCGCGGAGGCGAGGTCGCGGCGGGACTGCGGCGAGCGCGGGTTGAAGGACTTCGGGATCCGCATCCGGTCCAGCGCCTCGACGGGCACCGGGAAGTCCATCGACGCCAGCCGCTTGACCTGCCGCTCGGCGGTCAGCACCAGCGGGCGCGGCCCGTCGTGGTGCTCGAAGCCGCGGTGGCCGTTGGACCGGCCGGCGGGCAGGCCGGGCTCGAGGACCAGGGCGAGCCCGGCGTACTTGCCGGTGGGTACGTGGATCACGTCGCCGGGCTTCAGCTTCTCCAGCGCCACGGCGGCCTCCGCGCGGCGCTGGTCGGCGCCCTGCCGGGCCAGCTCGTTCTCCCGGTCCTTCAGCTCGCGGCGCAGCCGGGCGTACGCGTCGAAGTCGCCGAGGTGGCAGGTCATGGAGGCCTTGTAGCCCTCCAGGCCCTCCTCGTTGCGCTGCACCTGCCGGGAGATCCCGACGACGGACTTGTCCGCCTGGAACTGCGCGAACGACGTCTCGAGCAGCTCCCTGGAGCGGTGCCGGCCGAACTGCTCGACCAGGTTGACCGCCATGTTGTACGACGGCCGGAAGCTGGAGCGCAGCGGATACGTGCGGGTGCCCGCCAGGCCCGCGAGGTGCTCGGGGTTCATGCCGCGCTGCCACAGCACCACGGCGTGGCCCTCTACGTCGATGCCGCGGCGCCCGGCCCGGCCGGTGAGCTGGGTGAACTCGCCGGCGGTGATGTCGGCGTGCTGCTCGCCGTTCCACTTGACGAGCTTCTCCAGCACGACCGAGCGGGCGGGCATGTTGATGCCCAGGGCGAGGGTCTCGGTCGCGAAGACGGCCTTCACGAGGCCGCGCACGAACAGCTCCTCGACGACCTCCTTGAAGGTCGGCAGCATGCCCGCGTGGTGGGCGGCGATGCCGCGCTCCAGGCCCTCCAGCCACTCGTAGTAGCCCAGGACGTGCAGGTCCTCGGTCGGGATGGAGGCCGTGCGCTCCTCGACCAGGGCCCTGACCCGTTCCCGCGCGCCCTCGTCGTTGAGTCTCAGGCCGGCGTACAGGCACTGCTGCACGGCGGCCTCGCAGGCGGCGCGGCTGAAGATGAAGGTGATCGCGGGCAGCAGCCCCTCGGAGTCCAGCCGCTCGATGACCTCGGGGCGGCTCGGCGTCCACACGCGTGAGCGCTGCCGGCGCTCCCGCTCGCGCTCGGCCTCCTTCATGGCCCGGCCGCGTCTGCGGTCCTGGTAGGACGGGCGGCTCGCCTCCAGGCGCGCCATGCGCGTGAGGTCCGGGTTGACGGCCTTCTTGTGGCCCTCGCCCTCCTCGAACAGGTCGTACATCCGGCGCCCGGCCAGCACGTGCTGGAACAGCGGGACGGGGCGGTGCTCGGAGACGATCACCTGGGTGTCGCCGCGCACGGTGTCGAGCCAGTCGCCGAACTCCTCCGCGTTGGACACGGTCGCCGACAGTGACACCAGGGTCACGGAGGCGGGGAGGTGGATGATCACCTCCTCCCAGACGGCGCCGCGGAAGCGGTCGGAGAGGTAGTGCACCTCGTCCATGACCACGTACCCGAGGCCGAGGAGGGTCTGCGAGCCCGCGTACAGCATGTTCCGCAGGACCTCGGTGGTCATGACGACCACGGGCGCGTCCGCGTTCACGCTGTTGTCGCCGGTGAGCAGGCCCACCCGGTCCGTGCCGTAGCGGCGGCACAGGTCGGCGTACTTCTGGTTCGACAGGGCCTTGATGGGTGTCGTGTAGAAGCACTTCTTGCCCTGCTGGAGGGCGAGGTGGACGGCGAACTCGCCGACGATCGTCTTGCCGGAGCCGGTGGGCGCGGCCACCAGCACCCCCTTGCCCGCCTCGAGCGCCTGACAGGCCTCGATCTGGAAGGGGTCGAGGCCGAAGTCGTACATCTCGCGGAAGTCGGCGAGGGCGGTGGCCTGCTCGGCGGCGCGGCGGCGGGCCGCCGCGTACCGCTCGGCCGGTGAGAGATCCTCTGTCATCGTGCTTTCGAGCGTACCGGGCCGCACTGACAACAGGACGATCATTATCCGGAACGGCCGTGTGGGGGTTGCGTGGGGGCGGTGGCGCCGACCGCCACCGCCCCGGCGGGCCTCAGGTCACGTCGTCGTAGCCGTTGACCCGGTCCCTCGTGGCCTGCTCGGGCAGGGCGCGGGCGGTGGTCACGGGCTCGACCTCGCCGACGTCCTCGGGGGTCAGGTCGAGGTCGGACGCCTCGTCGTCGTCGGGCTCCAGGGCCTCGCGGCGGGACTTGCGGCGGTCGTTGAGCAGGGCGATGGTCACCGCGGCGAAGTACAGGACCCAGATCGGCCCGGCCAGCATGAGCATGGTCAGGGGGTCGGTGCTCGGCGTGGCGATGGCCGCGAACAGCGTGATGCCCATGATCATGGCGCGCCACCAGCCGAGCATCCGCTTGCCGGACAGCACTCCAGTGAGGTTGAGCATGACGAGCAGCAGGGGCAGCTCGAAGGAGAGGCCGAAGACGACCACCATGCGCGTGACGAGGTCGAGCAGCTCGTCCAGCGGCAGCAGGTTGTCGACGTCGCTCGGCGTGAACTCGATCAGCACCTTCGCGGAGGTGGGCAGCACCGCGTACGCGAAGTAGGCGCCGACGAGGAACAGCGGGGCGCCGGTGGCGACGAACGCGTAGGCGTACTTCTTCTCGCTGCGGTGCAGTCCCGGGGCGACGAACGCCCACAGCTGGTAGAGCCAGACCGGCGAGGCCAGCACGATGCCCGCCGTCAGGGACACCTTCAGCGCCAGGGTGAAGGGGCCGAGCAGACCGTTGATGGTGATCTGCGCGCACGGCTCGGAGCCGGCCTTCGCCTCGGCCAGCTCTTCGAACGACTTCTCACAGCCGACCGACTCGAGGATCGGGTCGGTGAGGAAGTTGATGATGTCTCGGTAGAAGAACGCGGCGACCACGGTGACGACGACAATGGCCAGCAGCGCCTTCGCGAGCCGGTTGCGGAGCTCACGAAGGTGCTCCGCGAGAGGCATCCGCCCCTCGGGATCCTTCTCCTTGCTGCGGGCAGGCTTCAGCAACCCACGTTCCCATCTCGTGCGGCGGGCCGGAGGTCACCGGCCCTGTGTCAGCGCTTGGTCGTGTCCGTCGGCTCGGCGACCGGCCGGGAGCTGGTCACGTCGCCGGGAGAGGCCTGGATGGTGCGCTGCGCCGCGGACTGCTCGGGGTTCGGCGGGTCGGCCGGGGCCGAGTCGTCGGACTTGTTCTCGCCCTTCATGGCCTTGGCCTCGCTCTTGAGGATGCGCGCCGACTTGCCGAGCGAACGAGCCATGTCCGGAAGCTTCTTCGCGCCGAACAGCAGGATGATGACGACGAGGATGAGAATGATCTCGGGGGCTCCGAGCCTTCCGAACATAAGTCTTTACCTTCTCACCGAGGCGGCTGGGTGGGGGTGCTGTCGGACCGGTCGGACATGCGTCCGATCGATCGTCTTGTGCAGCGATCGTAACGCTCAGGGGTGAACGTGAGGCAATCCCCGTGCGTACTCCCGTCTCCGCGGCCGGGCCTCGTTTTCCTGGCCGCGACCAGCAGCGTACCTTCCGGTGGCCGCAGGGTGACAGGGCGAAGCGGTGCAAAACGCGACCCGGGCGCCTCCCGGCGGCCGTCCGGCGCGCCGCGTTCCTTCACAGCGCGTCCACGGCACGGGCCGCGCTCTCGCTCGCGCGCTCCAGGTCGTCGGCGGCCCGGCTGATCCGGCGGGCCGAGTCGCTCACCTGCCGTCCCAGGCGCTGCGCCTCCACGAACACCTTCACGGCGAACACCGCGAGGACGGCGAGACCCAGGAAACCCACGGCAACGGCGAACATCGGCCAGAACATGACGTCGAGACTAGACCGTCGAGTGCAGCCGCAGCGTCCTGACCCCGCCACCGGTGAGCAGCTCCACCACCCGCTCCCCGGCCGGCTTGCGCACGGCGGACCCGCACTCGGGGCACGTGAACGAGTAGAAGGTGGTGCGGCTCGTCGCCCCGATGGCCAGGCGCAGCGCGCTCGCGGCCAGCTCGAAGCTGCCCCGGCAGTCGGGGCAGCCCGCCTTGAACACGACCGGGGACACGCGCCGCATGCCGGCGAACGCGGCCGCCGCCGTCATACCGGGCCCGCCGGGCCCGCCCTGCTCACCCGCTGCGCCCGCTGCCAGGGAGTCGCTCACAGTGCCCGCTCCTGCCTGTCGTGCCGCCCCGGGCCCGTCCCGGCCGGGCCGGGCGCCCCGGCCGCCTCCACCCCGTCGTACGCGGACAGCGCCTCGCGGGCCGCCCGCCGGGCGCTGTCGGCCAGGGCCGGCGGGGAGACGATCCGCCCGTCGCGGCCCAGCCGCAGCGCGAGGCGCCGCAGGGACGCCGGGTCGGGGGTACGCAGGGTGATACGCAGCCCGCCGTCGCTCCGTTCGTCCGCGCTGTCGTGCGGGTAGTACTCGGCGACCCAGCGCCCGCCCGGTCCCACCTCCACGACGACCTCGGGGTCCTCGGCGGCGGGCTGCACCAGCCCCTCCGACAGGTCCCGCAGCTCCACCTCGGGCGGCGCGGAGGGCTCGTCCAGGATGCGGATCTCCGCGACCCGGTCGAGCCGGAACGTGCGCCTGGCCTCGGAGCGG
Source organism: Streptomyces olivaceus (assembly GCF_000721235.1). GTDB lineage: Bacteria > Actinomycetota > Actinomycetes > Streptomycetales > Streptomycetaceae > Streptomyces > Streptomyces olivaceus. The sequence continues at coordinate 5,666 of NZ_JOFH01000062.1, forward strand.
CGGCACCAGGCCTCCACATACGTGTGCCCGACGCTCACCAGGCGGATCGGGTCGATCTCCCGCTCGGTCAGCTCGTCGCGGGCCGGCGAGTAGTAGCGGATCCACAGCCGGCGGCGCTCCGAGATGGCCCGGTCGACGTCGGCGAAGACACCGCCCTCGGACTCGAAGGTCACCGACAGGCGCGAGCTGGCACCGGCGGCCTCGCCCGCCGCGGTCTCCACCTTCGCCGTCGCCCGCAGCAGCGCCTGCCGGTCGCCCTCGCGCAGACCGGGCAGGGTCGCGACGGCCCGCGCGGCCACCAGCAGCGCCGTCGCCTCGTCGGCGGCCAGCCGCAGCGGCTCCGCGGCGTCCGCGCCCAGGGCCGCCGGATTGTGCCACCAGATGCGCTCGCCGTCGGTGTCGATGTCGAGCAGGTCACCGCCGCGGAAACTGGTCCCGCACATCGGCAGCACGTCGAGGTCCGAGACCAGTTCGTCCTCGGTGATGCCGAAGGCCCGCGCCACGTCCTCGACCCGGGCGCCGGGGCGCTCACGCAGATACGTCACCAGGGACAGCATCCGCCGGGTCTGGTCGATGGCGTTCACTGCCCTGACCGGTTTGCCAGCCACTGTGTAGTCCGCTCCCCCTCAGCCCTTGGCGACGGCACGCAGCCGGTCCACCACGTCCGCACGCAACTCCGCGGGCTCCAGCACCACGACGTCCGGCCCGAACTCCACCAGCCAGGCGTCCAGGCCGTGCCCGTACGGAATCTCCAACTCGTCCCAGCCGTCACCGAGTTCCCGCGCCCTCGTGGCCTTCGCCCGAAGGGGGTAGCCCGCGCCCGTCCGCAGCCGGATCAGCGCGGAACGGTCGGCCGTCTCCCCCGCCCAGCTCGCGACCGTCTCCCGGACGGTGACCACGTCGGGCACCGGCACGGTGAACCGCGCACCGCGCGAACGCACCTTCCCCGTGATCCGCGACAGCCGGAACACCCGCTCGGCACCCCGGTCGCGGTCGAAACCCGCCAGATACCAGTGGCCTCGCCAGCACTCCAGCGCCCACGGCTCCACGAGCCGCGCCTCGGGCTGCGCCGCGTTGGCCTTGCGGTAGTCGAAGACGACGGGCCGGCGGTCGCGGCACGCCAGCATCAGCGGCTCGAACGCCGCCTCGTGCACCGGAATACGCGGCTCCAGCGCACTGTGCGGCTCGTACGGGTCGACGTCCTCCGGCAGCCCCGCCGCCCGCAGCTTCTGCAGCGCACCGCTCGCCGCACCAGCGAGCCGCGCCTGCTGCCACACCTTCGCGGCCAGCCCCAGCGCGGCGGCCTCCTCCGCGTCCAGGGTGATGGGCGGCAGCCGGTTGCTGTCCCGGCGGGCCAGATAACCGATCTCCCCGTCCAGGCTCTCCACGGTCTCGATGACCAGCCCCAGCTCGCGCAGATCGTCCTTGTCCCGCTCGAACATGCGGTTGAAGGAGTCGTCCGAGCCCGCCTCGAGGTAGGCCTCGACCGACTCGCGCAGCTCACGCTTGCTGAGCGGCCGCCGTGTCCCGAGCAGACACAGCGCCAGGTTCATCAGCCGCTCGGCCTTGGCAATGGCCATCGACGCCCTTCTCCCTATGGTGCTTACGACGGATGACCGTACCGCCCCGCGGTGGCCCGGCAAAAGCCGAGGGCCCACGCCCGGACAGGCATGGACCCCAGGTGACCGGCTCCGATCGCCGACCGCTCGGACTTCGATCAGACTCCGAGCAGATCGACCACGAAGATCAGCGTCTCGCCCGGCTGGATCGCCGGGGTCGGGCTCTGGTCTCCGTAGGCGAGGTGCGCCGGGATCGTCAGCTGACGGCGCCCGCCGACCTTCATGCCCTGCACACCCTGGTCCCAGCCCTGGATGACCCGGCCGCCGCCCAGCGGGAAACGGAACGGCGCACCGCGGTTCCAGCTGGCGTCGAACTCCTCGCCCGTGCTGAACGCCACGCCCACGTAGTGGACGGTCACAGTGTGACCGGACTCCGCGACCGGGCCGTCGCCCTCCCAGATGTCCTTGATCTCGAGGTCCGCCGGCGGCTCGCCGCCCGGGAAGTCGACCTCGGGCTTGTCGATGCTCACGTGTTCAGCTCCTGCTTGTCTGCGGAAAGGCAACGGCCCAAGTCTTACACCCGCCACCCGTCACATCTTCGCCAGGAGGTCGACGGAGAACACGAGCGTCGAGTCCTTCTCGATGCCACTGCCCTCCGGCGGGTTGTCGCCGTACCCCAGCTCCGGCGGAATCACGACGAGCACCCGGCTGCCGACCTTCTTGCCGGTCAGACCCTGCGCCCACCCCTTGACGACCTGCTGCAGCGAGAACGACGTCAGCTGCTTCCTGGCATACGTGGAGTCGAACTCCTTGCCGCCGTCCCACACCACGCCCTTGTACTGCACCAGCACACTGTCCTGCGCGCCCACCTCGGCGCCGTCGCCCTCCAGCACGTACTCGGCGACGAGCTTCTTCGGCGCGTCGCCCTTCGGCACCTCGATGGAGGGGGCCTTGCCGTCCGTGTCCGTCCCCACCTTCGGCAGCGCGGCGTCCTCCTGCGGGACCTTCTTGCCCTTGGCGCTGCTGTTCGCGTTGAACGTGTCCTGCACGTCGACCACGAACACCAGCGTGTCGTCGCCCTTGATCCCCGCCTGCTCGTTGCCCTGCTCGCCGTACCCGTAGACGGGCGGCACCGAGAACTGGACGCGGCTGCCGGTCTTCCTGCCCGCGAGCGCGTACCGCCAGCCGTCGATGATGCTGCCCTGGGCGAGCTGGATGACGATGGGCGTCTTGCGGTCGTAGGAGTTGTCGAAGACCTTCGCGCTCGCCCACACCTGCCCGAGGTAGTGCGCCGACACGAAGTCGTTCTCCGCGACCGCCCGGCCGCCGCCCGCGACGACCGTCTTCACCGCGAGATCCTTGGACGGGTCCCCGCTGCCCTTGGCCACCGTCGGCTTCTCACCGAACTTCGTCCCCGCCGTGATCGCCGGCAGCGGACCGTCGACGACCTTCGGCGGCGGCGGCGCCGACGACGAGGCCGACGCCTCCGGCGACGCGCTGTCGCCGCCGCTGCTCGAACCGGAATCGTCACCGTCGCCGCAGGCGGCGAGCGTGACCAGTCCGGTGGGGACGGCGATGAGCAGTGAGCGACGGCGCACGGTGGGGGCCTCGTATCGGTGTCGGGTCGGTCCTGATGGCTGGCGTGCGCGCAACTCTACGACGCGAGAAGGGCACCGCACGGCTAACGTACGGTGCCCGTGTGGCGTTCCGCCCTTCCGTGCGCGAACGCCTGTCTCGTCCCGCCCGCCGCGTCACATCCCGGCGATCAGCTTCTCCACCCGGTCGTCCACCGAACGGAACGGGTCCTTGCACAACACGGTGCGCTGCGCCTGGTCGTTCAGCTTGAGATGCACCCAGTCGACGGTGAAGTCCCGCCGCTGCTCCTGCGCCCGCCGGATGAAGTCACCCCGCAGACGGGCCCGAGTCGTCTGCGGCGGCACCGACTTGCCCTCGAAGATCTTCAAGTCGTTGGCGACCCGCGCCGCCTGGCCCTTCTTCTCCAGCAGGTAGTACAGACCACGACGACGGTGGATGTCGTGGTAGGCGAGGTCTATCTGCGCGACCCGCGGATGCGACATCGTCATGTTGTGCTTCGCCCGGTACCGCTCGAGCAGCTTGTACTTCATGACCCAGTCGATCTCGGTGTCGATCCGGTCGAGGTCCTCCTCCTCGATCGCCTCCAGCGTGCGGCCCCACAGCTCCAGCACCCGCTCCACCGTCCCGGTGCGGATGCCTCGGCGGTCCACGAAGTCCACGGCCTTCTCGTAGTACTCCCGCTGCACCTCCAGCGCGGACGCCTCCCGGCCACTGGCCAGACGCACCTTGCGCCGCCCCGTGATGTCGTGACTGACCTCGCGGATCGCCCGGATCGGGTTCTCCAGCGTCAGGTCCCGCATCACCGTGCCCGCCTCGATCATGCGCAGCACCAGGTCGGTCGCACCGACCTTGAGCAGCATCGTCGTCTCCGACATGTTCGAGTCGCCCACGATCACGTGCAGCCGCCGATAGCGCTCGGCGTCCGCGTGCGGCTCGTCCCGCGTGTTGATGATCGGCCGGGAACGCGTCGTCGCCGACGACACGCCCTCCCAGATGTGCTCGGCCCGCTGACTGACGCAGTACACCGCACCGCGCGGCGTCTGCAGCACCTTGCCGGCACCGCAGAGCAACTGCCTCGTCACCAGGAACGGAATCAGGATGTCCGCCAGCCGCGAGAACTCCCCGTGCCGCGCCACCAGATAATTCTCGTGGCAGCCGTACGAGTTGCCCGCGGAGTCGGTGTTGTTCTTGAAGAGGTAGACGTCGCCCGCGATCCCCTCCTCGTGCAGGCGTCGTTCGGCGTCCACCAGGAGTCCCTCGAGAATGCGCTCGCCCGCCTTGTCGTGGGTGACGAGCTCAGTCACATTGTCACATTCGGGTGTCGCGTACTCCGGATGCGATCCCACGTCGAGATACAGGCGGGCACCGTTGCGCAGAAAGACATTGCTGCTGCGGCCCCATGACACGACACGGCGGAAGAGGTACCGCGCCACCTCGTCAGGCGACAGGCGGCGCTGTCCCCTGAACGTGCACGTGACGCCGTACTCGTTCTCCAGCCCGAAAATGCGGCGGTCCATGACTGAACATTACGCCTGATGACCCGAACTGAAACGGGGTTCGACGGCACGGTTTGGATCATTTTCCGATGAAGCCGCAACCACCGCACCCCACGCGGGAGCTGCGAGGACCCGCCCGGTACACGCCAGCACGAGCAGCGACACGCACCCCGCCGCCCCCGGCAACGCGAAGCCCCACAAGGCCCCACCGTGCTCCACCACGGGCCCCGCAAGGCCCGTACCCACCGACGCACCCACCGTGAAAGTCGTCACCAGCCACGAGAACGCCTCCGTCACCGTCCCCCGCGGCGCGTGCACATCCACCAGAACGAACGCACACGCGATGCACGGCGCCAGGAACACCCCCGCCACAACCGCGAGCAGCACCATGCCCACCGCACCCGGCATCAGCATCAACGGCAGATAGCACACCGCCAACGCGGCCACCAGCACCCGCAGCCGCCGCGCCGGCTCCCCCGCCCACTGCCGCGCCCCGTACACCGCTCCCCCCACCAGCGCACCCAGCCCCAGAGCCGCCATCAGCCACCCGTACACCGCATCACCACCGTGCTCGTCCGCATACGGCACGGAAGCCACCGTGATGGACCCCAGCGCCATCCCCACGAACAGGAACGCCCCCAGCAGCGCAAGCAGCCCACCCGAACGCAACGCACCCAGCCAGTGCGCCTCACGCGGCGCCGACCGCCACGCACGCGACGGCGGCGACACCACCACCGACAGCGCACCCAGCACCCCCAACACGTTCAGCACCAGCAACGCGGCCTGCGGCGACCACACCGACACGCACACCGTCACCAGCAGCGGCCCCACCGTGAACATCACCTCCTGCGCCACGGCGTCCATCGCGTACGCCGTGTGCACCCTGTCCTCCCCGCGCAGCACGCCCGGCCACAGCGCCCGCAGCCCGCCCTCCAACGGCGGCGTGAGCAACCCCGCGGCCCCCACCGCCAGGTACGCGACGACGGCCGTCCCGGTCCCCGCGAACGCGAACCCCGCCATCGCCGACGCCGACAACACCGCGGCCGGCAACTGCACACGCGGCTGCCCGTACAGATCCACCAACCGCCCCAGCACCGGCTGCCCCACCGCGTTCGCCACGCCGTAGACCGCCGCCAGCGCACCCGCGAGGCTGTACGAACCGCCCTCCGCCCGCACGAACAGCACGATCGCGATCGGCGCCGTCGCGTTGGGCAACCGCCCCACGAGCGTGCCGGCCAGCAACCGCACGGCATGCCGCGCTCGAAGAACCTCCAGGTACCCGGAACCCACCGCGCCTCCCCTGCTCTCAAGTGTTACGTATAACTACCTCGGTCATACGTACCATGTCGCCAGTCCACGAGTCCAGACGAAAGCGCAGGCGAACGGTGGCACACGGCAGCACCCGCCCCACCAGCAGAGACGTCGCCCAAGCAGCCGGCGTCTCCCAGGCAGCCGTCTCCCTCGTCCTCGGCGACAAATGGCGCGGCCGCGTCTCCGCACCCACCGCCCAACGCGTCCGCGAAGCCGCACACGAACTCGGCTACCGCCCCAACCTCGCCGCCCGCAACCTCCGCCTCGGCCGCACCCGCACCGTCCTGCTCGTCGTCCCCGCCCTCACCACCGAATTCTTCGCCGAGGTCTACACCGGCGCCGCACGCGTCGCCGCCCAACACGGCTTCGGAGTCGTCCTCTACCCCTCACCCGAAGGCGTCGGACCCGCCCGCGACCCCTTCGCCTCCGCACAGGCCGCCCTCGACGGCATCATCGCCTCCTCCATGGCCGCCGACGCCCTCACCGCCATCCGGGGCGACCACCTCCCCCTCGTCATGCTCGACAGCGACCCCGAAGGCAGCCACGGCGCCACCACCGTCAACCTCGACATCGCCGACGGCATCCGCCAAGTCACCGACCACCTGCTCACCCTGGGCCACCGCCGCTTCCTCCACCTCGCCGCCGACATCCCCTCCTGGACCTTCGACGTACGCGCCCGCGCACTGGCCACACGGCTGACCGCCACCCCCGGCACCGACCTCCGCACCGTCAGCGCCCCCATCTCCATCGACGCCGCCCGCACCGCCACCGAAGCCGCCCTCACCGCCCCCGGCCCCAGACCCACCGCACTCGTCTGCGACGACGACAAACTCGCCGCCGGCGCCTACAAGGCCGCCCGCCGAGCCGGCCTCCGCATCCCCGACGACCTCTCCGTCACCGGCCTCGACGACCTCGGCCTCGCCACCGCCATCGACCCCGAACTCACCACCGTCCGCCTCGACGCCGAAGCCTTCGGCGAACGCGGCATGCGCGCACTCCTCGCCGTACTGGAAGGGCAGGCCCCCGAAAAAGGGGACCTGCCCGTGAACCTGGTCGTACGAGGGTCGACGGCGCCGCCACGATGAACGGCACCACAGCCCGCCGCCGCCCTACTCCTCGTCCGCCCCGGACTCCCCCGCCTCGGACTCGCCCGCACCGGACTCGCCCGCCGACGACTCGCCCGCGCCCGCACCCGCCTCCAGCAGCCGCGACAACTGACCGCCCACGATCCGCTTGAACTTCCGCTGCTGCGGACGCGTACGGTCCAGCACCGCGACCTCCAGCCGCTCCGCCGGAATCTCCCGCTCCCCGCCATTCGTGTCACGCGACAGCGCCTGCACCGCCAACCGCAGCGCCTCCGCCAACGTCATGTCGTCACGGTGCCGCTGATCCAGATACCCGCTGATCTGCTCCGCGTTCCCCCCGACCGCGACCGAGCCGTGCTCGTCCACGATCGAACCGTCATGCGGCAACCGGTAGATCTGATCCTGCTCCGTACTCTCACCGACCTCCGCGACGACCAACTCCACCTCGTACGGCTTCTCGGCCTGACTGGAGAAGATCGTGCCCAGCGTCTGCGCGTACACGTTCGCCAGACCCCGCGCCGTCACATCGTCACGGTCGTAGGTGTAACCCCGCAGATCGGCATAACGCACCCCGCCGATCCGCAGATTCTCGTACTCGTTGTACTTACCGGCGGCCGCAAAACCGATCCGGTCATAGATCTCACTGAACTTGTGCAGCGCACGGGACGGATTCTCACCGACGAACACGATGCCGTCGGCGAACTGCAGCACCACCAGGCTGCGACCACGCGCGATGCCCTTCCGGGCATACTCCGCCCGGTCCGCCATCGCCTGCTGAGGAGAAACATAGAACGGCGTCGACACCGGTTATCCGTCCCTTTCTGTCGAAATCACTGGACCACCTGACAACACGAAGACCGCACCCGCCTACAGCAGCGCGGCCCGAGGACCGTCCGGCTGCTCCAGCCGCCGCTCCAGCACCGAACGCGCGAGCGCCGAGCACTCGTCCTCGCCCAGCCGGCGGAAACCGTCCTCAGTGATCACAGTGATGATCGGATAGATCCGGCGCGCGACATCGGGACCACCGGTCGCCGAGTCGTCGTCAGCCGCGTCGTACAGCGCCTGGACCACCAGGGTCGTCGCCTGCTCCTCGGTCAGCTCGTCATGGAAGAGCTTCTTCATCGCACCCCGCGCGAAGATCGACCCCGACCCCGTCGTCGCGAAGTTCAACTCCTCCGAACGACCGCCCGTCACGTCGTACGAGAAAATACGGCCCCTGCCCCGGTCCACGTCATAACCGGCGAACAACGGCACCACGGCCAGCCCCTGCATCGCCATGCCCAGGTTCGACCGGATCATCGTCGACAACCGGTTCGCCTTGCCCTCCAGGGACAGCTGCGCACCCTCGACCTTCTCGAAGTGCTCCAGCTCCAACTGGAACAGCTTCACCATCTCCACGGCCAGACCCGCCGTACCGGCGATGCCCACCGCCGAGTACTCGTCGGCCGGGAAGACCTTCTCGACGTCCCGCTGCGCGATCATGTTCCCCATGGTCGCCCGCCGGTCACCGGCGAGGACGACACCGCCCGGGAACGTGACCGCCACGATCGTGGTGCCGTGCGGGGCCTCGATGGCACCCTGCACCGGAGGCAGCTGCCGGTTGCCCGGCAGGATCTCCGGCTGGTGCTCACCGAGGAAGTCCATGAACGAAGACGACCCGGGCGTCAGGAAGGCAGCCGGTAGACGCCCGGTGCTACGAGTGTTGGCTTCCACGCGTTTCCTTCCACGTAAGCGGCAGCCCGCCTTATGGCATCGGGCCGATCCTTGAACTGCCCCAGCGCGGCGTTGCAGCTGAAGCACAGTACGCCACGGACCCTACCCGTCTCGTGACAGTGATCCACATGTGCGGCGGGAGCCGCAAGACAGATGCAGCACGCACCGCCCTGACTCGCGACCAGAGCATCGCGTTCCATCTCGGTGATGCCGTACTGACGCTTCAGGTGGCCCGCGCGGCCCTCAACAGCTCGGCAAGCCTTGCAACGGGTCGACAGGCCGTCGGAGGCGGTCGCGTTGCGATGCCACTCGCTGTGAGGCTTGACTTCGCCACAGCTCCGACAGAGCTTGTGGCCCGCCGGAACTTCGACCTTCTCCCGAACGGCCCGCCCCAGGGCCTCCCGGCGGCGCCGGTAGTGTGCAGCGCTGTACTCTGCCACGCACTCCCGGCACCGCACTTGAAGGCCGTCGCGACGGTTCTTGTCCCGGGCGAATTGAGCCACGGACAGAGCCCGCTTGCAGCTCGTACACCGCTTTTCGCCCGGCTGTCCCGTCATCGCACAATCCCCCACTGGATTCACTTCGAAGGAGAAAAGGCCAAAGCGCCTTTATTCTCCACCTTTTTGCACGAAGCTTCGCACGAAATCCTCGGCGTTTTCCTCGAGTACGTCATCGATTTCGTCCAGTACGGAGTCCACGTCGTCGTTCAGCTTTTCCTGGCGTTCCTTGAGGTCTTCCGAAGCCTGCGTGTCCTCCGCCTGCTCCTCGACCTCCTCGGTGGAACGTGTGGCCTTCTGCTGGCCGCCACCGGTGTCCTTGGTCGCCATAACCCTCACCCCGCTCGGTTCGCCCGACACAGTTGCTCGGTCAAGATCAGACCCTACAAGCCGGGTCCGACTTCGGCCCCGTACTCTCCTCAACGTACGGAGACCATCTCCATGATTCCCGGACCCGGGGTTTTCCACCCTGTCCGGCGGTTTCCTGCCCTGTACCCGCTCGGTCCGTTCACCCGCCGGACAGGACCCTGACCAGGTCGTCGGCGGTGCGGCAGCGGTCCAGGAGTTCCTTGACGTGATTACGCGTTCCGCGAAGCGGTTCCAGGGTTGGGACCCGCTGGAGCGAGTCCCGGCCCGGCAGGTCGAAGATCACCGAGTCCCAGGAGGCCGCGGCGACGTCGTCGGCGTACTGCTCCAGGCAGCGGCCGCGGAAGTAGGCGCGGGTGTCCTCCGGCGGCTTGGTGCGGGCCCGCTCGACCTCGTTCTCGTCGAGGAGCCGCTTGATGCGGCCGCGGTCCACGAGGCGGTTGTAGAGGCCCTTGGTGGGGCGTACGTCGGCGTACTGGAGGTCGACGAGGTGCAGCCGGGGGGCGTCCCAGTCGAGGTTGTCGCGGCGCCGGTAGCCCTCCATGAGTTCGCGTTTGGCGACCCAGTCGAGTTCGCCGGCGAGGCTCATGGGGTCGTTCTCGAGCCGGTTGAGGGTGTCCTCCCAGCGGCCGAGGACGTCCTTGGTCTGGTCGTCGGCGTCGGCTCCGTAGCGTTCCTCGACGTATTTGCGGGCCAGCTCGTAGTACTCCATCTGGAGCTGTACGGCGGTGAGTGTGCGGCCGCTGCGGAGGGTGACGAGGTGCTTGAGGGACGGGTCGTGGGAGACCTGGTGGAGGGTGCGTACGGGCTGGTCGACGGCGAGGTCGACGGCGATGAACCCGTCCTCGATCATGGAGAGGACGAGGGCCGTGGTGCCCAGCTTGAGGTAGGTGGAGATCTCCGACAGGTTGGCGTCGCCGATGATGACGTGGAGGCGGCGCCATTTCTCCGCGTCGGCGTGGGGCTCGTCGCGGGTGTTGATGATGGGCCGTTTGAGTGTCGTCTCCAGGCCGACCTCGACTTCGAAGTAGTCGGCGCGCTGGCTGAGCTGGAAGCCGTGTTCGTGGCCGTCCTGGCCGATGCCGACGCGGCCTGCTCCGGTGAAGACCTGGCGGGAGACGAAGAAGGGCGTGAGGTGGCGCACGATGTCGGAGAAGGCGGTCTCGCGCTTCATGAGGTAGTTCTCGTGCGTGCCGTAGGAGGCGCCCTTGTTGTCGGTGTTGTTCTTGTAGAGGTGGATGGGCTGGGCGCCGGGGAGCTGGGCGGCGCGTTCGGCGGCCTCGGCCATGATGCGTTCGCCGGCCTTGTCCCAGAGGACGGCGTCGCGGGGGTTGGTGACTTCGGGAGCGCTGTATTCGGGGTGTGCGTGGTCGACGTAGAGCCGTGCTCCGTTGGTGAGGATGACGTTGGCGAGGCCGATGTCCTCGTCGGTGAGCTGGCTGGAGTCGGCGGTCTCGCGGGCGAGGTCGAAGCCTCGCGCGTCGCGGAGGGGGTTCTCCTCTTCGAAGTCCCAGCGGGCTCGGCGGGCCCGGTGCATCGCCGCGGCGTAGGCGTTGACGATCTGGGACGAGGTGAGCATGGCATTGGCGTTCGGGTGGCCGGGGACGGAGATTCCGTACTCCGTCTCGATGCCCATTACTCGCCGTACGGTCATGCGGCCCTCCTTGCCCGGCAGTGCCCGTGGTGGGCGCTGCTCAAGTACCGCTGGCGCTCCGATGCGTGTGCGGTGCCCGTCCCCGCACTGCGCGACTCGGCGGTAGGGAAGAGCCTAGAACGCCTTTGCGCTGGTGGGGAGATCATTTGCGGCATTGCCTTGCTCCAGTCGGGCTCCGGAAAGCAGTCGGCTGCGGGTACCCACTGTGGGGACCCGCAGCCGCCCCGGCGTTTTACAGGTACTGACCGGTGTTGGCCACCGTGTCGATGGAGCGTCCGGTGTCCGCGCCCTGTTTTCCGGTGACGAGGGTGCGGATGTAGACGATCCGTTCGCCCTTCTTTCCGGAGATGCGGGCCCAGTCGTCGGGGTTGGTGGTGTTGGGGAGGTCTTCGTTCTCCTTGAACTCGTCCACGCAGGCTTGGAGGAGGTGGGAGACGCGGAGGCCCTTCTGGTTCTTCTCGAGGAAGTCCTTGATCGCCATTTTCTTGGCGCGGCCCACGATGTTTTCGATCATGGCGCCGGAGTTGAAGTCCTTGAAGTAGAGGACTTCCTTGTCGCCGTTGGCGTAGGTGACCTCGAGGAAGCGGTTCTCCTCGGATTCGGCGTACATCTGTTCCACCGCGGTCTGGATCATGCTGCTTACGGTGGCGGTCTTGTCCTTCTCGTGCTCCGCGAGGTCGTCGGAGTGGAGGGGGAGCCGTTGGGTGAGGTACTTGCCGAAGATGTCCTTGGCCGCTTCAGCGTCGGGGCGTTCGATCTTGATTTTCACGTCGAGCCGGCCGGGGCGCAGGATGGCGGGGTCGATCATGTCTTCGCGGTTGGAGGCGCCGATCACGACCACGTTCTGGAGGCCTTCGACGCCGTCGATCTCGGCGAGCAGCTGGGGGACGATGGTGTTTTCCACGTCGGAGCTGACGCCGGAGCCGCGGGTGCGGAAGAGGGATTCCATTTCGTCGAAGAAGACGATGACGGGGGTGCCCTCGCTGGCCTTTTCGCGGGCTCGCTGGAAGACGAGGCGGATCTGCCGTTCGGTTTCGCCGACGTATTTGTTGAGGAGCTCGGGGCCCTTGATGTTGAGGAAGAAGCTCTTGCCGGCGGCTTGGCCGGTGACTTCGGCGACCTTTTTGGCCAGGGAGTTGGCGACGGCCTTGGCGATGAGCGTCTTGCCGCATCCGGGGGGTCCGTAGAGGAGGACTCCCTTGGGCGGGCGGAGCTCGTGTTCCCGGAAGAGGTCGGGGTAGAGATAGGGGAGCTCGACCGCGTCGCGGATGGCTTCGATCTGTCCGCCGAGTCCGCCGATCTGTTCGTAGCCGATGTCGGGGACTTCTTCGAGGACGAGTTCTTCGACCTCGCTCTTGGGGACGACCTCGTAGACGTAGCCCGAGCGGGGTTCGAGCAGGAGGGCGTCGCCGGGGCGGATGGTGAGTCCGCGCAGGGGTTCGGCGAGCCTTACCACCCTTTCCTCGTCGGTGTGGCCGAGTACCAGGGCGCGTTCGCCGTCCTCGAGGACTTCCTTGAGGGTGACGATGTCGCCGACGCTCTCGTACTCCATGGCCTCGACCACGTTGAGTGCTTCGTTGAGCATCACTTCCTGGCCGCGTCGGAGTTCGTCGAGCTCGACGCTGGGGCTGACGTTCACCCTGAGTTTGCGGCCGCCGGTGAAGATGTCGGCGGTGCCGTCGTCGTTGGCCTGCAGGAAGACTCCGAAGCCGGCGGGTGGCTGGGCCAGCCGGTCGACTTCTTCTTTGAGGGCCACGATCTGGTCGCGGGCCTCGCGGAGTGTGCCGGCGAGCCGCTCGTTCTGCGCGGACACACCGGCCAGGTTGGTCTGCAGTTCGACGATCCGCTCTTCGAGAATTCTCGTGTGTCGCGGAGATTCGGCGAGCTTGCGCCGCAGGACGGCGATCTCCTGCTCAAGATAGGCCACCTGCCCGGCCGGGTCCTCGGACCCGCGTCCCGGGCGGATGCCGCGGTTCATGTCGTCGTCGTGGGCTGCCACGGTCCTCACCTCCTCCAAGGGGAGCTGGACGCTTCCAGACCCTACCTGGGTGGGTGTCGATTGAAACCCCTAGATCACAAAGACGGTCGGGGTGTGTCCGATCTTCACCCTTGCGCTCTCCCTCACGCCAGGGGAATACCCATCGGACGTGAGGGAAACCCCGCCGGGGGTAGGGTCGAAGTGTTCAACACCGGTCGGAGCTGGCCGGATTCCCGGGCGTGCGGCGCAGGAAGCGGCAGGAGAGATGAGCGTGCAGCAGGAGGCCGGAGTCGGCGGCGAGGCTCTGGAGGTCTGGATCGATCAGAACCTGTGTACGGGTGACGGTATCTGTGCCCAGTATGCGCCGGAGGTGTTCGAGCTGGACATCGACGGTCTGGCTTACGTCAAGGGTGCGGGCGACGAGCTGTTGCAGGCGAGGGGTGCGACAACACCGGTGCCGCTGCCGCTTCTCACGGATGTGGTGGACTCGGCGAAGGAGTGTCCGGGCGAGTGCATTCACGTGCGTCGTGTTTCGGACAGGGCCGAGGTCTATGGCCCGGACGCAGAGTGACCAAAATGTGACATCGTGCGTACGCTCTGTGACTGATGTCTGGTGTGCCTCGCCGTTTGCCGCGTGCGGCGGTGGTCGGCCGGTCCTGTCCCGCGGGTCAGACGGTCCGCGCCTGTGAGGGTGTGTCCTCGACGAACGTGCCGTTCTGCCACTGCCACTTCGCGTGCTCGGTGAGGTCGGGGCAGCAATTGGGCACGTCTGCCGACGAGTAGCCGAGGAGGGTGGCGCGGACGGCGCCGTCGCGCACGGTGAGGTCGGTGACCGAGTGGCGGTCCGCGGGGGCGACGAGGGTGGCGACGACTCTGGGCTTGCCGCTGTCGGTGTCGCGGGTGAGGACGTACACGCCGGTGGGCGGGGTGCCCATGCCCGCGTCGCAGCGTACGGCAGCCACCGTCTCGGGGCTGCCGTCGCCGTCGAGGTCGCCGGTTGCCGTCTTCTGCACGACCGCCTCGACCGGTCCGCATTCCAGGGGGAAGGCGGCGGCCGCCGGGTCGGGCGGGGCGCTGTGGGCGGGCGCGTTCCTGGTCCCGCCGGCGGCGGGCTGTGCGGCGGTGGCGGCGTCGGGCTGCAGTACGGAGGACAGGGCGACGACTCCGGCGACGGCCGTGGCGGTGGCCACCCAGTGGATCGGGCGGGTGTGGGTGTGGGACAGGTCCGGAACGGCGGTGTGCTGCACGAGGAGTGTCTCCTGTGAGGGCTGTGCCGGTGGGGTGGGGCAGGGGGTGCCCAGCATCGTGCCACACGTCACAGTGTGGGGGAACGGCGGGGTCGGTACTCGACCGTGTTGCCGTGCGCGCGGCCCCGCTCTTCACCTCTCCGCCCGCGTTCTTCGGCGGCGGGCGGTGGCAATACGACGGCGCCGTGGCGGGGTTGCCGGGCGGTGCCCGGAAACTCCGCCACGGCGCCTGTGCGTTGGCCGGGGGCGGGTCGCGTCAGCGGCCGGCGCCCGCGCCGGCGTTGGGTCCGTCGTAGTCCTCGCCGTAGGCGCCCTTGGCGGGGCGGCGGCGGCGCATGGGGGGCTCGACGCCGTCGGCGAGGCGGCGGGCGGTGAGGAGGAAGCCGGTGTGGCCGATCATCCGGTGGTCCGGGCGGACGGCGAGGCCTTCGACGTGCCAGTTGCGGATCATGGTTTCCCATGAGGTCGGCTCGTTGAAGCAGCCGATCTCGCGGATGGACTCGACGGTCCGGGCGAGCTGGGTGGTGGTGGCCACGTAGCTGCAGAGGATGCCGCCGGGGACGAGGGCCTTGGAGACGGCGTCCAGGCATTCCCAGGGGGCGAGCATGTCGAGGATGACGCGGTCGACGTCGGTGTCGGACAGGTTGTCCTGGAGGTCGCCGACGGTGAGCTGCCAGGCGGGGTGGGGGGCGCCGAAGTAGCGTTCCACGTTCTGCCGGGCGATGTCGGCGAAGTCCTCGCGGCGCTCGTAGGAGTGCAGCATGCCCTGGTCGCCGATGGCGCGCAGCAGGAAGCTGCTGAGGGAGCCGGAGCCGACGCCGGCCTCGACGACGCGGGCGCCGGGGAAGATGTCGGCGAAGGCGAGGATCTGCCCCGCGTCCTTCGGGTAGACGACGGCTGCCCCGCGGGGCATGGAAAGGACGTAGTCGGGGAGCAGGGGGCGCAGCGCGAGGTAGGCGACGTTCCCGGTGGTGCGGACAACGCTGCCCTCGGGAGCGCCGATCAGTTCGTCGTGGGGGAAGGAACCCTTGTGGGTGTGGAAGTTCTTCCCGGCCTCGAGTGTGAACGTGTAGTGGCGGCCCTTGGGGTCGGTCAGCTGAACCTGGTCCCCGACCTTGAAGGGCCCGCGCCTGCGGGCGGCACCGGTCGGTTCGGACATGTGACCAGCCTACCGGTCCCGGGCGGGGCCGCCGACCACGCCGGTGGCCCCCTCGGTATTCAGGAGGGGCGTGCCATGGCCTTCACGAAGGCGCGTTCCACGTCGGCGGCGGACAGGACGCCGTAGATCTCGCCGGTGTCCTCGACGACGAGGTATTCGGTGGCGGGGTTGGCGCGCAGGGCGTCGAGGAGTTCTTCGCCACTGAGTTCGGCGGAGACGCGCATGCCGTCGGTGAGGTCCTGGGCGAGGGTGCTGACGGGGACCCAGGGGCGGCGGTGTTCGGGTACGCCGACGATGGCGGCCTCGCGTACCAGGGAGACGGGCCTGCCCTCGGTGTCGACGACGACCAGGGCGCGGGCGCCGGAGGCGTTGGCGCGGCGCAGGGCCTCGGAGAGGGGGGTGTCGGCGGGGACGGGTACGGCGCGCCGGGTGAGGGCGCGGGCGCGCAGTTCGGGGAGGTGTTCGCGCAGGCGGGCCATGCGGAGGCTGTTTCCGGCGCCGGTCCAGATGATGGCGGCGAGGATGGCGGCGAGCAGGGCGTCCATGACGGTGTCCATGCCGACGTCGTCCGCGGCGCCGGACCCCAGGGACTGGGTGAGCAGCGGCAGGCCGACCAGTACGGCGATGGCGAGGGCGCGGCCGACCCAGGCGGCGGCGACCGTTCCGCTCATGGGTTTGCCGGTGATCTTCCAGACGACGGCGCGGAGCATGCGGCCGCCGTCGAGGGGGAGGCCGGGCAGCAGGTTGAAGACGGCCACGATGAGGTTGGAGACCATCAGGCCGGCCAGGAGCACGCCGGGGACGCTGTCGGGTTCGACGGGGAGCAGGGCGGCGTAGAAGACGCCGGCGAGGACGAGGGAGAGCAGGGGGCCGACGAAGGCGAGGACGAATTCGCGGCCGGGGGTCTCGGCTTCCTTCTCGATCTCGGAGACGCCGCCGAAGAACTGGAGCTGGATGCGGCGGACGGGGAGCTTGAAGCGGAGGGCGGCGACGGTGTGGGCGAGTTCGTGGACGAGGACGGAGGCGTAGAAGGCGACGGCGAAGAAGAGGGAGACCAGGTAGCGGGCGGCGCCCAGTTCGGGCAGCACGCGGTCGAGCTGGCCGCCGAAGACCCAGGTGATGAGGGCGGCGACCAGGAACCAGCTGGGGGCGACGTAGACGGGCACGCCGAAGGGCCTGCCCATCAGGAGTCCGCCGCCGGGTTCGGGCCGGCGCTGGGGTGGCCGTCCGGGGCTGCCGTCGCCGCCGTTGTGGGCCTCGGTGCGGTGTCGCGGTCCGGCGGCGTGGTGGGCGGGGCGCCGGTGTTCCGCGGGGCCGTGTTCCTCGGAGCGGTGGGCGGGGTGCTCGTCCGGGGCGGGGGGTTTCGACCACGGGTCCGTGCCGCCGCCGTTCCCGCCCGGTGTCTGCGGCCCGGGAGGTGGGGGGCCGGCCGGGGT
>NZ_JOFH01000063.1 GCF_000721235.1 Streptomyces olivaceus
GTGCCGGCAGAACCCGTACGTGACCATGAACCGTCCCGCTACACTCCCACCGCTCGACATTTCCCCAGGTCAAGCCTCAAAGTACTGCTGGAGTACTAGCGGTGGTTTGTAAGGTCGGGATGTAGAGGTCCAGGGGTCTGCCGGTGCCGACGGTGTTGATCAGTTCCTGTAGTGATGTGGGCGAGGGCTTGGTCGTCCAGGCCCGCCAGTAGCGTTGCAGTGTGGCCCAGGGCATCAGCCAGCCACGGACGGCGCGGAGCCTGGGGCCAGCAGGCCGTTCGGGGCTGCTGGGACCCGGGTTCTCCCCCTCTCTGCCCGTCCTGGCGGCGCGTCAAGCTCGGGTGGTGGGCCGACCGGAGTGGGCGGGGGTGGGTGGGTTGGCGGTGAACCAGGTGTTCCAGCAGAAGCTGAACGCGCAGTTCACGAGGGTCTGGTGGCGGCGGATCGCGGTGTCGGAGCGGACCTGGAAGTCGGCCCAGCCGAGTTCGTCCTTGACTTGTTTGTAGCTCTGCTCGACCCAGTGCCGCAGGCCGCAGAGCCGTACCACTTCGGTGAGATCGGCGGCCGGGTGGCGGCTGTGTGCCGCGCGGGGTGATCCGGGCCGGTGCAGGTTGGTGGCCAGGTACCAGGTGGACGTCTCGGGCAGGGTGGCCGGGTCGGTGGTGGCCACCACGAGCCGGATCACGCCGTCGGGTCCCCACCAACCAGCCCAGCCGGGCGTCGGCGGCCCACCAGGTCGTGGTGCGTCCGTTGCGGAAGGTGCGGGTCACAGGCTGCCAGTCGCCGCTCTGTTCAGGGCCATACCAGGCCAGCTCGCGAGCGGCATCGACGGGCCGGAAGGCGTCCTTGTACTGCCAGGCACCGTGGCCGCGTTTGGCCGAGGTACTGCTTGCCCACATGGGCGGTCGCGCCCCGTCCTTGCGATCCCCGGAATCGTCGATTACCAGCACTCCGCCGTCATGCGGTGCCGTGGCCGGGTCGGCCAGCAACAGCTGCAGGCGGCGGGCATTGATCTGCTCGCCGTCCCAGGTTGACTCGGACAGGAAGAACTGCAGGCGCTGCACCGCCGCATGCTGGGCACCCACCACGGGCTCCGTGCCGGCCAGGCATGTCAGTGTCTTGTTGCGGTCCCGCGGCAACAACAGCCCGGCCAGGAACTCGCGAAAGCCCCGCCGCTGCGCCAGCGTCCCGAAGGGATCATCGAAAAGGACGGCGTACGCTTCCAGCGGACCCGGTGCAGGCGGACACGGCGCCGCTTCGTCATCTCGGGTTCCCCAGACCGTAGTTGACGCCTCGATTCACGGCCTACTCCCGCTCGAACCCGCCGTCAACAAACAACCGGTAGGCGTCGCCAGTCGAACAGATTCACAGATCACAAACCCGTGACACCATCCCGCGTCATTGGCGAGTTGCCCTGGCTCGAGTCTTGATCGTGAAGATGACGTCGTTCTTGGCGTCGGCGTAGTCGTTCATGTCGTTCCACTGCTGGCTGAGCAGAGCTCGTTTGGCACTCTCGTACAGGGCGCGATCGTCTGCATTGGTGCGCAAGTGGTCACGGAAGAGAAGGTACTCGTGCACCGCTGCGTCCCCTCGTTCATATACGTGCACGTGAACGTCGCGAGTCGGCGTACGCACGAGCCGATGTCCTGGCTCGCGAACCCGCAGTTCGTAACCTGCGGCCAACAGCCCGTCGAGGTAGTCCTCCTCTGCTGTGATGTCGGCCACCGCGACGACGATGTCAACAATCGGTTTGGCGGCAAGGCCTGGAACCGAAGTCGATCCAATGTGCTCGACATCGACGTCCACTGCCGCCAACGCGTCAAGGATCCGACGCCGGTGATGCAGGTAGACCTCCGCCCACCGGGCGTCATAGTCGCCAAGGCCGACCTCGAGCGCTTCTGGACCACCGATGATCTCGGCCATCGTGACGTCCGGCCGACGAGGCTTGCTGCTGTTCATCACCAACACATCCTTTACGTCTTGCGCCAGTTCACCACCTCGATCGACGGGGCTGCGGTTGGCGGCTTCGTCGAGCCTCGCCGTCGTCACGCGGGCTCGGCGGATCGGGACCTGCGTCGCGCCGAGATCGGCGACGCGTTCCTGCTCGACCCGGAACAGGTCGAATCTACCGTGCAGCGCGACATGCTCGGCCCAGGCACAGTTGTCCTTGCTCAGCGGCATGGATTGCGGCGCGCGAACCAACAGGCTCCTGAGGCGGGCCAGAGGACTGTTGGCCCCTCGGATGAGCGGCTGCCCCTTCGTCATCACTGCGGATACTTTGTCGGCGCCGGGGCTATCGATGTCGCGTCCCTGCTGCGAGTGCAGTACACAAGAACCCGATCTGCGAGCGGTCCCTGAGTCTGCCGCCGCTATCCCGGGTCCTCACTCGAGCGGCTCTCGGCAGACAACGCTTGCAACGAAGTCTGGCCTGAGTTACGTTTTTGGGCTGACCATTTCAGCCCGGCCAGGCTGTCGAGGTGCCCGGCAAGGTGGGCAAGACCCGCCGCGTGTTAGCGGCGAAGCCCGCGCCGCGGGCTCTACATAATCTGGAGCCAGTAATGACCGACACCGGCAGCATCTCCGACGGGTTCCACACCTTCGACGAGCTGTACGAATTCAGGCTGCTCTACCACGCACACGCAGTCCGGGCGTGGCTGGCCGCCAGGTACCCCGTCGTCCACTCATGGAAACACCACGACGGTGAACCATGCTTCGGAGGCGGCTGGTTCATAGTCATGGCTCAGCTCCCCACGGGGCAGGTCAGCAATCACTACCGAGCCAATAGCTGGTCGTTGTTCGGTGACGTGCCCGAGGTAGAGACGGCGCCCGTATGGGACGGGCACAGCACCACCGACGTAGCTCGCCGGCTGCGCACCCTCCTCAGTGGGGATGGATCTACGACATGCGTCGCGGAGGGCATCCCCGGCGCCGCCCTCCCCGATCTCCCAGGCGAGCGCCGCGCCCACCTCTTCACCACGGACCATCAGCGAGAAGCAGGCCTGCCTGCGCACCGAAGCGGTCGCCACGCTCTTCAGAGCAGAGGAAAAGGCCCCCGAAGCTGTTGACCTGTCCCGCGCCAGCCGTCTCGCTCAGTTCGCCGCCGACTTTCCATAGAGGTCGCGGCCGTCGAGGTTGCGCAGGTGCGGGTCGTCGGACGCCGATGTCCGAGGACCTGCGCGAGTACGTCGCGGACGACGGTGAGGGTCAGGCGCCAGGTCGGGGTCGGGAAGGCCAGAGTGCGCGAAACGGCGCGCGTCAGCCGCAGCCCACTGACGGCGTCAACCCGGCATAGCAAGAAGGCGGACGGTACGCCGGCCCGGCAGCCGGACACCCCTTCTGCCTCCGGTCAGCCTACGGCGGGCGCAGTCGGCATGGTCGGCCTCACGCTCGGCGGCGGATACGGCCCCCTGCTTGGGCAGTTCGGGCTCGCGGCCGACAACCTGCTCGGTGCCGAAGTCGTCCTGGCCGATGGTTCACGAGTGCACACCGACGCCGACCATCATCCGGACCTCTTCTGGGCGTTGCGGGGCGGCGGCGGCAACTTCGGTGTCGTGACCTCGGCGCGGATCCGTCTGCACCCCGTGCCGACAGTCGTGTCGGGCACCATCTTGTACCCGATCGTCCAGAGCGCCGACGTTCTCGCCGACCTCGGTGGGATCCTTCAGGACTGTCCGGATGAGCTGACGGTGGACGTGGGGTTCCTTCCCGGCCCGGACGGGAAGCCGACGGTGTACGTCGCGCCGACCTGGTCGGGGGACATCGAGGTGGGGAACGCCGAGAACGGGCCGGTGCGTGCCCTGGCCAGACTCGGTACACCCGTGCTGGCCGAGATTGGACCGGTCGCCCGTTCCGCGGCGTTGGCCGCGACGGACACCATGTTCCCACCCGGGCGGATGGGCGCGATTCGCACGCGCACCGTCCAGAGCATCTCCGGCTCCATCGCGACCGTCCTGGACCGGGCTGCCCAGGAGTTCACCTCACCGTTCTCCGCGATCGTGTGGCATCAGTTCCATGGTGCCGCCGCCCGTCTGCCCCTCGGCTCGACGGCTTTCGGCCGACGCGAACCGCACCTGATGGTCGAGCTGATCTCATTGTGGGAGGGCGAAAGCAAGGGCAACGCAGGAGCCGGCGATGGTAGGTCCCCGCACCTGCGCTGGCTGGAAGCGTTGCACGCGGCGCTTGAGCCGTTCTCGTTGCCGGGTGGCTACGTGAACTTCCTGGGGCCGGAGACTCCCGACCAGGTCGCGGAGTCCTACGGGCCGAACACCGAGCGTTTGCTAGCCGTGAAGTCTGCGGTCGACCCGGACTCCGTCTTCGCCGCCACGCCGCTCCCCAGCGGGAGTGCCGACGCCGGTTCCGGGCCCGTGTCAGGCGTGGAACCGGAGCATCGGGGGGTGCCGGCGGTCCCGCCGGGGAGCGCCTCTGAACTGGGACGGTAGGGCTTGTCGAAGGTCCTGTTCGTCGCCCGGGGAGAAGCGCTCCCCGGGTCCAGGGCGCCGGGCAGGGTCAGGCGCCACCGGCCGCTGTATCCGGGATGGAGAGCCGGGGTCTTCGTCGGACTGGCCGAAATAGCGCCCTGGGCCACAGAGTTCATATGGGCGCTACGGCGTTGTCGTGCCCTGGGAGATCGGCGGTTGAGCGGCGTACACAGTACGTGCAGCAGCGGCCGTGTCCCCTCCTGCCTCCGTGGCTGAGCCCATCGGAGTGTGCCGCTTAGGGGGCACCGCTTACTCCTGTCGATCGGCGGCGCCCTCGTCCGGCGCGGCGGGCGCCTCGTCGACCTGGACCGGGTCGCCCACGGCGCCCCCGGTGGCCGTGCGGACAGCGTCCGCAATGAAAGCGAAACTCTCGTCACCGAGCTTCCGCGGATCGGTGCCGTCCAGAAGGCCGGCTCCGACGTACTCGTTGATGACTCGCAGGGCGGCCGCGGCGGCAGCGGCGTGCAGACGTATCTGTAGGTCGTCGGGCTTGAGTCCGAGGCGAGTCGCGATGACCGCTGCCAGTTCGTGTTCCACCTGGTCGCAGGCCATCAGCCAGGCCGTGCGCAGGGCCGGTTCGGTCTCGGCCAATCGAATCATCTTGACGCCCAGCCCGGCATCGGCCTGCTCCGAAGGGCTGATCTCGCTGACCAACCGCTTCGCCTCCGTGGCGAAGTGCTCCTCCAAAGAGCGGTGCAGCGGCCAACTGCGCAGAGTGGCCAGTTCCCACTCCACGCTCTGCGCAACGATCGGCTCCGCGCAGCTCTCCTTGCTTCGAAAATGACGCCAGATGGTGCGGGTCGACAGGCCCACCGCCTCGGCGATCTGGTCCCCGCTCGTGCCGTCGACGCCCTGCGCCCAGAACAGGCGTGCCGCCTCCCGCGAGATCTCCAGACGTACACGACGGCGGCGCTGCTCACTCATCCCGCCACGGCTGCGTTCGGTCGATACCACGTCGTCGGCCATCTTTTCGCCACCCTTTCACCATCGCGCGCACTCAGTGCCATATTGGCATTAAGTGACGCTGCATGCCAGCTAGCGCGCCTCGATCCGGACTCAAGCGCATCCACTTGCAATATCTGTCACTTAGTGACACTGTCACTAAGTGACAGGGGGTCCCGCCGCGCGGTGGCCTTTGCCGCTCGCTGTGCAAGGCCGACCTGCGCAGCGAGTGATCCCCTTCCGAGCCCACCCCTACCCGAGCTCCGGAGTACCGCATGAGGAAACGACCAGCCGCCACCGCCGCAGCCGTGCTCACGGCCTGCGCTCTGACCTGCGGCCTCATAGGGGCAGCCGTCGCCGCGCCGGACCAGGTAACCGACGGCGGCCGAACCGGGAGGACGACCGTCGCCACTGCTACCGATTCGGTCACGCACGAGGAGAACGAGCGGGTGCCGGAGGGGGCGCGCTGGACCCAGCACTACTTCCCCTCCTCGGACGGCTCCAAGACCGAGCTGCACGCCGACGTTCTGCTTCCTGAGAAGCTCCCCGAGGGTGCGAAGGTGCCCGTCATCATGTCGGCCAGCGCGTACTTCGGTCACTCGGGGGAGATGGAGGTCGAGGAGGAGCACGCCGGCCCCTCGGAGCGCTTTCAGGACCTCCTGGAGGGGACCGACCTGTTCGACAAGGGGTACGCCTTCGTCATGGTGGACACGCGCGGCTTCGGCGGCTCCACCGGCTGTCTCGACCTCGGCGGGCCCGGAGACCAGGCCGACGTCAAGGCCGCGATCGACTGGAGCGCGAAACAGCCCTGGTCCACAGGCGCGGTGGGAATGTACGGAAAATCCTTCGACGCCTACACCGGTCTCCTCGGCAACAACGTCAAACACGACGCACTGAAAGCCGTCGTCGCCCAGGAGCCCATCTGGGATCTGTATCAGCAGCTCCACTCCAACGGCGTGCCCCGCCCGAACAGCGTCCAGTTGCCCACCAGCTACAACCGCATTGCCGGCCTGGCCCAGTTGCCGGACGAGGACAAGCGGTACCGGACCAACGCCGCGTACGAGAAGAAGCACCCCGAGTGCCTGGTGCTCAACTCCTTCGGTCCCTCCATCGGTGACCCGGCCGACCCGTACTGGAAGGACCGCAGCCCGGCCAGGAACGCGAAGGACACCGCCACTCCCCTTCTCTTCACCCAAGGCACCGCCGAGACCAACACCCTGCCCGTGGGGATGGAGGAGTTCCTCGACAATCACCGCGGCCCCCAGCGGGCCTGGATCGGCCCCTGGGACCACGTACGCGGCAATGAGCGCACACGGGACGGGAAGCTCGCGATGGGCCGCGCGACCTGGTTCAAGGAGACACTGTCCTTCTTCGACGAACACCTCAAGGGCATCGACCCGAAGATCCAGTACCCGAACTACGCCGTCCAGGACAACCTGGGCAACTGGCGCGCGGAGAAGTCCTGGCCCACAGCGAACCGCTCCGCGAACCTCCGTCTCGGCAACGGCTCGTACATGGACAGCGGAGCGGGTTCGCAGCCGACACCCCCGGAACAGGAAGCCGGTCGTGACGCTGCGAGCTTCATCGTCTGGTCCGGACCTCTTGAGACGGCCACCCGGGTCACCGGCACGCCCCGAATCACCATGACGGCCAAGGGTGAGGGGAACGTCATGGTCAAGCTGTACGACGTGGACGAGGACGGCAACGCTGTCGCATTCGACGAGCGAGTCTCCCGGCTGGACCGGGACCGGCTGGACATCGGCCTGAAGTCGACCGACTGGACCCTGCGGGCCGGCCACCGCCTCGCCGTGGAGGACATCGCGACTGGTGGCGACCGGGCGCCGTGGCTCGACACCTTCACGCAGATCAACGCGGCGCAGCTGAAGCCCGGCCCGGCCACGTTCACGGTGCCCCCGGCCCGTGCGCGGCACTGAGGAACGCCCCACCGCTGGACATCCTCGTCGCGTTGGCTCACGGGGCGGAGCACAGTTCCCCCACGCAGCGCGGCCGACGACCATGCCGCGGAGCCCTGGCCAGGCCGGTGGGCGGGGCCCCGCGGGCCCAGCATCACCACAGGTGCCAGGCGGCACAGCCCAGCCCCGCCGTCCCGCCACCGAAAGCCCACCGACCAGCGCGAACGACAGTCCGGAAACAGCTCAGTTCAACAAACCAAGGGAGACCCCCGTGCCCATCAGCCTTCCGCCTCTCTGTCACGTCGGCATCATCGTGGAAGACTTCGACCGTGCCGTCGCCGACTACGAGAAACGGTGGGGGTCAACACAGAGCAGATAACGGATCACGGCCAAACTTCACGGGGAAGAGGTCGGCTCCTCTGCCCGCTACGGCTTCATAAGGACGGGATCTTCGGAGATCGAACTGATCCAGCCGCTCGATGGCCGCTCACCGTACACGGAGTTCCTCGACCTCCACGGCGAAGGCGTCCACCACCTCGCCTACGTGGTGGGAAGCATCGACCAGCACCTCGAATCGCTGCGAGCGACGGGAGAAGGGGCTCCGGTCACCTTCGAGGCGTCGATCGCAGGCCGGACACGCTTCGTGTACCTGGACGGTCTGGCCCATGGGCCGGCCATCGAGCTGATCGAAAGGATCGGCGAAGACGCCTGACCGCGACACGGTTCCGGACGGACGCGACACGGCAGCGGGCTCTCACATCTGACGGTCGCGCTGACCAATGTTCACGAACAGTCGCCATCTTCCCCGCTCGTGCGCGCGTACCAACGGTACGTGCGCCCGAGCGGCAACCGGCCACTGGCGGGCATCCGATAAGCCCGCCGTGCTCCGAAGCGCCTTCGCGTCCACGTCAAGGAGGACTGCATGACGAGCGGCACGATGCAGCCTCCGGCCCAACATCCGAGTTCGAGCCCAGCCCGCGCCCAGAGCCCCGGTCGTCAGAGGGTGGGTGCGATGCCGGCCCGGAGGATGTCGAGGTAGTTGTCGATCGCGTCCCCCTGCCGCTCCGCCGGGTGCTCGCTGACGGCGTGGATCAGGCCGCACAGGAGCTTGAGCAGGTTTTCGCCGGTGAGGGCAGGGGCAGGGCGGATGCGTGCGAGCAGGTGGGAGGTGACTTCGACCAGCTCTCCCTTGGCCCGGTGCAGCGAGTCCGTCTCGTCGGACCCGGTGATCAGAACGTCGGTGAGGCCCGGTTGCGCCAGGGCCGTCAGGAGCGCCGTGCGGAGGAAGTCAACGAGCGCCTTGGCGGGATCGGGGTGTCCGCCGGCTGCGGCCGCCGCATCGACGAGCTCTCGGACCGCCTCTTCCAGGACGGACTCCAGCATGGCCCGCTGCGTGGGGAAGACCCGGTAGACCGTCCCGACCCCCACGCCCGCCCTGCGCGCGAGCTCGTTGAGGGTGAGCGCGATCTCTCCGCCGATGACGGCGCCGCGGGCCTCATCGAAGATCCTCTGCCTGTTGCGTGCGGCATCCGACCTCATGATCCCTCCTTCGCATACCTATGTGGATAGCCTATCAGGTTGGTGCTACGGTTAAGTCGATAACGAATCCACTTCACTTCGTCAGGAGCGGTCATGACCGTTGTGTTCATCCATGGAGTACCGGAGACGCCCTCCGTCTGGAACGACCTCCGGGGGCGGATCGACCGCCCCACCACGGCCCTGCGGCTGCCCGGATTCGGCAGCCCTCGCCCGGCCCACCTGGACGGCAAGGAGGCGTACGCCGTCTGGCTTGCGAACGAGCTGCGCGCCCTCGGTGAGCCCGTCGATCTCGTGGGCCACGACTGGGGCGCGCATCTGGTGATGCGGATCGTCTCCGCCTACGACGTTCCGGTCCGCAGCTGGGTGTCCGACGTCGCACACGGCTGGCACCCCGACTATCAGTGGCACGAGGCGGCCACCCTCTTCCAGAAGACCCCGGAGGGCGAGGAGCTGCTCGCGTCGCTGCGCACCCAGACCCCCGGCAGCCCCAGCTTCGGCGACTTCCTCCGCCCCCGGGGGATGAGCGCCGAACTGGCGGCAGAAGTCGACACCATCCACGACGAGGAGATGAGCACGGCCATCCTGACGCTCTACCGCTCGGCCTGGCCCAACTTCCACGCCGACTGGGGCAAGGACTTCGACCGCCCCGCTCCCGCGCCGGGACTCGTCCTGATCCCGACCGGCGACCCTATGGCACAGCCCGCGATGGACCTGGACATGGCCGCGCGAACCGGAGCACAGGCAGTGGAACTGGACCACCTCACCCACTACTGGATGCTCCAGGACCCTGACCGGGGCGCGGAGGTACTCAACCGATTCTGGGACTCCCTGCCCGCCTGAAATCCGGTACCGGTGGGCGACCTCCTCGCGGTGATGAGGTCGCTTGCACGTGAGGGCATGGCCATGATGACGGTGACTCGCAAGATGTTCATTCAGTCCCGTGCAAGCTGAAGTAGCTGGTCACGGGGCTGGTGTGCGTGGGCATCGGGATGCTCGTGCTGGTCGTCGGCGGGTGACTTTGGTGAAGATCGTCGATCATCGGGCGACTTCGCGGTTCGTGAGGACCAACAGGGCCCGGACCAGGACGGTCGCCCAAGAGGGGTCGGTGCGTACCTTGCAGAGGACGCGCCAGTTCTTGAGGTGGGCGAAGCCGTGCTCGACGGGTGCCCGGACGGCCGCCAGTGCCGTGTTGGACAGCTTCTGGCCTCGTGTCAAGGGCCGGTTCCGGGCGGCCTTGTAGCCGGTGATCACCGCAGGGTCGGCGTCGGGGCCGCCGTCGTCGAGGCCGATGAATCCCAGGTCGGCGATGGCTCCGAGTCCGACTTCCCGCAGTTTTTGGGTGAGCTGGTCGTGTCGACAGGCGGTGATCTCCGAGGTGCGCCCGGGGCGGGCCGCCGAGATCCACAGCAGTCGGCCCCGGTCGTCGGTGAGCGCGATCACGAGCAGGCCGTGGCATTTGTTCTTGCCGGAGTAGTTCTTCCGGTTTTCCTTCCCGGTTCTGCGCCGGGTGCGGATCACAGATCCGTCCAGCAGTACGATGCCGCCGCCCATTCGGGCGATCTTCTTCAGTGCCCGGTCCAGGCGTGGGGCACGGGCGGCGAGCAGGCCGATGACCTCGCGGACCCACCGGGTAACGGTGGTGCGGTGTACTCCGTTGCCGCCGGCCATGTCGCCGGGCCGCTGGTCACAGCGCAGCACTGCCAGCACGATGGTGGCGATCTTCCCTGCGGGCAGGGCGCGCCACCTGGAGCCGATCTTCTTGAGGTGGCCGCGTATCAGGTCGGCGAGCCAGTTCAGGGTGGCGGTGTAGACGAGGCCGTCAGGGCCTTCGACGCAATTGTTGTTTTCGTCACACAAACTCAACTGCCTTCGGGGGCCCGTCAGTTACGGGCGCGCCCCGCGTGACTACGGACGTGCCGTGAACCGCCCGTCGCCCCGCTTGTGCAGCCAGCCACGGTCGGCGAGCTTGGTCATCTTCGCCCGCAGCGGCTCCAGCTTGCCGCGCACCGAGGCGTCCAGTCCCAGCCGCTCGCCGACCGCCCTGACCTGCACCGGGCCGTCGGCCTCCCGCACGATCGCCAGAATCTTGCGGTAGTCGCCGGGCAGCGCGCCCTCATAGGCCGCGTCGCTGCGGTGCGGGATGAGCAGCACCGCCCGCCCGGCCACCTGCACCGATACCGGAGCGGCAGCCTCGGCGTCCGCCTGGACCTGCTCGGCCAGGCGGTTTAACACCCGCTCCGCGATCGCCAGCTCGTCCCGCTCGACCTGGACCTCCTGAAGCTGCTTGGTCAACTCCTCGGTGAGGGCGTCCAGTTCGCTCCGGCGGGCGGTGATCCACTGCCGCTCCTGCATCACCCGCGCCCTCCCGCGTTCTCACGGCGTGCCGACCTGCTGACGGATCGTAGGCGGGGGCCGGTCGTGGGCGCAGCCGAACCCGGCATCCCGCCGGAGCCGGACCTGCCCGACGATCTACGCCATGGTCATCGGCCGCCGACCGGGATGAGTACCCAACCCGCCATTCACACCAGACCCGTGACATGCAACTTCATGATGCACACCACTCAGTGAGAATTGCCTGAAGGCGCGTTCGGCATTCGGCCACGAAGGCGGGGAAGGTGTTCCAGTAATAGGAGATTCCACTGACGCCCACCGCGATGGCCCAGGCTCGGGCACGGGTCCAGGTCAAATCGTCGAGGCTCAAGGCGTCCCAGTAGGCCAGTCGTGCCTCTGGTGGCAGGTCCCAGAGCGTGGAGTGCTCGGCATCGGGAAAGCCGACCGAGAGTCCTCCGAAGTCGATGACTGCGTGGAGCTTGCCTTCTCGGACCAAGAGGTTGGTCGGCTTGAGGTCACCGTGGAGCCGCACGTGAGACCCGGAGGGCTCGGGCAGTGCGAGCCCGGCTCGCCACAACTGCTCCAGGGTGTCGACGTCGAGCTCAGCGCCCAAGATGGTTCGGCAATCGTTGAGACACCGGCTGATCCACTCTCCGCATGGGGCCAGGCTACCTCCGCGGTACCAGCTGAGGCCGTTCGCGCGAGTCGCTCCCATGAGGTCGATGTGGTGGAGCTCCCTCACGACCGCCGCGAGGTCCGCTCCGAAGGCAGCCCAATTCCGGATGGTGCCCGGCCCGGCTTCGTCACCGTCAATCCAGCGATACACCGACCAGACCATAGGAAAGGCATCGGTGGGCATCCCGGCGTGGAGGGGTTCGGGAACCGGACATGAAAGATGGGGCGCCAGGCGAGGAAGCCATTCCTGTTCCTTCTGTACGGACTGTCCGTTGTCGGCGGTTCTTGGGAGTCGCACGAGAAGGTCATCGCCAAGTCGGTACATGGTGTTGTCCGTACCTGCGCCTGCGGGCGACAACGGGAGGTCCGCCCACTCTGGGCGCTGTGTCTTCAGCAGTGATCGAACCAGAGTCTCGTCGACTGGGATCTCATTCTCGTGAAGCGTCACATCGGAAGTTTCGTCGCTGGATGGAACGAAAGCTAGTGACTTTCGACAGCCCAGCCGTGGGCAGGTTCGCTGAGGCGCGGACCTGGAGGCAGCGCAGGCCGCAGGGCGATTCAGTGAGATTCCGGCTCCGGGACCGTTGGAACCTGTGGCGCGAGACGGAACATCCGCAAGCATCCCTGCCGCGTCGCGTACGGATTGGCAACACATCATCCCAGCTCAGGGCCGACCCGGTCACGTCCATGGTCGGTAAATACGACGACCGCGGCGAGTACCTGCTCCACCTCCGCGACTACTTCCCCGGTCAGATCTGGGAACCAGGCATGTGGTCCCTGCTCGGCGGCGGCCGAGAGCCCCAGGACGCCACCCTGGAACACACCGTGCGGCGCGAACTGGCCGAGGAAGCCGGCCTCGATCTCGCCGGCCTGTCCCCGTTCGCCACCGAGTACGCCTCCCACGACGACGGCACGACCGTACCCATCGCCGTCTACGCAGGCCGCTGGAACGGCGACCCGCGCGAACTCCACCTGACCGAAGGAGTAATGCTCGCCTGGTTCGCCCCCGACGACCTCCACCGCCTGCGCATCGCGGACACGACCAGCGCCCTCGTACGGCGCCACGCCGCCGGCCTCCCGCCGATGCAGAGCGGACCCGCGCCCGCGCCCGAGGAACATCGTCCACCGTCACCGCACGGCACGGTCCCCCACATCATCGGCGTCCACCTCTACCTGGAACGCCCCGACGGGACGGTGCTGCTCGGGCTGCGCCACCCCGACTCCGCGTTCGCGCCGTCCACCTGGCACGTCCTGGCCGGCCACTGCGAGCAGGAGAACGCCATCGACTGCCTGATCAGGGAAGCGATGGAGGAAGCCGGGCTGCACATCGAGCGCCGGGACGTAGAACTCGTCCATGTCGTCCACCACATCGGTCAGCCCAGGAACCCGCCCCGCATGGCCCTGTTCTTCCGCGCCCGTACCTGGGGCGGCGAGCCGGTGCTGCGCGAGCCGGACAAGTGCACCCAGTGGAAGTTCTGGGATCCCGCCGCCCTTCCCGACGACCTCGTTTCCTATACCCGCCTGGCCATCACGAAGATCCAGAACGGCGAGCCGTACAGCGAGACGGGCTGGCCCGCATGACCCGCCCCCCGAGCGACACACCTCACCTTGCGCCCGCCACGACGGCGACCGGCCGTCACGACACCCGCCTCGTGGTGATCCGCGGGAACTCGGCGTCAGGCAAGTCCAGCGTGGCCCAGGGCCTGCGAGATCACTACGGCCGCGGTATCGCGATCGTGGGCCAGGACGTGATCCGCCGGGACGTGCTCAGGGAACACGACACCGCACGCGGCGCCAACATCGCCATGCTGGGCAGTATCGCTCGCGAAGCCCTGGACGCCGGCTTCCACGTGGTGCTCGAAGGGATTCTGTACGCCGACCGCTACAGCCACATGATCACGTCTCTGGTACGGGACCATCGCGGCTCCTCCCACTGCTACTACCTGGACGTGCCGCTGGAGGCGACGTTGGTCCGGCACGCCTCGAAGGCGGATGCCGCGTACCTGGAGCATGTCACCGACGCCCATCTCACTTCCTGGTACCGCGAGCTGGATCTGCTGCCCGACGGCCTGGAGACCGTGATCCCGGCCGACAGCACGTTGCGGGACACCATCGCGCGCATCCTGCGCGAGACCGACCTGGCCTGTGCCTCCCCCGTCCCGTCACCGCGGTGCACGTCGTCCCAGGGAGATGCGGTGAACCCTCCGGTGTTGATGTCCGATCCGCGGGTCGCCGCGATCCCGGTGCACGAGTGCGGGGAACCCCTCGTCGACGTGCGAAACCACGGCTTCCGCGTCGACCCCCGTAAGCAAGATCCTCTGGGTGCGTTCGCCCACGTCCGCGAGGGTGTCCTGGCCCGCCTGCAGCAGGCCCGCTCGCTCCTGCCCGTCGGCACCGATCTCCTGTTCATCGAGGGTTACCGGCCGCTCGCACTCCAGGAGCGCTACTTCACCGAGTACCGCGACGAGCTGGCCGCCACCCACCCTGACTGGACCGCCGAGGAGCTGCACCAGAACGCCAGCCGGTACGTGTCACCACCGGAGATCGCACCCCACTCCGCGGGCGCGGCCGTGGACGTGACCCTCGTCGACCAGGACGGCCGTGAACTGGACCTCGGCACCCGCGTCAACGCCTCCCCGGAGGAAAGCCACGGGGCCTGTTTCATGCACGCCACGAACATCAGCGACCGTGCGCGCCACCACCGCACGCTGCTGCTCAATGCGATGGAGAGCGCCGACTTCACGAACTACGGGACCGAGTTCTGGCACTTCTCGGCAGCGGACCGGTACCACGCGCTGATGCGGCGGGAACCGCACGCTCGCTACGGACCGATCCACCAGGCCCAGCCCGCCGACAGCGCGACATAGGAGCGCGGCCCCACACCCTGGCCCGGTTTCGACTCCCGGACCGGCAACAAGTGGAAAGCATCGAACGGAGACACCTGTGCCTGACGACACCCGACGGACGATCCCGGCCATCCCGAGCCCGACGGGCGGAGACGGACCGCGGGAGCACCACATGCACCTGCTCGGGCGGTACTACCGCCAAGTGGAGGCGGGCCGCAAGACGATCGAGGTCAGGACGGCCACCCCGAACAAGCGGGCCGTCGCCGTCGGCGACACCGTCGTCTTCCACGACCGGGACACCGGCCGGGAACTCGACGTCACCGTGCACCGGGTCGCTGCGTACCCGTCCTTCAAGGACCTGCTCGGCTCGGAGGACCCCGCGCGCATCGACTCGGACGGACCGCCCGGGGAACTGCTTGTCGCCCTCCGCAGCATCTACCCGCCCGCCAAGGAGGCGCTCGGCGTGCTCGCCTTCGCGTTCGACCACCGCCCTGCCCGGCCCGGGCGCCCCATGCCGATGACGGCCGAGGAGTACGCGCGGACTGTCCCCCACCACACCGTCTACGGCTGCCTGTACATCCGCGACGAACATGACCGGCCGGTCCAGCTCCGCTCGGTCTACGGCTCGAGACTCTGGCAGTTCCCGGGCGGCAACCTGGACGCCCTGGGCGAGGACCCGCTGCAGACCGCCCAGCGTGAAGCGGTCGAGGAAACCGGCCTCGAACTCGGTCTGGGGACGCCGAAGCTGCTCCTGACGCACTTTCTTCACGCCGGGCCCCGTCTGCCGCTGAACAAGGTGGGGTTCATCTTCGACGGAGGCCAGTTGACCGCCGGCCGGCTCGACCGGATCCGACTCGATCCCGCAGAGCACGACATGTGGGCCGTCCACGACCTCGCGACCTGGCAGGAGCTGATGGCCCCGCGTGCCTTCGCCCGCCTCGACGCCGTCGAACGAGCCCGACGCGGCGAGGGACCCGCCTACCTGATCACGCACACCTGATCCTCAGCACCCACACCCAGGAGGCAACCATGTCCGCCGAGGACACCAACACCCGGGCCTGGCACATCTACGGCCAGCGGCAATTGGCCCGCGCCTACACCCCGCCCGTCCCCGCCCGGCTCGGCTGGACACCCTGGGAAGGGATCGGACCGGGAGCGGAAGTCCTCGGGGAGATCACGGGCCGCCGCGTCCTGGACATCGGCTCCGGAGCCGGCCACCACGCCGTCTACATCGCCCAGGCTCACGGAGCCCTCGTCACCGGCATCGAACTGTCCTCAACCCAGCACGAGCGCGCCGTCTCCGCCCATGTAGGCGTACCGAACGTCGAGTTCGTCCAAGCAGACGTGACCGGGTACCTGGCCGAAGCCGAGCCGTTCGACGCCGCGTACGCGATCGGGACGCTCGCCTTCATCGACCCGCACCGCTCGCTGCCGGCACTGCGCGACGGCCTGCGCCCCGGCGCCCCACTGATCCTCTCGCTCCTGCACACCGACCTGCACGGCCGCGGTCCGTCCACGGAAGTAGCGCCACGGGAGCAGACGATCCTGCTCCGCGACGACCCGCCACTGCCGACACAGATGTGGGTCCTGACACCGCAGCTGTGGGAGGACCTGCTCACCGAGTACAGCTTCCGCGTTGAGGCCATCGACCTGTTCCCGCACCCCGACGAGAACGCCACGGTCATCCAGCAACTCCTCCGCGCCCGGCGCCTTCCCGACCGGCCGGCGCGCGTCTCCAGCATCGAAGCCCCTTGCGCCGACCGTCTGCGCGCCCAGTTGATCGACCATCTGGTCGAGACGGGATGCGTGCGCACGCCCCGGGTGGAGGAGGCCATGCGGACCGTTCCCCGCCACCTCTTCCTCCCGAGCGCCCCGCTGGTGAAGGCGTACGACAACGCACCCGTGGACACGAAGTTCGACGGATCCGGGCGCTCCATCAGCTGCGCCTCCCAGCCCGACATCGTCGCCATGATGCTGGAACAGCTCGACGTCCAGCCCGGCCAGAAGATTCTGGAGCTGGGCGCCGGCAGCGGCTTCAACGCCGGAGTCCTCGGCTACCTCGTCGGCGAGAAGGGCCACGTCACCACGATCGACGTGGACGAGGACATCGTGGCCGGAGCGCGCGGCGGACTGGCCGCCGCCGGCATCCACAACGTGGACGTGATCCTCGGAGACGGCGCACTGGGCCACGCCCCCAACGCGCCGTACGACCGCATCGAAGCCACCGTCGGCGCCCACGGCATCCCGCACGCCTGGCTCGACCAGCTCGCCCCCGGCGGACGGCTCCTCACCCCGCTGCGCCTGCGCGGCAGCGTCTCCCGCTCGATCGCCTTCGAGAACCAGGACGGAGCCTGGCGCAGCGTCGGCAGCCAGATGAACACGTTCATGCCGCTACGCAAGGGCATCGCCGACGACCCGCGCGTCTTCGTTCCCCTGGACCCCGACCACACCGTCACCCTCGTCACCAACGGAGACCAGAAGGTCGACGCGGACGCCCTGAGCGACATCTTCCGCCAGCCGCGCACCGAGGCGTGGACGGACGTCACCTTCCGCGGTCCGGAGTCAGCCGAATACCTGGAGCTGTGGCTCACCTGCGCCATGCCGAACGGCCTGAGCCGGATGCCCGCCACGAACGAGGCCATCGAGAAGGGCCTGGTCACCGCGCCCTACCCGTCCTCGACCGCGGTCTTCGAGGGTGGCACGCTCACCTACCTCACCCGGCGCCCCTACGCGAAGAAGGCCCCCGACGGCGCCACCCTGTACGAGTTCGGCGTCATCGGCCACGGCCCTGACGCCGAAGCCCTCGCCTCGGACGTCGCCGACCAGGTCCGCACCTGGAACCAGGGCTTCCGGACGCTCGACGTCGGGTTCGAAATCCAACCACTCGACGCGACCCCGCTCGCCCCGAAGCCCGGCCGCTTCACCTTCGACAACCCGCTGAACCGCATCGTCATCGAATGGCAGTGACATGGACGTCAGCCAGACAGCGAAGCGGTTCCCGCTCCTTGCCCGGCCACGTCCAGCATGCCCGCCGAGGACACCAACACCCGGGCGTGGCAATCTGCCCTCCAGCTCGGGCATGAACACCGACAAGCCCAGGGACAGCCCCCAGGGCATCGACACGCTCGCCCCGTTCTTACGGGCAACCTTGATGTACGCCCACCACTGGGTCGGCCGGCTCTACGATCGCCCTGTGCACAAGCAGACCACAACGAGCGAAACCCAGTGCGGACACGCCCCGAGGGCGGTGGTGTACCTGCTGGTCGGACTGACCGGGTCAGGCAAGACCACCTACGCGAAACAGCACCTGGTCCCGGCCGGGGCGGTGCGCCTGTCGGTCGACGAGGAGATTCACGCCCGGCACGGCCGCTACGGCGTGGACTACCCCGAGCACGAGTACTTCTCGCTGGAGGAGCCCGTGGTCGCCGAGATCCGCGAGCGCCTGACTGCGCTCGTCGCGGCCGGTCAGGACGTCGTCCTCGACCACGGGCTGTGGCTGCGTCCCGCGCGGGACGAGTGGAAGAAGATCGTCGAGTCCGCA
The DNA here is from genome assembly GCF_000721235.1 of Streptomyces olivaceus. Classification (GTDB taxonomy): domain Bacteria; phylum Actinomycetota; class Actinomycetes; order Streptomycetales; family Streptomycetaceae; genus Streptomyces; species Streptomyces olivaceus. The sequence continues at coordinate 18,266 of NZ_JOFH01000063.1, forward strand.
GGTGGCCGGTGGCGGCTCCTGTACTTCCCCGTCCCGCGCGAGGAGCTGCTGCGCCGCCTGGACCAACGGAACCGGCGGGACGACGCCAACGCGCTCGCCGTCACCCCGTCCGCCCTGGACAACTTCTACGCCAGGTTCGATCCACCCAAAGGTGAAGGGGAAGAGATCATCGAAGCGGGCTCGTTCGGCCCCGCGGTGTAGGCAGGCGGCCTCCAGGTCGTGACGATCTCCGCCGCTTCCTGCGCCCACCAGTCCGGCACCGCACGCGTGGACACCGGCCGGAACCCGTACTGCTCGTCCTGCACGTTGATCCGCCCACCGTGCTGGTCCAGGTGGGCGAGGAAGCGGCGGGCCTCGGTGAGCCGGGCCGGTGAGGCGTCCTGCCACGTGCCGTCGGCCGAATGCGCCGCCCGCTGCTCGGCGTTCTCCCGAACCCTGGTGCGCCACTTGAAGTGGTGCACGACCACCGGGGGACGGTTCACCGGCCGATGGCCCTCCGCCCGGTGGTTTCCGGATGCCACCGGCACCGTGGAGTGCGCGAGGACGATCTTCCGAGGGTCTCCGCGGAGCAGGTGGTGGGTGAAGAAGCCGCCCAGCGGATAGGCCCTGTCCAGCCCGCCGTCCTGCGGGCTCCACCCGGGCAGGCTGCCGTCGGCGGCGACCCGGTCGAGCATGACCCCGCCGACCGTGCCCGACGCGCTCTCCGCTTCGGCGATCAGCTCGGGCAGCGGCGCGGGGAAGGCGTGGAACTCATCAGAGTCGGCCAGCAGGTGCCAGCCCTGACCGGCCTTGGCGCGCACCAGGTCCCGCAGCCGCACGTTGGTGTGCTCGTGCCAGGGGCCGGTACTCACGGCTTCCGGCACGACCCCCAATTCCCGGCATGCCGCCTGCACCGCGTGGCGGCGCTCCGGGCAGGCGTGCTCGGTGAAGTGGAAGGCGAGCAGGAACCGGTCGACGCCCAGCGCCCGATAGTGGCCGACCCACGCGGTCAGCAAGGCGGGTTCCACGGGGCCGACCACGGCGATCAGCGGGGGAACAGCAGTCATCAGGGAGACTCCTTCGTAGCGGTGTCGGTGAGGAAGGCCACCTGCTCGGCAGGTGTGGGCACGCCCAGTGCGCCGACCGCGCAGGCGTCCGGCCTCGGGAGCGGGCCCCAGGCCAGATCGCGCAGCATCACGGCCAGCGCCTGGCCATCGCCGACGGGAAAGATCCGCACCCACGGCAGGCCGGACAAGCGGCCGGCCAGGGCCGGATCGTGGCCGGAGACGAGCAGCGGCACGCCGAGCCGTACGGCGTCCACCACGAGCCCGGACTCCTTGGCCACACCGGGCCGGCGTGCCACCACCGCGGCGTCAGCAGCGGCGTACACGGACCGGACCTGTGCCTCGCTGGCTGGGCCGGGCACCATATGTAGCCGCGCCCCGGGCAGCGCGCTCCACCTGTCGAGTACCTCATGGTCGAGCGGCGCGCCCGTGACCAGGACGTGCAGGGGACCGTCGAACCGGGCGAGGGCCGTACCCACCACGTCCATGTCCTTGTACGGCCACCAGCCGCCCACCAGGCACACAGCTGGCTCACCTTCCGGGATGCCGAAGGCTTCCCGTGCCCGGTGGCGTTCCTCGGCGGTGAGGCGGTCGCCGGGGTCTGCGACGGCGTACGGCCGCACCGTGACCCGAAGCCGGGGAAACCGGGCGGCCACATCGGTGCGCACCGCCTCTGTCGGCACCAGGACACGCACACGCTGCTCGCCGGGCCGGGCCACCCGGCCCAGCAGCCGCAGCGGCCCGTCCTCGGTGGTGACGACCTCGTGGACGAAACGGCTGTGCGGCCCACCGAGGAGACCGGCCAGCCCGTGCAGGGCCTCGCTCGCGCTGAGCACGACCACCGGCCCGGCACCGAAGCGGCGGGCGGTGCGCACGCACGCCGCTTCGGCCAGGCAGCGCGACAGCAACGTCACCTGGTGCGGGACTCGCCGTACCGCCGTGGGCCACCGGCGCCCGCGCAGCAGCCGCCGGGACACCTCGGCTACCGATGCCACGACACCGGCGGCCAGGGCCAGCGCGCCGGGGACCACGCCGGTGGGGCCTGCTACCCGGGCACCGGCCGCGCGCAGTGCCTGCCGGGTCTCCGGGACGATGCCGAACGGGACGAGGACCAGTGGCGCGCGGTGTGCTTTCGCCAGCGCGGTCAGGGCGCCGTGGTGGTGCCCGCCGGCCCGGTGCGCTCCGGGCTCGACGAGCACCAGGACGTCGTTGCTCATCCGGCGACGGCCTGCTCGGCGTGTCCGGCGGTGAACCGGCTGAACAGCCAGGCCGGGTCGTTGAGCTGGTCGAACAGGTGCGGGAAGTGCGCCGCCTCCGCGGCGAACGCGACGCCCTCCCGTGCGCCGGCGGTGGCGGAGTCGGCGTACTCGCCTTCCGCTCCGTCGGTCCACGCCTTGATCCGCTCGGTGGCCTCTCCGTCGTCCATGCCGTACTCGCTGCCGCGGGCCAGCATGGCGCACTCCCGGAACCCGGCCTTCCAGGCGTGGTACGGGGACTGGTTGATGCGGGTCGTGCCCGCGACGTCGGCGACGAACTCCGCGCGGCCGGGCAGCGCCGCGAGGACGTCGACCGCGTTGCCGAGCTGGCGCAGCGCCGAGCGGCGGATCAGCTTGAGCCCGCCGTACCCGTAGATCAGCCCGTTGAGCGGGTTCCTGGCCCGCCACACCCGCATGGCCACGCCTTCGGCGAGGGGGGCGACGCTGCCGAGGCGGTGGCGATGACGAAGTCCCCGTCGGCGAGGAGAAACTGTTCGCTGTCGGTGACCTCGGCGGCCAGCCGGTAGGCGCGGCGCATGCCCTGCACGCCGTGCAGCCGCTTCACCCTGGTGCCCAGGACACGCTGCAGGCGTGCGTGCAACTGGTCTGCGATCGGCTCGTCGTAGGACAGCATCACCGCGTCGAAGTCGCTCATCGCAGGGCCTCCAGGTAGCGGGCGGCGACCTGGTCGGGCGCCAGGTCGACGGTCGAGGCGTAGGCGCGCTTGGCCTGCACCCGGTAGAACTCGGCGTCGGTGGCGAGCCGGCTCGCGATGGACAGGGCTTCGTCGGGCGTGTCGAACAGCAGCTCGTCGTCGATGTGCTCGGCCAGCCACCCCGTGCGAGGTGCGATGACGGGCAGCCCCATGCCCTGGCAGTCGATCACCGACATGGACCACGGGCAGCCTTCACGGAACGGGGCGATACCGAAGTGGGAGCCGGCCAGCATCTGCCGGTAGCGCACCCGGTCACCGCCGTCGGAGGCGACGGTCACCCGGTCCAGCGCGGCCAGCTCGTCCCGGAACCGCTCGGGGCTCGGGTCGAGCCTGATCCGTTCGGGGCTGCGCTGCCCGAACAGGTCCATCACCATCAGGCGCACCGGTGCGTCGTGCACCAGCCTTCGCGCCAGGGCCGTGAACTCGGCGGTGCCGTAGTGCGCGTACAGGCGGTGGTTGTAGGCGCCGACCGCCGTGCCCTCCGGTACGCCGGCGTCGGCCGGGTCCCGGACGAGGCGCTCGTCGCGCGGAGCCGGGACCACGGTCAGCTTCTCGCCGAGGTCCACGCTCATCCGTGCCGCAGCCGCCGACGTCCACGACGCGGCTGTGGCCGAGTGGACCAGCACCTGGTCACAGGCCGCGAGACCGGCCGCGAACGCCAGGAGCACACTCCGCCCCAGACCCCCGTCGTCCAAGGACGGGTCCAGACGCATCTGCTGCCCCGCCGTGAAGGAGAACGGCAAGTAGTGGCAGTAGCCGGCCACCAGCGCATCGACGCGGGCCTCCAGCAAAGCGGCCCGGACAGCCGGGGCGGCCTCCACCTGATTGGCCACCACCACATCCGGCCGCACGTCCCGCATGACAGCGACCAGGGCATCCAGGCCCGGGTCGAACCGCGCCCGGTACTTCGTGGACGGCGACGCCGTGGCCACGTACCGCACCCGCGGGTCACCGACCGGTGCGGGCGCGGACACGGTCACCTCGGCCCCGGTGTCCGCCAGGGCCGGCGCAAGCAGTTCCGCGAAGGTGAATCCCGAGTCGGCCGACAACCGGTTCGGATTCGAGACGTTGAGCAGGTACAGCACTCGCTGCATGAGACTTCCTCCAGCCACCCGGGGGTCGTGCCGGGCCGGTGAACACAGCAAACTGGCGGCAGGGCGGGCGACAGAATGGTGAACTGTCATCACTCTCGGTTCACTCACGTACTCAACCAGCGCCTCAGACGGGGGAATTGATGGAGCCGCAGGGGCAGGCCACGTTGGAGCAAGCTCACCAGCACTTCGCAGCCGAGGTCGCGCGCTGGCGCGAGGTGCGCGGCATGTCGAAGAAGGTGCTGGCGGAACGGATGGGCTTCCACCCGTCGTACGTCAGCCACATGGAATCCGGCCGCACTAAGCCCAGCGAAGACTTCGCCCGGCGCGCCGACGAAACCCTGAACACAGGCAAGGCCATCTGGCACCTGTGGTGCGAGTACGAAACCGCCCGGCTACGCTCCACCAAGCCGGCAGCTGTCCCCGCCGCCCGCAAGGCCGAGCAGCCCTACGCCACCGGCTCCTCAGTACTCGTCGAGCACGACGCCGCACGCCTCGACTACGACGGCAGCCGCTACCGGCTGACCATGCGCCGTCTCCTGCGCAACACAGGCACCGAGCCGATCACCCGCTACCTCATCCGCATCAGCGTCGACCGGTACCCCTGCGAACCCGAGCGTTCCAACCACCACTACCGTGCGCACCCACTGACCTGGGAAGAACTCAACCTCACCGCGGTCTGCCGAGGAGAGGCCATGCGCTGGCAGGCCAAGCACGACCGCGACGCCTTCAAAGAGGTCTGGCTGCTGTTCGACAACGACCAAGGCCGCTTCCCGCTGTACCCGGGCGAGTCCGTATGGATCGAATACGCCTACACGGTCAGCGAGGAGAAATGGGGCCACTGGTTCCAGCGCGCGGTCCGGCTGCCCACAGGACACCTCGAAGTCGAGCTGGCCTTCCCCACAGAACTCGACCCGGCCGTGTGGGGCACAGTGACGTCGATGACCTCCGAGGCGTCACCGCTGAACTCCGCGCCCACCCGGCGGGAGGAGAACGGCACCACCGTCTTCACCTGGTCGACCGGCCATCCGATCCTGCACGCCCGCTATCGTCTTGAATGGCGCTTCCGAGCGGCGCGGACACGACGAGATTCAACAGGAGTTCACGTGAACGAGGTGCGGCCCAGCGAGCAGATGCGCAACCTCGGCGTAGTCCAGGAAGGCGCCCCCATCCTTGCCGAGCCGGCACGCCCCTTCTCACTCCCTGCCGAACGTGAGGTCGCCGAGCAAGCCGTGGAGAGCCTGTTCACCTCCATGGAGCGCATCGCGGGCGTGCACACGTTCGCCAAGGGGATGGGCATTGCCGCCCCACAGATCGGCATCGGCCGGGCCGCGGCCGTCGTCCAGCCCGCCGAGCCAGGAGCGGGCGCGATCGTACTGCTCAACCCCCGGGTCATCGCCGCCTCGCGTGAGACCGACGACCAGTACGAGGGATGCCTGTCCTTCTTCGACGTACGCGGTCTCGTCCCCCGCCCTCTCCGGATCACAGTCGAGACCATGACACTCGACGGGACGACCGTGATCACTGACTACGAACGCGGCCTCGCCCGTCTGATCCAGCACGAGATCGATCACCTCGACGGCCACCTGTACACGGCTCGGATGCGCCCCGGAGTGCAGCCCATCTCCGTGACCGAGTACCGGCAGACCGGACGGGCCTGGTCCTACGAGCATTGAATCCCGATGATGCCGGGCCCCCGCGCTCGGGGATGCGGGGGCCCAGAAGTCGGGTGAGGTACGTGAGAGGCGTAGCGGTCGCCCTCAACCACGTCCCTCCCTCGGATCAGCGCGCCAGGCTGCAGGTGGGGAATGTGGACAAGCACTCGGCCATACCGGCTGTGGATCGAGCGGACCGAGGACGCGAGCTGGGCGAGGACCAAGAGCGCAGGCTGCTCGGGGCGGTACACCAGGACGCTGCCCATCCGGTGCGGACGGCGCACTGTTGCACCCACCCTGCCCCGCCCCACCGAGAGCCGGGCACCCTCAGGTGCAGCCGATAGGATCGCCCGGGTCACCACGCCGGCGCCAGGCCCGCCCATCTCTTGGAAGGACCCCGCAGTGCTCCAGCACCGTAGCGCCCGCGCGGCGGTGTTCTCTGCCGGGTCCTGGGGCACCGCCGTCGCCAAGATCATGGCCGACGCAGGCACCGACGTGATCGTGCACGCCCGCCGAGCCGAGATCGCCGACGCGATCAACACGACACGTCGCAACGTCGGCTACTTCCCAGACGTGGACCTGCCGGAGACGCTGACGGCCACGACCGACCCGGCCGCCGCGCTGGAGAATGCGGACTTCCTTGTGCTGTCCATCCCCGCTCAGTCCCTTCGGGAAAGCCTCGCCGCGTGGGCGCCGCACATCGGGCGCGACACCATCATCGTGTCCCTGATGAAGGGCATCGAGCGCGAGACCGGCCTGCGGGCGAGTGAGGTTATCACCGAGGTCACTGGCATCCCCGCCCACCGGGTGGCCGTCTTGTCAGGGCCGAACCTCGCCCGCGAGATCATGGCCGGACAGCCCGCCGCCGCGACCGTCGCCTGCTCCGACGAAGCTGCCGCCATCCGCATCCAACGAGCGTGCCACACCAGCTACTTCCGCCCCTACACCAGCACCGACGTGACCGGATGCGAACTCGGTGGCGCGGTGAAGAATGTCATCGCCCTCGCCGTCGGCATCGCCGCTGGCATGGGGCTGGGACACAACGCGCAGGCCATGCTCATCACTCGCGGCCTCGCCGAGACCACCCGACTGGCCGTGGCCATGGGCGCCTACCCCGGCACCCTCGCCGGGCTGGCCGGCCTCGGCGACCTGGTCGCCACCTGCTCCTCCCCTCTCTCACGCAATCGCACCTTCGGCACCCACCTCGGCATGGGCCTGAGCATCGAAGAAGCGACCAGAGCCACCCGGCAGACCACCGAAGGCGTCAAGAGTGCCCAGGCGACCCTCGGCCTGGCCCACGCGTACGGCATTGACATGCCGATCACCGACGTCGTCACAGACCTGCTGAACGGCAAAATCACGCTCGCCCAGGCCACGGCAGCGCTGATGCAGCGCCCACCCAAGCCCGAGCGCTGATCCGCAACGCGACCGGAGCAGTGGTGACGAGGATGCGTCGATAGGTCTCCCGGGTGTCCTGGTCCGCCGCGCGGCAGATCCACGAACTTCTGACCGCCCGGCGATAGGGCCCCTGACGGTGGAAGGGACCGCGTCAGAACGCAAGATGGCTGGGAAGAGGTTGAGGGGCCAGCCTAGCGGTGGGCCGCTGCAAGGACTTCCAGCGGCAGCACACCGGGGGCGCCGACAGCCATCTACGCAACCACCTCTGACTTCCCGTCAAATAGTGCCTGAAACGCTTCGGAAAATCCCCGCATCTCGTTCTCACCCCTGTGCGATGTGACGGTCTCGAAGTACCACGCACTTTCGGACTCGGTCACCCCTCGCCATATCCCCCACGTCAGGACGATGCGCCCATCCGAACGCTGTGCCGATATCTTCAGTTGCCCCTCACTGGACTGCCAAGTGCGAGGTTCACTCCAGCTGCCCGATGCGTCAGCCAGTGACCCAATGAATTCCACCAGTCCGTCACCGTCCAGCGTCCGGACCAACTCGCTGACGTCCACCCAGGCACCCTTGGCCCGTACGGTTATGTCAAGCGCAGGGTCGTCCCCGTACGGCCGCGTCGGCGTGGAGAACAGCAGGTGGACCCCTTGCCCCGGGTCTCCCACGCGGAGGAGTTGTCCACCGCGCGCATCGTGAATGATCATTGGCCCATTCTATTGCCTTGCCCCCTTCCCCTGAAGGGTGACGATTGCCACGCGGCATTTCCGCTCACACCGGCCCGTAACAGGAGTTCCTTCTTCTGTCACGGGGCGCGATTTGGTGATTGCCGTCACTCTGGCGGACCTTTGCGGAAGTCGGGGCTATGGACTTGTCAGTTGAATGCGACGCATGAGTGTTGGAGCAGTTTCAACAAGCCGGAGCCGCTGGAGTTGGCACCCTCGAATACGATATGGCTGAGACAGCGTTCCGTGGAACGCCAGTCGGCGCTCGGAGGGACCGTCGCCACGGTTGTCCCGGCAACCGGTTGGCAGAGGCCGCGGGGGCCGCCCGTCAGAGATTCCCCCGGCCGGGCCGCGGATAGCCGAGCGCCGGCGGAGGGGCCCGTCACTTTGCGGGGACGGCTTGCCGGCTTGCTGGCTCCTGGGGTGCTCGCTGGGTCAGGATCGTCATGCGGCAACCAGGAAGTCCGGCGGGTTGCAGCACGTGGGTGACCAGTTCGGTCACTTGACCGTCGAAGAGCGGAAGCGTCATCTGCAGTACGTGGCCGTCGTAGTGGTCGGCGAAGTCGGCTGCGCCACGGGTCCACAGGTCGCGTACGGCGGGGTTCTGACGGGTGTCACTGATGAGCTGCTGAAGGTCTGGGTCGTGGGGGCGGTCGACGGCCGCGTCGCGGAGCATGCGCACGCACACCTCCGCGTCGGCCTCCCAGTTCAGGTGCTGGTCGCGCGCTTCGGCGCTGAGGAGGAGCCACCGCATGAGGTTGGCCCCGGGAGCGGTCGACCACGGGAACAGGGCGGCCATCGTCGTGTTGACGGCCAAGATGTTCCAGGTGGCATCGATGACGTAGGCGGGGAAAGGCTGCTGGTCCAGCAGGAGGCGCAGTTCGTCGCTGATGCGTGGTGGTTCCTGGGTTTCCGGGCTGGAGAGTCCCCCGCCGTTGCTGACGAGGAACAGCGCACGTCGCTGGACGCGGTCGAGTCCGAGTAGCGTGCCGATGGTGTCGAGTTCGTGGCGGGTGAGGGGCCGGGTGATCACTCCGCCTTCGAGGTCCCGGTACCAGCGCTCGCTCCTGTGCAGGGCGTCGGCCACTTCTCTCTGGAGGATCGGGCGGCCGAGCGTGGTGCCGGCAGCGGCCCGGAAGACACGCAGCAGGGCACCGATCCCGGCGGATTCTCCTTCACCGCCGCCATCCTTTATGGCCCCGCACATGCCACGTTCCTCGCACTTCTCGTCTGCCCGGTCCTGATCAAATCGCGCGTTTCTCAAGGCTATATCGAGCAGACGCCGCCCCCTGCGCTACATGATAGAGCGATGGCGGCACTGCGCGACCGGCAGAAGATTGCCGGTCACCACATTTTGACCGACTTGTCCCGTGAGGGCGCAGAGAGCCATTGATAGTCGCGCCGCTCAGGACTCGCCAAGTGCGCGCACACATAGGCAAGTTGAACAGCGGTGGAGCGCAACGAGCATTTCCGTAGCAGACTTCTCGTGACCCCGCTGTGATCTTTACCGTGCATTGACTAATGATCCGGACCAAGCCCAAGATCTGTTCGTCCATACAGCGCACCGCGGATCACTGGGTGAGTCACGGGGGTATAAGCCACGCCGCCGCTGGGTCAGCGCGAGCGCTGCTGGCCGGATATGACTTGGATCACTCCGGTCGGGCGGTTGAAGAAACCGCTGCGGCATGCGACACGAGGGAGGGTGCAGTGAAGATCATCTGTGAGTACGTCGGGACAGTCGAGTCGCTTTCCGTCTCGCTGTTTGCCGCCTCCGAGAGAGCCACGTATTGGGTGCCCCGGCGTTCGACAGAGAGTACTTCAGCAAGACCTTCATCTTGGCGCATTTCCCGCACGTGTTCGTCGCCCTGCGCCCGGCGCCCAGCACAGCCCCTGACCGGACGAGCGTTACGCGGACGGTGCGAACGGGTGGACCGGCAGAGGGCCGCATAGTCAGCGTCGACGCTTCAAGAGGATTCAACTCCCGCGCGTCGGAGGCTAAATGGTCAGCCGGTCGCTGGGGGCGGACCTTCTCACCGCCTTTTCCGCGCTGGGCCTCTCCTCCAGGCGCATAAGAAGTCATCTCATTTGGCCAGCCTGCGGTAGCAGATGAGGGTGCAGGCGATGCTGGTGAAGGCTAGGAAGTGATCGGCTCTGCGTTCGTAGCGGCGGT
>NZ_JOFH01000064.1 GCF_000721235.1 Streptomyces olivaceus
GACGCTACGAACGCAAGGCCGACCACTTCCTCGCGTTCACCAGCATCGCCTGCACCCTCATCTGCTACCGCAGACTCACCAAATGAGATGACTTCTTAGTGACGACCGCTCGTCACTCCCGCGGCCTCTCGCGCCGACACGTGACCGACGAGGGAGACATCGATGTCCCAGCAGGCCAACGAAGCCATGGCGGAACGCCTCACCGACCTCTACAACACCGACGTGCACGCCATGATCGACCAGTGCTACCCGCAGGACCTCCGGATCAGTGTCAACGGCGTCCTCGCGCTCACCGACCGCGACAAGTTCCACCGGGTCGAATCCCGGATCCTCGGTATCGCGCCCGACCGCCGGGCCGCGATCAGCCGCCTCCTGCACACCGGTGACGACACCGTCACTGCCGAAGGCACCTGTACCTTCACCGACACCGCGTCCGGCGCCACCCGCCGCACGTACTGGTGCTCGATCTGGACGTTCACCGACGGCCTCGTCACCTCCGACAGCACCTACCTCGACGTCTCCGTGTGGAGCGGCGACGGCACCTCGTGACGGGCGACCGGACACAGCGCGCGGGTACGGCGGCCCGACCGCCACCACAAACAGCTCCGGCAAGCGCCGCCCGCAATGAGCAGGCCCTGGCAACTCACAGGGTATTTCAGGTCTGCTGAAGCGACGTGTCGCTTTCATTTATGAGCGACTTTCAACATTTCCAGCTCTGTAAACTGAGTAATGCGCGCGTCAGCCATCGGGGACCGCTCAGTTTCAGCCGGGGAGCGGTGAACTCGGGTCGCGGCCGCGGTATGCGGCGCTGCGGGGGAACGCCGGCCCGGGCGGACACGGGCGCATCGGTGAACGCTCTGATCATCTGACGCACCAGACCGGTGCCACCCCCGGAAAGGTGATCGCCCGCGACGATGTACAGGGCGCACTGCCAGGCACGAAGACTCAGACGATGCTTTTCGGGATCAGACGTCCGGAGGATCGGCCGGTGATCGTTCCCGTGTCCGGACGCTCACTCCGGCACCGCTTCGAGTATCCGGAGCAGGTGGAAGCCCGTGCACCACTTCTCGGGCCGCGACCGGGTCCATGGCCGGAAAGCGCCCTTGCGGCAGCCTCACCTCAGCCGCGAGACTCGCCGACAGCGCTTGTCAGGATCACAACGTGGCCCTGGAATCGGGAGTTCCCACGCGGCTACGTTGTAATTCCGGACTGCGCCTCACAGGCCCGCCCGAACAACAGTGGGTTTTGGATTCTAACGGGGGAAACAGAAGTGAGGATCAAGCGCGCCGCTCTCGGCGGCATTGCCAAACGTGTCCACCCAGTCAGCCCGACCTCCGGCCGAGTTGCAGTCGCACTCGCCGTACCCGCTTCGAACGCGGCGCAGGTCGGCGCCCACAGCGCCACGGAACTCTCCCTGGTCGGCGATGCCGGACGCACGGCGGTCGCCGCCCGGCACCTCGGCAGGGCCACCAGCACCCTTGCCGTCCCCGCGGGCAGCTATGGCATCGCCCTGACTCTGGAGGCCACGGATTGAGGTACGAGCTTCTGGGCCCTGTTCGCATCTCGGTCGCCGACGAGACGTCCTCGGTCGGAACGTACAAGATGGAAGTCCTGTTGAGGACGCTGCTGGTCCGCAAGGGCCAGGTCGTCTCGCTCGACCAGCTGACGCAGGAGCTGTGGGGCGCGGCCCCGCCCGTGCGGGCGGGGGCTTCGCTGCACGTCTACGTGTCGCAGCTCCGGAAGATCCTCAACAAGTCCTCCCTCACCAAGGACTGCATCACCACCCGTTCCCCCGGCTACGTCCTGGACTTGGGACTCGACGAACTCGACCTCGACCTGTTCACGGCCCTCTCGGAGAAGGGCCGGCTGCAGATGGGCATGAGCAACCACGCCGGGGCGGCCGAGAGCCTGGCGCAGGCGCTGGCGCTGTGGCGCGAACCCGTGCACGCGTCGTCCTTCGAGGGACCGATCATCCAGGAATTCGCCAACGGGGCCGAGGAACTGCGCGTCGAGTGCGTGGAACTCCTGGCCCGCTCGCTGCTGGCGTCGGACCAGGCCCGGGAAGCCATCCGCATCCTCTACTCGCTCACCGTCGAGTACCCGCTGCGGGAGGATTTCTACGCCCTGCTCATGGAGGCGCTCAGCCGGTCCGGGCGCCGGGCGGACGCATTGAGGGTCTACCAGACCGCGCGCAAGATCATGCGCGAGGAGTTGGGTCTGGAGCCGTGTCGTTTCCTGCAGGAAACACAGGAGTTCATCCTGAACGACCGGCTGGACGAGCTCCATTTCACGCGTACGGTCAACGGCGGCAAGACGCATCACCGCCACCTGACCGTCGACACCGTCACCTCATGACCCCGCCGTCGTTCCGTTCGGCGCTCGGTTGATTCCTGCCCATCCCCGCAGCCGCCATTCCTACCTGCTGAAGAAGGAAGACACCGTGCCCGGTATTGAGGTATCGGAAACGTCCATCCCCGGGGCGTACCGAATCAGCACGAGTCACCTACCGGACCGGCGAGGCCACTTCTACGAGGCGTGGCAGTTCAGCGAACTCCTCCGGCAGGCCGGCCACCGTTTCGAGATCCGGCAGGTGAACTACTCGGTCTCCAGGAAGAACACGCTTCGCGGAATTCACGGCACCACGATTCCGCCCGGCCAGACGAAGCTGGTCACCTGCGTGCGAGGGGCGGCCATGGACGTGGCGGTCGACCTCAGGGTCGGCTCGCCGACGTTCGGCCGGTACGACGTGACCCTGCAGGAGGCGTCAGCCGGAGTCGGCGTCTACCTCGCCGACGGCATCGGCCACGCGTTCCTCGCCCTGACCGACGACACGTGCATGAACTACCTCTGCGGCGCGGAGTACGTTCCGGGCACGATGATCGACGTCCAGGCGCTCGATCCCGCGATCGGAATCCCCTGGGAACTGGACGGCCCGCCGATCACGTCGGACAAGGACGCGGCAGCCCCCACCCTCGCCGAGGCGGTCGAGCGCGGCCTGCTCCCCACCTACGAACAGGCGTTGGCGTCCGCCGAACCGCATCCCGTCTGAGGCGGCGCGTCCTCCCGCGCGCGTGGCCGGAACGCCACGTCGCGCGCCGTCGGCGAGTCACTACCGCAATCTTGTGCAGGGAGTTCTGATGGAGCGTTCGAGAAGCCTCACCCCGGTTCGAGTCGGAGTGATCGGATGTGCCGACATCGCATGGCGGCGCGCACTGCCCGCGCTGGAGGCCGAACCGCTCACCGAAGTGGCGGCGATCGCCAGCCGGGGATGGGACCGGGCGCAGCGCTTCACCGACCGGTTCGGCGGCGAGCCCGTGGAGGGCTACGCCGCTCTGCTGGAACGTGACGACATCGACGCCGTGTACGTCCCGCTGCCGGCCGTGCTGCACGCCGAGTGGATCGACCGGGCGCTGCGCGCGGGCAAGCACGTCCTCGCGGAGAAGCCGCTCACCACCGACCGGGACCAGGCCGAGCGGCTGTTCGCGCTCGCCGCGGAACGGGAACTGCTGCTGATGGAGAACTTCATGTTCCTCCACCATTCTCAGCACGAGCGGGTCGCGGCCATGCTCGCGGACGGCGTCATCGGCGAACTCCGGTCGTTCGCCGCCAGCTTCACGATCCCGCCCAAGCCGCAGGGTGACATCCGGTACCAGGCCGACGTCGGCGGCGGCGCACTGCTGGACATCGGTGTGTACCCGATTCGCGCAGCCGGCTTCTTCCTCGGCATGGACCTCGATGTCGCGGGCGCCGTCCTCCGCCACGAGCGGTCCCACGACGTCGTGGTCGGCGGCACCGCGCTCATGACCACCGGTCAGGGGGTGACCGCTCAGCTCACGTTCGGCATGGAGCACTCCTACACCAACAGCTACGAGTTCAGAGGCAGCACCGGCCGCCTCTGGCTGAACCGCGTCTTCACTCCCCCGGCGACCTACCAGCCGGTCGTCCATGTCGAACAGCAGGACCACGCCGAGCAGTTCGTACTGCCCCCGGAGGACCAGTTCGCCAAGAGCATCCGTGCGTTCGCCCAGGCCGTTCTCGGCGGAGAGCACCCCGAGGACTGGTCGCGTAACTCGGTGAAGCAGGCGTCCCTGGTGGACGCCGTCCGGGCGAACTCGCGCGACATCCACTTTCCCTGACCCCGGCGGCGCCTCTTTCCGCGACGAACCGTCCTCCTCCAGTCGGTCTGGAGGGGGGCGGTTTTTCGCGCGCCGACAGAGGTGACCAGCGACGAAGCACGGGGCGCGACATCACCCAAGGTCTGGGCAAGGCTCGTTCCAGGCTGCTCTTAGAGCCTCTTAAGAAGCCTTTTGTGTCGCGTCATTAGGGTGATCGTAACTGTTGAGGTATTTCAACTGGCAGTGAGCATCATCCCGAGTCGTCCGGCGGACAGGTCTCGGCGGGTGGTGAGGGGGTTGATGCGATGTTCGCGGCCGGACGCACTGGCCGACGGCCCGAGCACCGCGCGGTGCTCGCCCGCGGCGAGTTCGGACGGGGGCGGTGACACACCCAGGCAGTCACGCGTTGTCAGCGATTACAGCCCGCCACTCAGCCCATGACGACAGAGGTGCCACCCGTGAAGGGAATCATTCTGGCCGGAGGAACGGGAACGCGCCTCTATCCGCTGACCTCCGCCCTCTCCAAGCAATTGCTCCCGGTGTACGACAAGCCCATGATCTACTACCCGCTGTCGACTCTCATGCTGGGCGGTGTGCGGGACTTCCTCGTCATTTCGACGCCGACGGATCTGCCACTCTTCCGGAAGGTGCTCGGTGACGGCGCGGAGCTCGGCCTGCGGATCTCCTACGCGGAGCAGCCGCTGGCCGCCGGTATCGCCGACGCCTTCCGGGTGGGGGCCGAGTTCGTCGGCTCCGACCCGGTGTCCCTGATCCTGGGCGACAACATCTTCCACTCCCCGGAGCTGCCGGACGTCCTGGCGCGCAGCATGAAGGACGTCGACGGCTGCACCCTGTTCGGCCACACGGTCGCCGACCCCCGGCCCTACGGCGTGGTGGAGAAGGCTCCCGACGGAAGCGTGCTCGGGATCGAGGAGAAACCGTCCCGGCCGCGCGGTTCGGAGATCGCGACGGGTCTGTACGTCTACTCCAACGACGTCGTGGAGACAGCGCATCGCATCACGCCGTCGGCGCGCGGGGAACTCGAGATCACCGATGTGAACCGGGTCTATCTGGCGCAGGGCAGGGCGCGGCTCCACTCGCTCGGGCCGGGCAGCACGTGGCTCGACGCCGGCACCTACGACGGCCTGCTCGACGCGGCGCGTTTCGTGCGGGAGCAGCAGAGCGCCGGCGGCCGGATCGCCTGCCTGGAGGAGATAGCGCTCCGCATGGGCTACATCGACGCCGCGGCATGCTACTCGCTCGGGAAGAAGCACAAGAACTCAGGATACGGCCGGTACGTGATGGAGATTTCCAGCAACACCGACTGGGGCAGGTTGACTTATGTCGCGCAGTAACCGTGTGGCCGTCACCGGAGGCGCCGGGTTCATCGGTTCGCACTACGTGCGGCAGATCCTCTCGGGCGCGTACCCGGAATTCGCCGACGCCTCCGTCGTCGTCCTCGACAAGCTGACCTACGCGGGCAACGAGGAGAACCTGGCTCCGGTCTCCGCCGACCGGCGGTTCGAGCTGGTGGTCGGAGACGTCTGCGACGCGGACCTGCTGGCCGACGTGCTGCCGGGCGTGGACGTCGTGGTGCACTTCGCCGCGGAGTCCCACGTGGACCGCTCGATCACCGGCCCGGCCGATTTCATGCACACCAACGTGCAGGGCACCCACACCGTACTGAACGCCTGCCTGGACGCGGGCGTGCGGCGGGTCGTGCAGGTGTCGACCGACGAGGTCTACGGCTCGATCGACGCCGGTTCCTGGACCGAGGACCACCCGCTCGAACCGAACTCGCCGTACTCGGCGTCCAAGGCGAGCGCGGACCTCGTCGCGCGCTCCTACTTCCGGACCTACGGACTCCCGGTGTGCGTCACGCGGTGCTCGAACAACTACGGCCGCTACCAGTTCCCCGAGAAGATCATTCCGCTGTTCATCACGAACCTGCTGGAGGGCGAGGAGCTCCCGCTGTACGGGGACGGCAGCAACGTGCGCGACTGGCTCCACGTGGACGATCACTGCCGCGCCATCCAGCTGGTGGTGGAGGGCGGCCGCCCGGGTGACGTCTACAACATCGGCGGGGGGACGGAGCTCACCAACCGCGACCTCACGGCGCAGCTGCTGAAGGAGACGGGCTCGGACTGGTCCTCGGTGCGGCACGTTCCCGACCGTCCGGGCCACGACCAGCGGTATTCGGTGGACTGGACGAAGATCAAGAACGAGCTGGGCTACACACCGCGCGTCGACCTGGCGGACGGACTCGCCGACACGGTCCGCTGGTACGTGGAGAACGAGGCCTGGTGGGGACCGCTCCGCCGGACGGCGCCCCAGCGGCACACCGGACCCCACTCCCCCACCGGAGTGACGGCCTGACCGCGGACACCTCCGAACACGGCCCAGAGCACGCCGCCGACCGCCGATGACCGCCGATGGAGAGAGTACGGAGCAAGTCATGACGGAGCACGTATTGTCCTCAGGCACCACCCCACCGGGCCCGGCGACGGAGTTCGACGCACCGGTCACCGACGCCGGCCGGGTCCTGCTCGAGCGGATCGCCGAACACCTGCCGCGCATCCGGGCCACCGCGGCGGAGAACGACCGCGCGGCCAGGTTCCCCACCGAGACCTTCGACGCCTTCCGCAAGGAGGGTCTGATGGGCGCGACGGTGCCCGCCGAACTGGGCGGACTGGGAGTGGACCGGCTGTTCGACGTGGGGGTCGCGCTCCAGTACGTGGCGCAGGCCGACGCCTCGACGGCGCTGGCGCTGCACCTGCAGTTCAGCCGGGGACTCACCCTCGGCTACGAGTGGCGGCACGGTGCTGCGAACGCCCGCACGCTGGCCGAGCGGATGATGCGGATGATGGTCGCGGGCGACGCCGTCATGTGCTCCGGCATCAAGGACCACCACTCCGCGGTGACGACACTGACGCCGGACGGATCGGGCGGGTGGCTGCTGTCCGGCCGCAAGACGCTGGTGTCCATGGCGCCCATCGGCACCCACTTCTTCATCAACGCGCGCACGGACGGGACGGACGAACCACCGAGACTGGTGTCTCCCGTCGTCAGGAGCGACACCCCCGGGTTCACCGTCCTGAACGACTGGGACGGCCTCGGGATGCGCGCGTCGGGCACGATGGACATCGTCTTCGACAACTGTCCCGTGCCGGCCGAGGACGTCATGGTCCGGGACGTCGTCGGGGCTCGCAACGACAAGGTCCTCGCCGGTCAGACGGTCAGTTCCGTCTCGATGCTGGGCCTGTACGTCGGTGTCGCGCAGGCCGCCTACGACCTGGCGGTGGGGGCGCTCGCACGTCGGTCCGCCGCCCCGCAGGCCGCGGCGCGGACCCTGGTGGCGGAGCTGGACGCCCGCCTCTACATGGTGCGCTCCACCCTCGGCACCGCGTTGACCGTGGTCGACGCGCTCAACGCCGATCTGTCGGGGGACCTCGACGAGCGTGGCCGGCAGATGATGCGGCACTTCCAGCGCGCCAAGCTGACGGTCAACCAGATGGCCCCGGCCATCGTCAACGACTGCCTGACCCTGGTCGGCGGCGCGTCCTTCACGGGGGCCCATCCGCTGTCCCGGCTCTATCGCGACATCCGGGCGGGCGGGTTCATGCAGCCGTACGCCTACGTGGACGGCGTGGACTTCCTGAGCGCGCAGGCGCTGGGGATCGAGCGGGACAACAACTACATGAGCACCTGGGCGGCCCGCTCCTCGAGCAGCGGGAATTCAGCGGATCCATCTCGGCGTACGCCAATGTCACGGTGAGGGAAATGACGACTCGTGTATGGGATTACCTGCCGGAGTACGAGCAGGAAAGGGCGGACCTGCTGGCGGCCGTGGAGACGGTCTTCGAGTCCGGGCAGCTGATTCTCGGCAAGAGCGTGCAGGGCTTCGAGGCCGAGTACGCGGCCTACCACGGTGTGGGGCACTGCGTCGGCGTCGACAACGGCACCAACGCCGTCAAGCTGGGGCTGCAGGCGCTCGGCATCGGCCCCGGCGACGAGGTGATCACGGTGTCGAACACCGCGGCCCCGACCGTCGTCGCGATCGCCGGCACGGGGGCGACGCCGGTCTTCGTGGATGTGCGCGAGGACGACTACCTGATGGACACCGGCCAGGTCGCGGACGCGGTCACGCCGCGCACGAAGGCGCTGCTGCCGGTGCACCTGTACGGGCAGTGCGTCGACATGGCCCCCCTGCGGCGGCTGGCCGACGAGCGCGGTCTGGCCGTCCTGGAGGACTGCGCGCAGGCGCACGGCGCCCGGCAGAACGGCAGAACGGCCGGCACGACGGGGAACGCGGCGGCGTTCTCGTTCTATCCGACGAAGGTGCTCGGGGCCTACGGCGACGGCGGCGCCGTCATCACCGACGACCCCGGGATCGACAGCAATCTGCGGCAGCTGCGGTACTACGGCATGGAGAAGGTCTACTACGTCGTCCGGTCCCCGGGGCACAACGCGCGTCTCGACGAGGTGCAGGCCGAGATCCTGCGCCACAAGCTGCGCCGCCTCGACTCCTACATCGCGGGCCGGCGCAGGGTGGCGAACCGGTACGAGGAAGGCCTCGCAGACCTCACCGGCCCCGGCGGGCTCACCCTGCCGTCGGTGGCGGAGGGGAACGAGCACGTCTACTACGTGTACGTGGTGCGCCATCCCCGCCGCGACGAGATCATCGAGCGGCTCAAGCGGTACGACATCTCACTGAACATCAGCTACCCGTGGCCGGTCCACACCATGAGCGGCTTCGCGGACCTCGGGTACGGCGAAGGGTCGTTGCCGGTCACCGAGCGGCTCGCGGGCGAGATCTTCTCGCTGCCCATGTACCCGTCGCTGTCCCGGGACCGCCAGGACAGGGTGATCGACGCGCTGCACGAGGTCCTGGCCGAGGTGTGACGTCGCCCCGTCCGTCCCGCGGCCGGGTCTGCGGCCCGCCGTTGAGCAATCGGAACCAAGAAGGAGTTCGATCATGACTCGGGTAACCGACGCGCCTTCCCCGGGGGCCTGCCGGATCTGCGGCGGCGTCGTCGAGGAGTTCCTCGATCTGGGCCGGCAGCCGCTGTCCGACCGGTTCCTGGAGCCGGACGAGACCGGCGAGGAGTTCTTCTACCGGCTGGCCGTCGTCCAGTGCCGCGCGTGCACGATGGTGCAGCTGGCCGAAGAGGTGCCGCGGCACCTGATGTTCCACGCCGACTACCCGTACCACTCGTCGGGCTCCTCGGTCATGCGCGAGCACTTCGCCGGGGTCGCCCAGTCGTTCCTCGCCACCGAACTGACCGGGGCGGACCCCTTCATCGTGGAGATGGGCTGCAACGACGGGATCATGCTGGGCACGATCCAGGAGGCGGGTGTCCGGCACCTGGGATTCGAGCCCTCGGCGGGAGTGGCGGGGGTGGCGCGCTCGAAGGGCGTGCGGGTGCGCACCGACTTCTTCGAAGAGGCGACGGCCAGGGAGGTGCGCGCCGCCGAGGGGCCGGCGGATGTCATCTACACCGCCAACACCATGTGCCACATCCCGTACTTGGACTCGGTCCTGCGGGGAGCCGACGCGCTCCTCGGCCCGAACGGCGTGTTCGTCTTCGAGGACCCCTACCTCGGTGACATCGTCACCAAGACCTCCTTCGACCAGATCTACGACGAGCACTTCTATCTGTTCTCGGCCGGTTCGGTGCAGGCGATGGCCGACCGGTTCGGCTTCGAGCTGGTGGACGTGGAGCGGCTGCCGGTGCACGGCGGAGAGGTCCGCTACACGCTCGCCCGCAAGGGCGTGCGCACTCCGACGCCGGCCGTCGCGCGGCTGTTCGCCGAGGAGCGCGACCAGAAGCTCACCGGCCTCGCGACGCTGCGGGCGTTCGCGGCGAACGTACGGAAGATCCGCGAGGATCTCGTGGCGTTGCTGGAGCGGCTGCGCGCGGAGGGACACCGCGTAGTCGGCTACGGCGCCACCGCCAAGAGTGCGACGGTGACGAACTTCTGCGGCATCGGCCCCGAACTGGTGTCGTTCGTGTGCGACACGACACCGGACAAGCAGAACCGGCTGACCCCGGGCCGGCACATCCCGGTCAGGTCCGCGGCGGCGTTCTCCGACCCGTACCCGGACTACGCGCTGCTGTTCGCCTGGAATCACGCCGAGGAAATCATGGCCAAGGAGCAGGAATTCCAGCAGTCCGGCGGCCGCTGGATCCGTTACGTCCCGCAGGTCCATGTGACGTGATCGGACGGCGGGCCCGTACGGACCGGATCAATGGGACACCAGCTCAGCCCTAGGCTCAATTAAGGGCCGCCGTAGATGATTCTGGCAGGCGTTCTCCCGCCAGTTTTCTGCGATCGGGAAGGGAACTTCATGTACCTGGAGAATCTCCGGGAAGTCTGCCACACGACAGTGCACCGGGAGACCCGCCCCGGCGTCGGCCACCACGTCACGTTCACCGAGGAGCTGTACGACTCCGACGGCGGTCTGGTGGCCACCTCGGAGGGCATGGCCGTGGTGTTCGGGAACCCGGAGGACGGCAGTCTCATGCAGCTGATGACGGCCACCGAGAAGTTCGCGGACGGTGTCATCAGCTGGACCGGGACGGTCCGTCAGGAGAATCCGGCCGGGGGTGAGTTCGCCGTCAACGAGTTCCCCGTGATCGGTGTCAGCGGCCGTTATGCCGGTAAGACCGGGACCCGCACCCTCAAATTCGTGGAACGACCCGACGAGAACACGACGATCGCCGAGGCCACCCTTTTCATGGAGGACTGACCGGCCTCCACCGAGCGGCCCGGGGGCGACGACGAGCAGGGTCGGTCGCTCGGTTTTCCATGCCCTTTCAGAATCCCAGGTGTGTGCGAGGAAGGCTGTCAGGACGCCATGACGGATTTCAGTGAGTCGGAGGGCGTTCGCCCGATGCCGAGCGAACCGATCGCCGTGGTCGGGTTGTCCTGCCGGCTGCCCCAGGCGCCGGACCCGGCGGCCTTCTGGCGGCTGCTCCGCGACGGCCGGTCCGCCACCACCGAGACCCCCGCCGACCGCTGGACCGGTACGGCGCGGACGGCCGGACTCCGGCACGGCGGGTTCCTCGACGACGTTGCGGGCTTCGACCCGGCGTTCTTCGGCATCTCCCCGCGCGAGGCCGCCGCCATGGACCCGCAGCAGCGGCTGATGCTGGAGCTGGCCTGGGAGGCTCTGGAAGACGCGATGATCGTCCCCGCGACCCTGGCGGGCGGCCGGACCGGCGTCTTCGTCGGGGCCATCGGCGACGACTACGCGTCCCTGCTGCACCGGCGCGGTCCCGGGGCGAGCACCCAGCACTCGTTGACCGGGACCCGCAGGGGCATCATCGCCAACCGCGTCTCCTACACCCTGGGGCTGCGCGGCCCGAGTCTCACCGTGGACACGGCGCAGTCGTCGGCGCTGGTGGCCGTGCACCTGGCCTGCGAGAGCATCGCGTCCGGCGAGTCCGGCACAGCGCTGGCCGGCGGCGTCAACCTGAACCTGGCGACCGGTGCGGCGCTGGAGACCGAGCGGTTCGGAGGGCTCTCTCCCGACGGGCGCTGCCACACCTTCGACGCCCGTGCGAACGGCTACGTCCGCGGTGAGGGCGGTGGATTCGTCGTCCTGAAGCCGCTGTCCCGCGCCCTGGCCGACGGCGACCAGGTGTACTGCGTCGTCCGCGGGACCGCGGTGAACAACGACGGCGCCACCGACGCCCTCACCGTGCCGAGCGCCGAGGCGCAGCGGGACGTGATCCGGCTGGCGCACGCCAGGGCGCGTCTGGAGCCGGGTGACGTCCAGTACGTGGAGCTGCACGGGACCGGCACCAGGGTGGGCGACCCCGTCGAAGCGGCGTCCGTCGGAGCCTCGGTCGGCGCGGCCCGCTCGGGCGGGCCCGTGCACGTCGGCTCCGCCAAGACCAACGTCGGGCACCTCGAGGGCGCTGCCGGGATCGTCGGTCTCATCAAGGCCGCACTCTGCGTGCGGCACCGCGGGATCCCGGCGAGCCTGAACTACACGACGCCCCACCCGGAGATCGACCCCGGTGCGCTCAACATCGAGGTGCGCACGGAGTTCGGCCCGTGGCCGAAGCCGGACGCGCCGCTGGTGGCGGGCGTCAACTCGTTCGGGATGGGCGGCACCAACTGCCACGTGGTGGTCTCCGACCTCCCGGCCGCCGTACCGGACACCGTCGCGGCGGACACCGTGCCTCCCCCGGAGGCGGCGGCCGGCTCCGTGCCGGTGGTGCCGTGGGTACTCTCCGCGGCGGACGAGGCTGCGCTGCGCGCCCAGGCCGACGCCCTGCGGTCCACCGTGGAGGACCGGGCGGATCTCGACCCGGCCGACGTCGGCTGGTCGCTGCTCACCACCCGGTCGGCCTTCGAGCACCGCGCCGTCGTCCTCGGCGACGGCCGGGAGCGCCTGCTCCTCGGGCTGACCGCGGCGGCGGCCGGTGAGGACGCGGCGGGTCTGGTCACCGGACGCACCGGCGAGCCCGGCAAGACGGTGTTCGTCTTCCCCGGGCACGGAACCCAGTGGCCCGGCATGGGGCTGGACCTGCTGGAGACCTCTCCCGTCTTCGCCCGGCACCTGCGGGCCTGCGACGCGGCCCTGAGCCCGCACACCGGCTGGTCGCTCCTCGACGTCCTGCGCGGCGAGCCGGACGCGCCCGACCTCGACCGCGTCGACGTGGTCCAGCCCGCCATCTTCGCCGTCACCGTCTCCCTGGCCCGGTTGTGGCAGCACCACGGCGTCACCCCCGATGCCGTCGTCGGGCACTCCCAGGGCGAGATCGCCGCCGCGCACATCGCCGGAGCCCTCTCCCTCGACGACGCCGCGAAGGTCGTCGCCCACCGCGGGCTCGTCGCGGCCACCATCGCCGGCACCGGAGGGATGGCGGCCGTCCCGCTCTCCCCCGAGCGGGTCGCCGACGACCTGACCGCCCATCCGGGCCTGGGCATCGCCGGGATCAACTCCCCCCGCGGCACGGTGGTCTCCGGCGACCTGGACTCCGTCCACCGTCTCCTGGCGCACTACCGGGAGCAGGAAGTAGACGCCCGCCCCGTGCCGATCGGGTACGCCTCGCACTCCGCCCACATCGAGCCGCTGCGCGAGCGGTTCCTGGAGGCCGTCGCCGACATAGCCCCCGGTGTGCCGGACATCCCCTTCCACTCCACCGCCCGCCCCGGCACCAGTCCCGCGTTCGACGCCGCGTACTGGTACGACAACCTCCGCAACCCCGTGGAGTTCCACACCGCTGTCACCGGGCTGCTGGACACCGGCCACACGCACTTCGTCGAGGCCGGCCCCCATCCCGTTCTGACCACCCCGATCCGCCACACCGCCGACGCCGCCGGGAGCGGCGCGGTCGCGGTCGGCACCCTCCGGCGGGACACCCCCGGCTGGCCGGCGTTCGTCCGCTCGATGGGCCGGCGGTACGTGCACGGCGGGGCGGTCGACTGGGCCTCGCTCTTCGAGGGCGGGCGACCGCACCGGGTGCCCCTGCCGACGTACCGCTTCCAGCGCGGTCGCCACTGGCTTCCGTCCGGGCCCGAACAGCACGGCCGGCACGGTGACGTTCCCGTACCCGGGCGTCCCGCGGCGGAGCCGGTGCCGGGGTCGGCGGCGGAGCGGCTGGCCGCGCTGCCGGAGCCCGAGCTCGGGCGGACGCTGCTGGCTCTGGTGCGCAGCCGCGCCGCCGCCGTCCTCGAACACGACGACGCGAACCTCGACACGGCGCGGTCGTTCAAGCAGCTCGGCTTCGACTCGCTTCTCGCGGTGGAGCTGAGGGACCGGCTGGCCGCCTCGACCGGGCTCGATCTGCCGGCCTCCCTGCTGTTCGACCATCCCACACCGGCCGTCCTCGCCGAGCACCTGCGCGACCGGCTCACCACGGCCGCCGACGCGCCCTCGGAGGCAGCGGCACCGACGGTTGCCGGCGGCGCGGACGACCCGATCGCCGTCGTGGGCATGGCATGCCGTTTCCCGGGGGGCGTGCGGTCCCCCGAGCAGTTGTGGCGGCTGGTGGAGTCCGGGACGGACGCGATCTCGGACTTCCCCGGCAACCGGGGGTGGGACCTGGACGCCCTCTTCGCACCGGGTCCCGGGCGGTCGGGCACCTCGGCGGTGCGACGCGGCGGGTTCGTGCTGGACGCCGACATGTTCGACCCGGCGTTCTTCGGCATCAGCCCGCGTGAGGCGCAGGCGATGGATCCGCAGCAGCGGCTGCTCCTCGAGGTCTCCTGGGAGGCGCTGGAGCGTGCGGGGATCGCTCCGTCGTCGCTGCGCGGCGGCCGGACGGGAGTGTTCGTCGGGGCGATGTCGCAGGAGTACGGGCCGCGCCTCACCGAGGGCGGCGACGAGCTGGACGGTTTCCTGCTCACCGGTACGACCGCCGGCGTCGCCTCGGGCCGGATCGCCTACACGCTGGGGCTGCAGGGCCCGGCGTTCACCGTGGACACCGCCTGCTCCTCGTCGCTGGTGGCGTTGCATCTCGCCATGCAGGCGCTGCGCGGCGGGGAGTGCCCGCTCGCCGTGGCGGGCGGCGTGAACGTGATGGCCGCGCCCGGCATCTTCGTGGAGTTCAGCCGCCAGCAGGGGCTGTCCCCGGACGGCAGGTGCAAGGCGTTCGCCGACGCGGCGGACGGCACCGGCTGGTCGGAGGGCGCCGGCATGGTCGTACTCGAACGGCTCTCGGACGCGCGCCGCAACGGCCACCGGGTGCTCGCCCTGATCCGGGGATCCGCGATCAACTCCGACGGCGCCAGCAACGGGCTGACCGCGCCGAACGGGCCGTCGCAGGTGCGGGTGATCCGGCAGGCACTGGCCGGCGGCGGTCTGGAGCCGTCCGACGTGGACGTGGTCGAGGCGCACGGCACGGGCACCCGGCTCGGCGACCCGATCGAGGCGCAGGCCCTGATCGCGGCCTACGGACAGGACCGCCCCGAGGACGCTCCGCTGTGGCTGGGCTCGCTGAAGTCGAACATCGGCCACGCGCAGGCGGCAGCCGGGGTCGGCGGCCTGATCAAGATGGTGATGGCGCTGCGGCACCGCACGCTGCCGCGCACGCTGCACGTGGACGCCCCGACCCGGCATGTCGACTGGTCGGCGGGCGGGGTCCGGCTGCTGACGGAGGCGCGGCCCTGGCCCGGCACCGCGGTGCGGCGGGCGGCCGTGTCGTCGTTCGGCATCAGCGGTACCAACGCGCACCTGGTTCTCGAACAGGCCCCCGACGACGAGGCGGTGGACGACGGGGACGGCGGGGACGGCGGGGTGACGGTGCCGTGGCTGTTGTCGGCCCCCCACGATCAGGGGCTGCGGGACCAGGCGGCGCAGTTGCTCCGGCTCGTCGACGGCGAACCGGGCACCGCTGCCGCCGACATCGGCCGCGCGCTGTCGACCACCCGCTCGGCGTTCACCCGTCGCGCGGTCGTCACCGGCGCCGACCGGGCGGCGCTCCGCACCGGCCTGGCCGCGCTCGCGGCCGGGGAGTCCGCGCCCGGCGTCACGGTCGGCTCGGCACGGGACCGCGGAAAGGTCGTGTTCGTCTTCCCGGGGCAGGGAGCGCAGTGGGCCGGTATGGCCGCCGAGCTGATGCGGTCCTCGCGGGTGTTCCGGGACGAGGTGCTCGCCTGCGCGGACGCGCTCCAGCCGCATCTGGAGTGGTCCGTGCGCGACGCCCTGCTCGGGGGCGCCGACGCTCCCGGGCTCGACCGGTCCGACGTGGTGCAGTGCACGACGTTCACCGTGGTCGCGGGTCTGGCGGCGCTGTGGCGTTCGGTGGGGGTGGAGCCCGACGCGGTGGTCGGGCACTCGCAGGGGGAGATCGCCGCCGCCTACGTGTCGGGGGCCCTCACGCTCGCGGACGCCGCCCGCGTGGTGGCGCTGCGCAGCACGGCGCTGCTGGCGCTGGCGGACACCGGCGGCATGGTGACGGTGTCCG
The DNA here is from genome assembly GCF_000721235.1 of Streptomyces olivaceus. Classification (GTDB taxonomy): domain Bacteria; phylum Actinomycetota; class Actinomycetes; order Streptomycetales; family Streptomycetaceae; genus Streptomyces; species Streptomyces olivaceus. The sequence continues at coordinate 16,040 of NZ_JOFH01000064.1, forward strand.
GCTCCGAGGACACGGTGACGGAGCTGATCCGCCCGTGGGAGGGCAGGCTGTGGATCTCCGCGGTGAACGGCCCGTCCTCGACCGTCGTCGGCGGTGACGTGGACGCGCTGGACGAACTGCTGGCGCGCTGCGAGGCCGACGGCCTGTGGGCCCGCCGGGTCCCCGTGGACTACGCCTCCCACTGCCCGCACATGGACGTGCTGGAGGAGGAGCTGACGCGCAAGCTCGCGTCCGTCACGCCCCGTACGCCGCGACTCGACTTCCGCTCCACCGTCGAGGGCGTCGGGCAGGAGCCGTTCCGCGTGGACGGCGGGTACTGGTTCCGGAACCTGCGGCACCGGGTGGCGTTCGGGCCGGCCGTCCGTGCCCTGGCGGACTCGGGGTTCGGCACGTTCGTCGAGGTCAGCCCGCACCCGGTGCTGACCGGGACGGTCGAGCAGACGCTGGAGGCGGCGGGTGCCGAGGACGCCGTCGTGGTCGGGTCGCTGCGCCGGGACGACGGCGGCTGGGCCCGGTTCGGCGCGTCCCTCGGCCTCGCCCACGTGCACGGGATCGACGTGGACTGGCACGCCGTATTCGAGGGCCGGCCGGCGCGGCACGTGGACCTGCCGACCTACGCGTTCCGGCGGCAGCGGTACTGGATCGAGCCGAGGGCCGACGGCGCGAACGCGATCGGGCACGCCTTCCTGCGTACGGCGACGGAACTCGCCGACGGCGACGGGCACCTGTTCACCGGCAAGCTGTCCCGTTCGGCGCGTCCGTGGCTGGCCGACCACCGCGTCCGGGGAGTCGTGCTCATGTCCGGCACCGCGCTCCTGGACATGGTCGCGCGGGCCGGTGAAGAGCTGGGCTGCGGCACCGTCGACGAGCTGACGCTGGAGGTCCCGCTGCCGGTGCCGGAGGACGACGACGTCGAGATCCAGGTCGTCGTGGGCGCCGTCGACGAAGCGCTGCGCAGGCGGGCCAGGCTGTTCTCCCGGGTCGGCGACGGCGAGTGGACACGCCACGCCACCGGCTTCGTCTCCGCCGTGACACCGGGCGCCGGCGCCGCGCCCGTGTCCGGGGTGTGGCCTCCGCGCGGCGCGACGGAGCTCGACGTGGCCGGCCTGTACGACGGACTCCGGGAGCACGGCTACGAGTACGGGCCGGCGTTCCGGAACGTCCGGGCGGCCTGGCGGCTCGGCGACGCCTTGTTCGCCGAGGTCGGGCTGCCGGCGGAGCTGCGGGCCGAGGCCGGCCGGGGCGCCCCGCATCCGGCGCTCCTCGACGCCTCGCTGCATCCGCTGGCGGCGGTCGGACTGCTCCGCGAGGACGAGGACGGGATGCTCCTGCCGTTCTCCTGGACCGGCTACTCGGCGGCCGGCTCCTCCGCGACGGCCTGGACCGGCCGCTCCGCGGCGCCGGGCGGCGCGGAGACGGTACGGGTGCGCCTGACTCCGGCCGGGAACGACACCGTGGAGGTCGTCGTGACCGACGACGCGGACTCCTCGGTCGTGGCGTCGGGTGTCCTGGCGCTGCGTGCGACGGCCGTCGACCGGCTCGGCGCGGTCCGCAGCGTCCGCAACCTCTACGGCGTCGTGTGGGAGCCGCTGCCGCCCGCCGTTCCGGAGGCCGTCCGCTGGGCCGTGCTGGACGACGCCGCTCGCGCCGCCGAGCTGGGCGCCGACCCGTATCCGGATCTCGCCACGCTGCGGGAGGCGGTCGCGGACGGCGCTCCCGTACCCGGCCTGGTCCTCGCGAGTCCGGCCGCCGCCGCGGACGGTGCCGCCCCCGACGCGGCGGCGCACGCGACGGCGGCGCGGGCGCTCACTCTGGTGCAGGAGTGGCTGGCGCTCGGCGAGGAGCGCCTGGACGCGGCACGCCTGGTCGTCGTCACACGGGATGCGGCGACGGTCGACGGCACCCGCGACGTTCCGTCTCCCGGCGCCGCGGCCGTGTGGGGGCTGGTCCGGACGGCACAGACCGAGCACCCCGGGCGGTTCGTCCTGCTCGACCTGGACGGCGAAGCGGCCTCCGCACGGGCGCTCGCGGCCGTCGCCGCGAGCGGTGAGCCCCAGCTGGCCGTCCGCGCGGGAGAGGCCCTCGTGCCCCGGCTGGCTCCGGTGTCCGGGGCGGAGCCCGACGCGGAGGTCCCGGCGCTCGACGGCACCGTGCTGATCACCGGCGGCACCGGTCGCCTCGGCGGCCTGGTCGCCCGGCACCTGGTGACCGCGCACGGGGCGCGGCGGCTGCTGCTGGTCAGCCGCCGCGGCGAGGGCGCGGACGGGGCCGCCGAACTCGCGGCCGGTCTGCGGGAGCTGGGCGCGGAGGTCGCGTTCGCCGCCGCCGACGCGGCCGACCGGGCGGCTCTGGCGGAGGTGGTCGAGGCCGTACCGGCAGACCGTCCGCTGCGCGCCGTGGTGCATCTGGCGGGTGTCCTCGACGACGGGACGGTCACCGCGCTCACCCCGGAGCGGGTGTCGGCGGTGCTGCGTCCGAAGGCGGACGCGGCCTGGAACCTGCACGATCTCACCCGCGGCCTGCCGCTCACCGCGTTCGTCCTGTTCTCCTCGGTGATCGCCACGGTCGGTGGCCCGGGGCAGGCCAACTACGCGGCGGCCAACGCGTTCCTGGACTCCCTGGCCGAACACCGGCGTGCGGCGGGGCTCCCCGCCGTCTCGCTCGCCTGGGGCCTGTGGGCCGAGGCGAGCGGTATGACCGGTCATCTCACCGAGTCCGACCGGGCCCGGCTGCGGCGCGGCGGCGTCGCCGCGATGGACACCGACGAGGCTCTCGCGCTGTTCGACGCAGCGCTGGCCGCCGGCCGGCCGACGGTGCTGCCCGCCAGGCTGGACCTGGCCGCGCTGCGGGCGGAGCACGACGGGGTCCCCGCCGTCTTCCGGCGGCTGCTGCCCCGTACGGGCGGTACGTCCGCGCAACCCCACCAGGTCGGAGGAGCCGCCGCGCTGACCCGCCGGCTGACCGGGCTGTCCCCGGCCGAGCGGGACGCCGCCCTGCTGGAGCTCGTCCTCGCCGAGGTGGCCGGTGTGCTCGGCCTCGGCGAGCCCGGCCTGCTGGTACCGGACCGGGCCCTCCGGGAACAGGGCCTGGACTCCCTCACCACCGTCGAGCTGCGCAACAGGATCGGCGCGGCGACCGGACTCCGGCTGCCGACCACGGTCGTGTTCGAGCATCCGACGGCGACCGCGCTGGCCCGGTACCTGGGCGAGAGGATCACCGGTACCGGTGGCGTGGAGCAGGTCACCCCGGTCCGCGTGGCGGGCGACGATCCGGTGGTGGTCGTGGGGATGGCCTGCCGCTACCCCGGCGGCGTGCGCTCACCCGAGGACCTGTGGCAACTGGTCGCCGACGGCACCGACGCC
>NZ_JOFH01000065.1 GCF_000721235.1 Streptomyces olivaceus
GGCCCACACGGAGCCGGTCGACATTCATCTGTCGGAAGCCACCCGGGAGCACCTGCGGGAGACGCTGCGGCTGTTCGTCGCGACGCAGCCCGGTACCCACGCGGTGCCGTTCAACCGGCTCAGTACAGGCACCCTGAACCTCCTGGTCTTCGCGATGCTGACCTACATCGCCGAGCTCAAGGGCGAGGACTCCGTGATCTTCGCGATGGAGGAGCCGGAGATCGCGCTGCCCCCGCACGCGCAGCGGCGGCTGGTCGACTTCGTGACGCAGCGGATGGGGCAGGCGATCGTTACCTCGCACTCCCCCTATGTGATCGACAAGTTCGACCCCTCGCAGATCGTGGTGCTGGGGCGCGATGAGAGCGGCACGCTCAGCAGCTCGCCGGTGGTCCTCCCCCAGGGCTTCAAGCCCAAGCAGTACGCAACGAACCGGCGGCAGTTCGCCGAGGCGGTGCTGGCCCGTGCCGTGCTCGTTGTGGAGGGGCGCACCGAGGCGGACCTGGTCCCGGCCGTCGCCGACGTGCTCGAGCAGGACCCTTCCGTGGACTACGACCATCCCGATCTGGTGGGTGTGTCGGTGTTCGATGCCGGGGCCGACAATGCGGTCGCTTCGTTCGCGCCGCTCTTCAAGAGCCTGGGCAAACGGGTCTACGGCATCCACGACACCCCGGCCAAGCCGGTGTCGGAGGAGTTCGCGGCCAAGACCGGCGACTTCACCCTGTACAAGGTCATTCCCTACGGCGGCATGGAGGACCTCCTGACCATCGAGGTGCCCGCGCACGTGCAGCGGAAGTTCCTGTCCGTGGCCGATGCGCTGCCGGACTATCCGGAACACCACGGGCGGCTGGAGGAGGGCATGGACGACGCCCAGGTCGCCGCCCTGCTCTGGAAGGTCCTGAAGAAGCGCAAGGGAGACGGCTACGCCGCCCTGCTCATCTCCCAGTGCACCAACCGCTCCGAGCTGCCGGCCTCGATCGTGGACTTCCTGCTGAAGGTCGACGCGGACCTGCGCACACCCCCTGTGAGCGGCCCGGACTCCCCCGCCACCAGTGAGGACGGGGTGACCGGTGAAGCCGAGTGACATCACCCTGGACGACCAGCGCCAGGCCATCCTGGACAGCACCGGACACCTGCTGATCGAAGGCGGCCCCGGCTGCGGCAAGACGACCATCGCCCTGCTCAAGGCTCTCAAGGCGATCGAGGCCCTGGAGGAGGAGCAGCGTGTGCTGTTCCTGAGCTTCTCCCGCGCCGCTGTCCGGCAGATCACCGACCGGATGCAGGGCCTGCTGACGCGCACCGTGCGTGCACGGTTGGAGGTGCGGACCTTCCACGCCTTCTTCCTCGAACTCGTGCGCAGCCACGGGCGGCTGCTGGCGGGGCATCCCGGCGCGTTCATCACTCCCGACCGGGAGCGGGAGATGCGTGCCGACTTCGACGGCGACAAGGAGGCCTGGGAGGCCGAGTGCCGGCGGATGGCCGTCGAGGAGGGGCGCTACGTCTTCGATCTGTTGGCCGCCAGCGCCGCGCAGCTGCTCGACGGCAGCCGTGCGGTGCGGGACCTCTACAGCAGCATCTACCCGATGGTCATCGTCGACGAGTTCCAGGACACCAGCACCGACCAGTGGCAGGTGGTCAAGGCGCTCAGCCGGACGTCGACGGTGATCTGCCTGGCCGACCCCGACCAGCGGATCTTCGGATACCTGCCCGGCGTCGACGAGGAGCGCATCGACCACGCCATCGCCCACCTGCAGCCGGACCGCTTCGATCTGTCGGCGGACAACCACCGCAGTCCCGAGGGCGGCCTGCTCAACTACGCCAACGCCGTCCTGCACAACCGGGCCCACCCCCGGCCCGCGAGCGTGACTGTTGTCCCGTACTCGCTGAACTGGTGGGACGCTTCCTGCGAGGTCCACGCGCACTGGGCGCTGCTGGCCCTGCACGCCAAACTCGAGGAGGAGCTGGGGCGTGTGCCGACGATCGCGGTCCTGGCGACCACCAACCAGCTGGTCGCCGGCGTCTCCGAGACGATCAGCAGACAGAACAGGATGGGGCCGCAGGTGCTGGAGCCCGTCGAGCACATGCTGCACTGGGATCCTGAACTGGCCGCGGCCGCAGGCTTCGTCGTCGCTTCCGTCCTCGAGTGGCCCGGCCTGGACCGCCCCGAGGCGCTCTCCCGCACGCTGAAAGCCGTGGCCGACTACTACCGCACCAAGTACGCGCAGCGGGGCGCCAAGAACGCGCGCCAGGCCGTCACGGTCATCGAGCGGTCCCTCGCCCAGCTGCGGGAGGGCAAGCCGGTGCGGGCGAATGCGGCCAAGGCGTTGTCGGCGGCGTACGACGCCGGGCTGAAGCTGGCCGGGCAGCCCGTGGCCGACTGGCGCGAAGCGCGCTCCCAGCTGAGCGGGTCCGCGGAACTGGACGAACTGTTCAAGCAGGTGCGCATGCTGCGGCTGCTGCACGCCACCGACCTGCTCTCGCTCACCCTCACCGAAGCCTGGAGCCCGGACGGCTCCTACCGGAACGCGGCCGCCCAGGTGCGGCGTGCGCTCGCCGACGCCCAGCTCTCCCAGGCCGAGCAGGACACCGCACAGATCGGCCTGATGAACATGCACCGATCCAAGGGCAAGGAGTTCGACGGCGTCGTCATCGTCGAAGGCAACCGCCAGGGACGGCTCCTGGACGCTGAGTGGGACACCGAACGCATCCAGGCGAACCGCCGGCTGCTGCGCGTGGCCATCACCCGTGCCCGGCACCGCGTCGTCCTCGTCCGCCCCCAGGACGCACTCCCGCTGACCTTGACCGGTCGGCCTTCGGCGTAGCCGGTGCTTGGGGAACGGGCGGTACGTAGGGGGCACTTGTTTCCGCTGCCGGTAGCCCGGGTGGTCTGCGTGCCAGTGCTGTCGGGGTCCCTGCAAGGGGTGCCATTCCGGCCCTGGTTCGCCCTTTGCGCCTTGATATCCAAGACGCTGCCCCGCAGATGCGCCTTCGATTCATCAGCGATGTGGGGGTCTGGCGCAGCCTGTCCTGCTCGCCGGGGCTGGTCGACTGGCCGGAGCGAGACCAGGTCCATCCGCACCAACCAAGGGGTGCGCTGTGCTCGCTCGGCAAGGTCGGCTTTGGCCCAGGCGTCCCCGGGGGCTGATCCGCTGCTGGGCGGTAGCCGCCCCGGACCGGGGTGATGCGCTGGTCTCTTCGGCTACTTGTCCGAGCCGCACTCCTTCATCGCTGCCGTCTTGGACGGACCCGTCACCAGTACGAGGCCGTCGGGCGTGCTCTTGGGCTGGGGTCTGGGGAGAGCCTTGAGGGCTTCTTCTGTGTCCTGGAGAGAGGTCGAAGTTCGCACCCATCTCTGCCCCGTGCGGTCGGTGAAGGCGAGCAGGTCGACTTCCCACCAGGTGAAGTCTGCGAGATCAACCTCGCCTATGGCATTGCGTGTGATCAGAGCATTCGTCCCAGCGCTCCTGAAGATCGCTTCAGTGCACGGGGGAAGACCGTCGTCCGGGAGGAGGAGCTCGTATTCTCCTCCCTTGTAGGTGGTACCGAGGATCACGTTCACGTCGGTGATCGGTTCACCAGGTGGACGGCCCGCCCTCCAGCCTTGGAGCCTTCCTCCATCCAGAACGTCACGCGTGCTGCTTGCTCCCTGTCCTCCTTCTCGCTGTCCTCCCGCGCCTGGTCGAGCTGCTGCCGTGCGATCGCAGCGCTGTAGTACGTCGCGATGCCGGTAAACAGAAGGGTCACGATCGCGGCCACCGCGCCGACGGCGGTTGCGATGGTGGCCCATGGGATCCCGCGGGCAGGCTCCGCCTGGCCTTGCCGGAGACGCACTCTCCAAGGTGTCGGTCTCCGCCGCGCTAGGCGCACGCGTCCACGCCGCTGCTGCTGGTTACTCATCCCGCCCCCCCCCGTATCCCCGGCACAGCTGATGCTGTCACCAACAGCGGCCATGGCGTCCACTTCGGCTGGGCGATACCGGCAGAACGCCGGACAGGTGCGCGTCGGGTGCGGTAGGTCTGTGCGGGTGAACGCCTCCACGCCTGACCAGCCTGGCTCCGAAGGCGAAGAGCCCGCTTCGGCCTTCGAGGCCGCAAAGAGTTCCGGCACTCCCAGCGGTGAGCCTCGGCCTTCCACTCTGTCCCCGGCGGGCGGTGATGCGGCACAGGGCTGGCGTCGGCGCATCGCTGACGGATGGAACAGTCTGCGGCCCGGGGTCAAGGTGGGCGTAGTGGTGACGGCCGCGCTGGTCTGGCGCTTGGTTGTCCTCGCCGCAGCGAGTGGCTCCAGGGCTGCTGATGCCGACGTTGTTGAGGAGGAACCGGAGCTGGTCACTCGTCGCTGGTCCAACCATGCAGGCGGCTACTACGTGTGCAGTCACATGGGGTGCAGCAAGAAGGTCACATGGACCATCCCCACACACGATTGTTGCGGCCGCTGTCGGCACGGCCGGGAGTGTCTGCTCACCGCGCAGCGTGAGTACGCTGGCCCCGGCCGCTTCGCTCACCGCTTCTTCGACACGTGGCTGAATCCCGGCATCTGCGACACCTGCGGTGAGCCTCCCGAGGCCCATTGAGCCCGAGCGATCTCGCCCCTCCCCGGTCCTTCTCCCTGCATCGGGACCACGTTCGACGGCCAGATCGGCATCGTGAGGGATGCCGGGATCGCGCACTGTGCGGCCCGGGATGCTTCTGCGGTGACCGCCGTGCCGGGGGCCGGTGGCCTGGGAGCAGCGGTTTCGTCTGTGCCCCGGACCGGGCTCTGTTGCCAGGCCAGTCGTCGGTCGTGAGGTTCCGGCTCTCCATGGCGGTCTGCCTATGGAGCAGGCTCTTGGGCTGTTCTGGGCCCGTCGTTCGGTAGCTTCTGCGCATGTATATGCAGATAGACCCGCTGGAGGCATGGGAGAGGCTGCGGTCCAGTCGTGCGAGCCGACCTGGTCGGGCCAGCGGCGGTGCTCGGGCCAAGACGTACTCCACTGCGTTGGAGCAGGCGCAGCAGATGCTCCGCGCGGCTGAGGCCGTCGGTCCCCAGACCCGCCCGCTGCTGGTGTTCTACGGGTTGAGTCAGGCAGGGCGGGCGATCGCGGCCGCGGCGGTGGGACTGCGCGGTGAGGACTGGAACCTTCTCGCCCACGGTATTCATGTCACCGGGTATCACAAGGACTTCGCGGACATCGAGATCCGGACGGATCCTGCCGGCAGCAGCGGCAGTTTCGTGCGGCTGAGCGAGCTGTTGGAGTCGCCGGTGTGGGGTGGCACGCCGGCGGTACGGCTGGAGGACGTCTGGGACGCGCTCCCCGTGAACCTGCAGTACCCGCTGAGCACACGGGATCGGCTCACGCCGCTGTATGCGGCAAGCGAGATCGGCAGCGAGGATCATCCGCTGCTCACCGTCGAGATCGGCGACATTCCGGACCACGTCGTGGACGCTGGGACCCGGCAGGCTCTGGACGGCTACCTGGCCGCCTATCCCGGCACCGCCGGACGCGACAGCTTCGTCTTCCGTACCGCGGCGGGCGAGGAGGTTCCGAGGTACGAACGTCATCTGCCCAACGCGGGGTGGTTGTCCGTGCACTGGGAGATGCCCGCGGAAAGCAGGAGCGCACAGGACCGGCTCGAACGGCTGCGCGCCATGACGCGGGGATACGCCGGTCACCGGTACTTCTTCCCCGCCCCTGCGGGGCTGTCCCGTGAGCTTCACTCGCTGATGGCCTGGTGGGTGCTGCTCTACGCCCTGTCGATGTTGGCCCGCTATCAGCCCGCCCAGTGGGCGAACCACATCAACGTCGACAGCAGCCGGCACGCCGTGCCGATCGAGAAGGTGCTGGAGCAGGCCATGCATCACCTGCCGACTCTGATCGCCGACACGATCGAGGAAGTTGCCACCTGGCCATGATCGCTGGCTTGAGCGGGCCGGGCAGGAGCGGTGCGTGCCTCATGCCTGGCCGGGGGCCGTATCTGTCCTCGCACGGAGGGACCGGGCGGTGGGGTGGTCGGGCCCGGTGGAGGTGCAGGCGCCGCTTCAGCGGGTCTCGGTGTTTCTCTGCGGCCGCACCGCCTTGTTGAGCGTGGTGTCGTTGTCGCTCTCCTTGTCGGTCCCGATCATCGTCTGGTTGGTGAAGGCGTCGACGAAGTCCGGCTCGGGGGCCGGGGGCTGCCCCGCGGGGGCCGGTGTGGGAGCGGGCTGGCTGCCGTCCTGGTTCTCTCCGTTGCTCATAGGGCTCAAGTGTGCAGCAGCAGTGCGGCAGTTGACAGGCTGAGCCCGGCGATCAGCGACCACAGGCTGACGGTCCAGTACCGAGCCATGCATTCGTGGCGCCGCTTGTTCTGCTCGAAGATCGACGCCCGGGTGGCCGCCAGTTCGGCCAGGACTCGGCTCTTGGGCGAGCGAACGTGGGCGGCGAGCATCGGACGGAGCTCGAGTTCTTTGTGCTCCGCCACTCGGATCGTCTGCACTCCCGTGAGCAAGGTGACGGCGTACGCGGCAAGGGCGCAGTAGGCGAGGACGTCATGGTGCGCGCGTGTCGCCAGGAACTGCGCGGCGGTGGCCGCGAAGCCGATCAGGAGCACCGCTTTGGTATCGATCTTCGCCAGCGATTCCGACTGGCGCGTCAGGCGCGAGGCCGCCTCGCTGTTGAGGAGCTCCAACGTGTCCTTCTGCTCCTCGAGTTCGGCCGGTGGCATCGTCATGCCGCGAGCCTAGAAGCTGCGAGCGCCTCGGGGTCGTCCAAGAAGACCGGACGGGCCTGGACTCAGGTGCGCTTGTGCTCACCCGTGGTGCGGCGAACTTCGCTCCGGGCGAGCAGGCGGGCGCGGTGACTGTGGGCAGCGAGCCGCCTCAGGTCTTCCTGTTCGGTCGCCAGGTTGTGTTCCGGCGCACGGTGAGCGCCTTGCTCGGCGACCGGCTCGGCATCGAGGACGGCGCCGAGGCCTGCGCGGCTGTGCAGTCCGGGGCGCTTCCGCGTGGTCACTGTCGTGGGGGCTCGTGCTCTGGTGCGGTTGTGTCGTCTGCGTCCGGGCCGGGGTTCTGCTGCTGTGCATCGATTGTCGTCGTGAGGTTCCAGCTCTCCATGGCCGCCGACACGACCGACCTTGGGGGCTCGGCGGGCCATATCCGCTTCTCGGCGAGGTCGAACAGCCAGAGCCCTTCCATCTTTGGGAGCTGGTCACCGATGGATGCCGGGAATGCGACGGGTACGTCGTGGACCCAGGTCTGGCCGCTGCGCAGGTTGGGGTAGACCACCATGAAAGGCTTCCGGTCTCGGGTTTTCCCCATGCCGCGGGTCCATCTGTACCCGTAGAAGGCCATGCCGTCCTCGTATTCGGGCGCGAATCGCATGGAGAAATCCGCAAGCGTTCGCATGGTGTTGTTGCTGAAGTGACCGCATATCAGAGATTTCAGGGTGCTGAGATGCTCGATTCCGGTGCGCTCCCGGAATGCGTCCCTGGGGGAGATCGCAACAAGTTTCGCGTATTCGGCCTGCTCCCGGAACTCGCGCTCTTGTTGAACGTCGGCGTCGATGTAACGCGGTGCCGTCCACCACACCTGCCACTCCTCAAGGTTGGGGCCGACCCACTCGGAAGCCCATCCCCCGCGGTTCTCGTCGCGGACCGTCCGGGCCACCCAGACCGGAGTGTGCGGCCGCATCCTGTCGTTCACCATCCAGGTGATCGCGTCGGTGAGGCTCACCCCGTGAACGGGGACCCAGTGCTGGTACAAGGAATCACCGGAAGTCATGCGGGCGATTCCGGCCCTCACTGTCCAGGGCGCTCCGGGCTGTTGCGGGCTGTCCAGCAGAAGCGATGGGGTGCTCCCGATCCACGGTCGTGGGGCGACGCCGAACCAGCAGACTGTGATGCCTTGTGCCTCGTAGCGGTCGGTGCGGGCCTGGACGTCCTCGACAGTAATCGGCGAGAGCTGCGCCTCCAGGGCTACTCTTCGCGTGCCGTCGGCGCTCGTCGCCATCACGTCGGCTCGCCAGGAGCCGTCCGGGGCGCCCACCTCGTACTCGGCGTGAAACCCTGCAGCGCGGGCAGCCTGGGCGAGTTCGAGCTTCAGCAGGTGATGCTCCAAAGACTCGCCCCCAGCCATGGAACACCGCGGGGCGCGAGGAGCGTGACGGAAGAAGCACAGTCCGCGGGGTGAGCGGACCGCCACCATGCCGTGCCGGCACTCCCTGCACGTCAGCGGGGCGCTCGGCCGGGCACGGTGCACGGCGTCCCATGACCTGCCGCATCCCAGGTCATGCGCGGTTGCGTCGATGGTTCCCCATATGGCGTGCTGCACCAGGAAGGCCATGCCCTCAACTGTGGTACGAGAGCGTCTGTTCGCTCAACCACGCCGCCTCCGTCGGCGGCCGTCAGTCGGCGGTCCGCTTGGCCCGGCGCCGTTCGGCGAGGGCCGGGTTGGCGATCTCCTTGACCCGCTGCTCGCCCCAGCCGGTGAGATGGGCGGCACGACCGATCCTGCCGTGTACCGGACGCCCGGTGACCAGATCTGGGGCCAGGTAGGCGCGCAGCGCACGGGTCACGTTCTCCTCCGCCTCGTGCAGGCCGTCATCGCGTCCTTCAGCTGCCGCTCTCCACCGTCATCCATACCCGACATCATTTCATGGACGGTCCGTCATTTTATGATGGGATGTCATTTCTCTCTGCCGCCCGCCTACACGGGGGTGCCCGGGAACTGCTTCGCTGCCGCGCATGGCGAGGAGGCGCGCCCGGGCCGTCCCGTTCGGACGGTGCTGCGGAATCCGGAGGGCGGAGCCTGGACTACCCAGAGACCGCCCCGGTTCGGAGCACCGCGGTCCCAGCGCGTCCGGAATTCTTCTCTTGCATTCTGCTGTCTTATTTCTATGAATTCAGGCGGGCCCTGGATTAATTTATCTTATGGGTGTGACCTCGTTGGCCGGTCGGGGTTCGTGTCGGCTGTCGCGGTCATCCACTCAGCAGCAACCACCGCCCCGGCACGGGCTGTTGTCGCAGAGATCGCCCGAAACAGTCGCCCGATCTTGGATGTGCGCGGCTACTGTGGGGGCACGTATCTCGTCATGTGCGTGCTGCGGTCCGGACCCACCTCCGGCCGAGAGCGAACCGAGCGGCCGCTCGGAGACGGACCGATTCGGTGCTGCAGAACCGTCGTTGACGACCTGGTGCACCTGGCGCGCCGGGGTGGGACAGCGCGGTCGGGGTGCCTGGAGTCCGTCATGACCAAGTCGCGCAACGGATCGAACACCACCCACCAAAAGCAGATTGCCCGGGACCTGCACCGCCAGTGCGGGTGCGGCTATCAGGAAGCGCTGCGCAGGGTGCGGGAGGCCGCCGAGGCAGGGCTGCTCCCGCCCCGCCTGGACGCGGCGGGACGGGCCGCGGCTGTCGCCGTTCTCGCCGAGGCCCTTGCCAAGGGCCCATCTGCGGCACGGAGTCGGCCGGCCGAGGCGTGTCCGCTGCCATGGCCCGGAGCAACTGCTCTGGCTGGCCTTGCTGCCGGTCGCGTCACGGCTCTGGTGTCCCTGCCGACGGCGGGCCGGTCCACGCTCGCGCTCAATATGGCCCTGCACGCCGCCGAACAGGGCCGGCCGGCCCTGTTCACCTCCGGAGAGATCACGACCGACGTGTTGAAGGAGAAGGTCATCGCCGCCCGGTACGGCTTCGCCCCGCGGCGGCAGGCCCCGCCCGGAGGCTGGCCGGCCTTCAGGGCGAGCACCCTGCCCGAGATGCAGACACTGCCGCTCGCCCTCCACGGGGCCACCGCGGGCAGCACCGCCCGCGCCAGCCTCGTCAGCGGCGCCACAGCAATCATGAAGCGACACCGGCGGCCCATCGGACTGTGGGCCATCGACACGGTGCAGCACTTCAGCGAGTTCACCGACACGGGACTCGACACCGCCGCGACCATGCGACAGGTGCGTGCGCTGGCCGGCGAGTACAACATGGCCGTGCTTGTCACCGCTCAAGTGGTCACCGACCACCCGGCCGAGCCCGTGACCACCGCGCACCTGCCGGAGGGGGTCCGCGAACACGCGGAGCGGGTGATGGTCCTGGACCGGCCCGGCGCCTACTGGACGAACTCTGCCGCAGCGGCCGCCACCTTGAGCGGCCTGCAGAACACCGGCCGGCCACGGCCGGTGCCGCTGACCCTGCAGTTCGAGAACTGCCGATTCCTCTCAGCGTGACGCCGGCCGGGAAGCCGCTTCGCACTCCTTGATCCGGTTGCTGATCCGCGGGTCGCGAGCCAGGCGGTCGGGGAGTTCCGTGTCGCCGGTGATGTGGGCCGTGAGGAGCTGGCGGACGCTCAGCCCGTGGGCCGTGGAGAGGTCGGCGCCGTCCAGCATGGCATCGCCGAGGTCGGCGTGCGCGAGGTTGGCCTGGTCGAGCAGAGCGCCGGTCAGGTCGGCCTCGATGAGCCGGGCGCGGACGAGGTCGGTGTACGTGAGGTCGGCGCCTTCCAGCTTCGCCCCACTCAGGTCGGCGTGCTCGAGGCAGGCATACTGCAGTTTCGCCTTGACCAGGTCCGCTCCCGTCAGGTTGGCACTGGTGAGGTTCGCATGACGGAAGTCCGTGTACGCGAGGTCCGCTCCCGTCAGGCGCACCGTCGTCAGGACGGCGTTCGTGAACACGCTGTCCTCCACGCTGATGCCGGTCAGATCGGCTCCCGGTGCGATCACCTGGGACAGGTCACTGCCGCGGAAGGCGGCTCCGGTCAGGGTGGCCGACGCAAGGTGGGCGCCGAAGAGCGAGACCCCTTCGAAGACGCCTGCGGTGAGGATCGCCCCCTGCAGATTCACGTCCTCCAGGCTGACATCGCGCAGAACGGCGCCGACAAGGCGGGCCTCACGCAGATCCGGCACGGCGGGGGTGTCCCTGACGGGCTGGCGCCCGAGCACGGTCAGGGCCGCGGCGACATCGGGCGCGGGGATGTCGCCGGGCCCGCGTTGCGGATCCGTACCGTCGGAACAACTCGCCGCCGTGGCAGGGGTGCTGCCGGCCGACACGGGGGTGCGGACGAAGGCGGAGAGGACCTCGACGGCGGTCCGGTGGTCCTTGTCGCTGTCGTTCATGATGCGCTCGAGACTGTAGATGCCGCCGAGCCGCTGGTGCAGGTTGCTGGAACCGAGCAGCTTGATCGCCTCGACGTAGCGTTCGGTGACCTGCCCCTCCCGGGTCAGCTCCGCCTGCTCACGGTCCTTCTCGCGCGCGTGGGCGAACTGCTCCTGACTGTGCGCATACAGCTTCTCGGCGTGCTGGTGAGTGCGGCGCGTGTAGTACAGCCCCAGCGCGGCGATCACCCCGGCGCCGAGCGCGACCAGCATGGTCCGAACGCCGGTGATGACGACGCCGTCAGCGGGCTGGAGGTCGCGCTCACGCAGGTGGGCGCCGTCGAGCATCCACGGTCCGCGCCACAGCATCAGGACGTACACAGCCGCTACGACCACACCGGCGAGGACGTAGATGCGGTGCTTGGTCTGCGCTTCCATGCGGCGCATCATCACCCGGAACACCTGCGAACAGAGCATTTCTGAGCATAAGTTGAGGATCTCCCGAGGCGGGCGGCTGTCCGGGATCCCTGGAGTTCAGCTGCCGATCAGGTTGTGCAGAATCGGCACGCTCAGCCCCGCGGCACCAAGCCCGGCGAGCACGGCGCCGGCGGTGTTGCCGGTGCTGTAGCCGGTGAGCACACCGGCCACAGCCCCTACGAGGGCGGCCGCGAGCATGACGATGGCCGCGTGCGCAGTGAGCAGGGGGCGCGAGGCGTCAGGGCTCGGGGTGGGGGTCGGTTCGGGCACGCGCTGCTCCTCGTGACGGGGCCGACCGGGTGTCGGCCTCTACTCGCCGTATAGGTGCTGGCATCCCCGCTGGGCCCTCACTTTTCGTGTGTGACGTGGCACACAGCTGCGGTGCGGGGGAAGGCGCGGGATCTCGCACCTATAAGACCAACGAGAGGCTCGACCTGAAGTCGGATCGTCGAGGAGGACCGTTCGTGAGGTCGGAACAACCGGCAGGCGGTGACGCCGAATTCCCTGCCGTCCCAGGTGACGGGCACGCCGCCTCGGGAGCACGCCGGGACGTTCCGGAGCCGCCCGATGGAGCCCGGCCGGAGGATGTCCGGGTGATGGAGATCCTGCGCCGGCACGATTTCGAGGGACCGGCATGGGAGGTGTTCATCGGCGTGATGCAGGAGGAGGCCTGTGACGTCGTGGAAGCCTGGATCAGGAGCGGGAGGATCCTCAAGGAGGCAAGGAAGAAGTGGCGCCCCGTGACGGCCCTGTCACCAGCCCTGCGCGACGTTCTCCGGCGCGACGAGACCGCCCGGCACGATCTCGCCCAGGATGCCCTGTTGGCCGGGAGCCGGGCGCTGCGCACGGTACTCAGGGACGGCAGATGGGATCCCCGACAGTCTGACCTGAAGAACACCTTCATCAACCTGGTGGTCTGTCAGTTCTCCACCGTCGCGAAGACCTGGGCCGCCACCCAGAAGTACCGCACGCACGAGGAGACCACCGAGCCCGACCCGGAACAGCAGGATCTCAGGGCGGCGGATCAGTTCACGGCCGCCGAGGACTGGATCGACCTCGACACCCGGTTCGGTGAAGAACGCGAAACGGTCCGCGCCATGATCCGGCTGCGTGCAACGGGCATGGCACCCAAGGACGTCGCCGACAAGCTCGACCTCCCGTACCGCTCCGCCGAGGGAATCTGGCGGCGGTTCACGACGAAAGCACGCGCCCAGGGATCCGATGGGAGGCCCGCATGAAAACGCCCGACACCGCATCCGCCCTCCAGCACATGGCCCGTCGCGCACAGGACATCCTCGTCCGGAGCGCAGCCGAAGGCGCACGCACGGACGAGCGTCACGCCGCGTGGCAGGAGGCGCTGGACCACCTCTCTGACGGCGGGGAGCCGGTGACGGCCGAGCAGGCCGACGTCGCCGAGTTCCTCGAACTGCTGGCTGCCTCCTCGGTCACCGATCCCGTAGTGGACGACGGAGACCAGGACGGCCCGGCCGGAGAGAGCCCGTGCGAAGCAAGGAGCCCGCTCTCCCCCACCGTCGGATACTGGTCGCGTCTTCTGGCTGCAGCGGCTGCGTTCCCCGGCTCGTCCTCCGGTCACGCTGTCGAGTACATCGACAACAGCGTCAGCGCAGTCCTCAGCCGCCTCGCCGAACCCACCCGCCCGCTCGCTCAGCGATCGCGCGGACTCGTCGTGGGCTATGTGCAATCAGGGAAGACGACGAACTTCACGGCAGTGGCCGCCAAGGCCATCGATGCGGGGTACCGGCTGGTGATCGTGGTCAGCGGGCCACGGAACAGTCAACGGCTTCAGGTCCAGCGGGCGCTGGATGCTCTTCTCGTGGACGGCGAGGAGGATCCGATTCTGCGGATCACGAATGCCGAACACGACTACCAGGGCACGGAGGCCGACAGGCAACTGTGGGCCTTCCGGCGGTCAGACCCGGCGCTGCCACTGAACACCGTTTCCAACCTGCGGCACACGGCGCCACGCCTGCTGGCTGTGAAGCGCGACGCCGGCGTGCTCGGCAGGCTGGTCCGCGACCTGACTGCGCACGGTGCCGGCCTGTCGGAGGTTCCGGCGCTCGTCATCGACGACGAACCGGATCCCTGGTCCGCGGCACACGCATCGCCCCCAGGGCGCGGACGGCCCGGTATCAACGAAATCATCGCGCAACTACTGGAATTGCTCCCACGGTCCCAGTACGTCAATTACGCCTGGATGCCCTTTGTCCGCTCCGCGCTCGACCCGGCCGGCGAGGGAGCACTCTTGCCGGCGGACTACGTCGTCAGACTGCCCAGGCCGGACAGCTATCTCGGATCGGACGAGGTCAGCAGCGGCGACGCACAGGTGGTCCGGGTATGGCGGACGGCAGGCCTTTCCGAGGATGACGACGGCAGTCTTCGGCACGCCCTGGACATGTTCGTACTCACCGGAGCGGTCAAGCTGTTCAGGCAAGCAGCAAGCCGGGACTACCGCTTCCCGTACCACTCCATGCTGGTGCTCGAGGCGGACAGAGAAGTTCAACGGCAGTTGCTCTCCGGCAGGCTGCTGCGTCTGTGGCAGGAGGCGGACTACGACTCGGCGGACAGTGCACAGCGGCTGAGCCGTCTCTTCGACGACGAGTTGCGCAAGCCTTCCGGCAGCTATGCGGAAGGAGCCTGTCTACCGACAACGTTCGAGGAGCTGCGACCGTACATTCGCGGCGCGGCAGAGCGGATCGCCTCCTCACCGAAGCCTGTAAAGGAGATGAGAGATACACATCAGGACCGGTGGAGGATCCTGGTCGATAGTCCAGTGTCGACGGGGGATCTTGAAGTGGAGGGTCTGACCGTCACTCACCTCCGGCAGCCAGCGAACAGCCGTAGCGATGTCCGTTCGCTCGCACAGTGGTTTGGGCGACACCACGGATACCGGGATCTCGTCCGTGTCTACGTGCAACTCGGCACTGGTCAAGGCCGCACCTGGAACCAGGTCAGGGAGCACTTCGAATCGCTGTGCCGTGCCGAAGTCGCCTCCAGGCCCCAGTCACAGGTCTTCGCTCTTGCCCCTGGGACAGACATGGTCTGGGCAGAACCGCTCTTCGCTCCTGCGCGCCATGTGTCCTGGCAGCACGGGGGAGCTCGCACAGAGAACAAGACCTCCCCCACTCTGCGGCGTGCCACGCCTGACTCCCCTCAGGCCGTCGACCCACTGCTGTCCGATGAGCGCAGAACAGGCGCGTCAGGCTAGACGGTGTCCCGTAAATGCTCTGGGACATGCTGGCTGACCTGCTCGTTTGCCTGTCATCCGGTGAGGGTGAGGTTGTGCAGGCGGGCGATGCCGAGCATGGCGCGGTGGACGCCGTCGCCCTTGAGGCGGCAGTCGCGGAGGATCTTCCAGCTCTTCATGCGGGCGAAGGTGTGCTCGACGCGGGCCCGGACCTTGCGGTGGGAAGCGTTGTGCTCCCTCCTTCCAGGCCGGCAGTTCCTCGACCTTGTGCCGGCGGTAGTGCGGGATGGTCAGGCCGGTGCCCCGGTAGCCGCCGTCGGCGATCACCGTGGGGGTGGTACCGACGGCGGCCTTCGCACCGGAGTCCTCCCAGGCCCGGCAGTCGTTGCGGTTACCGGGCAGCGGCCTGCCGACGGCGACCACCAGGCGGGTGTCGGCGTCGATGACGACCTGGTGGTTGGTGGAGTAGCGGTAGTTCTTGCTGGACGCGGCCACGGTCCGGTCGCGGGTGGGGACCAGCGTGCCGTCCACGATGAGCACGGTCTCCCTGCGGAACCGCCGCCGGGGCTGGAGGGCGAGCGCCGGCCCGAGGTGGGCGACGATCCGGTCGGCCGCCGACTTCGAGACGCCGAACAGCGGGCCGAGTTGACGCAGGGTGAGGTTGGTGCGCCAGTACGCGGCCACCAGCAGCACCCGGTCCTCCAACGGCAGCGACCACGGCCGGCCCTTGCGGACGGGATCGGCCCCCTCACGCCGCAGCGCGGTGATCAGCTTGTTGAACTGCCGAGGGCTCAGTCCGGTGAACGGACCTATCCACGAGGGCTCCGACGCCGTGATCACACCAGCCACGGCAAGATCATCTCACCTCTGACCAACAGTTACGGGACAGCCTCTACGAGCTCGTGCATGGTTGGCGGTAGCGCGTCGAGACCTTGATCGTTGATCATGATCCGTGTGGTGGGGAACCGGGCGCGTGCAGCAATCATCCGTAG
>NZ_JOFH01000066.1 GCF_000721235.1 Streptomyces olivaceus
TCCACGACGCCCCGCACCGCATGCGCCTGATGCAGGAGAACATGCCGGCCATGGTCATGGGCGCCCGCGCCTTCGTCAACGGCGTCGACCAGGGCAAGCACGCCGTGCTGTGCCGTGCGCTGCTGCACCACGGTGGTGACCCGCCGGGCCGGAATCCACGACCTGGGGGGTCGGCATTGGATTTCGGCCACGGCTGGAAGAGAGGCGTTGCCTTACCGGCACGGCAGATGCCCGAATGCGGTTTCCGCCAGTCTGCTTCCCGCCCGGATTGCATAATCCAACAGGCATGTGCCGCAGCGGTGGAAGGAGGCCGACAGTACTGGTCAACGCGGTCTTGCCGGGCTGGCCGTCTGCGCCGCGGGGCGTGACACTCGGCGAATCCCGGTTGGAAATTTACATGATTCCTAAAACACCCATGGCGGGCCAAAACAGATCACCGGTCGAGAATATGGTGCCGCGGGGGTGTGTGTCTGGACGCCCGGTTGCTGGGCACGGTTCCCGCCAGGCCGTCCAGGTGTCGTTGACACGGCTGGGAGGGTCGCGGACACTCGCAGTCAGTTGGATCTATTCCGGTATCCCATCGAATTCAGGAGAGGAACTCGGGCCATCTGAGGTGACGTCGGTATTCACGCTGCCCGCGCCTTGAGTATCGTTCCGCCTCACGGTGCTCGTCTCATTGATTGCCGGATGAGCCACTCGCGCGGCTGGAGAAGAAAAGCGATGAATGCAGACATTGCATGTCCACCGGATCGATTCCGGCCGCATCGTCGATCGCACGGCGTGACCGCACTACCGTAGGCGCAACATCTCGATAGGAGTAGCCCCCACAATGCTCCCCACGCACGACAGTTCCGCTCTGTCATCCGCTCCGAGGTCGAGCGCCGCGCGCAGGTCCACCACGAGAACGAAATTCAGGACCCGGTCGGCCTTCCGCCGGCCCGCCTGATGCCGTGACCGGATGAGGGTCGCGGCGAGGAAGGCAGCCGAGCGCCCGTTGTGGCGGGTGACCGCGCCGGCCGCTGCTCGCGCTTGCCGGAGGAGCCTCCGACGATGGTGCGCTGGTCGTAGCCGCCGCGGTCGAGGGCCTGCGGTCCGTCGGCGCGACCGCCGGGTTGCTCGCGGGGGCTTTCCCGTCGGACACTGTGCCGCTCCAGGCGACCGTCGGGGCCGGCGCGTGTTCCCGCTGCGGACCGCTTCCGGCGTGGCCCGGGGTGACCGGCCGGGAAGCGGAACCATGACCGCCACTTCGCGAACCTCGGCTGCGTGACCGCCCCGGTCCCCGGTGGGGACGTCAGGGGAAGGTGTCGCCCGCTCGGGCGGGACGTGCCACGACGTCCACGTGTGGTGGTCGCACGCGTCCCGGCCGACTCACCTGTCCGTGATCACGGCGCCGACCTCCGCTTCGGGGGCCGGCCGGCAATGAGCGCCCGATCCTCACCCACCGGGCGTCGCTCGACGACATGCATCAACCAACGATCGGATCACTCGAAGCACACGGCCCAGCCGGGCTGTACGAAACGGACGGGTGCCATGAATTTTGATCAGGACGGCTGCAAAGTGGCACAGCAGGTTGACTGGGTGCCCAGCTCGATCCAAGTCAGGATCCTGGAGGGTGTTGCGGCAGGCTTCTCCAGTGGGAGGCTTTCCAGGGAGCTGTATCTCAGCTCGAAGACCATCGACTACCACGTCCGCGTCATGTCCGACAAGCTTCAGGCGCCGAATCGCGTCGCGCTGGTTTCGCGGGCCTTCGTTCTCCAGATCCTGCGAACGGACGTGTGGCCGCCGCGTACCGCCCGCGAAACCGTGGATTAGTCCCGGAGCTGGTCCGCGGCCCGAGCGCCGTGGATTTGGGGTTTCTCCTAAACCGGAGGAAGCGCACGCCGCAGCGTTGACACGACCAGGGCCGCCCTCCAGGATTGAAATCCAATGGGTGTCACTCGATTTCGATGCCACTCATAATTCCGGGTCATGAGAGCGGCTTCATGGGTCGCCTGTTGTCTCAGTGTCGGGTGGCTCTCGCGCACGCGAAAGGTGTCGGCGCAGTTTATGAAACCGGAAACCGGTCCGGTGCTCCCTGCCGATCCGGTTGTCTTCGCCGAAACAGGGCGAGCGCAACGCCCGATACAGGCCGTCCGTCAGCCCTCGAAGCGAACCGTTCGTCAATGCCGTCAGAATCCGAGCTCTGGAGGAGTGACCCGTGTCGAATCTGGATCAGCTTTCAAGTTCACCTCAAACAGTGCCGGACCCTCAGGACGAGGTGAGGCTGGTAGGCCAGTACTACGATGACAAAACGGCCAGGCTCGTCCGCAAATACGGTCCCGGGCCGAGGATTCACTACCATGTGGGTCACTACGCCTCCACCGAGCCGCCGCTGCGTGCCGACAATGCGGCACCGGATGCCATTCGCGGCAGCATACGGCGCCACCAAGAGGACCTGCTGCGGTACGCGGCGAAGATCTGGGACGCCGAACAGCGGTTGTCGGGCCGGGTTCTGGACGTCGGCTGCGGTCTGGGCGGGGGCTCGCTCTTCTGGGCACAGGAATACGGTGCCGACGTCACGGCGGTCACCAACGCGCCGGAACACGCGCCGGTGGTCGAGGGCTTCGCGCGGGAATGCGGTGTGGACGGAAGGGTCCGGGCGCTGGTCAGCGACGCGAAGCAACTGCCCTTGGACGACCGACCCTATGACGCGGCGGTAGCGATTGAGAGCAGTGGATACTTCGACCGTCCTCGGTGGTTCGAGCGGCTGGCACGTGTGCTTCGTCCGGGCGCGAGTGTGTGCGTCGAGGAAGTATTCATCACACGTCCCCATGGGGCAGATGTGTGGGCCGAATACTTCTACACGAAACCAGCCACGGTGCTCGACTATGTGAAGGCCGCGGAGGCCGCCGGCTTCGAATTGGCCGACGACGTCGACGCCACGTCGGAAACCGCGCCGTTCTGGGAGGAGAGTGCCGCCTGGACCAAGGCGATGCTGGAAACCGACGGAAGTCTCTCTCCGGCGGATCGCAGGCAGTTGCGGATATCTCTGCTGGCGAACCAGGCGCTCGGTGCGGAATGGCAGGCCGGGGGCGTGCGGCTGGGCTTCCTGCGCTTCGAGCTGAAGTAAGGCAAGCAAGAAAAGGCGGACGCCGGGCTGGGGCTGCTCAGCCCGGCGCGCCGGGTTCCGTCCGCGCTCGGCTCCCGGCGCGACCACGCGCGGGCTCACCACCGCCAGGGACTACCGCCGCCGGCTCACCGTCCCCTTCACGACCATACGGAGTCCTTCATGACGATCGAGCAGTCTCCCGCTCACAGCGAAGTCCTCAACGTGTACGACGGCTTCGGCCGGATCTACGGTTCCGCGTGGGGCCCCAACATCCACTACGGCTACTGGGAGAACGACGCCGACGACAGTTCCGTGGAGAAGGCCACGGACCGCCTGACCGATCTGATGATCTCAGGTCTTGCGGCGCGGCCCGGCCAACGGGTTCTGGACATCGGCTGCGGCATCGGCTACCCCGCACAGCGCCTCGTCCGCACCTGCGACGTGGACGTGGTGGGCATCACCATAAGCCGGATCCAGGTGTCGGACGCCACGAAGCTCGCGGCCGAGGCAGGGCTCGCCGACCGGGCGACGTTCCAGTACGGCGACGCGATGGACATGCCCTTCCCCGACGGCTCGTTCGACGCGGCCTGGGCCTTCGAGTCGATGTGGCACATGCCCGACCGCGGCCAGGTGCTCTCCGAGGCCGCCCGCGTCCTGCGCCCCGGCGGCCGCCTCGCCGTCGCCGACGTCATCCAGCGCGACCCCGTCACCCCCGAGGGACGCGAGGTCCTGGACCACGTCGTCGAGCACTACGGCGTGCGCTCCCTGGGCACGGTGGACGAGTACCGGACGGCACTGGCCGACAACGGGTTCGTCGACGTGCAGATCACCGACATCACCGACAACGTCATCCGCACCCTCGGCCTCATGGCCGACGCCGTGGAGACCGTCCGGGACGAGCTGGCCGAACTGGTGGGCGAGGAACAGGCCGCGTCACTCCTCGATTTCATGCGCAAGTTCGGGTCCGTCCCGGAGAGCGGCTACCTCTTCCTTACCGCGGTCCGCGGCTGACAGCGGAGCGCCGTCCCCGGGTCTCCCAAGTCAGGGGAGGCCCGGGGACGGCGGCTTCCTGATCGGACGAGCCTCTACGAACCGGTCCGCGGTCGACTTGCGGTCGGTACAAGCCGGTACAACGCGAGGACCGCCGACGGACCGCGAGTCTCACCCCTGCCGCACCCGGAGCTCGGTCAATGCCCGAAGCGGGAACACCGGCCGGTGCCGTGGCAGTGGCCCGGGCGCCAGGGTCAGCCCCGGCATCCTGGTGGCGAGCACTCGTATCGCGCTCTCCAGTTCCGCGCGGGCGAACCCGGCACCGAGGCAGAAATGGATGCCGTGCCCGAACGCGAGGTGCGAGGCGGACCCGCTTCCCGGACTGAACGCGGCCGGGCACGCGGACGAGTGACCGCCCCGGCCGGCCGCTCCGTACAGCAGAAGCAGCCGGCTTCCCGCGGGCAGGTGGACGTCCCCGACCACGACGTCGTTCACCGCGGTCCGGTACATGCCCGCCAGCGGACTGTCGAACCGCAGTCCCTCCTCGACGAGTTCCCGCACGCCTGTCGATCCGTCGACCACCCCGGCCCAGCCGCCGGGCGCCCGGAACTGCTGGAAGAAGATGGTGCCCAGTGCCTCGGCACAGGTCATGTGCCCCGCGAAGATCAGTGTGGGGATCATGACGGAAGCCTCGTCGGCGGTGAGCGTGCGGCCGCCCTTGCCCTCGTGGAGCAGTTCACTGATCAGGTCGTCCTGCGGCGAGGTGAGCCGTTCCTGCACGAGTGACCGGGCGAAGGCACCGAACTCCATCAGCCCGTGGGCGAACTCACGCAACCGATCGAGATCGGTGTGGCCCCGCACCATCATGAGTTCGATGCGCTGTTCGGACCACGTGCGGCAGCGTTCGAGGTACTCGTTCGGGATGCCCAGGCGTCGGCCGATCACCTCGAGGGAGTACGGAACGGCGAACTCCGTGATGAAGTCGAACTCCTCCGCGTCCGCGATCCGCTCGACGAGATCGGTGGCGATCGCCTGCATCGCGGGTTCGAACGCTCTGACCCTGGCCGGCGTGAACCCGACGTTGAGCACTTCCCTGATCCTGGTGTGCTCGGGAGGGTCGAGCGAGCCGACGGCGAGCGCGTCGGCACCGCGCCACGTGCGCAGCATCCGGCTCACGTCCTCGGGCAGCGCGACCGCGGGCCGGGGATTGTGGTCCCGGGCCGAGAAGTTCCGGTCGTCGCGCAGCACGGCGATCATGTCGTCGCGCCGGGTGACGCACCACGCGCCGAGCAAAGGGGCGAAGAACACCGGTTCCGTCTCTCCGACGGCGGCCAGGAACGCGTACGGATCGTCGCGATGCGCGCCATACGGATCGAACGACCTGTCCTCGTGCAATTGCGTGGAATCCACAGACATGGCCATTCCGCCTCTCAAGCTATCTGTGCGCCGACACCGGCAGTGAGCAGTGGCATGGTGCGGTGTTACTCGGCCCCGATGTGCCGAGGAAAGACCCGCCGAGCACGTCCGACCCGCGTGCGTCCGCTCCCCTGGTGAGGCGTGGTGCGGAGAGAAGGCACACTCACTCCGGTCGCAGGAAACCGGGTATTTCCCGGGAAGGCGTGTGCGGCGTCGGACGCCGGCTCAACAGCCGTACTCGGAGTACGGCCTACGGTGCAACCTGGCGGCCACCAATCCGAAGAGTAGTCCAAATCCTGGCCCGTGTCGGATCCTTTGGGGTTTTTCCTAAACCCGGAGACGCCTGCGCCGCGTCGTTGACACGCCCAGGAGCGCCCACCAGGATGGCAGTATCGACGACAACGGAAATGCTGGCGGGCGGCGCCGAGTTCAGTGTGCGGCGGCAGTCGGGAGGTCACCGCACGGCGAAGCGGTGCCGGGGTCGGGGAGATAGGCAGGAAACATATCCGGCGCAGCAATTCCCAGTGTTTCCAGTGGTTTCAGTGACGCAATGCGTGAATCCGGTGCCGCTGCTCCCGGCCAGTAAAAGAAAGGCAGCTCCCGTACGTCGCGACCGACTTCGACGCGGTGGTCCGAACCTCGATTCCGGCGGAGGCCGTCAGTGAGTACCCCTGTTCAATTGCCTTTCGAGCAGCCGGAGGCGCTGCACCTCGCGCCAGAGCTGCGCACGCTTCAGTCCCGGGGCGCGGTCCACCGGGTCCGCACGGCCGAGGGCGACGAGGCGTGGCTGGTCACCGGGCACGCCTGGGTGCGGAAACTGCTCGACGACGACCGCCTCAGCCGTTCGAACCCCGATCCGCAGGCGGCGGCGAACGGCGGCGGCTCCGCGATCCTCGCCGGCCTGCTGGGGGACTTCGCCACCGACCACGCCCGGTTGCGGGCGCTGCTGGAACCGCACTTCTCGCCCGAGCGGATGCTGGCGCTGCGGCCCTACGTCGAAGAGGTGACCGGGCGGCTCCTGGACGACGTGGCCGACCGGAAGCCCCCGGTGGACCTGCGCGAGGCATTGGCGCTGTCGCTGCCCATCCAGGTGATGTGCGAGTGGCTGGGAGTGCCCCACGGGGACAAGGACCGGTTCGGCGGCTGGACCCAGGATGCCGCCAGTGTCGGGGACCCGGCCAGGTCGAGGCAGGGGCTGGGCGAGCTGTTCGCCTACTGCAAGCAACTCGTCGCCGGCAAACGGCGGAATCCCGGCGATGACGCGATCTCCCGGATCTGCGCGACCGGAGGAATCAGCGACAACGAGGTCGTCGGACTGACGGCGTTGCTGCTGTTTGGCGGCTACGAGACCACGGTGGCCCGGATCGGCACCTGTGTGTCGTTGTTGCTGGCCGATTCCGAGCAGTGGCAGGCGCTGCTGCGCGACCCGGGTCTCGTCCCGGGCGCGGTGGAGGAAACCCTGCGGATGTCGATGCCGAATCCGCACAACGGCGGCATGCCCCGTTACGCGGTGACGGACTTCGAGATCGAGGGGGTCGCCATCCGGACCGGCGACTTCGTGCTGCTGAACATCATCGCGGCCAACCACGACGAGGCGGCCTTCGCCGGCCCCGACCGCGTCGATGTCACGCGCGACACCGAAGCCAGCCTCGTGTTCGGGCACGGCGCGCACCACTGCGTCGGCGCGGACCTGGCCCGGATGCAGTTGCAGGTGGTGCTCACGCAACTGATCGCACGCTTCCCGACCCTGCGTCTGGCCGTCGGTGCGGACGCGCTGAGGCTGCGCCGCGACACGTTGATCGGCGGGCTGGTCCAGCTCCCGGTGACCTGGTGAGGGGATCCTGATGCTGCACGAGATATCCACGGGTGTGGTCACGAAGAGTCCCACCCCGGTCCGCGCCTACCTCCTGCTGATGCGGCTCGACAGGCCCACGGGGTACGTGCTTTACCTGCTCCCGGGACTGTGGGCCGTCGCCCTCGCATCCGGGCGCGGGCCGAGCCCGTCGACGGTGGTGCTCCTCGCCGTCGCCGCGGTGCTGGTGCGCGGCGCTGCATGCGCGGTCAACGATGTGATCGACAAGGACGTCGACGCCCGGGTCGCCCGCACCGTGTCCCGTCCAGTCGCGTCGGGGGCCGTCAGCGTCAGGAACGGGCTCCTGTTCGCCGCCGCACAGGCCGGGGTCGCCCTGCTGGTCCTGGCGCTCGTGAACGTGGAGACGTCCCTGGTCGCCGCGGCGTCGTACCCGCTGATCGTCGCGTACCCCTACATGAAGCGCATCTTCTTCTGGCCCACCGCGTTCCTGGCGCTGGTGATGAGCGTCTACGCGCTGATCGGCTGGACGGCGGCGACCGGAAGCGCCGACTTCCCGCTCACGGCCTTCGGCCTGTACGCCGGCGGAGCCTTCTGGACTCTCATCCACGACGCGATCTACTCCCACCAGGACAAGGAGTACGACCGCCAGATCGGTGTCAAGTCCTCGGCGCTGTTGTTCGGCGGGGCCACCAAGGCGTGGCTGGCGCTCTTCGGTGTGCTCAGCGTCGGCAGCGTGCTGTGGGCCGGTTCCCAGGCGTCGGTGGGGTGGGCGTTCTACCTGATCCTCGCGCTTGCGGGCGGCTACTTGTCCTACCTGATCGTGCGGGTGGACCTGGACGACCCGAAAGCGTGCTGGGACGCCTTCGTCTCCAACACCTACTTCGGCTGGCTCATTCTCGCGGCCGCGGTCGCCGGACAGTTCACGTGAAGGGCGGGCCACCCATGGCGGATTCGATGTGGCAGGGCGGTGGCGTCGACCTGGACGCCTACCTGGAGCGCGTGGGCCACCGGGGCGACGTGGCCGCGGACCTCCCCACACTGCGCGGGCTGCACGCCGCCCACGTCGACGCGATCGCCTTCGACAACCTCGACGCGCTGCTGGGACGCGAGGCGGTACCGCTCGACCTGGACAGCGTCCAGGAGAAGATCGTGCGACAGGGGCGCGGCGGCTGGTGTCTGGAGCAGGTCGTGCTGATGGCGGCGGTGCTCGACCGCATCGGATTCACGTTCACGGCGTTCGCCGGCCGGACGCGCATCCGCACCGGGAGCAGGTTCGGGCCCGCCCTGCACGTGGCCCTGTGCGTGGAGCTGGACGGCGAACACTGGCTCCACGACGTGAGTTTCGGTGCCTACGGACCGCACGAGCCGGTCCGGCTCGCGGAGCACGCGCGGCTGGACGACGACTGGTCGTTCGATCTCGTACGAGAGCAGACCGGTGAGTACGTGCTGCGGTTCCTGCGGCCGGAGGGACCGGTCGAGCTGTACGGATTCACCACGGACGTGCGCCATCCCTCGGACTTCGAGATCCTCAACCACTTCTGCCTCACACATCCGCGCTCACCGTTCAACCACCAGATGGTCCTCCAGCGCACGCAGCCCGGGGTGAGGCACATCCTCGCGGGCAGCACCCTCACGGAGATACGGCCCGCGAGACCGGCCACCTCGCGGGAACTCGACAAGGACGAACTCCTGACCGCCCCCGCGGACATCTTCGGGATCGCCCTTGCACCGGGCGACGTCCAGGCACTCCGGACAGTCCTGGACGGTCCGTGACGCACCGCCAGCCCGGCGCCGCAGAGGCCCCCTCCGTTCCGGACAGGGCCCTTGGGCTCCAGCCGGAACCGGACGAGACGGAATTCCCCAGGCCCAAGGCCGGCGCCCCGCGCGCCGGACGGCTCCGCCCCGGACCGAGGTCATCATGAACGGCACACCCGACGGAACGGATCCCGGCGCCTCCACCGTGGCGCAACGGTTGCGGTCGCTCCCCGAGCACGACCCGCACGACGCGGTGGAGAACGCCGTCCTCAGCAGGCTCGCGGGCAACTGGCACCGGCGTGCCACCGTCAAGCGGGAAGAGCCGGACCTGGACGACGTCTTCGAACTGGACCGGCCGGACTTCCCCGAAGCTCTGCTGCCCTTCCGCGAGCATCCCACTTACCTCGCGCTCGACGACGGGACGAAGGCCCGGATTCTCGCGTGGGGCTGGGTCTCGTTCAACAAGAACATCATGGACATCGAGCAGCACGTGGTGAATCCGGGCTTCGCCCTGGTCACGCAGGACGTCTTCGACACGGGCGTCGACGGCGAGTCCACGGCGCTCGCGGTCACGCAGGCCATGGTCGACGAGCAGTACCACACGCTGATGCACCTCAACGCGAGCGCCGTGACGCGCCGCAAGCGCGGCTGGCGGATGCCGGAGACGGCGCTGCCCCTTGCGTACAAGGCGCGCAGGCAGGCACAGCGGCTCGCCGCGGCCGCGACGGACGACGAGCGTGCCCTGGTGTCGCTGGCCTTCACGACGGTCGCGGAGATCTCGGTCAACGCCCATCTGGACCTCGTCGCCGAGAACCACGACATCCAGCCCGTCAACCGCATGACGGCAGTTCTGCACAACCGCGACGAGTACTGCCACGCCTCGATCGCGGACACCCTCGCCCAGGAGGCGTGGAAGCACTTCAGCCCCGGGCAGCGCGGCTACTTCCTCGCCGCGCTGGCCGACGGGATGGAGGCGTTCGCCGCCCACGACTTCACGACCTGGGCCCGAATCCTGGAGCTGCTCGGCGTGGAGGGCGGCCAGGAGATGCTGCGGGACATCGCCGGCGCCTCCGGCGGCAAGCGGCTCCTCCAGGATTTCAGCGGGCTGCGGCGCCTGTGCCGGGAACTGGACGTCCTGGACTCCCTCCCCTTCGACTGGTCAACGGTGTCGACCGAAGCCCCCTGACGGCTCCCCACACTAGGTGCTGACCCATGCGTGTCCTGCTCATCGACAACTACGACTCCTACACCTACAACCTGTACCAATTACTCGCGAAGGTGTACGGCGTCGCCCCCGTCGTCGTACACAACGACGTCGGGGACTGGGACCGGTACGACCCACGCAGCTTCGACGCCGCGGTCATCTCTCCCGGCCCCGGCCACCCGGCGCTCGCCCGCGACTTCGGACGCTCCCGCGACGTCCTCGAGCACTCGGGGCTGCCGGTCCTGGGGGTGTGCCTGGGACACGAGGGCCTGGGTCTGCTGGCGGGCGCCCGGGTCGCGCCCGCACCGGAGCCCCGGCACGGCCACCTGTCCACGATCCGGCACAGCGGCACGGGCCTCTTCACCGGTGTCCCGCAGGACTTCACCGCCGTGCGCTACCACTCGCTGAGCGTCGCCGAACCCCTGCCCGCGCACCTGGAGGTCACCGCGCGCGCCGAGGACGGCGTGGTCATGGGCCTGGCCCACCGCGAACGGCCGTGGTGGGGCGTGCAGTTCCACCCGGAGTCGATCTGCACGGAGCACGGCGCCCGTCTCGCGGCCAACTTCCGGGACCTTGCACTGGCGGGGCGCGACCTCCGCAAGGACGCGTACGAGGGCCGGGCCGGCGCGGCGCCCGTACCGGTCGCGGCACCGGACGGGCCGTTGCCGCGGCTGCGCGCGGAATACGAGGTGCTGGACCGCGCCGTGGACGCGGAGGCCGCGTACCTGGCGCTGCACGGGGCGAGTACCCGCTCCTTCTGGCTCGACAGCTCGCACGTGGAACCCGGCCTGGCCCGCTTCTCGTTCCTCGGCGCCGCCGAGGAGCCGGGCGCGGAGATGCTGACCTACCGCGTCGGGGACGGGCACACCGTCGTGGACCACCCCGACGGTGCCTCGCGCCGGGAGGGCGGCAGTATCTTCGACGCGCTCGACCGCCGCACCCGCCGTGTGGTCGAGCGGGCCGGGGAACTGCCCTTCGACTTCACCGGCGGTTACGTCGGCTACTTCGGCTACGAGTTGAAGGCCGACCTCGGCGGGCGGCGCGTCCACCAGTCGACCACGCCGGACGCCGTGTGGCTGCAGGCGGACCGCTTCATCGCCGTGGACCATGCCGAGAACCGCACGTACGTCGTCGCCGTCTGCGAGCAGCAGGACGCCGACGCCGCGCAGAAGTGGATCAGAACGGTCGTCCCCGTGCTGACCGAACTTCCCACCGCACAGGCGGAGGCCGCCGACCCGCCGCTCCCCGAGCAGCACGACGCGGCGGCGTGGCTGGCCCGCCCGCGCGCGCGGTACCTGGCGGACATCCAGGAGTGCGACCGCAAGCTGCGCGAGGGCGTGAGCTACGAGATCTGCCTCACCACGAACCTGCACCTGCCCGCACCGGCCGACGACCTCGCCTACTACCGGCGCCTGCGGCGGCTCAACCCCGCCCCCTACGCGGCGCTGCTGCGCCTCGGCGACCTCGCGGTGTTCAGTTCCTCGCCGGAGCGGTTCCTCAAGGTGGACGCCGCCCGTACCGCGGAGGCCAAGCCGATCAAGGGCACGGCGCCCCGGCACCCGGACGCGGAGACCGACGACGCCACACGACGCGCGCTGCGGACGGACCCCAAGACGCGCGCCGAGAACCTGATGATCGTGGACCTGCTCCGCAACGACCTCGGGCAGATCTGCGAGATAGGCACCGTCACCGTCCCCTCGCTCATGGCGGTGGAGTCCTACGCCACCGTGCACCAGCTCGTCTCCACCGTCACCGGCACCCTGCGCGAGGGCAGTACCGCCGTGGACGCGGTACGGGCCTGCTTCCCGGGCGGATCCATGACGGGGGCGCCGAAACTGCGCACCATGGAGATCATCGACGACCTGGAGGGCGAGGCCCGGGGCGTCTACTCGGGCGCCATCGGCTTCGTCGGCTACACGGGCACGGCGGACCTGAGCATCACCATCCGCACCGCGGTCCGCCACGACGGCGAACTGACCATCGGCGCGGGCGGCGCCATCGTCCTCGACTCCGACCCGGAGGCCGAGTACGAGGAGATGCTCCTCAAGGCCCGGACCACCCTGCGCGCACTACCGAAGGAGACGTACGCCCACCGAGGGGCCGGCGGGCGGTAACGTGCACCGGCCCGCGCGCGGGCTCCCCGGTCGAGGACACGCGGGCTCCGGGGCCGGCGGGCGATCGGCGGCGCGGCGGGGACACCCGCGTGGTGTTGTTCACCGGGGCGGCCCTGACATCCTGAGTGCCATGGCAACACTCAACGGGAAGCCCGTCACGACCGAAGACCTGCTGGCCCTGGCCCTGGTCGGGGTGGGGCACTTCACGTCCATGCGCGTCGACGACGGGCGGATCCGCGGCCTGCCCCTGCACATGGAACGCCTGACGAAGGACTGCAAGGCCGTGTGGGGCGCCGACCTGGACACCGCACGCGTCCGCGCCTACGTTCGCCAGGCCCTGGACGGCCACACACAGCCCTGCGTCGTCCGCGTGACCGTCTACGACCCCCGGGTCGACCTGGGCCGCCCCGCCGACGCCGCGGACCCCGGCGTTCTGGTGACCGTGCGCAGTGCCGGCACGATGCCCCCTGCTCCCCTGCGGGCCATGAGCGTGCCCTACGAACGAGACCTCCCCGAGGTCAAGCACGCCGGCCTCTTCGGCGCCCTCCACACCCGCCGCGCCGCCCAGCTCGCCGGATTCGACGATGCCCTGTTCATCGGGCGTGACGGGCTGGTGAGCGAAGGCGGAACGTGGAACGTCGGGTTCATCGACCAGAACGGCACCGTGGTGTGGCCGCAGGCCCCCGTGCTGCCCGGGGTCACCGCGGCGCTCCTCCAGCAGCGCGCCGAACACCGGATCACAGCCGTCACCCTGGAGCGGGCAAAGGGCATGGCAGCCGCCTTCGCGACCAACACGAGCATCGGCGTACGCGCCCTCGCCGCCATCGACGACACCCGACTGCCCACCGAGCACCCCGTGCTGAACCACCTTCGGGACACCTATCTCGCCATCCCGGGGGAGAGGCCGTGAGGCGGGGCCGGGCCGTGGAGACCAAGCGGACCGGCTGCAAGGGCGGCAAGTAACCCGCCGGCCCGGTCGGCGTCGACCCACGCCAGGTCACCAGAGGGGGAGGGCCGCGGGCCGACGCCGCCCCTCAGCCTCCCCGGCGAAGCGGCCCCGGACGAGACCGGAGGCTGAAGAGGCATCCGGACGCGTGGCATCCGGATCATGGCGTGCGCGGTACTGCCGACGATCCGGTCGGCCGCGGACCTCGGTTCCGCACCATGCGGGCAGTGGAACGGCCGTGAGCGAAGGCGGGTGCGTCACCAGCCTGCCCGGCGGTAAGCACGAAGGCCAGCGGCCGGCAGTGGGCGTCGGAGGCCAGGTGGATCTTCGTGGTCAGCCCGCCGCGGGGTCTGCCGATGGCGTGGGCCGCAGGTTCACCGGTCGGAGCCCCTTTTTGCGGGCTCCGGCCGCGTGCTGGTGTACACGCACGACGGTCGAGTCGACCGAGACGACCCAGTCGAGTTCTTCCTCGGCGTCGGCCTGCGCGATGAGCGCGGTGAACACCCGCTCCCAGGTGCTGTCGACGGCCCACATCTGCAACCGGTTGTAGACGCCTCGCCAGTTGCCGGGCTTCTCGGGAAGGTGGCCCCACTGCGATCCGGTCTGAAACTTCCAGGCGATCGCATCGATCACCTCACGATGATCCCGCCACCGGCCGCCCCGTCGCGGCGTCCGATCCGGGAGTAACGGCTCGATCCGCGCCCACTGCGCGTCAGTCAACGGCACGGCCAGATCAACGAGTCGACGACCGGGATGAAACGCCCGTACCACCTCGCCCCATATGAACTACTGCCCTGTCGCCCCAGGTCGGTAGTTTGGATTTGCCTGGTAGCCGCCCGAGAGCCTCCCGCGAGCGTCGACTTGCCAAGCCGCGATGATGGCCTCAGGAGGCACAGCCCCGTTCGGATCATCGACCATGTTCCCGTCGATCTCGTAGACCCAGCCCCCTGGATTTGCCTTGGCCTCGGCAACCAGCTCGGGCGGAGGCACCCGCTGCCTACTGCGCTTCCTTCGGAAGATTCCCACGTCTCACGCCTCCCCAGTCCTGAGGGGTGATGTTACGCAGCGCTGGATAATCCAAACGAAGTGCCCTAACTAGCGAGTCAGCGTCTCGAAGCCGACATCGTCGCAGTACTGCACAACGCGCCTCTCCGCCCCGGAGTCACTGTTGTTCATCGCTGCCACCGTCGCCTCTGCCAAGGTGCGGCCTCCGCCAACGGTCTCATCCCGGAGCGGTCGCATCGCGAGGAAGGCGTCCTGCGCGACGGCCCCGACCTCGTCGTACCCTGACGACTCCGGCGTGCCCGTGCCCGCCGCGTTCCGCGCCTTCTGCCACGCCCC
>NZ_JOFH01000067.1 GCF_000721235.1 Streptomyces olivaceus
AACTCGGCCGCCACGGAGAACCAGGTCACCGGCACGGCACCGGCCTGGATCATGCGCTGCACCGCAGCGTTGTGGGCCTCCGGCGAGGGGCTCCCGGAGCGACGCGTCGAGGAAGGAGAGGAAGGAGGGGGAAGCGGTGGCCCGGGTCCCCGAGTCGTAGGGCGGCCGTGGAGCGTACTCGATCAGCAGCTGCACGGCCCGGTTCACGTCGGACGAAGGGTGGGGCACCGCGTACCGCGCCGGGACCGAGCACCTCGGTCGGCGTGCGACCGGTGCCGTGGAACATGGGGTCACCGCCGGCCAGGACGGCGTTCCGCGTGCGCGGCGAGCAGGCCGGGGGCCGCCCGGGCGCAGCGGCGCGGGCCATTGCACACGCTCGGCGGCGCACTCCGGCGGCAGCAGATCGAGCTGTCGCGGGCCGCCGACGACGACCTCCGCGTCCGGCATCACCCGGCGCGCGGCGTCAGGCAGACCACCCCAGCCGTCGGCGCTGATCCCCACGACGGTCACTGCTGCGGCGGGTGCGACTCGGTACCTCGGGGTCGGGGCGGGCGTCGGTCAGGCACTCCACGGGGCGGCCACCTGCACGGAACCGTTCGGGTGCACATCGACAGCGATCTTATTGCACACTATTCGCAACAACTTACACAGCGCAGAAGAGGTCGGTCGATGGGATCTGCTGTAGTGCTGGGCGTCGAGTCGTCCTGCGACGAGACGGGCGCGGGCCTGGTCCGGGACGGGCGGCTGCTGGGGCACGCGGTGGCGTCGAGCATGGACGAACACGCCCGCTTCGGCGGGGTGGTGCCCGAGATCGCCTCCCGCGCCCACCTCCACGCGCTGCGCCCGGTCGTCCGGCAGGCACTGGACGAGGCCGGGCTGCGGCTGTCCGACATCGGCGCCGTCGCCGTGACCACCGGTCCCGGGCTGTCGGGCGCGCTGCAGGTGGGTCTGGCCGGTGCGAAGGGCATCGCCTACTCCCTCGGCGTTCCGCTGTACGGGGTCCACCATCTCGCCGGGCACGTCGCCGCCGACACGCTGGAGCACGGCCCGCTGCCCGACCCGTGCATGGTGCTCATCGTCTCCGGCGGCCACACCTCGCTCCTCCTCGTCCGCGACCTCGCCCGGGACCGGATCACGCACCTCGGGGACACGCTGGACGACGCCGCCGGGGAGTGCTTCGACAAGGTCGCGCGGGTCTTCGGACTGCCGTACCCCGGCGGTCCGGCCATCGACCGGACCGCGCGAGCGGGGGATCCTCGCGCTGTCCCCTTCCCGCGCCCGTTGCCCGGCTCGTACGACTTCTCCTTCTCCGGGCTGAAGACGGCCGCGGCCCGCTGGGCCGAGGGTCACGCGGGGCGGGAGCTGCCGGTGGCCGACGGCGCGGCCTCGCTCCAGGAGGCCGTAGCGGACGTGCTGACCCGCAAGGCGGTGGCCGCGTGCGAGGAGCACGGCGTGGGGACCCTGGT
This sequence comes from Streptomyces olivaceus, assembly GCF_000721235.1. GTDB lineage: Bacteria > Actinomycetota > Actinomycetes > Streptomycetales > Streptomycetaceae > Streptomyces > Streptomyces olivaceus. The sequence goes on from NZ_JOFH01000067.1 coordinate 1,467, forward strand.
CGTGGTCGGCGGAGTCGCCGCGAACTCGCGGGTGCGCTCACTGGCCGAGGAGCGCTGCCGGGCGGCCGGGATCGAGCTGCGGGTGCCACCGCTGCGGCTGTGCACCGACAACGGCGCGATGATCGCGGCCGTCGGCGACCTCCTGGTGCGCGCCGGAGCCGAACCGGCCCCGTTGGACGTGTCGATCGATCCGTCGGCGCCGCTGGAGTACGCCGCCCTGCACCCCGTCGCCACCGGGAAGGCGGCGGCCGCCTGATGAGCACCGACATCCGCGTCTGCACGGACGCCGAACTCGTCGCGCGCACCGACGCGCTGCGCTCGGTGTACGTCGACGCCTTCTGCGCGCCGCCGTGGAACGAGGACGAGGAGCGGGCGACGGAGTTCGTGGGCCGGCTGCCGGCGAACGCGGGCCGCCCGGGCTTCACGGCCGCGATCACCGTGCGCGACGGGGACGTGATCGGCTTCGCCACCGCCTGGATCACCCCCGCGCCCTTCCCCACCGACCGCTGCCACCCGCAGGCCGCTGCGGGGCTCGGTGCCGCGCACACCGCGGACTGGCTGTGCGGGGCCCTGGAGATCGACGAACTCGCCGTCCGCAGGGCCGCCCGCGGCACCGGCCTCGCCGGTGGCCTCCTCGACGCGGTGACCGCGCACGCACCCGACGGGCGGGCGTGGCTGCTGACGTCCGTCCAGAACGCGCGGGCCGTGGCCTTCTACCGCCGCCAGGGCTGGACACAGGTCACGCACCCCTCCCCCGACGGCAAGGGCATCGTCGTCTTCCTCGGCCCGCGCCATCCCGCCCGGTCCCTCGCCCCTCTCCCTCTGTAAGCCCCGGAGCCCCCTCTTGCGTACCGCCGATATCCGCCGCCGTTTCCTCGACTCCTTCGCCGAGCGCGGCCACACCGTCGTCCCCGGCGCGGCTCCTTCTTCCAGATGAACGGCAACTTCTCCCTGGGCGACTACTTCAAGGAGGAGGCCATCGCCTTCGCCTGGGAGCTGTCGACCGCGTCGGTGGAAGGCGGCGGCTACGGCCTGGACCCGGACCGCGTCTGGGTCACCGTCCACCACAGCGACGACGAGTCCCGCGGCCTGTGGCGGCGCATCGCCGGCCTGCCCGACGAGCGGCTCGTGGCGCGCGGCGACGAGGACAACTTCTGGTCCATGGGCGTACCCGGCCCCTGCGGGCCGTGTTCCGAGCTGTACTACGACCGCGGCCCGGCGCTGGGCAGGGCGGGCGGCCCGGCGGTCGACGAGGACCGCTACATGGAGTTCTGGAGCCTGGTCTTCATGCAGTACGAGCGCGGCGAGGGCCCCGGCAAGTCCGGCTACCCGATCCTCGGCGAACTTCCCCGCCGCAACATCGACACCGGCATGAGCCTGGAACGCATGGCCACGCTCCTCCAGGGCGTCGACAACCTCTACGAGATCACGAGATCCGCCCCGTACTGGACCGGGCCGCGGCCCTGGCCGAGGTGCGCTACGGCGCGGACGCGGAGGCCGACGTCCGGCTGCGCGTGGTCGCCGACCACGTCCGCACCGCCCTGATGCTGCTCGCCGACGGCACCAGCCCGGGCAACGAGGGCCGCGGCTACGTCCTGCGCCGCGCGGTCCGCTCCCCGCGTCAACTGGGCCATGCCGAACCGGTACTCGTGGACCTGCTGGCGGTCGCGCGGGACTGCATGGCGCCCAGCCATTCCGAGGTGGCCGAGGCGTACCACCGGATCGCCGACCGGGCCGCGAGCGAGGAGGAAGCCTTCCGCTCCACCCTGCGGCAGGGCACGACCGTGCTGGACACGGCGGTGGCGAAGGTGAAGGCGGAGGGCGGCCGTGCGCTGCGCCGTGACCTGCCGGTCGGCGTGCGCTGGATGACGCTGCCCGAGGCGAGGGAGCTTGGCGCCCTCGCCCTGTTCGACGAGACGTACGGCCAGAAGGTCCGGGTCGTGGAGATCGGCGGGGCCTGGTCGCGGGAGCTGTGCGGCGGCACCCACGTCGAACACGCCTCACAGATCGGCACCGTCGCCCTCACCTCCGAGTCGTCGGTGGGTGCGGGCATGCGCCGTCTGGAGGCCGCGGTCGGTGCCGAGGGTTTCGGCTACCTGGCCCGCGAACGCGACCTGGTGAGCCGTGTCGCCGAGCAGCTCCAGGCGCCGCGCGCCGAACTTCCGGACCGTGTCGCCGGGTTGGGGGACCCGGCACGACCAAGACACCGGAATCGCAGGGCGGGTCAGCCAGTTCTTCCGATGCCGAGGGTGGTCTCGCGAGGCAGCATGCCTGAGTCCAGGACCTCCAGCCAGGGCCGGCCGAGGAGTTCGGCGAGCTTCGCGGTGTCCTTGTCCCCGAGGGTTTGCCAGGGGGCAGCGGCGAGTTCGTCGGTGCGCCGCTCGACCTCCGCACGCAGGGCACGGCACGCGTCGGTCGCGGTGTGGTCGGCGTTCAGAAGTCCTCGGGCGCGGAGCCGTTCGCGGGCGGCCGTCCACTCCTGCTCGTTCCAACCGCGACTGGCGAAGACATCCGCCGAAGCCGCACCGATGGCGGCGAACGACACCAGCGCCTCCACCGAGTCGAGGCCCGCGGTCAGGAGGGCGGCGAGATGGCCGTCGCCGCGGTGCTCGCGCAGGATCGTCGCAGCCTGCCACAGCACGAGGTGCGGCTCCTGGGGCCAGGGCAGCCCGGCATTGGCGGCGGCGAGCGGCCGGCCCTCGGTCCGTACGGCCTCCGCCGCCCGGCGGGCGAGCGCGGCGGCCTCGGCGACTTCGGGACCGTCCGTCCACGCACCGAAGAGAGCGCGGTACGCCCCGTCGATGCCGCGCATCCGGGCACGGACCACCTTGTCCGGTGCGGCGACGTCCCAGGCGGTGGGGATGTGCTCGGCGACCAGGCGCGGGCTGAAGCTGTAGAACGCGGAGGCCACCTGACGAGTTCCGGGGGCCCCGAGCGGCGCCGCCCGCAAGGCGAAGTAGCTCGGCCAGCGCTCACCGGTGTCGTAGCCGAGCGACTCGACCTCCTCGAACACCTGTGGCGCGAAATAGAGGACGGCGTGCAGGGGCTCCAGGAGGTGCCACATCTGCCTCGTACGGCCATGGTCGTTGCCCAATGCGACTCCCCGTGTTCGCTGCTCCTGCGTGTTGCCATTGCCCAGATCGAGATTGCCTCGGGGCTTTAATCTTGTCAATGACTAGATCGCGCTAAGGTGTTCTCATGCCCACCGAGCGCTCCTACCACCACGGAGACCTGCGACGGGCCGTGCTGACCGCGGCCCTCGACGTCATCGCGACCGAAGGACCGGCAGCCCTGTCCCTGCGCGACCTGGCCCGCCGGGCGGGCGTTTCCCATGCCGCGCCCGCACACCACTTCAAGGACCGCGCGGGGCTTCTCACCGCCGTCGCCACCGAGGGCTACGGCTTCCTGTCCGCCGCGCTCGGCGAGGCGGAGGACCTGCGCGACCTGGGCGTCCGGTACGTGGGCTTCGCCGCCGCGCACCCGGCGCACTTCCAGATCATGTTCCGGCCGGAGCTCCTGCGCCCCGACGACTCGGAACTCCTCGCGGCGCGCCAACAGACGCGGAGCATGCTCCGTACGGCCGTGCAGGGCCATGGTGAGGATCCGGCCGTCAGCTTCATGGCGGCCTGGTCGATGGCCCATGGTTTCGCGACGCTGCTGCTCTCCCGCAACCTTGACGATCTGCTGGACGGACGCGATCCCGAAGACACCTTCGGGGCGCTGGCGGGCGTGATGTTCGGCCCGACGGGATCCCCGTGGTCGTGAGGTCGGCCTGACGCGGATCATTCCACCGGCGGAACAACTCGGCCGTCTGCGTGGCCATCTCTCGTTGAGCGCGGGTCGACTCCGTCCAGTGCGGCTGCCTGTTGCTGAAGGGCTCGTATCAGTGTCATGGCCTGGGGCAGGGTGCGGCGGCTGATGGCGGCGACGCCGATGTGCCGGGTCGGCGTCGGCGCCACGATGGGGATGGCGCGTACTCCCGCTACTGGAGGGGTCAGCGCGATGGAGGGGATCAGTGAGATCCCCAGGCCCGCTGCGACGAGCGAGCGGGCGAAGAAGTAGTCGGTCGTCGTGCTGCGCACCTCCGGCTCGAATCCGGCACGTTCGGCGTAACGGCGCAGGTAGGTCTCGGTCTTGAGGCAGCCCAGCACCCAGGGTGCGGCGGCCAGCTCGGCGATGTCGAGTGAGTCCCGGCCGGCCAGGGGGTGGGTGTCGGGCAGGGCGACATGCAGAGGGTCTTCGAGGAGCGGCGTCCACACCATGCTGGAGGTCGGCCCGAGCCGGCCGGGCAGCGGGCCGTCGAAGTGGTAGGCGAGTGCGAGGTCCACGGCGCCCTGGCGGACCAGGGGCAGACTGTCCTCGGGCTCGGCTTCCCTGACGTGGACCACGGTGTCGGGGTGGGCGGTGGCCAGGCGGGTGAGTGCGCCGGGCAGGAGGAGCCTGCCGCCGCTGGTGAAGGTGGCGACGGTGATCTGGGTGCGACCGCTGTCGAGTTGATCGACCTGCCGCTGGGCGTGTACCAGCTCTGCGGCGACCGACTCGGCGGCCCCGACCATGATCCGGCCGGCCGGGGTCAGAGTGACTCCGCGGGTGCTGCGTGCGACGACCTGGGCGCCGAGACTGCGCTCGAGTGCGGCCACGTGCTGGGAGACGGCTGAGGGGGTGAGGTGGAGGGCCGCGGCCGCCCGGTTGAAGCTGCCGTGTTCGGCCACACTCCGCAGGACTCGGAGCCGCTGCACGTCGATCAACAGTAATCCTTAACACCTGGCCAGTAATTGGGCACTTCTGCTGATGACTTTAGGTGTTCAGGATGGGGCCATGAAGAGAATCTGCGTGATCGGCGGAAGCCGCTATGTCGGCAGGGTTCTGGTAGAGCGCCTGCAGGCGACGGGCTACCGGGTCACTGTGATCAACCGCGGCTCCACCCGGCCGCCGGCAGGGGTCGAGCACCTGGTTGCCGACCGCGATGACGAGGCCGGCCTGATCGCCGCGCTGGGATCTCGCACCTTCGACGTGGTCGTGGACCAGGTCTGCTACACGCCGGTGCAGGCCGCGATCGCCGCCCGTGCCTTCAGCGGCCGCACCCGGCGGTACGTCATGACGTCCACGATCGAGGTCTACGATCCGGCGACCGCCGCACTGCCTGCGGTCCCGCCCGGGACACCCGTACCCGAGAAGATGGTGGATCCGGCCACCTGGCTGGTCCGGATGAACCTGCCCTGGCACGACCCGGCGTACCTGCAGGCGCATTACGCCGAGGGCAAGCGCCAGGCAGAGGCCGTCTTCACCCGGCACCACGGGTTCGCTTTCGCCGCAGTCCGCAGCGCCCACGTCCTCGGTGGCGGCGCGGCGGAGTTCACCGGTCGGCTCGGCCACTACACCGAGCGGATCACCCAGGGTGCACAGATCACCGTGCATGCCGAGGCGCTGCCCACGGTCTTCGTCCACTACGAGGAGTTGGCGGAGCTGCTGGCATGGGCGGCCACGCGCACCGATGCCACCGGTCCGGTCAACGCCTGCTCCGACGGGCTGCTCGACGTCTATGGCCTTGGTGCCGTCATCGCCGCACAGAGCGACCGGAAGGCCGTGTACCGCAGAGTCGCCGCGGGCGAGCCGGCCTCGCCGTTCTCCTTCGACCGTCACTACGCCATGAGCAACGCCCGCGCGAGAGAACTGGGGTTCGCCTTCTCCCACATCGCCGACTGGCTCCCCGGCACCGTCGCCGAAGCCCTTGCCGCCACCGCCTCCCCCACCTCCTGAGAAACGGACACACCATGCGGTACCGCGCCATCGGAGACACGGCCGTGAGCGCCGTCGGCCTGGGCGCCATGCCCCTGTCCATCGAGCACCGCCCGGACGAACAGCGGGCCGTCGCCACCATCCACGCCGCCCTGGACGCCAGGGTCACGCTCATCGACACCGCCGACAGCTACCACTGGCACCCCGGCGAAATCGGCCACAACGAGCGCCTCGTCGCCCGCGCCCTCTCCCGTTACGGCGGGGACACCTCCCACCTGCTCGTCGCCACGAAGGGCGGCCGCGGTCGCCTCGGCGACGGCAGCTGGACCGTCGACGGCACCCCCGACCACCTCAAGCGCGCCGCCGAGGCGTCCCTGAAGCGCCTGGGCACGGCAGCCATCGGCCTGTACCAGCTGCACAAGCCGGACCCGGCCGTGCCCTGGGCGGAGTCCGTGGGCGCACTGCGCGAGCTGCTCGACGCCGGCACCATCCGCGCAGCCGGGATCTCCAACGTCACCACCGACCAGATTCATGAGGCGCACGCGATCCTCGGCGACGGCCTCGTCTCCGTACAGAATCAGTACTCGCCGGCAGTTCGCGGGAGCGAGCCCGAGCTGCGGCTGAGCACTCGGTTGGGACTGGCCTTCCTGCCCTGGAGCCCTCTGGGCGGCATCTCCCGGAGTTCCCTCGACGACACCCGCGGTCCGACCGCGGCGAGCACAGCCTTCCACCGCATCGCAGACGTGCGCGGCGTCAGCCCCCAGCAGATCGCCCTGGCCTGGCTGCTGGCCCGCTCCCCAGCAGTGATCCCGGTACCGGGCGCCAGCCGCCCGGCGTCGATCCAGGACTCCGCCGAGGCGGCCGAGCTGGAGCTGAGCGAGGCGGAACTGCGCCGGCTGGACGACCCACTGCCCGGCTGATCCGGCGCCACTCAGTCCACTCGGCATGCCCCCCCCACCAGCCCCGCCTGCGCAAGCACCGGACTTTCGGCTACCTCACCCCGGTCGAGGCCAGGCAGCGGCCTCAGCACGCACGCCCTCGCGGCATAACGATCACGTGTCCGGGATCACGGGGAAACTTCACCAGGGCCGTTCACCGATGCCAGCCCCTCCTGGCCGAGTACGGCTGCACCGTCCCACCCTCCACAGCCGGATTCCGCACGCCCGCCGACATCGCCGCATTCCTCGCCAACTAGTCGAGCCCCGGTGGGCCCTGCGTGGCTGCGTGCAGCTGGGTGTGGAGCAGATCCAGGATGTCGGTGCGGGACATGCCGGCCCTTTGCGCCAGGGCGACAAAGTGGCGGCATGCCTCGGTGACGAGGGTCGAGGCGGGGGCGTCGGCGGTGACGACGGCACCGCGCCCGGGGCGCATGTCGATGAGGTGCTCGTTTTTGAGGATCTGATAGCCGCGCAGGACGGTGTGCATGTTGATGTCCAGTGTGCGTGCCAGGGAACGGGCGGGCGGCAGCCGGTCGCCTTTACGGACGCTTCCGTCGACCAGGCCGCGGCGCACGGACGCGGCGATCTGTTCCGCGAGGCTGACGGAGGAGGAGTGGTCGATGGAGACCAGCATGTCAGTCGCCTTTGTGTCCGTCGACGAGAAGGTCGTTGGTGAGACGAGCGGCGGTGTCGGCGTCATCAATGGTGATGACGAACTGATTGCCGTGGACGAGTGTGAGCCACAGGGCGTCACCTTCGCGCAGGGACATGGCGCTCAGACCGGGGTTCCAGCGGTAGCCCCATCCGCCGACTTCGATGGGGCGGGTCCAGCGGGCGGACGCTGAGCGGATGCTGCGCAGGGGGATGCGCCGACGAAGGAAGGGCAGGACGAGCGACCCTGCGCTCACGCCACGGGGTGAGACGGAGACCCGGATGGCGCCGGTGACAAGGAAGGCCGCGGGTACGACCAGCAGTTGCAGAGCTATGAAGCGGTACTGGGAGACCAGTGCGGCGATGACGAGCAGGGCGAGCGCCGACACACCGCCGGTGGCCATCATCCATCCGCTGATCAGCGACCTGTGCCAGACCGTGATGCGTGAGTGTCCGGAGTCCGGGCTCATGACTGCCGCCGGGAGCCGGCCCAGGCAGCTGCCGCGACAGCAACGCCGACGACTGCCGCCAGAGCGAGGTGGTACAGCGGGAACTGGGCACTGTCCGCGCCGCCGAGACTTCCCATCACGGCGATGAAGAGGTAGGTGGTGGCGCCCGCCAGGCCCCAGGCGAAGACAGTCAGTACCCGCACCGTGCGCAGGGCGGGCTGTATGGAGAGGCCGGCTCCAGCGATACCGGCCGCTTCGACGGCGAACACCAACATGTATTGGCCAAGTGCCGTGGTCGGGGAGCTGTATCCGTCCGCCTTCCCGTCAAGGCCGAAGTGGGTGGCGAACCGGTCGGGGAGTGTGTTGCGGAGCAGCATGAACGCCACGAGGGTCACCAGCGAACCGACGACGAAGGGCGCGGTAGCTCTCGCAATGCGACGGAGAGGACTGATCGAGGTGGTGGGGTTCGTCGACAACTGACGTGACCTCATTCCATGACGTATGGCGTCTACTTGTTCGCATTGAGCTAGAACAACAGTAACGCATTGAAGCCCTTGCCACCCCAACCACGTGTCAGAGGGCCGCAGTTGCGACGACATGACGCAATCCCGATCGCACTCCAGCAACTGAATCGACCCTTCACCGAACACACATAGCGTCCACGTGTCCATCACATGGGGTCACGCCATGTGACCAAGGGTGCTTCGTGAGCAGATGGGGAGAGCTCCACGCACAGACGCGCAAGCGTCGCCATTGCCGCCGTGACCGTCCTGGGCCTGAGCGGCGTCGCAGCCCAGCTCACCGCCTCCGAAAAGTTCGTCGACGTCGCGAGCGGGCGGCCCTTGCCGTCGCAGGCAACGTGGATTTTGGTGGTCAGCCAGCCTCGGGATCGCCCGAGGGCTGACGTGGCGAGGAGCGGCCCGAAGCTCATCCTGTGCTCGAGATACCCGTGAGGTATGGAGCAGGAGATCTACGGTTTCCTCCTGGTGCACCACGCCATCCGGCAGCTGATGCACCAGGCCGCCCCCGTCCTGGGTCTTGGTCCCGGGCGCTGACCCGCACCAGACACCGTGACCATCACCCGACAAGGCACAACCCGAGTCAGGGCGTTGGCCCTAGCCTTCGAGCCAGCCGGGGCTGACCATGCCGTATTCGTAGGCCATGACCACGACTTGGGTTCTGTCCCGGGCGCCGAGTTTGGCCATGATGCGGCTGACGTGCGACTTCGCGGTCAGCGGCGAGACCACCAGGCGCGTGGCGATCTGGCCCTGTCCGCACCGGCTCTCGGCATGCGCCTGGGCTTCGCCGACGCCGGCAACACCCCGAAGGACACCACGTCCCGCAAGCGTACGACCTGCTCGCCGAGGGCTTCGGACCCGGCTTCAACGGTCCGCTCATCGTGCTGGTGAAGGGCGGCCAGGACGCCGGGAAGACCGTCCAGGCGAAGCTCGCCACCACTGACGGCGTCGCCGAGGCCAGTCCCGCGATGCCGTCGCAGGACGGCGCCCTGTCCACCGTCTTCGTCTACCCGACGACCTCCCCGCAGGCCGAGGGAACAGTGGACCTCGTCCACCATCTGCGCGACGACGTAGCCCCGCCGCTCGAACACGCCACCGGCGCCGAGGTGATGGTCGGCGGTGCCACGGCCGCCTCCCAGGACATCTCCGAGACACTCGCCGACCGGCTGCCGCTGTTCGTCGCCGTGGTCGTCGGCGTCTCCTCGCTCCTGCTCCTGCTCCTGCTGGCCTTCCGGTCGATCTGGATCCCCGTCAAGGCGGCGATCCTGAACCTGCTGTCCATCTCCGCCGCACTCGGCGTGATCACCCTGGTGTTCCAGCACGGATGGTTCGGGGCACAACCGGGCCCCGTCGAGGCGCTCATTCCCGCGCTGATCTTCGCGATCGTCTTCGGGCTCTCCATGGACTACGAAGTCTTCCTCGTCTCCCGTATCCACGAGGAATGGATGCGCACCAGGGACCCCGCGCAGTCCGTACGAGAAGGACTCGCGTCGACCGGCAAGGTCATCACTGCGGCCGCGGCCATCATGATGTTCGTCTTCGGAGCTTTCATCCTCAGCTCGGACCGCATGCTCCAGCAGTTCGGACTTGGCCTGGCCGTCGCCATCCTGCTCGACGCCGTGGTCATCCGCTGCCTGATCGTCCCCGCCGTGATGCAGATGCTCGGCAAGCGGGCCTGGTGGCTGCCCGCATGGCTGGACCGAAAGCTGCCCGAGGTGTCCATCGAACACCCCAAGCACAACTGACAGCGGCCGCACACCGGCGTCCCCCGTCCGGGCCGCCGGCGCGGGCTACACGGTGGTGGCCGATCCGGAGGGAAACGGGCTCTGCCCGGACTCGGCGACGGGGAACTGCACCCCGGTGAGGTCTTCGGAGACGGCCCACAACCGCTGCTGGACGACCGCCTCGTACGACTGTGGGCTGGAGGTGACCAGCCGGGGGTGGCCCTTGACCTCGTTGCGCCCGCCGGGGCCGTAGTACTGACCGCCGAGCGCGGCGGGGTCGGTGGCGGCGCGCAGGGTCGGCAGCGCGCCCATCGCCGGCGTCTGGGTGATCAGCGGTGCCAGCCAGGTGAGCGGAAGCCGGAGGGCCGCGGGGCTGTTGCGGGCGAGCTCGGTGCTGGACATGCCGGGGTGTGCGGCCACCGCGACGGTGGTGCCGTGCGCGGTGAGGCGGCGCTGCAGCTCGTACGTGAACATCAGGTTGGCCAGCTTGGACTGGCCATAGGCGGCTGCCCGACCGTACGACCGCTCCCACTGCAGGTCGTCGAAGTGGATCGCGGCCCGGATGCGGTGGCCGGTGCTGCTGACCGTCACGACGCGCGATTCGGGCACCGGCAGCATCAGGTCCAGCAGAAGCCCAGTGAGCGCGAAGTGGCCGAGGTGGTTGGTGCCGAACTGCATCTCGAAGCCGTCCCGGGTGGTCTGCTTCGGGGTGTACATCACGCCGGCGTTGTTGATCAGCAGGTCGAGCCGGCCGAGCCGGGACCGCAGCGCCGCCGCCGCGGTCCGGACGGAGTCGAGCGAGGTCAGGTCCAGCGCTTGCACCGTCACGTCGCCGGTCATGCGGGCCGCTGCCTGCTCGCCCTTCTCGACGTCGCGCACGGCGAGCACGACGGAGGCCCCGCGCTCGGCGAGCGCCTTGGCCGTCTCGTACCCCAGGCCGGTATTGGCCCCGGTCACCACGGCCACCCGCCCGCACTGGTCAGGAATATCCGCCGTCGTCCACTTCTCGCCCATGCCGAACTCCCACCTATTTACGTACCAGAGGTATCTTGCACGTACGACGCTAAAGTACCTCCGGTACATTGTCAACGTACCGCAGGTACCTAAGCTAGGGTGGTGATCGTGACTTTCCAGCGGGCGCGAACCGAAGAGCAGCGGGAGATCCGCCGACGGGCGATCCTCGACGCGGCGTCGGCGATGCTCGACGAGATGCCCGTGGCCGCGGTCACCCTGAACGAGCTCAGCCGCCGGGTAGGGCTGGCGAAGCCGAACGTGCTGCGCTACTTCGAGTCCCGCGAGGCGGTACTGCTGGAACTGCTGGACCGCTCTCTGCAGGAGTGGCTGACGGAACTGGCGGGCGAGTTGGCCGCCTGCGTCGACGAAGATCTCCCCATGCCCGGGCGAGCGACAGCGGTGGCCGAGATCCTCAGCCGCTCGCTCTCCGGCCGAGTGGTGTTGTGCGACCTCTTCGGAGCGCAGAGCAGCGTCCTAGAACACAACGTCTCCGTCGAGGTCGTCGCACGCTACAAGCGCGCCTCCCTGGACCGCCTGACCACCATGACCACCCTGCTCCTGAAGTACCTGCCGGAGCTGGGCGAGAACGCGACGCTGTTCAGCCTGCAAACCATGCTCACGGCCGGCGCGCTGCCGGCATACAGCACACCCCCGCCCAGCCTCCGTGCGGCCTACCAGGCCGAGCCCGACCTCGCCCGCGTCCACCTGGAACCGAAGGACTACTTGAAGCTCGTCCTGACCGCGACCCTCCTGGGCGCGCTGCCCCGCAACTGACGTACGTCGCACGGGAACAGGGATTTTCCTCGTCCCGTGCGGCGGACGCGGGCCCCCTCCCGGAGAGGCCGGAGAGGCCGGAGAGGGCGGGGAGCGGGGCCGGCCCGCCCTTCGCGAGGGGCTCAGGCAGCCGTGGCGGCGCGCTTGCCCTGGTCGACGCCGTTGACGAAGGCGCGGGCGCCCATGACCATGGCCGGCATGTTCTCCTGCATCAGGCGCATGCGGTGCGGGGCGTCGTGGA
>NZ_JOFH01000068.1 GCF_000721235.1 Streptomyces olivaceus
CCAACCGGTCCACGAACCACAACCGACGCTGCGCGTACGACAACGGCAACCGCCCCGGCCGCTCCCCCGCCACCACCGACGGACGCACCTGTGCCCCCGTCCACTCGTGCAGCCGCGCCGCGAGTCGCGCCGCCGTGGGGGCCTCGAAGACCGCGTGCACGGGGATCTCGACGTCCAGCACGGCGCGGATCCGGCCGACCAGGCGCACGGCGAGCAGTGAGTGGCCGCCGAGGGCGAAGAAGTCGTCGTCCGCACCCACCCTCGGTACGCCCAGGACCTGGGCCATGGCGGCGCAGAGCAGTTCGTCGTACGTGCCCGCGGGGCGCGCGGCACCGGCGCCGGTGGCGGGGTCCGGGACGGGCAGCGCGGCCCGGTCGAGTTTGCCGTTGACCGACAGCGGCAGCCGGTCCAGGGCCACGAACGCGGACGGCACCAGGTGGGCGGGGAGCAGGGCCGCGAGGTGGTCGCGCAGCGCGGCGGGCAGCCCGGGGACACCGGGACCGCTCGGCACGACGTAGGCGACGAGGCGTGTGTCGCCCGGGGCGCCGGGCACGTCGTCGCGGGCGACGACGGCGGCGTGTGCGACGCCTTCGTGCTCGGTGAGCCGGGTCTCGATCTCGCCCGGTTCGACGCGGAAGCCGCGGATCTTGACCTGGTCGTCGGCGCGCCCGGTGTACAGCAGGCGGCCGTCAGCGGTGCGGCGCACGGTGTCCCCGGTGCGGTACATACGGGTGCCGGCGGCTCCGTGGGGGTCGGCCACGAAGCGTTCGGCGCTGAGGCCGGGCCGGTCGAGGTAGCCGCGCGCCAGGCCGGCGCCCGCGACGTACAGGTCGCCGTCGACGCCGTCGGGGACGGGACGCAGGCGGGCGTCGAGGACGTACAGGCGGACGCCCGGCAGGGGGCGGCCGATGGTGGGGGCGTCCCCGGGGCGCAGTGGGCCGTCGGCGGCGGCGATGACGGTGATCTCGGTCGGACCGTAGGCGTTGCCGAACCAGCGGCCGGCGCCCCAGCGGTCGACGAGCGCCTGGCCGAGGGCCTCGCCGGCGACCAGCAGGGTGCGCACGGAGGCGAGTCGGTGGTCGTCCGCGACCATGCCGAGGACGGTCGGCGGGAGTTGCAGGTGGGTGACCGCGTGGCGTTCGACGACGTCTTCGAGGCCGGCGCCGGGCAGGAGCCGGGCTGCGGGGGCGACGACGAGGCGGGCGCCCGCGGCGAAGGCCGTCATGATCTCCCAGGTCGCGACGTCGAAGCCGATCGAGGCGAACTGCAGCAGGCTGCTGTCGGCGGTCAGGCCGGGCCAGCGGAAGGCGAGGAGGTTGACCGCTCCGGAGTGCGGGACGACGACGCCCTTGGGGATGCCGGTGGAGCCCGAGGTGTAGATGACGTACGCCGGGTGGGAGGGGTGGAGCGGGCCGGTGCGCTCGTCCTGGCCGATCGGGTCCGGGGCGTGTGCCGCGACGGCGGAGCGTACCTCGGGGTCGTCCACGACGATCGGCGCCGGCGCGGACCGGGGCACGGACGCGGCGTGGGCCGTGCCGGTGAGGACGGCCGCCGGGGCGGCGTCGGCGCACAGGTGGGCGACGCGTACGGCGGGCTGGTCCGGGTCGACGGGGACGTAGGCGGCACCGGCCCCGACGACCGCGAGGAGCGCGACGACGAGGTCGGGCGAGCGGTCCATGAGGAGCACGACCCGGTCCTCGGGGCCGACGCCCTGCCCGATCAGGTGGCGGGCCAGCCGGTTGGCGCGGGCGAACAGCTCGGCGTAGTCGAGCTGTTCGGGTGCGCCGTGGTGGTCGTGGGTGAGCGCGGGGGCGTGCGGGGTGGCGGTCGCGCGGTCGGCGAGGAGGTCGGCGAGAGTGCGGGCCGTGTCGGGCCGGCCGGTGTCGTTCCACTCGGTGAGGACGCGGTGGCGTTCGGCGGCCGGCAGGACGTCGACGTCGGCGAGCGGGGTGTCCGGGGCCTGTTCGAGGGCGTCGACGACGCGCTCGGTGGTGGCGTGCAGCAGCCGGGTGACGAGGTCGGGGTCGATCGAGGCGGCGGCCTGGACGTCGAAGGCGAGCGCCCCGCCGTCGTCGTCGACGGAGACGAGCAGCGGGTAGTTGGTGCGCTCCCGGAAGGCGAGGAGTTCCGTGCCGGGCGGCAGGACCGTGCCGGGGCCGCCCGCGGGGTTGTGCCGGTAGTTGAGTACGGCGGTGAACAGCGGTGCGGGTGGCCGCACGCCGCCGGCGCGCTGGGCGACGGCGAGCGAGGCGTGTTCGTGCACCATGAGCTCCGCGAGCTGGTGGTGCATGGCGTGGACCGCCTGTGCCACGTCGGTCCCCGCCGTGCGGGCGCGTACCGGGAGGGTGTTGATGAACATGCCGGGCACGTCGCCCGCGCCGTCGCCGGCCTGCATGCGGCCGAGGAGGAGGGTGCCGAAGACGACGTCGTCGCGTCCGGACACGGCGGCGAGGACCCGGGACCACACGACGTGCAGGACGGTGGCGGCGCTCACTCCGGTGCGCCGGGCCTGTGCGCGCAGCCGGGCCGCCACCGGTTCGCCGAGGACGGTGCGGCGTTCGGTGACGTCGGTGCCGCCGCCCCGGACCTCCCACACGCCGAAGGGGGCGGTGGGTTCGGTGACGTCGCCGAGGAGCCGGCCGAAGTGGGCGAGGTGTTCCTCGGCGGGGGTGGTGAGCAGGGCGCGGCCGACGAACTCGCGGTAGGGACGCGGTGCGGGCAGGGTTTCGCCCCGGCCGACGAGTACGGCGGTGGCCTCGCGCAGCACCAGGTCGAGCGTGGTGTGGTCCTGGGTGATGTGGTGCATGCGGACGGCGAGCAGCCGGCGGCCGGTGCCGGGTTCGGTGGCGGTGCGGGCGTCCATCAGCGGGGCGCGGCGCAGGTCGAGGGGCTCGTCGCCGTGGGCCAGCAGGCGTGCGACGGGGTCGGGTCCGTCGCCCAGGTCGGTCTCGGTCACGGGCAGCTCGGCGTGCCGGTGCACGACCTGCACGGGGTGCGGCAGGCCCGTCCAGGCCAGGGAGGTGCGCAGCACGTCGTGGCGGTCGATGACCTGGGCCAGCGCGACGAGGAACGAGTCGAGCAGCCGCGGGGTGTCGAAGCCCAGGACGTAGCGGACGACGTAGGGGTCGCCGTCGCCGCTGCCGCCCGCGGTGCCGGTGCCGGCGTTCAGGCGGTGGTGGAAGAAGAGGCCCTCCTGCAGCGGTCCGAGGGGGTAGACGTCGGCGACACCGGCCGCGCCGTCGGGCAGGGCGTCGGTGACGGTGCGCAGTTCGTCCTCGGTGAGGCCGGCCAGGGGGACCATCTCGGGGGTGAGGCGGGTGGCGCCGGGCGGGACGGTGCCCTCGGGGACCCGCACGGGTTCGGGGCCCGCCGCGGCGGCCAGCCGGGCGGGCGTCGGGGCGGTGAACAGGGTCCGCATGTCGACGCGGACGCCCCGGGTCCTGAGGTGGTCGAGGAGGCGTACGGCGAGCATGGAGTGGCCGCCGAGGGCGAAGAAGTCGTCGTCGGCTCCGACCGAGGGCAGGTCCAGGACCTCGGCGAAGGCCGTGCAGAGGATCTCCTCGCGGGCGGTCGCGGGGCCTCGGCCGCCCGCGGCGCCTTCCCGGTCGGGGGCGGGGAGCGCGGCGCGGTCGAGTTTGCCGTTGGCGGTGAGCGGCAGCCGCGCCAGCGGCACGCAGACCGAGGGCACCATGTGGGCGGGCAGCAGCGCGGCGGCGTGCTCGCGGGCCCGGCGTGCCAGTTCCGCGCCGGCCTCGCCGGTGGCGGCGGCCGGGTCGCGGGGGACGACGTAGCCGACGAGTCGCCGGTCGCCGGGGGTGTCGGTGCGGAGCACGACGGCCGCCCGGCCGATCGGCGCGTGGTCCAGGAGGGCGGCCTCGACCTCGCCGGGTTCGATGCGGAAGCCGCGCAGTTTGACCTGGTCGTCGGTGCGGCCCAGGTAGGTGAGGGTGCCGTCGGCGGCGCGGCGGGCCCGGTCGCCCGTGCGGTACATGCGGGTGCCCGGTTCGAAGGGGCAGGCCACGAAGCGTGCGGCGGTCGTCGCGGGCCGGTTCAGGTAGCCGCGGGCCACTCCCGACCCGGTGACGTACATCTCGCCGGGCACGCCGGGTGGTACGGGCCGCAGCGCGTCGTCGAGGACGTGGACGCGGGTGTGGTCGAGGGGGCGTCCCACGGGGCTGCCGCCGTGCGTGCCAAGTGCGGCGGCGGTGCCGGGGTCCAGGTCGAGGTGGGTGACGTGAACGGTGGTCTCGGTGATGCCGTACATGTTGACCGGGCGCGGGCCGTCGGTGCCGTGGCGGTCGTGCCAGTCGGTGAGCCGTGCGGGGTCCAGGGCCTCGCCGCCGAAGACCAGGAGCCGCAGCCGGGCACCGAGCGCGGCGGCGTCGCGGCGGGCGTCGGCCTGGTCGAGTTGCTGGAAGGCGGAGGGGGTCTGGCTGAGGACGGTGACTCCTTCACGGACCAGGAGGTCGTGGAAGTCGCCCGGGGAGCGGGAGGTGTCGTGGTCGACGACGACGAGGCGGCCGCCGGTGAGGAGGGCGCCCCACAGTTCCCAGACCGAGAAGTCGAAGGCGTAGGAGTGGAACCAGGTCCAGACGTCGTCGGTGCCGAGGCCGTACCGGTCGGCGGCGGACCGCAGCAGCGCCGTCACCTGGGCGTGGCCGACGACGACTCCCTTGGGGGCGCCGGTGGACCCGGAGGTGTGGATGACGTAGGCGGGGTGGCCGGGCCGCAGGGGGGTGCGGCGTTCGTCCTGGGTAAGCGGGCCGGCGTCGCGGGCGGCGACGGCGGTGCGGGTCTGCGGGTCGTCGAGCAGGACGCGGCGCAGGTCGGGAGCGGCGGCGGCGTGCGCGGCGGTGTCGGCGGTGGTGAGCAGGAGGACGGGGGCGGCGTCGGCGAGGAGCGCGCCGGTCCGGGCGGCCGGGTGGGCGGGGTCGGCCGGGAGGTAGGCGGCGCCCGCCTTCATGACCGCGAGCAGTGCGGTGACGAGGCCCGGAGTGCGTTCCAGCGACACCGCGACCCGGGTTTCGGGGCCCGCGCCGCAGGCCACGAGGTGGCGGGCGAGGCGGTTGGACTCGGCGTCCAGCTCGGCGTAGGTGAGGGTGGTCGCGCCGTGGGTGACGGCCGCCGCGTCGGGGTGGGCGGCGGCCCGGGCGGCGAAGAGGTCGGGCACGGTCGCCCCGGGCGGCGGGGCCGCTGCGCTGCCCGCCGCGGCGGGCAGCGCCTGGTGTTCGGCGGGCGAGAGGACGTCGACGGCGTGCAGGGGCAGTTCGGGGGTGTGCGCGACCTGCGACAGGACGCGCAGGAGCCGGCCGGCGATCGCTTCGGCGGTGGCGCGGTCGAACAGGTCGGCGCTGTAGTGCAGTTCGACGCGCTGTCCGGCGGGCCGGCCCTGCGCGTCGACGTGTTCCTGGACCTGGACGTCGAGGTCGTACTTGGCCAGCGGCGGCGCGGCGAACTCGGCGACGGCCGTGAGTCCGGGCAGGTCGACGGGGAGGCGCGGGGTGTTGTGCAGGGTGAGGTTGACCTGGAAGAGGGGGTGCCGGGTCAGTGAGCGGGCCGGGGCCAGGTCCTCCACGAGCCGCTCGAAGGGCACGTCCTGGTGGTTCATGGCGTCGACGGCGGTGCCGCGCACCCGCCGGACGACCTCGGTGAAGGCGGGGTCGCCGCTCACGTCGGTGCGCAGCACGAGGGTGTTGACGAAGAATCCGACGAGGTCTTCGAGGTCGGCCTCGTCGCGGCCGGCGAACGGGCTGCCGACGGGGATGTCCTCGCCGGCGCCGAGCTTGGAGAGCAGGACGGCGAGCGCCGCGTGCCAGACCATGAACATGGTGGCGTTCTCGTCCCGCGCGAGGTCGGCGAGGCGGGCGTGCAGGCCGGCCGGTACGTCGAGGCGGACGGCCCCGCCGTCGTGCGCGGAGGCGGCGGGCCGCGGCCGGTCGGTGGGCAGCGCGAGTTCCTCGGGGGCACCGGCCAGCGCCGCGCGCCAGTGGGCGAGTTGTTCGGCGAGCAGGCTGCCGGGGTCGTCGGCGTCGCCGAGCAGTTCGCGCTGCCACAGGGTGTAGTCGGCGTACTGCACGGGCAGGGGCGCGAGGTCGGGTTCGGCTCCGGTCAGGCGCGCGGCGTAGGCGGCGGAGAGGTCACGCCAGAGCGGGGCGGCGGACCAGCCGTCGGCGGCGATGTGGTGCAGGGCGACGACGAGTGCCGAGGTCCGGTCGTCGACGGTGAGGAGGCGGGCGTGGAAGGGGATGCCGGCGGCCAGGTCGAAGACGTGCCGGGCGGTGCGGCCGATCTCGTCCTGCAGCTCGTCGGCCCGTACCTCGTCCTCGGTCAGCAGGTCGTCGAGTTCGCCGACGGGCACGATCTCCTGCACGGGCTCGCCGTCGACCTGGGGGAACCGGGTCCGCAGCGCCTCGTGGCGGGCGACCACGTCGTGCAGCGCCGCCCGCAGCGCGGTCACGTCCGGCCGCCCGGTCAGGTGCAGGACCAGCGGAACGGTGTAGAGGGCGCTCGGGCCTTCCAGCCGGTCCACGAGCCACAGCCGGCGTTGCGCGTAGGACGCAGGGATCACGTGCACTCCTCCATGCGGGCTGGGCCGTCGGTCGTGTCCGCGCGGGCCGTCCACGGAGCGCTTCGCGGCCCTGTGCGGGCAGTAGTGATGGTGCTGAGGAGCGGCGGACACCGGCATCGGTGGGAGCCACAGTTACGAGCGGCACGGGTGCGCGGGCACCGGGCGGCGGAGCGGGTCGTCCGGTCGCGGGCGACGGTGTGCCCGTAACGGCGGGGATCGTCGTTGCCGCCCGGTTCGTGCCCGCCTAGCGTGCCGGGACCACCGTGGCGTGCCGGCCGACGCCTTTCCTTCCCGGGAGAACGATGAAGAACGCCGTCCACGAAGACGCTCACGAGGACGACCCGGTCCTCGAACGCTTCCACTTCCTCGTCAACGCTCCGGCGCTGTTCAACGCCGTCACCACCGCCGCCGAGCTGAGGATCTTCGCCTTCCTGTCGGGAAGTCCCGGCGCGAGTGCGGCGGAGATCCGGTCGTTCTGCGGTCTGCCCGCGCACCAGTTGCGGGTGCTGCTCCAGGCGGTGTGCACGACGGGGCTGCTGGAGCGGCGGGGCGGTGTCTACCACAACTCGTCCGTCGCCGAGGAGCTGCTGGCCGCGGACGAGGAGCCGGACAGCTGGAGTCACATTCTGACCGGCTGGAAGGAGGTCTACTATCCCGCGTTCGCGGACATGACGGCGGCGCTGCGGGCGGGCACCAACACCGCCCTGTCGGCGCATCCCGGCGACGAGCCGACCCTGTACGGGCGGCTGGCCCGCAATCCTCCGCTGGAGGAGGTCTTCCACCGGGCGATGACAGCGTTCACGCTGCGTTCGGTGGACGCGCTGATCGGGCAGCCGGTCTTCGAGGACGTGCGGCACGTGCTCGACGTGGGCGGCGGCGACGGCAGCACCTCGGCGAGGCTGGTCGCACGCCATCCGCGGCTCAGGACGACGGTGTTCGACATGCCGAGCGTCTCCCGGCTCGCGTCCGGGGCTGAGGCGGGGGCGCGGTCGGAGCGGGTGAGTGTGGTGCCCGGTGACATGTTCACCGATCCGTTCCCCGAGGGGCCGGACGCCGTGCTCTTCAGCCATGTGCTGGAGATCTTCGACGAGGAGGCGATCCTGCTCCTGCTGAAGAAGGCGTACGACGCCCTGCCCGTGGGCGGCAGGGTCATGGTGTACGGCTACAACGTCTCCGACGACGAGACGGACGGCGTGTTCGGCGCCCGGCTCGGGCTGTACTTCAACGTGCTGGCGAGCGGCCGGGGCATGGCCTATCCGGCGCGCGACTACGAACGCTGGCTGACCGAGGCCGGGTTCGGCGAGGTCGGGACCGTTCCGGGGCTGCCCTACGAGCACGGGCTGAGCCTGGGCGTCAAGCGCTGACCGTACGCACGCGGGCGGGGCCGGCCTCCGGGTCGGCCCCGCCCGCGTGCGTACGGCGTGTCAGTCGCGGTTCCGGGGGCGCAGCCGGGGCCGCGTGCGGGCGCGCGGGGCCGTGCAGAGGCCGAGCAGGTGGTCGGACAGGGTCTGCGGGGTGGGGCATTCGAGGACGGTGGCGGCGCTGATCTGGAGGCCGGTCGCGGCGCCGAGACGGTTGCGCAGCCGGGTCGCGGTGAGCGAGTCGAAGCCCATCTCGACGAAGCCCCGGTCGGGGGCCACCACGGCGTCGGTGCCGTGGCCCAGCACCAGGGCGGCGTGGGTGCGTACGAGCCGCAGCATCTCGGCGCTCCGCTCGCTCGCGGGCAGCGTGCCGAGGCGGCGGCGGAACTCCTCCGGGTCCTCGGCGCTGGTGTCCTCGCGCGCGGATCCGGTACCGCGCACGGCGTCGCGCAGCGCGGGAACGCCGTCGAACAGCCTGGCCGTCGGCCGCGCTCCGGGCGTGGCGGCGGCGTGGGCCGCGACGCGTTCCCAGTCGGCGTCGAAGACGGCGGTCCCGGTCTCCCGGGCGCGGACGGCCCGGCCGACGGCCCGCAGGGCGAGGTCCGGGCGCATCGGGAGCAGGCCGCCGTCCCGGGCCGCGGTGTCCTCCGTGGTGTCCTCAGCGGGTTCCGCACCGGCCCACGGGCCCAGCGCGACGCGGGTCACGGGCAGTCCGGCGCTTCGGCGCTCCTCGGCCAGGGCGTCCAGGAGGGCGTCGGCCAGGGCCGGTCCGGCCCGCCCGGGGGCGCCGACGGTGGCGGCGAGGGTGGTGAGGAGGACGAAGGCCGCCGGTTCGGTCCGGTCGCGGGTGAGGTCGTGCAGGTGCCGGGCGGCCCGGGCATCGGCCCGCAGCGTCTCCTGGAGCCCGGGGGCGGTGTGCTGGGCGAGGGTGCTGCCGCCGGACGCGGTGCGGGTGGGCACGACGACGGTGAGGGGGCCGGTCGGGGGGATGCCGTCCAGCAGGGCGGCCGCCTCGGCACGGTCGCCGAGGTCGCGGGCGGTGACATCGACGCGGGCGCCGAGTGCGGTGAGTTCGGCGCGCAGGGCCTCGGTCGCGGGCGCGGGCTCCGGGGGCGTTCCGGCCGTGGCGGTCGCTGTGTCCGCCCCGGTCGGCGCGGCCTGCGGATCCGCCGGGGCGGGGCGGGTGACGAGCAGGAGGTGTTCGGCGCCGCCGCGGGCGAGGTGCAGGGCGACCTGCCGGCCGAGGGGGCTGGTGCCGTCGGTGACGACGACGGTGCCGGTGGGTGGCCACGGGGTGGCGGGGCCGGCGTCGACGGTCGCAGGGGCGGGGGCGGGTGCGGCGGCGGGCGCCTGGACGACGCGGCGGGCGAAGAGGCCGGCGCCGCGGACGGCGATGTCGTTCTCGAACTCGTGGCCGCTCTCCCCTTCGCCGTCGGCCGCGCTGTGCCCGAGGACCGCGGCGAGCCGGCCGCCGGTCCAGGCGTCGATCCGCTCGGGCAGGTCGACCGTGCCCGCCCAGTGCCGGGAGGACTCCAGGACGGCGACGCGTCCGAGTGCCCGCACTGCGAGTTGTTCGGGGTGGTGCACCCGCTCGGCCGGGCCGACCGCCGCGGCGGCGCGGGTGGCGTGCCACACCGGGGCCCGGCTGCCGCTCTCCTCCAGTGCGCGCAGGAGCGCCAGGGTGAGGACGGTTCCCCGGGGCAGCGCGTCGTGCGCGGGGTGCCGTCCCGGGGCCAGGGCGAACAGCGACAGGATCCCGGAGACGGGCCCGGCGTCGCCTGCCGCGGACCGGATGTGCCCGGCCAGTGCGGCGTCCCCGGCGCACGGCAGGAGGACCGGCCGCACGCCCCCGGCGGACAGTGCCGCGACGAGGCCGGTGACCCACGGGTCGTCGGCCTGCTCCGCGTGGACGGGGAGGATCCAGGTGCCGGCCGGTGCCGCCGGGGGGACGGCGGCCGTCGTCCAGGCGGTGCGGTGGCGCCATCCGTCGACTCGGGCATCGTCGTCGCGTCGCCGGCGGTAGGCGGCCAGGAGCGGCAGCAGCGTGGCCGCCGACTCGGGGTCGCCCAGGCCGAGTTCGGCGGCGAGGGCGGCGTCGTCGCCGTCGTGGGGGACGAGGCCCGCGTGCCCGGGGCCCCGGGCGCCGCCTTCCGAGGGCAGCCAGTACTCGGTCCGCTGGAAGGCGTACGTGGGCAGGTCGGCGGTGGACGGCGCGTCGTCCGGGACGCCGAGTACGGCGGACCAGTCGATGTCCGCGCCGCGTACGAAGAGCTGCCCCACGGTCTGGGTCAGGGCGGCTGCCTCGTCCTCCGCCGCGTGCCCTGCGTCCCCTGCGTGCTCCGCCTTCTTCGCGCGCAGCGTGGGGATGAACTCGGCTTCGGGGGCGCTGTCCTGGCCCATGGCGGACAGTACGGCGTCGGGGCCGATCTCGAGGAAGGTGGTCACGCCCCGGGCGGCCAGCGCGGCGACCCCGTCGGCGAAGCGGACCGGTTCCCGCACGTGCCGCACCCAGTGCTCCGGCTCGACCGGCCGGTCCGAGGGCAGGAAGTCGCCCGTCAGGTGGGACATGACCGGGATCTCGGGCGCGGCAGCGGCGAGGCCGGCCAGTTCGGCGCGCAGGGGGGCCAGCACGGGCTCCATCAGCGGCGAGTGGAAGGCGTGGGAGACGGTCAGCCGACGCGTCCGCGCGCCGCGCTGTTCGAGCCGGCCGACGATCTCGTCGACGGCGTCCGCCGCTCCGGACAGGACGACGGAGTCGGGGCCGTTGACGGCCGCCAGGCCGACCTCGTGGGAGCGGCCGGCCAGCAGCGGCTCGACCTCGGCCTCGGGCAGCCGTACGGCGACCATCGCGCCGTCTTCGGGCAGGCTCCGCATGAGCCGGCCGCGGGCGGCGACGAGCGTGCACGCGTCGGCGAGGGTGAGGGCACCGGCGACGTGGGCCGCGGTGATCTCGCCGACGGAGTGGCCCGCGACCGCGTCGGGGCGCAGGCCCCAGGAGGCGAGGAGCCGGTACAGCGCGACCTCGACCGCGAACAGCGCGCACTGGGCGTGGAGCGTCCCGGTGAGGGTGCGTGCGGCGGTCTCGCCGGTGTCGAAGACGACGTCCCGCAGGGGCGGTTCGTCGGGGAGCAGGGCGTCGAAGCGGGCGCAGACGGCGTCGAAGGCGGCGGCGAAGACCGGGTGGGTGCGGTGGAGCTGTCCGGCCATGCCCGCGCGCTGGCTGCCCTGGCCGGTGAACAGGACCGCCGTGCGCCCGGCCGGTGCGGCGCCCGTCACCAGGTGGGGCGCGGGCCGTCCGGCGGCGAGGGCCGCCAGTCCCGAGGCGAGGTCGTCGTGCTCCTCGCCGGTGACGACGGCCCGGTGGGTGAACGGCGACCGCCGGGTGGCGAGCGCGACGGCCAGGTCGCGCGGGGCGGGGGCGGCGCCGGGCGGCTGCTGCCGCAGGTGCGCGAGGAGGCGGCGGGCCTGGTCGCGCAGCGCGGCCGGGGAGTGCCCGGAGAGCACCCACGGCAGGGCGCGGACCGGGAGGCCCCCGGAGGCGCCGGGGGTGGCCGCGGTGTCCGGTGCGGGCCGGCGCTCCCGCGGCGCCTCCTCGATGATCACGTGGGCGTTGGTGCCGCTGATGCCGAACGAGGACACGCCGGCGCGCCGGGGCCGTTCGCCGGCGGGCCAGGCGACGGGGTCGCGCAGCAGCTCGACGTCGCCGCTCGTCCAGTCGACGTGGTCCGACGGCTTGTCGAGGTGCAGGGAGCGGGGCAGTACGGCGTGGTGCAGCGCCTGCACCATCTTGATGACACCGGCCGCCCCGGCGGCGGCCTGCGTGTGCCCGATGTTGGACTTCACCGAGCCGAGCCGTACCGGGACCCGGTCGGCGCGGTCGGCGCCGTAGGTGGCGAGGACGGCCTGTGCCTCGATCGGGTCGCCGAGCCGGGTGCCGGTGCCGTGCGCCTCCACGGCGTCGATGTCGGAGGTGGTGAGGCGGGCGTCGGCGAGGGCGGCGCGGATGACGCGCTGCTGGGACGGTCCGTTGGGGGCGGAGAGGCCGTTGGAGGCGCCGTCCTGGTTGGTCGCCGTACCGCGCACCAGGGCGAGGACGGGGTGGCCGCTCCGGCGTGCGTCGGAGAGCCGTTCCACCAGCAGGACGCCCGCGCCCTCGGCGAGCGAGGTTCCGTCCGCCGCCTCGGCGAACGGCTTGCAGCGCCCGTCCGGTGCCAGGCCGCGCTGCCGGCTGAAGCCCATGAGGGCGCCCGGACCCGGCATCACCGCGACTCCCCCGGCCAGGGCGAGGTCGCACTCGCCCGCCCGCAGCGCCCGGACGGCCAGGTGCAGGGCGACGAGGGAGGACGAGCAGGCGGTGTCGACGGTGACGGCCGGGCCTTCGAGGCCCAGGACGTAGGCGATCCGTCCGGACACCACGCTGCCGGCGGTGCCGGTGATGAGGTGGCCCTCGGTGCCTTGTCCGGCCTGGTGGAGGCGGGGGCCGTACTCCTGGTAGTGCGAGCCGACGAACACCCCGGTCCGGCTGCCGCGCAGGGACGCCGGGACGATGCCGGCCCGTTCGACGGCCTCCCAGCCCGTTTCCAGGAGCAGTCGCTGCTGGGGGTCGGTGGCCAGGGCCTCCACCGGCGAGATGCCGAAGAACTCGGCGTCGAAGCGCCCGGCGTCGTGCAGGAAGCCGCCCTCGCGGACGTAGGCCCGGCCGGGTGTGTCGGGGTCGGGGTCGTACAGGGTGTCGAGGTCCCAGCCCCGGTTGGCGGGCAGCGGGCCGATGGCGTCGCCGCCGGAGTCGACGAGCCGCCACAGGTCCTCGGGGGTGGTCACGCCTCCGGGGTAGCGGCAGGCCATGCCCACGATGGCGATCGGGTCGTCGGACGTGGACGTACCGGGTGCCTCGTGGCCGTCCCGGCCGGGCGCGGTGGCCGTGGGCTCCGCCTCGTCGGCCTCCGCTCCGAGGACTTCGCCGAGGAGGTGCCCGGCGAGGGCGGAGCAGTTGGGGTGGTCGAAGGCCAGCGTCGCGGGCAGCCGCAGTCCCGTGGCGGCGCCGAGCCGGTTGCGCAGGTCGACGGCGGTGAGCGAGTCGAGGCCGAGGTCCCTGAACGCCCGGTCCGGCGCGATCGTGCCGGCGTCCGCGTGCCCGAGCACGGTGGTCACCTGGGCGCGGACCAGGTCGAGGAGGGTGGCCCGGCGTCCGGCGGGCGGCTGCCGGAGCAGGGAGTCCCGCAGCGCCGTGCCCCGGTCTCCGGTGCCGGGGGCGGCGTCGGTCAGGCTGCGGCGCCGGGGTGCGGCGGGTTTCCGGGCGAGGCCGCGCAGCAGGGGGTGGTCGGCGGCGTCGCCGGCCGCGAGGGAGCGGGGGTCGAGGCACGCGGCCAGGACCGCGCTCTCGGGGGACCGTTCGGCGGTGTCGAGGAGTCGCAGCCCGTCTTCCGTCGACATCGGCAGCACACCCATACGACGCATCCGCGCCAGATCCGACCGCTCCAGACCC
>NZ_JOFH01000069.1 GCF_000721235.1 Streptomyces olivaceus
TCCCGCAATGGCTGCATACCTACAATCACCACCGCGGACACACCGCGCTGAAAGGGCAACCACCCGCCAGCCGCGTCCCCAACCTCACGAGTCAGTACAGCTAGCCGGTCACCACCGCGGCCTGCGGGCGGATCGGGAGGCGGTTGACCGGGCGGCCCGTGGCGGCGCGTACGGCGGCGGCGACGGCCGCCGGGGAGGCGACCACCGGTACCGCGCTGACGGCCTTGGCGCCGAAGGGCGCGACCACGTCGCGTTCCTCGACGAGCTTCACGATCCGGATGTCGGGGGTGTCGAGCGCCGTCGGCAGGGCGTAGCCGGTGAGGTCGGGGTGGCGGACGAGGCCGCGGGGGGTACGGAGGTTCTCCGTGAGCGCGATGCCGACGCCCTGCGTCACGCCCGCCTCGATGCGGGCGGTCAGCTGGGCCGGGTTCAGGACCCGGCCCACGTCCTGGGCCACGGCCAGCTCCACGACCCGTACCGAGCCGATCTCGATGTCGACGTCGACCACCGCGCGGATCGCGCAGAAGGCCATGCCGACGAACGCGTCGCCCTGTCCGGCCCCGTCCAGCGGCTCGGTCGGGTGCGGGCGGCACTGGGCGGTGGCCCACAGTTCCTTGCCGTCCAGGGCCTCGGCGACCGTGGTCGACAGCACACCGTCGTACGAGGTGATCTTGCCGTCGGCGATCTGGAGCAGTTCCGTCGACATCCCGAACTGGTGCGCCAGGGGCTGCAGGAGCTGGGTGCGGACCATCTTGGCCGCCCGTTCCACCGCGCCGCCCGACACCCACGTGTGCCGGCCCCGGCAGCCCGCGCCGGCCGGGGGCTGGTCGGTGTCGACGGGCGCCACCCGCACCTCGTCGACACCGAGCGTGTCCTGCACGATCTGCCGGGCCAGCGTGGTGAAGCCCTGGCCGGTCTCGACGGCGGCGCACAGCACCGTCGCCACGCCGTCCTGGACCTTCACGGTGGCCGTGGAGACCTCGTCGGCGCCCTCGGCGCCGAGCATGTGCACCATGCCGATGCCGTAGCCCACGCCCCGCCGCACCGCGCCCGGTTCGCCCGCGCCCTCGGGACCGCCGGGCAGCAGCCACTCGTCCTCGGGCGTGTCCTTGGGCAGGGCCGGGAGGGGGTGGTCGCGGACGGTCTGGAGGAGTTCGGCGACGGGCGCGGGGCAGGTGACCGTCTGGCCGGTGGGGAGCACGTCGCCGGTGGCCAGAACGTTGCGCAGCCGCACCTCGGCCGGGTCCAGGCCGAGCTTCTTGGCGATCTTGTCCATCTGCGCCTCGTACGCGGCGCAGACCTGCATGGCGCCCTCGCCGCGCACGTGGCCGGAGGGCGGGTTGTTGGTGCGCACGGCCCAGCCCTCGATGAAGGCGTTCGGGACGACGTACGGGCCGCAGGCGAAGGCCACCGCGGCGGCCAGGGCGTCGGAGGAGGTGTCCGCGTAGGCGCCCGCGTCGAGCAGGAGCTGCGCCTCGACCTTCACGACCCGGCCCTCGGCGTCCGCGTGGTGGCGGTAGCGGAGCAGCGTGGGGTGGCGGTGGACGTGGCCGAGGAAGGACTCCTCGCGCGTGGCGGTCAGTTTCACCGGGCAGCCGGTCTTCAGCGCGAGCAGCCCGAGCGGCAGCTGGAAGCCCTGGTCCTCGCGGTCGGCGGTGGCGCCGGGCACCCCGGTGACGACGATCTTCACCTGTTCGGGCGGCAGGCCGTAGCACGCGGCGGCCGTGTCGCGGTCGCCGTGCGGGTCGGTGGAGGCCAGGTACAGCTCCACGCCGCCGTCGGGGCGCGGCACGGCCAGACCGGCCTCGGCCCCTATGGGCGCCGGGTCCTGTCGGCCGATGCGGTACAGGCCCTCGACGACG
This sequence comes from Streptomyces olivaceus, assembly GCF_000721235.1. Lineage (GTDB taxonomy): Bacteria > Actinomycetota > Actinomycetes > Streptomycetales > Streptomycetaceae > Streptomyces > Streptomyces olivaceus. The sequence continues at coordinate 1,863 of NZ_JOFH01000069.1, forward strand.
ACGTCGCCGGCCGCCTCCGGGTCGCCGTGGCGCAGCGGGATGTGCCGGACCAGGTTGCCGTCGGGGTGCAGCGGCTCGGCCTCGAACGCCTGCTCCGGGTCGGTGACCGGGTCGAGCACCTCGTACTCGACGATGACGGCGGCGGCGGCCATCCGCGCGGTGTCCGGGTGGTCGGCGGCGACGGCGGCGAGGGGCTCGCCGTGATGGCGTACGACGTCGGAGGCGAAGACCGGCCGGTCGGCGTGCCGGCCGCCGCGCCCGTGCAGCGGCGCGCCGGGGACGTCCTCGTGCGTGACGACGGCGCGTACCCCGGGCATCTCGCGCGCGTGGGTGGTGTCGATGGACACCACGCGCGCGTGCGGGTGCGGTGAGCGCAGTACGGCCGCCCACAGCAGGCCCTCGGCCCACAGGTCGGCGGCGTACGGGAAGGTGCCCTCGGTCTTGGCGCGGGCGTCGGCGGGCGGCAGGGACGCGCCGAGGCCGTGCGGGATCGGCTCGGGGGCGGGGACCGCCTCGGCGGTCCCCGCGGCCTCCGCCGTCGCGGCGTCGTTGCTCACGCGTGGCCTCCGTCCTGGCCGTGGTCGCCCCGGTCGTCCCGGTCGCCGTGGGAATGGTCGTGCGGTCGCGCCGGGTCCCGGTCCCCGGAGCGCTGCTGGGGCTCGAACGCCGACGCGTTGACGCCGCCCGCGCCCGGTCCTGCCTGGTGCGGGATGCGGGGCTCGTCGGACTCGGCGCCGGGCTGTGCGTCGGCCCCGGTGTGCGCCTCGCGCTCGGCGACGACCTCCTGGACCGCCTCCAGGACGCCCCGGTACCCGGAGCAGCGGCACAGGTTGCCGCACAGGGCCTGGCGGGCCTCCAGGTCGGTCGGCGCCGGGTTGCCCTCCAGGAGGTTGTGCACGGTCATCGCCATGCCGGGCACGCAGAAGCCGCACTGCACCGCGCCGCGCCGGGCGAGCGCCCGCTGCACGTCCGACGGCTGCCCGTCGGCGGCCAGGCCCTCGACCGTGCGCACCTCGCTGCCGGCCGAGGTGACGGCCGGGACCAGGCAGGAGGCGACCAGGCGTCCGTCGACCTGCACGTTGCACGCGCCGCACTCGCCCTGTGAGCAGCCGTCCTTGGCGCCCGCGAGGCCGAGGCGCTCGCGCAGCACGTAGAGCAGCGACTCGCCGATCCAGGCGTCCGTGACGGGACGGTCGGTGCCGTTGACGCGCAGCACGTAGGAGGCCAGCGGGTGCTCGTCCTGCGGGCTCGCGGGGGCCTGGTCCGGGGCGGTGGCGGCCGGGGTGGGCTGGGGGCCGGGCGTGTCGTCGGGACCGGGCGCGTCGGGGGCGGGCGTGTCGACGCCGGGCGCGTCGGACGCGTCGGGTGCGTCGAGGCCGGGCGCGTCGGACGCGTCGGGTGCGTCGAGGCCGGGCGCGTCGGTGCCGGTCGGGGCGTCGGCTTCGGGCGCGGTGCCCTGCGGGCCGGGCACGGGTTCCGGACGCGGGGCCGTCGCCGGTGACGCCTCCTCGGCGAGGACCTGTCCGCCGTCCTGCCCGGAGGGCTGCCCGGGGTCCTGGCCGTGGTGCCGCGCGGGTTCCGGTTCCCGGTCCGTACCGGTGGTCGGCGCGGGGCCCGTGCCGGGCGCTTCGGCGGCCTCCGGGCCGGGCTCGGCGATCTCCTCCTCGGCGGGGTCCGCCACGCGTTCCACGGGGCCTTCAGGGGCCCCCTCGGCCCCGGCGGGCTCACCCGCGGGCTCCGCCGCCTCGTCGGCTCCGGCGGGCGCGGGTGCCCGGCCGTGCGGGTCGGCAGAGTGGGGGCCGGGAGCGTGCGGGTCGGGAGCGTGCGGCTCCGGATCGTGCGGGTGTGGAGCGTGCGGGTGTGGAGCGTGCGGGGCCTCGTGTCGTTCGTCGGCGTCCGGGCCGGGCTGCGGCATGTCGTCGCCCCACGGCCGGCCGGCGGGCCGCGTCGCGGGCACGCTGCTGATCTCGGCGGGCCGTTCCCCGGCGTCGGTACCGGCCGGGGGCGGGGCCTCGCCCCACGGCCCGCCGGGGGGCTGCGTCGCCCAGGGCGCCGGAGCGCCGCCGGGCAGGGTGGCCGGGGCACCGCCGCCCCACTGCTCGGCCAGGGACGACGCGGTGAACTCGCCCGACTCGTCCGGCAGGTCGCCGTCGGCGACGGGGATGGACCACTGGCCGGTGACGTCCTGGCCGGGCGCGGGCGCGGGGTCCTGCCCCGCTGCGGCCTCGGAAGCCGCCTCGGAGAAGTCCCAGTGGCCGGTGGCGCCGGGCCGGTAGGGGAACCGGTCGTCCTGTCCCGGCGCGCCGTACCCGGCGTTCGCGTCGTAGGGCGCGGCCCCGCCGTACGGGTCGTGCTGCGGGTACCCGGTGTGGTCCTGCCGGGCCGCCGGGTCCTGGTTCGTGTCCAGGGCCTGCCACTGGGTGCCGTCCACGGGCGCCGACGGCGTCGCCCAGGAGCCCGTGGCCGCCGGATCGGTGCCGGCGGCCGTGGCCGGCGTCACCGTGATCTGCGGCGGCACATAGCCGTGGCCGGGCGCGGCCAGCGGACTGTCGTGGGCGGCGAGGAGCGCGTCCACCCCGCCCTCGGGGAGCTTGACGAAGGCGGTCGCGCCGTCGTCGTAGTCACCCTGCGGCAGCGGGTCCCAGCGCCCGCCGCTCGGGGGCGCGCCCCCACCGTGCCCGTCGCCGTACTGGTCGCCGTACTGATCGCCGTACTGATCGCCGTACTGATCGCGGTACGGGTCACCGCGCCGGTCGCCGTACGGATCCCCGCGCCGGTCCCCGTACGGGTCCCCCTGCCCGTCGCCGTACCGGTCGTCGTACTGGTCGCCGTGCTGGTCGTCGGTCACGACAGCGCCCTCCCCAGTGCTCGTCGGGCCAGCGCGGCGACGGTGCGCCGCAGGTGCAGTACGGCGGGCGGGAGCGGTGGCACGGAGCCGTCCTCGGCCGGCGCCTCGTCGGGGATGCAGGCGGCGGCGACGTACTCGCCGAAGCCCCGCAGCGCCTCCGGGACGATGGTGCGGCCGTTGTCCCAGTCGATGAGCGAGGCCACCCACTCCTCGGCCTCCAGGGGCCGCAGCGGCATCGGGGCGATGGCGCCCACGGCGCACCGCACGCCGCGCCGGGCGGGGTCGAGGACCAAGGCCACCGAGGCCGTGGCGCGGCCGGGACCGGTGCGGCCGGTCGCCTTCAGGAAGACCTGCGGCGCGTGCAGCAGCGGCACGCGCACGTAGCCGATCAGCTCCCCCGCGCGGAGCATCTCCATGCCGGCCAGCAGATGCGAGACCGGCACCTCCCGGCGGGCCCCGTCCGGGCCCGCGATGATCAGCGTCGCCTCCAGGGCGGCCAGCACCGGCAGCGCGTCGCCGGTCGGAGCGGCCGAGGCGATGTTGCCGCCGAGGGTGCCGGCGTTGCGGATCTGCGGCGGTCCGGCGGCGCGCGCGGCGGCGGCGAGCGCCGGGATGAGCGCGGCGAAGTCCGGGCGGCCCATGCGGGCATGGGTGAGTCCCGCACCGAGCAGCGCGTGCCCGTCCAGGTACTGCCAGCCCCGGATTTCGCTGATCCGGCCGAGGCCCACCAGCGCGGCGGGCCTGAGCTGGCCGGAGTTGACTGAGGTCATCAGGTCCGTACCGCCCGCGACCGGCACTGCGGCGGGCATGGCGGCGAGCGCCGCCACGGCCTCGTCCAGTGTCGTGGGCAGCGTGACGGCCTGCGCCGCCTGCGGTGCGTGCGTGGTCAAACCGACTGCCCCTTCCCGCTGTCCCACCTGGTCCCGCCCATGTGGCCGTACGCTACGACCTGACAGGGCGGACGTGGCAACTCTGGCACATCTTTGCAGGGCCCGAACGCAGGGGTCCGCTAGGAGGCATTCGCCCGGATCACCGGCGACATGGTCCGTTTTCGTACAGGATCCACTGCCATCGGAGTTGTGTTCCGTGCGCGCGAGTTGCCACTCCTCGGTGGCGTTTGGGGCGGTCTTCCCACGATTCTTCGTGAGATGCGCTCCTACGTGCCTACTTGTTCGGCGGCGGGCCGTCCAGCGGGCGCCCGAGCACGCCGGGCCGCTGCTGCCAGGGCAGCGGGCCGCCGGGTGGCCGGTAGGCGACGCCCAGTGCGTCAAGTCGCCGGTAGTGGGCGGCCATCCGCTGCTCGAACGCGCCGAAGTCCCGCTCGGCCGGGGCGGGCAGGGCGCTCCAGGCGACCTCGGCGAAGGCGGCGAGCCGCGGGAACACCTGGTAGTCCACCCGCCCCTGGTTCTCCATCACTTCCGTCCATACGTTCGCCTGGGTACCGATCACGTGTGCGGACTCGTCCGGTGTGAGTTCGGACGGAACCGGCTCGAACCGGTAGACGTCCTCCAGGGTGCGCACGAAGCCGATCGGCACGGGTTCGCCCTCGTCCCCGTGCTGCCGGTGGTCCAGGTACACCTGCTGCTCGGGGCACATCACGACGTCGTGCCCCGCGCGCGCGGCGGCGATCCCGCCGGCGTACCCGCGCCAGGAGGAGACGGCCGCGCCCTTGGCGAGCCCGCCCTCCAGGATCTCGTCCCAGCCGATGAGCCGGCGTCCGCGTTCGGCGAGCCAGGTGTCGAAGTGCTGGATGAACCAGGCCTGGAGTTCGTCCTCGTCGGCGAGGGCGAGTTCCTCGATGCGGGCCTGCACGGTGGCCGATTGCCGCCACTGCTCCTTGGGGCATTCGTCGCCGCCGATGTGGAGGAACTCCGAGGGGAACAGTTCGAGCAGTTCCTCGAACACACCCTCGTAGAAGCGCAGTGTGTTCTCGGTGGGGGCGAGTACGTTCGGGGAGACGCCCCAGGTGTCCCAGACGGTCAGGGCCGTGGTGTCGATCACATCGGTGTTGCCCAGTTCCGGATACGCGGCGATGGCGGCCTGCGAGTGGCCGGGTACGTCGATTTCCGGGACGACGGTGATCTGCCGTTCGGCGGCGTAGGCGACGATCTCCCGGATGTCCTCCTGGGTGTAGTAACCGCCGTGGGGTTTGTCCTCCCACAGCGGCGACGCGCGGTGGCCGTATTTGGTGCGCGAGCGCCAGGAGCCCTTCTCCGTGAGCCGCGGATGGCGTGTGATCTCGACGCGCCATCCCTGGTCGTCGGTCAGGTGGAAGTGCAGGACGTTGAGTTTGTGGGCCGCCATCAGGTCCAGGTAGCGCAGGACGCCGTCCTTCGGCATGAAGTGCCGGGCGACGTCCAGCATCAGGCCGCGCCAGCGGAAGCGGGGCGCGTCCTCGATGCGCAGCAGCGGCAGCCGCCACCGCCGGCCGGGCAGCGGGGCCCGCCGGAAGGCGTCCGGGCCGAGGAGCTGGCGCAGCGTCTGGGCGCCCCAGAAGAGGCCGGCCGGGTCGCCGCCGGTGAGGCGCACGGTCCCCGGCGCGATGTCGAGGCGGTAGCCCTCGGCGCCCAGCTGCCCGTCGAGTTCGAGCCGGACGACGCCGCCGGGCCCCTCGCCGGATGCCAGCGGGAGTCCCGTCGCCGCGCCCAGGGTGGCGCGCAGCCAGCGCTCGGTGTGCCCGGTGCCGTCACCGGCGGCCATCCGGGTGTCGGGGCCCAGTTCGAAGTACGCGTCCTCGTGGGACGTCACTTGCCGCGGCTGGGGGATCACGTCGGTCACGTCAATCACTCCTCAGTCCTTCACCGCTCCGCCGAGACCGGAGACGAGTCGTCGTTGCACGAGTACGAAGAAGACCAGCACCGGGATCGTCATGACCGTGGACGCGGCCATCACGCCGCCCCAGTCGGGATCGTCCGGTTTGTAGAAGACCAGCAGCGCCATGGGCAGCGTCGACTGGGAGGTGTCGCTGATGATGAACGACTTGGCGAACAGGAAGTCGTTCCAGGTGGAGATGAAGGAGAAGACACTGGTCGCCACCAGGCCCGGGAAGACCAGCGGGAAAAGTATCTGCCACAGAAAGCGCGACCGGCTCGCCCCGTCGATGTACGCGGCCTCCTCCAGGGCTTCCGGAACGGCTTTCACGAAGCCCCGCAGCATCCAGATCGCGAACGGCAGCGAGAAGGCGATGTGGGGCAGGATCAGCGAACCCAGCGTGTTCAGCTGGCCGAAGTCCCGCATGAGGAAGAACAGCGGGATGGTGAGCGCCTCCACGGGCACCATTTGCGCCACCAGGAACATGATCAGCAGCGTGGTGCGGAAACGGAACCGGAATCGCGTCACGGCCGTGGCCGCGAGAAACGCGATCAGCGCCGAGGCGATCACGACGGTGCCCGCCACGAGCAGGCTGTTGAGGAAGTAGCGGCCGAATTCCTGCTGTCCGAAGACGCGCCGGAAGGAATCCAGGGTGGGCGCCGCGGTCCACGGCCGCGGCCGGCTCGACTCGATCTCGCCGGCCGGTTTGAAGGCGCTCAGCACCATCCAGTACAGCGGGAAGGCGACCACCACGGCGATCAGCAGCGCGGAGGCCTCGGCCGCGAGCCGCCACGGACGGCGCACCCGCACACTCGGAAGATTCACAGCTCCTCCCCCTGGCGGCGCAGCAGCCGCAGGTAGACCAGCGTCACGGCGAGCAGGATCAGCAGCATGACGACGCCGATCGCGGAGCCGAGGCTGTACTGCGAGGACGCGAAGGCCTTCTGGTAGGCGTAGACGTTGAGGACGAGGTTCTGGCCGGCGATGCCGCCGCCGTTGGTCATGACGTAGATCTGGGTGAAGACCTTGAAGTCCCAGATGACCGACTGGATGGTGACGACGACGAGGATCGGCCGGAGCATCGGCGCGAGCACCGAGCGCCAGATCCGCCACTGCGAGGCGCCGTCGAGCGCGGCGGCTTCGAGCACCTCGGCCGGCACCGCGCGGATCCCGGCGTAGACGGTCACCATGACGAACGGGAAGGAGCACCAGACGACTTCGAGCAGGACGAGCAGGAAGGCGCTGTAGCGCCCGTACGTCCACGAGTGGTCGCCGAGGCCCAGCATCCGGTTGACCGGCCCGAAGTCCGGGTCGAACAGCAGCAGCCACACCGTCGACCCGGTGACCGCGGGGGTCGCCCAGGCGCCGAGCCCGGCCAGCATCAGCGCGAGCCGCGGCAGCGCCCGCACCCTGGTGAGCAGCACGGCGAGCGCGCACCCGACGGCCAGGGTCGACACGACGCAGGCGGCGGCGAACACGACGGTGGCGAGCAGTACCCGCCAGAACTCCCCGTCCCCGAACAGCTCGGCGTAGTTCCCGAACCCCTTGAAACTCGTCGGCTCCCCGCCGGACACCTGGGCCTGGGTGTACTCCAGGAAGGAGATCAGCCCGAGCTGGTAGACGGGGTAGACGAGCAGCCCGCCGAGGACGACGAGAGCGGGGGCGAGATACAGCCAGGGGGTGCCGGAGGAGCCCCGGACGGAGCGCGGGCCGGTGGGCGAACCCGTCATCCGGCGGAGCCAAACGCCTCGTCCATCTTCTTCGCGGCGTCCTCGGCGGCGGCGTCCACGTTCTTCTTGCCGCTCACCACCTCCTGGAACATCGTCGGCAGCACCTGCGAGGAGTCGATCGTCGCCCAGGCCGGCGAGGCCGGTACGAACTCCGTACCGGCATCGAGCGTGTCGACGAACGGCTTCACGAACGGCTCCCTGTCCGCCACCTCCTGCCGTACGTCCGTGAAGGTCGGCAGGAAGCCCATCGCGTCGAAGAGGTCGCCCTGCGCCTGCTTGGACGCGAGCCGCTTCATCAGGTCGACGGCGAGGGTGCGGTGCGAGGTGCTCTTCAGGACGCCGATGTTGTTGCCGCCCGCGAAGGCCGGGGCGATCGAGCCGGGCTCGGTGCCGGGCAGCGGCACGACGGCGTACTTGCCCTTCACCGTGCCGGCCTCCACCGCCTGGTGGCTGAAGTCGCCGCCGATCGCCATGGCAGCCTTGCCCGAGGCGAACGCCGTGACGGTGTCGTTGCCGCCCATGCCGGCGCACTTGGCGGCCGGGCAGTTGTCGTCGCCGAAGAGCGAGGTGTACGCCTTGACGCCCTTGACGGCGGCGGCGCCGTCGATCGCCGAGGTGTACGAGCCGCCCTTGCCGGTGGCCAGTTCGCCGCCGTTCGCCCAGATGAAGGGCATCGCCCCGTACGTGTAGGCGCCGCCGACCGCGATGCCGTACAGGTCGCGTTCGGCGGCCCGCACCTTCTTCGCCGTGGACGTCAGTTCGTCCAGCGTCCTGGGGACCCGGAGGTTCAGCTCGTCGAAGACGTCGGTGCGGTAGTACAGGGCCCGGACGCCGACGAAGTACGGGGCGCCGTAGACCTTGCCGTCCACGGTGACCGACCGGCGGGCCGTGGCGTCGGCGTCCTTGGCCTGGTCCCAGCCGGCGAAGTCCTCGGTGACGTCGGCGAGTCCGCCGTCCTTCACGTAGCCGGCGGTGTCGGTGTTGCCGTACTCGATGACGTCGGGGGCGCTGCCGGGGTCGTTGAACGCGGCCTTGATGCGCTGGGCGCGGGTCTCGACGGGGATGTACTCGACGGTGACCTTCGTGTCGTCGTGCGCCTTCTCGAAGTCGGCGAGGACCGCGTCGACGACTTTCTCCTTCGGCTTGTTGTTGACCTCCTGGAAGAGCCAGACGCGCAGGGTGCCGCTCTTCTCGTCCTTGCCGGAGGAGGAGTTGTCCGACGTCTGGGGAGCGCAGGCGGTCGCGGCGACGGCGGTGGCGGCCAGCAGGACGGCCAGGCGGGGGGCGAGCTTCATGGAGAGTTCCTCCGGGCGTGCGTTGCAAGGTATGCAATGACGGTTTCGCTCTGCACAACATCCAGGAGAGTAAGGAGTACATGAACATGTCCACAAGAGGTCTGAACCAGTTAGTGACGCACGGAGGCCCCCGGAGCGCGCGCGGGCACGCTCCGGGGGCCTCCGGGAAGCTCTAAGAGGTCTGCGGGGGCAGGGCTGCTACTTCTTGTCGCCGCCCTTGCCCTCGTCTCCGCCGCCGCTCATGGACTCGTAGATCTCCTTGCACATGGGGCAGACGGGATACTTCTTCGGGTCGCGGCCGGGCACCCAGACCTTGCCGCACAGCGCCACGACGGGAGTGCCGTCGAGGGCACTCGCCATGATCTTGTCCTTCTGGACGTAGTGGGCGAAGCGCTCGTGGTCGCCGTCGCCGTGGGACGTCTGCGGCGTCGGTTCGACGAGGGTTCCCGTACCAGTCCCGCGCTCGGGCTCGAGAGTGCTCATAACCGCCAAGGGTACTGAAGCTCACACGCTTCAGTTGAGCGACGGGTCGTCCGGATACGTGGCCACCATCGCCAGTTCGCCCCGCTGCCGGCGCAGCACTTCGCGCCACAGTCTCTCCGGGAGCGGCGAGGAGACGTCGCCGGGCTCGGACTCGACCACGTACCAGGCGCCCTCGGTCAGCTCGTCCTCCAGCTGGCCGGGACCCCAGCCGGCGTACCCGGCGAAGATCCGCAGCGCGCCGACCGCGGACGCCAGCAGTTCCGGCGGGGTCTCCAGGTCGACGAGACCGATCGCACCGTGCACCCGGCGCCAGCCCAGCGGCGCCCGCTCGCCCGACGCGCCGCCGGGGACGACGGCGACCCCCAGGGCGGAGTCCAGCGAGACCGGGCCGCCCTGGAAGACGACGCCCGGCTCGCCCGCCAGGTCCGCCCAGCCCTCCAGGATGTCGCCCACATCGACGGGGGTGGGGCGGTTGAGGACCACGCCGAGGGAGCCCTCCTCGTCGTGGTCGAGGAGAAGCACCACCGCGCGCTCGAAGTTCGGGTCCGCCAGGGCGGGTGTGGCCACGAGCAGCCGCCCCGTGAGCGAGGACACCTCGGTCATGCCTGACATGATCCCGCATGTTCCCCCGCCGTGGGGAGGCAATCGGGGGCAGCGGGGTGAACACGCACCCGGCGCACGCCCCGGGATCGTGACCCCCTGTACGCGCCGGCATACACCACGTGTTGTGACAAAGCCATGACGTTCCCCGACCGTGCGGGCGCGCACTGAAGGGGGGTACAAGACGATTACCCTTTCCCTTCTGGCCCCTGCCCGAACCCACGGAACGCGAGATCCATGACCGTCAACGGCACTGATGACGTACTGCTTGTCCACGGCGGGACCCCGCTGGAGGGCGAGATCCGGGTCCGCGGAGCGAAGAACCTCGTGCCGAAGGCGATGGTGGCCGCCCTCCTCGGCAGTGCGCCGAGCCGGCTGCGCAACGTGCCGGACATCCGCGACGTGCGGGTCGTACGCGGACTGCTGCAGCTGCACGGGGTGACGGTCCGTCCGGGCGAGGAGCCCGGCGAGCTGGTCATGGACCCGACCCACGTGGAGAGCGCGAACGTCGCCGACATCGACGCCCACGCGGGCTCGTCGCGCATCCCGATCCTCTTCTGCGGCCCCCTGCTGCACCGCCTCGGGCACGCCTTCATCCCGGGCCTGGGCGGCTGCGACATCGGCGGCCGGCCGATCGACTTCCACTTCGACGTCCTGCGGCAGTTCGGCGCGACGATCGAGAAGCGGGCGGACGGCCAGTACCTGGAGGCTCCCCAGCGGCTGCGCGGCACGAAGATCAACCTGCCGTACCCGTCCGTCGGCGCGACCGAGCAGGTGCTGCTGACGGCGGTGCTCGCGGAGGGCGTCACCGAGCTGTCCAACGCGGCCGTGGAACCGGAGATCGAGGACCTGATCTGCGTCCTGCAGAAAATGGGCGCGATCATCGCGATGGACACCGACCGCACCATCCGCGTCACCGGCGTGGACGAGCTGGGCGGCTACACCCACCGCGCCCTCTCGGACCGCCTGGAGGCCGCCTCCTGGGCCTCCGCGGCGCTGGCGACCGAGGGCGACGTCTACGTCCGCGGCGCGCAGCAGCGCTCGATGATGACGTTCCTCAACACCTTCCGGAAGGTCGGCGGCGCCTTCGAGATCGACGACGAGGGCATCCGCTTCTGGCATCCGGGCGGGCGGCTGAAGTCCATCGCCCTGGAGACGGACGTGCACCCCGGCTTCCAGACGGACTGGCAGCAGCCGCTGGTGGTCGCCCTGACGCAGGCGACGGGCCTGTCCATCGTCCACGAGACGGTGTACGAGTCCCGCCTCGGCTTCACCTCCGCGCTCAACCAGATGGGCGCCCACATCCAGCTCTACCGCGAGTGCCTCGGCGGCTCCGACTGCCGCTTCGGCCAGCGCAACTTCCTGCACTCGGCCGTGGTCTCGGGCCCGACCAAGCTGGAGGGCGCCGACCTGGTCATCCCCGACCTGCGCGGCGGCTTCTCGTACCTGATCGCCGCCCTCGCGGCCCAGGGCACGTCCCGCGTCCACGGCATCGACCTGATCAACCGGGGCTACGAGAACTTCATGGAGAAGCTGGTGGAGCTGGGCGCGAAGGTCGAGCTGCCGGGCAAGGCGCTGGGCTAGTTGTTCTGTCCGGGGAGGTTGTGGACGGGTGAGTCAGGTCTCGGCTGAGGGATCTTGAACAGGTGAGGGCCTTCCGGTTCGGTGTGGATTGCGACGTCTA
>NZ_JOFH01000070.1 GCF_000721235.1 Streptomyces olivaceus
CGGACCGCAGCCAACTCCCCACCCAGCACACCCGGTCAACGACACGACCGATCAAGAAGACACGCCACCACGAACCGCACGTGACCAAGCACTACTAGTTCTCCGGAGGCACACCGCTGCAGAACCTCACTTACCGCACCACGATCCAAGCGTACAGACGGCCCCTCGCGTCGATCGCATCGATTAGCGGCGTCGATCAGGTCATCCAGCGATGATTCCCAGGCAAGCAGGCTGGCCAGAGCCTGGCAAGTATTCGATCCCACGGAACTCATCCTCACTTGAACTTGATGTGGGCAATGCTGCCATCAGGAAGGAAGGTAGTCTTGTAAGCCAACTCCGTGACTCCTTCAGAATCTACTCGCTTCCGATACATCGCGTAAGACCCGGGAACCCTTCTGGGGACCTTGTAGTAGAATTCCGCACCTCCTTCGGGGAGGCGAACGATCTGCGGAATTTCGGCATTCCCTGGACTTTTCTTCATGAAGCCGGTAAGGCTCTTTCGCAACGCCGGCGACAGATCATCGACACCCGCAGCGACAGGAACCTTTTCATCTCGTGTCAGGTTTGCACCGCAGGCCCCATTCAAATTATGCACGAGGATCGGCGTTTCGCCCGCCAGCACATAGTACGAGTGACGGCAAGTTCGGTTTTGGGGAACAACGTCCCCAACCTGATGGATGTCGCCATAATCGATACAGACGCCCGTCGATTAGGACAACGCGGGAGAGGCCAAGAGCTACGATCAGGCCCCAGCGGCCCAACGCTTAGCCCGACCCTCGACCAGGCTCGCAAGGAACGGGCCATCGACATCGTCGATCATGGATACCTCCGCCCGGAACCGCAATCAGCCACCTACCCGGATCGAGAATAGGAGTTTAAGCGTCAGCGACTCCGGAGCCCCTGAGCCTGTTAATAAAGATTACAAGTGCGCCATTATCGCGCTCCAAGAGCGCATCGTAGTGGAATTCATCATTAATCAGCTCTTCGTACCCCCAAAGCGCCTGGAGATACTCCGATCCAGGATACTTTGCAAACAACCAGTGAGACGGCATTCGAGGATCTCGCACGTCAAACATTTCCATGGGGTACCAGCCAGGGAGCTGGATATCGTCCCGAATCAAGACCATAACCACGCCAGCATATATCGACATTCCGGCCACCAGATAGGACAATCCTGCAGTGACTTCAGGCGCCCCATCATAGTTGTATTCCATCGAAATTTCCGACTTGCCGTCAACATGCTCCTTGATGCAAGTAACTTCCATAACTACACTCTCTTCCGTCAACGCATCAAACATGCCCAAGAGAGGCCGGGAATTATGTTCCCGGCCTCTCCATTCTGAGCCAGAATAAGCTCAGGTTCCTATTTAAACTTATAGTCGTCGACATGCCCAGTGATCGTGTTCATCACATAATGAATCTCCACATCACCCTCAGCTCCCACATTTACCCTCCTGGTCATTTTAACCCAACCATCCGATCCCATCCACCGGGGATCAGTCATACCCTTCTTGAGGGGAACGACTCTTCCTGCCGTTGGGTTCGCCATGACCGTTTCCATCGCAAGCTGCTCATTTAGACTATTTGGCGCTGTCCTTCCAGTCGACCCTCTACCCAAGGGCTTTAGGTCGATCGTCACACCGTTGGCGTCAGTGACGAAACGCGTCGTTGGGCACGGTCCCGAATTATGGACCAGGACGGGCGTGGAGCCTGCGAGCACATAGTACGTGTGAATGCCGTCGACAGTGAGGTTGTACGTAGTGGCGTGGCTTGTATAAGCGTGGTTGCGTGTGACGATGACAGTTTCACTGTCGTCAGTGAGGAGTGTCATGCCAGCAGCAAGATCGCCGGCTTCTACCCATGATCCTTCCGACGGGGACCAGAAGGGGTGTTCGTGGGTGGCTGTGAGTGTCTCGACACCGTATTGCGTTGCTATGGACAGAACGTTGAAGTGTTTGTCGTCCTCGGTCCGGATGAGACGAGTAACCCTTCTTGGACCCTCCTCTCCTGTTTCCGGGTCCTTGGCTATTACCTCGTCGCCAGGCCGAATTTCCTCAATATCTTCCGTGCCGCCGTCAGCCATGAGGACATCGGTTCCGGCAAGGAAGCACTTGCAGCCGAGGGATTTACCTATCCGAGCTCCCTTGCCACCACTGACAGCCATGTAGATGAGGCCCTCAATGGCCTTTCCGCGATCGTAAGCTTCAGCGTCATCGATGCACTCTGCGGCATGGTCAAGGCAATAGGTCGCTGCAATTTCCTTTGCCTTGGAAAGATCATCGCCACCTTGAATCAGGTACAGGTAGGCCTGACGGCAGCCCTCCCGCCCGAAGCAAGCCTGACCCGGTCCGCTGTCCTGGATAATGGGGGTGGACCAGTAGTCACCATCCGGCGCGCGCCCATTTGTACTGTATTCGGAGAACCACGTCATAAGCTGGTCGGCGTTGTTCGACGATGATGAGTGGGCACCGACCCAATCGCGGTCGCAATTACTGTTGCAGGGGTGTTGGACCGCGGGTGGTCTGGAGGTCCCCTCGTTGGGGCGCCCGTTACCCTTCGACCCGTCGGGGCGTTGCGGGCATCCCTCCGATGCTCCGCCGGCTCCTCCGCATGCAAGCCCCATGCCCGTTGGGTCCGAGTAAATCAGTGGGTTGCTTGCGGCGTAGGTGAAGCCATTGAGGGTCTGCGCCCTGTTGGTTTCTAGCAGTGGGTCGACGCTGATGAATTGACCGATCGTTGCGTCATATTCGCGTGCGCCGATGTGAGTCAGGCCGGTGGTGGTGTCTCGGGTGGCGCCGAGGAATCCCTTGTCGTCGGGCCAGGGACCGTACGGGGGTTTGCCGCGCTCTTCACCGAAGGGGGTGGTGTAGCGCTTGGTGAAGGTTTGGGCGCTGTCTCGGTTGATCGCGAGGTTGTTGGTGCCGTGGTGGTCGCTGACGAGGTAGGTGACCTTGGTGGTGCCGGTCTGGTTGGAGCGCATGGCGGCGGTGATGCCGTCGGCGGTGTAGTAGCGCTGGGCCCAGGTCGTGCCGTCCGTGCGGAGATGGAGTTCGGTGGCGCCAGCGTACAGAATGCGTTCGCCGCTCTCGGTGGCGCGGATGAGGAGGGTGCCGTCGGCGCTGTAGAGGTAGTCGGTGGACTGGTCGTCCTCGGTGAGGCGGGTGAGCTTTCCTTCTTCCGACCACGCCAGGTCCTGGCTGGTGTTGTCAGTGGTCGCAGGGCGTTGGGTGGTGTTGCCGGCGGTGTCGTAGGTGTAGGCGTGTTCGGGCTTGGTGCAGTCGGTGTTGGTGGTGGTGCCGGTCAGGGTGTGGGGCTGCTCGGTGTTGGTGTAGCAGTAGCTGGTCTTGGGGGTGGTGCTGGTGTGGTCGGTCTCTGTGGTGCGCTGGCCTGCGGTGTTGTAGGTGTAGTTGGTCCAGTAGGGGGCCGGGCCTGACAGTGTCGTGGTGCTGGGGGTGTCGGTGCACTTCTGGGAGTCGGGGGTCCAGGATTCCGTCAGGCGCTGGTGGGCGTCGTAGGTGAAGCATTGGGTGTCGGCGGTGCTGGTGCCGCCGAGGGTGGTGCTGTCGCGGATCTGGGTGATGTTGCCGGTCTGGTCGTAGGTGTAGGTGAGGTCCTGTGGCCGGTAGGAGTGGGTCTGGTCCTGCACGTAGCTCTGGGTCAGGCGGCCGGTGCCCGCCTCGAAGGTGTTGGCGACGTAGACATGGGTGTCGCCGGTGCCCAGGGTCAGTGTCTGGGGCTGGGTCAGGGCGGAGTAGTCAACATCGGTGAGGTAGCTGCCGATGGCCGTCAGGTTGCCCAGGCTGTCGTGTTTGTAGTCGGTGTTCTCGTCGGGCAGGCCGCCGAGTGCGGGCTCCCTGGTCCGCTGGATCTGGCCCGGGATGTTGTAGGCCGCCTCGGCCTTGAGCGTGGTGGGCTGTCCGGCCTTGACGAAGGGATCGCTGTCGGGCAGGCGCAGTTCGGTGTTAATGGCGCGGCCCATGGTGTCGTAGGCGGTGACGGCCTGGGTGTATGCGGCTCCGTTCTTGCCGCCGACGTAGCGGGTGGACTCGGTGGGCTGGCCCTTGAGGAGGGTGTCGTAGGTGTGGGCGGTGAGCTGGTTCGTGTCGGTCTTCGAGCCGGCCCATGTGCCGGTGGGACGGCCCAGTTCGTCGTAGGCGCTGAGGATCGACTTCCCGCGGGAATCCGTGGTCTTGATGGCCTGGTCGAGCGCGTTGTACTGGGTGGTTGCCTTGCCCTTGTCGGGGTCGTCCGTGGTGGTCTGGCGGCCGAACAGGTCGTAGCCGTAATGCCAGCTTGTTTTGTCCGGGCCGGTGACGGTCTTCTGCCGGCCGTCGAGGGCGTAGTCGAAGGTGGTGGCGGTGTAGCTGGTGCCGGGGCCGGTGCCGAAGTCGGCGTCGGCGGGGCTTTTGCCGGCGTAGGAGCGGGTTTCGGTGGTGCGGCCGCGGACGTCGGTGACGGTGCGCTGGGCGGAGCCGCCGTCGAGGGCTGTGGTGGCGGTCGAGTCGCCTGTGTAGCTGGTGGTGGTGGCCCACTTCTTGATGCCGTTGACGTACAGCGTGGCGGTAGTGGGGCGGCCGGCGCCGTCGAAGACAGTTTCCGTCTGTTGAGGTGCGCGGCCGTATTCGGCGCGGGTGTAGGTGCCGGTGGGCGTGCTGGTGGTGTCGAAGATGTCGGCGTACGTCTCATACGCCAGGCCGCGGGTGTCGTAGCGGGTGTCGGTCAGTAGTCGTCCACCGTCGGGCGTCGGTGTCTGTGACTGCAGAGGCCTTAGGAGGGAGTCGTAGAGCGCGTAGCTCGTGTTGTAGGTGTCGGCGGCGTTCGTCAGTGTGGAGGTGGAGACCCAGGACGGTTTGGTGTTTTCGAGGTGGTAGGTGAACTTGGTGTTCGGGCTCTGGCTGCCGCTGGAGCGGTTGGGTAGCCATACCTCGGTTAGTCGGCCGAGCGCGTCGTATTTCTGCTCGGTTTTCTTGGTGTTGATGTCGTAGCTGCGCAGGGCCTGACCGCGGCGTGGGTCGAGGAAATCGACTGAGCGGTAGCCCTTGGGGTCGGTCGAGATGGTTTTGCTCAGCGGACCGGCGTCGGCGGGCGTGTAGGCGGTGGACGTGGTGCGGCCCTCTGTGTCAGTGACGGCGAGGGGTCGACCGAGGGTGTCGTAGGAGGTATTCGTGACCGTCTGCCAGCCGGATGGCGTGCGCTGTCCGTCGTTTGAGGCGGTGGCGTTGTAGCCGGTGGCGCGGCCGGTCCAAGTGGCCTGTCCCTTGGTGGGCTTCTGGGTGGCCGACCAGGTGGTGGCGTTCGTGTTGTCGTAGACGACTGCGGTGTCGGCGAGGACGTCGCCGGGTGTGGCGCTGGTGGCGGGCAGGTTCAGGCTGGTGTCGGTGACGGAGCACTGTTTGGCGACGGTTCGGGTGCGGGAGACCAGGCTGGTGATGCCGGCGTCCGGGTTGCGTGCGTACCAGGTGCGTGTGCAGGTTTCGTCGCCGGCCAGGCCGGCTTGGCCCCAGTCGTCGGCGGCGTAGACCATGCCGAGGTCGTCGTATTTCTGGCCGGTGGTGTGAGTGCGCCAGGTTTGGGGGCCGGTGAGGTAGGTGCTGGTGTAGGTCGAGGAGTTGCGGACCCACAGGGCGGTGTGGTCGGCGGCGTCCGGGACGGTTTGGGTGGCGGTGTTCTTGTAGGTGTAGTTGTGGAAGACGCTGCTGATGGGCTGGCTGCCGTTGTACGTGATCTGTTGGCGCAGGCTGCCCTTGTACCGGTCGCTGTCGGTCGCGTCCGTCAGGTCGACGTCCGTGTCGAGCAGGGGCGGGATGGTGACGGACTTGGTGGTGCCGTCTTTCTTCTTGTCGCCGTGCATGCCCTGCAGGTAGAGGGAGACGGTCTTGGAGCGGGTGCCACTCGTGGCGCCGGTGTAGGCGGTGACCTGGCGGTAGCCTCGCCAGTCGGACCAGGTCCGTTCGTCCTTGGGGACGAAGGGGTCGTCGTTGTGGTGCCAGGCGGCGCCGCTATAGGAGTAGGCGTACTCCACGGCCGGGTTGGCGGCGGCGGGGTCGTGCACGCCGACGGCGGTGACGCGGTACTTGTGGAACCAGTCGATCGACGCGTCCTCGGACCCGTTGATGTTCCAGTACTGCGGATAGCAGGAGCGGGTGTTGGTGTCCGGTGCCGCGCCGAGGACCTCGCTGCGCCTGCACTCCGGGGAGGTCAGGGTGACCTCGGTGATCGCGCCTGTCTCGGAGGTGATGGTGGAGATGCGTGGGCGGGTCAGGGGCAGGATGTCGTCGGTGGCGTCGACCCGGTTGGGCCGCATTTGGTAGGTGAAGGTGACCGGGTCCACCTTGATGGCCGTGTCACCGGCTTTCGCGGTCCGTTGCAGGTCCGTGAGGGCGAGGACCTGGTCGGAGCTGTCTCCGATGTCGCCGCCGTCGAGGTACTTTTCGGTCAGCACCCAGGAGTCCACCGGGTCGTAGGCGCTTCCGGTGGCGTTGTAGGACGAGGTGTCGATGCCGGTCAGCCGCTTGCGGGTGAAGAAGGACGGGCCGGCGGCGTCGCATTCGTCGTCGTCCTTGGAGCAGATCGCGTCGAACGGCACGTCGGGCCAGTTCTCCGCGGTGTCCTTGGTGAGGCTGTCGCAGTCGGAGACGGTGCAGCGTTCGGCGTAGGCGAAAGTGACCTTGGCGTCGGCTTTGTCGGTGAACAGGGCGCCTTTGCGCAGTCCGTATTCGATGCGGTTGAGGTAGCCGCCGCGGGTGTAGCTGGTATCCGCTTTGGTGGCCTTGTTCTTTTTGTAGTAGTTTGATTCCTTGGTGTACCAGTACGTGGACGCGTTGCCGCGATTGTCTTCGACGTAGTCGAGGTTCCAGCGCCATGCCTGGGTGAGCGCGCGGTCCGCGAAGGCGTCGCCGCCGCTGTATCCGGGTTCGCCGGAGTCGTCGCCGAAGACTGGGACCGTCCAGGTCGAGTTCGTACGTTGGGTGTCGGCGCCTTCGAGCTTGTTCTTGCCGAAGACGTACTTGGTGCCGTCACCGGTGACGACTGTCCAGTACTCGCCGTTGTCGTCGCCGTTGTCGGCACCGGTGGAGCGGGTCACCTTGGAGGCGTCGTCGTTCTCGAGGTGCCAGGCGCCGCTGTCGTCGTCCTTGACCAGGCGGGTCGACTTGCCGTTCAGGACCAGGCTCGCGTTGTCGTACTTCCAGCACTGGTCGTGGACTTCGTCGTGCCCGTCGTCGTCGCAGGAGCCGTAGGTGCGGGTGATGTAGGACTCGGTGAGGGTGAAGCCCTCTCCGACGGCCGTGGTCTGGTTGTTGGTGGTGGAGGTACGGCCGTCGATGCTGCCCGAGTCGTAGGACAGGGACAGGGGCGGCACCGGGCCGGCTGCGGCGGGCGGCATGGTGAAGTCGTATGCCCAGGTGAAGGAGCCGGCGTTGCCGCCCGCTAGCCAGGACGAGGACTCTGACAGTTGTGTCGCCGAATAGTCGCCCGCGCCCTTGGAAGACTGGCCCGGACCTGCGGAGGCTGCGGTGACCGCCAGCACCGTCGCGCCGGCGGCAGCGCTGTCAGCGGTCTTCAGCATCTGGGCGGCCGTACTGCCCTGGGCTGTCGGGGCGAGAACCGTGTTCGCTGTGACGGTCTGGTTCTTGAGGTCGTTGTGCGAGCGCAGTGGCGTCTGCTTGCGACACTCTTCTTTGTGCGGGGTCGTCAGGGCGCAGGCCGGAAGCTGCACGATCTGCAGGCGCTGGGACCAGCCGCCGCCGATCGCCGAGGCGAACGCGGAGTAGTCGACACTTACGTGTGCCGAGCCCGGGTTCTGTGCCGTAGCCGTGAAGAGGATGCCGGTGACGCCTGCTCGGCGCACTTCCTTCTGGTCCAGAACAGTGACTCGGGCATCGCCGGCTGCCGCTCCAGTGGCAGCTGACGAACGTTGCTTGGTCACAGCTTTCGGTTCCAGCGTGACGGGGACACCGGCCGGCGCGGCCGTACGCCGTGTGCCGGGCTTGAGCGTGAGGGTTGCTGCGCCGTGGTCCGGCCAGTCGGCTTTCCGCTCCTCGTAGGCGGTCTTGGCCTGTGTGGCGTTGGCCTTGCGTTCTTTGGCGACCTTGGCGCGGGCCTTCTTCGCTCCGGGGCCGTCGAACGCTTCGACTTTGGTCGACGGTGTCCTGGGCGTGTCGGGGCGTCCCAGGGCGCTCGTCTCTGCGGCCTGGGCCACCTGGGCCAGGCCAGTGGGCGCGAGGAGCGCCAGGGCCAGCGCCTGGGCAAGAAGACGGCCTGTGCGGGGTGGCGTGCCCACGCCGTGCCGTCTTGAGGTGCCTATGCCAAAGACCATCGTTCCGCCCCACCCGGTTTGTGAGTTCAAAGAAGTCCCGCACGCCGATCGCAGCCCGCCCTCGCGAGGTGCCGCGTTCTCGTTCGGTGCGGACAGCTGAATCAGTGGCTGTCCGCACCTCTCGTCCGTCAGTCGCCCACGGCCTCGCCGATCTGCTCTGAGGAAGCCATCGCGCCGGCCCATACGCGTGCCTCAGTGATGGCGGCGGGCAGGAAGTGCTGCCAGGCGTCTTTGCTGAAGCCCTTACCGAGTGCGAAGTCTCCCGAGCCGGCCTTCGCAGTGAAGGTCTGCGGATCCCCGTTGAGGTTGCCGCTCAAATAGAGGCTGATCGTCCCTGTGTGGGTGTCGAAGACGCCGGTCAGACGGACCATGCCGTCCAGCACCGCTGCCTCGCTGGAGGTGACCGCGCTGAACGTGCCGTCGGCGTTCAGTCGGCCGAAGCGCCAGAAGCCCTCTGGGACGGTCTTTTCCTCGAGTGTCTCCTCGTCGACCACGGTCGTGCTGCCTGTGCGCTCGTACCAGATGCCCCAGGCCGAGCCGTCTGCCGTGCGCTGTCCGATGACCTGCCCGGTGTAGCCGACCGGCTTGGCCAGGAGTTTGTCCGCGTCGAGCGCCGCGAGTGTGGTGACGGTGAACGATCCCGTGTCATCGACCACCGGCCCCGAGGTGACGGCCGCGTCGTCCGTTCCGTCGAAGACGATCGCCTCGCTGTCCAGCTTCGCGCCGCCGGTCAGGGACAGTGACCGGCCGTACCCGGAGGTGGCGTCCTGGACGAGGGTGCCGTTGCCGCGCTCGGCAGACCAGTCGGCGACCAGCTCAACCGCCGCGCGGTCCGGGGAGTTCATCAGCCGGGCCTCGTCTGCGACGAGATCGTCGGTCAGGGCCTGCTGCCAGACGGTGACTTCGTCGATAGAGCCCGCGAAGTAGTCGGTGTAGGAGTCGCGCCACAGCACGCGGCCGATCTGCAGACCGCCTTCTGCCGCCCAGGCGGCTGACACCGTGTCGCTGCCCTGCAGACGGCCGTTCACGTACAGGCTGATCTGCTTCTCGCCGGCGTCGTAGACCGCGGCGAGATGTGTCCATACACCCCGTGCGGCCGGCTGGGTCGCCGTGACCTTCTGCTCAGTGATGTTGCCGTCGGTGGCGTCCTTGGGTGACGTGCTCAGCGTCCACGTCTTGTCCTCTTCGCGGTAGGTCAGGTAGAAGCCGCTGTAGAAGCCGCCGTCCTGTCCCAGGACCGTCTGGGTGCGCGCAACGCCCGGCGTGAGCATGGCCCAGGCGGAAACGGTGTAGGAGGCGCGGGTGTCGACCACTGCTGTGCTGGTGGCGGCGTAGCCGGTGGTTCCGTTGAGGGCCAGGCCCTTGTCGGTGACCGGTGTCTCGAGGGTGTTGCCGTCGGCGTCGTGGGTGATCACGCCGCGGCGGCCGCGGTCGTCCCTCGCCGCCTGCCCGTAGAGGGTCGCGTCGTCGCGGCCGTCCACGGTGGCGGAGTCGACCGCCGTCCCGGATGCCTCGTCGAGGTGGTACTGGCCGACCGGGGCGTCGCCCGAGTCCACGAGGAAGTCGGTCACGGACTGACCGCCCCAGCCGAGGCTGTCCTTGGCCCGTACGTAGACGCGGTACAAGCCCCCACGCCCGGGCGTGACCTTCGCCGCGGCCGTGGCACCCTTGATCTCGGCCGACCATGCGGCGTCGGAGGACAGCTTGTACTGGTAGGCGCTGTTGGTGTCTCCCGTGGCGGGCTTGAACGTCAGCGAGGCTGCCACACCCGGCCCGCCACCGGACGCGCAGGCAGCGCTGGTGCACTCGGTGTACGGGGCGGAGAGGGTGACCTGCGGCGGCTTCGGCGGCAGGGAGTCGACGCGGAAGTAGCAGTAGCCGTCGGACGCGGCACTGCTCAGATGGCTGGAGCCGTGGTAGGACCAGGTCCAGGCGTGGTACCGGTACAGCTTGCCGTCCGTCAGCTTCGACCAGGTGAGCGACAGGGCACGTCCGTCGCCGACATAGCCGGTGGAGGGACTGAGTGATCCGTTGCCCGGATTGACGTCCGTCCAGGACTTGTCGGCATTCTGCACGTCGAGGTCGAAGTAGACCCGCAGCTGAGCATCCTTCTCCCCACCCGACTTGGTCTGCGCGGTCGCCTTCAGCAACGGCGTGGGGTCGGACACGATTGCCGGATCGCTCGCGCTGCGCTCACAGACCGGTGCCGTGCTGGATCCGCCGCCCTGCAGGCCGACGCCGGTCGGCTTGTCCGGCAGGCCCACGAAGTCGACGGCGAGGACGGCGTCGTTCTTGAAGCGCTTCCAGGCCGAGGTGTCCAACTCGTCGTGGGCGCGCAGCTCCAGCGTCAGCCGGGAGAACTTCCCGGCGGCGAAGTTCCGCACGGTCGGGGTCAGGTTCTCGTTCGACTCCTCAGGATTGTCGTGGAACTCGATAGGCGCGTCCGGGGAGTTGGGATCGCAGGCGGAGCCACGGCCGGCGGACACCCACCGGTCGACCATCCAGTCGAGCTCCTTCGGCCGGGAGGACCACGTGGTCGACGAGGAGATGTTGTTCGTGCGGACCAGGTCCACCCACCGCGGAGCGCACTGGAAGGCCCACGGCTCCGTCACCCGGAAGGTCGCGTCCAGAACCTGCTTCCCCTTCAGGCTGGCCGGAGAGAACTCGAAGTACAGGCGCTGCACGTATCCCGGACCGCAGTAGTAACCGCTCCAGGACCCACACTTGCCGACGCCTTTGCCCTGCCCGTCGTCGCCGTTGCCCCACCCATAGGACTCATAGCCGTCACTGCGCAGCAGCGTGCGCTCCGACTCGACCCACGTCACGGTCGGATCGATGAACAGCGGGAACGCCGACTCGTCCGTGGAGGTCAGCATGTCCGCGTCCGGAACCACCGCCAGCGAACCGGCACCGACCTCGACATCCATACGCGCGACCGCGTCGCCCTGGCCCGGCTCCACTCCCCCGCCGGACGGCGCCGCCTCCGACGGGTCAGCGGGATCGGCCCCCGGGGCGGCGTCCGCGGCAGCCAACTGAGCCTGAGCGCCGCCCGCGGCGTCCTGCCCAGCCGAGTCCCACATCCGTGCCGGCGGCGCCTTGAACACGGTGGTGCCGTTGCCGTCGACCGCGGCCAGGTTGCCGGCCGAACCCTCGCGGACGGTGAGATTGCTGGTTTTGAGACCGAAGGTGAGCCGCTTCAGTTCTTCGCCGGACGCCGCATCGGGGGTCTTCACCACAAAGATGGGCTGGAAGCTCTCCGGGGTCACCGTGACTTGCAGATCGACGCCCGGCAGAACGTCCGCGTAGACGGCCTTCGAGCCGTCCAGACGCGGAGCGGGCAAAGTTCCTGGCCAGTCCAGCGCCAGGGAGCGGCCCTCGTCCTCGATGCGTGCGAGCGGCTCTGAGTTGCCTCCGCCGGAGAACACCATCTGTGCAGCGGCGCCCTTCGGGCCCACCGTGCCGTCCTGCCGCTTCTCCAGCGTGGCGTCCGGCGCCTGCCAGCCGCCTTCCGACGCTGACACTCGTACCGGGACCGCCGACTCCTCCAGGGTGAACGTGTAACCGTCCGGGTTGGCGAACACCGTCGTACGCTCCGAGCGTTCTCCGGTCACCTCGACCCGCTCACCGGACTCCTGCGCCGCTTCCAGAGCCTTCTGCGCCTCCGTCAACGGTGCTGTGGGCGGCTCGTCGTCGGCGCCATAGGCCACGGGGCCGGGTACCAGAGCCGCGACCACTGCCGCGCACAGCACCGCTGTAACGCCTGCGGGGACACCGTGGCCGCGTGTTGCTCCAGGTCTTCCCACGCAGCCGTTCGACGCAGGCAGCGCTCTACGCCCACGCCGCAACCGAGTCCACATCACCGTCACACCCCGCCCACAAGATTCACAAAGTAGCCAGGAGTAACTAACGCCTCACAAGAACCCCAGGTCAACAGGCAGGAAACGGACAACAATGCGCTAAGTTCCGGAAGGACACGTGAGGAACTCGACGTTTAGGCAGGGTTGTACGCCACAAGATCACGTTTCGGTGTCCTTACTGGCACACCAAGATCAACGGCCACAGATCATCCGTGGATGGCCCACCCCCTGAAGGGCAGCCTGCTGCGGCCAGGCGTGAGCGTGAGCGGTTGGAGTCGACCGGCCGGCAGTCGTTGCACAGGCGCGGCTCCTTCCCCAGTCCATCGGGCTCATGTTTGCTGTCACGCCTGCAGCGTGCCAGCGGACGGAAGTTGAGGAGGGGGTACGGGCCCGGCACACCCGCCTTTGGCCAACGTCGGCTGAGGGTCACTCACTGGCCAGGAGGAGCCTGTGTCAGGCCCAGCACAAGAAGATGGCCGTCTACCGCCCCTCCAAGAGTCCCATCCGTAGAGCCACTCGGCGGGCGCCACGGACGCCTTCGACCCGTCCCAGCCCACCCGGGGCACGCGGGAGGCCAGTAGATCTTCACGGTGCCGCAGCAATGAGCTCGATCTCGAAACCGTCGCGGTTCGCGAGGTAGGCGGCGTACTGCTGAGAGCCGCCCGCGTGGGGGTGGCGTTCGGGGAACAGCAAGGTCCAGCCTGGGGTCTGTCAAACGAGCGGTGTAACCAGGGTGGTTGGGCTTAGAAGTCATCTCATTTGGTGAGTCTGCGGTAGCAGATGAGGGTGCAGGCGATGCTGGTGAACGCGAGGAAGTGGTCGGCCTTGCGTTCGTAGCGTCGGT
>NZ_JOFH01000071.1 GCF_000721235.1 Streptomyces olivaceus
ACCCCACGCCAACCCGCCGCAACCCCCCAGCCACCACCACCGACGCCAACAACAACGCCCCACCCAACGGCACCCACGCATACAGCACCCCCGCCGGCCCCGACCGCACCACCTCGTCGGTCCCCGGCTTCACCACCACCGCGTACGTCCGCCCCTTCGCCACCGCGACCGAGTCCTCGACGACGACCCGCTCCCGCTCCCGCGACCCCGCCGACGTCGGCGCGTACGGCCCACTGCACGCACCCTCCGCGCACCGCGTCACCTCGACCGTGCCCTGCTCACGCCCCTTGGTCAGCATCACGTGCTGCGCCGTACCCCAGGACGCCCACACACCCGCGATCAGAATCAGCGCGGCCACCGTCCCCATCACCGCGACCCGGCCGAACCGCAGCAGCGCACCGCCGGCCCCACGAGGACGGGCAGCGGCGGCGGCAGAGGCAGGCATGGCCGGGATCATTGGCCATACCCGCACGCCCGGTCAACTCACCCGCAGGCCATGAACCGACAAGTCGTACCAAGTACGAGCCACAGGGCGGGAGCCGTACCGCGCGAGCCGCACGCCCCTAGGGTCTGTCGTCACATTCCCGTCTGCCTGGCGACGCCATGCACGCACTCTCGCCGCACCGGGCGCCGACCACGTACAACCAGTACGCCGGTCGACGCCCGGCACGCCGAGAGCGAGAAGTCCCGCAGCACGAAGTCCGCCACCGGCATCCGCCCCGGCGGCCGCCCGATCCCGAACCGCACCCGGTGATACTCGGGGCCCAGCGACTTCGTGATCGACTTCAGCCCGTTGTGCCCGTTGTCCCCGCCGCCCAGCTTCAGCCGCAGCACCCCGTAGTCGATGTCCAACTCGTCGTGCACCGCCACGATGTTGCCGACCGGCACCTTGTAGAAGTCCCGCAGACCCGTCACCGGCCCGCCCGACACGTTCATGAACGACATCGGCTTTGCCAGGACCACCCGCCTGTTCGCCGGCCCCGGCGGACCGATCCGCCCCTCGACCACCTGCGCCTGCGCCTTGCCGTGCCGCTTGAACCGCGCGCCCATCCGCTCGGCCAGCAGATCCGCCACCATGAAACCGACGTTGTGCCGGTTCGAGGCGTACTCGCCGCCCGGATTGCCGAGACCGGCCACCAACCAGGGCGCACCCGCGTCCGTCGTCACGTCCCCGTCTCCTTCGTATCCCTCATACCGTCTGTACCCGCCGACATACGCGTCGGCCGCTGTCCCGCACGGGAACAGCGGCCGATCACACCATGACCGTGGGCCAGGATCAGGCCTCGGCGGCCTCGTCGCCCTCGCCCTCGGCGGGAGCCTCCTCCGCCTGCGCGGACAGGACCTGCAGCACGACGGTGTCGTCCTCGACGGCCAGCTTCACACCGGAGGGCAGCTTGATGTCCTTCGCGTGGATCGAGGCACCGGCCTCCAGACCCGCCACCGACACGGTGACCTGCTCCGGAATGTGCGTGGCCTCGGCCTCGACCGGCAGCGCGTCCAGGACGTACTCCAGCAGGTAGCCACCGGGAGCCAGCTCACCCTCGGCCTGCACCGGGATCTCGACGGTCACGGTCTCACCGCGCTTCACCAGCTGCAGGTCGACGTGCTCCAGGAAACCCTTGATCGGGTCACGCTGAACCGACTTCGGGATCGCCAGCTCGTTGGTCTTGCCGTCGACGTCCAGCGCGATCAGGACGTTCGGCGTACGCAGCGCCATCAGCAGGTCGTGACCCGGCAGCGTCAGGTGCAGCGGGTCCGAGCCGTGGCCGTACAGAACGCCGGGAACCTTGTCCTCACGACGGATACGACGGGCGGCACCCTTGCCGAACTCCGTGCGCGTCGCGGCGGAGATCTTCACCTCGGACATCTTCACTCCTCGCAGAGGTAGAAACGGACGTGGTCACCCGGCCACGAACGGCCTGCTACGAAGAGCGCGTCGATAACGGACAGCCGCACACACGCCGTGAAACGACGCGTACGGCCTCCCTCGCCGAGCAACTCCAGCAGTCTACTCGGACAGGAAGGCCGTACCCAAAACGATCAATTACCGCACGGTGCTCACAGCTCGTTGCTCACTGCTCGTCGAACAGGCTCGTCACCGAACCGTCCTCGAACACCTCGCGCACCGCACGCGCGATCGTCGGCGCGATCGACAGCACCGTGATCTTGTCCAGATCCAGATCGCTCGCCGACGGCAGCGTGTTCGTGAACACGAACTCGCCCACCTTCGAGTTCTTCAGCCGGTCCGCCGCCGGACCCGACAGCACCCCGTGCGTCGCCGTCACGATGACGTCCTCCGCACCGTGCGCGAACAGCGCGTCCGCCGCCGCACAGATCGTGCCACCCGTGTCGATCATGTCGTCGACCAGGACGCAGATACGCCCCTCCACGTCACCCACGACCTCGTGCACCGTGACCTGGTTCGCCACGTCCTTGTCCCGGCGCTTGTGCACGATCGCCAGCGGCGCACCCAACCGGTCGCACCACCGGTCCGCCACCCGCACCCGGCCCGCGTCCGGAGACACCACCGTCAACTTCGAGCGGTCCACCTTCGCACCCACGTAGTCCGCCAGCAGCGGCAGCGCGAACAGGTGGTCCACCGGCCCGTCGAAGAATCCCTGGATCTGGTCCGTGTGCAGATCCACCGCCAGGATCCGGTCCGCACCCGCGGTCTTCATCAGATCCGCGATCAGACGCGCCGAGATCGGTTCACGCCCCCGGTGCTTCTTGTCCTGCCGCGCGTAACCGTAGAACGGCACGATGACCGTGATGGAGCGGGCCGACGCGCGCTTCAGCGCGTCGATCATGATCAACTGCTCCATGACCCACTTGTTGATCGGAGCCGTGTGGCTCTGGATCAGGAAACAGTCCGCACCACGCGCCGACTCCTGATAACGCACGTAGATCTCACCGTTGGCGAAATCGAAGGCCTTCGTCGGAACGACCCCGACCCCCAACTGCTGCGCGATCTCCTCGGCAAGCTCGGGGTGTGCGCGGCCGGAGAAGAACATCATCTTCTTCTCGCCGGTCGTCTTGATCCCGGTCACAGCACTTTCTCCTCAGAGGTTCGCAGCTGAGTTCATGGGCGCTCCCGACTGGCCGCGGGCGCGTCTCAGCTGGTGGGGTGCGGATGTGCACTTATCACGGTACGCCGTGTTCGACGCGCCGGTTTCCGGTCAGTCTTCGCCGCCCGCGTCCCCGGACACCGCCTCGGCCGCCTTCGCCGCCGCGCTCCCCGGACGCTTCCGAGCCACCCAACCCTCGATATTCCGCTGCTGGCCGCGGGCCACGGCCAGCGAACCGGGCGGCACGTCCTTCGTGATCACCGAGCCGGCGGCGGTGTAGGAACCGTCCCCGACCGTGACAGGAGCCACAAACATGTTGTCCGAACCCGTACGGCAATGGGAACCCACCGTGGTGTGGTGTTTGTCCTGTCCGTCGTAGTTGACGAACACGCTCGCCGCACCGATGTTCGTGTACTCGCCGATCGTCGCGTCCCCCACGTACGACAGATGCGGAACCTTCGTCCCCTCACCCAGCGACGCGTTCTTCGTCTCGACGTACGTCCCCACCTTCGACTTCCGCCCCAGCCGGCTGCCCGGCCGCAGATACGCGTACGGCCCCACACCGGCCTCCGGACCCACGTCCGCCTTGACCGCGACGGTGTTGTCCACCCGCGCCCCCGCACCGACCCGCGTGTCCGTCAGCCGCGAGTTCGGACCGACCTCGCACCCCTCCGCGAGATGCGTCGCACCGTGCAACTGCGTACCCGGATGCAGAACGACGTCCTGCTCGAACGTCACTGACACGTCGACCCACGTGGTCGCCGGATCCACCACCGTCACACCGGCCAGCATCGCCCGCGTCAGCAACCGGTCGTTGAGAATCCGGCGCGCCTCGGCCAACTGCACCCGGTTGTTGATCCCCGCGATCTCCCGGTGGTCACCGGCCACCGACGCACCCACCCGGTGCCCCGCCTCACGCAGGATGCCGAGCACGTCCGTCAGGTACTCCTCACCCTGGCTGTTGTCCGTCCGCACCTTGCCCAGCGCCTCGGCCAGCAGCCGCCCGTCGAACGCGAAGACACCGGAATTGATCTCCCGGACCGCCCGCTGCGACTCGGACGCGTCCTTGTGCTCCACGATCGCCGTGACGGCACCCGACGCCCCGTCCCGCACGATCCGCCCGTACCCCGTCGCGTCCGGCACCTCCGCCGTCAGCACCGTCACGGCGTTCCCGTCGGCGGAGTGCGTGGCGGCCAGCGCCCGCAGCGTCTCGCCGGTCAGCAGCGGGGTGTCGCCGCAGACCACGACGACCGTCCCGTCCACGGCACCGCCCAGCACCTCAAGACCGACCCGCACGGCGTGCCCGGTGCCGTTCTGCTGCTCCTGCACGGCGGTACGCAGGTCGGGGGCGATCTCGGCGAGGTGCGCGGTGACCTTCTCGCGGGCGTGCCCGACGACGGCGACCAGGTTCTCGGGGTCCAGCTCGCCGGCGGCGGCGAGCACGTGCCCGACCAGCGACCGGCCGCACAGCTCGTGCAGGACCTTGGGTGTAGCCGACTTCATACGGGTGCCCTCACCCGCTGCGAGAACGACGACGGCTGCCGGGCGAATGGCGCTCACGGGATGCCCTTCGGCTTTGGGGGAGGGGTGGACATCCGCAGGATACCGGGGGGTTACGCGAGCAACACGGGTGCGGCTCTGCCTGAGGCGGTCAGAGCCCGAACCTGGGTCTTGTGGCTGTGGCTCCCCCGCAAGGATTCGAACCTTGACCTGCCAAGACCAAAACTTGGTGTGCTGCCGGATTACACCACGGGGGATCGCGCCTCAGACCCTACCGGAGACGTGCTCGCGCGTAGTCGTCCCCGGCTTGTTCTGTGAACTGCCATGGGCACCGTCCGGCCGGAATCCTCGCTTCCGGTGGGGAACGGCGTGGGGTTCACCAGTTCGAGGGATATCGCGTCGTATCGTTTGTCGAAAGTCACCGGAAAAGGGGCGCCCGGCGCCCGTAGGCTGGGAGCATGACCACGACGGGGGAAGACCACGCACCGGCCCGGGGTGGGCCCTGGTGGTGGGACAGGCGGCGCGGTGCGGTGCTCGATGTGAGCCTGGGTGCCGTGTCCGCGCTGGAGTGCGCGGCGGAGGGGGTTCCGTTCGCGCGGGACGCCGGGGTTCCGTTGGCGGTGGGGGTCGTCTTCGGGTTGCTGGCCGGCTCGGTGCTGGTGGTGCGGCGGAAGTGGCCGATCGCCGTGGTGCTGGTGACGATCGCCGTGACGCCGGCCGAGATGGGCGTTCTGATGGGCGTCGTCGGCCTGTACACGCTGGCGGCGTCGGAGTTGCCGCGGCGGATCATCGGGTCGCTGGCCGGGATGTCGCTGCTGGGGAATCTGGTGGTGACGTTCGTCCGGCTGGGGCAGGACTCGACGCAGAAGGCGCTGCAGTTCGGGGACTGGCTGCTGCCGTTCGCGTCGGTGACGATGTCGCTCGGTGCGACGGCGCCGCCGTTGCTGCTGGGGTTGTACGTCGGGCAGCGGCGGCGGTTGATGGAGAGTCTGCGGGAGCGGGCGGACAGCCTGGAGCGGGAGCTGCAGTTGCTGGCCGAGCGGGCGGAGGAGCGCGCGGAGTGGGCGCGGAGTGAGGAGCGCACGCGGATCGCGCGGGAGATGCACGACGTGGTGGCGCACCGGGTGAGTCTGATGGTGGTGCATGCGGCGGCGCTTCAGGCGGTGGCGCGGAAGGACCCGGAGAAGGCGGTGCGGAACGCGGCCCTGGTGGGGGACATGGGGCGGCAGGCGCTGACGGAGTTGCGGGAGATGCTCGGGGTGCTGCGCAGCGGTGGGGAGGGTGCGCGGGCCGAGCGGGCGGCGGTGCCGTTGGCGGCGGTGGGGGTGGCTGCGGCCGCGGCGGCTTCGCGGGCGGTGGAGGACGGGGAGGCGTCGTCGGAGGGGCCGTCCCTGTCGGAGCTGGACGAGTTGGTGGGGCAGTCGGCTGCGGCCGGGATGGTGGTGGATCTGTCGGTGGAGGGGGAGGAGCGGCCGTATGCGGCGGAGGTGGAGTCGACGGCGTTCCGGGTGGTGCAGGAGGCGTTGACGAACGTGCACAAGCATGCGGCGGGCGCGAAGACGTATGTGCGGCTGGCGCACCGGGTGTCGGAGATCGCGATGCAGGTGGAGAACGAGCCGCCGCCGGAGGTGTCGGCGGAGTCGTCGGCGCGGTTGCCGTCGGGGGGCAACGGGCTGGTGGGGATGAAGGAGCGGGTGTCCGCGCTGGGGGGTGTGTTCGTGTCGGGGCCGACGGACGCGGGGGGTTTCCGGGTGTCGGCGGTGATTCCGGCGTCGTAGCGGGGGCCGGGTGGTGTGGTCGAGGGGGGTCAGGGAGTGGTGAGGCGGGTGGGCTGGGTGCCGGCGACGAGGGTGGCGAAGGCGGTGTCGATGTCGGGGCCGAGGTACCAGTCGCCGGTGTGGTCGAGGGCGTAGACGCGGCCTTCGGCGTCGATGGCGACGAGGGCGTGGCTGTCGGTCTCGGTGCCGAGGGGGCAGGTCTGGGTGTCGAGGGCGCGGCCGAGGTCGCCGAGGGTGCGGGCCATGTGGAGGCCGTGCAGGGGGTCGATGTGGAGGGTGGTGGGGGCGATGTGGCGGCCCGGCCCCGTGGGGGTGATGTGGAGGCCGCCGAATTCGGCCCAGGCCTCGACGGCGGCGGGGAAGACGGTGTGGCGGTGTCCGGCGGGTGAGGTGTGGTCGCGCAGGGTGTCGGCCCAGATCTCGGCCTGCTTGATGTCCCAGCGTCCGGGTTGCCAGCCGGCGTCGCGCAGTGCGGCGTCGACGGGGACGGGGAAGCGGGTGGTGGAGGTGCGGTCGGCTCGCATGTGCCCTTGGTTCGTTTCGGTCGGCTCTGGCGGCTCTGGTGATTCTGGTGACTTCGGCGGCTGGGAGGCTCTGGCGCTCTTGCGGCTGTGGTCAGCCGTCGTCGGTCGTGGGGTCGACGACGCGGACGCCGAAGTGGGCGCTGAGGGCGGTGCAGGCGCGGCACGGTGGGGCGAAGCCGCCGTGGAGCGGGTCGCCGTCCTCGCGGATGCGGCGGGTGGTGAGTTTGGCGTGTTTGAGTGCCTTGCGGGCTTCGCCGTTGGTCATGGGTTTGCGGGCGGCGCGTTTGCTGCGTGCGGCGTCGGCGTTCGCGAGGTGGCGCGAGATGAGGATGGTCTCGGCGCAGCGGCCGGTGTAACGGTCTCGTTGGCCGCTGGTGAGGGTGTCGAGGAAGTCCTGGACGAGGTGGTGCAGGGCGGGTGGCGCGTCGGCGCGGGTGGCGGTGCCGGTGAGTGTGGCGCCGCGGACGGAGAGGGCGGCGGCGACGGTGGGGAGTATGCCGTCGCGGCGGTGCAGGAGGGCGGGGGCGTGGGTGGCTTCGGCGCTGCTCCAGCCGACGCGGGGGTCGCCGCCGCGGCGGTCGTCGGGCCGCCCGGTGTCGGGTCCCGTCTGTGTCGCACTCATGATCATTTCCCCTCCTGAGCATCCCCCCGGAGGTCACAGAGTGCCAAATCGCGGGGCTGCTGTGGAAGCTGGGGCGTGGCGACACGCCCGGGTATGGGCGGTGTGTCACGGGAGGGTGACGTCTGGTCACGGAAGTGGTGGTGCGGGGGTCGGGTGCGGGGTCCGGCGCCGGTGACCCCTCTCGCCGTACCGCATAGGCTGTCGGCACCGCGTTGGCGCGGTGACCAGACAGTTCAGACAGTGCAGACAGATCAGACAGACGCCGCAGGGGGCAACCGCCATGACGACAGGTCGGCTCGGGCAAGCAGCCGCGCCGCCGAACGCGGCCTATGCCGGGCAGGTCGTGCATTTCCCGGATCCGGTGCGGGCGCAACGTCACCCGAGAGGGGTACGGGTGGACGAGGGCGGTTACCCCGTCTTCTCGCCGTACGCCCGTGCGGTGGCGGAGATCGCGGAGCCGCCGGCGGGTTTCGGTGTCGACGAGTTGCGGCTGACGGACTACGTGTCGGCGAACGCGGTGCTCTCGGCGTCGGGGCACGAGCTGTGGGACACGGTCCCTGCGGTGGCGACGCCGCACGGCTGGACGTGGCACCACGTGGTCGGGTCGCGGCGGATGGAGCTGGTGCCGGTCGAGGTGAAGGCGCTGCTGCGGCATCACGGCGGGATCGCGACGGCGGCGGTGGACCAGGCCAAGCGCGGGACGCGGCCGTTGCAGGAGACGCGGCCGGTGCACTTCGGGCTGTCGAAGTCGGGCGTGGCGGTCTCGGAGCCGCAGGTGCAGGGCGTCGAGGAGGAGCTGGGATACCGGCTGCCGGGCGCCTACCGGTCGTTCCTGAAGGCGGCGGGCGGGTGCGCGCCGGTGGGTACGGCGCTCGACGCGGAGCTGGGACTGCTGGTGGACCAGCCGTTCTTCACGGTGCGTGAGGAGGCGGCGGTCAACGACCTGGTCTATGTCAACAAGTGCCTGCGGGACCACCTGACCAAGGACTACCTGGGGGTCGCTTTCGTCCAGGGCGGTCTGCTCGCCGTGAAGGTGAAGGGCGAGCGGATCGGGTCGGTGTGGTTCTGCGCCTACGACGATGTGCGGGACGTGGATCCGGGGTTGCCTCCGGCGGAGCGGGTGGAGCGGTTGCTGCTGCCCTGCGGTGAGGACTTCGACGCCTTCCTGTCGCGGTTGGCGGGGTCGCCGCCTGAGCTGGAGACGGTGGCGAACCTGATGGTGGACGGTGGGTTCGCGCATGCGGTGCCCGCGGCGGCCGCGTCTGTAGGGGAGTGAGCTGGCGATGGTGACGTTCGCGCAGGCGCAGGAGCGCGCGGAGGAGTGGGTCAACGGCGAACTGCCGGGCTACCAGCACCGCGAGGTGCGGGTGCGGGAGTTCGACCTGGGGTTCGTGGTGTGGGCCGAGGACCGTGCGGACGGGCCGCGTTCGGACGGGGGCGCGCAGCGGCTGGTGATCGCCCGGGACAGCGGTGAGGCGACGCTGTGGCCCGCGCTGCCGGTGGGTGAGGTGATCCGCCGGTACGAGGAGGAGTACGGGCGTCCCGACGAGCCGGAGGCGCCGGTGCCGCCGCCCGCCGCGCGGGTGGATCTGAATCAGACGTCGTTCCTGTTGAGTCCGCCGGAGTGGTTGCAGGAGGCGGCGGACAAGCTGGGGATCCCGGACCGCCGGCGCGGCGACGGCGACGGTGGGGACGGCGGTACTGGGGGTGCCGGTTCCGGCGCCGCGGCCGCGTCGTCGCTTCCGGAGACGCAGGCCGGCGTGCCGTCGGGGCCCTCGGGCCCGGTTGCTCCGGCCGGCTCGGACGCGGCTGCTTCGGCGGGCGCGCCGGGGAGCGGTACGGCGTGGCCGACGCCTGCCGGTGACTCCGGCGCGGGCGCGGGTGCGCCGGGTGCGCCGGGTGCTCCTGCCGGGGCGACGCCCTGGGCGGGTACGGACACCAACGCGGATGCCGGTGAGGACCGTTCCGTACCGCTGCCGCAGACCGTGTTCGCGCCGCAGTTGAACGATGCCGCCGTCCACGGCACGCCGCCGCCCCCGGCGACGCCGGAGGCCAAGACGGCGCTGATGTCGGGGGGCAGCCAACTGCCGCCGACGGCACTTTCGCCGGCGGTCGGCGATCCGAACGCGCCGGGTGCGGCGGGTGCGGCGGGTGCGGCGGGTGCGCCGGGTGCACCTGCCGCGTCGCAGGGCGCGTCGTCGGGGGCGGGGACGCCGCCGCCCGTGCCGCCCGCGCCTCCGACGCCGCCGGCCGGGTCCGGGGACGTCGCCGATGCCGCGACCAGCAGGGCGACGCCTCCGCCGCAGCGTGGCGGCGGTTCGGCCACGCCGCCTCCGCCCGGTGCGCCGGGTGCGCCGGGTGCGCGTCCGGGGAGCACGCCACCGCCGTCGGGGACTCCCGCGCCGGGTACGCCGGCGGGTGGCGGCTATGTGCCGACGCAGTTGGTGTCGTCGCTCGGTCCCGAGGGTCCGGGCGGGCCGTCGGCCCCGGGTACGCCTCCGCCGGGGGCACCGCAGCCGCCGCCCGCTCCCGGTACGCCTCCGCCGGGCGGGGTGCACCATGCCGCCACGATGCTGGCCGACCCGGGCGCCGGTGCGCCGCAGCCTCCCGGTCCGCCCGGCCCTCCCAACCCGCCCGGTCCTCCGGGTGCCCCCGCGGCGCCGTCCGCTCCGGGGACGCCGCCGCCTCCCCCTGCTGCTCCGGGGGCGCCGGGTTCCTCCGGCGGGGCGGGCGGCGCGGTGCACCACGCGCAGACCATGCTGGCCTCGCCCTCGGTGGGCGGCCCCGGCGGAGTCGGCGCGCCGCCGCCACCGCCTCCGCCGCCCCCCGGCGCCCCGGGCGCACCCGGTGCCGGTCAGTCCGTGCCGCCGCCGGGTGCCGTGCCGCCGCCCGGGCAGCCGGTGCCGGGGCAGCCGCCTGCGTACGGCTACCCGCCGCCGCCCGCCGGTCAGCCGACCGTCGGTCCGGGCTACCAGGCCGTGCTGCGCTACCGCGCGCAGGACGGTTCCGAGCAGCAGCTGATCCGGCGTTCGGCGCCGGGCACGCCGCATCCCGAGTGGCAGATCTTCCACGAGCTGCGTGCCATGAACGTGCCGCCGGACAAGGTCCTGGAGCTGCACACCGAGCTGGAGTCGTGCGAGCTGCCGGGCGCTTACTGCTCCCGGATGATCCGGGAGCAGTGGCCGCAGGCGCGCATCACGTCCATCGCGCCGTACGGCCCGGACCACGCGAGCCGTCAGCAGGGCATGCAGCAACTCCTCGCGCACCAGGGCGAGTTGCACCAGGTGGCCGACGGCCCGGCGCGTCCGGCGCCGGTGCGGGCGCCGCTGCCGCAGGTGCAGCCGGTTCCGCCCGCTCCGCCGGAGGCCGTCGGGCAGGAGCTGGCGGCTGCGTTCGGGCCGGGCGTCTTCCGGTTCGAGCAGGCCGCGGTGTCCCGGCAGGGTGTGCCGCCGGCGGTGGCGCACACGCTGGTGGCGGCGGGGCTGCCGACGGACATGGGGCCGTTCTTCTGGGCGCAGGCCCAGCCGGGGCGCCCGGTGCCGACGCTGGCGGAGCTGGCGGCGGAGCGCGGGGTGCAGCCGGCCTCGGACGCGGGGTCGTACCTCGTCGTGGGCAGTGACTTCGGCCGGGCGATCTGCGTGCAGTACGGCACGGCGGCGATCGTGGCGGTGCCGGTGGAGGCGGGTCCCGGCGGTGCGCCGGTGCCGCCGCAGTTCGTGAACACGGGGCTGCCGGAGTTCGTGCGTTCGCTGGCGCTGCTGGGCCGGATGTGGCGGCTGCGGTTCGGGCTGAACCAGGAGCAGGCGGGCCGCTGGACCGTCGACTTCCAGGCGCAGCTGGCCGCGTTGGACCCGGCGGCGCTGGGCTCGCCGGAGAGCTGGTGGTCGGTGCTGCTCGAGCAGATGTGGGACGGGCTGCTGTGAGGCGCTCGCGCCGCTGACCTGTGCGACGGGCGGGGCCCGGTCGTCCTTCGGGGCGGCCGGGCCCCGCCTTTCGTGTGCCCGGTCCGCGCCCCTCGTGTGCTCCGGCCGCGCCCCTTTGTGTGCGGTGTGTCGCGTTATGTGGGCTTACTTCCGATCCATAGAGTCGGTCGGGTCCAGTTAGCGCGACACCGGGTTCACCACAGGGGTGTGATGGGCATGAGCGGCGCGTCGGCGTCCGACCACGGCTTCGTGACCGCACGCGGGCGCGAGCGCGGCTACCGCCCCGGGCAGGTGGAGGAGTGCGTGGCCGCCCTCTGCGAGGACCGCGACGCCGCCTGGGAACGGGCCGCCCGCCTCACGGTGCTGGCCCGGGAGATGGAAGAGGGGCTCGGGGACCTGCTGGAGGTGGTCGAGCAGCTCGCGCCGCAGGACTACGAGGCCCTCGGGGGCCGGGCACGGCAGCTGTTCGCGCTCGGCGCGGAGGAGGCCGAGGCCGTGCGGGCGGGGGCGCGCGGCGCCGCGGAGGAGCTGATGGCGGACGCGCGGGCGTACGCGGCCGATGTGCTGGAGGCTGCCGGGGCGTACGCCGAAGAGGTGCGCGCCGAGGCGGACGAGCGGGCGCGGCAGGGGCTGCTCGCGGCGCGTGCGGAGGCCGACGGGGTGCGGATCGAGGCGCGGCGCGAGGTGAAGGCGGGGCGCGCGGAGGCGCTGTCCGTGGTGCGCGAGGCGCGCCGGCGTACCGACGCGATGCTCGCCGAGCAGAGCCGGGAGCAGGCGGAACGGCAGGCCGCGGCCGAGCGGACCGAGCGGGAGCGGGCCGAGGGCCTGGACGCGCACCACGCGGAGCTGATGGCACGCGCCGAGCAGGAGGTGTGCGAGGCGGAACGGGCGCTGGCCGGAGCCGGGGAAGCGGCCGTGCGCCGGCAGGAGGAGGCCGAGAGCCGGGCCGCCGAGGTGGTCGCCGAGGCCGGGGTGCGGCAGGAGCGGATCGCCCGGGAGACGGAGCGGATGCTGCGCGAGCACGGCGAGCGCTGGGACGAACTGCAGGCCCAGATGGACTCCGTGCGCAGCAACCTCAGCTCGCTGACCGGCCGCGGGGTGGAGTGACGCCGAGCGGGTCGGGCGCATGGCCGGAGCTGCCCGTTTGACCCTCACGCGGCGTGAGGGTGGACGCTCGGTGCGTCCGGGGGTGGAGAGCGACCCCTAGGTGTATTGCCCTGTGAGGTTGGGGACGCGGCTGGCGGGTGGTTGCCCTTTCAGCGCGGTGTGTCCGCGGTGGTGATTGTAGGTATGCAGCCATTGCGGGA
>NZ_JOFH01000072.1 GCF_000721235.1 Streptomyces olivaceus
AGTCTTCGAAAGCTCAACAGCTCCGGGCTCAGCTACGTTCTCACTGGTCATCGATGCATCCTCCATGATCGGGAGTTACACCGAACGATTTACAGTCCCGGGCATGGAAGCGATCACTGATGTGCATGTGTCCGAGCCGGGTCTGGTGGTGGTCGATGTCGCCGCTGCGGATGACGAGACGGCGCTCGCTTTTCACACGGCCCTGGCGGCGCGGTGGGCGACGACAGGCGTGGAGCGCACCACCCGTGATGCAGGCCAGGCGGGTGTGCGGCTGCGCTGCTATCTCGACCTGCGCCAGCCCCTGGCCGGGCCCGCCGGGGCGGGCGGGCCCTGACACCGGACGGGTATGGTTACCGGGCGAGGGTGACCTTGATGGGCTGGTCGGGGCAGGGGTCGGTGGCCTGCGTCAGGGTGTTAAGTTCGGCCTGGTCGACGGCCAGCTGCCAGCGGAGCTTGGTGGCAATCCAGTCGGCGAGGTACTGGCAGTGGTACGGCTCGTAGGGGGGTAGCCATTCGGCCGGGTCCTTGTCGGCCTTGGACCGGTTGGTGGCAGCGGTGACCGCGATCAGAGAGCGACTGTCCCCGAGGTCGTTGGCGTAGGCCTCGCGCTCCTGCGCGGTCCACGAGGAGGCACCGGAGTCCCACCCCTCCGCCAATGGCACGAGATGGTCGAGGTCAAGGGCACTGGGGGAGTCGACGTAGGTGTTGCTGTACGCGCTGTACCACGTGCCGCCGGACAGCTTGCAGCCCGCCGCTTGCTCCGGCGCGACGACCGCTTCCTCCTTCAACACCTCCGCGCGGGTATTGCAGCCGTCCTTGTCGGCGTCCACCCAGTGCTTGAATGCGCTGCGCTTGTAGCCGTCGCGGTGCTCCTCTGCGACGGGCAGCGTGGTGAGGGCTTTGGTAAGCGGCAGCGTGAGGGTGGCGCCCTTGGCGCCGAGCGGGCCGTCGGCATGGGCGGGAGTGATGAGGGCGGCGACGGCGGCGGCGGTGGCCGCAGCGGTGGCGACGAGTCGCACGAGTCTGTCCTTCCGAGGAGATCCGACGAAGACGAGTCGTGATCTTCGTAGTGGAAGGACACCGGCCCGGGCGGCACATTCGGCTTGCCTTCACTCCGGGGTGTGGTAAGTCAGACCAGCGCCGGAACGGCCTCATCGCCGACTGATGTTGCCCGCGGTCCGCGGCCGGTGGAGTGCCCAGTGGCCGCCCCACTGGTCGCCGCGCGCTTCCAAGCAGTGTCGTGGCATCAAAAGGTGCAGCAACGTCACGACGCCGGCGCCGAACGATGGGCGTTCGAAGGCGACGCACACCGCTCCACAGCCAACAAAAATCCCGGCCTGACCCGGTCCCGGAACCCGCCTCGCCTCCGACCGGACGGGCCAGGCCTTCGAAGCTGGGTGCGGCATCCCTGGCGTCGTTCTTGGCCTCGCCCGTGGAGAGACCGGTGATCCGGCGCATCGCGAGCCCGGGCAGGTAGGCGACCTGACAGCCCGCGTCGCGGGCAACGGCCAGCGGGAGGGCGCCGATCTGGTCCACTATGTAACCTGCAGCACCGCCTCACCTGCATCAGCTGTCGCCGTGGTGTCCCCCGTCTCACCGACATGCGTGTGTGGCGTGGGGGGCATCACCCTGCCCGCGGGTGATCTGGAAGTTGATGGGAATGTCGAAGTCCGCTCGGGTGGCGTCGGTGTGGCTGGAGGGCGGGAAGTCGGTGATGACCAGACGGATCCAGCTGGCCAAGGGGCCGCCTTTGATAACCACGGACTGGCCGACGTCTCCTCCCTGTACTCGGCAGCTGGTCCATGGGGTGATGACGGAGTACACGGCACCGGGGATGTTGTTGCCGTTCACCGACAGCACGCTGATGGTGACCAGGCCATCGCGAGTGCTGGTCGGGTGGGAGGTGTGAACGGTCAGCAGTGCGGTCCCCGGTGTCAGCGCAGTGGGGGAGGAGGACGGCGTGGGCGAAGTACCGGCGGCCTCCTGTCCGGACGCACGTGAAGGGGCCGGGGTGGTGGTGGCTGTCCTTGTGGTGTCCGGGCGTCGACTGTGCCCGCTGGACAGCACGGTGAAGTGCACCAGGACCGCGGCGGCCACCGAGGCCACGGCGGTGATGCCGATAACCGCCGGCCACCGGCGGCGGGCCCGCCCGGGCCCGCCACCGGTGTTGGACGACCCGGGCGCATCGGCGGTGCCGGACGCCCCAGGTGTGTCGCGGGTGGTTTCGGCCGGACCCGTATCGGGGTCTTTGCCAGGCGGGAGCGCGGCCCGGCCTGCTTCCGGACGGTGCGCGGCGGCCTGGGCGGCGAGGGCACGGGCGGCATCCGCCTCGATCCAGCGCAGCCGGCAGGCTTCAACCACAGCCGGACCGCCAAGTGCCCACGCGACCGGCTCGACCGTCTCCCAGCGTGGCAGACGCTTGCCGTTGAGCATCTCCGAAATGGTGCCTTCGCGCACCGTGGCCTGCGGGTAGCGGCGCCGGCTGCGCCGCACGAGCTGTGCATAGCTGGGCTTTCCCGCCTCGCGGTGCAACTGCTGTAACCACAGGGCGAAGACCGTCGCTGGGTCGAGCTCCCCACCAGCATGTTCGCTGTCATTCGCTGTCCCCCTGGCCGAACGCCGATCGTGGCTGACTGGTCTGCGTAACCCCACACCCACGCGGCACCGTACCGCCCGACCCAGGAGCCTCTCCTTGATGACGACGGCACTCATCTGTATCGGCGCAGCCGTAGCCTTGGCCGCAGCCAGCAAGCTGCTGGCCACCTCCATTGCTCTTTTCGCCCGCGATCCCGCCCGCCGCGCCGATGCCCGCGAAGTTCTGCGTCTCCTCCTCGCCCCCGTCAACGACGAGGAGGCACCGTGATTCTCACGGAGGCGGGAGTTCCTGCCCTCGGACGGAGCGCAATGTCAGTTGCTGTAGAGGTCCTCGACGCTGACAACGGCCCGCCCCGGTCTGCTCGCCGTGTTCCGGTGGCCCTGGTGGCGGTGGGCTGCTCTCCCATTCGCCTTCGGCCAGGCTGCATTGGCAGGGGCCGGCCTCAGAAGCCGTACCTCAACCGAACGTGATCCCTTGATTCCTGCTGCGCGACATCGTGACCGTCCACGACGCCCTGGTCGGCTCACGGACCGCGAACTGCACCGCCGCATCAACCGCATCGACTGGCTGCAAGAAAAGGCGCACTCTCCGGGTGAGAGAGCCTATCTCGTCGTACCCACGTGTCCGCGTCCAGGGAGACGGCCGCAGGCGGTCTCGCAGGCCGGAGCGGTCCTGCTGCTGGAGACGGTCCGCAAGACGGCTCTTTACCAGGCGATATCCGCTGCTCTGGCGTTGTGGCGGAAGCCGCGGGCCATCCATGGCCCGGGCCCCGGCAAGATCCTCTGGACGTCGCTCTGGCGGTCGCACTGGGCGGGGACTGCCTCGCGGACGTCGCCATGCTGCGGTGCGAGCCGGCCGTCTTGGGCCCGGTCGCCTCTGGTCCGACTGTCTCCCGACTGACCGAGACCCTTGCCGTCTCGGGCGGGAAAGCCGTGCAGGCCGTCCGGTCCGCGGTCCGAAGTCCGCAGCCGGGTCTGTTCGACGGTCGGCAAAAGCGCCCTGGACGCCGAGGCCAGGTCACCGTCGACCTCGACGGCGTCCTCGCGATCGCGCACTCCGACAAGCAGGATGCGGCCGCGACCTGGAAGAAGACCTACGGCCGTTACCCGCTGACGGCCTTCGTCAACCACGGGCAGGGCGGGGCCGGGCGAGCCCGTCGCTGCTCTCTCCGGCCGGGCAACGCGGGCTCCAACACGGCCGCCGACCGCATCACCACCGCCCAGCCCGCCCTGGCACAGCTGCCGAAGAAGTACCGGTGGGGCGGCAGACACTGATCCGCACGGACTCCGCCGGCGGTACTCACGACTTCGTGTCCTGGCTTACAAAGCGAGGCCGATGGCTGTCCCACTCGGTCGGCATGGTGATCACTGAGATCATCACCGGCATGTGCTGAAGGTCCCAGCCTCGGCTTGGGCACCGGCCGTTGAGGCCAGCGGCACGGTCCGTAAGGGGGCCTGGAGGCGCCGAGCTCACCGGCAGCCTGCTGGCCGGCTGGCCGAAGGGGATGCGGCTGATCGTCCGCAGGGAACGCCCTCATCCCGGGGCCCAGTTGGGGATCACCGACGCGGACGGCATGCGGATCACGTGCTTCGCGACCAACACCCCGGATCGTCCCATCGTCGAGCTCGAGCTCGAGCTCCGGCACCGGCTGAGGGCCCGCGCCGAGGACTGGATCCGGGCTGCCCGGTCCACCGGCCTGCGTAACCTGCCCCTGCACCACACCGCGCAGAACTGGGCCTGACTGGAGCCGGATCGCGCTTGACCTGGTGGCCTGGATGCCCATGCTCGCCCTGACCGGCCAGGGCCGTATCTGGGGCCCCGCCGTCTACGGTTCCGCCTGTCCTCCTCAGCCGCCCAGTTCGTCACCACCGGCCGGCGCCACATCCTCCGCCTCGCCCGCCACTGGCCCTGGAGCGGTGAGGCACAGGCGCCTTCGAACGGCTTGCACTCCTGCCGAACCCCGGTTGACCAGCAACCTCCCCGCTACTACGAGCAAGCCAGCACAGACCAGAGCAGTGGAACCCGGCGTCCATCCGAGATGACAAACGCTCCCAGCTTGCCCACCACCAGCCGCACAAAGCAGAACGGCCCACCGACTCCGTCGGCGGAGCGTCACGAAAGATCGAGGCCAGCCCGCCTGCCTGACGAGAGGGAACGGTAGTAGCACGCCTGTTCCCGCCGTTCGACGCTGCGTGCGGGGAGCCAGTCGCCTGGGCACCGGCCGGCTGCACGGGTCTGTAACAGTACCCCTGTAATCACTTGCGGGGACGAGCCAGGCCGGTACTCTGCTCGCCGTGCCGTTTCCGGATTTACACGAGGCCCAACTGAGGTAGCCCGGATTCGTCAATCCGGGCGGCATGCACTGTAATTGCAATTCCCTCCAAACGTTCGGTGCATGGGAAGGGTTTTCGCTGCTAGCCTCTACCCCTTGCTCGCGCTGAGCGTGAGCCTTGACCCGGGGGTGGGCCATGGACCGAGTATTGCGCAGTTGGTGGGCGGTCGGGGTGCTGACCTGTTTAGCGCTCGCCTCACTGATCGCCCGGGGTTTCCTCGTCGATCAAGGTGTTCTTTACGGCCGTATGCAGGTCCTCAGGGTTGACGGCATGATCGCTTCCGTCGC
Source organism: Streptomyces olivaceus (assembly GCF_000721235.1). Taxonomy (GTDB): domain Bacteria; phylum Actinomycetota; class Actinomycetes; order Streptomycetales; family Streptomycetaceae; genus Streptomyces; species Streptomyces olivaceus. The sequence goes on from NZ_JOFH01000072.1 coordinate 5,217, forward strand.
GGTTCTCGCGCTCGCTTTCGGTCTGGCGCACCGGCCCACCGGCAGTGCGCCGAGACCAGAAGGTGTGGCCGCTCCCGAGCGATGGAACATCGTCACCGGCGCACTCGGCCTGCTGGTGCTGATCGTCTCCGTGGTGAGTCTCTTCTCCCCCGTCGACAGACCCGGTCTGCCCAAGGCGGCGTGCCCCAACGCCCGTACCCATGGGGCCCCGTACGTCGGTCTGACGTCAGGGAAGCTGGGCAACAACAGTCGAAGCGGACCCGGCCGTGCCTTTCCCGCCAATGGTCGTTTCCCGACCGACTGCTCGGTAGGTTTCGCCGACTACTGCCTCGGCGATCCGATCCGCGATGACACCGGCTCCACCGAGCATCAGGAGTGGGTGACCGGCCGCTGGCTGCGCATGATCAAGCAGCCGCCCGGCTGGCGGCAGGACGTGGCCGGCCTGCTCTCCGACGAGAAATCCGGAAACCAGTTCATCGCCGACGCATTCGTCGTTCCGGCGACCAATTATGAGGGTCTGGCATTAGCGAGTGATGAGGTGTGCGGCTCTCAATTCCCGGCTGGGCGCGCTGAACTGGGAAAGTTCACGCGGAAGCGTTACCCGGGGGTCGAAGAGCCGAGCGCCGAACTGACCGCCACCTCGGACCACGCCGTCAACATCGGCTTCTCTGTGTACCTGCCGCCCGGTGAGGGATTCCGCGAAAAGGGGATGGTCTTCCCCCTGTACGATGAGTCTCTGACTGCTCCACAGAATCCGGGCCGTGTCTCGCCGAAGAGCGGTAATCGCAAAACGATCACCTGGGTCTACAGCGAGGCCCTGCGTGCCCGTCTGCTGCCCGGTCACGAAGGGCCGGCGCACATCGTCCTCATGGCGATCCCCTGCATCGGGAACAATCTGCCCGACGAGACCTCCAAGGGTGACCTAGCTCGCTACGACATCACCCCGAAGGGCCTTCCGCGGAGCACCGCGCTCAAGCCCGCGGAGCAGAGCAGGACTCTCCGCACCAAACTGGCCCAGGCCGCCTGCCAAGCCAACGTCTAACTGTTCTGTCCGGAGAGGGTGTGGACGGGGACAGGTCTCGTTCACGGCGAGATGCGCTCGGCGAGCCGGGCGAGGCGGTGTGAGCGCCCATGATCGAGGCCTGAACCGTTCCGGTCCCCAGGAGCGTCCATTCGGGCACCCGACACTGTGGAGGCGCCGCGCCATGAGTCTCGGCGCCGCCCCGGCCGCACTGCGCACACGTGCCCACCCGTCACTGCCGGTCGCGGCGATGGTGGCCGTCTCTCGCACGGGACACGGGCCCGGGCTGCCGACGTGGCGCTGTACGGCGATGCGTTCATCATCTGGACGACCTTGTGCATCGCGGTGCTGAGCGCGCTCGGTCTGCTCAGGGCGCCCCGAGCAAGCGGACATCACTCTACGAACGCCTGGCCCGACTGGAGGACGCTGCCTCCGGGCTGCTGGACGCACGAGACCGCCCCGCCCGCGACGGGGGATGCGCGGACGGGGCGGTGGACATGAGCGTCTCCGGGAGCTTCATCCGGGGCCAGTCCTGGCCTCGGACCGATCCCGGCAGACGCTGGGGCGTGGTGCTCCGCGCGGGGGCAAGGCTTGCCGTGACGGCTCGCGCGCCTTCAGCATGGCACGCGGGACTGACCACCGTCCCCATTTCCATCCGCGCGGGGAAAAGTTCGCAGTCACGTTCCGACCAACCACTGCCCGGCACCATGATGAAACGCGGCAGCAGCTGCGGTGTCCTGGAGAGAGCGCCAGTGCTGTGGTGCTGGGACAGCGCGGCGTCGGTGTGGTGGGCGTGGCAGCGTGAGGCATACGCCGACGACCAGGACGCTGCTACGACCCGGCCGCGGTCACCGCATGGGAACTGGAGTACCTGTGGCAGGCCCTGACCGTGGTCATTGCCGTCGGCATCCCTGGGTTCCTCGCCCCGGAACAGGCGGAAGGACTGCCGGTCACACCGGCCGCAGACGTCTTCGCGCTCGGCGCGGTCCTCGTCGCCGCCAGCGGCGGCAACGCCTTCGGGGAAGGCACCCCGGCGGTCATGATGTACCGCTCGGTCCACCACGAGCCCAACCTGACCACCCTGCCACCCGCACTGCGCGGTGTCGTCGTCGCCTGTATGGAGAAGACGCCCCAACACAGGCTCACCATCGACCAGCTGCTGGACCTACTCATCTCCAGGGAGCACGAGCCACCGCCGGCCTATGAGCCCACTCAGGTCACTTCTGCGTCACCGCCACCGATGCCGGCCTACCCGCCCCCGCCTCCGAACCTGCCACCCACGACCGACGCGAACCCCGAAGCCCCCCCAGCTTCTTGCCATGGACCGCAAGAACGCCATCGTGGCGGACACTGAAGACATCTCGCTGGGCAACAACGGCCACACCACTCATCTGATCTGGCACACCGTCCGCGCTGTGACCTACGAGGAAACCGGTCGAGGCCTGGGCCTGACTGTCACCGTCCACCTCGCCGATGGCACGACCCACGCATGCCGTGTGACGACACGCGATGAGGAAGAACTGGACGACTGGATCGACCGGCTCACCCTTGTCCGGGAGCACTTCCTCCCCGGCCGCTGACGCGGGTGTGCTCGGGGGCGGCTGCTGGCGCGGCCGGGCTTCAAGCCGTTCCTCCCGTGGGCCGCCTTCCCGTACCGGTTCCTCCCGTCTTCCCAGCAGGAACTTTTGCACCTGCCGTACGGCGCCTGGAACCGAACCGGCCGGTAACCGCTACGACCATTTCCTGGCGGCTGCCACCTGCAGCCGTCTCCCTGATCAGCGACGTCTCCTACCCCACCGCCCCCCTTTTTTTTCAGCCGGAAGCAGCGACACCGACAGAACCCTCAGCTTCTCGTCACCGGCATGGGCACTCCCGCCGACAAGGCCGTCGCAACCGCAGCCCGGACCGGATGAGCCCTGCTCCGACTGCCCGCCCGCATCACCAGACAGACCGACATCGAAGCCCTCCGCACCGTGCGCGCCGTCACCGAACGGCTGCTTGAGTCAGTTTCTGACAGAGTCGGCCCTGTTCCGTCCCTTCACGGCTGTCGGGCGGTGGCGAGACCGCGACGGTGCACGTGTGCGTGGCCGAAGCGCGGTCGCGCCGTCGGCTCCCAGCGATATGCCTGCGGACCGGAACGGAGGCGGGCACATCGGCCGCTGCCGCGCATGCTGGGACGATACGACTACGGCTGAAGGACAGCGGTGACTTGGTCGGGGTAACGGCGGCCGAGAAGGTTCCCGTCCGGCCCGCGCGGGCCGGACGGGGCGCGGCCCGCTTCCTTCTTTGATCAGCACAAAGGAGACCGCGCGACGCCTTCCAGTCCAGGAAGGTGAGGCCCTGGTGCGGTGCCTCGCTCTCATCATGACGTGCATATGCAGCAACCGGGGCGGAAGAGCTCGAATTTTCCCCCCTTGTCGCCCAGTTTTCGACGCTCCGGACAGGTGTCCTACGTCTGGTGTATAGGACTGGACCGGTACTGAGAGCCCAGCTCTTTTTCCCGTCACCTGCTGATTACGTTGAGTGTTTATCTGCGGAGGCTGCATGCTGGGCGCCCGGCCTGCAGTCAGCGCTTCAGCACCGCTGCACAGGACCGGACTCCGAGTCCTCCAGTCCTACCCCGTTCGCAGGAAGGTCTCATGTCTCCAAGTTCGAAGTGCCTGCCTGGGACGTTTACCGGCGCAGGGCGCGGGCGAGGGCCCAGGCGGCCCCGGCGGCGGGAAACAGCGGGAGGGCCGAGGCGAGGCTGCCCATCGCGATCAGCGTGATGGCGATGCCGAAGACGACGGTGCCGATGAGGAGGAAGCAGTATAAGCCGACGCGCGGCAGGGTCTGGAGTAGCGCCATGCGCTGCTGACGACGGTGGTGACGCCGCCGCGCACGGGCGACTTGACGCATCCGGCCCCGGACGGCTCGCAGTCCGGCCTCACTGGCGGCTCGATCGGCCTCCACCTTGGTCAGCAGCGCCGTGAAGGCGCCGTTCACGTCCAGGTCCGCGCCAAGGTCGACGTTCATGGCGGTGAGGAGCGATGCGACGGCCTCCTTGACGGCGGTGTCGTTCTCCTTGGCGTCGAGGACTGCGGTCAGCGCAGTGAGGCGCGCATCGAAGTCGCGCTCGAAGGACTCGATGCGGTGGGCGGGAGAGGCGGTCACCATGACGGCTCCTGTGGTTGGGGTTCCTACACCCAGCACGACGAAGACCGGGACCCGACTTGTGAAGTCGCAGGTCCCGGCCCTGGGTCAGTGGTCTTCTACGGTGAACTTAACTGGAGTCCCTCCCACCTTTGGCGGTACGAAGGCGAGGTCGTGGATCGCGTGCTACTACGCCCTCTTCGGCTCGGAGGCGCGCAAGGTTCGAGGTGACCGCAGGGAGCGGCGTGCGGATCGCCCTTCCGACGCTTGGGCGCGCAGTGTCGGGTCGTCCCAGACCGCGACGGGGGTACGGGCTGCCTCGATTCGGCTAAGGACACGCCGGACGGGTGCCAACACGGCGGTCATGACAATCGAGATGTACAAGATGATGCGGTCGTACACGAAGGGCTCCTTCTGCTCGCTCAGCTCGAAGATGTTCTTGCTCTTGTTCATGGTCTTGCTCTTGCTCTTGTTCTCGTCCTTGTTGCTGATCTCTTTGGGCTGGGGCATCGGCGATGACCCCACTCGGGCGAACGGGAGACGTGGACGGGGTCGGACCGCTTCACGCCTATCCATTGACCCGCGAAGGGCTATCGCCGGCCTCAGCCGCGCAGCCGGTCGCGCAGACGCTCGCGTACCTCGGCGGTGTTGAGGACGGCCTGCGCCTTCGAGAGGTCCTTGCGCACGGAGGTGGCCTTGATGCCGAGCATCTCGGCGATGTCGGCACCTGAGTACTTGCCGACGTGGTACAGCACGTAGACGTGATGCTGCCGGTCAGGCAGGACGTCGTAGAGGACGTCGCGGACCTGGAGGTAGCCCTCCGCCGCCTCGGCGACGTCCGGATCGGTCCACGCCTCCGGCATCACGCCGTGCTTCTCCAGCGCCCGCGCCTCCGCGTCCATGCGGCGCAACTCGTCCAGGGCACGCCGGGTGAGAACGGTGGCGATCCACCCGCGAGGGTTCTTGATGGTGCGGGGGTCCTCGGGGAGGTTCGCGATGATGTGCTCGACCCCCGTGTGAAGGAAGTCCTCGGCCTGGTGGCCCCGCACGAAGTGCTGGGTGAGCGCGAGCCAGTGCGACCTGTGCTTGATGAGGAGATTCATGATCTCCTCCCTGGCCCTCTCCTTCGCTTCCTCCTCGGTCGTACCCCGTGCCTGGAAGCGATCCTGGACCAGATTGCGGATCGTTTGCTTCCGCTTGCGCGGTCGCCCCGAACTTGCTACTGACTCGGTCACGTTCGTCTTCTCCATGAATCTTCTGTGACTGCCACGCCGTTGTGGCATCACCGGCCGACCGGCGGCTGCTGCCCTGACACCACGACGTCGTGCCTCGGACGCAAAATGTGAAACCGCAGGTCACGCAACCGTCAGATGCCCCACGATTGGGCCTCCACGGTGGGCAGGAGAAGGACGTCGACCACGGTGAGCCCCAGTTCGCCGACAGGGCCAGGTGGCCCGGCAACCACGCTCTGTATGACCCGCGCCCGGCGCCCCCCCCACGCCCGGTCCGGGTATGAGCTGCCGCTTCTACTGCTCCGGCGACACACCTGACCACAGGGCCGACCACGGCAGGTCAGGAGTCGGTGATGTGGTCGAACCCGATCAGCATCGGCGTCAATCCCTGAGTGCACCCGCACAGCGTGCACAGCTGAGTCCCCAGGTTCTCCGCGACGTTCAACGCGTGCTCCACATCGAGCAGCGGCGCGCCCTGCGGTGCCTCTTCGCAGTCCGGTGCGTTCAGCACGCCGCGGACCGGGCCCCGCCCCTCGCGGACCTTCGCCAGGACCCAGCCCGAAGGCCGGCGCTCCCCGAGGACCTCGCGGACCACCGACGTCGGTGGCGCGGGCGGAAGAGGCGCGGTGGGGACCTGGTCGTAGTCGACGTCGTCGACCGGCCGCACGTGCTCGGACGCCCGGACCCACACCCGGTGTTCCGCCGCCTCCACGCCGTCGTCCTACTGGGGAGGAGGCAGTATTTGGTTCGTGCGGTATTTCCGTGTCGATGGGGCCTTGTAGGACCACCTGCTCGCTTGCTTGGGTCCGTCGGATGTACTACCTCTGGTACCGATGAAAGACCAGGTCATCGCCCTGCTTTTCTTCCTACAGGCAGGACACGCAGCCAAGAGTGCGTCCTCTACGGGGTGCTCGTGGGGGTCGACTGCTTCGGTCTGTCGGGGGTATCTGTGAGCCATCTTGCTTGTGGCGTACACCGTTTTTCGGCACTTGCTTGCGCCATAGTTCGCCCCTGGCCCAGCGTTCCGCCGGGTGGTGTGGTTGACACCCGGACTGCCTGGTCGGAGTGGTCGAGCAGGGGGCGTTTGGTGGGCCTTCAACATCAGCCGTAGGGATCTTTTGGCCAGTTGTCGCCTATGGCTGATCTCTTACGGTCGTCGCCGTGAGTCACTGTGCAACCGTTGCGCAAGAATCAGAGCGGAACATACGTTGTGCAACAGATCTAGTGCGTTGCTCCCCAGGGAGATCGACTCCTAGGCGGAACCGAGAGTCGGCGCGAGGGGACAGAGTGCGTCAGCCGTCTCGGGAAAGACCCCCCGTCTGTGGTTGTCGGCGTCACTGGATGCAGCGCAGCGAGGTCACAACGGGGCTGAGGTAGTCAAGAAGCAGGCCCTCTTCTACTGACTGTCCGAGCCCCTAGTAGTGCTTGGTCATGTCGGTGTGAGGTCTGGGATGTCGCGGTGACAGGTGGGGCAGGCGCCGGTCCAGATCGCGAGGAGTGTCTGCAGTTCGCG
>NZ_JOFH01000073.1 GCF_000721235.1 Streptomyces olivaceus
CCACCCCCGCAGAGCCCCGGCCCGCACCACCGTCATCCACCACCCGAGGATCAGCACCACGCTCACCGGCCTGTTCGACCTCATGACCCCCGACGAGCTCGAAACCGCCCTCGCGTACGGCGCAGCCCACGTCATCGACACCGAGATGCGCCGCAACGGCGCCTCCCGGGGGGCCCGCCGCTCCCTGCACGCCATCGAGCAGATCGCGCGCGACGTCCTCGCTAACGCGACCCGCGGTCGCACCCGCCGACCTGACGACGAGCCCCCGATCACACACCCCCACCCCCTCACCGAACGCAGCCTGGGCCCCGTCGTGCGGTGGAGCCCGGGGAACGTCTGGCTCGCCCTGCGCGCCGAGCGTGAAAACGTCGAACGCCACCTGCACGACCGCGACCAACCCCCCGGCACCGACCAGCACCCCTCTCGGCGGCTCTCCCGCGAGAGCACCCGTCCCAGGGGCGGGACGACGGACACCAGCAACAACTGAGCGGCCGACAGGCGACGTCCGGACACGCGGCATCACACGTGGAGCGACGCGGCGGCGGCCGGGCACGACGGCCGAAGGCCCCCCGGCGCGGATCCGCCACGGCCAGCATCACGGCCAGCACGAGGTGACCGGACGGGACTCCCCAAGGGCCGATGCCATGCTGAGCACAGCCCGGCGGCGCCCGGCCGGTGCCGGTGCCGCCGCCGGGCCGGACACATCCCCACCAGCCCCCGGCACCCCGCCCACTCCCGGGCCGGGGTCACGGCGGACGGGACAGCCTCTCACCTGGGGTTCGGACCAGAGCACCGTCAGCCGCCGACCTCGGGCGGCAGCGGCGGGCTGGACCGGCAACACCGCGGTCCACCGAGCAGCGGCCGGCGCCGGTCCACGCAACTGGGGCACGGCGCGGTGATGGGTTGCCCACGAAGACGCGCAGCGCCCCCGCCTGAATCGGCAAGGGCGCTGCATGAGGCAGAGGTGACAGGAATCGAACCTGCGGCATCCGGTTTCGGAGGCCGACGCTCTGGCCATCTGAGCTACACCCCTTTCGGCAGCCATCTCCCGCACCGCCTCACCGCCGCACCGTCGACGCGCGAATACCTCAACCCGGGCTTCGCACAGTCTCGTTGGGCTGCTGGTTCACCTGATCCGGTGAACTCCGCCGCTTCGGATCGCCGCTGTGTCCACGGCAGTGGCAGGTTCTGTGATGCACGTCGGTGGCTCATCATCGGCATCCGCCTCATGCCGCCGTCGGCGGAGCAGGAGCAAGCTGCGAGAGGTCCAGGCGCAACCAAGGCGCTGTTGGGACTGATCGTTCTTCGGACGCTGGCAGGTGGACCGTACGGGGCGAGGAACCGCCGCACACCCCACGGGTGTCGGCCTGATTCCTTGCCAGCACGAGGCTTCGGCACTCGGGCGCGTGACAACGCTCCCGATGGTCGGGAGCTTCTGTGCTCGCCCGGGATGCCCGGGTGGAAGGACGACACCATGACCGTGAAACGGTCCGATGACATCTACCCGCAGATCGGCAACGCCCTCTGGGGCGATCGCCTCGCGGACGCGATCGAGAACACCTGCGCGGACCACGGAGTCGTGCCGCCTCCGCGGCAGGCAATCCTCGAGGGTCTGGCCGCAGCGCTCCCGGACACCGAGATCAAGGCCCTGATTGCCACCCTGCGCGGCAGGAGGGTCCTTAAGCCCAACGCCTACCGGCTCGTGCAGGCCGGTGACGAGCAGGTGCTGCTGCTGACCTGCGATGTTCACGGCGCCGCAGTGGTCCCGTGGGACCTCAACGACCGGACCGCCGTCTGCTGGTCGTCGCCCGCGCCGGAGGCCAGCCAGCGCGTCAAGGACCTCGTCACCGCCGAGCTGGCGCTCCAGGACGCCACGAAGAGCGCGAAGTCTGCCGAGAAGGAGCGGGAGGCCCTGCGCCGGGCGCCTGGGGACGACACGTACGCGCCGCAGGCGCTGGCTGCAGCCACGCAGAAGCACCAGGACGCCGTCCGCCACGTGCACCAGCTCGAGAGCGAGAAGCACGCTCTCCTCTCCGCTCTCGGTCACCGGCGGCCGCGCCCGGTCGTCCGCGCCGTGCAGGAGGACGGACAGCCGAAAGCGGCGCTCTCCCTGGCCGAGCAGCCCTACGCGGTGGCCGTCCACATGCAGCGGTACGCCGCCGCCAACCTGGAGCGCGCCGGGAAGACCCGCGGTTACGACCTGGCCGAATCCCTAGCGGACACGGGCCAGCTCTCCAAGGGAATGAACGTCCTGCAGCAGTGGCAGATCACCCACGCCGACGGCACGGTGTCCAAGCCGTGGCGGCTGGCCGCCGTGACCGGGAACAACCGTGCGCTGGCCCGCCTCAACGTCTTCCGGGTGCGTCCGGAGCACCTGGTCACGGGCATGCCCCAGTCCCTCGTGCCCATGCCGAAGGACAAGAAGGACGGCCCCGAGCCGCTGCTACTGAGCTTGCGGGAGATCCTGAACCGGCTCTCCGCCCGGCTCAACCGGGACGGTGCGAAGCCGGAAACGGAAGCGACCGACCCATCGCTCAGAGCGGCGAAGATCGCCACGGTGTCTGCGGAGATCGTGATCGGCTGCACCAAGCCCGAGGCCCTGGAACACGTCCTGCGGGCCCTGAACGTCAACGACCACCTGCGCGGCATCCAGCCCTACGACGAGGACGCACGGCTGATCGCCCTGTTCGCAACGCTCGTCGACGCCTACGCCAGGGAGTCCCTCCTCGCGGACGCGCTCGCCGAGGCGTTCCCCGACGCGCGCGCCGCGGACCTCCTCGATCTGACGGGGGTGCGCGACGCGCTGACGGTCAACGGGCCGCTCGATCCGCTGGAGCCGCTCGTGCCCACGGGCGCCGACGTCTCCCCGGTCGTGCTGCGCGACATCGCGGTGCGCGCCATCACCGCGCTGGTGTTCCCCGGGATCCCGCCCGAGACCCCGCAGAAGACGAACGTGCGCACCGTCCGTGACACCGGGCGGTTCTGGCCGGTCGTCAGGGGGACGCTGCAGGAGCCAGCGTGGAGCCAGATCCGGGCGAAGGCGGCCGAGGGGCGCACGCGTCTGTGGTCCGCCGCCGTCGCGCAGCTGTTCGTGCGCCGGGGCAACATCCTCTCCGCCCTCGGTCTCTTCAGTCCCACAGAGGCCAGGGAAGGCGCCGGGCAGGATCCGAGGCCGCTCTCGGAACTGCTCCTGGGGGCGGAGGCCGGTGACGCGGCCGCCTGGGCCGCCCTGGTCCAGCGGATGGCGCCGGCGCTGATCCACGCTCCGCAGCCGTTCATCACCCCCGGCCAGGGCAGTGAGGCGGGCGCCGGGCGCAAGGGCGTGCGGCGCGCCCCCAAGAGCGCCCTCGCCGCCTTGACGCTGGCGTACACGGCGGGCGCGCCGGGCGTCAGCCGGGCCCTTCTCCTCGCGTTCGCGAAGGCCGTGCTGGAGCACCCGGACGCGCTGCGGCCTCCCGAGCCGGACGACGGTACGCCCCTGCTCTGCTACGGCGAGCAGCACTGGGCCGAGGCGGACCGGACGGCGATCACCGCGGGGATGGTGATCGCTCCGGATGCCGAGGGCCGGCCCACCCGCTACGTCGCTGACAAGGCGTGGTTCGACGAGTTGTTCCCCGTCGCCCTCGGTACCCCGGCGTCGGCCGCGTCCGGAAGCCCCACCAACGCGCCTGCGGTCGCGGGGAACACTGCGGGCGCCAGTGCCGTGACCACCACGCACGGCGAGGCGGCTGCCGACCCCCGCGACCAGTTGGCCGCGCTGCGTCGGGAGCTGCCAGCACGGGTGGAGCTCGTCGAGGGGAGTTACCTGAAGGCGGTGGACGCCGCCCACATCCTGATGACTGACTTCGAGGAGGCACACCGCCTGCGCGTCCAGCTCGGGGAGGAGCCGCTCCCGGCCGAGCAGCGGATCGAGTGGATGGAAAAGCTCGCGAAGGCACGGGCCGCCGCACAGGCCAGCGTGACGACGCTCGAACAGGTGGAAGCGCTGATCCTGAAGGTCTGACCGGCCGGATCGGGTACGGGCGGGCCCTCGATGCGATCGGGGCCCGCCCTCCTCGAAACAGGCTGTGGGTATTCGAACGTGCACAGTGTCGTGAGCATCGGCTGGGGCGCCCCATGGAGTGCCGCACTGCCAGGGCGGACCGTCCATGGCCCGAGGTACCCAGTCTTTCAAGGGCTTCTGTTCTCTTCTCGGATCATGCGTCGGAGGCTGGTGCGTGCTGCGCCCAGGTCTGCCTCGAGGCTCGTCACCCGGCTGTGGAGTGCGTGGTTGTCTTCGGTTGCCTGGCGGAGCGTGTCTTGCAGTCGCTGGTTGTCTCGGGTGAGGTGGTCAACGCGTTCGGTCAGATCCTTGGTGCCGAGGGCGTCGAGTTGCTGTCCGAGCTGGTGCCGAAGGGCGTGCCGCATTCGCTCTTTCTCTTCCCGGAGGTCTCGGACCTCCTGCCTGGCCAGTTCGAGTTCCGTGCGCAGCGTCGCGTTGGGGGTTCGGGTGTCTGCGGGGCGGGTGGCCTTGGGCTGCTGGCGCTGCTGGGAGGCTTCGATGTGTTCGCGGATGCCTGCGGTGTAGGTGAGCCAGGTGGAGACGCCGGCGGTGCGGGCGACCGCGGTGTGAGTGATCTTTTTGCCCTGTTGTTCCAGAGTGGTGAGGGCGGTGAGGGCGCGCTGGCGTTTGTCGAGGCTGTCGCGGCGGCGAGCCTGGGCGAGGGTGTGCGCGTTTCCGCGGGGGTTCATGCCGTATCCGTCCTCGTGATCACGGTGAGGGGCAGGAGGGCGTGGGTGCCGGCGCGGGCCTTGCGCAGGATGGCGCTGGCTTCCTCGATTTCCTCGCGTTCGGCGGCGGGGAGGGAGGCGAGTTGTCGGCGCATGCGGTCGGTGACCTGCTCGAAGGCGCTGATCTGTGCGGTGAGTGCGGTGATGACGAATTCGGCGGCTTCCATCGCCTGGGCCGTCTCGCGGTCCGCGCGTAGTTCGTTGATGTGCTGTTCGATCGCTGTGAGGTAGGAGGGGTCGGGGCGGTAGTAGCCGCAGCCCGCGCATTGGAAGCGGATGGGGCAGGAGCTGCCGCCGGCTTTGACGTTGCTGGGTTCGGTGCAGCCGCCGTAGGGGACGGCGACGGAGCGCAGTTCGTATGCGGACTCGGAGCAGGGGCTGGGTCGGCCGTGGTTGTCGACGACGTGTGCGGAGAGTTTGGTGACGGCGTCGCGTTTTCGTTTGAGGGAGACGGTGTAGTAGCGCTGGGTGGTGCTGACGGACTTGTGGTCCATCAGTTCGCGCAGGACGTCGAGGGGGGTTCCGGCGTCTGCGTGGCGTTGTGCGTAGGAGTGGCGGAAGGCGTAGGCGTAGATGAGGGCTCGGTCGAAGGGCAGGGGGTTGCCGTGCGGGTCGGCGCCTTCGCCGTGGAGGTGGGGGATGGAGTCGACCCAGTGGCGCAGGGTTTCGCCGAGGTAGCTGGTGTGCAGGTAGGGGCGGGTGGCGAGGTGGGTCAGGGCGGGGAAGAGGAAGGGTGTCCCGGCGGGCGGGAGGGTGGGCTGGAGGTGGTCGCGGCGAGCTCTCCAGGTACGGATGGCTTCGGCGGTGGATGCGGTGATGGGCAGGCGCCGGCGGTGACGGCGGGTCTTGTGGTTGTTCCAGACCAGGGAGATCTGGTCGTTGCGGGTCTCCAGGCAGTCCAAGGGCAGGGAGAGGACTTCCAGCGGTCGTCGCCCGGTGTCCCTGAGCAGGATGTACAGAGTGCGGTACATCAGTTGCAGGTCTGCGGGGGCGAGGGTGCGTTGGCCTCGGGCCTTGCCCTGTCCGAGGAGGTCGAGGTGGGCGTCGAGCTGGCGGATCACCGGCTCGGGGATGGCTTTGCCGATCTCGTCCTCGTTGGCTTCCTCTTGTGCGATCCGGTGGGTTGCAGGGTCGCGGACGAAGGCGGCTGAGAGGTTTTCGGTGGTCCCGGAGCGCCGGCTGTAGTCGATCAGGGCGAAGAAGTGGCTGGCGATGGACATCCGGTAGTTCCAGCCGGCGGGTTCGCCGTTCAGTTTGAGCGCGGTGCGGAACGCCTCGACCACAGCGGTGACGTCGTCGTAGCGCAGCCGTGCGGGGTCGTTGGTGCCCGGGCGGGGCGCGAGGGCCCGGGAAGCGAGCTCCACCCCGCGCAGTGTGCGGCCGAACTCGTCCGCACCGGGGCGCTGCTGGATCGTCCAGGTCCGCAGCAGATCGCGCAGCCAGCGTTGCCGGATCGTGCGCAGGTCGACGGACTTGGGGGTTCTGATGCCCGCCGGTGTGCGGGACCGCTGGCCCAGTGCCCGCAGGTCCAGGATGTCGTCCTTGGCCGGCGCTGTTCCGGTGTACTCGGCATGGGCGGCCTGGACCGCGGTGCGGACGCGGGTGAGAAGCCTGAGTACGGCGACGGTGGAGCGCGGGCACATCTGCTCGTCGGAGATGGCGCTGACGAGTGTGGTGGTGCCGGCCAGGTCGCGGACCATGCGGCGGACCTGAGCAGGCTCGAAGACCCGCAACCAGGGTTCTGCCTGCTGCAGTCCGTAAAGGACCTCAAGGCGCAGCAGCTCGGGCAGAGGGAGAAGGCTGAACTGGTGCGGGGCGAGGTATGGGGGCTGCTGCGCTGCCCACGGGGCTACCGGGGCGTCGGGGTGGGAGCGGCGGTGTTCGCGGAAGTGCTTCGCGTGGTGGCGGCACAGGCCCCGGCCGTACAGACCCGGAAGTGGGCAGGCGGGCGCCGGGCATGCAGGGGTGTCGGTGTAGGGGGCTGCGGTGTCTTCCCACCGGCCGGGGTGCTTGCGGTTGGTGTGGGTCTTCCACTGGGTGTAGTGCGTGAGGCACAACTGCTTGCAGTGGCGTGGGCGGACACAGCGCTGCCCGTCCTTGCTGAAGCCGCACTGGTCCGGTACCCCGCCGAAGGTCACCCGGTTGCGTTCGGGCACGAAGGTGCAGGCGAACTCATCGGCCGGCTGGGACGACGTCTTCTGGTGCTCCCTACAGAAGGGGCAGAAGATCCCTGCCGGGGAGACCACGGTGTCGCACACGTTCGTGCGGCACAGCGACACCGAGCTCCGGGGCTCATGGACGCTGCCGGTGAACAGCCAGCAGTCCGGCTGCCACTCGGTGGGCCGCCAGGCAGAGTCCAGGCGGGCCGTCAGCCACGGCCCCCACCCCTCTTGGCCGGAGTCCGGCGGGACAGCAGTGCGCGGTGCGGGTACCAGTGCGGTCACGGAGGGGAGGCTCACGGGCGTTCCTTGAGGGAGTCGACGTGCTCGACGGCTGCGCGTGCTTCGGCGTCGTCGACATGGCGGTAGCGCTCCATCGACAGTGGTGAGGCGTGGCCCAGCAGCCGCTGCACCACATCCCGGTCGACTCCGTCGCGCAGCCATCGGGTCGCCGCCGAGTGGCGCAGCATGTGCGGGCGGCACGCATGCCCCGCGGTACGGGCCAGGCGGTCGAACATTTCCTTGGTGTTCGGGTACGACATGGCGCCGCCCAGCGGCGGGCGGAACAGGTTCACGAAGACCATCTCCGACTCTGCGGCCTGGTCCACCCGGTCCCGCTCGTACTGGTAGTCCGTGTACAGCGCGACCAGGTCGGCGGTGACCGGCACCATGCGGGAGAAACGGGACTTCGCCAAGGCCCGGTTGGGGTTGTCGGTGCGGCGGCGGACATGCACGTGCGGGCCCTCGACCCCACAGCCCACCGCGCGCGAGGAGGCCAGCAGATGCATATCACCACGGTGCAGACCGAGCGCCTCGCCGATCCGCAGCCCCGCACAGGCCAGCAGCGCCACCAGGAAACGGTCCCGCGCTCTCGGGGCGATGGCGATCATGTGGCGGATCTGCTCGTCGCTGAGGTCCTCGTAGCCCGGTTCGGCGATCCTGAAGCGGAACGAGGCCGCCTGCACCTCGCGCCGCTGGCCGAACTCGCCCGTGTCGTAGCCGGGTGGAGTGAAACGCAGCAGCTTCGGCTCCGACAGCAGCCCGGTCGTGGAGGCCGGCACCCAGCCGTGCGTAGCACCGAAGCGGAGGAACTCCGCCACCGCTGTCATCACCGCGTTCGCCGTCGCCCGAGAACGAAACCGAACCGGCCCCGGCCGGGCCTCACCGCGGCGGGACAGCAAAGGCGCCTCGACGAGCCACTGCTGCAGTCCGGCAAGCCCGAGGAAGCCCGGCGTCATCCAGTTCAGGCGCCGCATCAGGCAGTAGTTCAAATAGAGGGCGACTCTTCCGGCGTAGACCCGCTCAGTATTCGGCGAGCAGTCCCGGGCCCGCAGCGAAGCAAGATAGGCCACCGCCTCGGTCTGCAGACCGTAAGTCCGGGAATCGACCACCACCCACCGGGTCACGCCCGTTACCGGAGAGACAGCCCGCTCACCTACGTAGATCCGTTCCACGTGCCGAACGTAACCACCACTCCCCCAACTCCACCCTGGAGTTCACCCGACACCATCCCCGCAGGTGACAACCCAAACAAACATCCCTCACACCCGAACCACCCCTAGATAAAGGGCCTGCGCTCGCATGATGAGCGTCTGGTGGAGCAGCTCGCTTCCCGTGCGCTCACCAGCGGCAAGCGCCAGTTCCATGTGCAGCGTGACGAGGACGGGCGGATCATCGGCGGCGAGGACCAGGAGCAGGACGACACCGACGCCGCCGAATCGGCCCTGCTCCATTTCTCCTCTCCCCGGGATGCGGCGACCATCGCGGCTTTCCTTCGCACCCGGGTCTACCGGCCGGAGTCGCTGGTGTGGCTGGAGGGCTACCAGGCCCTGATCCGCTGGCGGGCAGAGAACCAGATCACCGGTGTGCACGCCGTCCCGTATGACGTTGAGGTCGAGGTCGGCGTCACCAAGGACTTCCCCCTCGGGCGGTGGGTGCACCAGCAGCGCAAGGCCCTGCGGGCCGGAGAGCTGGAGGAGCGGCGCAAGACGCTGCTCGACTTGCCAGAGGCCGGGATGCTGTGGGAGCCGGGCGAGGAAGCGTGGGAGGCCAAGCTCGCCGCCCTGCGCTCGTACCGGAGGGCGACCGGGCACCTCGCGCCACGCCAGGACGCGGTGTGGGGGGAGGGCGAGGCGAGGGTGCCCATCGGGCGGCACATGGCCAACCTCCGCCGCAAGAGCGGCCTCGGGAAGGACCTGAAGCGGGCGGCGGAGCGTGCGGAGCAGCTGGCGGCGATCGATGAGGACTGGAACTGTCCGTGGCCGCTGAACTGGCAGCGGCACTACCGCGTCCTGGCCGACCTCGTCGACGCCGACGGTCGGCTTCCCTGCATCGCGCCGGGCGTCATCTTCGAGGGGGACGACATCGGCACCTGGAGGTGGCGGCAGCAGGAACCGGGCACCTGGGCTCAGCTTCTGCCCGAGCAGCGGGAACGACTGACTGGGCTGGGCGTGCAGGGCGCGGCCCTCCCCGTGACGGCCGCCGCCCCGGCGGAGCTGCCCCCGGCGCCGGGCGACGCGGCCAAGGCCCCGAGGAAGGCGGAGGCGGCGTTCCAGCGGGGCCTGGCAGCCCTGGCGCAGTGGGTGGAGAAGGAAGGACAGCGGTCCGTCCCGCGCGGCGCGGTCGTGGAGGTCGCGGCCGACGGCGAGGCGGAGCCGGTACCGGTACGACTGGGGGTATGGCTGTCGAACGCCAAGTCGAGGCGGGCCAGGCTCACCCGGGAGCAGTTGGAGGCGCTGAGGGCGCTGGGAGTGGGCTGGGCATGATCTGGTCCGTGCGTGGGGAGCGCGCGGGCCCAGCGCGTTCTTCCCTCACGGCTTGCCCGCGCTGCCGGCTAGCAGTTGGTGACTGAGGGCGGTAGCAGCATGTCGTAGCGCTGGAAGAGTTCCCGGAAGAAGCCTGCGCTGTTCCGGTCCAGTTCATGGCCTCCAGAGCGGTGGACGTCGTAGCCTGAAAGGCTCAGCTGCCGGTCCTCCGAGACCATCTGGGCGTAGAGCTGTGGGCTCGCTTTGCCGTCGGCTGAGTGGTGCTGTTGACGGTCGACCTCCAGGACCACGCGCACTCGGTTCCACACTGATGCCCTGGGCCTCGGCGGGGTCGGACGTCTCGGCGACGAGCGGGGCGCAGTAGCCGTACCCGAGACCGGGCACGGCGAGCGTGATCGTGTCGGTGGCGAGGGCGTTGAGCCCGCGGGCCAGGGGGGTTTGGGGCGGTAACCCAGTTCCTCGACGGCGGCACGCCCGCATCGGGCCGGTCGCGTCCGTGACCTGCCCGGTGCCGTTGACCACGTGGGAGACGGTTTGACGGAAACACCCGCGGCGGCGGCCACGTCGCGCATGCGCACCACGGGGCGGCCGCTGCCGGCGGGCGCCTGCTCACTGCGCTGGGACACCACTCGGCCCCGTTGGACGAGGCGGAATCCGACGGTGTGGTGCCGGGCGGGAGGCAGGGGCACACCCGGCCGCCCGCGCCCGGGTGAGTTCGGTGAGGAGCGACACGGCACGCCCGGCCAGTTCCTCGCGGCCGGGGCCGACCGTGGTGAGGGCGGGGGTGCTGAACGCCGCCTGGGCCACGTTGGCGAACCCGGCCACGGCGGTGTCGTCCGGCACCACGCGCCCGACGTCGTGCAGCCCCCGCAGGGCCCCGGGGGCGAGGGCGTCGCCGAGGGCGAAGACCGCGTCGGTGTCCGGGGCCTGCCCCAGCAGGGCCCGCGCGGCGGCGGCTCCCGACGCGAAGGTGACCCTTTCGGTACGGACGACCCTCTCCGGGCGCACCGGCGGACCGGCATCGCGCAGCCCCGCGACGTATCCCTGGCAACGCACGTCGCTCTCGGCCGGCCGGGCCTCCCCCGGGGGCCAGCGCGGCGATACCGTCGCCGGCCTCGCGCCACCAGGTGGGCGAGTACGGCGCGGGCAGCCGTGAAGGAGTCGGTGTCGAAGCAAATGCACGCGTCGGGCACCGAACGACGAGGCCGCCGCGACCAGCGCCATGGCTTCCTCTTCGGCGAGGGCGACGGGCGCCAGCAGAATACCGTCCACATGCCGCAGGTACGGATCGTCGCGGACACCGCGTTCCCGCCGCACGTCACCGTGCGTCTGCGTCATGAGTACGGACAGCCCGTGGTCCCCGGCGCCGCGCAGCACGGCGTCCGCGAGGTCGCGGACGTACGGGACAGTGACACTGGGCAGCGTCGGCCCGATCATCCGCGAGCGTCCCGAACGCAGGCGTCGCGCCGCCGGGTTGGGCCAGGCAGCCAAGCTGGCCGGCGGCCTCCCGCACCCGTCGCCGGGTCTGCTCCCGCACGGAAACCCGGGCATGAACGACACTGGACACAGGACTCACCGACACCCCGGCGAGCGCCGCGACGTCGCGCAGGGTCACACGACCACACCCACCTCGGGAGACGCGGTCGCTCCGGACGACGGTCCCGCCACCACCCACCCCCCCCCGTTTCCCCAGGGCCCGCTCGGCCGCCTCCCCCTTGCCCCGGTTCCAGCCCCCCGGGGGGGGCGGTCAGGGCAGGTCGAGGGGCGCTCGGGCCGGGATGCACGCAGAAGTCGGTGCCTTCGGGGCCGGCCGGCACCCTATGGTCCGCGTGGCGGGTCCGCACGGGCGCGGAGAGCGGGGCCGTCCGTCCTCGGCGCCCGTGCCGGGCCGCCAGTGTCACGGGCTCGCCTCGCCCGACGCGGGTCGGTCCGGGCGGCCGCCCGGACCAGCAGGCCGCCCGTGCCGGCCCCGGGTGCACCGGACGCGCTCGGTCACCCACTCCCCCGGTGGTGGTTCCACCGGGATGCCGGGGGCCGTCCCGGGACCAGTCAGGCGGAGGCGTCCTGGAGGGCGGGGTGGGGGGACGGAGGCTGGACCCCGAGACGGGACTGCAGC
>NZ_JOFH01000074.1 GCF_000721235.1 Streptomyces olivaceus
TGTGGATGTTCCGTCCTCGCGGGTGGACTGGTCTTCGGGTGCGGTGCGGTTGGTGACGGAGGAGGTGGCGTGGCCGGAGACGGGGCGTCCCCGCCGCGCCGCCGTCTCCTCCTTCGGCATCAGCGGCACCAACGCCCACCTCGTACTGGAACAGGCGCCGGAGCAGGCGGCCCCCGCCGGGCCCCGGGCGGCCCGCGGCAGTGCTCCGGACCGCGGCACGGCGTGGACGCTCTCCGGCCGCAGCCCCGAGGCGCTGCGCGACCAGGCCGGACGCCTGGCCGCGTGGGTCCGCGCCCATCCCGGCACCGACCACCGGGCGGTCGCCGCCTCGCTCAGCGGCAGCCGGACCCATTTCGAGCACCGGGCGGTGGCCGTCGGACAGGACGCCGGCACGCTCGCCGCCGGGCTCGACGCGCTGGCCGCCGGACGCGAGGCGCCCGGCACCCTGACGGGACGCACCGTGCCCGCCAAGGGAACCGTGTTCGTCTTCCCCGGGCAGGGCCCCCAGTGGGCCGGCATGGCCGAGGCGCTGCTGCGCGAGTCACCGCTCTTCGCGGCGGAGATCGACGCCTGCGCGCGGGCCCTGGAGCCGTACACGGACTGGCGGTTGCTGGACGTCCTGCGCGGCCTGCCCGGCGCCCCCGGTCTGGACCGGGTCGACGTGGTCCAGCCGGCGCTGTTCGCCGTGATGGTCTCGCTCGCCGCGCTGTGGCGTGCGCACGGGGTCCGGCCCGACGCCGTGATCGGACACTCCCAGGGCGAGATAGCCGCCGCCCACGTCGCGGGAGCCCTCAGCCTCACGGACGCCGCCAAGGTGGTGGCGCTGCGCTCCCGGGCGCTGGCCCGGGTCGCCGGTACGGGCGGGATGGCCTCCGTGCCCCTGTCCGAGGAACGCGTCCGAGCCCTGATCGCGGACCGTCCCGGTCTCCACGTGGCCGCGCTCAACGGGCCCGCCACCACCGTGGTCGCCGGTGACACCGGCGCTCTGGAGCAGCTGCTTGCCGACTGCCGGGCCGACGGCGTCGAGGCGCGGGCCGTCGCCGTCGACTACGCCTCCCACACCCCGCACATGAACGTGCTGCGGGACGAACTGGGCACCGCGCTCGACGGACTCACCCCGGTCGCCGCGGACATCCCCTTCTACTCCACGGTCACCGGGGGCCTCCTCGACACCACCGCCCTGACCGGTGAGTACTGGTTCCAGAACCTGACCCGGCCCGTCCTGTTCCGGTCCACCGTCGAGCGACTGGACGCGGACGGCCACGACCTGTACGTGGAGAGCAGTCCCCACCCCGTCCTGGTGCCGAGCATCCAGCACATCCTGGAGGAGGCGCAGGGCGCGTCGGCGGTCGGCGCCGGCGACCGGGACCCGGGCACGGCGCTGGGCACCCTGCGCCGCGACTCCGGGGACTGGACACGGTTCCTGACCGCGCTCGGGACCGCCCACGTGCGGGGCGCCCCCGTGACCTGGTCGCGAGCGCTCGGCTCCGCGGACCACGACGGCCCCCATCTCGACCTGCCCACCTACGCGTTCCAGCACGAGCGCTACTGGCTCGCCGCGTCCGAGGGCGCCGTCGACGCCACCGGTCTCGGTCTCGGCACCGCCGGCCACCCCCTGCTGGCCAGCACCACGGTGCTGCCCGACGGCGCCTGGCACGCCACCGGTGTCCTGCGCGTCGACGGGCACCCGTGGCTCGCCGACCACGCCGTCGCCGGCACACCGCTGCTGCCCGCCACCGCCTGCCTGGACCTCGCCCTGACGGCGGGGCACGCCGTCGGCCGTCCCGACGTACGGGAACTCACCCTGCACGCGCCCCTGCTGCTCGACCCCGAACGGGCCGTGCACCTGCACCTGACCGTCACCGCGTCCGACGACGGGGACGGCAACGGGGACGGGCACGGGGACGGCCAGGGAACCGGCCCCCGGCGATTCGACATCCACTCCCGCCCGGAGAGCGCCGCGCACGACCTGCCCTGGACCCACCACGCCTCCGGCCTCCTGGACGACGGGCCCGGCAGGGCCGCCCCACGCGACGCGTCCCGCCGCTGGCCGCCCCCCGGCGCCGTACGGGTGACGGCGGACGACGCCTACGAGCGTCTCGCGGAACGGGGCTACGGCTACGGCCCCGCCTTCCGCAACCTGCACTCCCTCCATCGGCGCGGCGACGTGCTGTACGCCGAGGTCCGGCTGGCCCCGGAGACACCCGTCACCGGACACGCCGTCCACCCGGCCCTGCTCGACGCCGCCCTGCACGCCCTCCTCGTCGCGCCCGACGGCGACGGGGGCGACGCCCCTGTGGTGCTGCCCTTCTCGTGGAGCGGAGTGCGCCTGCACGCCACCGAGGCCGACACCCTGCGGGTGAGCCTCGCCCCCGTCGGCCCCGGTACCGTCCGGCTCACGGCGACCGACCCGGCCGGCCGGCCGGTCGTCACCGCCGACGCGCTCTCGCTGCGGCCACTGGAGGGCTCCCTGACCGCGGCCTCCTCCGAGTCCGGCGGGGACGGCATCCGGCGCTCGCTGTTCCGGCTGGACTGGCACCCTCTCGACGTCGAGGAGGCACCGGGCGCCGAGGCGGCCCGGACGACCGCCCTGATCGGTGGCCCCCGCGCCGTCGCACCGGACGGCACGGGCCCGGCCGACGGCCGGTACGACAGCCTGTCCGAACTGACCGCCGCACTGGCGAAAGAGCCCGACGAGCAGGTCCCTGAGACGGTGGTCGCCGTCGTGCCGACGCCGCGGGCCGCCGAGGAGCACGAGCGGGCCGCGGCCGTGACCCTCGACGTGCTGCGACTGGTCCAGGACTGGCTCGCCGACCCGCGCTGGGTCGCCAGCCGCCTGGTCCTCGCCACGACCCGCGCGGTGGCCGTCGAGCCGGCCGACCCCGTCGACCCCGCGCACGCCGCCGTGTGGGGGCTGATCCGCAGCGCCCAGGCGGAGAACCCCGGCCGCTTCCTGCTGCTGGACTGCGACACCCCGGATCTGTGGACCTCGGTTCCGCACCGGCTCCCGCACGCCGTGCTCTTCGGTGACGAGCCCCAGACCGCCGTCCGGGCCGGACACCTCAGCGCCGCCCGGCTGGCCCCCGCCACCGGGGCGGACACCTTGCTCCCGCCCGCCGGCGACACCGACTGGCAGGTGGAGGCGAACGGCAGCGGGGGCACTCTGGACCAGGTCACCCTGACCGCGCGCGACGACGGCAGCGCGCCCCTCGGCCCCGGCGAGGTCCGGATCGCGGTCCGGGCGGCCGGTCTCAACTTCCGGGACGTCATGGTGTCCCTCGGACTGGTACCGGTGAAGGCACCCATCGGCGGGGAGGACGCCGGTGTCGTCACCGAGGTCGGCCCCGAGGTCCCCGGCCTGGCTCCGGGCGACCGCGTCATGGGCATGTTCCCGCGGGGCGGCATCGGTCCGGTCCGGGTGGCCGACCACCGCCTCGTGGGCCGCGTCCCCGAGCACTGGTCCTTCACCGACGCGGCGACCGTGCCGGCGGCGTTCCTGACGGCCTACCACTGCCTCGTCCGCGTCGCCGCCACGGGCCCCGGCGACAAGGTACTGATCCACGCCGGCACCGGCGGGGTCGGCATGGCCGCGGTGCAACTCGCCCGGCACCTGGGCGCCGAGGTCTACGCCACCGCCAGCCCGCCGAAATGGGACACCCTGCGGGCGCTGGGGCTGGACGACGACCACATCGCCTCCTCGCGCACCCTCGACTTCGAGGACCACTTCCGCAGCCGGTCGCCCGGCGGACTGGACGTCGTACTGAACTCGCTGGCCCAGGAGTTCGTCGACGCCTCCCTGCGCCTCACGGCCCCCGGCGGCAGGTTCGTCGAGATGGGCAAGACCGACATCCGCGACGCGGCGGAGGTCGCCGCGGCCCACCCCGGCGTCGCCTACACCGCCTTCGACCTGCTGGAAGCCGACCCCGACGACATCCACGACACGCTCACCGTCCTCGGCGGCCTCTTCGACGCCGGCGCCCTCCGGCCGCTGCCCGCCACCAGCTGGCCGCTGTCCCGGACCCGCGCGGCCCTGCGCCATCTCGGCCAGGCCCGGCACACCGGCAAGGTCACCCTCGACCTGCCACCGGTCCTCGACACCGACGGCACGGTGCTGATCACCGGCGGCACCGGGACCCTGGGCGGCATCGTCGCCCACCACCTGGTCACCCGGCACGGTGTCCGCCACCTGCTGCTGGCCGGACGGCGCGGCCCCGACGCGCCGGACGCCCGGCGGCTGGACGCCGAACTCACCGGCCTCGGCGCCCGTGTCACCCTCGCCGCCTGCGACATCGCCGACCGCACGGCCCTGGACGCGCTGCTCGCCGCGGTCCCGGCCGCCCACCCCCTCACCGCGGTCGTCCACGCGGCAGGCGCCCTGGACGACGCCGTGCTGGAGAACCTCACGCCGGGGCAGCTGCGGACCGTGTCCCGTCCCAAGGCCGAGGCCGCCTGGAACCTCCACCGGGCCACCGAGCACCTGGACCTGGCCGCCTTCGTCCTGTTCTCCTCGGTGGCCGGCACCCTCGGCAACCCCGGCCAGGCCAACTACGCCGCCGCCAACGTCTTCCTCGACGCGCTCAGCCACCACCGGCGCCGGCTCGGGCTGCCCGCCACCTCCCTCGCCTGGGGGCTGTGGGAGGAGGCCAGCGGGATGACGGGGCACCTGGACGCCGCACAGCGCGACCGGGTCGCCGGGCAGACCGGGCTCGGCCCGCTCGCCACGGAGCACGGGCTGCGGCTGTTCGACGCCGCACTCCGGCTCGATCAGCCGTTCCTCCTGGCGGCGCCTCTCGACCCGGCCGCCGCACCGGACACCGTGCCGGCCGTGCTGCGGAACCTGACCGGCGCACCGAAGCGCCGGACGGCCGCGAAGGGCACGGACGCGGGCGACCCCACGGCCGAACTGGCCGCGCTCGCCCCCCAGGAGCAGCACCACCACCTGCTCACCCTCGTCCGCGGACACGCCGCGGCGGTGCTCGGCCGGCCCACCGCGGACGGCATCCTCGCCGGCCGGCCCTTCAAGGAGATGGGGTTCGACTCCCTCACGGCAGTCGAACTGCGCAACCGCCTCACCACGGCGACCCGGCTGCGGCTGTCCCCGACCGCCGTCTTCGACCACCCCACCCCCACCGCGCTCGCCACCCACCTGCACGTCCGGCTCGCGCCGCCCAGCGGGAACGACGACCCGCTCCGCGCGGTCCTGGGGGACATCGAACGGCTGGAGGCGGCGCTCTCCGGCATCCCACCGCAGGAGGCACAGCCGGTACGGGCCCGTCTGGAGAGCCTCCTGTGGCAGTGGTCGCCCGCGGACAACCCCGCGGAACCGAGCGGCGGCGACCTCGATTCCGCGACCGACGACGAGGTCTTCGCGGTCATCGACAACGAACTCGGACTTTCCTGACCGGCAGAGCTGAGCTTGGGGGACCCTGATGTCGGACGAACAGAAGCTCCGCGACTACCTGCGCCGCGTCACAGCCGACCTGCGCCGGACCCGGCAGCGGCTGCAGGAGGCCGAGTCCGACCGGTACGAGCCGGTCGCCGTCGTCGGCATGGGCTGCCGATACCCCGGCGGCGTCGCCTCCCCGGACGACCTGTGGCGGCTGGTGGCCGACGGGACCGACGCGATCTCGGGCTACCCGGCGGACCGGGGATGGGACCTGGAGTCCCTCTACGACCCCGACCCCGACGTGCCCGGCAAGAGCTACGGCCGGGAAGGCGGGTTCCTCTACGACGCGGGCGACTTCGACGCCGCCCTGTTCAACATGAGCCCCCGCGAAGCCCTGGCCACGGACCCCCAGCAGCGACTCGTCCTGGAGACCGCCTGGGAGACCCTGGAAAGGGCCGGCGTGGACCCGTCCTCGCTGCACGGCACCAGGACCGGCGTCTTCACCGGCAGCTACGACCACGACTACGGCACCCTGCTCGCGCGAGCCTCGGGCGAGACCGAAGGCTACATCCCCACCGGCGTCTTCTCCTCCGTGATCTCCGGCCGGGTGGCGTACTCGCTGGGCCTGGAAGGGCCCGCGGTGACGGTCGACACGGCGTGCTCGTCCTCGCTGACCGCCATCCACCTGGCGTGTCACTCGCTGCGGTCGGGCGAGAGCACCCTGGCCCTGGCCGGCGGGGTCTCGGTCATGGCCACACCCACCGCCTTCGTCGCCTTCAGCCGCCAGCGGGGACTCGCCCCCGACGGCCGGTGCAAGGCCTTCGCCGCGGCGGCGGACGGGACGAACTTCTCCGAGGGCGTCGGCCTGCTGCTCCTGGAGCGGCTGTCCGACGCTGAGCGCAACGGACACCCCGTGCTCGCACTGGTCCGTGGCAGCGCGCTCAACCAGGACGGTGCGTCGAACGGACTGGCGGCGCCGAACGGCCCCGCGCAGCAGCGGGTGATCCGCCAGGCACTCGCGCACGCACGCCTCACCGCGGACCAGGTGGACGCCGTGGAGGCGCACGGCACCGGCACGACGCTGGGGGACCCGATCGAGGCCCAGGCCCTGCTGGCCACCTACGGAGAGCGCCGGCCGGCCGAACGTCCGCTGCTGCTCGGGTCGTTGAAGTCGAACATCGGACACACGCAGGCGGCGGCGGGAGTCGCCGGAGTGATCAAGATGGTGCAGGCCATGCGGCACGGTCTGCTGCCCCGCACCCTGCACGTCGACGCCCCCACCCCGCACGTCGACTGGTCGGCGGGGGCGGTGGAACTGCTCACCGAGGCGACCGACTGGCCCCGGACGGACCGGCCACGCCGCGCGGCGGTGTCGTCGTTCGGCATCAGCGGCACCAACGCCCACCTGGTGCTGGAGCAGGCACCGGAGGCGGCCCCGGACACCGCCGTCGAACAGCCCGGTTCCGTGCCGGTGGTGCCGTGGGTCGTCTCCGGACACACCCCCGAGGCGCTGCGCGCACAGGCCGGACGGTTGCGGACCCATCTGGAGGAGCACCCGTCGCCGTCGCCCGCCGCGGTCGGACACGAACTCGCGGCCGGCCGGGCCCGGCTCGGCCACCGGGCGGTGGTGCTGGGCACCGACCGCGAGCGACTGCTGGCCGGCCTCGAAGCGGTACGGCGGGGCGAACCGGGACCGGACGCCGTGACGGCCGAGCGGGCACCCGCCCCCGAGGGCCGCAGGACGGTCTTCGTCTTCCCCGGCCAGGGGGCGCAGTGGGAGGGCATGGCGCTGGAACTCGCCGACGCCTCGGAGGCGTTCCGCGACCGGCTGCTCCAGTGCGGACACGCCCTGCGGCCCCACGCCGACTGGTCCCTGACGGACGTGCTGAGCGGCGCTCCGGGGGCCCCGGGACTGGACCGGGTGGACGTGGTCCAGCCGGTGCTCTTCTCGGTGATGGTCTCCCTGGCGGCCCTGTGGCGTTCGGCGGGGGTCCACCCGGACGCGGTGATCGGGCACTCGCAGGGAGAGATCGCCGCCGCGTGCGTGGCCGGGATCCTGTCACTGGAGGACGCCGCCGCGGTGGTGGCGCTGCGCAGCCGGCTGCTCGCGCGGCTGTCCGGCAAGGGCGGCATGGTCTCGGTCGCCCTCCCCGCCGAGGAGGCGCGGGAAAGGCTCCGGCACTGGGAGGGCAGGCTCGGTGTGGCGGCGGTCAACGGGCCGCGGTCGGTCGTGGTCTCCGGCGACACCGACGCACTGGAGGAACTCCTCGCCGCCTGCGAGCAGGACTCCGTACGGGCACGCCGGGTCCCCGTGGACTACGCCTCCCACTCCGGCCACGTGGAGGCGGTGGAGACCGACCTCCTCGAAGCGCTCACGTCCGTGCGACCGCGTCCCGGGGAGATCCCCTTCTACTCGACCGTCACCGCCGAGGCCGCCGACGGCACCGGCCTCGACGCGGCGTACTGGTACCGCAACCTGCGCGAGCCGGTGCGGTTCGCCCCCGTGGTCCAGACACTGGCGGAGCGGGGATTCGACGCGTTCGTCGAGGTCAGCCCCCACCCGGTGCTCACCGCGAGCGTCGAGGACACCGTCGCTGACCGCCCGGTCTGCGTCAGCGGCACGATACGCCGCGGCGAGGGCGGACTCGAACGGTTCCTGCGGTCGGCCGGAGAACTCTTCGTCGAGGGAGTGGACGTCGACTGGGCATCGGTGTTCGCCGGGTCGGACGAGCGGTGCCGGACTCTGCCCACCTACGCGTTCCAGCGCCGGCGCTACTGGCTCGACCCGGGCCCGGCGGCCGGGGACCTGGCCGCGCACGGTCTCACCGGGCTGGACCATCCGCTGCTCGGCGCGGCGTTGGAGGACCCCGAGTCCGGGAGCGTGGTGGTCGGCGGGCGGCTGTCGGTGCGCGACGTGCCGTGGCTGGCGCAGCACCGGGTGCTCGGCCAGGTGTTCGTGCCCGGTGCCGCGCTGGTGGAGATGGTGATCCGCGCCGCCGACCTCGCCGGCTGCGCGCTGGTGGAGGAACTGGTGGTCCGGACGCCGCTCGTGCTCGACGAGACCACCGCGACGCTGCTGAGGATCGTGGTGCGGCCCGCCGTGGACGGTGCGCGCGAGGTCCTGGTCCACGCCCGTCCCGAGAGCGGGGGCGCGGACTGGGTGTGCCACGCCTCCGGCGTCGTACGGCCACCGGAGCACGGCATTCCCGGGCCCACGGCCGACGGCGACTTCACGTCCTGGCCGCCCGCCGGGGCTCGGCCCGAGCCGCTGGACGGGATGTACGGGGAACTGGCCGGGCGCGGCCTGGAGTACGGGGAGCTGTTCCGGGGGCTGGAGGCGGTGTGGCGCCGGGGCGAGGAGGTCTTCGCCGAGGTCGCGCTCCCGGACGCCGGGGGAGGGGACCCGGCCGGGTACGGCGTGCACCCGGCCCTGCTCGACGCCGCGCTGCACGCCCTGGCGCTGGGAGGCGTGGTGCCGGGCATGACGGAGGGGCCTCCCCGGGTTCCGTTCGCCTGGGCGGACGTACGCCTGCACGCGGTGGGCGCCGTGCGGCTCCGGGTGTCCCTCACCCCCGGCGCGAACGGCGCGGTACGCGTACGGGCCGCCGACCCGGCCGGTGTCCCGGTGCTGACGGCCGGCGGACTGACACTGCGTCCGCTGCCCGCCGAGGTGGCTCCCGCCGCCGCGCACCGGGCCCACCTGCTGCGCGAGACCTGGGTGACGGTGGACACGGCGGACCTCGCGCGGGCCGGAGCGGAGGAGGGGACCGCGGACCCGGCCTGGGCGCCCTGGCCGACGGAGTCCGACGGGCCGGTCCCCGGCGACCGCCGGGCCGTGCCGGTGTGGAGCGCCCCCCGCGCGACCGACGCCGAGGGCGCACGCGACGCGGCCTGCGCGGCCCTGGAAGCGGTCCAGCGGTTCCTGGCGGACGACGCCCGCGCCGAGAACCGGCTCGTCGTCCTCACCCGCGACGGCGTCGCCGCACAGCCCGGCGAGGCCGTGGACTGGGGAAGCGCGGCCGTCTGGGGACTGGTGCGCTCGGCCCAGTCGGAGAACCCGGACCGGATTCTCCTGCTCGACGTCGCCGCCGGTACGGAACCGGCCGAGGTGCCGTGGCGGGCCGTGCTCGGCGCCGGCGAACCGCAGCTCGCGCTGCGCAGCGGCGAGCTGAGCGCACCGCGGCTGACCCGCCTCACCGGCGAGGGCGACCGCCGCCCCGGACTCGATCCGCAGGGATCGGTCCTCGTCACCGGCGGGACCGGCGACCTGGGCGGTCTGATCGCCCGCCACCTGGTGGAACGGTACGGCGCCCGGCACCTGGTGCTGGCGAGCCGGCAGGGCGACCGGGCCGCGGGCGCGGACCGGCTCCGCGCCGACCTCGAGAGCGCCGGGTGCCGGGTCACCCTCGCCGCCTGCGACGTCGGCGACCGGGCAGCCGTCGAGAACCTGCTGGCGTCGGTCCCGCCGGAACGACCGCTGACGGGGGTCGTGCACACGGCCGGGACGCTGGACGACGGTGTGCTCCAGGCCCTGGACCGCGAGCGCGTGGGGCACGTGTTCGGCGCCAAGGTCGACGGCGCCTGCCACCTGGACGAGCTGACCCGCTCGGCGGACCTGGCGCTGTTCGCCGTGTTCTCCTCGGCGGCGGGCGTGCTCGGCACCCCCGGACAGGCCAACTACGCCGCGGCCAACCAGACGGTGGACGCCGTGGTGCGCTCCCGCCGGGCCGCCGGACTGCCCGGGACCTCCCTGGCCTGGGGCTGGTGGGAGCGGGTCCGCGAGAGCGCCGGACTCACCAGCGGGCTGAACGCGACCGACCGGGAACGGCTGGCACGCCGGGGAGTGGCGCCGCTGACCGCGGCCGAGGGCCTCGCCTCGTTCGACGCGGCGCTCACGCACGACCTGCCGGTCGTGGTCCCGGTGAAGCTGGCCCTGGCCGGGCCCGCCGCGACCGGCGCGGTGCCGCCCCTGCTGCGGGAGCAGGCGGCCGCGGTACCGACCGCGCGCCCCACCGCCGCCAGCGGAGACGGCGGCGGTGGGGACGACGCCGGGGACCTGCGGGACCGGCTGACCGCACTGCCGCCCGCCGAGCAGGAACGCCGGCTCCAGGACCTGCTGCGCCGGCAGGTGGCCTCGGTCCTCGGGCACTCCCGGACGGCCGCGGTGGACATCGACGAACCGTTCACCGCACTCGGCTTCGACTCCCTGACGGCCGTGGAACTGCGCAACCGGCTGGCCCGGGCCGTCGGCCTGCGGCTCCCCGCCACCCTCACCTTCGACCACCCCACCCCGGCCGCCCTCGCCCGTCACCTGCGCGGCGAACTGCTCCCCGGCACCGGACAGGACCCCGGCCGACTGGTGGAGGACCTCGACCGGATCGAGCAGTCCCTGGCGCGGCTGGCCCCCGACGACCCGCTGCGCGCACGCGTGACGGAGCGGCTCAGGAGTCTTTCCGCACCCCCGGGCGCGCCGTCGGAGGAGGTGCGCGGGGCGAATCTCGTGGAGCAGTTGCATTCATCGTCCACCGAGGAACTGCTGCAGTTCGTCGACAAGCAGTTGGGCACGTGATCCGACGCCGTCCGAATTTCTTTTCCGTAGCGGGGTGAAAGGCGATCCATGGATGAGAACGGCAAGCTGCGCGAATACCTGGTGCGTGTCAGCGGGGAACTCAACGACACCCGTCTGAGGCTGAAGGACCTGGAGGCCAGGGATTCGGAGCCCGTCGCGGTCGTCGGCATGGCCTGCCGGTTCCCGGGGGAGGTGAACTCCCCGGAGGAGCTGTGGCGCCTGGTGGCGGAGGGACGCGACGGCATCGGCGCCTTCCCGGACAACCGCGGTTGGGACGTACCCGGTCTGTACGACCCGGACCCCGACGCTCCGGGCAAGGCCTCCGCGCGCAGCGGCGGTTTCCTCTATGACGCCGACGAATTCGACGCCTCGCTGTTCGGTATCAGTCCCCGCGAGGCCGAGTCGATGGACCCCCAGCAGCGCCTGCTGCTCGAATCGGCGTGGGAGACCTTCGAACAGGCGGGCATCGCCCCTGACTCCCTCAAAGGAAGCCGGACGGGTGTGTTCGCCGGGGTCATCCAGCACGACTACATCTCTTGGGCGGCCTCGGACCTGGAGACCATCGACGGATACCAGGGAACCGGGATCTCCGGTGGCGTGGCGTCGGGGCGGATCGCCTATTCGCTGGGGTTGGAGGGGCCGGCGGTGACGGTGGACACGGCGTGTTCGTCGTCGTTGGTGGCGATTCATCTGGCGTGCCGGTCGTTGCTTCTCCGAAGGCGTCGGTCTGGTGTTGTTGGAGCGGTTGTCGGATGCGCGGCGGCGTGGGCATCGGGTGCTGGCGGTGGTGCGGGGCAGTGCGGTGAATCAGGACGGGGCG
>NZ_JOFH01000075.1 GCF_000721235.1 Streptomyces olivaceus
ACCAGATCCTCGCCGTCGTCCGCGGCACCGCCATCAACTCCGACGGCACCAGCAACGGCCTCACCGCACCCAACGGACCCTCCCAACAACGCGTCATCCGACAAGCACTCACCAACGCCAAACTCACCCCCACCGACATCGACGCCGTCGAAACACACGGCACCGGCACCACCCTCGGCGACCCCATCGAAGCCCAAGCCCTCATCGCCACCTACGGCCACAACCGACCCACCGACCAACCCCTCTGGATCGGCTCCCTCAAATCCAACATCGGACACACCCAGGCGGCCGCCGGGGCAGCCGGTGTGATCAAGATGGTGCAGGCGATGCGGCACGGGCTGCTGCCCCGGACCCTGCACGTCGACGAGCCGACGCCGCACGTGGATTGGTCGTCCGGCGGGGTGTCCGTCCTCGCCGAGGAGCGGCCCTGGCCGGACGGGCGCGAGGTGCGCCGCTCGGCCGTCTCGGCGTTCGGCATCAGCGGCACCAACGCCCATGTCATCCTCGAATGGGATCCGGCGACGGCGGACGTTCCGGCGCGGGAGGTCCCCGAGGAGGCCGACGGCGTCCCCGTCCCCTGGGTGCTGACCGGCCGGACCGAGGCCGCCCTCGTCGCGCAGGCGCGCAGGCTCGCCGATCACCTCGCCGGATCGCGGGACTTCAGCCCCGCCGACATCGGCGTCTCGCTGGCCGCCCGCGCCGTGCAGGAGCACCGCGCGGCCGTGACGGGACGGACCCGTGAGGAGTTCCTCGCCGGGCTCGCCGCCCTGGCGGACGGCGGTACCGCGGCCCGTACGACCGCCGGTGACGGCAGTGCGGCCGTCGCCGTCGCCTCCGCCACCGCCACCGCCGCCGGTGCCGGCACCGGCACCGGCGGCAGGAACGCGTTCCTGTTCTCCGGGCAGGGCAGTCAGCACCCCGGAATGGGCCGGGAGTTGTACGACCGGTTCGAGGTGTTCGCGACCGAGCTGGACCGGCTCTGCACGCGGCTGGACGCGCGGCTGGACGTGCCCCTGCGGTCGGTGATGTTCGCCGAGGAGGGCACACCGGAGTCGGCCCTGCTCGCCGAGACCCGGTACGCCCAGCCGGCGATCTTCGCCATGTCGGTCGCGCTGTTCCGCCTCGTCGAGTCGTGGGGTGTGCGCCCCGACGTGCTGCTCGGGCACTCCATCGGGGAGATCGCCGCCGCGCACGTCGCCGGTGTCTTCGACCTGGACGACGCCTGCGTACTCGTCGCGGAGCGGGCGCGGCTGATGCAGGCGGTCCGGGCGCGCGGCGCGATGGTCGCGATCAGGGCGGGTGAGGACGAGGTCGCCGAGTCCCTGCTCGACTCGGCGGACGTCGTGGCGATCGCGGCGGTCAACGCCGCCGACTCGACCGTGGTGTCCGGCGACGAGGAGGCCGTGAACCGGGTCGCCGAGCTGTGGGCCGGACGGGGCAGGAAGACGACGCGGCTGCGGGTCAGCCACGCGTTCCACTCCCCCCACATGGACGGCATGCTCGACGAGTTCCGCAGGGTCGCCGAGGGCATCGCCTATCGCACGCCGACGGCGCGGATCGTCTCCGCCCTCACCGGCCGCCCGGCGGACGAGGACGAGTTGAGCACTCCGGGTTACTGGACGCGCCAGGTGAGGCAGCCCGTACGGTTCCACGACGCGGTCGGCGCGCTGGGTGAGCTGGGGGTCACGACCTCCCTGGAGATCGGGCCCGACGCGGCCCTCACCGCCCTCCCGGCCGCCGACGGCACGGGGCACCGGATCGCCCTGCAGCGCCGGGACCGGCCAGAGGCGCGGACCCTCGTCGCGGCCGTCGCCGAGGCGGGCCTGCGGGACGTGCCCGTGGACTGGCGGGCGTTCTTCGCCCAGTGGGGCGCGCGGCCGGTGACCCTGCCCAACTACCCCTTCGAGGGACGCCGGTTCTGGCTGCCCGCGGCCGCTCCGACCGCCGCCTCGCTGGGGATGGACAGCGGCACGCACGACCTGCTCAGGGCCGTGACCTCCCTCGCCGAGACCGGGGGCCTGCTGCTGAGCGGCCGGGTGTCCCGGCACACCCACCCGTGGCTGGCCGAGCACACCGTGAACGGCACCGCGCTGGTACCCGGCACGGTCTTCCTCGACATGGCCGTCCACGCCGCGGCGGTCGGCGGATGCGGCCGGATCGAGGAGCTGACGGTCGAGGCACCGCTCACCCTGCCGGCGGACGGCCCGGTCGACGTCCAGGTGGCGGTGTCCGCTCCGGACGAGGACGGAGCCAGGTCGATCACCATCAGTTCGCGCGCCGTCGCCGTCGCGGAGGACGGCGAGCGGGTGTGGACGAGGCACGCGTCCGGGGCGCTGGGCGTGCACGCGCCCCAGCCGTTCGGCGACTCTTCCGCGGCCTGGCCGCCGCCGGGCGCCGAACCGGTCGACATCGACGGAATCTACGACGCGCTCGCCGACATCGGTGTCGGCTACGGTCCGGCGTTCCAGGGGCTGCGGGCGGCCTGGCGGGTGGGCTCCACGGTCTTCACCGAGGCCCACGTCCAGGAGGACGGCGAGGCCGCCGGGGTGCACCCGGCGATGCTCGACGCCTCGTTGCACGCGCTGGCGGGCGACCACCCGTCGCTGGACGCGGGCGAGGAGATCCTGCTGCCGTTCTCCTGGCGCGGTGTCGTGCCGCACACCTGGCGGGCCACCTCGATCAGGAGCCGGCTGACCCGGACCGGGCCGGACACCCTGTCGGTGGAGGTCACCGACGCGGACGGCGTCCCGGTCGTCTCGGTCGAGGCGCTGGTGGTGCGGCCTGTTCCGGTGAGCAGGATCAGCGTCCGGCGCCACGAGGCGTACCGGCTCGACTGGGTCGCTGCGCCCGGCCGCCCGGCCGACGCTGCGGCGTCCCTGGCCGTGCTCGGTGGACCCCGCCCGCTCACGGCGGCACCGACCGGTGCGGATGTTCCGGCTGATCCGGATGTTCCGGCTGATCCGGATGTTCCGGCCGACGGGCACGTTCTGGGCGACGCGGAGGCTCTGAGCGACACAGAGGCTCTGGCCGACGCGGAGGCTCTGACCGGTGCGGAGGCTCTGGCCGATGCTCATGTACTGGCCGACGGGCACGTTCTGGCCGGCGCCGACGTTCCGGCCGCATTCGGCGGGGGCCTCTCCGAGCTGGTCTCGGCCTCCGGCCCGCTGCCCGACGCGGTGCTCGTGCCCGTCGACGCCTCGATCGGGGGTCCCGAGGAGGTGCGCGCGGCCGTCACCGGAGTACTGCGGACCGCGCAGGAGTGGCTGGCCGAGGAGGGCACGGCGGCGTCCCGGCTCGTGGTCGTCACCCGGGGTGCGGTCTCCGCCGGAGCCGGGGACCCGGACGTCGATCTGGCGGGGGCGGCCGTATGGGGCCTTGTCCGCAGCGCCCAGAACGAGCACCCGGGACGGTTCGCGCTCGTCGACCTCGACGGCAGCAGGGCGTCGGCACGAGTCCTGGCCGCCGCTATCGCCCGCGCCGAGCCCCAGGTCGCGCTGCGCGAGGGCCGCCCCCTGGTGCCCCGCGCCGCGGCGGCCCCGGTGCCCGGGACCGAGGTGTCGCCGCTCGACCCGGACGGCACCGCGCTGGTCACCGGCGGTACCGGCGCGCTGGGCGCGGTCGTCGCCCGCCACCTGGTGGTCCGGCACGGTGTGCGGCACCTGATGCTGCTGAGCAGGCGGGGAGCCGCCGCGCCGGGCGCGGACGCGCTGCGGGCGGAGCTGTCGGAGTGCGGCGCCGAAGTCACCGTCGTGAGCTGCGACGTCGCCGACCGCGCGGGCCTCGCCGCCGTCCTCGCCGGGATTCCGTCCGCTCACCCGCTCACCGCCGTGGTGCACACGGCCGGCGTGCTCGACGACGCCGCCCTCACCAATCTGACCCCGGACCGGCTCGACACCGTCATGGGCCCGAAGGCCGAGGCGGCCTGGCACCTGCACGAACTCACGGCCGACGCCGGCCTCGCCGCCTTCGTCCTGTTCTCGTCGGCCGCCGGCACCCTCGGCACTCCCGGCCAGGCCAACTACGCCGCCGCCAACGCCTTCCTCGACGCCCTCGCCGGGCACCGCCACGCACGCGGGCTCCCGGCCACCAGCCTGGCCTGGGGGCCGTGGCCGGACAGCGACGGCATGGCGGCCGACGCGCGGCGGATCCGGCAGGCGGCGCTCGTCCCGCTGTCGGAGGCGGAGAACCTCGCCCTGTTCGACGCGGCTCTCGCGGCGGACCGCCCCGTACTGCTGCCACTGCGTCTCGACCGCGCCGCGCTGCGTGCGGCGGACGCGGCGACGCTCCCGCCGATGCTGGCCGGGTTCGCCGCAGCGCCCCGCCCACCGGCCGGGCGCACCCCGATGGCGCGACGGCTCGACGGACTCAACGGCGCCCAGCGCCACCGGCTGCTGCTGGAGTTCGTACGGGAGCACGTGGCGTCCGTGCTCGGGCACGACGACATCGCCCGGGTCGCGGCCGACCGGGGCTTCACCGAGCTGGGATTCGACTCGCTGACCGCGGTGGACCTCCGCAACCGGCTGTCCGCCGAGACGGATCTGCGGCTCCCGGCCACCCTGGCCTTCGACTACCCGAATCCGCAGGCGCTCGCGGAGCACCTCTCCGACGTACTGCTCGGCAGCGGCCGGGAGGCCTCCGCCCCCACCACCGCGCAGGCGGCGGGGGTGGACGACGATCCCGTCGCGATCGTCGCGATGGCCTGCCGGTTCCCCGGCGGGGTGCGGTCCCCGGAGGACCTGTGGCGGCTCGTCGCCGACGAGGTCGACGCGATCGGCCCCTTCCCCGACGACCGGGGCTGGAACGTCGCCGACCTCTACGACCCGGAACCCGAGCGGACCGGGAAGTCCTACACCCGTGAGGGCGGCTTCCTCTACGACGCGGCCCGGTTCGACCCGCACTTCTTCGGCATGAGCCCGCGCGACGCGACGGCCACCGACCCCCAGCAGCGGCTGCTGCTCGAAACGGGCTGGGAGGCGTTCGAACGCGCGGGCCTCGACCCCGAGTCGCTGCGCGGCAGCCGCACCGGAGTGTTCACGGGCGTCATGTACGCCGACTACGCCGGCCGTCTGCTGAACGCGACCCCCGGCGAGTACGAGGGGTTCGTCGGTACGGGCAGCGCGGGCAGCGTCGCCTCGGGCCGCCTCGCCTACACCTTCGGTCTCGAGGGACCGGCGATCACCGTGGACACCGCGTGCTCCTCCTCGCTGGTCAGCCTGCACCTGGCGGTGCGGGCGCTCCGCGACGGCGAGTGCGACCTGGCGCTGGCGGGCGGTGTCACGGTGATGGCGACGCCGGCGCCCTTCGTGGAGTTCAGCAGGCAGCGCGGGCTCTCCCCCGACGGACGGTGCAAGCCGTTCGCCGCGGGGGCCGACGGCGTCGCCTGGGCCGAGGGCGCTGGTCTGCTGCTGGTCGAGCGGCTGTCCGACGCCCGCCGCAACGGCCATCCGGTGCTGGCCGTGGTGCAGGGCTCGGCCGTCAACCAGGACGGTGCCAGCAACGGTCTGACCGCGCCGAACGGCCCCTCCCAGCAGCGGGTGATCCGGGAGGCCCTCGCCGACGCGGGACTGCGCCCGGCCGACGTGGACATGCTCGAGGCGCACGGCACGGGCACGCCGCTGGGCGACCCGATCGAGGCGCAGGCGCTCATCGCCGCCTACGGCCGGGACCGGCCGGCGGACCGGCCGCTGTGGATCGGCTCGGTCAAGTCCAACATCGGGCACACCCAGGCGGCGGCCGGAGTCGCCGGCGTCATCAAGGCCGTGGAGGCGCTCCGCAACGGACGTCTCCCCCGCAGCCTCCACGCGGACGACCCGTCCCCGCACACGGACTGGGCGGAAGGGAACGTCGCCCTCCTCACCGAGGCGCGGGACTGGCCGCCGCACGAGGGGCCGAGGCGCGCGGCGGTGTCGGCGTTCGGCATCAGCGGCACCAACGCGCACGTGATCATCAAGGCGCCGGACGCCGAGGCCCCGTCCGAGCCGAAGCAGCAGGACCGGCAGGACGCGGCGCCGGAGGACGCTCAGGAGGGTGCGCTGCCCGGGCCGGTCGTGCCGTGGGTGCTGTCGGCCAAGACGGACGCCGCGCTCGTCGCGCAGTCCGACCAGCTCAGCGGCTTCCTGCGCGCGAACCCCCGGCACCGGCCCGCCGACGTCGCGCGCGCCCTGGGCGCACGGTCGGTCTTCGCGTACGGGGCGGCAGTGGTCGGACGCACCCGGGACGAGCTGCTGTCCGGGCTCGACGCGCTCTCCGCCGGGCGGACCGTGCCCCACGTGGTCCGCGGGGCCGCCGCCGGGCACGGCGCGACCGCCTTCATGTTCTCCGGCCAGGGTGCGCAGCGGCCGGGCATGGGCAGCGGCCTGTACGCGGAGCACCCCGAGTTCCGGCGTGCGCTGGACGAGGTCTGCGCGCACTTCGACGGCGTGCTCGACCGGCCGCTGCGCGACCTGATGTTCGCGCCCGCCGGTTCCCCGGAGGAGGACCTGCTCCACGAGACCCGCTACACCCAGCCCGCGTTGTTCGCGCTGGAGGTCGCGCTGTACCGGCTGCTGCGGAGCTGGGGTGTGGTCCCCGACTACCTGATGGGGCACTCGGTCGGCGAGTTCGCCGCCGCCCACGTCGCGGGTGTGCTGTCCCTGGCGGACGCGTGCGGGCTCGTCGCCGCGCGCGGCCGGCTGATGCAGGAGCTGCCGGGCAACGGGGCGATGGTGGCGATCGGCGCGAGCGCCGACGAGGTCCGCGCGTCCCTGGCCGGTCTGGAGGACACGGTCGGCATCGCGGCGGTGAACGGCCCGGCCGGAACGGTCGTGTCCGGTGACGAGGTCGCCGTGATGGCGGTCGCCGGGGAGTGGGCCGAGCGGGGCCGCAGGACCAAGCGGCTGCTGGTCAGCCACGCCTTCCACTCACCCCTGATGAAGCCGGTGGTGTCCGCGTTCCGGGAGGTCGCCGAGGGCATCGAGTTCGCCGAGCCCGCCGTCCCGATCGTGTCGACCGTCACCGGCGAGGTCGTCGCGGCGGACACCATGACGTCGGCGCGGTACTGGGTGGACCAGGTGCTCCAGCCGGTCCTGTTCGCGGCTGCCGTCCGGACCCTGCACGAGTCGGGCGCCCGCTCCTATCTCGAACTGGGCTCGGACACCCTGGCCTCGCTGGCCCCGGACTGCCTGCCCGAGGAGGACACCCGGCCGGTGGTCGGCGCCCTGCTCCGCCGGGGCGCGAGCGAGCCGGAGTCGGTGGTCGCCGCCCTGGCGCGGGCCCGGATCACGGGCGTCGGGGTGGACCTGGCGGCGATGCTCCCGGACGCCCGCCGTGTGGACCTGCCCACCTACCCGTTCCAGCGCGAGTGGTACTGGCTCAGCCGGCCGTCCGCCGACGCGCCGACGGACCTGGGACTGTCCGGGACCACACACCCGTTCATCGGCGCGGAGACCGAACTGCCCGACGGCGGGCACCTGTTCACCGGCCGGATCTCGTCGGACGCCCAGCCGTGGCTCACCGATCACGCCGTCCACACCGTGCCGGTCGTCCCGGCGAGTGCCCTGGTCGACATGGTCCTGTACGCGGGCGGGCGGTGCGGCCACGGCCGGGTCGAGGAGCTGACGCTGTCCGTTCCGCTCGTCCTGCCGGAGACCGGTGCGGTGCACGTCCAGGTCGTCGCCGGGCCGTCCGACGAGTCCGGGCACCGGCATGTCACCGTAAGGTCCCGGCCCGCGCACGCCGCCGCCGACAATGCCGGGTGGACCAGGCACGCGGACGGCGCACTCGGCCTCGAAGGGGACACGGCCGAGCAGACCGCCGCAGCCGGCGCCCAGGAGACCGCGGAGGTCACGGCGGCGACCGCCCAGGGTACGGCGGCGGTCCCCTCCGAAGCCGCGCCGTGGCCGCCGTCGGACGCGACCGAGGAGGACGTCGAGCGGATCTACGCACGGCTCGCCGAGCTCGGACTGGGCTACGGTCCCATGTTCCGGGGACTGCGGAGGGTGTGGCGGCACGGCACGGAGGTCCTGGCCGAGGTCCACCTGCCGGAGGCGACGACACCGGGCTTCGTCATCCATCCGGCGTTGCTGGACTCCGCCCTCCACACCCTCGCCTACGCCTACCCGGACGTGGACGGGGCCGAGGGGGTACCGGTGCCGTTCTCCTGGTCGGGTGTCGGCGGGCCCGGCTGCGCTCCGGACGGCGTGCTGCGCGTCCGGCTCGGCACGGGCGACGACGGCTTCGCGCTGCGCCTGACCACCGGGAGCGGCGAGGAGGTCGCGGCGATCGAGTCACTGTCCGTACGCCGTCTGACTCCCGATCAGCTCGGGTCCGGCCGGCGCCGGCTGCAACGGGCACGGTTCGCGGTCTCCTGGAGCGAGATCACGCCCACGGCCCGCGCGGAGAGCCGGCCGCCCTCCCGGATCGACTGGCTCGACGACCCCGCGCCGAGCCTGCTGGTCTCTCTCGCCGGCATCGCCGAGCCGCGGGCGCTGGCCGACGACGCGCCCGCACCGGACCTGGTGCTCCTGGACTGCACGGACCACGACGGCCCCGGAGACCAGGCCGAGCGGACGCGTCGCGCGACCCACCGCGTGCTGGACGTCGTCCGGACGTTCCTCACCGACGACCGGTTCGCCGCGTCCCGGCTGGGCGTGTTGACCCGGTCGGCGGTCGCCGTCGTGGGCGGCGACACGGTCGAGGACCTGGCGGGCGCCGCCGTCGGCGGGCTGATCCGCTCGGCGCAGACGGAGAACCCGGACCGGATCGTACTGATCGACGTCGACGGCACCGAGGAGTCCGCCCTGGCCCTGCCCGCCGCGCTGCACGCCGCCGAACCGCGGCTCGCCCTGCGCGCCGGACGGACGTACGCGGCCCGCCTCGCGCCCGTCACCGACGAGGCGGACGCCGTCGCGCCGCTCCCCGCCGAGGGCACCGTGCTGGTCACCGGCGGCACGGGAACACTCGGCGCGGAGGTCGCGCGCCACCTGGTACGGCGGCACGGTGCCCGGCACCTGCTCCTCACCAGCAGGCAGGGCTCCGCGGCGCCGGGCGCGGCGGAACTCGCCGAGGAGCTGACCGGGCTCGGCGCCCACGTCACCGTCGGAGCGTGCGACGTGTCCGACCGGGCGGCGCTGGCGGAGCTGCTCGCCGCCGTTCCCGAGGAACATCCCCTGACCGCCGTCGTCCACACGGCAGGGGTCCTGGACGACGCCACGGTCCCCGGTCTCACTCCCGAACAGATCGACACCGTCCTGCGGCCGAAGGCCGAAGCCGCCTGGCATCTGCACGAACTGACCGCGGACATGGACCTCACGTACTTCGTCCTGTTCTCGTCCGCCGCCGGGGTGCTCGGCGCGGCGGGCCAGGCGAACTACGCCGCCGCCAACGCCTTCCTCGACGCCCTCGCCGAGCAGCGCCGCGCCCAGGGCCGCCCGGCCGTGTCACTCGCCTGGGGACTCTGGGCCGCCGGAGGCCCGATGGGCGCAAAACTCGGGGCTGCCGACCGGGCCCGTATCGGCCGCGGCGGGATCCTGCCGCTCGACGTGGAGGACGGTCTCGCGCTGTTCGACTCAGCGCTCGCGGGCGACCGTGCCACCCTGACCCTCGCCAGGTTCGACCTGCCGTCGCTGCGCGCGCAGGCCGAGCAGGGCGCACCGCCGTCGATCCTGAGGGACCTGGTCGGCGCCGCACCGCGCCCCCGCGCCGACCTGACGGACCGCCCGGTGCTGCCGGGACGTCTGGCCGACCGTTCCGAGGCCGAGCAGCTCGAACTGCTGCTGGAGTTCATCCAGGAGAGGATCTCGGTCACGCTGGGGCACGCCGAGTCCGCCGTGGTCGAGCCGGACCGCGGCTTCCTCGAACTCGGCCTCGACTCCCTCACCGCGCTGGAGCTGCGCAACCGGCTGAGCGACGCCGCCGGCCGGCGGCTGCCCGCCACGATCCTGTTCGACTATCCCACCCCGCGCCGGCTCGCCGCTCGCCTGCGCGAGCTGCTCGCCCCGGCCGAGGAGCCGGACAGCGAGATCCGCGTGCTCATCGCCTCCGTCCCGCCCGAGCGTCTGCGCGCGGCGGGACTGCTGGAGGCGGTGCTCGCCCTCGCGGACAGCCCCGCCTCCACCGCCCCGGCAGAGGCGACCGAATCCGACAGCGAGCAGGAGGACGACGAGGCCGACCTCCTCGACGCCGATGTCGAGGACCTCGTCCGCATCGCCCTCAGCGACACCGACTCGTGACCGACCCGAAGCGACGGAGCCGACGAATGAACATGCCGGACGAGAAGGTCGTCGAAGCGCTGCGCGCGTCCCTGCTGGAGAACAAGCGCCTGCGCCGACGGCTGCAGCAGCAGTCCGACTCGGCCTCCGAGCCGATCGCGATCGTGGGGATGGCCTGCCGCTATCCCGGCGGCGCGGTCTCCCCGGACGCGCTGTGGCGGCTGGTGGCCGAGGGCACGGACGCCATCTGGCCATGGACCCGCAGCAGCGCCTGCTCCTGGAGACGAGCTGGGAGACGTTCGAAGATGCGGGCATCGACCCGGAGTCGCTGCGCGGCAGCCGCACCGGGGTGTTCACCGGCGTGATGTACGACGACTACGCGACCCGGCTGCGCCGCATGCCGGAAGGCATGGAGGACCAGGTCGTCACGGGCAGCGCGGGAAGCGTCGCCTCGGGACGGCTCTCCTACGTCCACGGCTTCGAGGGGCCCGCGATCTCCCTCGACACGGCGTGCTCGTCGTCGCTGGTGGCCCTGCATCTGGCGGCCCAGGCGCTGCGCAACGGCGAGTGCGACCTCGCACTGGCGGGCGGCGTCACCGTCATGGCCACCCCGGTCGCGTTCACCAGCTTCAGCCGCCAGCGCGGTCTCGCTGCCGATGCCCGCTGCAAGCCGTTCGCGGGAGCGGCCGACGGCACCATCTGGGGCGAAGGTGCCGGCCTGCTGCTCGTCGAGCGCCTGTCGGACGCCCGACGCAACGGCCACCAGATCCTTGCCGTCGTCCGCGGCTCCGCCGTCAACCAGGACGGTCAGAGCAGCCACTTGTCGGCCCCCAACGGGCCCGCCCAGCAGCGGGTAATCCAGCAGGCCCTGGCCAGCGCGGGCCTGTCACCGGCCGACGTGGACGCGGTCGAGGCCCACGGCACCGGCACCACCCTCGGCGACCCCATCGAGGCACAGGCACTGATCGCCACCTACGGCCACAACCGCCCCACCGACCAGCCACTGTGGCTCGGCTCGATCAAGTCCAACATCGGCCACACCCAAGCCGCCGCCGGCGTCGCCGGCATTATTAAAATGGTCCAGGCCATCCGCCACGGACTGCTGCCCAAGACGCTTCACGTCGACGAGCCGACCCCGCACGTCGACTGGGACAGCGGAAACGTCCAACTCCTCACCGAAGACCGCGACTGGCCCGAACTGGACCGGCCGCGCCGCGCCGGCATCTCCTCCTTCGGCATCAGCGGCACCAACGCCCACATCATCATCGAGCAGGCACCCCAACCCGACCCAGAGCCCGTCGCGGAAGATGAGCACTACGACGGTCCTGTCGCCTGGCTGCTCTCCGCCAAAACCGAACCCGCCCTGCGCGACCAAGCCACACACCTGCTCCACCACATCGAAACCCACCCGGACCTGGACGGAACCACCCTCGACGACTTCCGCCCCGCACTCACCGCCCTCCAAGACGGCACCCCGGCCCCGAACCTCACCCAGGGCACCGCCACCCCCGGCAAAACCGTGTTCGTCTTCCCCGGCCAAGGCTCCCAATGGACCGGCATGGGCCTCGAACTCCTCACCACCTCACCCGTCTTCGCCCACCACATCCACGCCTGCGACCAAGCCCTCCAACCCCACACCGGCTGGTCGTTGCTGTCGGTCCTGCGCGGCGAACCCCACACCCCCGACCCCCACCGCGTCGACGTCCTCCAACCCACCCTCTTCGCCCTCATGATCGCCCTCGCCCGCACCTGGCAACACCACGGCACCACCCCCG
>NZ_JOFH01000076.1 GCF_000721235.1 Streptomyces olivaceus
CGGACCGCAGCCAACTCCCCACCCAGCACACCCGGTCAACGACACGACCGATCAAGAAGACACGCCACCACGAACCGCACGTGACCAAGCACTACTAGGAACCGCATCCATCCGATAGGCCAACGAAAGGACTGTCATGATCACGTCATCTCGTACTGCGGCCCGTACCGACATCCGCAACGCCCTGCGCCTGCAGGACGTGCTGGACGTCGCCGCGTCCGTGGGCATGGAGGAGGCACTCCGGCGCCACGGCGAGTCGCTGCCCGCGGCCGAGCGAGCGCTGCTGTCCGGCCTGTCCGTGGCCGAGGTCCGCGAGCTGCAGAACACCGTGCAGCTCCTCGGCGACCCCGACTGCGTCGCCATGGACAACAACATCTGACTCTCGCGGTTGGACGCAACGAAGCCTGCGGCGGCCGGCCATCAGCCCGGCCGGCCGCCGCAGGCCCCTCTGCTCGGTATGAAGCATCTGTGATCCTGGATCAAGGAGTGAACCGGTATGACCGTGACAGTGGAGAGCCATGTCGCTCGTCTGGAAGACGAGCTGCGTCCCTACTACGGGATCCACAAGATCACGTGGCGGAACCTCATGTCCGCGCGTGGGGCCGAAGGATTCTGGGAGACGCTGGGGCAGCTCTACCACGCGATGAACCTCGGGGTGCCGCTGATGCGTGCCGCGGGACGCAGGGCGTCCACCCTGGGACCGGAGTACGCCGAGTTCGCCCACTGGTGTGAGCACCACGCGGAGGAGGAGGCGCCGCACGTCGAGTGGTTGCTCAACGATGTCGCCAAGGTCGGCCGCGATAGGCAAGCGATGGTCGACGCCTTCCCCGAGCCCGAGATCCTCGCCTTCATGGGCACCCAGTTCGCGCTCGTCGAGCAGGTGGACCCCGTAGCCATCCTGGGCTACATCTACGTGGCCGAGGGGCACCCGAACCAGCCCGACGGGCTGCAGGCACTGGCCGAGCGCTTCGACCTGCCGCTGGAGGCTTTCGACACGCTCCTGTTCCACACCGAGGCCGACACCGAACACGGTGAGGAGATCGCTGAACTCATCGAGCGTTACGCCACCTCCGAGCGCCGGCATCA
Organism: Streptomyces olivaceus; assembly: GCF_000721235.1. Taxonomy (GTDB): domain Bacteria; phylum Actinomycetota; class Actinomycetes; order Streptomycetales; family Streptomycetaceae; genus Streptomyces; species Streptomyces olivaceus. Next base: position 1,087 of record NZ_JOFH01000076.1, read on the forward strand.
GGCGTTCATCGCCTCGGGCCGGGCCTTCCTGACCGGATGGAGCAGCTACTTCCGTCGCCTGAGCACTCAGTCTCCGGCTCAGAGCTGAAAGGCCGGTCCGAGTATGAGCAGCGCCCTGGAGCGGGACGCGGCGGATGTCAAATACCTGCTGGTCAGTCCGCCTCTCACGGACCCCACCACGCCGTACCACTCGATTTCCTACCTGATCGGCCCGGCGGCAGCGGCCGGCTTCACGGGCTTCCGGGCCTGCGACGCCAACGTCGATGCGCTCAACTGCCTGGCGCATCCGGAGAACGTGCGGCAGACGCTGATGCTGGCCGAAGAGGTTCGGGCGTGTGCCGAAGCCAAGGATGCCCTCAGCAGGGACGAGCAGCTGCGGTACCAGACGGCATTGCAGGGCGTCGGCCTGTCCGACAGTTCCGTCGAGGCAGCGATCGGCGTCTTCAAGGACGCCGAGCAGTTCTACGACTACGACCGCTACCGTCAGGCGGTCATGGTCATCAGGAGGTGGATGGACCTCCTCGCCCTCGCCGGACCAACCGGTCTCCTGGACGGCTTCGAAATCCGCACCAAGGGTCCGGTCAACCTCTGCTCCATCACCGATGTATCGGATGACCGGTTCCTCGACGCGGTGGAAGACGTCGTCCGGCCGTACGTGCAGGGCCCCTTCGCTGCCCTTCTGGAGCAAGAGCAGTGGGATGTCATCGGCTTCTCGGTCAGCTACCTCAGCCAGCTGCCGTTCGCACTGGTGCTCGCCCGGGCCGCCCGAGCAGCCTGTACCGACGCCGTCATCGTCTTCGGCGGCACCGAGGTCTCCGACGACGTCAAGTTCCTCCGCCGCATGCCCGACATCTGGAACCTGTACCGACACGCCGATGCCATCGTCCCCGGAGAAGGCGAGAGCGCCTTCCTGGCCTTGCTCGAGGCCGTCCGCTCGCGCACCCCCCTCAGCCACGACCTGCGCGGTCTCATGGTCAAGGACGCTCCCCGAGCTCCGCTGGCCCCGCCCGTCGTTTACGAGGACGTGGCCAACCTCGCGGGCCCCCGGTACGACATCTGGGACTGGGATCAGTACTGGGCACCCGAGCCCGTCCTCCTCTACAGCCCTACCCGCGGTTGCTACTGGAACAAGTGCACCTTCTGTGACTACGGCCTCAACACCGACCGGCCGACCTCACCGTCCAGAGAACGCCCCATCCAGCGGGTGCTGAAAGACCTCAGCCGCGCTGCGGACATCGGCCGAACGGTGTACTTCGCGGTGGACGCCATGTCTCCCGCCTACCTGCGACGACTCTGCGAGGCCCTGGCAGAGAGCCCGCTCAGCCTGCAGTGGAGCGGGGAACTCCGCCTGGAGCGCACCTTCCCCAAACAGGGAATGGGAGCCAAGCTCCGCGCGGCCGGCTGCCTGGCGATCTCCTTCGGCTACGAATCAGGCGTCCAGCGCATCCTGGACCTGATCGACAAGGGGACGCGGATCAGCGAAGTGCCCGGTGTGCTGCAGGAACTGGCCTCTGCCGGCATCGGGGCCCAGATGATGGGCTTCACCGGGTTCCCGACCGAGACCGCGCAAGAAGCGGGGCAGACCTTCAAGTTCTTGCTCGACCACGAGGACCTATGGGCCATCGCTGGCATCGGAGAATTCGTCTTGACCCGCGGCTCGCACATCGCGAGGCAGGCGGAGCGCTTCCGGGTCAAACCCCTGGAGAATCCGCCGGTCGACGACATCCTCCGCTGGGTCCCGTGGCAACCGCTGGAGAGCCCGCAGGGGGAATCACTGCTGGAACTCATGGTAGTTGAGGAGGAGAACAAAAAGCTCGCGCAGCGGGTCCTGCGGCTGGTCGACGACCGGCCGTTCGTAGGCGGAATCGACAGCGCCCACACCATGCTGTACTTCGCCCGGTACGGACGCCAACTGGTCCCCGACGACCAGACCCCTTCACTACTATGGGAACCGCTCGTCCGCACCGCCGCCTACACGACACCCTTCACGCATCTGGACACCTTCACCGCCGTCGACGAGCTCGAAGACTTCCACGGGCAATGCGCCTCCGCCGGTGGCGCGACAGCACACAAGATCGCCACCTGGCTGCATGGCGAGAGCCGCGCCGAACGGTCCGCCTCGGGCACCCCCTGGACATCTTTCCCTCCGGCCGCGCCATGCCCGCCGAGCCTGCGGTCTTCGAGGGCGGCGCCGCCTACCAGGAGATGAAGCACCTTCTCCTGCGAGCCCGAGGCGTCACCTGAGAAGTTCAGCAAGGACTATTGCACAACAAGTCTTGTGCATCTAGCTTGGGGGGTGTGACGACCACACCCCCCAACGACGGCCTCCAGCCTCGGGCTCTGCGGGCTCTCGCGCACCCTGCGCGTATCAGACTGCTGAGCGAACTGCGCAGCGAAGGCCCTGCCACGGCCTCAGCGCTCGCCGAGGTGACAGGCGAAGCTGTCTCGCTGATCAGTTACCACCTGCGGCAGTTGTCCAAGCATGGCTTCATTGAGGAAGCTCCCGAGCTGGCCAAGGATGCCAGAGAACGCTGGTGGCGCGTACGCGAGCAGATGACAAGCTGGTCCTCTGCCACCTTCCTCGCCACCGAAGAAGGCCGCGCCGCCGACACGGCAGTGAGGCAAGAAATCCTGCAACTCCATCACGAACGGCTGTCCGGCTTCCTGAACCAGCAACAAACCTGGACCGATGAGTGGGTGGACGCCGCAGTCACAGACGACTACATGCTGAACCTGGACTCCGCTGGCCTGCATCAACTGCACGACGAACTCGCCACCGTCATCCGCCGCTTCCAGGAGCGAAAGCCAGCACGCCCGGCAAGCAGCGAGCGCGTGCAAGTACTCCTCTATGCCTTCCCTGTGACGAGGCGCCATGAACAGCCGTGATCACGCAACAAGGCCACCAGAGGAAACTCCGGTCGTAACCCACAACACCGGGAACCTGACGCGCTACCTGACCGCTCATGGCACGTCCTTACTTGGCGATCAGATCTACTTCGTAGCCCTGGCCTGGGCAGCGAAAGACGCAGCCGGCCCCAACGGAGTGGGAACAACCCTGGCCGCTGCGTCCTTGCCACGCGCCATCCTCATGCTGCTCGGTGGTGTCATATCCGACCGCTACGGCGCTCGCAAGGTCATGCTGGGCAGCAACATCGCACGCACGATCCTCGTCGGACTCTTCTGCCTCTGGGCCATCACGCAGACGCCCGGCCTTACCACCCTTTGCGTCATCGCCGTAGCCTTCGGAACCGTAGACGGAGTCTTCTACCCCGCCAGCAGCGCCATGCCAGCGTTACTCATCGAATCAAGCAAGATCCCACAGGCAAACGGACTACGGCAGGCCGCCCAACAAGGCGCACTCCTTCTTGGCGGTCCTCTTGGCGGAGTCGCCCTCGCCGTCGGTGGATTAGTGGCAGCGCTCATAGCCAACGGCAGTGCCCTCATCATCTCCATCGTCTGTCTGCTATTCACACACACGAAAGAGGAGACGGAAGGCAAATCTAGCGCCACCCAAATAAGTGTCTCGCGGCAAATGACTGAAGGGCTGCGCTACACCGCCAGCAATCCGCTCATCCGGAACACCATCCTCGTTATCACTATCGCAGGATTCGGATTCGCCGGGCCCGCAAACGTAGGTCTCCCACTCCTTGCCGATCACCAGGGGTGGAACGCTAGCGGCTACGGCATCCTGACCGGCGCCCTAGGCGCAGGAGCACTGGCGGGAGCGCTGGCGGTCAGCGCAGTCAAAGGGATCCCGCGCCCTGGCATCGCAGCTATGGTCATGCTCATCACCCAAGCACTCTGTATGGCGGCCGCAGCCATCACCCCCCATCTCCTCCTTTCTGCTGCGCTGATGGCTATCATGGGGATTGGCCTGAGTGTCGCCAGTGCGATCACCATGAGCCTCGTACAGCTAAACACTGACACCGAGCACCTTGGTCGTGTCATGAGTGTCATGACGCTCGGAATGGTTGGCCTCGTACCACTTGCCTATATTGTTTGCGGATGGCTCGTATCAGCCACCGGAGTAACGACGACATTCGTCGTCTTCTCCCTCATGGAAATCGGCGCAGCAGCGATCGGAGTGGCGCTTCCCGCCATTCGATCAGCCACCTACAGAAAAGTCGGTTGAACGCGGGCCGCCGGCTTAGCTTGTTCTTTATCTACCAAGATCGGCCAGGTTTGCCGATGGCCTTGAGGGTCTCGAGGCGTTTGACGGTTTTGCCCACCAGGCTGAGGCGGCACCCCTTGGGCGGGACCCGGACGTTTTGTGCCGAGCCCGGATACGCCTTATCGGCGGAGGGCATCGATGATGCTGTGCTCGCGTCCCGCGGTCAGGTTGTGGGTGGCGCCGGGCAGCGCGGGCGAGGTCCACAGGAGCCGTCCGAACGGATCGGCCAGTACCTGTATGTTCACGCTGTGGTGCCGCTTCTTGCCGCAGTAGTAGGGGCGGTCGGCGGCCGATCCGGTTGATCGGCAGCATGGTGCGATCCAGGATCACGTACGCCTTCAGGTGGGCCGTCCTCATCGCTTCGTCGGGCGTCGACGCGAGCGCGGCCAGGGTGTCGATCGCCTCGTGGACGTAGCGACGGCCGATGGGAAGCGTTCACCCGGCTACGGCTACGGCTACGGCTACGGCTACGGCTACGGCTACGGCTACGGCCCGCGACCGGTAAACGCAACCACAGGACCTGCCCTCCCCTTTGACGCCCTGTCTCCTCACATCTAAAATCGAGTACGATCAAATAAGTGAGTTCACTTGAATGCTGGAGAGGGAGGAGGAACGGAAGTGCTGCTGACCACAGGTCAGGCAGCCCAGGAACTGGGCTGTGCCATCACCACCCTGCGCCGCCTGGTCCACGCCGGACTGCTCCCCGACCTCACTCACCACGGCGTGCGCGTGATGATCCCGCTCACCACCGTGCAGAACCTCGCCGCCCGCAGCCACGCACCCCTTCACCACCTGAAGGCAGACGAGATCGCCGTCCTGCGCGTGGACGCCGCCCGGCACGTCACCGAGAACGACCGCGACTGGACCGGGTTTGCAGCCTCGCTGCCGCCCGCGACCCTGCTCAAAGCGCTGCGCGGGTGGTGGCGCTGCGACGCCGCGAGCGTTGCAGCCGCTGGCGTCCTGCCCGTCACCGTCGCCGGATACGTGGTGGCCATACTGACCGGGCTGGGGCAGTGGGAGACCAACGCCCAGGGACGCCGCGCCTTCCCGCACGCTCGTCTGGCCGGATACGTCACTGACCTGGCCACCCCCGTCAAACACCTCACCGGGGTCACCGACGACGAGAAACGGCTCGCCGACCACTTGCTCGGGACCCGGCTGCCCTCCCACTCCAGCGGGCCCATCGCCTACGTCGCCACCCGCCCCACAGGCTGACCCGCCGCCCCACGCCAAGGACCCTCATGGACGCACAGAGCTACAACGCCACGCTCGCCGACCTGCGGACGGTCCGCGATAACATCAAGAAGACCCAGACGGCCCTCGCCAAGCTGGAGGCCGAACGCGACAAGCAGATCGCCCAACTGGCCGCCTACGAGAAGGCCAAGGCCGAACGCATCGCCCCGGCCGCCGGACTGAGCCTGGCCGAAGTCGTCGCCCGCGCCCCGGAACTGGCCCCACAATCCCTGGCTGCCGACGCTACGCCCGCACCGGGGCCGGCAGCGGCTGACCAACCGGCCGGAGCTCCCCACATCGAACCGCGGCCGCACGTACCCCAGCCCACCGCACCGCCAACCGGTCCAACCGGCGAAACCCCGCAGGCACCCGCGGCGCCTGCGGCCCCGACCGCGCCCGTGGCCCCGACCGCCGAGGAGGGCGAGCCGCGCACCCTTCCCTCCATCCCCGACGGCGAGACGGGCGACGCTTGGTTCACGCACACCAAGAACCTGGCCTCGACCCGCCCCAACTTCACCCAGCAGGCCCGCTCCACCGTCTTCCTCGACACCGACACCGGCATCCTGGTCCACCGCAACCAGACCCACCGCCTCGACCTCGGCACCCGCTCCGCCGCCGACATTCTCAACGCGGTCTTCGGTGTGCTGCCCGAGGGCGCCGAACGCATCTACATCACCGCGGGCGCCCCCTGGCACCGCGACGCCGACCGCCACCCCTACCTGCGCGACGCGGTCGCGGCCTGGTTCAACGCCCCCACCCCGCGCTGGCGCACCGACACCGGCCGCGGACGCGACCGGATGGCTGGTCACTTCGTCCACGCCCGCCACCCCGTCGCCCGCTACGTGAGCGACGACGAATCGCACGTCGAGATCCGGTCCATGGGGGAGTGGTTCGACCTCGAGGACGGCGACGACCCCGCCACCGCCCGCGACGCCTTCGTCCTGCTCTGGCAGGCGCTGCGGCGGCACTGGGACGACGCCGTCGTCATGGGCTCGCCCTCGCAGACCGGCCGGGACCTGTGGACCCGCACCATCCCCGCCCGCGGCCAATACTCCGAGGGTTACCCCGTCCTCTCGGAGGAACTGCGCGGCCTGCTGCACGCCACCGCTGGGCAGGGCCGCAACGAACTCCTCGCCCCGCCCCGCGTACCCGAGATGCTGCCCCAACTCGTCGAGTACGACCGCACCTTCGCCTACGCCAAGCACACCTGGAAGTCCCCGGTCGGCACCCCGCGCCGCATCACCGGCCGGCAGTTCGCCGCCTGGTCCGAGAAAGAACAGGCCCGCGCCCTGTACGGGTGCGGACACTGGCACATCCGCGCCACCGTCCCCGACACCTGGGACCACGTCGGCCTCCTCCCGGCGCCCGCCCCCGGCGACCGCGCCTGGCACTACCCGGCCACCCCCGGAACCACCTTCACCACCTGGGCCGGCGGCCCCGAAGTCCACACCGCCCTGACCAACCCCCTCACCCCATGGAAGATCGAAGTCCTCGACGGCATCCTCTGGGACGACGGCAAACCCCTCGACGACTGGGCCAAGAAACTCAAAGAAGCCTGGTCCAACCTGAGCGCCCAGGCCCACTTCCAGCAGGACGCCCAGCAATCCCGCGCCGCCCACCTCGCCTCCCGCGGCATCCGCGCCATCCTCCTGTACGGCATCGGCTCCTTCGCCCAACGCCCCCGCATGGTCACCGGCACCACCCCCCGCACCCAGGAACGCGACGTCCCCGCGGACGCCGAAATCATCGGCTTCGACGACGACACGATCACCTGGCAGAAGCCCACCGGCTTCAGCCGCGACCCCAACGCCCACCCCGAATGGGCCGCCGCCATCTGGTCCGGCGCCCGCGCCGCCCTACTCACCCAGCGCCACCGCGCCGACGACACCCACGCCGGCGCCCTGCACGCCGCCCCCGGCACCGTCATCGCCTTCCGCACCGACGCCCTCTACCTCACCCAGCCCCAGGCCTGGCCCTACCACCAACAGCCCGGCGACTACCTCAAAAAGGGCCACCTCACCGGCCCCCTCGCGGCCCCCACCAGCGAAGAGGAACTCCTCACGCTGCGCGATGCCGGACGCGCCGCCCTCACGCCCGCCCCGACCACGGCCGGTGCCTGATGACCCCACGCAAGCGTCGCCAACAGCCCGCCCCCACGCCCGGGTTGAACGAGGCCGCCCAGCTCGCCGATCGGCTCCAGCAGGCCGGCTACACCAAACGCGACATCGCCCGCATCATCGACCGCGACCCCTCCCTGGTCTCCCAGTTCTACACAAAACACAAGGGCGCCGCCTTCGTCACCGCCCTCCGCCAGGTCCTCCAGGCCGTCACCACCGGCGGCATCACCGAGGTCCCCGAACTCGCCGCCCTGGCCGCCCGCCACACCACCCGCCGCACCACCGCCAAGGGCACCCGCGCCCGCGTGCGCTCCAAGGCCGTCCTGATCACCCCCACCGGCACCGGCACCGGCCGCGTCGCCGCCCAGGCCATCGCCTCCGGCTCCGCCCGCCTCCGCCCCCTGATCGCCGAAGCCGCCCGCCGCGGCCTCAAACTCGCCTTCACCGTCCGCCTGCACCAGAGCGGCTACGTGATGCCGTCGGGTAGCCGCACCGACTCGCCCGGCATCCGCCGCGACGTCGTCCAGCGCACCGACCACACCGAGGAACGCTCCTACGGCTCCGCCGCCACCGGCGGCTTCGACGCCGCCGACTTCGCCCATCGCGTCGACGCCGCCGGCGGAGACGTCACCGCGGCCGTGCAGCAGTGGCTGATCGAGACCGGACGCATCCACACCGATGCCCACATCGTGCATCTCGAAGTGCGGACCTGGCGGCCTCGCTGACCGGCCAGAACAAATGCTGCCTCGGGGAAGGAGACAGTGAGGCGTGCGCGTACTGACCGCAGATGGCTCCGTCGGACGGGGGTAGGCTGGGTGGCGAAGACCCTGGAACCGTCCCTAGCGAGCTCGTGCATGGTTGGCGGTAGCGCGTCGAGGGCTGCGGATTGGTTGTTGTGTTCACGTTCGCGTACCACGGGCCAGTGTGGCGACCTGCTGGTGG
>NZ_JOFH01000077.1 GCF_000721235.1 Streptomyces olivaceus
GAACGGACGCTTCCTTTGTACTCACCCTCTCGGGCTTTCCTCCGGGCGCTTCCCTTCGGTCTTGCTGTCTTGCGTTTCCGACTCTATCAGATCTTTCCGCTCCGATTTCCTCGGTGCTTTCCAGGTTCTCGCTTTCGCGTTTCCCTTTCCGGCGGTTCCGACTTTATCAGATGTTCGGGACCAGTCTGACTGGCCACTCATTCCGATTCATCGGGAGAGCGCTTCTTCGAATTCAGAGATTCGAAGAAGCGGATAGATGTTCCTGTCACCCTCTGGGATGGACCCGTCTTCAGGCAACTGTTCAAATCTACCTCCCCGCTCATGCCGTGTCAACGGCTCTTGCGGGGACGATGAGGACACTAGCAGCTCACCGCGTACGGATGCACATCAGGCGGCCGTTGGCACGGTGGCGCTGCGTTCGGCCTCTTCGACGTCTCCCGTGTCGCCGGAGCGGACGGCGCGTCCGCCCAGGACATAGACGTAGGCGAGGAAGGCCGCCTCGGCGAGGACGCCGATGGTGATGCGGGCCCAGGTCGGCAGGCCGGAGGGGGTGACGAAGCCTTCGATGGCGCCCGAGACGAAGAGGACTAGGGCCAGGCCGACTGCCATGCCGATGGCTGCTCTGCCCTCCTCGGCCAGCGCGACGCGTCGAGTGCGGGCGCCCGGGTCGATCAGGGTCCAGCCGAGACGCAGCCCGGTACCCGCGGCGACGAAGACCGCGGTCAGTTCGAGCAGGCCGTGGGGCAGCACCAGGCCGAGGAAGGTGTCGAGGCGGCCGGCCGAGGACATCAGGCCGAAGCCCACACCGAGGTTGAGCATGTTCTGGAAGAGGATCCAGATGACGGGGAGGCCGAGGAAGACGCCCAGGATCAGGCAGAGGGCGGCGGCCCAGGCGTTGTTCGTCCACACCTGCGCGGCAAAGGACGCCGCCGGATTGCTGGAGTAGTACGTCTCGTACTGGCCACCGGGGCGGGTCAGTTCCCGCAGCTCTCCCGGGGCCGCGATGGTCGACTGCACGTCCGGGTGGGTGCCGATCCACCAGCCGAGGAGCGCCGCGACGGCGGTCGACAGGAGAGCCGTGGGGACCCACCAGTGCCGTGCGCGGTAGACGGCTGCCGGGAACTGCTGGGTCAGGAACCGGGTGACGTCGCGCCAGGAGGCTCGCCGGGTCCCTGTCACGGCACTGCGCGCGCGTGCCACCAGTTGGCTGAGCCGTCCGGTGAGCTGGGGATCGGAGGCGCTGGACTGGATCAGGGAGAGGTGGGTGGCCGTGCGCTGGTAGAGGACGACGAGCTCGTCGGTCTCGGCACCGGTCAGCCGACGCCGGCGGCGGAGCAAGGCGTCGAGGCGGTCCCACTCCACGCGGTGGGCGGAGACGAAGACGTCGAGGTCCATCGGTGTGCCTGCTCCTCGGCTATCGTCAGCGGCTCGTCGTGGATCAGCTTGTCGTACCGCGGCGCGGTGCGTCCTCAGCTTGGCAGACTGGCGAGGGCGGGGGCAGTCGGCGGAAGGACGGCGGGCGTGGGCGAGCTGGTGACGGGCGAGGCGGTAGCACTGGAGCTGCGCCCCGCGAGGCTGCCCAGCAGGGCGCTGGCCGTCCTGCTCGATCTGGTGGTGGCGGTGGTCGTCTACATGGCGGTGACCATCGCTCTGGTGGCGTCCACGGCCTCTCTCGACGTGGCGGCCCAGACCGCGCTGTCCATCGCGGCCTTCGTCCTCGTGCTGGTGGGCGGGCCGATCGCCGTGGAGACACTCAGTCACGGGCGGTCGCTCGGAAAAGTGGCGTGCGGTCTGCGGGTGGTGCGGGACGACGGTGGGCCGGTGCGGTTCCGGCACTCTCTGGTGCGGGGCCTGATCGGGGTGATCGAGATCCTCATGACGTTCGGCGTCGTCGCCTGCATCGCCTCACTGGTGTCGGCGCGGGGGCGTCGGCTGGGTGACGTGTTCGCCGGCACCCTGGTGGTGCGGGAGCGGGTGCCCGCCACGTCGGGGGGTTTCATGCCGCCGCCTCCGCCCTGGCTTGCAGGGCGGTTCTCGGGACTCGACCTGTCCGCGGTCCCCGACGAACTCTGGCTCGCCGTTCGTCAGTACCTGGCGCGGATGGGGCAGCTGGACGTCCACGTCGGACGGGCCATGGCGGAACGGCTCGCCGCTGACGTGGCCGCCCGCACGGGTGCCCCCGTGCCTCAGGAGGTTCCGCCGCCCGCCTACCTGGCGGCGGTCCTGCAGGAGCGGCAGGCCCGGGAGTCCCGTCGGGCGTTCGGTGATCCTCGTGGTGGAGGGGGGTCCGCCCTTCTCGGACCGGCTGCCGCCTCGCCGCCGTCCCCCGCGTCGCCGGCGGCGGCGTCGCAGCAGGGAACGCCGCGCACCGCACCGCCGCAGAACGGACAGGCGGAGCAGCCGCGGGACGTACGGCAGGAGCGTCGGCCCGGTACCGGGTTCGTTCCGCCGGCGTAGGGCTTGGGGCGACGAGGGGAGCGTCGGCTGCCGCCTCGTCTCACGGGAACACGGACGGTGGGGATTCCAGGTCGTCCAGCTCGATGCCGGGAGCCGCGAGTACGACGTCGCCGGCCATGTGCACGAGGTGCTGCTCACCGGTGTCCAGGGCCGTGACCTGGTATTCGTCCACGGTCAGGGGGCCGTTGTCAGTGGTGTGTGCTTCTCTTCTCAGCAAGGCCCAGGACTGGTCCACGGTGCGGGGGGCGAGGACCGGACCGGTGAGGGCGACGAGGCGTACGCGGGTGGCCGATGCCGAGGGGGTGAGGCGCAGGAGACGGGTGACGGCGACGAGGAAGGCCGGGGACGTGCCGGTGAAGGCGTGGGCGCGCACATTGCCTTCGGTGGCGTGGACTCCGGTGGGATCGGTACGGACCCAGGTGATGCCGTCGATGGCGGCGCCGCGCACCTGCCAGTCGCCGGCGTGGAGTTCGAGGCGGATGGGGCGGCCGAGCTCGTCGAGGGCGAGGTCGACGGAACCGTGGTGGTCTCCGGTGGGCGTGGTCAGCCGTGAGACGTAGCGCCAGCCGGACGGGCCCGGGGCGCATTGGAAGTGTTCTGCTGCGAGAGGGGTGTGGTCGTGCGGATCGTGGAGCGAATACCGGCCGCGGGGCATGGAGGTCCTGGGTGGTGACGGGCTGCTGGTCCGGCCGCTGAGGCGGCAACGGGACAGGCCCCCGGCACGGGGGTGCGGGGGCCTGTCTCGGAGGCGAGAAGCCGTGGGGAGCCCGGTGGGCTCAGTAGCGGTAGTGGTCCGCCTTGTACGGGCCCTCGACCTTGACGCCGATGTAGTCGGCCTGCTCCTGGCGGAGCGTGGTCAGCTTGACGCCGAGGGAGTCGAGGTGGAGGCGGGCGACCTTCTCGTCCAGGTGCTTGGGCAGCACGTAGACGTCGGTCGGGTACTCGTCGGGCTTGGTGAACAGCTCGATCTGGGCCAGGGTCTGGTCCGCGAAGGAGTTGGACATCACGAACGACGGGTGGCCGGTGGCGTTGCCCAGGTTCAGCAGGCGGCCCTCGGACAGGACGATGAGAACCTTGCCGTCGGGGTGGGTCCACGTGTGGACCTGCGGCTTGACCTCGTCCTTGACGATGCCGGGGATCTTGGCGAGGCCGGCCATGTCGATCTCGTTGTCGAAGTGGCCGATGTTGCCGACGATGGCCTGGTGCTTCATCTTGGCCATGTCCGAGGCCATGATGATGTCCTTGTTGCCGGTCGTGGTGACGAAGATGTCGGCCTTGTCGACGACCTCGTCCAGCGTCGTGACCTGGTAGCCGTCCATCGCCGCCTGCAGGGCGCAGATCGGGTCGATCTCGGTGATGATCACTCGGGCGCCCTGGCCGCGCAGGGACTCCGCGCAGCCCTTGCCCACGTCGCCGTAGCCGCAGATGACGGCGGTCTTGCCGCCGATCAGGACGTCGGTGGCGCGGTTGATGCCGTCGACCAGGGAGTGGCGGCAGCCGTACTTGTTGTCGAACTTCGACTTGGTGACCGCGTCGTTGACGTTGATCGCCGGGAACAGGAGGGTGCCGTCGCGGTGCATCTCGTACAGGCGGTGGACGCCGGTCGTGGTCTCCTCGGTCACGCCGCGGATCTCGGACGCCAGCTGGGTCCACTTCTGCGGGCTCTCGCTCACCGTGCGGGTGAGGAGTTCGAGGATCACACGGTGCTCGTCCGACTCGGCGGTGTCGACCGAGGGGACCTTGCCGTCCTTCTCGTACTCGACGCCGTTGTGAACGAGGAGGGTGGCGTCACCACCGTCGTCCAGGATCATGTTCGGGCCGCCGGTGGGGGTGTTGGGCCAGGTCAGCGCCTGCTCCGTGCACCACCAGTACTCCTCGAGGGTCTCGCCCTTCCAGGCGAAGACCGGGACGCCCTGCGGGTTGTCGGGCGTGCCGTCCGGGCCGACGGCGATGGCGGCGGCCGCGTGGTCCTGGGTGGAGAAGATGTTGCAGGACGCCCAGCGGACCTCGGCGCCCAGGGCGACCAGGGTCTCGATGAGCACGGCGGTCTGCACGGTCATGTGCAGGGAGCCGGTGACGCGGGCGCCGGCGAGCGGCTGGGCCTCGGCGTACTCCTTGCGGATCGCCATCAGGCCCGGCATCTCGTGCTCGGCGAGGGTGATCTCCTTGCGGCCGAACGCGGCCAGGGAGAGGTCGGCGACCTTGAAGTCCTGTCGGTCGACAGTCGTCATTACGGGCTGCTCCTCGGGTTGGGTCGAGGTGGGTACGGCTGACCTGCGCGGCGGCGGACACAGGGGTGCCCCGAAGAGGACACTGGCATGCCCGCGTACACGCAGCGCAGTCCGTCGGAGGCCCTCTCTCCCTCGGCCGGTCCGTCCTGGACCGCCCGACCGCCATCAGCAGCGACGTCTGGCTCCGTCCCAAGCTACACCGCGGGTGCCCGCCGTCCCCAGTCCGCCTCCGAAGACTTCCGGACGTTCACGAAGGGTGACGGGAGGCGGCGGGGACGCGAGCGGTGTGTCGGTCAGTGGTCGGCGGGCGGGGCGGCCGGGCCTCCGGGGGTGGCCTCGGGGTCCGGGCCCTTGGCGGCCTCGGAGTCGCTGTAGATGTCCGGTTCCAGGTAGATGACGCGGGCGATCGGTGCGGCCTCGCGGATACGGGACTCGGCGGCGTTGATCGCGGCGGCGATCTCGGTGGCCGTGCCGTCGTGGCGGACTGCGATCTTGGCGGCGACGAGCAGTTCCTCGGGGCCGAGGTGGAGGGTGCGCATGTGGATGATGCCGGTGACCGTGTCGCCGGCGACGATCGCGGTCTCGATCTGCTGGACGACCTCGACGCCGGCGGCCTCGCCGAGCAGCAGGGACTTGGTCTCGGCGGCGAGGATCAGCGCGATCAGGATGAGCAGGATGCCGATGCACAGGGTGCCGATGCCGTCCCAGACGCCGTTGCCGGTGAGCAGGGCGAGGCCGACGCCGCCGAGGGCGAGGACGAGGCCGACGAGGGCACCGAGGTCCTCCAGGAGGACGACCGGCAGTTCAGGGGCCTTGGCGTGGCGGATGAAGTCCTTCCAGGACTTCTTGCCGCGCAGGGGGTTGGACTCCTTGATGGCGGTCCGGAAGGAGAAGCCCTCCGCGATGATCGCGAAGATGAGGACGCCGACGGGCCAGTACCAGTGCTCCAGCTCGTGCGGGTGCTTGATCTTCTCGTAGCCCTCGTAGAGGGCGAACATGCCGCCGACCGAGAAGAGCACGATGGAGACGAGGAAGGCGTAGATGTAGCGCTCGCGGCCGAAGCCGAAGGGGTGTTGCGGGGTGGCCTCGCGCTGGGCGCGTTTGCCGCCCAGGAGCAGCAGCCCCTGGTTGCCCGAGTCGGCGACGGAGTGCACCGACTCGGCGAGCATCGACGACGATCCGCTGAAGAGGAACGCCACGAATTTCGCCACCGCGATCGAGAGGTTGGCGAGCAGTGCCGCCACGATCGCCCTGGTACCGCCTGACGCGCTCATGTGTCGCGTTGTCCCTTCGCCTTCGTCTGCTGCATCTGCTTCGTCTGCGTCCGTACGCCGGTGGGGCCGGAGCCGGTCATCGGCTTTGCCCCGCCTTTGCGGTGCGCCATTGTTGCAGCCCGGGCGGGCGCCCGGTGTGCCGGATGCGCCGTCAGACGCGCAAGGTGGCCCGGAAGAGCGTGCCGGTTCCGGACACTTCGGCCTTTTCGTGCGCGGGGACGAAGACGGAGTGGCCGGGGGCCAGTTCGTGTCCGCCTGCCCGTACGGTGCCGGCCGTGCAGAGCAGGATCTGCGGGGTGGACAGGGTGAGGTCGTGGACTCCGGTGTCCTCGGGCAGGACGTAGCGGGACAGACGGAACTCGTCGGTCGGGGTGTCGTAGACCTCTTCGCCGTCGGGTGACGCCTCGGGGCGGAGGATGCCGGGGTCGCCGGCCTCGAAGCGGACGATGCGCAGGAGTTCGGGGACGTCGACGTGTTTCGGGGTGAGGCCGCAGCGCAGGACGTTGTCGGAGTTGGCCATGATCTCGACACCGAGGCCGTTGAGGTAGGCGTGCGGGATGCCGGCGCCCAGGTACAGGGCCTCGCCCGGCTGGAGCCGGACGTGGTTGAGGAGCATGGCCGCGAGGACGCCGGGGTCGGCCGGGTAGTGGTGGGCGATGTCGGCGTAGGGCGCGTAGGCGCCGCCCAGGCGGTCGCAGGCGGCCGCGGCCTCGCCGACCGTGCGGGACATCTCCTCGGGGTCGGCGGTGAGGATCGCGGTGAGGACCTCGCGCAGGGCGGCGTCCTCGGGCTGTGCGCGCAGCAGGTCGACGTAGGGCTTGAGGGAGGCGATGCCGAGGCCGTCGAACAGGTCGGCGGCCTCGGCCGGGGCGCGGAAGCCGCACAGGCCGTCGAACTCGGTGAGGGCGCAGATCAGTTCGGGCTTGTGGTTGGCGTCCTTGTAGTTGCGGTGCGGTGCGTCGAGGGGGACGCCCCGGCGCTCCTCGTCCTCGTAGCCGGCGCGGGCCTGGGCGAGGTCGGGGTGGACCTGGAGGGAGAGCGGGGCGCCGGCGGCGAGGAGCTTGAGGAGGAAGGGCAGCCGGGGGCCGAACCTGGCCACGGAGGCGGCGCCCAGTTCCTTCTCGGGGTCGGTGTCGACGACCTCGGAGAGGGAGCCCCGGCCGGTGCGGGAGGGGGCGCCCGGGTGGGCTCCCATCCACATCTCCGCCTGGGGTTCGCCGGTCGGCTCGGTCCCGAGCAGGTCCGGGATCGCGGTGGTGGAGCCCCAGGCGTAGGGGCGGACGGTGTTGTCGAGGCGGTCCATGGGCTCTCTCTGCCGGTGCGTGCGCGGTGGGTGCGCGGGGCGTTTCCTGGTGCTTTTCCTGCTGCGTACGAGGTCAGGCGCCCGAGGCGAGCGCCAGGTAGACGGCGGCGAAGTCCGTGACGGCGATCAGTTCGGCGAGGGTCTCCAGTTCGCCGCCCGCTTCCGGTTCGAGTTCGCTGATCGGCGTGTCGTGGCCCAGGGCAAGGTCACGGGCGTTGGGGGCGGCGGTGAGTCCGCCGCTGGGGCGGTCCCGCAGGAGCACCACGCGCGCGTGCAGTGCGGGTGCTTCCTCCACGCGGTCGCGGAAGAAGTCGTCGGGGTCGGCGGCTGCGGCGAGTTGCCCCGCGAGCAGGGCGTTGTGCGCGGCGAGCGCCTCGGGCAGGTCGGCGACGACGGCCGGAGTTCCGGACAGTTCGGCGAGGGCGGCGGCGAAGCGGCGCCCTGCGGGGCCGGCGGAGGTGCCCTCGGTCCAGATGACCGGGAGGGACTCGGCGAGTTCGGCGGCCAGGGTCTTGGCCGGGTTGCTGTAGGTGACGACGGCGGGACCGCAGCGTTCGGCGACGCGGTCCAGGCGGTCGGCGACCTTGTCGAGGGCCTCGGGCGGGGCGTCGAGCAGGGCGGTGCGGTCCAGCAGCGCGAGGAGCGGAGTGAGCAGGGCCCACAGGACGCCCGGGGCGGCACCCGCGAGGGGCTCGTCGTGGTCGTAGGGAGCGGTCGCCATCGGGATCAGCAGGCCGTGGGAGGCGCTCACCGCGTCGCTGAGCGGAGAACGGCCGGGGGCGACGGCGACGACCGTGCAGCCCCGGCGGTACGCCTGTTCGGCGAGGAGGGACAGGCCCGGCTCGGCGCCGTCCGGGGTGGCGATCAGCAGGAGGTCGACGGAACCGGCCCAACCGGGCAGTTCCCAGCGCAGGGCGCCCGCGGCGGCGGCGACGCCGGTGGGGGCGAGGCGGATGACGGGGCTGCCGGCGCCCGCGAGGGTCCCGAGAAGGTCGGCGGCGTGCATGGCAGCGGCACCCGGACCGGCGATCAGTACGGCGCGGGGGCGGCCGTCCGGCTTGAGGTTGCCGACGCCGGCCTCGGCGGCGTGCCGCGCGGCGGTGCGGACCCGGGCACCGGCCTCGGCGGCGCCGCGGAGCAGGCCGCGGCGGTCGGCCTCGGTGAGGCGCTCCGGGGTGTCGAGGAGCGATTCGTCGAGCATGGCGGCAGGTCTCCGATCGCCGGGGCGTTCGTTCGGTTGCGCGGGTCTCCGGGGGCCGGGCCCGGTACGTCCGGTATGCGGGGGCCGGAGGGCCGGGGCGGGGTGCCGGGCGCCTGGCCGTCCGTTACTCGGGGCGGCGGGCCTCGTCGACGAGGAGGACGGGGATGCCGTCGCGTACCGGGTACGCCAGGCCGCAGTCCTGACCGGTGCAGATCAGCTCCGCGTCCTGCTCCTTGAGGGGGGCGTGGCAGGCGGGGCAGGCGAGGATCTCCAGGAGGCCGGCTTCGAGCGGCATGGGGGTTCCCTTCGGGGGCGGTGGGGCTTGTGCGGATGTGCTGGTCAGGGTACCGCCGGATTTGGGGGCGGTGTCGGGGGTGGCGGGGGGGGTGG
>NZ_JOFH01000078.1 GCF_000721235.1 Streptomyces olivaceus
GATCGCGGCGAAGACGTACTTGGGCTGGAAGTGGATGTCCGCGATCACCGGGATCTGCGACTTCCGCGCGATCACGGACAGCGCGTCGGCGTCGTCCTGGGTGGGGCAGGCGACGCGGACGATCTGGCAGCCGGACGCCGTCAGCTCGGCGATCTGCTGGAGCGTGGCACCGATGTCGGACGTGCGGGTCGTGGTCATCGACTGCACCGACACGGGGGCGTCGCCGCCGACCGCCACGGGCCCGACCTGGATCTGCCGGCTCTTGCGGCGCTGAGCGAGCCTGGTCGGAACGTCCGGCATGCCGAGAGAAATCGCAGTCATCTGCTGTGCAACCCCAAGTCGTGGATAAAAATCCGGCCCCGTTCAGCGGCGGGCTCCGGCATCCGAGATTACGGCACGGACATGAACGTCCGGCACACGGCGTACGGGAGATGCACCCTTTGGCGTCCATCTGCCGTATGACGGGCTTGAAGCCCGGTCCGGAGGGACATGCTCTCCGGATCGGGCTTCTCATCGGATCGTCGGGACGGTCCGTACGCCGGGTGGTGCCGCGGGCCGTGCGTCAGGTGATGCGGACCGGATTGACGACGTCCGCCACCAGGACGAGCAGCGTGAAGCAGACGAAGATGCCCGCCACCACGTAGGCCACCGGCATCAGCTTGGCCACGTCGAAGGGGCCCGGGTCCGGCCTGCGCAGCACCTTGGCCGCGGCCCTGCGCACCGACTCCCACAGCGCGCCCGCGATGTGACCGCCGTCGAGCGGCAGCAGCGGAAGCATGTTGAACAGGAACAGGGAGAGGTTGAAGCCGGCCACGAGCATGACGAACATGGCGAGCTGCTGGGTGGGCGGGATGTCCAGGGTGGCGATCTCACCGCCGACGCGGGCCGCGCCGACCACGCCCATCGGGGAGTCCTCCTCCCGGGGGCCGTCGCCGAAGGCCGCGTCCCACAGGGCCGGGATCTTCGAGGGCAGCGCGGCGAGGTTGTCGACGGCGTCGCCGATCCGGTCGCCCATCCAGGTCACGGACTCGCCGAAGTCCTGCTTCACGACGCCGGTGGCGGCGCTGAAGCCGAGGAAGCCGGCGCTGACGTACTCGCCCTGGACGATCTGGCCGTGCGAGTCCTTCTTGGCGACCTGGTTGGTGGCGATGGTCGCGTCGAGGGTGATCTCCTTGCCGTCGCGCTCCACGACGACCGGCACGTTCTCGCCGGGGTTGGCGCGGATCAGGTTGGACAGCTGGTCCCAGTCGTCGGTCCGTACGCCGTCGAAGGCGAGGATCTTGTCGCCGGCCCGCAGACCGGCCGCCGCGGCCGGGGAGGCCGGGTCGGACGTGCCGCAGTCGTCGCGGTTCTCGCTCTGTGAGATGACGCACTTGGAGACGGAGCTGACGGTGGTGGTCTGCTGCGAGATGCCGAAGCCCATCAGGACGGTGAGGAACAGCACCACCGCCAGGATCAGGTTCATGAACGGGCCGGCGAACATGACGATGACGCGCTTCCACGGCTTGCGCGTGTAGAAGAGCCGTTTCTCGTCACCCGGCTGCAGTTCCTCGAAGGCGGCCGAGCGGGCGTCCTCGATCATGCCGCGCCAGGGCGAGGTGGAGCGGGCCTCCAGCCGGCCGTCGGCGCCGGGCGGGAACATGCCGATCATGCGGATGTAGCCGCCGAACGGGATGGCCTTGACGCCGTACTCGGTGTCGCCCTTCCTCTTCGAGAAGAGGGTCGGTCCGAAGCCCACCATGTACTGCGGCACGCGGATCCCGAACATCTTGGCCGTGGAGAGGTGGCCCAGTTCGTGCCAGGCGATGGAGAACAGCAGGCCGACGGCGAAGAGGACTATGCCGAGGATGAACATCAGGGTCGTCATGCACGGGCCTCCGCCGTCTGTGCCGCCAGTTGCCGGGCCCGGGCACGCGCCCAGGTCTCCGCTTCGAGGACGTCCGCGACGGTGAGCGAGGTTCCCGTACGCGGGGTGCCGTGTTCCTCGACCACCCGCGTGACGGTCTCCATGATCCCGAGAAACGGCAGTGCGCCGGAGCGGAACGCCTCGACGCACTCCTCGTTGGCGGCATTGAACACCGCCGGGGCCGTGCCCGCGAGCTGTCCGACGTGCCGGGCCAGGTTCACCGAGGGGAAGGCCTCGTTGTCCAGGGGGAAGAACTCCCAGGTCGAGGCCTTGCTCCAGTCGAAGGTGGGGGCCGCGTCGGGGACCCGCTCGGGCCAGCCGAGGCCGACCGCGATGGGCCCGCCCATGTCGGGGGGCGTGGCGTGGGCCAGTGTCGATCCGTCCGTGTACTCAACCATCGAGTGGACATACGACTGCGGGTGCACGACCACCTCAATGCGGTCGAAGGGAATGTCGTAGAGCAGGTGGGCCTCGATCACCTCCAGGCCCTTGTTGACGAGGGTGGCGGAGTTGATGGTGATCACCGGGCCCATGGCCCACGTGGGGTGGGCGAGGGCGTCGTCGACGGTGACCCGGGCCAGCTGTTCCCGTGTCCGGCCGCGGAAGGGGCCACCGGACGCGGTGACGACGAGTTTGCGGACGTCGGCGCGGGTGCCGGCGGCGAGTGCCTGGAAGAGGGCGGCGTGCTCGGAGTCGACCGGGATGATCTGGCCGGGCTTGGCCAGCGCCTTGACCAGCGGGCCGCCGACGATGAGCGACTCCTTGTTGGCGAGCGCGAGGGTGCGGCCCGCCTCCAGGGCGGCGAGGGTCGGGGCGAGGCCGATGGAGCCGGTGATGCCGTTGAGCACGGTGTGGCAGTCGGAGGCGGCGACCTGGGTGGCCGCCTCCGGTCCGGCGAGGATCTCGGGCAGGCGCTCCCCCGTCCCGTACTGGGCGGTGAGCGCCTCCCGCAGCGCCGGTACGACGTCCTCGCGGGCGACGGCGACGGTCCGCGCCTTCAGCCGGTACGCCTGCTCGGCGAGGAGGGCGACCCGGCCGCCGTTGGCCGACAGGCCGGTGACCCGGAAGCGGTCCGGGTTGCGCAGCACGAGGTCGATGGCCTGGGTCCCGATCGACCCGGTGGACCCGAGGATCACCACGTCCTTCGGGCCGTCGCCCGCCACCGGGTCGTAGACGAGGTGGGGGTCGGCGAGTGGGGCTGGACTGTCGCTCATCCCCCCATTGTGTCGGCAACGGCGCTCCAGGAGGACAGCGCGTCCCTCGGTCGGGTGTCGTCCGAGGACAGGGGCGGGTTGTCGCCGGTTCCCCCGCCCCTGCCTCTCCCCCGGCGCCGGGCGGCCGTGGGCCCGCGCCGGGGTGCGGGGCGTCAGCCGATGGGGCGGTGGACGTTCTCCCGCCGGGCGGGGCCCGGTGTCGTGTCGGCGATCCACGGGCCGTCGCCGGACGGGTCGACGACGCCCTGCTCCAGCCACTCGTACGCGCCGCCCAGCACGCCCTTGACGACCTTGTGGTCGACGCCGTCGGTGTTGGTCCACAGGCGGCCGAAGAGTTCCTCGACGCGGATGCGGGACTGGCGGCAGAAGGCGTCGGCCAGTTGGTAGGCCTCGCGGCCGTGGTCGCCCCGGGCGCGCAGGTGCTCGGCGCGGACGCAGGCGGCGCTCATCGCGAACAGCTCGGCGCCGATGTCGACGACGCGGCCGAGGAAGCCCTGCTTGGTCTCCATCCGGCCCTGCCAGCGGGACATGGCGTAGAAGGTCGAGCGGGCGAGTTTGCGAGCGGTGCGTTCGACGTGGCGCAGGTGCGCGGAGAGGTCCGGGTGCCCGGCGGGGTGGAAGTCGGCGTACGACCGCGGGAGTTGGCCGGGACCCGCGACGAGCTTCGGCAGCCACCTGGCGTAGAAGACACCGGCCTGCGCGCCCGCCCTCGCCTTGTCGGACAGGGTCTTGTCGGGGTCGATGAGGTCCCCGGCGACCGACAGGTGGGCATCGACGGCCTCCCGTGCGATCAGCAGGTGCATGATCTCGGTGGAGCCCTCGAAGATGCGGTTGATGCGCAGGTCGCGCAGGAGCTGTTCGGCGGGGACCGCGCGCTCGCCGCGGGCTTCCAGGGAGGCCGCGGTCTCGAAGCCCCGGCCGCCGCGGATCTGGACCAGCTCGTCGGCCATCAGGCAGGCCATCTCGGAGCCGTAGAGCTTGGCGAGGGCCGCCTCGATGCGGATGTCGTTGCGATCCTCGTCGGCCATCTGGGACGAGAGGTCCAGGACGGCTTCGAGGGCGAAGGTCGTCGCCGCGATGAAGGAGATCTTGGAGCCGACGGCCTCGTGCAGCGCGACCGGCCTGCCCCACTGCTCGCGCACGGCGGACCACTCGCGGGCGATCTTCAGGCACCACTTGCCGGCGCCGACGCACATCGCGGGGAGCGAGAGGCGGCCGGTGTTGAGGGTGGTGAGCGCGATCTTGAGGCCGGCGCCCTCGGGGCCGATGCGGTTCGCGGCCGGGACGCGTACCCGGTGGAAGCGGGTGACGCCGTTCTCCAGGCCGCGCAGGCCCATGAAGGCGTTGCGGTTCTCGACCGTGACGCCCTCGGAGGCGGCCTCCACGACGAACGCGGTGATGCCGCCCCTGCCGCCCTCGCTGCCCTTTCCGTCGCCGCCCTCGGGCTTGGGGACGCGGGCCATGACGACGAGGAGGTCGGCGACGACGCCGTTGGTGGTCCACAGCTTGACGCCGTCGAGGACGTACTCGTCGCCGTCCCGGACGGCGGTGGTGGCCAGGCGCGCCGGGTCCGAGCCGACGTCCGGCTCGGTCAGCAGGAACGCCGAGATGTCGGTACGGGCGCAGCGCGGCAGGAACGTGTCCTTCTGCTCCTGCGTGCCGAACATTTTCAGCGGCTGCGGCACCCCGATCGACTGGTGGGCGGAGAGCAGCGCGCCGACCGCCGGGTTCGCCGATCCGACCAGGGCGAGGGCCTTGTTGTAGTAGACCTGGGTGAGACCGAGACCGCCGTACTTGGTGTCGATCTTCATGCCGAGGGCGCCCAGCTCCTTCAGCCCGGTGATCACCCCGTCGGGGATCCGTGCGTCGCGTTCGATCACGGCCCCGTCGATCTTCGTCTCGCAGAAGTCGCGGAGCTTGGCGAGGAACTCCTCGCCGCGCTGGACGTCTTCGTCGGCGGGCAGCGGGTGGGGGTGGAGGAGGTCGAGGCGGAAGCGTCCGAGGAACAGTTCCTTGGCGAAGCTGGGCTTGCGCCAGTCCTGTTCCCGGGCCGCCTCGGCGACCTGCCGGGCCTCGCGTTCGGTGACGGTGGGTCGGGAGGAGGAGGTTGGGGCGGACATGGGGCTCACCTCGCCGCGAATCGGCATCGGGGGACGGTACGGTCCACAACGGTCGCCGCGATTCGTCCACCGCGAACTTGCGGGCGTACGTTACTAGTCGGTGCTACCCGTTCGTATGTACCCGATCCCGGGCGAACCCACCACCCTTCGTGCGCCGTTCGGCCCATCCCGGGGCGAGGTCGGCGGAGTTGACTGTCGAAGCGCTTCGACACACCTATGGACAGGCATCTGCACTGGAGATAGGGTCGTAACCTCTTTCACCCCCATGATCCATCCCCCGCGCCGTCGAAGCGCTTCGCACCACTTGGAGAGCCGGATGGTCACCCTCGCCGAGGTCGCCCAGCACGCCGGAGTCTCGTCGAGCACGGTGAGCTATGTCCTCAGCGGCAAGCGCTCCATCTCCACCACCACCCGGCAGCGGGTCGAGGAGAGCATCCGCAAGCTCGGGTACCACCCGAACGCCGGCGCCCGCGCCCTGGCCAGCAGCAGGTCGAACATCATCGCGCTCATGGTGCCGCTGCGCACCGACATGTACGTGCCGGTGATGATGGAGATCGCGGTCGCGGTCGCGGCCGGCGCCCGCGCCCACGGGTACGACATCCTGCTGCTCACCGGCGAGGAGGGACCCGACGCCGTCCGCCGGGTCACGGGCAGCGGGCTCGCCGACGCGATGATCCTCATGGACGTCGAACTCGACGACGAGCGGCTGCCCCTGCTGCGCGGCACCCAGCAGCCGTCCGTCCTGATCGGCCTCCCCGCGGACACCGAGGGACTCACCTGCGTCGATCTCGACTTCCGGGCCACCGGCGCGCTGTGCGTGGAGCACCTGGCCGAGCTGGGGCACCGCGACATCGCCGTCGTCGGCGAGGCCCCGGCGGTCTACGAACGGCACACCGGCTTCGCCGAACGCACCCTCGACGGGCTGCGCACCCGCGCCCGCGAGCTGGGGCTGCGACTGCTCCACCGGCCCTGCGAGGGCGGGTACGACGCGACGGCCGCGACCCTGGCCCGCGTCTTCGACGAGCGTCCGGAGACCTCGGGGTTCGTCGTGCAGAACGAGTCGGCCCTGGAGCCGCTGCTCGCCCTGCTGCGCCAGCAGGGCCGGGCCGTGCCGGAGGACGTGTCGGTGGTCGCGGTCTGCCCCGAGCAGGTCGCCACCCAGGCCTCGGTGCGGGTGACCTCGGTCGCGGTGCCCGCGCAGGAGATGGGCCGGCGGGCCGTCGAGCAACTGGTCGGCAAGCTCGACGGACTCGGGGGCGACGAGGTGGTGCTGCTCGCGCCGGAACTCACCGTCCGGGCCAGCTCGGGGCCGGCGCCCGTGCGGCCGTAGCGCCGGCTGCGGCCGCGGAGTGGGAGGGTGGAGTTGGAGGACGAGACGTTGGGGGAACAGACGATGAGCACGCCGGCCCGTCCCGTCGACCGCGAACTCGTCGAGGCCGCTGCGGAGGTGGCCCGCACCCGGTGCCGGGGCGACAACCACACCATGGCGGCCGCGGCCCGTGCCCGGGACGGCCGGATCGTCACCGCGGTCAACGCCTACCACTTCACCGGCGGTCCCTGCGCCGAGTTGGTCGTGGTCGGCGCGGCTGCCGCCCAGGGGGCGTACGAGTTGGAGACGATCGTGGCCGTCGGCGATCGCGGGCGAGGGGTCGTTCCGCCCTGCGGCCGGTGCCGTCAGGTGCTGCTCGACTACTTTCCCGGGCTCACGGTGATCGTCGGCGACGGGGAACGTGTGCGTTCCGTCCCCGTCGCCGAGTTGCTGCCCGAGACGTACGTCTGGGCGGACCACCAGCTCGACGCCGAGTGAGGGCCTGGACTCAGAGACACCGAGAACTCAGAGGGGCTCAGAGGGCTCGGAGGGCTCGGAGGGCTCAGAGGGCTCGGAGACTGAGGGGGCTCAGAGCGCGAGCCCGGTGAGGACCAGCACGCGCTCGTAGGTGTAGTCGTCCATCGCGAACTTCACGCCCTCCCGGCCGACGCCGGACTGCTTGGCACCGCCGTACGGCATCTGGTCGGCGCGGTAGGAGGGCACGTCGCCAATGACGACGCCGCCGACCTCCAGGGCGCGGTGGGCGCGGAAGGCGGACTGGAGGTCGTGCGTGAACACGCCTGCCTGGAGGCCGTACTTGGAGTCGTTGACGGCGGCGAACGCCTCGGCCTCGCCGGTGACCTTCTGCACGCTGAGGACGGGCCCGAAGACCTCTTCGCGGGCGAGGGTGGTGTCCGTGGGCAGGCCGGTGAGGACGGTCGGGGCGTAGGAGGCGCCGTCGCGCTTGCCGCCGGTGAGGAGCTGCGCGCCCGCGGTGACGGCCTCCTCGACCCAGGACTCCACGCGTTGTGCGGCCGCCTCGCTCACCAGCGGGCCGACGTCCGTGGCGTCGTCGTTCGGATCACCGGTGACCTGGGCCTCGACCGCGGCGACGATGCGGGGCAGCAGGCGGTCGTGGACGGCGGCGTCGACGATCACGCGCTGCACGGAGATGCAGGACTGGCCGCCCTGGTAGTTGGAGAAGGTCGCGATGCGCGCGGCGGCCCGGTCCAGGTCCTCGTCGCTCGCCCAGTCGGCGAGGACGACGGCCGCGCCGTTGCCGCCGAGTTCCAGCGTGCAGTGCTTGCGCGGCACCGAGTCCATGATCGCGTAGCCGACGGTCTCGGAGCCGGTGAAGGAGATGACCGGGAGGCGGTCGTCCTGGACGAGGGCGGGCATGCGGTCGTTCGGCACCGGGAGGATGCTCCAGGAGCCGGCCGGCAGCTCGGTCTCGGCCAGCAGTTCGCCGAGGATCAGGCCGGAGAGGGGGGTGGCGGGGGCCGGCTTGAGGAGGATGGGCGCGCCGGCGGCGATCGCGGGGGCGATCTTGTGGGCGCACAGGTTGAGGGGGAAGTTGAAGGGCGCGATGCCCAGCACCACGCCCTTGGGGAAGCGGCGGGTGAGGGCGAGACGGCCCTGGCCGCCGGCGTCGGTGTCCAGGCGCTGGGCCTCGCCGCCGTTGAAGCGGCGGGCCTCCTCCGCGGCGAAGCGGAAGACGGAGACCGCGCGGCCGACCTCGCCGCGGGCCCACTTGACCGGCTTGCCGTTCTCGGCGGAGATCAGGCGGGCGATCTCCTCGGTGCGGTCGGACAGGCGCCGGGCGACGTGGTCCAGGGCGGCGGCGCGTACGTGGGCGGGTGTGGCGGCGAAGTCCTCGCGGACGGCGTACGCGGCGGCGACGGCCTCTTCGACCTGTGCGTCGGTCGGGAGGCTGACCGTGCCGACGTGGCTGCCGTCCCAGGGGGAGGTGACGTCGAGGACGGCCTCGCCGGTGGCCTGGCGGCCGGCCAGCCAGAAGGCGTGGGTGGAGGTCATTTCTGGTTCCGGCCCTTCCGCGGTGGGGTGGTGGGTGGTGCTGGGCGCCGTGCGGGTGTGCGGGGTCAACGGTAGGGCGGGGGTGGGTGCGGGGCGTTTGTCCGGGGCGTAGTGGTGGGGGTGCGTTCTTCGACGGTCTGGCCAGGTGGGGCGGGGCCCGGCCGAGGCCCGGCCGGGGGTGGTGGGGGTGGGGGGG
>NZ_JOFH01000079.1 GCF_000721235.1 Streptomyces olivaceus
GGTGTGGTCGGCTCGGGTGCGGCCGGGGGGCGTGGTTCGGGTGATCGCGGGGTGGGCGTGGGGGTGTCGGGGGCCGGCTGCGCCACGGGGGACGACGCGGGCGGGGCGGCCTTCGGCGGCTGCTCCTTCTGCGCGTCGTTGCCGGCCAGCGCGAAGACCAGCGCCGCCGCGGCGGCCACCGCCACCACACCGCCCGCGATACCGGCCTTCACCGGTGCGCCCAGCCCCTCGGAGGCCGCCGCACCGCCGCCGGCCCCGCCGGACGAACCGCCGCTCGCGGCCGCCGCCGCGCCCGCCGCACCGGCGCTCGCGCTGCCGGCGACGAGCCCCGCCGCCTTGGCGTACCCGGCGGCGCCGAACCAGCCGATGACCGCGACCGGCACCACGGCGGGAATGCCGCCGGCCACCTCCTCGATCTGCGTCGCCGCCAGCCGGCACCTGGCGCACTGCTCCAGGTGCTTGCGCAGCCCCCGCTCGGCCCGGATGCGCAGTCGGCCGCGCGCGTATGTGCCGAGCTGGTCGGCGTAGCGTGCGCACTCCTCGTCGGCGGTGAGCGAGGCGCTGACGTGGGCCTGGAGGTAGGCCTGCTTCAGGCCCTCGCGGGCGCGGCTGGCGAGGACGCGGGTGCCGTTGGCATCGAGGCCGAAGAGCATCGCCACCTCGCTCGGCGACTCGTCCTCGACCTCGGTGTGCCACAGCACGGCTTGCCACCGCTCCGGAAGCGACCGGAAGGCGCGCATGGCCATCGACTGCTCGGCCGCCTGCATGGCGCGGACGTCGGCGCCCAGTTCCAGGGTGTCGTCGTCCTCCACCTTGGCGGCGTGCGCGGCCTGCGTGGCGAACACCGCGAAGTCGTCGACCAACTGCTCCCGCCCCGCCGACCGCGTCCAGCCGGCGGCGACGCGCCGGACCGCGGTGAGCAGGTAGGCGCGTACGGCGTGTTCGGGGCCCGAGCCGCCGCGCACCGCCTGGAGCATGCGGGCGAACACCTCGGCGGTGAGGTCGTCCGCGGTGTGGGCGTCGCGGCAGCAGGTGCGTGCGTACCGGCGGACCGCGTCCGCGTGGCGGCGGTACAGCTCCTCGTAGGCCGTGTCGTCGCCCGAGCGCATCCGCCCGATCAACTCCGCGTCGGGCACCGGCAGCTCGCGCGGGGGCGGCAGGATGCCGTCGTCGTCCCCACCGTTCTCGTCGTCGAGGCCGTGGCCGTAGTTCTGCGAGTCGCGTGGGGGCGGCAGGACGCTGTCCTCGTGCAGCCCACGCTGCGTGGGTACACCGTGCCGCCGGGGCCGCCCGTGTTTCCCGCCGCCTGGGGCCCCGCCGTTCCCGCCGCCTGTGGCCGGGTTTCCGCTGTCTGTGGCCCGGTTCCCGCCGCCTGTGGTTGGCCTGTTGCCTGTGGTCCGGCTCGGGTTCGTGGTCCGGCCCCGGTTCGTCGTTCGGTCTGCGGCTGTGGTCGGCTCACCGGCTGGGGCTGGGGCTGGGGCTGGGGCTGGGGCCGGAGCCGGGTGCGTGCCGGTGGTCGGGCTGTTGCCTGTGGTGCGGCTGCCGCCTGTGGTCGGTTCCTTGGCCGTGGCCGGGTTCCCGCCCGATGCGTGTCCGCCGCCCGCGACCGGCTTTCCGGCCGTGGTCGGGTCCGTACTCGTTGCCGCCCCGTCCTCTCCGGGGCGGTCCTCGTCCTCCGTCGGGCCGTTGCCCGCGGCCGGGCCGGCGCCTGGAGCCGGGGTCCCGCCTGCGGTCTGCCCGTCGCCCACGGCCTGGTCGCTGCCTGCGGCCCGGGCACCGCCGACGGACGGGGCCTCGGCCGTGGCCGGGTCTCCTTCCGCCGCCGGGCGCCCCTCGGACCCAGTCGAATCCTCGGCCCCGGAAAGGGCGTTGTCCGGAGCCGCCGACCGGTTCTCCGCCGCCGGCTGCCGGGCCCGCGCGGGGGCGCCGCTCCGTCGTGGATCCCCGGCCCGTCCGCCCTGGCCCGGCACCTGGGGCGAGTCGGCGGGCCATGTGCCCCCGGCGCCGCCGTCCTCGCCGAGTGGCCCGCCTCGCCCGTCAACACTCATCGCGGATTTGCCCCCGCCGCCTGCCCAGCCAGTCCGAACACCGGGTCAGCGTGCCATATTGGCTTTTGTTCAGGACCCCCCTGTGCCGACCATCACTCGTCCGTGGGGACTTGCCCAGACGCAGTAATAACGCTCAGCCGTTCGGGGAAGGAGAAAACGTCCCGTCGGCAGCGCGGTGTCACCGGTCAGGCCGGGCGCGAGCGCAGGCCCTCCAGCAGGATGTCCAGCAGCCGGGCCGACGCCGCCGCCTGCTGGGCCGGATCCGGCAGCGAGGGTGCCGCCGTGGCTATCACCAGCAGTACGTCCGACACCGACACGTCCGGCCGCAGCTCGCCCGCCGTCCGCGCCCGCTCCACGAGCCGGCCCACGACGTCCAGCAGCGCCGCCGCCCCGTCGTCGAACTCCACGGACACCGGCACGTCGGCCGAACCGGACCCCTCGTCGGGCACCAGCCGCAGTTCGCCGGCGCCCGGCTGTATCCGCTGCTTCGGCACCCGCGGGCCACCGTCCGCGCCGTTTCCGCCGCCCTCTTCCTCGGCGTCGTCGGGCACCCCGACCCGCAGCACCTGCGGCGGCAGCAGCCGGCCGGCGCCCGAGGCCACCGACGTGCGCAGGAAACGGGACAGAGCCGACCACGGTTCGTCCTCCTGCCCGAGCGCCGCCCGGGCCTGGTCGGTCAGCCGTGCCGTCTCCTCCTCGGCTATCCGCCGCACCAGGACGTCCTTGCTCGGGAAGCGCCGGTACACCGTGCCGACCCCGACCCGGGCGCGCCGGGCCACGTCCTCCATCGGCGCGCCGTAACCCAGCTCGCCGAAGACCTCACGCGCCGCGCGCAGCACGTGCTCCAGATTGCGCTGCGCGTCCACGCGCAAGGGCGCGGTCCGTGCCGCGTCACCGCGTGCGCCGCCCGCTGCCGCACTCATCGCACCGCCGGGCGCGACGGCCGACGCGGACGACCAATGAGAATCCTGAACATGCATAGACAATCCCCCGGTAATGACGTCTCCCCCCGGAGACTCTCCCCGCCATCGAAAGCCGGAGTGCGCGGAACGGCCCGGCTCTGCGGGCCGCCCGTCGCGGACCGATGAGCGCATCCCCCACACTCCGTCGGATAGAACATAGTTGAGCCGCAGTCAATTCAGAAGGGGCATGTTCCGCACGATGAGCCCCCCGATCGGAGCACCGGTCGCCCGAGTCCCCGCACCGGGGCTCCCGGCACTCGCACCCGTACCGCTTGACCTGCGCAGCCGTGCCCGACCGGGGCGATCCTGGAGGACCGGCGCTTTCACGATCTCCGGTCACACAAATTGACGAGCCTGTGGACAAACGCAAGCGACGGGTGCGTCATGGGATGGTGAAGGAACGTGCGCGCATTCTCGTTGTCGGCGGTGGCTACGTCGGGATGTACACGGCGCTGCGGCTGCAGCGGAACCTCAAGGCCGAACTGGCGCGGGGCGAGGCCGAGATCACGGTCGTCACCCCCGACCCCTATATGACGTATCAGCCGTTTCTCCCGGAGGCGGCGGCCGGCTCGATCTCCCCGCGGCACGTCGTCGTGCCCCTGCGGCGCGTCCTCGGCCAGTGCGACGTCGTCATCGGCGAGGTGCACACCATCGACCACACGACCCGCACCGCCACCGTCACCACCCTCGCCACCGGCGAGGAGAAGTCGGGCGCCCGCAGACTGACGTACGACGAACTCGTCCTCGCTCCCGGCTCCGTCTCGCGCACCCTGCCCGTCCCCGGCCTCGCCGACCACGGCGTCGGGTTCAAGACCGTCGAGGAGGCCATCGGCCTGCGCAACCACGTCCTCGAACAGATGGACATCGCCTCCTCCACCCGCGACCCCGCGATCCGCGACGCCGCCCTGACCTTCGTCTTCGTCGGCGGTGGCTACGCGGGCGTGGAGGCCCTCGGCGAACTGGAGGACATGGCCCGCTACGCCGCGCGGTACTACCACAACGTCACGCCGGACGACATGAGGTGGATCCTCGTCGAGGCCTCGGACCGCATCCTGCCCGAGGTCGGCGAGGAACTGGGCCGCTACACGGTCACCGAACTGCGCCGCCGCAACATCGACGTACGCCTGGAGACCCGCCTGGAGTCCTGCGCCGACCGTGTCGCCGTCCTCAGCGACGGCTCCCGCTTCCCCACTCGTACGGTCGTGTGGACGGCCGGCGTCAAACCCCACCCCGTCGTCGCCGCCACCGACCTGCCCCTCGACGACCGCGGCCGGCTGACCTGCACCGCCCACCTGTCGGTCGACGGCGCCCCGCACGCGTG
This sequence comes from Streptomyces olivaceus, assembly GCF_000721235.1. Taxonomy (GTDB): domain Bacteria; phylum Actinomycetota; class Actinomycetes; order Streptomycetales; family Streptomycetaceae; genus Streptomyces; species Streptomyces olivaceus. The sequence continues at coordinate 4,332 of NZ_JOFH01000079.1, forward strand.
GGCCGCCGGGGACGCCGCCGCCGTCCCCGACGTCACCGCGGCCGAACCCGGCCGGCACTGCGCCCCCAACGCCCAGCACGCGGTGCGCCAGGCCAAGGTCCTCGGGGACAACGTCGCCCACGCCCTGCGCGGCGAGCCCCTCGACACGTACGCGCACAGGTACGCCGGCTCCGTCGCCTCCCTCGGCTTCCACAAGGGCGTCGCGCACGTCTACGGGCGCAAGCTCAAGGGCTACCCCGCGTGGTTCATGCACCGCGCCTACCACCTCAGCCGCGTCCCCACCGTCAACCGCAAGGCGCGGGTGCTGGCCGAATGGGTGATCGCCGGGCTCTTCAAACGGGAGATCGTCTCCCTGGGTTCACTCGAACATCCGCGGGCGGAGTTCGAACTCGCGGCCGGTGGAAAGCCTTCTCAGGAGCCGCCGCACAACCCGAAGGGGTCGTCCTGACCGAAGTCAGGAACTCCTGCGGCCACTGCGGCGTCTGACGGATGTCGGCCGGGCGGGCAGCCTGCCAGACTGGTCCACCATGCGGGCGCCCCGCCGCTCGCCCCAGCGCGGCCCCGGGGCCCGGGCCGTACAGGCCCGCCCCGGCCCCGGCCGCCGACAACTACACGAGGCAAGGATTCGTGAACTTCACGCGCTGGAGCGCCCGACTCCCCGGAACACAGCGCCGCGCCGCGGCGCAGACCGACCCGACGGTCGACCCGGACCGCCGGGGAGACGGCTCCGTACCCGCCGCCCGCGCCGAGCAGCTGACCGACGAGGTCCCGCCCGTACCCGCCATCGACGGACTGCCCGTGCGCGACGTACTCGACCGCGTCCCGGCCCTCGTCGCCCTCGTCCACGGCCCCGACCACCGCCTCGCCTACGTCAACGACGCCTACGTCGCCGCCTTCGGCGCCCGCGACCTCGGTGTCCGGGCCCGCGAAGCCCTCCCCGAGCTGGACGAACCGGGCCTCTTCCCGCTCCTGGACCAGGTCCAGCGCAGCGGCCGGCCCCGCACCCTGAAGTCCCGCAAGGCCCCCGACGGCCGCTCCTACACGTTCACCTGCACCCCGGTCACCGAGAGCCACAACGGCGACGGCCGCGGCGTCCTCGTCTTCGCGACCGACGTCACCGACCACGCCGAGGCCGCCACCCGCCTGCGCGCGAGCGAACGCCGCCAGCGCGAAACCGCCGTCACCCTCCAGCGCTCCCTGCTCCCGCAGGAGCTGGAGGAGCCCGACGACCTGCGCGTCGCCGCCACCTACCACCCCGGCGGCACCGAGGCCGCGGTCGGCGGCGACTGGTACGACGTGATCACCCTCGGCGGCGGCCGCACCGCCCTCGTCATCGGCGACGTCATGGGACGCGGCGTCCGCGCGGCGGCCGTCATGGGCCAGCTCCGCACGGCGGTCAGGGCCTACGCCCGCCTCGACCTGCCCCCGCACGAGGTGCTCCAGCTCCTCGACGGCCTCGCCACCGAGATCGACGCCAACCAGATCGCCACCTGCGTCTACGCCATCCACGACCCCAACGAGGGCCGGCTGGTCTACGCGTCCGCCGGGCACCTGCCCATCCTGGTCCGCGACGAGCAGGGTGCCGTCCAGCGCGCCGACGAACCCACCGGTCCGCCGCTCGGCACCGGCGGCTGGATCCACGCCTCCGGCTCGATTCCGCTGGCCCCCGGCTCCACCGCCGTCCTCTACACCGACGGCCTGGTGGAACGCCGCAACGAGGATCTGGACGAGGGCATCGCCGCCCTGGAGCGCGCCCTGTCCGGCGCTACCGGTTCGCCCCAGGTGATCTGCGACCGCCTGGTCCGCTCCGCCGGCGTCACCCCGGACCACGACGACGACGTCGCCGTACTGGTCCTCCAGCACCCCGCACGCAAGGGCGCGGAGGCCGAGCTGTTCCGCAACGCCGCCCTCGACCTGCTCGGCGGCGTGGAGGCGGCCCCACGCGCGCGTGCCTTCGCCTCCGGCGTCCTCACCAGCTGGCGCTTCCCCGCCGACCTGCACGACCTGGGCGTCCTGGCCACCAGCGAACTGGTCGCCAACTCCCTCCAGCACGGCACACCCCCGATGCGGCTGCGCCTGCGCCGCACCGACCGCCGCCTGACCATCGAGGTCACCGACGGCGACGACCACCTGCCCAGGCGCCGCCGCGCGGAGCCCGGCGACGAGTCCGGCCGGGGGATCGCCATCGTCGCGACGATCGCCTCCAACTGGGGCTCCAGGCGCACACCCGGCGGCGGCAAGGCCGTCTGGTGCGAGTTCGTCCTGCCGAAGCCGTGAGGCAGGGGCCCGGCTGAGGCACGGCGGCGCGTGCGACAGGGGGGGGGTGGAGCGGGGGGCCGGCGGAATCGGGCCGGAGGCGTGGATCCAGCGGCCGGTGCCGAGCGGCGGAAGCGGTCCCGGGTCATCGCCTCGGTCGGGCTGATCTGGGCCGTGGCGTGGGCCGTGGCCGGGTACGCCGGGCTCGGGCACGGCAGCCAGAACAGCGCGTACGTCGAGATGAACGCCGCCGTCGCCATCGTCTGGCTGCCGTGCCCGAGCCCGGCGTACCCGGCCACGGCCCACGCCACGGCCCAGATCAGCCCGACCGAGGCGATGACCCGGGACCGCTTCCGCCGCTCGTAGCAGGCGAAGAACAGCACGAAGCCCAGAACGCACAGCTGCACCATCGCGCGGTTGCCGAGCAGCTGCTTCCAGCTCCCGCCGGTGCCCTGGCCCGGCGCCTCCTCGATCCGCGGCGCGCGCGGCGCGCGAACCGTCGCCATGACGGCGACGAGCACGAGGAACATCGCCGCCTCGATCGCGAACAGCAGCGTGAACGAGGACGCGCTCGTCGTGTCGACCAGGTGGCCACCGATGAGCCCGCCGACCCCGAGACCGAGGTTCTGCAGGAAGAACTGCATCGCGAACGCCCGCGACCGGGTCTCCGTGGTGGAGCAGTCCACGATCATCGTCGCGAGCGCCGGCTGCATCACGGCCTGCCCCGCACCCAGCGCGGCGGCGGACAGCAGCACGGTCGCCGCCGAGGCCGACAGGCCCAGACTCAGGGCGCCGAGCGCGGCGGTGACCAGGGCGACCAGCAGGACCGGCAGCGGGCCGCGCCGGACGATGGCCCGCCCGGCGAACGGCAGCACGATCAGCGCGGCCACGGCGAAGACGGCGAGCACGAGGCCCGCCGTGACCGAACCCAGTCCCCTGACCTGCGCCACATAGACGTACAGGTAGGGGACCGTGAAGCCGAGTCCGAACGCGCTGAGTGCGTTGCCCACGTGAATCCGGCGCATCGCGGCGCCCATTGCCCTGGTCACGTTCACCCTCTCTTGATCTCTCGAGATCGATCACTCCAGCCCTTAGAGCTGAAGACTTAGAAGCTAAAATTCGAAGGTAAACAGTACACAGTGAAGGACTTCAAGGCAAAGGAGCCGCGTGCCATACTGCGCCCATGGGTGACACCTCCGGCGCCGGCGAGCCGACACTCGAAGAGCAGATCGCCGCCTACCAGCGCGAGTTCCAGGACCTCGACCCCCAGGTCGAGAAGATCGTCTCGGCTCTGTCCCGCCTCAACCGCCGCATGAACGTCGCGTACGGCAGGCAGACCGCCGCGCTGGGCATCGGCAACACCGACTGGGAGGTGCTCAAGGCACTCGTCCTCTCCGGCGCCCCCTACCGGCTGGGCCCCGGTGACCTCGCCAAGCGCCTCGGCCTCACCCCCGCCGCGATGACCCACCGCATCGACCGCATGGTGACGGAGGGGCTGGTCACCCGGGAGCGCGACGAGTCCAACCGGGTCCGCGTCATCGTCGAGCTGACGGCGGAGGGGCGCGAGAAGTGGCTGGAGGCGATGCGCCTCGCCACGGTCTTCGAGGAGGACCTCCTCCAGGACCTCTCCCCGGAGGACCGGACCGCGCTCGGCGAGGTCCTCACCCGGCTCCTGCGCCGGGTGGAGCACGCCCAGCCGGACGCGGGCGGCCGGCTCAGCGACCTCGATTAAAGATCTTGACAGGCGTCCTTGACAGTCCCCAACGGCATCCGTAAGGTTCTTCGGGTTGCCACGGAGCCGTCACGGTTCTGTGACGGCACCTCCTGCCGCAGCAGCGGCAACCAAACCACCAGCAAGATCCCTCGCGGGAAAGACTTCGGCGTGCCCGAATTCAATTCCACGACCCCGATTGGGAATCGCCGCGAAGGTCCGCTAAGGTTTGAGACGTCGGAACGGCCCAACAGCCGGGACGGCAACCCCCTCTGACGGGGAATCAGAGCCCGAAAGGATCTGATAGAGTCGGAACCGCCGGAAAGGGGAACGCGAAAGCGGGAACCTGGAAAGCGCCGAGGAAATCGGATCGGAAAGATCTGATAGAGTCGGAAACGCAAGACAGCAAGACCGAAGGGAAGCGCCCGGAGGAAAGCCCGAGAGGGTGAGTACAA
>NZ_JOFH01000080.1 GCF_000721235.1 Streptomyces olivaceus
TGTCCATGTTGCAAGTCTCACAGCACGGTCAAGCCACCGACCTGTCCCGGTCTCCGATCCGCACGGGGCGGGCGATCACCAATTGAGACAACTTCTAAGTAGATCGAGCCAAGTTGAGTGAGAAACGCCGTGCACCGCAGTCGGTCGGCGTGCATGGTGAGTGGTCCGGCCGCTACGTTGAGCGAACCGCGAATCCCCGCTGGGGGGTATGCCTGTGCGGCCCGCAAGGCCGTCAAAGGCGTCAAAGATCATTTCGGACCCGAGGGGCAGCCCATGGCCCGTGAGCGAAACGTCGCCCTCGCCGCACTCCTGCGCGAAGCGGGCTGGTCCCAGCCCCAAGCAGCCGCCGCCGTCGCTCGTGTCGCCGCGGAGAGCGGTGCTCGCGAATTGGAGGCCATCTCGCGCTCGCACATTGCCATGTGGGTCCAGGGCACCAAGCCCAGCGGACGAGCGCCCCATATCCTGCGTGAGACGCTGTCCCGCAGGCTCAGCCGCCGCCTCACCCTCGCTGACCTCGGGCTGGAAGACGGGCCGACAGGCTCGCCCGACAGCAGTTCCGACTGGAGCGTCGACCCTCTGACCGTGCTGGCCGAGCTGGGAAGCGACGACCTGGACATGCACCGACGCAAGCTGCTGGCGACCGCCGCGTACTCGGCCGCCGGCCTCACACTGCCCGCGAGCGCGTGGTGGACAACCGCACCAGCCGCAGCAGCATCGCGCCCAGCAGTCTCCCCACGGCTGGTAACGCAGGCCGACATCGACGACATCCGCAACCTGACAGCCTTCTACTCCGCGCGGGACCAGCAGCGTGGCGGAGCCTCGGGGCGCTCGGCCCTGGCCGGCCACCTCCGCGACGAAGCGGTGCCACTGCTGGGCAGCAGATTCCGAACGGAACGGCACCGCCGGGACACATACTCGGCCGTGGCAGAGATGACCTACATCGCAGGCTGGATGGCGTTCGACGCATCGGAGCACCGCACCGCCCAGCGCTACCTCACCCTCGCCGCACGCATCGCGGCCGAAGCGGGAGACGGACCACTGGGCGGCCACATCCTGCGTGCCCTCGCCCACCAGGCAGTCGACCTCGGGCACCCACGAAGGGCCCTCGACCTGGCCGACGCCTCCATGGCCCACACCCACTACGGCCAGGCCAGCTCGCGCGAGAAGGCCCTGCTCTCCATCGTCCACGCCCGTGCCCTGGCCGCCGACGGCGACCGACCCGGCACCCTCGCGGCCATCAGCCGGGCGGAGCGGGATCTCGCCCGAGCCGACAACGAGGATGCCCCCGAGCGTGTGGGCTTCTTCCAGGAAGCCTCCCTTGCCCACGAGACCGCCTGCGCTCTGCGCGACCTGGGCAACCCCCTCGACGCGGAGATCCACTTCCAGCGCAGTGTCGCCACCCGCCGCCGACAGCAATACGCCCGCACCCACAGCGTGACCCTCGGCTACCTGGGCGCCGTCCAGGTCCAGCAAGGACGTCTCGACGAGGCGTGCGGCACCTGGGCGCAAGCTCTCGACGCCATGGCCGGAGTCCAGTCTGGCCGCGCCCGCGACGTAATCGTCCGTATGCAGAGCGACCTGTCGCCCGTGAGGCAACGAGGGGGCCGTCACGTGGCCGCACTGGACCGCCGGGCGCGGGAGATGCTGCGCGCCATAGGCTGACCACAGGGCAGGTTCGCGGCTGCGGCCGGTGGCTGCTGAACACGCGACTCCAGGGGAGAGGAACGAGCGCCGATGGCAACGTACGAGGTCGAATCGATCGCAACGGTCGTCGGGGGCCACACCCGCGTCCAAGACGATTACCAGGGCGGGGTGGAATCGATCATCCGACTGAATGACGCCTTCCCACTCGAAACGCTGCAGGGCATCGAGGAGTTCTCCCACCTCACGGTGACCTGGCGCTTCCACCTGGCGCGTCCCGAAGACGTGCAGCTCCACGCGCGCAGCCCCAGGGGCAACCCGGTCTGGCCGGCGACCGGAACGTTCGTCCACCGCAACCACCGGCGCCCCAACCAACTGGCGATCAGCTATCCGCGACTGCTCAAGACAGACGGCCGGGACCTCGTCGTCACCGATTTGGACGCTGTGGACGGCACCCCCGTCCTCGACGTAGCGCCGTACTTCGCGCAGATGGGGCCCCGAGGACCGGTGCATCAGCCAGCTTGGCCGGCCGAGATGCTTGCCACGTACTGGCTGGATGCCTCGGAGCGCCCGTAAGCTGGCCGAACGCAGTGACGCGTTGCTCGCAAAAGCGCTCAACGGCGCCTGCCCACGGTTATGCGGAAGGTGCAGCAAGTAGTCCGGCAGCCCTTGTTGGCAACTCATTAGCAAGACAGGGCCTCGGCGATCCCCCGGTCCCGAAGTGTCATCTCGTTCGGGATAACGCAAGGTTCCGTACTGCGTCGTCAGTTGCTGAAGGAATGGGGCGCTCTGGACCTGGCCGAGGCGGTGCCGACGCCGGTAGACGAGTCCGCCGCGATTGTGCGAGGCTCGTCGCAATGGTCGGGTCACTAGCCGATCACCTCAACCTCACGCAGCTCGTGCACGTGGCGGGCCAGGTGAGCGACGTGGATTGCGCCAGCAAGCGGCGCCGTGCCCATTTGGAAGTTCAGGGTGTCCTCTGCTCGCTCGGCAGCTTGGACGAGCCTGTACCAGTCGCGGGACCCTTGCGGCTTGGCATCGGCCCGGCGTTGCACGAGCAGCACGAGCCGCTCGATCTCCGGCCGTAGCGCCCTGTCGAGCTCTTCGAGCCGGGTCATGGGCGGCAGAATGCCGGTAGCGCCGAGCGCCTCGGCGATTAGGTGAGAAACCTGGTCCGCGTCGATGTGCTGCTGCGTCGTGCGCATCACGCCGCCGTCACCCTTGTGTGGCAGCCGCACGAAACGACCGTCCACACACGGGTTCCAGCCGTCAATTGAACACGTCCGACTGCGGCCAGTTCTCGCGCCACGGCGCCGCAGTACCAGCACGCGCGGCCGTGGAGCCGCGCAATGCTCACTGGGCCGTCGACCCGCAGCAACTTGCCGGCGCACTTCTTCATCCCAGTCTCCGGTCTGCCTCATCTATGTGGACAGACAGAGCATGGGCCGTTAGAAGGGCTGAAAGGGATACACCGTGTATCCCTTTCAGACTGCGCCGATCCACTCGGTGAAACTCGTCAGTGATTCAGCGTCCGCTCGCTTCAGTCGACGGATCGTCGCAGCAGCCTCGCGAGCCCATGGATGTTCCCGCGTGTGCTGGGGGGCGATGAACCGGGCGACCTTCAGCGATTCGAAGGCGTTGTCCGGGCGGCCGGCCCACACTTGCGCGCGCGCAAGCTCGATCCAGAAACCGGATTGCCGCTCCTCGGGCAGTCTGTCGGGCGGCGTCCACTCGTCGGCGATGTCGAGAGCCCGCTGCAGGTGCTCTTGCCCGAGGCTGACAGCTACAGAGACTTCGTGCGCGCGAACTGAGTCCGGGCCGAACTGCGTGCCATCGTAAGCGGCTTCCGGCACTGCGTCGCCGAGCGTCCGGGCCTCGTCGAGGTGGAGGTTAACGGCGTCCATGTCACCGCTGCGGCCAGCGATGACGGCGGCACGCATGTGCAAAGCGCCGCGGGCAGCGGTTGACACCGTGCCGAGCGGGCTCGGACAGGCGTCGATGGCCTGCTCTAACGCGCGTAACCCTTGAGCGTGGGCGCGGGCAGCGAAGAATGTCTCGGTGCGCACGTAGGCTGCAGTGGCTTGCGCGATGTGGCTCTCGGTCTGATCGGCCGCCCACCGCATTAGTTCCACCAGTCGCGCGGACAGGTCGAGGGCACCGAACTTGTACGCCACGGCGTCTGCGGAACGAGCAGCGGCGGCAAGGATGTGCGCGGCGCGGAGCTGCTCGGCACCGCTCGTGTGGTGGAGCGCCGTGAGCGACTCGGTGAGCAGGCGGGGAGCGTGCTCGGCGATGCGGGCGTACTGAGTGGCGAGACGCCACTTCACGAGCTCGCCGACGTCCTCGCCGAGTTCATAGAGCGGGCGTGGTGCGGTGTCGGCAGGAATGTCGTACGCGGCGATGGCCATGGAGATGTCGGGCAGGGCAGCGTGCACACGGCTGTCGGTGCGGGTGCTGTCAGCGACTATGCGGCTCGGGTCGACGTTGAGTGCTGCGGCGATCGAGTCGAGGGTGTCGTCGCTGGGCGAGCGGGCACCTCGCTCGATTCCCTTCACAGTGGCGAGGGAGACGTAGGCGGCACGGGCGAGGTCGGCCTGAGTCATCCGGCGCGCACGGCGGATGGTCGCGATGCGCTGGCCTACCTCACGCCTACTGGCGATTGGCATATACGCACCGTAGCTCGTTGCATGCATCTACGAGATGTGAACGGGTCTGCAGCTGCTACGCAGTGAGGAGGGGCGGCAAAGCGGCGAGCGTGCTGATCCTCCAGTCGGCGACTTCGGTCACCTCCGGGCTGTCGGCCCAGAGGTGACCCCACGGGCCTCGTCGAAGGTGCGCCGTGCGGAGCCCGGCAGCGGCGGCTGGGGTGACGTCGTTGGCAGGATGATCACCGACGTACACGGTCTCGGCGGGTGCCGCCTGCGCCGCCTCGACCACCTTGCGGAAGAACTCCGGGGCAGGCTTGGCCACACCCCACTCCCCGGAGGTGACGACCAGGTCAGCGGGAAGGTCCAGGGCGCGCAGCAGTTCAGCCGCGCGGGTGGTTTGGTTCCCGGCGATGATGACGCGCATACCCAGGGCCCGTAGTTCGGTGAGCGCGGGGCGTACGTCGTCGTAAAGGTCGCTCTCGTCGAGGTCCTCGCCGCGGCCAGCCGCATCACGGGCCGCATACTCGGTGGCGAGGTCAATGCCGGGCTGAATGAGACGCAGGGCATCCGCGTTGTCACGTCCCTGAGCGACGACCGCGCCGACGAGTGCGGACACGGTGTGCCGGGGGACGCTGAGCCAGTCGGCCCACGCTGCCCAGTAACGGTCGTCTCGTACGATCGTCTCACCGACATCGAAAATCACTGCGCGAATCATGCGGGCAGAGTATCGGTCGTCCCCGCACCCGCTGGTGGTAGCGCGCTTCAGAGGGGCAGACCCGGCCCCATCTGACTGATGGGTCGCCGTGGTGTCGCCCAGCAACCAGGTGGTTCTCGACAAGCACTGCTCGCCGTCGAGTGGCAGTCGAGAGCCGCTGCTGCAGCTATTCAGCCCGAGCGGAACATAGCCGACGATTGCCGGTTGGGCAAACCGGCGACGCTGCGGAGTATTGATCCACGGCCCGGGTCGGTGAGACACCGGATCACGGGTGTGCCTTTCGAGGTGCCGTGTGCGGTTGCGGGCAGAGACGACGGAGGAGACTTGCGAGTGGCTGAAACTGGCCGGTTCATGGATGTCAAGGATACTGCCGCATATTTGAATGTATCCGTCTCCTGGCTGTATAAGAATGCGACCCGGTCGGGATTGGTGATGTACAGATTCGGCGTAGGAATGAACTCAAAGATTCGTTTCAACGTCGCAGAGGTTGAAGCCTGGGTGAAGCAGCAGCGAATAATGGGAGGCTGATGCGTTTCCGATAGCTGGCCTCAAGAAGGGGATTACTCCTGGTGTCGCAGATGTTCAATCAAAACTGTGGGCGCCTTGTCGGCTGGACATGGAGTGGATAGTTGGCAGTTTCGTTGGTTCGTGGGATGGGGTCGTTTTTCAAGGGGTGTGAGCATCCGCGGTCGCGGTGGTCGAAGTGCCCGCACCCGTACAGGGTCCGCTATCGGTCGGCAG
>NZ_JOFH01000081.1 GCF_000721235.1 Streptomyces olivaceus
TCCAAGCCGTCCTCATGACCCACCCCCACATCACCCAAGCCGCCGTCATCGTCCGCGAAGACCAACCCGGCGACCAACGCCTCACCGCCTACACCGTCAACACCGTCGGCACCGACACCACCACCGACGACCTCGCCGCACACACAGCAGCCCACCTACCCGCCTACATGATCCCCTCCCACTTCATCACCCTCGACCAACTCCCCCTCACCCCCAACGGCAAACTCGACCGCAACGCCCTGCCGACGCCCGACCACGACCAGCACACCAGCGAAGGACGCGCACCCCGCACCCCCCACGAACAAGCCCTCTGCACCCTCTTCGCCGAAGTACTCGGCACCGACACCGTCACCATCGACGACGACTTCTTCCACCTCGGCGGACACTCACTCCTCGCCACCACACTCATCAGCCGCATCCGCACGACCATCGGCGCAGAGCTGCCCATCCGGCAGCTGTTCGAGACCCCCACCGTCGCCGGTATCAGCGCCACGCTCGACCAGCAGCCGGCCCGTGCTGCCGTACGGCGTCCCGGTGTCACGGCCGGACCGCGGCCCGGACGGATCCCCGTCTCCTACGCCCAGCAGCGGTTGCGGTTCCTCAGTCTGCTGGAGGACGGCAGTACCGCCTACAACGCCCCCGGCGCCCTGCGGCTCACCGGAGCCCTGGACCAGGAAGCCCTGCGACAGGCCCTCGCGGACGTCGTGACCCGGCACGAGAGCCTGCGGACCGTCTTCGCCGAGGACGAGAGCGGCTTCACCCAGGTGATCCTGGAGCCCTACGAGGTGGCCCTGGGGTTCGACGCCGTCGCCGTGGACGAGGAGCGGCTCGCGGCACGGCTGGCGGAGGCGGCACGGTACTCCTTCGACCTGGCCGCGGAACCGCCCCTGCGGGCCACCCTGTTCGAGGTCGGCGACGACGAGTACGTACTCCTGCTGCTCCTGCACCACATCGCCGGCGACGGTTCGTCGATGCGTCCGCTGGCTCGTGACCTGGCCGCCGCCTATGCGGCCCGCGTGCGGGGGGCCACGCCGGAGTGGGCGCCGCTGCCGGTCCAGTACGCCGACTACAGCCTCTGGCAGCGCGACATCCTCGGCACCGAGGACGACCCCACCAGCGAGATCACCCGCCAACTCGACTACTGGACCCACACCCTCACCGGACTCCCCGACCAGCTCGAATCGCCGCCCTGCTGACCCGGCTCGGCGCGGGCACCGACATCCCCCTCGGGTCGCCGATCGCGGGCCGCACCGACGCGGCCGTCGAGGAGCTGGTCGGGTTCTTCGCCAATACGCTGGTGCTGCGCACCGACACCTCGGGCGACCCGACGTTCGCCGAGCTCGTGGAGCGGGTGAGGGCGCGGAGCCTGGAGGCGTACCAGCACCAGGACCTGCCGTTCGAGCGGCTGGTCGAGGCCGTCAACCCGGACCGCTCGCTCACCCGGCACCCCCTGTTCCAGGTGTGCCTGACCCTCCACAACACCGACCCGCGTGCCACGGTCGCCGAGGAGGCGCGGCTGCCGGGACTGGCGGTGGAGCTGGAGCGGCTCCCCATCGAGGACACCAAGTTCGACCTCAACTGGGAACTGACGGAACACGTCGACGGCCTCGGACGGCCCGCGGGCGTCACCATCGACCTGGAGTTCTCCGCCGAGCTGTTCGATCGCGGCACCGCCCGCTCGGTGGCCGACCGCTTCGTGCGCCTGCTGTCCGCGACGGCCCGCGACGTGGAGGTCCCGATCGGCGAGATCGACGTTCTCGCCCCGGGCGAGCGCACGGAGATCCTGTTCGAGTGGAGCGACGCGACCCGGCCTCCGGTGGCGGCCGCGCTGTCCGGCTCGTCCCTGCCGCGGACGGCGGACGACACTCTCGCGTACGTCCTCGACGACACCCTGGTCCCGGTGCCGCCCGGGGTCGTGGGGCAGCTGTACGTGACGGGCTCCGGTCCGGCCGGTGATGCCGCGGAGCAGGAGCGGTGGCTGCCGTGTCCGTACGGCCGCGCGGGCTGGATGTACCGCACCGGCACGTCGGCGCGCTGGTCGGCCGACGGTGAGCTGCGGCTCGTCGAGGTGCCCGGGCGGACACCCGTCGGCCCGGCGGACGTGTGGCCCGCACGTTCCCGGGGGCCGCGCAGTCCGCGGGAGCAGATCCTGTGCACCGTCTTCGCCGAGCTGCTCGGCGTCGCCTCCGTGGGCATCGACGACGACTTCTTCGACCGCGGCGGACATTCCCTGTCGGCGGTACGACTGCTCAGCCGGATCCGCGCGGTGCTGGGTGTGGAGCTGTCCATCCGCCGGCTCTTCGAGAACCCGACGGTCGCGGGCGTCGTCGAGGCGCTCGACGAGGCGTCGGGCGCCCGCCGGCCGGTCACCGCCGTGGCGCGCCCCGCCCGGATCCCGCTGTCGTACGCCCAGCAGCGGCTGTGGTTCCTCAACCACCTGGAGGGGCCGAGCGCCACGTACAACATCCCGGTGGCGCTGGGCCTGAAGGGCGCGCTCGACCGGGCCGCGCTGCGCCTGGCGCTCACCGACGTCGTCGCCCGGCACGAGTCGCTGCGGACCCTGTTCGCCGAGGACTCCGAGGGGGCGCGGCAGATCGTCCTGCCCGCCGCCCACGCGACGCCGGAACTGATCGAGGTCGACGTGGCGCCCGGCGAGTTGCCGGGCAGGATACGTGCCGCGGCGTCCCACCCCTTCGACCTCGCGGCCGAGCTCCCCGTCCGGGCCTGGCTGTTCTCCGCGCACGACGGGGAGCGGGTCCTGGTCCTGGTGGTCCACCACATCGCCGGAGACGGCTGGTCGATGGGCCCCCTCGCCCGCGACCTGTCGCTCGCCTACACCGCCCGCGCCCGCGGGGACGCCCCGGCGTGGACGCCGCTTCCCGTGCAGTACGCCGACTACACGCTGTGGCAGCGGGAGGTACTCGGCTCCGAGGACGACCCGGACAGCGAGATCTCCCGGCAGCTGGCCCACTGGAAGACCGCGCTGGCGGACCTTCCGGAGGAGCTGGAGCTGCCGGTCGACCGGCCCCGCCCGGCACGGCAGTCGCACCGCGGCGGCCGGGTGCCCTTCGAGGTGTCCGCCGGCCTGCACGCACGGCTGGCCGCGTTCGCCAGGGAGACGGGCACCAGCCTGTTCATGGTGACGCAGGCCGCCCTGGCCGCCCTGCTCACCCGGCTGGGCGCGGGCACCGACATCCCGATCGGCAGTCCCGTGGCGGGCCGCACCGACGCGGCCGTCGAGGATCTCGTCGGGTTCTTCGTGAACACCCTGGTACTGCGGACGGACACCTCGAACGATCCGACGTTCGCCGAGCTGGTCGGCCGGGTCAGGGAGACCAACCTCGGCGCCTACGGGCACCAGGACGTGCCCTTCGAGCGGCTCGTGGAAGTGCTCAGCCCCGTCCGCTCGCTGGCCCGTCACCCGCTCTTCCAGGTGCTGCTCGGCTTCGACAACAACCAGGAGGCGCTGGAGATCCTGCGGCTGCCCGGCCTCACGGTGGACGTGCACGCGCCGGAGACCGGACGCGCCAAGTTCGACCTGGCGTTCTTCTTCGACGAGCGCTACGGCCCGCACGGCGAGCCCGAGGGTCTGGGCGGGGCCGTCGAGTACAACTCCGACCTTTTCGACCGCAGCACCGCGCAGGAGTTCGCCGAGCGGCTGCTGCGTGTCCTGGAGGGAGCCGTCGCCGACCCGGAGCGGCCCATCGGCCGGCTGGAGGTGATGTCGCCCGCCGAACGCGACCGTGTGGTGGACGAGTGGAACCGCACCGCCCACGACGTGCCCCCGTTGCCGGTGCCGACGCTCTTCGAGCGGCAGGTCGCGGCCGAACCCCGGGCGACCGCGGTGCTCGGTGAGGACGTCACCCTCTCCTACGCCGAGCTGAACTCCCGCGCGAACCGGCTGGCGCGCCTGCTGGCCGCCTCGGGAGTGGGCGCCGAGGATGTCGTCGCGATCGCCCTGCCCCGCTCGGCCGATCTGGTGGTGGCCCTGGTGGCCGCCCTCAAGACGGGTGCCGCCTACCTCACTCTCGACGTGTCGGCCCCCGAGCAGCGGCTCCGCGCGGTACTCACCGACTGCGGCCCGCGCGTCGTCGTCACCGACCTGGCCACCCGGCCCCTCCTGGGCGACGGGATCCTCCTCGACGTCGTTCTCGACGCCCCGGAGACGGTCCGGGAACTCGCCGCGGGCGCGGACGCCGACCTGACCGACGCGGACCGGGTCCGCCCGCTGGATCTGCGGCACCCCGCCTACGTCGTGTACACCTCGGGCTCCACCGGCACGCCCAAGGGCGTGGTGATGCCCATGAGTTCGCTCGTCAACCTGCTCGCGTGGCACACCGGAACGTACTGCGGCGGCGTCGGCACCCGCACGGCCCAGTTCCTCGCCGTCTCGTTCGACTTCGCGGTGCAGGAGATCCTGCAGGCGCTGGTCGTCGGCAAGACCCTGGTGATCCCGGAGGAGCACGTCCGCCGCGACGCCTACGAACTGGCCCAGTGGATCGCCAGGTACAGCATCAACGAACTGTTCGCGCCGACCCTCGTGATCGACGCCGTGCTGGCGGCGGCCGCCGACACCGGTGAACGGCTCGACTCCCTCACCGACCTCTTCCAGGGCGGGGAGCAGTTCCGGCTCAGTCACGAGCTGAGGGAGTTCTGCGCGAGCGGCTGGCGGCGGATGGCCCACAACATCTACGGCCCCGCCGAGACCCACGCGGCCACCACCGCGACCCTCCCCGGGGACATCGACGAGTGGCCCACCGCAGCCTCCATCGGGCAGCCGCTGTGGAACGCCTCGGTGTACGTCCTCGACGCCGGGCTGCGGCCGGTGCCGCCGGGCGTGCGCGGTGAGCTCTACATCGGCGGCGCCCAGCTGGCCCGCGGCTACCTCGGCCGTCCCGACCGTACGGCGGAACGGTTCGTCGCCTCACCGTTCGGGCGGCCCGGTGCGCGTCTCTACCGCACCGGCGACGTCGTGCGGTGGAACCACTGCGGCGAGCTGGAGTTCCTGGGCCGCGCCGACCACCAGGTCAAGATCGGTGGTTTCCGGGTGGAGCCGGGAGAGGTCGAGGCCGTGCTCGCCGACCACCCGAGCGTCGAGACGGCGGTCGTGGTCACCCGCGAGGAGTCCGCCGGTCCGACCCGGCTCGTGGCGTACGTGGTGCCGGAGGGCCAGGACGCCGACCCGGCGCTGGGCCGCACGCTGCGCGCCCACCTCGAGCAGCAGTTGCCGCACTACATGGTCCCGTCCTTCGTCGTCCCGCTCGACGAGCTGCCGCTCACCGCCAACGGCAAGCTCGACCGCCGGGCGCTGCCCGCCCCCGGCACCGACGCGGTGGCCGCGGAACCCCGCACCGAGCGGGAGAAGGTGCTGTGCGCGCTGTTCGCGGACGTCCTGGGCCTGGCCGAAGTGGGCGTCGACGACGGGTTCTTCGACCTCGGCGGCGACGTACCGGCCGACCTGGACGCCGACGCGCTCACCGAAGCCGTACAGGCCCTGCTGGACCACCACGACGCACTGCGCGCCCGTCTCACGCCGGCTCCGGAGCGGCGGCTGGAGGTCCGGGAGCCGGGAAGTGTCGACGCCGGGGCCCTGGTCCGGCGGGTGGACGCCTCCGGCGCCGACGGGGCCGACCTCGACGCCCTCATCCGGGAGGCGGGCGCGGCCGCCCGTGACCGGCTGCACCTGGGCGAGGGCCGGGTCGTGCAGGCCGTGTGGTTCGACCGTGGGCGCGACAGCGCCGGGATGCTGCTGCTGGTCATCCACCACCTGGTCGTCGACGGCGTCTCCTGGCGCATCCTCATCCCCGACCTCGCCGAGGCGTACGAGGCGGTCTCCGCGGGGCTGAAGCCCGCCCTGCAACCGGTGGGCACCTCGCTGCGCCGCTGGTCGCAGCGTCTCACCGAGGAGGCCGTCAAGCCCGCCTGGGTCGCCGACGCGGCCTGGTGGCAGGACGTCCTGCGGTCCGCCGGGCCCCCGCCGGGCCGCCGGCCGCTGGACCCGGCGAGGGATCGCCAGGCCACCGCCGGCCGGCTGACCATGACCCTGCCGGCCGAGGTCACGGAAGCCGTCCTGACCCGCGTTCCCGCCGCCTTCCACGCGGAGGTGAACGACGTGCTGCTCACCGCGTTCGCCCTCGCCTGGGCGCGCTGGCGGCACGGCGGGCCGAAGCTGCTGCTCGACCTGGAGGGGCACGGCCGCGAGGAGCACCTCGTGGAGGGCGCCGACCTGTCCCGTACGGTCGGCTGGTTCACCAACCTGTACCCGGTACGCCTCGACACCGGCGGTGTGGACCTCGCGCGTGCCTTCGCGGGCGGGTCGGCGGCGGGCGCCGCCGCGAAGCGGATCAAGGAGCAGCTCAGGTCCGTCCCCGACAAGGGCATGGGCTACGGCCTGGTCCGTCATCTCAACCCGGCCACCGCGGCCGGCTTCGACGGCCACGCCGCCCCCCACGTGGCGTTCAACTACCTCGGCCGGTTCACCGCCGCCGACGGCGACCGGGCCGCCGACTGGACTCCGGTCACCGGCGTCGACGCCGTCGCCGGCGACCCCCCGCAGCTGCCGCTCGCCCACCCGCTGGAGCTCAACTCCCGTACCGAGGACGGCCCGGAGGGCTCCGAGCTGGTCGCGTTCTGGACCTGGGCCGAGGAGATCCTCGACGAGGACGAGGTGCGCGAGCTGGCCGAACTGTGGTTCCAGGCGCTGCGCGCCCTGGTCACGCACTCCGAGAACCCCCACGCGGGCGGTCTCACCCCCTCCGACGTCTCCCTGTCCTCCATCGGCCAGGACGAGATCGAGGCGTTCGAGGAGGAACTGGACGACCTGTTCGACGACTTCGACGACGAACCGCACGATTTCGAGACGGAAGAAGAGGCCAGCAAGTGAGTCGCACAGCGCGGAAGATCGAGGACATCCTGCCGCTGGCCCCGCTCCAGGAGGGCCTGCTCTTCCACAGCGTCTACGACGAGGGCGAGCTCGACCCCTATGTCGTGCAGATGTCGTTCGACATCGACGGTGCGCTGGACACCGCTGCCCTGCGCACCGCCGCCGAGAAGCTGCTGGCCCGGCACGCCAACCTGCGGGTCGCCTTCCGGCAGCGCAAGAGCGGCGACTGGGCGCAGCTGGTCATGCGGGAGGTGCCGCTGCCGTGGACCGAGCGCGATCTGAGCGCCCTGCCCGAGGCCGAACGCGCCGAGGCCGCCGCCGGCCTGATCGCCACCGAACGCGCCACGCGCTTCGACGTGACGCGGCCGCCGCTGCTGCGCTTCACCCTGCTGCGGCTCGGCGCCGACCGGCACCGCCTCGTCCTGACCAACCACCACCTCCTGCTCGACGGCTGGTCCCTGCCCGTCCTCATGGGTGACCTGTTCGCGCTCTACGACGCCGCGGGCGACGACAGTGCCCTGCCCAGGGTGCGTCCCTACCGCGACTACCTCACGTGGCTGGAGGGCCAGGACCGGGACGCCGCCCGCGACGCCTGGCGCGACACGTTCGCCGACCTCGTGGAACCCACCCTCGTGGCACCCGGCGCCGACCGTGCCGCGGTCGCCGGGGCCGAGGTCCGGGCCGAGCTGCCCCGGGAGGAGACCGCGGCGCTCACCGAGCTGGCACGCGGCCGGGGTCTCACCCTCAGCACCGTGGTGCAGAGCGCCTGGGCCATCGCCCTCAGCAAGCACCTGGGGCGGGACGACATCGTGTTCGGCACCACCGTCTCCGGACGTCCGCCGGAGATCGACGGCGTCGAACGCATGGTGGGCCTGTTCATCAACACGCTGCCCTCACGGGTACGGCTGCGGGCCGCCGAACCGCTCGCCGGGCTCGTCGCCCGCGTCCAGCGCGAACAGGCCGCACTGACCCCGCACCAGCACCTCGGTCTGGCGGACATCCAGCGCACCGTGGGGCACGGCGAACTCTTCGACACCTCCATGGTGTTCCAGAACTATCCCGTCAACCGTTCCGGCACCGCGGGCACCGGCATCGGCGCCGCCATCAGCCTGGCCCCCGGCAAGAACCGGGAGGCCACCCACTACCCGCTGCTGCTGATCGCGGCCGCCCGCGACAGCATGACGTTCCGGCTCAACCATCGTCCCGACCTCTTCGACGCGGCCACCGCCCAGCAGATCCTGGACCGCTTCGTCCGTGTCCTGCGCGCCCTCGTCACCGACCCGGAGCAGCCCGTCGGACGCCTCGACCTGCTCACCGACCGGGAACGCGACAGCGTGCTGCGGGAGTGGAACGACACCGCACACGACGTCCCGGACGCCACGGTCCTCGGCCTGTTCCGCGCCCAGGCGGACCGCACCCCGCAGGCCCCGGCCGTCACGAGTGCCGGCCGCACCCTGACGTACGCCGAACTCGACGCCCGCTCCAGCCGCCTGGCCCATCTGCTGGCCGAGCACGGCGCGGCACCCGAGCGGTTCGTCGCGATCGCCCTGCCCCGCGACTGCGACACCGTCGTCGCCCTGCTCGCCGTCCTCAAGACGGGCGCGGCCTACCTGCCAGTGGACCCGGACTATCCGGCGGATCGCATCGCGTTCATGCTGGCGGACACCGAGCCCGCCCTGCTGCTCACCACCCGCGAACTCGCCCCCGGCATCCCCGACTCGGGTGCGCCGCGCCTCCTCCTGGACGACCCGGCCCACACCGGCGATCTCGCCGCCCGGCCCGCCACCGCGCCCACCGTGCCGATACCGCCCAGCCTCCCCGCGTACGTGATCTACACCTCGGGCTCCACCGGACGGCCCAAGGGCGTCGTCATCGAGCACCGCTCGCTCAGCGCCTATCTCCAGTGGGCCCGCGACGCCTACCCGGCGATGACGGGCACCTCGCTGCTGCACTCGCCGATCAGCTTCGACCTCACCGTCACCGCCCTCTACACGACCCTCGTCTCCGGCGGCCTGGTGCGCGTCGCCGACCTCGACGAGCGGGCCGCCGAGGGTCCCGGAGCCACCTTCCTCAAGGGCACCCCCAGTGTGCTCGCCCTTCTGGAGGCGCTGCCCGCCGAGGCATCCCCCAGCGAGCTGATCATGCTGGGTGGTGAACTCCTGCTCGGCGAGGTCGCCGACCGCTGGCGGGCCCGCCGCCCCGACGCCGACGTCCTCAACGTGTACGGAGCCACCGAGGCCACCGTCAACAGCGTCCAGTACCGCATCCCCGCGGGCGCGCCCGCACCCACCGGACCGGTACCCGTGGGCCGGCCCTTCTGGAACACACAGGTGTACGTCCTCGACAGCGGGCTGCGTCCGGTCCCGCCCGGCGTCCCCGGCGAGGCATACATCGCCGGCACGGGGCTCGCCCGCGGCTACTGGCGGCGCGCGGCCCTCACCTCCGAGCGGTTCGTCGCCAACCCCTACGGCCCGCCCGGCTCCCGCATGTACCGGACCGGCGACGTGCTGCGCTGGAACCACGATGGCCGGCTGGAGTTCGTGGGCCGCGGCGACGGCCAGGTCAAACTCCGCGGCTACCGCATCGAACTGGGCGAGATCGAGGCCGTCCTCGCCGGTCACGAGGGCGTCACCCAGGCCGCCGTCCTGCTCCGCGAGGACCAGCCCGGCGACAAGCGACTCGTCGCCTACGCGGCGACCGCGGGCGCCTCCGTGCCGGCCGACGCCCTGCGCGCCCTGGCCGCCGACCGGCTCCCCGACTACATGGTGCCGTCCGCCTTCGTGGTCCTGGACGCCTTCCCGCTCACCCCGAACGGCAAGCTGGACCGCCGCGCCCTGCCCGCCCCCGACTACGGGCCGCAGGCGGGTGGCGGACGGGCCCCGCGCTCCCCTCGCGAGGACATTCTCTGCACCCTCTTCGCCGAGGTGCTGGGCGTCGGCTCGGTCACCATCGACGACGACTTCTTCGCCCTGGGCGGCCACTCCCTGCTCGCCACCAAACTCGTCAGCCGCATCCGCTCGGCACTCGGTGCCGAGATGGCCATCCGGCAGCTCTTCGAGACCCCCACCGTCGCCGGCCTGTCCGGAGCGCTCGACACCGGCAACGGCGCCGCACGCACGCCGGTCACCGCCGTGCTCCCACGCCCCGCGCGGCTGCCCCTGTCCCACGCCCAGCGCCGGCTGTGGTTCCTGCACCGCTTCGAGGGCCCCAGCGCCGCCTACAACTCCCCCGTCGCCCTCCGCCTGTCCGGAGCCCTCGACCGTGCGGCGCTGGAGAACGCCCTCGCCGACCTGACCGCACGACACGAAACCCTCCGCACGGTCCTCGCCGAGGACGCCGAGGGGCCCCATCAGGTCGTGCTGGACGAGGCGCGCCCGTCCCTCGCCGTCGTGTCCAGCGACGCCACCCGGCTGGCCGCCGATCTCTCCGAGGCTGCGGGCCACGCCTTCGACCTGGCCTCCGAACCGCCCCTGCGGGCCACCCTGTTCGAGGTCGGCGGCGACGAGCACGTCCTGCTGCTCCTCACCCACCACGTGGCGACCGACGCGTGGTCCCGGGCCCCGCTGGCCCGGGACCTGACGGCGGCGTACGCGGCCCGGGTGCGGGGTGCCGCCCCGGAGTGGGCGCCGCTGCCGGTGCAGTACGCCGACTACAGCCTCTGGCAGCGCGACGTCCTCGGCACCGAGGACGACCCCGACAGCGAGGCGGGCCGGCAACTCGACTACTGGGGGAAGACGCTGGCGGACCTCCCCCAGGAACTGTCCCTGCCCTTCGACCGCCCCAGGCCGGCCGTGGCCTCCCATCGCGGTGACGTCGTCACCTTCGAGCTCCCGCCGGAGCTCCACGACCGTCTGACCCGCGTGGCCCGTGACAGCCGCACGAGCCTGTTCATGGTGCTCCAGGCGAGCCTGGCCACGCTGCTGTCCCGGCTGGGCGCGGGCACGGACATCCCGCTGGGCACCCCGATCGCCGGCCGCACCGACGACGCCCTGGACGACCTGGTCGGCTTCTTCGTGAACACGCTGGTGCTGCGCACCGACGTCTCCGGGGACCCCACCTTCGCGGAGCTGCTGGAGCGGGTGCGGACGGCCGACCTCAGTTCGACCTGGGTTTCTCCTTCGCCGAGTCCCACAGCACGACCGGCACGCCGGGCGGTCTGCGCGGCGCCCTCCAGTACAGCACCGACGTCTTCGACCGGTCGACCGCCGAATCACTGGTGCAGCGGATGGTGAAGGTGCTGGAGTGGGTCGTGGCCGGTGGGAACGGCTCCCGGGTGTCCGAGGTGGAGGTGCTGGAGGACGCCGAGCGGGAGCAGATCCTGTCCGGCTGGCAGGGAGCCTCGCGCGCGGTGCGTGGGGTGTCCTTGCCGGTGCTGTTCACCGAGCAGGCGGAACGGACACCGGACGCGGTGGCGGTGGAATGCGGTGACCGGTCGCTGACCTACGGCGAGTTGGACGCCTGGTCGGGGCGGGTCGCCGGATGGCTGCGCACCCAGCAG
>NZ_JOFH01000082.1 GCF_000721235.1 Streptomyces olivaceus
GGGTCTGGAGCGGTCGGATCTGGCGCGGATGCGTCGTATGGGTGTGCTGCCGATGTCGACGGAAGACGGGCTGCGACTCCTCGACACCGCCGAACGGTCGGCGGACAGCCTGGTCGTGGCCGCGCGTTTCGATCCCCGGGCCCTGGCCGCGGGCGGGGCCCACGGCGCCCAGCCCATGCTGCGCGACCACAAGCCCCACGACCACCGGCCCACCTCCGTGCCTCTCGGTCGCCGCACCGTCGCCTCCGCCGGGGACGGCGGGCAGCCGGACGGCCCCTCCCTGCCGGCGCGACTCGAGGGACTCGGCGACGACGAACGGCGGCAACTGGTGCTGCGCACCGTTCGGGAACACACGGCGACCGTGCTGGGGTACGACTCGGCCACCGCGATCCCCGCCGAACGGGGGTTCCTGGACCTCGGCATCGACTCGCTCACCGCGGTCGAACTGCGCAACCGGCTCAAGACCGACACCGGCCTGCCCCTGCCCGCGACCCTGGTCTTCGACCATCCCGACGCCACCCGCCTCGCCCGGCACCTCGAAGAAGCGCTGGCGGCGAACGACGCCGCAGGCGCACCCGGCGATGCCGACGCCGAACCGCGACGGGGGACGCACGGTGCCGCCTCCGCGGCGGCCGTCCCCGGGGCCGACGTGTCCGACGCGTCCGACGTGTCCGGGCACCTGCAGTCGGCGGACGCCGACGAACTCTTCGACTTCATCGACCGGGAATTCGGTTCCGACTGACCGCCACGACACACTCCCCGGCGCCCTGCGGCCAGGTGCGCGCCGTCCGACCTCTGACACCGCGGCAAGACCATGTGAGGCCCTGATGCCGGAAGATGACAAGCTCCTCGGCTACCTGCGCCGGGTGACCGCCGACCTGCACGACACCCGGGGACGGCTGCGCGAGATCGAGGCCGCGGCCCACGAACCGATCGCGGTCGTCGGCATGGCCTGCCGCTTCCCCGGCGGCGTCGCCACCCCCGAGGACCTCTGGCACCTGGTCCGCGAGGGGAGCGACGCCATCACCCCGTTCCCCGACGACCGTGGCTGGGACCTCGACGCCCGCTACGACCCCGACCCGGACGCACCCGGACGCACCTACGTCCGCGAAGGCGGCTTCCTGCACGACGCGGGCGACTTCGACGCCGACTTCTTCGGCATCTCCCCGCGCGAGGCCGACGCGATGGACCCCCAGCAGCGCCTTCTCCTCGAAGCGTCCTGGGAGGCCGTGGAACGGGCAGGCATCGACCCCGCCTCCCTCAAGGGCCGTGCCGCCGGAGTGTTCGTCGGCGCCGTCGCCCTCGACTACGGGCCGCCCCTGGACGCCGCCGACGGCATCGAGGGACACCTGATGACCGGCACCACCACCAGCGTCGTCTCCGGCCGCATCGCGTACACGCTCGGACTGCAGGGCCCCGCCGTCACGGTGGACACCGCCTGCTCGTCGTCCCTCGTCGCCCTGCACCTGGCCGTGCGCTCGCTCCGCCAGGGCGAGTGCGGCCTCGCCCTCGCCGGCGGTGCCACCGTCATGCCCACGCTCGGCACCTTCATGGGATTCAGCCGGCAGCGCGGCCTGGCCCCCGACGGCCGGTGCAAGCCGTTCTCCGCCGCCGCCGACGGCTTCGGCCCGGCGGAGGGCGCCGGCGTGCTCTGCCTCGAACGGCTCTCCGACGCCCGCCGCAACGGCCACCGCGTCCTCGCCGTCGTCCGCGGCACGGCGGTCAACCAGGACGGCGCCAGCAGCGGACTCTCCGCTCCGAACGGTCCCGCGCAGCAACAGGTCATCCGGGCGGCGTTGGCGGACGCCGGGCTGGACGGGTCGGACGTGGACGTGGTGGAGGCGCACGGTACGGGTACGAAGCTGGGTGATCCGATCGAGGCCGGGGCGCTGCTGGCGACGTACGGGCAGGGGCGTGATCCCGAGCGGCCGCTGTGGCTGGGGTCGGTGAAGTCGAACATCGGGCACACGCAGGCCGCCGCCGGCGTTGCGGGCATCATCAAGACCGTACTCGGCCTGCGGCACCAGGAGCTGCCGCGCACCCTGCACGCCGACGAGCCGTCCCCGCACGTCGACTGGTCCGCCGGTACCCTGCGCCTGCTCACCCGGGCCGTCCCCTGGCCCCGGGCCGAGCGGCCGCGCCGCGCCGGTGTCTCGTCGTTCGGCGTCAGCGGCACCAACGCCCACGTCATCCTCGAAGAGGCACCGGCCGCCGAAGAGCCCCGGACGGCTGAGGCACCGACCCCCGAAGAGACCCGTACCGCCCCGACGCTCCCGCTGGTGCCGTGGGTCCTGTCGGCCAAGTCCGCCGACGCCCTGCGTGACCAGTGCGCACGGCTCGCCGCCCACACCGAGGCGCACCCCGACCGGACGCCCGCCGACATCGGCCTCACGCTCGCCACCGCGCGCACCGCCTTCGACCACCGGGCCGTACTCCTCACCCGGGACCGGGCCGAGGGCGCGGACCTGCTGCGGCAGTACGCGTCCGGCGCGGAGCCCGTCGCACTCGTCTCCGGCACGGTCCGCGACTCGATCGGCCCCGTCTTCGTCTTCCCGGGCCAGGGGTCGCAGTGGACCGGTATGGCGGTGGAACTGCTCGACGCCTCCCCGGTCTTCGCGCGCCGCATGGACGAGTGCGCGGCGGCGCTCGCCCCCCATCTGGACGTCCCCCTGCTGGAAGCGCTGCGGGACGAGGCGGCGCTGGAGCGGGTGGAGGTCGTCCAACCCGCGCTGTGGGCGGTCATGGTGTCGCTGGCCGAGGTGTGGCAGTCCTACGGCGTCCGGCCGGCCGCGATCGTGGGCCACTCGCAGGGCGAGATCGCCGCCGCGGTGGTCGCGGGCGCGCTGACCCTCGAGGACGGGGCGCGGGTGGTGGCGCTGCGCAGCCGGGCGCTGACGGCAGTCGCCGGGCGCGGCGGCATGGCCTCCGTCACGGCACCCGCGGACGACGTGCGCCGCGTCGTCGAGTCCCACCGCGGCGCCCTGTCCGTCGCCGCGGTCAACGGCCCCTCGCACGTCGTGGTCTCCGGCGACGCCGCCGCCCTGGACGCGCTGCTGGCCGCCTACGAGGCCGACGGCGTGCGCACCCGCCGCATCCCGGTCGACTACGCCTCCCACTCGGTCCACATGGAGGAGATCCGCGCCGAGGTCGAAAAGGCGGCGTCCGGCTTGTCCCCGCGCCCCTCCGACGTGCCGTTCCACTCCACCGTGACCGCCGGGAAGGCCGACACGACCACGCTGGACGCCGCGTACTGGTACCGCAACCTCCGCTCCCAGGTCCGCTTCGAGGACACCGTGCGCGGCCTGCTCGACGCGGGCTTCCGCCACTTCGTCGAAGTCAGCCCCCACCCCGTGCTCACCCCCGGCGTGGAGCGGACCGCCGAGGACCACGGCAGCGACGCGTCGGTGGTCGGGACGCTGCGGCGCGGCGACGGCGGCGAACCCCGGCTGCTCAGGTCCCTCGCCGAGGCCCACGCCGCCGGAACGCGGGTGGACTGGTCCCGCGCGTTCGACGCGACCGGAGCCGTCCGCGTCGACCTGCCCACCTACGCCTTCCAGCGCCGCCGGCACTGGCTCGACTCCGGCACGTCCGCCGTCGTGGACGCCGCCGCGACCGGCATGGAACCCGTCGGGCACCCGCTGCTCGACGCGGGCGTGCCCCTGCCCGACTGCGACGGCCACTTGTTCACCGGCCGCTGGTCACTGCGCACCCACCCGTGGCTGGCCGACCACACGGTGGGCGGCCGGGCGGTCGTCCCGGGCAGCGCCCTCGTCGAGACCGTGCTGCGCGCGGCAGACGCCGTCGGCTGCGACCGGCTGGAGGAACTGAGCATCGAAACGCCGGTCGTGCTCCCCGCCGACCGCGGCGCTCTGCGCGTCCAGGTGATGGTGGGCGGCCCCGAGGACGGCGACGGCCGCCGTGCCGTGGGCGTGTACGTCTGCGACACCGAGGGCGTCTGGGCGCGGCACGCCCGCGCCACCCTCACCGCCGCCCCCGACCGGCACGAACCCGCCGGCCTCGACAACTGGCCCCCCGCCGACGGCGCCCGGCAGGTCGACACGAGTGGGCTGTACGAGCGGCTCGCCGCCGCCGGACTGTCCTACGGCCCGGTCTTCCGCGGCCTCGGCACCGTCTGGAGCCGGGGCGACGAAATCTACGCCGAGGTCACCCTGCCCGACGAGGCACGTGCCGCCGCCGACGGATTCGGCCTGCACCCGGCACTGCTGGACGCCGCCCTGCACGCCTGGCCGGCCCGCGCGGACGACCTCACCTCCGTCGAACTGCCGTTCCTGTGGACCGGTGTCTCGCTGTACGCCACCGGAGCGTCGCGCCTGCGGGTGCGGCTCACGCCGGTCACCGGCGGTGGCATGTCGGTGCTGCTGGCGGACGAGGCGGGCCGGCCGGTGGCATCCGCCGACACACTGGTGACCCGCCCGCTCCAGGACGCCGGCACGGCGGCCGGCCGGGGCGCGGGCACCCTGCACCGTGTGCACTGGACCCCCGTACCGGTGCCGGCCGCCGGCACGGAGCCCGCGGCCGCACCGGTGCTCGCGTTCGTCGGCCCGGAGATCCCCGGTGCCGGGCTCGACGCCGGCACGTCACGCCATGACGATCTGACCGGCCTGGCCGAGCAGTTGGCCGACGGCCGGTGCCCGGCACCGGCATACGTGCTGGCGAGCACGGCCCAGGGCCCGGCACTCCCGGCCGGCGCCGAAGGGGACACGGCGCAGGAGGCGCTGGCCGCCGCCGGGCGCGCGCTGGACCTCGTGCAGTCCTGGCTGGCCCACGAGGAGTTCGCCGCCACCGGCGCCAAGCTGGTGCTGCTCACCCGGGGAGCCGTCGCGGCGGGGCCGGGCGAGGGCGTGCCGGGCCTCGCGGCCACGCCGGTCTGGGGCCTGGTGCGTTCCGCGCAGTCGGAACACCCCGGCCGGTTCGTCCTGGCCGACCTCGACCACGACCCGGGCTCACTCGCCGCCCTGGCCTCCGCCCTCGGCACCGGGGAACCGCAACTGGCGCTCCGGCGGGGCGAGGCCCTCGTCCCGCGACTCACCGCGGTACCGGACACCCCCGAACTCCCCGACACACCGTGGCGGTTGCGGACCACCCCCGGAGCCGCGCTCGACGGGATCGCCCCGGCTCCGGAGACGGCGGCGGCCCGGCCGCTCGGCGAGCGCGACATACGCGTCGACGTCCGGGCAGCCGGCGTCAACTTCCGCGACGTGCTGATCTCGCTGGGCACCTACCCCGACGCGGAGAGCGCGCGCATGGGCAGCGAAGGCGCCGGTGTCGTCACCGAGATCGGCCCCGGCGTGACCGGCGTGGCCGTCGGCGACCGGGTCATGGGGCTGGGCGGCGACTGGTTCGGCTCGTCCACCGTGGTGGATGAGCGGGTGGTGGTGGGGGTGCCGGAGGGGTGGTCGTTCGTTGAGGCGGCGTCGGTGCCGGTGGCTTTTGTGACGGCGTTCTATGCGTTGGTGGATGTGGCGGGTGTGCGGTCGGGTGAGTCGGTGTTGGTGCATGCGGCT
>NZ_JOFH01000083.1 GCF_000721235.1 Streptomyces olivaceus
GTCGCAATCCACACCGAACCGGAAGGCCCTCACCTGTTCAAGCTCCCCCAGCCGAGACCTGGCTCACCTGCCCACAACCTCCCCGGACAGAACAGCTAGCCCGCGTTCTCCCACCGGAGGCAACGCGGGCCGCCGCCCGGGCGTCCTGCCCGGTGAACGGGTCGCGCACGCGACGGCGTTGTCAGTGGCGGCGCGTAGGCTCCGCAGGAGTGGGAACGGCAGCCGTCCGAGCACGGGCGGCCACACATTCTCGGGGGAGTAGACCATGCAAGCGGCCACGACCGACACGACTCCCGGGCCCCGCACGACGACGGCGCCGCCGCCGTCCCTGGTGACCCGCGTCCGCTTCGCGACGTCGCTGGAGGACCCGCGACGCCCCCGCGGCGCGGCCCGGCGCACTCAGCAGGGCTGCGAGCGCCCGTCCCTGTGGAACACGTCCACCCTGATGAGCTGCCTCCTCCTGACCGCGGGCCACCACACACCGTCAGCCCCTCTCCAAGTCCTCCCGCCCCGCTTCCTGGACCGCGACTTCACCCCCTCCCGGGTCACCCGCTTCGAGGACATCGACTTCCCCGCCACCCTCCTCCACGCCCCCACCCGCCGCTTCCTCGTCGAGACGGGCCTGCCCGAGTCCGCACACCCCTTCCACCGCGACAGCGACCCCGACGACCTCGCCCTCCCCACCCTCACGGAGTACTGCGAGGAGTCCCCCGGCCACCCGGCGCCCCCGGCCCACGCGGACCACCTCATACGCCTGGGCCGCCTGTCGGACGAAGCCCACGCGGTCGTCGACGGCACAAGAGGCACGATCCTCGCCTGGAACGCCGCCGAGGGCACCCTCCACCCCCTGATGTCCGACGTCTCCGCCCTGGCCCTCACCCTCTGGGCCCTGCACCGCACGACCCGCTTGGAGACCGCGGGAGCGCCCGAAGCCGCGTAGCCGCCGACGGAAACCGGCCCTCGCTCGAATCAGGCGATCAATGCCATTCTTCAGGGTTGAGGGCCGCGGTGACGAAGTTCTCGCCCTGGGTGACAATCAGGTCTGGTTGTTCCACCAAACCCCTGATCTTGTCGGCATCGAAGTCGACAAATTGGAAGACGAAGTGTTCGGAAATGGCTGGACGATCCAGCGGGAATCCGTCGAGGTCGACCGCAGAGTTTGCCCGGTCTGCCCCCTGGCACAGGACTGACACGAAGAGCGGAAAATAGTCCAGCTCCAGAAGTCGATCCGCTTCCTGGATCACGCCCACTACTCCAGTGCCGCCTGTGACCTCCTCGCACAGGTCGTCCAGGCAGTCCACCATGGCGTCCCAGTTCCTCCCGTAATAACCGGGGAAACGAAGGGCCTCGGCAAAGGACCGATGGACCCCCTGCTCCTCCAGAAGCCCACGGGAGTCGAAGTAGTAGCAGCTCCCTCCCTTGCTCTCCAGCAGGGCGAGTTGCTCCTGAAGCGCAACCGAACCTTGGGGGGTGAAAACGACCCAGGGCTCAACGGTGCTCGTGATGTCGAAATCGGTCATGTGCTGCATCATCCTGTGAACTCGCCGACGTAGTAGAAGGTCCCGTAGTGGTCGGGTGTGTAGTACGCGGGCCCGGGGCCGTCCTTCGGGGTCAGCAGGCGTTCAGGGCCTCTGATCTCCTTCCCGCAGCCCGGTGCACTGCACTGTGGAAGGTCCACCTTGGCGTTGACGTCCCATTCTTTGTACTTACCGCCTGGCAGGGCGGATTTGTTGTTACCCCAGTTTGCGTTGCCATGGTAGCCGTCGACCTTGCCAATGCTTCCGGGCCTGGCATTGACCTTGTTCAACATGTCCGCAGCGTTTTGAGGCGCTGGGCCAGGCACGAGACCGAGACCGTCGGGGCTGCCCGTGTCGCCGCCATGTTGATGGCACAGCGGTGCAAGTCCCAACGGATCGGCCCAGCTGTGCGGATTGTGCACGTAGGTCACCGGGTTGGGCGCCGGTAGCAGACCGAGGGGGTCGGGGCTGGTGTAGCGAGCAGTCTCGGGGTCGTAGTGACGGTGATGGTTGTAGTGCAGTCCGGTCTCGGCGTCGTGATACTGACCAGGAAAACGCAGAGGAGTGTGGGCGGTTGCATCGCGGTTCCATGCAGTCCCGCCCCAGAGAGTGGCCTGCGTGTACCACGCGATTTCTCCGTCCTGTGCGATCAGCTCCGTCGGGGTGCCTACCAGGTCGGTGACGATGGCGAAAAAGCGCTCGTCCACCGTCCTCTCAGGTGTGTCGACAGCCCAGAGGCGTTCGGCCTGGCTCACTGGGGAGAGCCCGTCGTGATTCCAGGTGAGCGTGGTTCTGCTACCGCTGTCGCCTAGCTCGGTGGTCTGTTCGCACAGAGTGTTTCCGTCCCAGGTGAATACCGTCCGTTCTTCGACGGTCTCTCCATCGGCACCCAGACGGAGTTTTGCGGTCCTTCTGCCCAGGGGGTCATATGTGTAGCGCCAGCGACTGCCGTCCGGCGTGACGACCATGGTGAGACGGTCCTCGGCGTCCCATTCGTACTGCCAGACATCGGGTTTGCGTGAGAGTCGTGTCTTGCGGCGCATGGTGACGCGCCCCAGAGCGTCGTACTCGTAGTGAACACCTCCGGCCCTCATCACCCTTGTACCCGTGTACGTGCGTGGGCCGACCGCTTCATGACCGGGGGCCCGCACCGGCCACTCGGCCTCGGTCTGGTTTCCGGCAGAGTCGTAGGCGTAGCGTTCGCTCCAACCGGCCGCGTGGACGCTTGTAACGCGGCCATGAGGATCCAGGTCGAAGCGTCGGCCGCCTCCGCGAGCGTCCTGTATCGCCGTGAGGTAACCGTCGGATCGGTAGGCGTAGGAGCGTTCCGTCACGAGTCGGTCGCCGGGAGCCCTGCAGCCCAACTCGGTCAGCCGGTCCAGGCTGTCGTAGGTGCGCGTGAGAGAGAGCGCGCCGTTCACTCGACGGACGACTTCACGGTTCGCCGCATCGTGTGAGAAGTCGATGGTCTGTCCAGCCGTTGACAACCGATCGGTGCGGCCGGCGGCGTCGTACCGCCAACTGCTTCGAGCCCCCGAGGGGGTGACGCGCAGTGTCCGATTGCCTGCCGCATCGTAGGCGAAGCTCATGACACGGCCGTCGACGGTTTCCCTGAGCCGTCGACCCACGGCGTCGAGCTCGACTTGCAGGCTGCTGTCCGCCCTTACGGCGCCGTTCAACGAACCGTTGGAGGCGTATGTGTACGTGGTGGTCACACCGCCCACGCGCTTGGTTTTGATCTGCCCCAGGATGTCGCGCTCGTAGTGGGTCATCTGGCCGAGAGCGTTGGTTCGGTTGGTGAGGCGGCCTGCTGTGTCATACGCATAGTGGGTTGTGCGGCCGTCGAAGTCGGTTTCCGCGAGTAGCCGGCCGACGGCGTCGTAGGCGTAGTTCCAGTTGAGCCCTTGCGGGTCGGTAACTTGCGTCAGACGGAGCTCGGCGTCATGCGTGAAGCTGTAACGCTCACCTCCCGGCCCGGTTCGGGCGCTCAGTCGGTCGAAGTGGGTGTACTCGAATGTGCTCACACGACCGGTCGCGTCGATGTGACGGACACAGTTGCCTTCGCCGTCGTATCCCCAGCGCTCCTGTGTTCCATCGGGGTAGGTGCGCTTGGTCGGACGCCCCTCAACGGTCCACTCCAGGCTGGTCTCATGGCCCAGCGCGTTGACCACCGAACTGGTTCGTCCGAAGGGGTCGTACGCATAGTGAGTCGTGTGACCGAGGCCGTCGGTGACCGACAGGGGAAGACCGGCAACGTTGTTCTCGAAACGAGTTTCTCGCCCCGAAGGGTCCTGAGCCTCGATAATGGCGCCGTTTCGCCCGCGAACGAAGCGCGCGGTCGCGCCGACCGGATCGGTGACTGCAGTCACGTTGCCACGTTCGTCGAGGGTGTACTGCCAGGAGGAGCCGTCCGGCAGGGTGATCGTGGTGGGGGAGCCACTTTCGTAGGCGATGCGCACGACGGAGCCGTCCGGTCGTGCCACCGTGATCGGCTGCCCCCACTCGTTGTTCATGAAGGTCGTCGTGCAGCCCAGTTGATCCGTGCTCGACGTGAGGTGTTGGAGCGAGTCATAGCTGTTTGCGACGACACCACCCATCGGATCGATTTCAGCCACCACCAGGCTGCTGTCATCCACGACGAAATGGGAGGCGGCTCCGTCTGCGGTGCGGAGGGTGGTGATGCGGCAGTCGGGCCAGGAAGGGTCGGCGCCGTCGTAGTCAAGGTTGATCGTGATGTGTCCGGCCTCACCGCCTTCCATCACGCAGCGGTCTCGGCCGTCGTAGGCGTACAGGTAACTGCGGTGGTTGCTGTCGGTCCAGGAAGTGACACGTGCTCGTTCGTCGTAGCTGAACAGGAGTCGTGAGCCGCCGGAGTTCGTTACGGCGACGAGATTGCCCTGGGCGTAGGCGTAACTCTTGATGACGGTGTCCGTAGGGTCGCCCGCCGTTCCGGCAAGGCTGAGTCCGGTGACACGGCCTTCTTCCGTGGTGAGCTTCAGGTGATAGCCACCCGAGTGCCGGATGGCCAGAGGAGTGCCGTAGGCGTCGTAGTCGAAGGAGATCGTGTGCTGGTTACGATCGGTGATCCGATCCAGCAGCGCGATGCCGTCGGCGGTGGGGCGGGCGAAGTGATGGGTGTGCCCAGTGACCGGGTCGGCGATGCGGTAGCAGCCGTCGGCCATGCGGGTCAGCGGCCGACGAGGCCCGGCTTCGGGCATTACGGCGACGCTAGGCCCTGAAGGGTGGGGATACATGAGGGCAAGACCGTCCTCGGTGACGAAGAGGACGCCTTCCTCGTCGACTTCCAGACGCTGGTCGATGGTGGAGGCCCAGGTCGGGCCGAACCACCAGCCGCAGCGGTAGTCGGAGGCGACTCGGCGGGTGAACGCCAGAGGGAGAAGTCCGGGCAGTTCCACGTCCGTCTGCGGCAGGTACATGGCCCCTGTCGCCATGTCGATGGGGTCGCTGCCCTTCGAACGCACCAGGCTTTTGGCCCGGTTGTACGCTCCCTTGGCGCCATCGGTGACCATCCCGCGGGCGTTCTTGCCCAGGCCACGAAGGGCCGAGCTCATGCCCTTCAGACCGCCCTTGATTCCCTTCATGGCCGCCATGCCGCCCTTGAGGCCCTTGGCCAGTCCGCCGAGGGTGGTGAGCCCCTTCATGCCGGGTATGCAGTCCAGTGCGGCCAGTCCCACGTCCCATAGCGACGCCTGGCCCTTGCTGTACTTGTACAACGTGTCCGCGAGCACGACCAGCGCCGCG
>NZ_JOFH01000084.1 GCF_000721235.1 Streptomyces olivaceus
CTCCGCGGCACCCGCACCGGCGTCTTCACCGGCGTCATGTACGACGACTACGGCAACCGCCTCATGCAAGCCTCCCCCGACGGCTTCGAAGGCTTCCTGGGCACCGGCAGCGCGAGCAGTGTGGCGTCCGGCCGGATCGCCTACAGCTTCGGGCTGGAGGGCCCCGCCATCTCGGTGGACACGGCGTGCTCGTCGTCGCTGGTGGCCCTGCACCTGGCCGTTCAGGCCCTGCGCAACGGCGAATGCGACCTCGCACTGGCCGGCGGCGTCACCGTCATGGCCACTCCCACCGCTTTCATCGAGTTCAGCCGGCAGCGCGGGCTCGCGCCCGACGGACGCTCCAAGTCGTTCTCCGCCGACGCCGACGGAGCCGCCTGGAGCGAAGGCGTCGGCCTGCTGCTCGTCGAACGGCTCTCCGACGCCCGCCGCAACGGCCACCGCGTCCTCGCGGTCGTCCGCGGCTCAGCGGTCAACCAGGACGGCGCCTCCAACGGCCTGACCGCGCCCAACGGTCCGGCGCAGATCCAGCTGATCCGCGAAGCGCTGGCCGGCGCGGGACTGTCGGCGTCCGACGTCGACGCGGTGGAGGCGCACGGCACCGGTACCACCCTCGGCGACCCCATCGAGGCCGAGGCGATCCTCGCCACGTACGGGCAGAATCGCGAACGGCCGCTGTGGCTCGGCTCGGTCAAGTCCAACATCGGCCACACGCAGTCGGCTGCGGGTGCGGCCGGGGTCATCAAGATGATCCAGGCGATACGTCACGGGATGCTCCCCCGCACCCTGCACGTCGACGAGCCCACCCCGCACGTCGACTGGGACAGCGGAAACGTCCAACTCCTCACCGAAGACCGCGACTGGCCCGCGACCGACCGGCCGCGCCGGGCCGGCATCTCCTCCTTCGGCATCAGCGGAACCAACGCCCACATCATCATCGAGGAGCCGTCGGCGGTCGCGGAGACGCCGGAACCACCGCGGCCCGCTGCGGTGCCGTGGGTCGTGTCCGGCCGGAACCCGGAGGCGGTCCGTGCCCGGGCGGCCGATCTGCGCGCCTTCCTGGGGAGGCTGCCCGACGACGGTCTCGCCGCCGCCGGGCGCGCGCTCGCGACCGGGCGCGCGGAACTGGACCACCGCGCGGTCGTGACCGGCGCGGACCGGGCGGAGCTGACCGCCGCTCTGGAAGCGGTGGCGAGTGGTTCCGTCGCCCCGCAGGAGGTCACCGAGGGCAAGGTCGCGTTCCTGTTCACCGGTCAGGGATCGCAGCGGCCGGGCATGGGTGCGGAACTCCACGCGGCCTTCCCGGTGTTCGCCGAGGCCTTCGACGCCGCCCTGGCCGAACTGGAGCAGCATGTCGCCGTTCCGCTCCGGGACGTGCTCTGGGGCGACGACGCCGAGGCCGTGAACCGGACGGAGTTCGCACAGGCGGGACTCTTCGCCTTCAATGTGGCGCTGTTCCGGCTGGTCGAGTCCTGGGGCCTGCGGCCCGATCTGCTCGCCGGGCACTCCGTCGGCGAGCTGGCGGCCGCCCATGTCGCCGGTGTGCTGTCCCTGGCCGACGCCGCCCGGCTGGTGGCCGCGCGCGGCCGGCTGATGCAGGCGCTGCCGGACGGCGGGGCCATGGCGGCCGTGGAAGCCACCGAGGACGAGGTACTGCCGCTCCTCGCCCCCGGCACGGGGCTGGCCGCGGTGAACGGGCCGCGTTCGGTCGTGGTCTCCGGGGACGGGGACGCCGTCACCGCCATCGCCGCCGAGTTCACGTCGCGGGGGCGTCGGACAAGCATGCTGCGGGTGTCCCACGCGTTCCACTCTCCGCTGATGGAACCGATGGTGGAGGAGTTCCGGGCGGTCGCGGAGAGCGTCGCCTACGCTTCCCCCGCGATCCCCGTCGTGTCCACCGTGTCCGGTGAGGCGACCGACGCCTGGTCCACCGCGGAGTACTGGGTCCGCCACGTTCTGGCGACCGTACGGTTCGCCGACGGGGTACGGACCCTGCGGGACCGGGGCGTCACGACGTTCGTCGAGCTGGGCCCGGACGCCGCGCTGTCGGCGGCGGGTCCCGACTCCGCGCCCGATGCCGCGTTCGTTCCGCTGCTGCGCCGCGACCAGTCCGAGGTCGCGCAGCTCGTGGCCGGGCTGGGCCGGGCCCACGCGCGGGGCGCGGCCGTGGACTGGGCCGCGTTCTTCGGCCCGCGCAAGTGGGTCGACACGCCGACCTACCCCTTCCAGCACCGGCACTTCTGGCTGCACCCCACCGGCCGTACCGGCGGCGGCGCGGCCACCGGGCACCCGGTGGTCACCGAGGTCATCGAGCTGCCCGACGACCAGGGCGTCATCTTCACCGGGCAGCTCTCGGCCACGACCCACCCGTGGCTGGCCGCGTACGCCCTGCACGGCGCGACCGTCGTGCCGGAGACCGTCCTGCTCGACATGGCACTGCATGCCGCCCACCATGTCGGCCTCTCCGGAGTCGAGCGCCTCGCGGCGGAAACGCCGCTGGTCCTGCCCGAGACCGGCGCGGCCCGCCTGCACGTCACGGTGACGCCCGAGGAGCAGGGCCGCCGGACGGTCACCGTCCACTCCCGGCCCTCCGCAGCTCCGGACGCCCCGTGGACGCGGCACGCCACGGGCACGATCGCCGACGACGTCACCGCTTCGGCCGCCGGCGTCCCGGCCGAGTGGCCACCGGCGGGAGCCGTTCCTCTCGACCCGGAAGAGCTGGCGGACCGGCTCCTGTCGATCGGCCATTCCGGTGAGGATCCTCTGCTCGGCCTGCGCGCGGCATGGCGGGACGGGGACGTCGTCCACGCCGAGCTCCGGGCGACCGAGGAGATGGAGCAGAACGGCTTCGTCCTCGACCCGAGGCTGTTCCAGGCAGCGCTGTCGGCGGCGGGCGGGGGCGGCGACAAGCCACATGTCCCGGCCACCTGGACCGGCGTCACCGCGACCACCGCGACCACCGCCTCGCGCGACCTCAGGGTCCGGCTCGCCCCCACCGACACCGGCACCGACACCGGCACCGACACCGACACCGCTTCTGTGGTGGTCTCCGACACCACCGGCGCGATCGTCGCCACCGTCGACGCGGTCGGGTTCCGGCCGGTCGGCCCCCGCGAGTTCGCGAGCGCCGGCCTCGACCTCGGCTACGAGCAGGGCTGGACGGCGGTTTCGGTGTCGTCGCCCGTCGACGAGTCGCGCTGGGCGGTCCTCGGCGACGACACCACGCGCAGCCCCGGCGTTCCCGGCTCCCCCGGTTCCTCCAGCTCTTCCGACACCTCCGACACCTCCGACACCTCCGGCGTGCACGTCCCCGATCTCGCCGCACTGGGCCGACTCCTCGACGAAGGCACACCGGTGCCCGGCGCCGTCCTGGTCCCGTGCCCGGACGGCGGCGACGGCGACGCGGAGGCACAGCTCACCCGGATGCTGGAGCTCACCCACACGTGGCTGTCCGACGAGCGGTACGCCGACGCCCGCCTGGTCGTGCTCACCCGCGGCGCCGTCGCGGTCCACGACGCCGACCGGATCGACGACCTCGGGCAGGCCGCCGTCTGGGGTCTGCTCCGCTCCGCGCAGGCCGAGCACCCCGACCGCTTCGCCGTCGTGGACCTCGACGCGGAGGCCACCACGACCTCGGTGCTCGCCGCGCTGGCCACCGCCGAGCCCCAGCTCGCCGTTCGCGACGGCGTCCCGTACGCACCTCGTCTCGTCCGCCCGACGGTCCCACCCGGCGAGGCCGCGCGGGCGGCGCGGGAGGCTCCGACGCTCGACCAGGACGGCACCGTACTGGTCGTCCACGGCCCCGGCGCCCTGGCCGCACCACTCGTCCGTCACCTGGTGCGCGAGCACGGAGTACGTCATCTGGTGCTCGGCCGGACGCCGGGCGCCACACCTCCGGAGGCCGGCGAACTGGCCGAACTCGCGGCTCTCGGCGCCGAGGTGACCGTCGCGCCGGGCGAGACGACCGACCGGGCCGGTGTCGCCGACCTGCTGAGCCGCGTGTCGCCGGACCATCCGCTGACGGCCGTCGTACACGCCGTCGAGGAGTCGGACGACGGTGTGCTCACCGCGCTCACGCCCGACCGTGTCACCGCCGTGTTCCGGCCACGCGCGGAACTCGCCCGGCACCTGCACGAGCTGACCGCCGACGCCGGTCTCGCCGCTTTCGTGGTCTTCTCCTCCGCCGCGGGAACGCTGGGCCTGCCCGGTCAGGCGCACACCGCGGCCGCCGCCGCCTTCCTCGACGCGCTCGTCCACCGGCGCGACCTGGAAGGCCTCCCGGCCGTCCCCCTGGCCTGGGGCCCATGGAACCGACCGGACGAGGCGGACGCCGAGGCGAGGGGGGCCGAGGCAGCGCGCACGGCACGTTCCGGTCTGAAGCCGACGACAGTGGAGCACGGCCTCGCCGCGTTCGACCGGGCACTCACCGACGGCCGCGCCAGGACGATGCCGGTCCGGCTCGACCACTCCGAACTGCGTCGACAGGCACGCGCCGGAACGCTCGCGCCGGTCTTCCGTGCCCTGATCCGCACTCCGGCCGGCCGTGCCGCGGGCGGCGGCCACGACCTCGCCCGGCGCCTGCGCGGCCTCTCCGAGGGAGAGCAGACCCAGGTCGTACGCGAGCTGGTGCGGACGCACATCGCCTCCGTCCTGGGGCACCGCGGCGCGGACTCGATCGACGACGAACGACCCCTGCAGGAGCTGGGCTTCGACTCACTCACCGCCGTCGAGCTGCGCAATCGGCTGGCGACCTCGCTGGACCTCAAGCTGCCCGCCACCGTGCTGTTCGACTACCCGACCGCGAGCGCGCTGGCCGAGCACCTGCGAGTCCAGGTCCTCGGCATCCGACGGGAGACCTCCGTCGCCCGGACGACCGGTGTGGACGACGAGCCGATCGCGATCGTGGGGATGGCCTGCCGCTATCCCGGCGGCGCGGTCTCCCCGGACGCGCTGTGGCGGCTGGTGGCCGAGGGCACGGACGCCATCCGCGCGAGGCGCTGGCCATGGACCCGCAGCAGCGCCTGCTGCTGGAGACGAGCTGGGAGACGTTCGAGAACGCGGGCATCGACCCGGAGTCGCTGCGCGGCAGCCGCACGGGCGTCTTCACCGGCACCAACGGCCAGGACTACCTGACCCTGATGCACGGCAACAACGACCTCGACGGCTACCTGATCACCGGCAACGCGGCAAGCATCGTCTCCGGCCGCCTGTCCTACACGTTCGGGTTGGAGGGCCCGGCCATCTCGGTGGACACGGCCTGCTCGTCATCACTGGTGGCCCTGCACCTGGCGGCCCAGGCCCTGCGCAACGGCGAGTGCGACCTCGCGCTGGCGGGCGGCGTGTCGGTGATGTCCACGCCCGTTTCCTTCATCGACTTCAGCCGCCAGCGCGGGCTGGCCCCGGACGGCCGATCCAAGTCGTTCGCCGCGGCGGCCGACGGCACCGGCTGGGGTGAGGGCGTCGGTCTGCTGCTGGTCGAGCGCCTGTCGGACGCCCGCCGCAACGGCCACCAGATCCTGGCGGTGGTGCGCGGCTCCGCCGTCAACCAGGACGGTCAGAGCAGCCAGTTGTCGGCTCCCAACGGTCCCGCGCAGCAGCGGGTGATCCGCCAGGCCCTGGCCAGCGCGGGCCTGTCACCGGCCGACGTCGACGTGGTCGAAGCCCACGGCACGGGCACCACCCTCGGCGACCCCATCGAAGCACAGGCACTGATCGCCACCTACGGCCAGGACCGCGAAGCACCCTTGTGGCTGGGTTCGATCAAGTCCAACATCGGCCACAGCGCGGCGGCTGCGGGGGTCGCCGGCATCATCAAGATGGTCCAGGCCATCCGCCACGGACTACTCCCCCGCACCCTCCACATCGACGAACCGACCCCGCACGTCGACTGGGACAGCGGAAACGTCCAACTCCTCACCGAAGACCGCGACTGGCCCGCCACCGACCGGCCCCGCCGCGCCGGCATCTCCTCCTTCGGCATCAGCGGAACCAACGCCCACATCATCATCGAACAAGCACCCGACCAGGACCCGGTCACGCACGAGCCGCACAGCGGTCCTGTCGCCTGGCTGCTCTCCGCCAAAACCGAACCCGCCCTACGCGACCAAGCCACACACCTGCTCCACCACATCCAGAACAACCCCGGCCTAGAGCCCGCGGCCGTCGCCCGCACCCTCGCCGCCCGCACCATGTTCACCCACCGCGCAAGCATCGTCGCCACCACCCTCGACGACTTCCGCCCCGCACTCACCGCCCTCAAAAACGGCACCCCGGCCCCGAACCTGACCCAGGGCACCGCGACCCCCGGCAAAACCGTCTTCGTCTTCCCCGGCCAAGGCTCCCAATGGACCGGCATGGGCCTCGAACTCCTCAGCACCTCACCCGTCTTCGCCCACCACATCCACGCCTGCGACAAGGCCCTACGACCGCACACCGGCTGGTCATTGCTCTCCGTCCTACGCGGCGAACCCGACACCCCCGACCCCCACCGCGTCGACGTCCTCCAACCCACCCTCTTCGCCCTCATGATCGCCCTCGCCCGCACCTGGCAACACCACGGCACCACCCCCG
>NZ_JOFH01000085.1 GCF_000721235.1 Streptomyces olivaceus
AGTCTTCGAAAGCTCAACAGCTCCGGGCTCAGCTACGTTCTCACTGGTCATCGATGCATCCTCCATGATCGGGAGTTACACCGAACGATTTACAGTCCCACCCGAAGGCGTAGCCCTGGAAGGTCGCCGACCCGAACCTGGCGTTGCCCTGGAAGGTCACCGCCTGGAAATCGGCGATGGTCTGAAAGGTTACCGCCCGGAAATCGGCGATGGTCTGGAAGGTCACCGACCCGAACCCGGCGGTGCCCTCGAAGGTCGCCGACTCGAAGCCGGCGGTGCCTATGCGGGGGCTGCCGGTTGTGGGGTCACGGAGGGCGTCCAGGAGGGACTCGGTGAAGGTGGTGCCTCGGTGGTCGATGTCGGCACCGGGAGTCAGGCCGGCCAGGTAGGCGTCGCGATCGGTGCTGGCCAGGTGGGCGAGACATTGGGTGTAGCCGGGGACGTGGATGCCGCGGCAGCCGACGGGGGGTCCGCAGCAGAGTCTGCGCCGTGTGCGCAGTGCGGCCAGGTTGGCGGTTTGGAGGGGTTCATGACGCGGCGGCTCCCGGTGTCAGGTGCTCGTAGGGACGCTCCGAGGACGGGAACGGTTCAGGGCCGACGATGACTGCCGACGGCGAGGGTCGGCTCCCCGTCATCGATGGCCAGCGGAGTGTCCGCCCGGAGGAGAGCGTGGAGTTCTGCCGTCTTCCGTCCTTGCCCTGCCCCTGGGCTGACGGCGGCACGGCGCGGCGGCCCCGGCTGACACTCAACCGGACCGAGCGCGCCCCGATACCCGGCAGCGCTGCCTATCCCGCCCATGGCTTCCTCCTTCATGCCAGCCGTCGATTGTGCAGGTCGGGCGGGGGTTGCGCGGCTTACTGCCGCATCGAGCACCCTGACGCAGCCCTGTTCGGAGCCTCTGCCCGAGACGTAAGGGCTGAGGAGTCTCCACGCTCCGCAGCACTCCATCGCACGCGGAACCGCCGCGTGCTTAATCCCCAAAGGGGGCTTCGTGTCCACGCTCGTTCTGCTGATCGGCGTTGCCGTGGGCTTGGCGGCCGTCGGCGGCCTCGGCTACCTCCTCTCCAACCGCCCGGCGCACAGGGCTCCGGTGACCATCATGCTGACCGCGTCCCGCATCCTGATCGCCTTCGCGGTCGGAGTGGTCGGCATCGCTCAGGCCAGTGCGAAGGAAGGCGGCGCCGGCACCGGCGTCGGCGTCACGGTGTCGCCATCAAGGCGTTGGCCTGTTGGCTTCGTCCACGTTTGGCAGCAGCACTTGTGCATGAGTTCCGGAGTCAGTTGGTGATCACTCCGCCGAGAGATGTTCGCGAGTTTTGACGGCAGCGCGGTGCCGTCTTCGCGGCGAGTGATCAATTCACTGTGCCTTTGCAAGCAGCGTCCGTAGGGTTTGCGCATGACGGATGACAGTGAGCGGGCCGTGCAGGCGGCCATCGATGGGGAGATGCGGCTTCTCGATCCCGAGGTGCGTGCCTCCCCGGCCCGTGTCCTGGAGCTTTTGGATCCGGAGTTCATCGAGTTCGGGGCTTCTGGGCGCCGGTGGGACGTGGAGTCGATCCTCACCGTGACGAGCGGAGGCTCGGTGTCTTCGGAGTCTCCGGTCAAGGTCAGTGAGATGGCCGGAGTCGTCCTCACTCCGGGTGTTGTTCATCTGACGTACTTCGCCGACAACCAGGGCCGCAGGGCATGGCGGAGCTCTCTGTGGCGTCTGACAGCGACGGGCTGGCGGATGTATTTCCACCAGGCCACTTTGACCGGTTGAGCGGGTAGGGTCGCCACCCGCGAAGACGGCATTCGCCCAGCTGAATCGGATAGCTTCAGCTGGTTGAACCAGGGGGGAGTAAGAGATTTGTTCACGCTTCTTGTGCTGACCTTGGTGGTGGTCGCCCTCGCCATCGTCCTGGCCGTCATCGGGGCGCACGCTCTGCTCCTCGGCCGCATGCCCGGTCGATGGCTCCAGCAGCGAGTACGGCAACCCAGATTCTGGGGAGCAGGGGCGATCCTGATATTGGTCAGCTGGAACTTGCGCTCCCCATCACTCCTGGCTGTCGGTCTCGGCCTCACCGCGATCGGACATGCAGTGAAGTATCCGCGATGACACAGGCCGACCCAGGTCATCGGTCGATGGCGGGCACACGGTCCAGGCCTGTCTCGTGCAGGATCCGCTGGACCGTCTCGTCCAGGGCGCTCGCCGAACCGATGACGGTCTCCGCAGCCCCGGGCAGCAGATCCTTCTCCCGGTACCAGTCACGGAGATCGTCTTCGGTGACGTGTGCCAGGTAGGCGGGGTCGGGCTTGGTCGCGTGCCGGAGCAGTGTCGTCTCGAAGGGGATGTCGAGGTAGTAGCAGCGGGTGACGCCGCGGTGGGCGCGGCCCAGGCCGTGGAGCATCGGGCCGTAGCGGTCGGCGTAGAGGATGCCTTCGAGGACGACGTGGAAGCCGTGGTCCAGGGCGTAGCGGGCGGTGAGGTCGATCAGGCCGATGTTCGCGGCTCCGGGCCGGTCGCGCTCGCGCAGCACGACGCGGCGCAGGTTGTCCTGGCTGACGATCGCGAGGTTGCGGCCGAACCTCTCGCGCAGGCCGACCGCGACGGACGACTTGCCCGAGGCGCTGTTGCCGCGCAGGACGACCAGGCGCGTGTCTTCGCTTCCCACCACGCCGGGCACCCTACCGGCGTCCCCTCCCGTCCCGGGAGCGATGACAGCGAAGGGCCTGCGCCTCATGAGGCCGGGCTGTGGGGCTACAGGTCCTGGACGGCGCGCAGAGCGGCGTCCACACGGGCCATGGCCGCAGGGTCGACCGGGCCCAGGAGCTTGGCGCCCTCGAAGCGGTCGACGCGCAATTGGACGATGTTGACGGCCACGGCCGTGCACGGGAGCGGGTCGCCGATGACGACGGACATCGCGGTGTCGGGGTAGCGGCCGCTGTCGTGGAGGACAAGGGCGAGGACGGCGCCGTAGGCCTCTTCGAGACCGGTCAGGCTGATGAGCAGGACGTTGCGGCCGTCGGCCAGCGTCCAGATTTCCCCGCGGTTCACAGGGTGTCGCCCTCGCCCGCCAGGTCGTCACCGAGCCCGAGCGTGGCGAGCTGCTTCGCGGCATCGAGGGTGGCCGCCCTGCGAGCGGCGCGCACCACGTAGGCGTTGACGGACAGGCCGGCCTCCGATGCGGCGGCCCGGATCGAGGGGGCGAGGTCGTCGGGGACGCGCAGGGTCATTGTGGTCACAGACATGGTGGCAGGATAGCCACCGGTTTGTGGTGGCGCATAGCGGTTGCGGCTTGTGCGCGGCCAGCAACGTCGATGCCGGAGCGATGGACCAGGGCGCTGCTGCAGCCCGCAAGCCCGCCTCAGCGGGGTGACCGGGCTTCGCCACCGGAGCGGATCTTGTTCAGGACGGTGTCGTGCAGGTGCTGCAGTCCCTCGGCGGGGACGTCGACGGGACTGCCGGTGAGGGTGTACCACTCCTCCGCGCCGGTGTACTGGAGCGTGACGGCCGCCAGTCCGTCAGCCTGCACAGTGGTGGCGACGGTGAGGTCGCCGGTGACCACACCGACCTCGTCGGTCATCGCACCACCACGGCCAGCCCTCACCTCGCCCACCAGCCGCTCCCCTCCCCCGGGCTGTTCGGGGGCGCTCATGCGCAGGTGTCCAGCATCTTCGTCAGCCAGTTCTTCTCGTCCTCGGTGACGGTCAGCTCGTAGGTGGCCTTCACCGACGTCCAGGAGCGGCCGTAGACGCACCAGTAGCTCCCTAGTGGAGGCTGCCACTCCTCGGGCCCCTGGTCGCCCTTGCTCCGGTTCGATCCGGCCGACACCGCCAGCAGCTCGCCGACCAGGCCCGGCACGCCGCCGGCACCCGGCCGACCGCCGTCGCAGTGCTGGCGGCCGCCGTCGCCGCCCGCGCCCTGGCCCTCAACCACGAACCCGAGCAGGCCCGCGCCGCGCTCACCGCCGCCGACGCCTTCATGAGCCGACTCCCCGAAGCCGACCGGTCGGACACCTGGCTGACATACGGCGAGCAGAAACACCACGTCCACCTACCTCAGCCACGCCTTCACCACCCGCAGCATGACGCGCACCCTGCTGAACATCGTCACGGCGGCGTGCTCCCACCACGACGGCGGCACCGAGCAGGCGAGCCGTCGCACGGTCGATGCCCTCATCGCGCTGCCCGTCGACTTCCGCACAGGTCCAGTCCGGCGCCGCGCCCTGGACCTGTTCGAGGCGATCCCCGCCCAGCACCACCGCGAGCAGGCCGTACGGGAACTACGCGACGTCGTGACCGGCTGACAATGCCGACTCCCACAACGGACGGTATCGGTCGGCTCCTGCAGGGGAAGCGTGGTGTCCGTCTCCTCGGCAGAGGAGAACAACCGGCCGGACAGGACGTGGTCGCGGACGGTGAGAACCTGGCGCTCGATGCGGCCCTCGCCGGTGGGCGGCCAGGACGTCGATTGCGGGCATGTTCCGCGTACCTGCCCGTCGTCGACAGAGAGCACGGCCGAGTGGTGCACACGTGCCCAGCGGCGAGTTCGTCTCTGTCCTGGACATCTGCCGGGTCCGGCACGGCTCGCCTTCCTCACGGCCTGTGGCAGCGCACGCAACGTCGAATGCCTCGTGGACGAGGCCCTTCACATCGCGAGTCCGTTCCTGCTGGCGGGCTTCCCAACCGCGGTCGGCACGCTGTGGAAGATCGACAGCACACACGCGGACCACATGACACGGAACGTCTGTCGCGGATCTGCCAGCGCACGTAGTCAGGTGCGAGGCTGCGTCCGGCGGACCTGGTCCTCGACGAGGACACGGGTCGTTGCTCTACGCACGATCAGCATATATCTGTGATCAATTTTGACGTGCAATTGCATGCCCCGCGGTCATGCTAACGAGCT
The DNA here is from genome assembly GCF_000721235.1 of Streptomyces olivaceus. Taxonomy (GTDB): domain Bacteria; phylum Actinomycetota; class Actinomycetes; order Streptomycetales; family Streptomycetaceae; genus Streptomyces; species Streptomyces olivaceus. The sequence goes on from NZ_JOFH01000085.1 coordinate 4,889, forward strand.
CGTGCATGGTTGGCGGTAGCGCGTCGAGGGCTGCGGATTGGTTGTTGTGTTCACGTTCGCGTACCACGGGCCAGTGTGGCGACCTGCTGGTGG
>NZ_JOFH01000086.1 GCF_000721235.1 Streptomyces olivaceus
CGCCGAGTGGATGGGCCACAAGACCATCGAAATCACTTTCAAGATCTACCGCCACCTCATGCCCGGCTCCATCAGTAAAGCCGCCAAGATCATCAACCTAGACCTCACCCCATAACAGACTCGAGAGAATGACCGGCGTCATCGTGACCTTGTAACCGAGAGGTGTGTGCGATGGGCTCGAACGCGAGTCGGCCGGGGTTCAGGTACCGAGTCTCCCGCATGAAGGCGGGGTGAGTTTGCGGAGTAGTCGCCAACCCTTGAGATTGGCTCTGTCCGCAGTTCCGTGAATCCCCAGGTCAGCAGCAGGAACGCGGGATCGTTTCAGCAACGTACTTCTTGTCGTGGCGAGCAAGACGGTTGAGGATGTGCTGTTTCCCGGGATCGATGTGCGGGTGGAGGAGGTGAACGACTCCTCCGGCGTCCTGGTGGTGGAGGCGGTGTCGACGGCCCGCCCAGGCCGGTGCCCGAACTGCCGCAAGCAGGCCCGTCGCGTGCACAGCACGTATCAACGCACCCTGGATGAGAGGCCGTTGGGCTCGCGCCGGGTCATCGTCCGGCTCCGGGTGCGCCGGTACTTCTGCGACCGGTGGAAGTGTTGCCGTACGACCTTCGTCGAGCAGGTTCCGGGCCTGTCCGCGCGCTACCGCCGTTCCAGCACCGGGCTGGCGGGCTGGCTGCGCTCGATCGCGATCGAGCTCGGCGGCCGTCCCGCAGCCCGGTTGTGCCGCCGCTTGCGGCTGACCGCGGGCCGGACGCGGCTGCTCAGGCTACTGACGGCTCCGGCTGTGCCGGACCGTGCCCCACGGGTGCTGGGGGTGGACGAGTTCGCCTTCCGCAAGGGCTGCACCTACGGCACCGTGCTGGTCGACGTCGAGGCCGGCCGGGTCGTGGACGTACTGCCCGACCGCACCTCGGAGACGTTCGCAGCCTGGCTCACCGAGCATCCCGGTGCCGAGATCATCTGCCGGGACCGGGCCAGCGCCTACACCAAGGCGGTCAGGGAAGCCGCCCCTCGTGCCCTGGAAGTCGCTGATCGCTGGCACCTGTTGCAGAACCTGTCCGCGGCAGTGGAGAAGACCGCCACCAGCACCGCGACTGCCTGCGCAAACGTGCCGAGGAGGAGACAGTGACCGAGGTGCCGGAACCGCCTCCGATGCTGTTACCGCCCGCGGAACTGCCCCGCACCCAGATCATCGAACGCACCCGCCACCGCTACGAGGACATCCACCGCCTGCTGGAGAAGCACTGGACCGTCAGCGCCATCGCCCGCCGGCTGAACCTCGACCGCAAGACCGTGCGCCGCTTCCGCGACACCGACCTCGAACAGCTGCTGGCCTCCGCCCGCGAGCGCCGCCCCAACGGCGTCCTGGAGCCATTCAAGGCGTACCTCAACGCCCGGTTCACCGAAGCCCAAGGCCAGGTCAGCGGCACACGCCTGTTCCTGGAGATCCAGGCTCGCGGCTACCGTGGCAGCCGCCAGGTCGTCCGCAAACACCTCGCCGCCCTCCGCGCGGGCACCGCCGAACCAGTCCGGGCCGACATCCCCAGCCCTCACAAGATCACCTCGTGGATCATGCGGCCCCGTAACATTCTCACCGAGAGCCAGGACCAACGGCTGCTTCAAGTCCGGCTCGCCTGCCCGGACATCACCCGAGCCTGCGACCTCGCTCGGGCGTTTGCCGATCTCGTCCGTCACCAGCGCGGATACCTGCTGCTGGAGTGGATCCGGCAAGCCGAGCAGAATGCTCCGAAGCCCATGAAGGGCTTCGCCGGCTTCCTCCGCCAGGACCTCGACGCCGTCACCGCCGGCCTCACCCTGCCCTGGAGCTCCGGGGTCGTCGAAGGACACGTGAACCGGGTGAAAACGCTCAAGCGAGCCATGTACGGCCGAGCCTCGTTCGAACTCCTCCGGACCCGGATTCTCACCCAGCCATGAAGGCTGTGACTCATGCCCGCCTCATGCAACGAGCCTGGTGGCGAAGGCCGCTATCAGGGTGTCCGCCCTCAGCAGCAGCTCAGGGTTGCACGTTCCCGCCACGCGGACAGAAACCTCATCACCACCCACGGCGTGCGCAAGGTGCACTTCGACGTGATGGTCCGATCCGACGAGTGGATAGCTGTGCCAGCGATCCGGGTGTTCATCATCGGTGGCCTCAAGGCCGAGTTCGACCGCCTGCCAGTCGGTGTCATCGAAGTCGTAGCCTGCATAGCGCGCCAGGAGAGCCAAGAAGGGCTGGACGTTCTCATTCCAGATCCAGCCCTCTGCTGCACGTTCCCGGTCGCTGCCTGCCATCCGGCCAGAGTGCCACATGCGGCACGTTCGGTCCCTGCCATATGTCCCTTCACGGAACTGCGGACAGAGCCTTGAGATTGGCCATGGACTGGGACATGGAAGCGGACGTGCCATGGCTCGCTGGCCAGCGGGGAGGCTGCGGCGTTTGCCGCAAACGGGAGTCGGACGGTGTCGTCGGCGCCCTGGCCGCCCTTGTCCGCGAAGGCTGGCCTCGCCCAGGGTGTCGATAATGCCGTGGCTATGGGCGGTGGGCACGTCGTGGGTGCTGCCGGGCAGTGCTGGGAAGGCCCTCAGCAGTCGCCCGAACGGGCCGGTGAGGACTTGCACATTCATGCCATGCTTCTTGTGCCTGCCGGAGTAGAAGGGCCAGTCGGCGGCGATCCGGTCGATGGGCAGCAGAGTGCCGTCCAGAATCACGTACGACTTCGCCCCGCAGCCCGGACGGCCTCATCAGGTGTGTCTCATTGTGATAGTCATTGCACGAGCGGGAACGGTCGGGCAAGACGCACACAGCACTTCGAAGTCGCCTCCAGGTCAGCGCACCTCGGCCGGATCATCGTCGAAGGCGAAGCTCAGCACCTCGTCGCGCAGACCTGCCACCACTTGTGCGTTGCGCAGCAACAACTCGGGCTCGTGAGTGAACGTCATCTTCAGGCGAGACATCCGTTCAAGGACTCCTTCGTCGGCCAGTTGCTCCACCCACGCCGTAATACGCCCAACACTCGGCGCACCGTCGATTTGTCCCATCAGGTCGACGAGTCCGCGCCGGGCGATGGCAGCGCCCAAGCGCTCCTTATGGCGCTCCGGGGCTGAGATCGTCGAGCCAGCCGCGATAGCAGCGCGCTCGTCCTCCTGCCCAACAGAGATCTCGTAGCGTGTCGGCAGTGCGGGCTCGGGCAGGTCCCCTCCAGCGATGAGGCGTGGCACCGCCTGAGTTCGGACCCACCAGGAGATCTCGTCGAGCTCTGTCATCAGCACAGGCCAGCGCTCCGTGCCTGGCCTGTTGATCCCGACCGTCGGGAATAGGGTGACAGGCACTTTAGTACCCAGCGGCGTCTCGGCGATTACGTCGCCGACGCGGATCGGCTCCTCGGGCCTGACCGGCAGGTCCCGTATGGCGCGTGGCAACTGGTCGTCGCGGTACATGGCCGCGAGCCTGACCGCCGTGACCGCCGGCGTCCGGTGCTTCGCGTGGTTCGTGTGGATCGTCAGGCGAGCCAAGGGGTGGCTGTGCGGTTCGTCGACGCGTTGGAAGGGTTGGAGGCTTTCGATCCTTCGCACGAGCTCGCTCCCGGCGCGGAGCGATGGCGGGCCGTTCTTCACGCGCTTCCTCACCCACTCGTCGAACTTTTTGTAGGTACCCGACGCGGGGATTTCGACGAGCTTGGCCGCCCGCTCATCGAGCTGCCCGCCCTCGAGGAACTCGACTTCGGCGAAGAGTGCGTGCTCCAATGCGGCGCGCAGGGACACCAAGGCGTCGGCCACGAGCAGCGAGACCTTCCGAGGGATCGGAGCGACGCGGACAACCACGGTGCGGCTGACCGAGCCAGCCGAGAACTCGCGAAGGCTGAACGTGCCGTCGGGCTGGGCCTGATAGTCGAACAGCAGGTCACCGATCTGACCGATCAGATCGTCCGCGTGCGACAGTGTCGCAGCAACCCCGAGATGCCGTTCGGGTATCCAGTCGTGTGTCCGCCTTGTCACGCAGCAAGTCTACTGGCGCCTGTGGGAAACCCGTGGCTGGAGAGCGTCCGGTGCGGGCGCCGCTTTTGAGGCGACCGTGGCGGCGCTCCTCACGGAGATCGCCTGGTGTCACCGGTAGGAGCACAGCTGCCAACCCTCTGACACCATGAGCCGTATCCAGCCTCCGCTACAGGTTTGCCAGTTCACCATGAAAGTCGCCGCCATCAGGGGCTTCGTATGCTTGCCTACCCGTGCAGCATTGCTGTGTCCAGTCCCGCCCTGCGCTCGGTGTCCCATCTCCTGCACGCTCAACGCTGGCTTTACCCGCACTGGAAGCAGTGGGTTTGCGTACCAGTTCGAGGCCCTTGTAGGCCCAGCGAGTGGCCACGAGCTTGCCTTCCGGAACCCTTGTCGAGTCTGTTATGGGGTGAGGTCGAGGTTGATGATCTTGGCGGCTTTACTGATGGAGCCGGGCATGAGGTGGCGGTAGATCTTGAAAGTGATTTCGATGGTCTTGTGGCCCATCCACTCGGCG
>NZ_JOFH01000087.1 GCF_000721235.1 Streptomyces olivaceus
TGAGATTGCGGCTGCGGTGGTGGCGGGTGCGTTGAGTCTGGAGGATGGTGCGCGGGTGGTGGCGTTGCGCAGTCGGGCGATCGCCGCGGAACTCGCCGGACACGGCGGCATGGTCGCCGTGCAGCGGCCCCTCGCCGAGGTGGAGGGGATACTCGCCGGCTACGGGGAGGAGGTCACGGTCGCCGCGGTCAACGGGCCCGGATCCACCGTGGTCTCCGGCGGCACCGACGCCCTCGACGCCCTGATGGCCGACTGCGAGGCCCGCGGCGTCCGGGCCCGCCGCATCCCCGTCGACTACGCCTCCCACTCCGCACAGGTGGACGCGCTCACCGACCGGATCCTCCCGGACCTGGCCCCCGTCCGCGCGGGCCGCGCCCGGGTGCCGTTCTTCTCGACGGTCACCGGCGACTGGCTCGGCGACGAAGTGCCGGACGCCGCCTACTGGGTGCGCAACCTCCGCCACCGGGTCCGCTTCGAGGAAGCGGTACGGGAACTCGCCGCCGACGGCTTCGACGCCTTCGTGGAGTGCAGCGCCCACCCGGTGCTTGCCGGGAGCGTGACGCAGACACTGGAGGACGCGGGCCGGGACGCGGTCGTGACCGGCTCGCTGGTCCTCGGCGACGGCGGCCTGCGACGCCTGCTGACCTCTCTGAGCGCCGTCTTCACGCACGGCATCCCCGTGGACTGGACCCGGATCCACACCGGTACCGGAGCCCGCCACGTCCCGCTGCCCACGTACGCCTTCCAGCACGAACGCTACTGGCTCGACACCGGCACCGGCACCGGCGCCCCGGACGTCGCGTCCGCCGGACTCACCCCGGCCCGCCACCCGCTGCTCGGCGCGGCCCTGCGTACCGCCACCGACGAGAGCCTCGTCCTGACCGGACGACTCACCCCGCACCGCCACCGCTGGCTCCACGACCACGCCGTCGGCACCCTCCCGCTCCTGCCGGGAACCGCCCTCCTCGAACTGGCGGTGCACGCGGGCGAACGGTACGGCACCCCTCACGTCGGTGAACTCACCCTGCACGCCCCGCTGCCGCTGCCCACCGGAAGCGACACCACGGACCTCCAGGTCACCGTCACCCCCGACGGCCCCGACGGCGCGACCGCGACCGTGCACAGCCGCCCCGGCACCGACGCCGGCCCGGACACCCGGGACTCCGCCGCCCCCTGGGTCCACCACGCGACGGCGGCGCTCCGCGCGGACGCCCCCGCCCCTGACCCCGCCGAACCCCAGTGGGCCGCCACCTGGCCGCCCCCCGGCACCACCGAGACCGACCTCACCGGCCTCTACGACGAACTGGCCGACGACGGCTACGTCTACGGCCCCGCCTTCCAGCGACTCGCCCGCCTCTGGCACGCCCCCGACGGCACCGTCTACGCGGAGGCGCGACTGCCCGAGCACGGAGAGCCGGCGTCCCCGGACGAGGAGGGCTTCACCCTCCATCCGGCACTCCTCGACGCCGTCCTGCACGCCGTGGTCACCACCACCCGCTCCGAGGACGGAGTGCGCCTGCCGTACGCCTTCGACGACGTCGCCGTGCACGCACCCGGAGCCCGCGTGCTGCGCGCCCGGATCACCCGCTCCGGCGACTCCGCCGTCGCCCTCGACCTCGCCGACCCGTCGGGGCGGCGGGTCGCGAGCATCGGCTCCCTCACCCTGCGGCCCGCCGACACCGCGCGGCTCACCGCGTCGCACGGTGCGGCGGCCCGCTCCCTGTTCGCCGTGGAATGGGAACCGCTGACGCCGCCCCGCGAGGAACGCCCCACCGGCCTGTGGGCCGTACTGGGCGACGGCGACGGCGCACCCGTACTCGAAGCGCTCCGCGGTGCCGGCGCCGCACCGGACGCCTACCGCGACCTCGACGGGCTGCTCGCCGCCCTCGACGCCGGCGCCACCGCGCCCGACCTCCTCGTGTGGACCGTCGGCGACCGGCACGACGACACCGTGACCGCGGCGCACGACCACACGGCCACGGCCCTGGCGACCGCCCGCGCCCTGCTCCTCGACGAACGGCTGGCCGGCACCCGGCTGCTCGCCGTCACCGAGGGAGCGGCCGGCCCGAACCCCGCGACCGGCATCGCCGCCGCCACCGTCTGGGGCTTCCTGCGCACCGCGCACACCGAGACACCCGGACGGTTCCTCCTCGCCGACACCGACCGGGACCCCGCGTCGCTGCGCCTCCTGCCCGCCGTCGCCGCGGGCGACGAACCCCAGGTCGCCCTGCGCGCCGGCCGGGCGCACGCCCCCCGCCTCACGCGCTCCACCGACCGGGCCAACGACACCACCGCTCCCTTCGGTCCCGACAGCACGGTCCTGCTCACCGGCGCCACCGGACACATCGGCCGACTGATCGCCCGGCGCCTGGTCCGTGAGCACGGCGTACGCCGACTCGTCCTCGTCAGCCGGCGGGGAGGCGAGGCGACCCGCGACCTCACCGCCGAACTCGCCGGGGCAGGCTGCGAGGTGACCACCCTCGGCTGCGACCCGGCGGACCACGGCGCCCTGCGGACCGCGCTCGCGGGCGTCCGCGCCGAGCACACCCCCACCGCGGTGGTGCACGCGGCGGGCGTCCTCGACGACGGAGTCGTCACCTCCCTGACGCCCGACCAGCTCACGACCGTGCTGCGCCCCAAGGTCGACGCCGCCTGGAACCTGCACGAACTCACCCGCGACGAGCCGCTGACCGCGTTCGTCCTCATGTCCTCGGTCTCCGGCGTCCTCGGCGGCGCGGGGCAGGCCAACTACGCCGCCGCCAACGCCTTCCTGGACGCACTCGCCGCCCACCGCACCGGCCTCGGCCTGCCGGGACAGAGCCACGCCTGGGGCCTGTGGGACCAGGACGACGTCAGCGGCGGCATGGCCTCCGGTCTCGACACCACCGACCGCGCCAGGCTGGCCCGGCTGGGCGTGGCGCCCCTGCCCGAGGACCAGGCCCTCGCGCTGTTCGACCGGGCGGTCGCGGACCCCGCACCGCTCGCCGTGCCCACCAGGCTGGACCTCCGGCAGGTACGCGAACAGGCGGAGAGCGAAGGGATCCCGCCACTGCTGCGCGGACTCGTCCGCCCGCCACGGCCCGCGGGCAGCGACGGAACCTTCACCGAGCGTCTGACGGCCCTGACACCGGACGAGCGGATCGACCTGGCCCTCGGGCTCGTACGCGACCTGGCCGCCGCCGTACTCGGCCATGCCTCGGCCGACCGGGTCCCCGCCACGCGTGCCTTCCGCGACTCCGGCTTCGACTCGCTCGGCGCACTCGAACTGCGCAACCGGCTGAACAACGCCACCGGACTGCGCCTCCCCGCCGGACTGGTCTTCGACCACCCCACCCCCACGGAGCTGGCCGCCCACCTGGTGGACCAGCTGCCCGGCGCGGCGCCGCAGGAGGAACCGGCCGCGCCCGCCGCCCCCACCGACGACCCCCTCGCGATCGTCGGCATGGCCTGCCGCTATCCCGGCGGCGTCACCAGCCCCGGGGAACTCTGGGAGCTGGCCGCCACCGGCGCCGACGGCATCGGCCGCTTCCCGGCGGACCGCGGCTGGGACCTCGACGGGCTCTACCACCCCGACCCGGACCACACCGGCACCTCGTACACCCGCGAAGGGGGCTTCCTCTACGACGCGGGCGACTTCGACGCGGGCTTCTTCGGGATCTCGCCGCGTGAGGCGCTGGCGATGGACCCGCAGCAGCGGCTGCTCCTCGAAACCTCGTGGGAAGCCCTCGAACAGGCCGGACTCGACGCCGACGGCCTGCACGGCAGCCGCACCGGAGTGTTCGCGGGGCAGGTCTACCACGACTACGCACCGGCCCCGGAGCGGACCCCCGGACACGTCGAGGGCCTGCTCATGACCGGCGGCGCGGGCAGCGTCCTGTCCGGCCGGGTGGCCTACACGTTCGGTTTCGAGGGGCCGGCGGTGACGGTGGACACGGCGTGCTCGTCGTCGCTGGTGGCGATCCACCTGGCGGGCCGGGCCCTGCGGTCGGGCGAGTGCGACCTCGCGCTGGCCGGCGGCGTGACCGTCATGGCGACCCCCGGCCCCTTCGTCCAGTTCGCTCGGCAGCGGGGTCTTGCGACCGACGGCCGGTGCAAGCCCTTCTCGGCGGACGCCGACGGCATAGGGATGGCCGAGGGCGCGGGCGTCCTGGTCCTGGAGCGGCTGTCGGACGCGCGGCGCAACGGACACCGGGTGCTCGCGGTCGTGCGGGGCAGTGCGATCAACCAGGACGGTGCGTCGAACGGCCTCACGGCACCGAACGGCCCCGCGCAGCAGCGGGTGATCCGCGCCGCGTTGGCGGACGCCGGGCTCGGCACCTCGGACGTGGACGTGGTGGAGGCGCACGGCACCGGCACCGTCCTCGGCGACCCCATCGAGGCGGAGGCGTTGCTGGCGACGTACGGGCAGGGGCGGGATGCCGAGCGGCCGTTGTGGCTGGGGTCGGTGAAGTCGAATGTGGGTCACACGCAGGCGGCGGCGGGTGTTGCTGGTGTGATCAAG
>NZ_JOFH01000088.1 GCF_000721235.1 Streptomyces olivaceus
TCCAGGTCCGGGTGGGTTTCGATGTGGTGGAGCAGGTGTGTGGCTTGGTCGCGCAGGGCGGGTTCGGTTTTGGCGGAGAGCAGCCAGGCGACAGGACCGCTGTGTGGCTCGTGGGTGACGGGCCCTTGGTCGGGTGCTTGTTCGATGATGATGTGGGCGTTGGTTCCGCTGATGCCGAAGGAGGAGATGCCGGCGCGGCGGGGCCGGTCGGTGGCGGGCCAGTTGTGGTTCTCGGTGAGGAGTTGGACGTTTCCGCTGTCCCAGTCGACGTGCGGGGTCGGTTCGTCGACATGCAGGGTCCTGGGCAGCAGCCCGTGACGGATGGCCTGGACCATTTTGATGATGCCGGCGACGCCGGCGGCGGCTTGGGTGTGGCCGATGTTGGACTTGATGGAACCCAGCCACAAGGGTGCTTTGCGGTCCTGGCCGTAGGTGGCGATGAGGGCTTGGGCTTCGATGGGGTCGCCGAGGGTGGTGCCGGTGCCGTGGGCCTCGACCGCGTCGACGTCGGCCGGTGACAGGCCCGCGCTGGCCAGGGCCTGGCGGATCACCCGCTGTTGGGCGGGCCCGTTGGGAGCCGAGAGCCCGTTGGACGCACCGTCCTGGTTTACGGCGGAGCCGCGGACGACGGCGAGGATCTGGTGGCCGTTGTGGCGGGCGTCCGACAGGCGCTCGACCAGCAGCAGGCCGGCACCTTCGCCCCAGATGGTGCCGTCGGCCGCTCCCGCGAACGGCTTGCACCGGCCGTTCGGGGCCAGCCCCCGCTGACGGCTGAACTCCACGAAGGAACTCGGGGTGGCCATGACGGTGACGCCGCCCGCCAGTGCAAGATCGCACTCGCCGTTGCGCAGGGCCTGGGCCGCCAGATGCAGGGCCACCAGCGACGACGAGCACGCCGTGTCCACCGAGATGGCCGGGCCCTCCAACCCGAACGTATAGGACACGCGGCCCGACGCGACGCTCCCCGCGCTGCCGGTGCCCAGCTGGCCCTCGTAGCCCTCGGGCGCCAGGTGCAGGAGACGGGAGGCGTAGTCGTCGTACATGACGCCCGTGAACACTCCGGTGCGGCTGCCGTGCAGCGACCGCGGGTCGATGCCCGCGCTCTCGATGGCCGTCCAGCCGGTCTCCAGGAGCAGGCGCTGCTGCGGGTCCATGGCCAGCGCCTCGCGCGGGCTGATCCCGAAGAACTCGGTGTCGAAGTTCCCGGCGTCGTAAAGGAAACCGCCGGAGCGGGTGTAGCTGGTACCGGGGTGGTCGGGGTCCGGGTCGTACAGGGCGTCCAGGTCCCAGCCGCGGTCGGTCGGGAACTCGCCGATGGCGTCCGTGCCCTCGGCCACCAGCCGCCCCGCACCAGCGCTTCGACGCTGGGGTGGTCGAACACCATCGTCGCCGAAAGGCCGAGTCCGGTCGCGCTGTTCAGCCGGTTGCGCAGTTCGACGCCGGTGAGCGAGTCGAAGCCCATGTCCTTGAAGTTCCGGTCGTCGGCGACGTCCAGGGCGATGGAGCGGCCGAGCACGGCGGTGACATGACTCCGGACGAGGCCGATGAGCACCGAGTCCTGCTCGGCGTCGGACAGGCCGGACAGCCGTGCGGCCAGGTCGCCCCCGCCCGCCGCGCCGCCCGCGTCCGCGCGCCGGGGTCGCTGCCTTACCAGGCCCCTCAGCACGTGGGGCAGATCTCCCTCGGCGGCGCGGTTCTGGAGGGCGCGCTGATCCAGCTCGGCGGTGACGACGTGCGGCGTTCCGGTGGCGAGCGCCGCGTCGAACAGGGCCAGGGCGTGCTCGGCGGCCATGGGCCGCAGCCCCTGGCGGTGCAGGCGCTCGCGCTGTGCCTCGGTGAGGGAGCCGGTCATGTCGCTGTCGTCGGCCCAGAGCCCCCAGGCGAGCGAGGTGCCCGGCAGTCCCAGGGACCGGCGATGGTGGGCGAGCGCGTCGAGACCCGCGTTGGCCGCCGCGTAGTTTGCCTGGCCCGCTGCCCCGAGCGTGCCGACGGCGGAGGAGAAGACCACGAACGCCGACAGCGGCAAGTCGCGGGTGAGATCGTGCAGATGCCAGGCCGCGTCCACCTTGGGCCGCAGCACCGTGTGCAGCCGGTCCGCGGTCAGGCCGGTCAGCAGCGTGTCGTCCAGAACACCGGCGGCGTGCACGACCGCCGAGAGCGGACGGTCCGTCGGCAGGTCGGCGCTCAGGACGCGGGCGAGGTCGTCGCGGTCGGCGACGTCACAGGCGGCGATGACGACCTCGGCACCCAGCGCGACCAATTCCGCCCGCAGTTCCTCGGCCCCGGGTGCCTCGGGACCTCGGCGCCCGAGGAGAACCAGGTGGCGAACCCCGTGCCTGGCCACGACATGCCGGGCGACGCGCGCGCCGACCGTCCCGGTGCCTCCGGTGATGAGGACAGTGCCGTCCGGGGCGAACGGGACGCCGCCGGTGGCCTCCGACAACGAGATGTCGCCAGAGGCCTCCGACACCGAGACGTCGCCGGAGGCCGCCGTGGTCTTGGCCAGCCGGGGCACGTGGCACCGGCCGTTGCGGATCGCGAGCTGCGGCTCGCCGCTCGCGGCCGCCGGGCCCATCGCCTGGACGGAAGCGTCGTCGCCGTCCACGTCCAGCAGGACGAAACGGCCGGGGTGCTCCAACTGCGCCGACCGGACCAGGCCCCACGCGGCGGCCCCGGCCGGGTCGGTGAGCCGGTCGTCCGGTCCGGTGACGACGGCGCCCCGCGTCACGACGACCAGGCGGGACGCGGCAGCCCGCTCCTCCGCCAGCCACCGCCGGGTCAGCTCCAGCGCCCGCTCGGCGACGAGGTGCACCGCTTCGGCACCGGCACCGGCAGCACCGGCACCGTCGTCGGGCGCGGAGCACTCGGCGAAGACCACCTCGGCACCCTGCGGCAACTCCGTCGACGCCAGGTCGAGAGCCGTCCAGCCCAGCTCGTACAGCGGGCCGGCCCCCTGGGCGTCGCCACGCAGCCGCTCGGGGTCGACCGGCCGCAGTACCACCGACTCGACCGTGGCGACCGGCATCCCGGTCGCGTCGGCGACGTCCAGCGCGAGCTCGTCCGTTCCGACCGGGCGGAGCCGCACCCGCAGACTGCTCGCACCCGTCGCGTGGAGTGACACCCCGCTGAAGGAGAACGGCAGCCAGGTCCCGTCGCGTTCGCCGAGCAGACCGAGCACGACGGTGTGCAACGCGGCGTCCAGCAGCGCCGGATGCACGCAGAAGCGCTGGAACGCGGCGGTCTCGTCGTCCGGCAGGGTGATCTCGGCGAACACCTCGTCGCCGACCCGCCACGCGGCCCGCAGCCCCTGGAAGACCGGCCCGTACTCGTAACCGTCGAGGCCGAGCCGGTCGTAGGCGTCGCTCAGGTCGACGGACGTCGCCCCGGGCGGCGGCCAAGCGGCCGTACCGCCGTCCCAGGCCGCGCCGACGCCGGCGCCGGACTCGGTGACAGCGGCTCCGGCATGCCGGGTCCACGGCTGTTCGGGCCGGCCCGCGGGACGCGAGTGGATCGCGATGTCCCGCTGCTCGCCGTCCCCGGCCGGGGAGACGCTCACATGGAGCTGGACGGGGACGTCGTCCCGCAGGACGAGAGGGCGCTCCAGGACGAGCCCGTCGATCCGGTCCCCGCCGACCTCGACGGCCGCGCGGAGGGCCAGGTCGAGGAACGCGGCACCCGGCAGCAGCGTGGTGCCCAGGATGCCGTGGTCCGCCAGCCACGAGTGCGTCACGGTGGACACCGAGCCGGTGAGGATGTGGCCCCTGTCGTCGGGCAGTTCGGTCACGGAACCGACCAGCGCGTGCCCGGTCGCCGTCCCGGACCGGTCCGGGCCCGCCGCCGGATGCAGCCAGTAGCGCCGGTGCCGGAACGGATACGTCGGCAGCGGGATCGGCAGGTTCGCCGGCCGGCTCCCGGGCAGCATGGCCGTCCGGTCCACGTCGATGCCGTGCGCGTGGGCGCGGGCCAGCGAGGTGAGCAGCTGGTTCTGGTCGCCCCGGTGACGGCGCAGCGTGCCGACCGCCACCGTCGGTGTGCCTGACTCCTCGGCGGTGTGCTCGATCGAGGCGGTCAGCACCGGGTGCGGACCCGCCTCGACGAACCGGGTGTGCCCGCTCTCCAGCAGCCTGACGACCGCACGCTGGAAGCGCACCGGGTTGCGCAGGTTGTCGTACCAGTACTCGGCGTCGAACCGGACGCCGTCACCGGCCTCGCGCGCCGTCGTGTACACCGGGACGACCGGTTCCCGGGGTTCGATGCGGGCGAGCGCTTCGAGCATGCGGTCGCGGAGCGGTTCGACGTGGGTCGAGTGCGAGGCGTACCCGATGGGGACGGCCCGTGCGTCCACGCCGTCGGCCTGATAGGCGGCGAGGAGCCGGCCGACGGCGTCGAGGTCGCCCGACACGACTGTGGCGCGCGGCGAGTTGACGCCCGAGACCGACAACGCGCCGTCGTAGGGCGCCAGGTCGGCGGTCACCTGCTCGACGGGCAGCGGGACGGCGGCCATGCCTCCGCGGCCCGCGATCGTGGCGGCCACCTGGCCGCGCAGCGCGATGATCTTCGCCGCGTCCTCCAGCGTCAGCGCACCCGCGATGTGCGCGGCGGCGATCTCGCCCTGGGAGTGACCGACGACCGCGTCCGGCTGGACGCCGTGCGCCTGCCACACCCGCGCCAGCGCGACCGTGAGCGCGAACAGCGCGGGCTGGACCACATCGATGCGGTCGAGGTCGGGCGCGTCCGGTTCGCCGCGCAGCACCGACAGCAACGACCAGCCGGTGTGCGGCCGCAGCGCCTCGTCGCAGGCGTGGAGGTGTTCGGCGAAGACCGGCGAGGACTCCATCAGGTCCAGGCCCATACCGGTCCATTGCGCGCCGTGCCCCGGGAAGACGAACACCGTCTTGCCCGGCGTCTCCGTGCCGTGTGCCAGATTCGTGGCCGGGACGCCGTCCCGCAGCGCGGTCAGTGCGGAGCGGAGGTCGTCCACTCCGGCCCCGACGGCGCCCGCCCGGTGGGCGAAGACGGCGCGGCCGGCCAGGGTGCGGGCGACGGCCGCGGGGTCCACGTCGGGGTTGGCCTCGACATGGCCCAGCAGGCGTTCGGCCTGGTCGCGCAGGGCGGTTCCGGTCTTGGCGGAGAGCAGCCAGGCGAAGGGGCCGTCGTAGTGTTCCTCTTCCGTCACGGGCTCTGGGTCGGGCGCCTGCTCGATGATGATGTGGGCGTTGGTGCCGCTGATGCCGAAGGAGGAGATGCCGGCGCGGCGCGGCCGGTCGGTCGCGGGCCAGTCACGGTTTTCGGTGAGGAGTTGGACGTTTCCGCTGTCCCAGTCGACGTGCGGGGTGGGCTCGTCGACGTGCAGGGTGCGGGGGAGCAC
>NZ_JOFH01000089.1 GCF_000721235.1 Streptomyces olivaceus
CGGTGGTGGCGGGTGCGTTGAGTCTGGAGGATGGTGCGCGGGTGGTGGCGTTGCGCAGTCGGGCGATCGCCGCGGAACTCGCCGGCCACGGCGGCATGGCCTCGGTGGCGGCCTCCGAGAAGGACGTGCGCCGACTTCTGGACGGCATCACGGACCCCGTGACCGTGGCCGCGGCCAACGGACCCGCCACGACCGTCGTCTCGGGCACCCCCGAAGGGCTCGACGCGCTCCGGGCCCGGTGCGAAAGCGAGGGAGTGCGCTACCGCCGCATCCCGGTCGACTACGCCTCCCACTCCGGGCAGGTCGACGCTCTGGCCGACCGGATCCTCGCGGACCTGGCCCCCGTCCGCGCGGCCCGCGCACGGGTGCCGTTCTTCTCGACGGTCACCGGCGACTGGCTCGGCGACGAGGTGCCGGACGCCGCCTACTGGGTCCGCAACCTGCGCCGGCCGGTACGGTTCGAGGAAGCCGTACGCGCCCTCGCCGCGACGGACGCCGGAGCGTTCGTGGAATGCAGCGCGCACCCGGTGCTGACCGCGGCCGTGCACGAGACGCTGGAGGCGGCCGGTCACGAGGCCGCGGTGACCGGGACCCTGCGCCGCGACGACGGAGGGGCCCGGCGCCTGTTCGCCTCGCTCGGCGAGGCCTTCGCGCACGGCGTGCCCGTGGACTGGGCGCGGGCGTTCGCCGCCACCGGCACCGGACACGTCGACCTTCCCACCTACGCCTTCCAGCGCGAACGCTACTGGTGGGACCCCGACACGCTGCGCGGGCCCGCCGCCGCGCAGGCCACCCCGCGCCCCGGCGACGACACCGGCTTCTGGGAAGCGGTGCAGAGCGACGACGCCGGAACCCTCGCCGACCTGCTCGACGTGGACGGCGACGCCCTGGACGGCGTACTGCCCGCGCTGCGGACCTGGCGCCGCCACCGTACTGCCGAGGCCGCGGTCGACTCCTGGCGGTACCACGTGCGCTGGTCCCCGGCGACCCTGCCCGGCGACCCCGTGCTGACCGGCACATGGCTGCTGGCGGTCCCGGCGGACTCCGCCGCGGCGGCCGACTGCGCCGACGCGGTCGCCGCCGCCGTACGCGAGCACGGTGGTGACGTCACCACGCTCACCCTCACCGCGGACGCCACCCGGGACGACGTCGTCCGCCTGCTGCCCGACGGGTCCTTCGCGGGGGTGCTGTCCCTGCTGACCGTCACCGACGGAGACGGAACCGCTCGGGGACGCGTCGAACGCACCGGCCTCACCACCACCGTCGCCCTGTTCCAGGCGCTCGGCGAGACCGGGTCCCGCGGCCCCCTGTGGTGCCTGACCCACGACGCGGTCACCGCGACCGCCGAGGACGCGCGCACCGCCCGGGACGCCGCCGCGGCCCAGCACATGGTGTGGGGCCTCGGCCGGATCGCGGCCCTCGAACACCCCGAGCGGTTCGGCGGCCTCGTCGACCTGCCCGCCCGCCCCGACGGGCGCACGGGCCGCCTCCTCGCGGCGGTGCTGGCCGGCGGCAGCGGCGAGGACCAGGTGGCCCTGCGGCCGTCCGGCGCGCTCGTCCGGCGCCTGTCCCGCACCGGTGCCACCGGGACGCGGCCGGCGTGGCGCCCGCACGGCACCGTCCTGGTGACCGGCGGCACCGGAGGCCTCGGCGCCCGCGTGGCCCGTCACCTCGCCCGGCACGGCGCCGACCACCTCCTGCTGGCGAGCCGACGCGGCCCGGACGCGCCGGGCGCCGCCGAACTGCGCGCCGAACTGGAGGAGACCGGCGTCCGCGTCACCCTCACCGCCTGCGACGTCGGCGACCGGGAGGCCGTCGCCGAGCTGCTCGCGACCGTCCCCGCCGACCACCCGCTGACGGCGGTCGTGCACACCGCCGCCGTCCTGGACGACTCCGTCGTCGAACGCCTCACCCCCGACCGGATCGACCAGGTCCTGCGGGTCAAGGCCGACGGCGCCCGGCACCTGCACGAGCTGACCCTTGACACCGGCCTGGACGCCTTCGTGCTCTTCTCCTCCCTGGCCGGCACCCTGGGCGCCTCCGGACAGGGCAACTACGCCCCCGGCAACGCCTACCTGGACGCCCTCGCCGAGCAGCGGCACGCCCTGGGACTGCCCGCCACCTCCATCGCCTGGAGCATCTGGGACGAGCGCGGCATGGCCACCGAGGGCGACATCGAGGCGACCGCCGGCCGCCACGGCCTGCCCGTGATGGACCCCGCCCTGGCCGCCGCGGCCCTCGTGGCGGTGGCCGGCGACACCGAACCGACCGTCGTGGTCGCGGACGTGGAGTGGGACAGGTTCCACGTGGCCTTCACCGCCACCCGCCCCAGCCCCTTCCTCGCCGACCTGCCCGAGGTCCGCCGGCTCACCGCCGCGGCCACCGGGCCGGGCCCCGACACCGGCGCCGGCGCCGGCGCCGGCACCCTAGCCGGGCGCATCGCCGCACTGGGCGGCCGGGCCGAACAGCAGGCCGCCCTGCTCACCCTCGTCCGCGAACAGGCCGCCGAGGTCCTCGGCCACTCAGGACCCGGTGCCGTCGATCCCACGACGGCCTACCGCGACCTCGGCTTCGACTCCGTCACCGCCGTCGAACTGCGCAACCGGCTGAACAAGGCGACCGGACTGCGGCTGGCCTCCACCATCGTCTTCGACCACCCCACCGCCCGCGATCTCGCCGCCCACCTGCGGGACGAGCTCGTCGGCGGCCTCGGCGCGGACCCGGCCCCGGTGCCCGCGCCCGGCCCCGCCCCGGCCCCGGCGGACGGGGACGACCTGATCGCCGTGGTCGGCATGGGCTGCCGCTTCCCCGGCGACATCCGCTCCCCGCAGCAGCTGTGGCACCTGCTCCGCGACGGGGGCGACGCCATCACCCCGTTCCCCGACGACCGTGGCTGGGACCTCGACGCCCTCCGGGGGACCGACCCGGGTGGACGCGCCGGCACGTCGACCGCCCACGAGGGCGGATTCCTCCACGACGCGGGCGACTTCGACGCGGAGTTCTTCGGGATCTCGCCGCGTGAGGCGCTGGCGATGGACCCGCAGCAGCGGCTGCTCCTCGAAACCTCCTGGGAAGCCCTCGAACAGGCCGGCATCGACCCGACCAGCCTGCACGGCACCCGCACAGCCGTGTTCACCGGCACCAACGGCGGCGACTACCTCACGGTCAGTCCCGACGTCCCCGAGGAGACCGCCGGATACGTCGCCACGGGCAACACCGGCAGCGTCCTCTCCGGCCGGGTCGCCTACACCCTCGGACTTGAGGGCCCGGCCCTCACCGTCGACACCGCCTGCTCGTCGTCCCTCGTCGCCCTGCACCTGGCCGTGCGCTCGCTCCGCCAGGGCGAGTGCGACCTGGCCCTCACCAGCGGTGTCACCGTCATGTCCACCCCGGGCATCTTCACCGAGTTCACCCGCCAGGGCGGTCTGGCCGCCGACGGCCGCAGCAAGGCGTTCGCAGCCGGTGCGGACGGCGCCGGTTTCGCCGAGGGAGTCGGCGTCCTCGTCGTCGAACGGCTCTCGGACGCCCGGCGCAACGGCCACCAGGTGCTCGCGGTCGTGCGGGGCAGCGCGGTCAACCAGGACGGTGCGTCGAACGGCCTGTCCGCACCCAGCGGTCCCGCGCAGCAACGCGTCATCCGGGCGGCGTTGGCGGACGCCGGGCTGGACGGGGCGGACGTGGACGTGGTGGAGGCGCACGGTACCGGGACGAGGCTCGGTGATCCGATCGAGGCGGAGGCGTTGCTGGCGACGTATGGGCAGGGGCGGGATG
>NZ_JOFH01000090.1 GCF_000721235.1 Streptomyces olivaceus
CTGCTGGGTGCGCAGCCATCCGGCGACCCGCCCCGACCAGGCGTCCAACTCGCCGTAGGTCAGCGACCGGTCACCGCATTCCACCGCCACCGCGTCCGGGGTGCGCCCCGCCTGCTCGGTGATGAGCTGAGGCAAGGACGCCCCGCGCAGGGTGCGTGTTGCTCCCTGCCAGCCGGACAGCACCCGCTCCCGCTCGGCGTCCTCCAGCACCTCCACCTCGGACACCCGGAGGTCCGGGTCCTGGGCCAGGGCGGTCAGCACGCGGACGAAACGCTCGGTGATGGACTGTGCGGTCTCCCGGTCGAAGAGGTCGGTGCTGTAGTCCAGCGCACCACCCAACGTGGCGGACTCGGACTCCGAAGTGGGGCGCCGTTCGGCGAGTCGGAAGGACAGATCGAACTTGGCGGCGCCGATTCCGACCGGTCGGCCGCTCACCTCCAGGCCGGGCAGGGAAGCGACGGCGGACGCCGCGCCCTGGTCCGTGTTGTTCAGGGTGAGCATGGTCTGGAAGAGGGGGTGCCGGGAGAGTGAACGCTCCGGGTTCACCGCTTCGACCAGCCGCTCGAACGGCAGGTCCTGGTGGGCGTAGGCGGTGAGGTCGGCCGTCCGCACCCGCTCCAGCAGCTCCGCGAAGGTGGGGTCCCCGGAGACGTCGGTGCGCAGCACCAGCGTGTTCACGAAGAAGCCGACCAGGTACCAGACCGCCGTATACGTCCTCCGGCAGCTCAAAGGTGACCCGGTCACCCACGTACGAGGCCGTGGCCGGCCTCGGGCGGTCGAACGGCAGCGAAAGCTCCGCCGGCAGATCCGACAACGAGTGCTTCCAGTAGTCCAGTTGGCGGCCGGCCTCACTGTCGGGGTCGTCCTCGGAGCCGAGGACTTCCCGCTGCCAGAGGCTGTAGTCGGCGTACTGCACCGGCAGCGGCGCCCACTCCGGGGCGGCACCCCGCACCCGGGCCGCGTACGCCGCCGTCAGATCCTGTGCGAGGGGGCCCATCGACCAGGCGTCGCCCGCGATGTGGTGGACGACAGCGAGCAGGACGTACTCCTCTTCGCCGAGCTCGAACAGGAAGGCGCGCAGGGGCGGTTCCTCGCTCAGCTCGAAGGGCGCGCGGGATGCGCGGTCCAGGTCCTCGGGCAGGTGTTCCTCGTCCGTGGCGGTCACCGTGAGAGACACCTCGGCGGTGTCCCGCACGATCTGGTACGGGCCCTCGGCGTCCTCCGCGAACACCGTCCGCAGGCTCTCGTGCCGGTCGACGACGTCCGCCAGTGCCAGCCGCAGCGCCTCCTGGTCCAGCGTCCCCGTCATCCGCAGGGCGACGGGCAGGTTGTAGGTGGCGCTGGGACCCTCGAAGCGGTGCAGGAACCACAGCCGCCGCTGGGCGTACGACAGCGGAACCCGGGCGGGCCGGGAGACGGTGGCCCGAAGCGGCTTCCGCGTGCCGGTCGCGGTGTCCAGCGCGGCCGCCAGTTCGGCGACCGTGGGCGCCTCGAACAGCCGGCGTACGGCGATCTCGGTGTCCAGGACGGTGCGGATGCGGCTGACGAGTTTGGTGGCGAGCAGGGAGTGGCCGCCCAGGGCGAAGAAGTCGTCGTCGATGGTGACCGAACCGACGCCGAGTACTTCGGCGAAGAGGGTGCAGAGAATGTCCTCGCGGGGGGTACGGGGTGCGCGTCCCTCGCTGGTTCCCTGGTCGTAGTCGGGCGCCGGCAGAGCGCGGCGGTCGAGCTTGCCGTTGGGGGTGAGGGGGAAGGAGTCCAGGGTGACGAAGGCCGAGGGCACCATGTAGTCCGGCAGGTGGGCGGCGAGATGCGCCCGCACCTCGGCCGTCTCCACCGCTTCGGCTGCCGGGACGAGGTAGGCGACGAGGCGCCGGTCTCCGGGGCGGGCCTCGCGGACGAGTACGGCGGCCTGGGCCACCCGCTCGTGTCCGGCGAGCACGGTTTCGATCTCGCCCAGCTCGATCCGGAAACCACGCAGCTTGACCTGGTCGTCGACGCGGGAGAGGTACTCCAGCTCCCCGTCCACCGTCCAGCGGACGAGGTCGCCGGTGCGGTACATCCGGGTGCCGGAGGGACCGTGGGGGTCGGCGACGAACCGTTCGGAGGTCAGCCCCGGTCGGCCGTGGTAACCGCGGACGACGCCGTCACCGGCGATGTAGAGCTCGCCCGGCACTCCGGCCGGAACGGGCCGGAGTGTGCCGTCGAGGACGTAGACGCGGGTGTTGGCGATCGGGCGGCCGATCCGCGGCAGGCGTGCACCGTCTGCGGTCACCGGCCATTCCGTGGACCAGATCGTCGTCTCTGTCGGCCCGTACAGGTTGATCACCGACATCGCCCGTTGGACGAGCGCCTCGGCCAGGTCGGCGGGCAGAGCTTCGCCACCGACCAGCACCCGCACCCCGGCCAGCGCCGAAGCGTCCTCAGCCAGCATCGCCCGCCACAGGCTCGGCGTCGCCTGCATCACGGACACACCCGCCGACCGCACCAAACCGCACAACGCGACCGGGTCCCGGACGACATCCCGCTCCGCGAGCGTGATCGAAGCGCCCGACAACAAGGGCACGAAGAGTTCGAGTCCGGCGATGTCGAACCCGACCGTGGTCACCGCTACCAGGCGGTCCCCGGCGCCGAGTTCGAAGCGGTCACGCATCGCCGTCAGGAAGTTCACCAGCGCGCCCTGCGGCACGACCACACCCTTCGGGCGTCCCGTCGACCCCGATGTGTAGATCACGTAGGCCGGGTTCGCGAGAGCCGGGCGGGTCAGGGGCTGGTCGCCCGCGGGCCGCGACAGAGCCTCGCTGGTCTCGGGGGCGTCCAGCAGCAGCCGCGGTACGGCCGGTTCCTCCGGCAGTACGGGGGCCAGGTCGCTGATGGTGACGAGCAGGACGGGGTTGGCGTCGTCCAGCATGTACGCCAGCCGTTCGGCCGGGTACTCGGTGTCCAGCGGGAGGTAGGCGGCGCCGGTCTTCCAGACCGCGAGCAGGGCCACGACGAGGTCCACGGACCTGGGCAGGGCCACCGCCACGAACCGTTCGGCGCCGGCCCCGCGCTCGACCAGCACACGGGCCAGCCGCTCCGCACGGGAGTCCAACTCCTCGTACGACAGTGCTTCCCCGCCCGCGACCACGGCCTCGGCGGCCGGGTTCGAGGCAACCCGCTCCTCGAACAGCTCCACCACCGAACGCCCCGGCACCTCACGAGCCGTGTCGTTCCAGAGTTCGAGCAGGCGCCCGCGCTCGGCCCCGGC
The DNA here is from genome assembly GCF_000721235.1 of Streptomyces olivaceus. Lineage (GTDB taxonomy): Bacteria > Actinomycetota > Actinomycetes > Streptomycetales > Streptomycetaceae > Streptomyces > Streptomyces olivaceus. Next base: position 3,251 of record NZ_JOFH01000090.1, read on the forward strand.
GAGGATCTCGATGTCGCCGACCTTGACGTCCGGGGTGGTGACCGCGTGGTCCAGGAACCGGAGGAGCCGGTCGACGAGGGTGCCGGCGGTGACGCGGTCGAACAGGTCGGTGCTGAACTCCAGTACGCCGTGCAGGGAGGTCACCCGGCCGTGCGGGTCGCGGCGCTCCGTGTAGCCGAAGGCCAGGTCGAACTTGGCGACGGACGACTCGATCGGCTCCCGCTCGGCCCGGAGGCCGGGCAGGTCGCCGAGGGAGTCCAACGCGCCCTGGTAGTCGGTGTTGTTGAGCGTGAGAAGCACCTGGAAGAGGGGGTGCCGGGCGAGCGAGCGCTCCGGGTTGACCGCCTCCACCAGCCGCTCGAACGGCAGGTCCTGGTGGGCGTAGGCACCGAGGTTCCGCTCACGGACCCGGTCCACCAGCTCGGCGAACGTCGGGTTCCCGGAGGTGTCCGTGCGCAGCACCAGCGTGTTCAGGAAGACGCCTACCAGGTCGTCGAGCGCTTCGTCGGTACGGCCCGCGATCGGCGTGCCCAGCGGGATGTCCGTGCCCGCGCCGAGCCGGGTCAGCAGGGCGGCGAGGGCCGCCTGGAGCACCATGAACGGGCTCGCCTGAACGCGCCCGGCCACCTCACTGACGCGCGCGTACAGCTCTGCGGGGATTTCGAAGGGGATGCGGTCGCCGCGGTAGGTGGCGACGGCGGGGCGGGGGCGGTCGTAGGGGAGTTCGAGCTGGTCGGGGACGCGTAGGCGGCCGTGAGGTCGCGGGCCAGCGGAGCCCTGGACCATGCGTCACTCACGATGTGGTGC
>NZ_JOFH01000091.1 GCF_000721235.1 Streptomyces olivaceus
CCTCTCCACCAGCAGCAGCCCGACCCCCTCGGAGAACACCGTGCCGTCGGCGGCGGCGTCGAACGGCTTGCACCGGCCGTCCGGGGCCAGACCGCGCTGCCGGCTGAACTCGACGAACAACGTCGGCGTCGCCATGACCGCGACCCCGCCGGCCAGCGCGAGGTCGCAGTCGCCGTTGCGCAGCGCCTGCGCCGCGAGGTGCAGGGAGACCAGCGACGACGAGCACGCCGTGTCCACGGTGACCTCCGTACCGGTCTCGGCGAGCCGCGCGTTGATCCCGTACTCCTGGGCGGCCGTGCCGATGAACACCCCGGTGCCGCTGCCGCGCAGCGACGCCGGGTCGATGGCCGCGTTCTCCAGCAACTCCCAGGCGGTCTCCAGCAGCAGCCGCTGCTGCGGGTCGGTCGCCAGGGCCTCGCGGGGGCTGATCCCGAAGAACTCCGCGTCGAACACGTCCGCGTCGTGCAGGAACCCGCCCTTGTCGACGTACGAGGTGCCGGGGTGGTCGGGGTCCGGGTGGTACAACTCGTCGACGTTCCAGCCACGGCCCGCGGGGAAGCCGCCGATCGCGTCCGCGCCCTCGGCCACGAGCCGCCACAGGGCGTCCGGCGTACGGACGTCGCCCGGGAAGCGGCACGCCATCCCGACGATCACCACAGGGTCGTCGTCCCGCTCGGCGATCACCGAGGCCGGCCTGCTCGTCCCCGCCCGCTCCCCGAGCAGCTCCGCGAGCAGGTGCCCGGCCAGGGCGCCCGTCGTCGGATGGTCGAAGATCAGCGTGGCGGGCAGGCGCAGACCTGTGGCGCCTTTCAGCCGGTTGCGCAGCTCGACGGCGGTGAGCGAGTCGAAGCCCAGGTCCCGGAAGCTGCGGTCGGTCTCGACCGCGTCCTGCCCCACGTGGCCGAGTACCGCAGCCACGTTGACCCGCACCAGGTCCACCAGCGTGTCGAGCCGCTCGGTCTCACTGAGCGCGCTCAGGCGGCCGGCCAGGTCGCCGTCCGTCGTCCGCCGGACCGGGCCGCTCGCCCGCCGTACGGTCGCCCGGCCGATCGTGCGCAGGATCGGCGGAATGTCCTCGTCGTCCGCGCGGACCGTCGCCGGCCGCAGTACGGCCATCAACAGCGGCACCTCCCGCCGGAGCGTCAGCCCGGCGTCGAAGAGGGCGAGCCCCTGCTCGGTGCCGAGCGCCGCGCTGTTGCGGGTGAGCCTGGCCCTGCCGACGCTGTCCAGCCCCGCGGTCATCGAGCTGGTCTCCGCCCACAGACCCCATGCGAAGGACGCGGCGGGCAGACCACGGGACCGCCGGTACGCGGCCAGCGCGTCCACGAAGCCGTTGGCCGCCGCGTACACCGACTGGCCCGGGTTGCCGATCGTGCCCGCCGCCGACGAGAACAGGATGAACGCCTCGAGGTCGAGGTGCTCGGTCAGCACGTGCAGGTTCCACGCAGCGTCGGCCTTGGGCCGCAGGACGGCGTCCGCGTCCGCACCCGTCAGCGCGGTGAGCACGCCGTCCGCCAGCACACCCGCCGTGTGGACGACCGCAGTGAGCGGATGCTCGTCCGGGACGTCGGCGAGCAGGGCGGCCAGCGCGTCCCGGTCGGCGGTGTCGCACGCCGCGACCGTCACCTCGGCCCCGGCGGACCGCAGCTCGTCCGCCAGCTCGACGGCGCCCGGGGAGTCCGGGCCCGAGCGGCTGACCAGCAGCAGATGCCTTACGCCGTGCCGGGCCACCAGATGCCGGGCGACGTGCCGGCCGATCGTCCCCGTGCCGCCGGTGATCAGGACGGTGCCGTCCGGGTCGAAGGAGGCCTTCCCGGCCTCCTCCGCCGCCTCCCCCGCGGCGGCGGCCGCGACCAGCCGAGGAACATGGGCCGTCCCGACACGCAGCAGGACCTGCGGCTCGCCGGAATCGATCGCGGCACCCAGCATGCGTACCGACGCGTCCGTCCCGTCGAGGTCGACCAGCGCGAACCGGTCCGGCTCCTCCCACCAGGCGGCGCGCAGCAGACCCCACACGGCCGCGCCCGCCAGGTCGCACACCGGGTCGTCGGCGTCCACCGGCACCGCGCCGCGGGTGACCACCACCAGCCTCGACGCCGCGAGACGGTCCTCGGCCAGCCAGTCCTGGAGCAGTTGGAGCACGTGCCGGGTGGCGTCGTGGCCGCGGGCGGCCGGGTCGCCCTCCTCGGGCGTTCCGCCGTCGCAGGGGAGCAGTACGACGTCCGGTACGGCCGCTCCCGAGTCGATCGAGCGCACGAGGTCGCCCAGTTCCCGGTGGCGCGGCAGGCCGGCGCAGGCGTCACCCAGAGCGTCCGGGCCGTCCTCGGCCACCGCGTCCCCCAGTACCGCCCAAGCGCCCGGCGCGACGGGCGACGCGTCGGACGCCGACGGCGTCCAGCCCACGCGCCACAGGGCGTTGTGCAGGTGGCGGGACGTGTCCAGCCGGTCGACGGTCAGTTCGCGGAGCTTGAGCGCGGAGACGGTGACCACCGGCCGGCCCGCTTCGTCGGCCATGTCCAGCGCCGCCGTCGACTCGTCCACGGGCGTCACCCGGACCCGCAGCACGCTCGCCCCGGTGGCGTGCAGCGTGCTCCCGGACCAGGAGAACGGCAACCGGACCGGACCGTCGGACCGGTCCAGGCCCATGCCGAGCGCGGTGGCGTGCTGGGCCGCGTCGAGCAGCGCGGGATGGACGGCGAACCCGTCGGCCTCCGTGTCCTCGGGCAGCCGGACCTCGGCGTAGAGCACGTCGCCGTCGCGCCACGCGGCCCCCAGCCCCTGGAACACCGGGCCGTACAGGTAACCGAGGCCCGCCAACCGGTCGTAGAGGTCCTCGACCGGCACCGGCGTCGCACCGGGCGGCGGCCACACACCGGCGAACTCCGGCTGCCCGTCCTGCGGAGCGTCCGCGACGATCGTGCCGCTCGCATGCCGCGTCCACGGCTGGTCCGGCTGGTCGGCGGGGCGCGAGTGGATCGTCACGGCACAGTCGTCGCCCTCGCTCTCCGGCGTGACGGTGACGTGCAGTTGGACGGCAGCGGTGCCGGAGAACGTGAGGGGGTTCTCCACCGTCAGCTCTTCCACGTGCCGGTGGCCCAGGTGAGTCGCCGCGTGCAGCGCGATGTCCAGGAAGGCGGTCCCGGGCAGCAGCACCGTGCCGAGCACTGCGTGGTCGGCGAGCCAGGGGTGCGTGGACGTCGACACGCGCCCCGTGAAGACGTGCCCGTTCCCCTCCGGGAGGTCCGTCGTGCTTGCGATGAGTGGGTGTCCGGTGTGGTGGTGGTTGGTGGGGGTGGTGGTGGGGTTGAGCCAGTAGTGGTGGTGTTGGAAGGGGTAGGTGGGGAGGGGGGTGTGG
>NZ_JOFH01000092.1 GCF_000721235.1 Streptomyces olivaceus
ATCCCCTCCCTGCCCTCCACCACCAACGACCACAGATCCTCCGGAGAACCCACCCCACCCGGATAACGGCACGCCATCCCGACAATCACCACAGGATCACCGGCGTCGTTCACCGGCGAACCGGTCGTGCCCGCTGTCTCGCCGCTCGGGGTGAGCTCGCCGGACAGGTGGTCGGCGAGGGCCCGGGGGGTCGGGTAGTCGAACACGGCCGTGGTCCCCAAGCGCGATCCCGTGACCGCGTTGATCCGGTTGCGCAGTTCGACGGCGGTGAGCGAGTCGAGTCCGAACTCCTTGAAGGTGCGGTCGGGACCGATCGGGTCCCGCCCGTCGTAACCGAGTACTCGCCCCGCCTCCGCGCGCACCAGCTCCAGCAGTCGCCCGGGCTGGGACGTCACGTCTTCGCCGCCGGGGCGCGGGCCGTCCGGACGGCCCGGTACGGCCGCTGGGCGAGCCGGGCGCGGCGCGCTCGTGATGAGTTCGCGGAGCAGTGGATGCACGTCCGCGCCGTCGGTGGCGGAGACGGTGTCCAGCCGCAGCGGCACGAGCAGCGGGTCGCTCCGCCGAAGAGCGGCGTCGAAGAGTGCGAGCCCCTCGGTTTCGGACAGCGTCGCCACTCCGGAGCGTGCCATCCGGTTGAGGTCGCCGGCGCCGAGCCCCGCCGCCATGCCGCCCCGCTGGTCCCACAGCCCCCACGCCAGCGACGTGGCCGGGAGTCCGAGCCGGGCGCGATGGTGGGCGAGCGCGTCGAGGTAGGTGTTGGCGGCGGCGTAGTTGGCCTGACCCGCTGCGCCGATCAGGCCCGAGACAGAGGAGTAGAGCACGAACGCCGACAGCGGCATGTCCGCGGTGAGCTCGTGCAGGTTCTTCGCCGCCACCGCCTTCGGATCCATGACCGCGTCGAGGCGCTGCGGACTCAGGTCGGTGAACACGCCGTCGTCGAGCACGCCGGCCGTGTGGACCACGGCGGTGAGGGGCCGATCGGCAGGCAGCCCGTGCAGCACCGCAGCGAGCTCGGCGCGGTCGGCGACGTCGCAGGCTTCGGCTCGCACGTCCACACCGAGCTCGCTCAGCTCGGCCACCAGGGCACGCGCCTCGGGCGTGACGGGGCCGCTCCGGCTGACCAGCAGCATGCTCGTCACCCCGTGCTCGGTGGCCAGGTGCCGCGCGAGCAGCCGGCCGAGCCGGCCGAACGCGCCGGTCAGCAGCACGGTTCCGCGCTCGGACATCGGCTTCTCGGCGGCGGGGTGCGGGCCGGGAGCCGCGGGCAGGCGCGTGAGGCGCGGGACACGGACGCCCTCGGCGGACAGGGCCAGCTGCGGTTCCCCCGTGGCTGTCGCGGCGGCGAGCCGTCGGGCGCCCTCGCTGCCCGGCGCCACGTCGACGAGCACCACGCGGCCGGGGTGCTCCGACTGCGCGGCACGCAGCAGACCCCAGACCGGCGCGTTGCCGAGATCAAGACGGCTGTTGCTCCCCGCGTCGACGGCACCGGTGGTGACGACGACCAGTGGCGTGTCGGCCATCGTCTCGTCGGCCAGCCAGTCCTGTACCAGGCGCAGGACGCGGTGCGCGCCGCCGGTGTCCGTGACGTCGGTCGGGGGAACCACGGTGACCACGGTGGACGGCGCCGGGGCCCCCGCCGCCGTCGCGGCCCGCAACGCGGGGAGATCCGCGTACCGGTCGAGCGGGAAGCTGTCGCCGGCCAGCTCGGCACCGAGGTCGTGCGGGTCCTCCCCCACCATCGCCCAGCGACCGGTGCCGGGGTGGGCGCCGACCTCCTTCGGCAGCCACGACAACCGGAACAGCGCCGCGTCGTTCTGTTCCGTGGACGGAGTGCGCGGAACGTCGGGCGCGGGCCGCAGCACCAGCGAGTCGACCGACGCGACCGGGTTGCCGTCGGGGTCGGTGAGCATGATGGCCACCGAGTCGGCGCCGGTCCTCGTGATGCGGGCCCGCAAGGCCGGCGGGGCCGCGGTGTGCACGGTGACGCCGCTCCACGCGAACGGCACCAGCGTCTTGTCCGCGGTCTCGAACAGGCCTACCAGTGCGGCCTGGACGGCAGCATCCAGGAGGGCGGGGTGCAGGTCGAACACCGGGCCGCCGTGGTCCACCGCCTCGCCCGTGGCGATGTCGGCGAAGACCACGCCGTCGCCGCGTCGGACGGTGTGCAGCCCTCGGAACGCCGGCCCGTAGGCGTACCCCCGGCGGGTGAGTTCCGCGTATGCGGGGGCGACGGGGACCGGCTGTGTGTCGGGACCGGCGTCGCCGTTCCAGCCGGTTACGGCCACCGATCCGACGGGCAACGGATCGGCGGGTGAGGTCCCGACGGGTGAGGCCCCGGCGGGTGAGGCCCCGGCGGGTGAGGTCCCGGCGGGTGGGGCGACGGTGCCTTCGGCGTGCCGGGTCCAGGTGCCGTTCCCGGCCGTGCCTCCGGCTCGGGACAGCACACGCAGCGCACGGCGGCCGGTGCCGTCCGGGGCATCGATCACCACCTGGAGCCGGGTGTCGCCGTGTTCCGGCACGACCAGGGGTGAACGCACGACGAGCTCTTCCACCGGGCCGGCGCCGGTGCGCTGCGCGGCGTGCAGGGCCAGGGCCACAAACGCGGTCCCGGGGAGGATCGGGGTGCCCTGCACCACGTGGTCGGCCAACCACGGTTGCCGTTTCAGGGACAGCCGGCCGGTCAGTACGAGCGCGCCGTCATCGCCCAGCGGCATCTCGGCACGCAGGAAGGGGTGGTCGACCGGTTCCAGGCCGACGGCGGCGAGGTCGGTGTCCGGGAGGGCGGCGGGTTCCAGCCAGTAGTGCCGGCGTTGGAAGGCGTAGGTGGGCAGTTCGGTGTGGCGGGCGCCGGTCCCGGCGAACAACTCCGCCCAGTCGACCGGCACCCCCGCGGTGAACAACGCACCCAGCCCCGCCAGCACCGACTCGACCTCACCACGACCACGACGCAGACTCGGCACCGCCGTAACGTCCTCACCCTCCAGACACTCCCG
>NZ_JOFH01000093.1 GCF_000721235.1 Streptomyces olivaceus
GGGGCGTGGCAGAAGGCGCGGAACGCGGCGGGCACGGGCACGCCGGAGTCGTCAGGGTACGACGAGGTCGGGGCCGTCGCGCAGGACGCCTTCCTCGCGGTGCGACCGCTCCGGGATGAGGCCGTTGGCGGAGGCCGCACCTTGGCGGAGGCGACGGTGGCAGCGATGAACAACAGTGACTCCGAGGCGGAGAGGCGCGTTGTGCAGTACTGCGACGATGCCGGCTTCGAGACGCTGACCCGATAGCTAGGTTTGAATCACGACAATCACGTATGAGTGGCGGGGCGACGTCGACAACTCGGCTCTCAACAAGCTGCACGCCGAAGGGTTCGATCATCCGGTCGGACAGACAGACTGGTGTGCCGGCACGATGGTCACGCCGGATCGCGTACAGCTCGACCTTCGACGTCTGCGGCATGACAAGGCCTTTCACCAGGAGCACCTCGATGCCGCTCTGGCAAGTCCCCCGGTGCTGTCGAAACTCGTGAACAACACCCCTCCGTAGATCTAGGTGCCTCCCAAATCTAGGAACAACCGGCGTCACTACTCGTGAATAAAGCCACGGTCGAACTACCCCCGCGGGTGCGGGGACGACGGCGGCGATCAGCGAGGCGGACGGCTGGGTCCTGAACTACCCCCGCGGGTGCGGGGACGACCAGCCGACGGCCGGCCTCCTCCACGCCGATGGCGAACTACCTCCGCGGGTGCGGGGACGACGACGAGGACCGCACCGGCTACGACCGCGGCAAGGAACTACCCCCGCGGGTGCGGGGACGACCCGGCGCCGGAGGTCGCCAGCGCCTCCTCGTACGAACTACCCCCGCGGGTACGGGGACGACCCTTTTGGTCAGACTCACGGGGGCGCACAAGGGGAACTACCCCCGCGGGTGCGGGGACGACCGGCCAAGAGCGAAGGGGGTGCGCTCGATGACCGAACTACCCCCGCGGGTGCGGGGACGACCGTGAGACGCGGACCGAGCAGGGCCTGACCGTGGAACTACCCCCGCGGGTGCGGGGACGACCTTCGAGTGTTGCCGCCGTGCCGTGGGTTCGCGGAACTACCCCCGCGGGTGCGGGGACGACGACGCCGAGCGCGTGCACCTGCCGGACGAGGACGAACTACCCCCGCGGGTGCGGGGACGACCCCTCGACGCCCACCTCCATGCCCGCGACCTGTGAACTACCCCCGCGGGTGCGGGGACGACATCAGTCGTCCCCGCGCCTGCGGGGGTAGTTCCACGATGATGACCGCGCTCCGTGCCACAGCGGAGTCGTCCCCGCGCCTGCGGGGGTAGTTCCCGAGAGGACTCACATGCCCAAGAAGACCAACCGTCGTCCCCGCGCCTGCGGGGGTAGTTCGCAGGTCAACGACGTTCACGGCCACGCCGCCGGGTCGTCCCCGCGCCTGCGGGGGTAGTTCGCCGCGGGCGTCGCTGGCGAGGCTGAGCGTCCAGTCGTCCCCGTGCCTGCGGGGGTAGTTCACCAGCCTCACCTACCGTCGGGCCATCGTCCGTGTCGTCCCCGGGCCTGCGGGGGTAGTTCTGGGACGTGGCCCGGTACTGGCCGGGCCGGTCGTCGTCCCCGCGCCTGCGGGGGTAGTTCGGCGGGCGTTGCGGCCGGCGTCGCGTCCGGCACGTCGTCCCCGCGCCTGCGGGGGTAGTTCGCTCATGACGAGGTTGGATGAGGGCTTCCGGTCGTCGTCCCCGCGCCTGCGGGGGTTGCTCCCGCCAGGACGTGTCGCCGCTGTAGGCGGTGCAGTCGTCCCCGCGCTTACGTGGGTAGCTCGGAGCTGCGCGGCCGGTGCCCCGTACGCCGCGCGTCGCCCACGCGCCTGCGGGGACGGCCCCTTGCAGAGCTTTGTGTGGACGGTGGAAGCGAGGCGGTCGTCTTCTCCAGGCGGATCGGAAACCGCGGAGCGCCGCCGTGGCCGTCATGATGACGATATAGGGGTCGGTTCGGTGGGAAGCCAACGTCAAGGCGGCGAGGCGGGCACAGCGCGAGCGCCAGCGGTGTCCACGAGACTGGCCATGTGCTCGCCGATCGCCGCCGTCCGCGTCACCTCATCAATCGCACTGGACTAGCGTCCACCGTCATGTCGTCCCCAAGCGCTCAGCTGCGTCTGACGGGCCCACGGGCCACGTCGGCGGGCTTGTCGAAGCCTCAGCCTTGGGCGTTGCCCCTGCGAGGCGGCAGTTTCCGGTCGTGAGGGGCTCTCTTCTCATCGAACCTCTGTGCCTTGTAGGTTCGCGTGTGCGCAATGAGTTGTAGCTGATGCGCACGGGCTGACGGGGGATGAGCGATGGTGGGGCACCGGCCGACGGATTGGCATGTCCTGGACCTGGACAAGGATCCGACGCCGGGTGATCCGCAGCGGGTGCGCACGCTTGCGAAGACGTTGCAGGACTTCGCGGACGACGTCTCGGAGGCGTTGCGTCTGGTGAAGGGGATGGCGGGGGAGTCGACGCTCGCCGAGTGGGCGGGCAAGTCGGCGGCCGTGTTCAAGGAGGAGTTCTCCGGCGTCCCGAAGAACTTGAAGAAGCTGGAGAAGTCGTACGGGATGTGCGGTGACGCGCTCGCGGACTTCTGGCCGAAGCTGGAGCGGGCGCAGGCGTTGGCGGACAAGGCGTTGCGCAAGGCGCGGGAGGCCCGCGACGACCTGACCACGGCGCAGTCGAAGTTGTCGTCGGCGGATTCGTGGGTGACGCGGGCGTCGAAGGAGGCCGACAAGTACAAGGACGACCCGACGGGCAGCAAGTCGGACGGTGACAAGCCGGACGAGGCGAAGGTGCGGGCTGCTACGCGGGATGCGCAGCATGCGAAGACGGCGCAGACGAGCGCGCAGTCGGCCGTCGATGATGCGCAGGGTGCGTTGGATGCGGCGAAGAAGATGGCCGAGGACGCGCGGAAGATGCGTGACGAG
>NZ_JOFH01000094.1 GCF_000721235.1 Streptomyces olivaceus
AACCACTCGCTGGAACAGCTCCCACAGCTCGTCCGGCACCAGCCGCTCAACGATCTTCGACACACCACAAGTCTAGCTAGCCAAATGAGATGATCTCTTAGGTGGTGTGCGGTTCTCCAGCACGTCATGTCAGCCATCTGGCCGATCTTGGCTGATATTAGACCTGTCGGTCACTGAGGGGCACTGATTAGGTTCACTGCGTCAACTACGACTTCAGGCGAGAGGTCCCCAGTGAGAAGACGGATGACACTGCTGTCGGCACTGCTGATTGCGACAGCGTTTCCCCTGGAGGCGGCACATGCTGAAGAGGGGCCAACCACTCTGGCCGAGTCGGGAACCCTCCGGGTGCCGGTGCAGGAACGCGCATCAGCAACGCGGGAGATATCCCCGGTAGCGGACCTGGAGTTCTCCTGTTCGCCTTCGACGGTGGATCGAGAACTCTGTGTGAGTGTCGGCGTTCCGTCAGGACAGGAAGAGGCCAGTGCTTCGGCCAGCAATGCTGGTGCTGAGATGCGCCGTGAGAGTGCTGTCCGGGCGAGCGAAAGCGAACTGGCCTGCTCGACCGGGCAGCTCGACTACGCCTACGACCGGTTCAACTCGTGCCTTGGTAACTTTCCGGTCCACATTACGGAGATCAAGGACGGAAAGCCAGTCGGCACCGCTCTAATGCAAGTGACAGCCCAGATGTCTCTGAAGCAAAACAGTCTCACATGGAAGGAGAACATACAGATTAAATATCTGGAGGCCGCGGGGAACCTGACTACTACGACATTCGGCATATCCTTCGCCGCGAGTTGCGATAAGACGTGTTCAATGACGGCTGCCTCCCCTTGGGCGGGAGAGCAGAGCATCAGGCCCGGACAGACCATTTCAGGCGACGTCACGTTCGGAGTCGGCACGCCGAATTCTGGATGGAATGGGGGTATAACCACCCAGTATCAGATGCGATTTTCACAGGCTGGCACCATTCCGCTGCAGCCTAATACCTCGTGGACCAACCCTCAGAAAATCCGCTGCGATGACGAGGTCGACGGGACGGCCGGCTGCGTGTACCCGCACGTAAAGCCGAATCTCGAACTTCCGTTGAGCAAGTACGGTGAGGCGGCAGCCACCTACCTGTTCCAGCAGCAGTACTCGACCCATGCATGGGGAACACAGGAAGAACCGCTCCACCGTCTGGCGAATGAGCAAGCGCAGCAGGACAACCGCGACAGGACCTGTGTAGTGGCTGCCGAGGGAACGCTCGACACACCAGAACTCTTCGTCCGTAAGTCGAGCACCATCCCAGACGACTCCTGCGACGAGTACCCTTTCGCTGCTTCGATGGAGGGGGGCACACCGGGTGCCTTCTGTAACGACGTTGAGTTCGAGCTCGTTGACGGGGAATGGATCTATCACAACGCCAATCCGAGCAAACCCTGGACTGAAGAGGCCCCATGCTCGCGCGGGCATGTCCCGTTCGAACTCAATAGGAACGCCGGCGGCGAGCTCGGTCGACTGGTAAAGAGTCAGCGTATAATCGACCTCGACGGGTACACGGTCAACATCACCGAATGATGTGAAATGGGCAGGGGTGGGTGCCTCACACGCACCCCTGCCCGGGCTGAAATTCTATCAGGATAGGACAGGAATGCCTTCCGAAGCGTGGAGCTGGGCAGTTGATTCGCAATTCCCGAGCTTCTGTCTGGTTTTTGCGCGCTCGAAAACGATTGAAAGTGTGATGGCCGCTTTTGGGGCGGACCCTGGTGCTGCCGCGAGCATGACACGCATGGAATCACTCTCCGCATTTCCTGAAGTTGATGTGGATAACCTCCTCAGAGTTGGAACTGTGGATGGTTGGGTATTCTGTTACGAAGACCGTAATCTGCTTGGTATTACAGGTCGCGTCCGGAAGGAGCTTTCCCGGGAATGTGAGACCCTCAGTATTTACAAGGGTGGGGACGGGATGAGGACCTTCGAGCACATGGAAGGCGGTCGGACTATTGAATTTTTCGAGCCACGTCGCCACCTGGACGTTCAGGGGGAGGGTCCCTATGTCATTTCAGATCTTGTTCGCGGAAAATTGGCTGCAGCAAGCCCGGGCATGCTGGGGATGACAGCTCTAGGATTGGCTCTAACCGAGCACTTCGGATTGCAACTTGACCGGGAGCTCCTCGAAGGACCACTGCTCACCGTTCCGGCATGAACCCCTGCGTGGCTTCGTTCACAGCCAGTAGCAGTGTTCATCGATGAATCGAGCATGTCTTCTACGACGCCGACGACGACATGCTGCGGTACATGATCACCGTCGACTTCAGCGACCAGTCCTACGTCACCCGATACGTGCCACCCCCGAAGAGTTCGCGCGCCGCGAGTAGCCGGGCGCGGCTGGTAGGTGCCCCCGAGGACGTCGACAGCAGTGGCGGGGGGAGAGCGTGACGAAGGTCCGAGACCACGGCGAGGTGCTCGGTTACGGGGTGCCGGCCGCGCTCTTCCTGCCCGGGGTTACCTACCTCGGGATCACCAACGGCCACCAGTTCATCGCCAGCGACTTTTTCGCCTTCATGTACTGCCTGGCCAGTGTCGGCTTCGCCTCGGTCTCGCTGATGGCGTGGCACCGGGGTGGCGGCCGGTACGCTGGCTCTGTTCACGAGTTGTGACAGCGATTGTTCACCGCTTCGGGAGGCACTCGGACCGGGCCGTGTTCGATTCCCGCGAGTAGCGATAGCACCGAGTCCGCTGGCGCCCGACTGACGGTTTCGCCTACTCCATCGTGGAAGCATGTGCCGATGTGCAACTCCCTAACTGTGCTGGGAACGTGTGGTGCTTGGCCGGAGGCAGGACGGGCAGCGAGCGGCTTCCTGCTGGAGGCATACGGCTTCCGCCTGGTCTTGGACCTCGGATAC
>NZ_JOFH01000095.1 GCF_000721235.1 Streptomyces olivaceus
CGCCGGCGTGCTGCTCGTGGAGCGGCTCTCCGACGCCCAGCGGCTGGGGCACCGGGTGCTGGCCGTCGTACGGGGTACGGCGGTGAACCAGGACGGCGCGTCCAACGGGCTGACCGCGCCGAGCGGTCCGTCGCAGCAGCGGGTGATCCGCCAGGCGCTGGCCAACGCGCGGCTGTCCGCGGCGGACGTCGACGCGGTCGAGGCGCACGGCACCGGCACGGTGCTCGGCGACCCCATCGAGGCCCAGGCCCTGATCGCCACCTACGGCCAGGGCCGGGAGCGGCCGCTGTGGCTCGGGTCGCTGAAGTCCAACATCGGGCACGCACAGGCGGCCGCCGGAGTCGCCGGCGTGATCAAGATGGTCCTCGCGCTGCGGCACGGCGTGCTGCCGCAGACCCTGCACGTGGACGCGCCGACGCCGGAGGTCGACTGGTCGGCCGGCGCGGTCGAGCTGCTGACCACCCCGCAGGACTGGTCCGAACGGGACCGGCCGCGCCGGGCCGGCGTCTCCGGCTTCGGGGTCAGCGGCACCAACGCGCACGTGATCATCGAGGAGGCGCCGGCGGCGGAGGCGGCTCCCGGGCCGGACCGGCCTGCGCTGGGCGGCGGGCACGTACCGCTGGTGCTGTCGGGGCGCGGCGGCGCGGGCCTCGCCGGTCAGGCCGAGCGACTGCGCGCCTTCCTGGCCGGCCGGCCCGACCTGGACCTGACCGAGGTGGCCCGCGCCCTGGCCACGACCCGCGCCGCGCTGCCCGACCGGGCCGTCGTCCTGGCCGCGGACCACGCCGACGCGGTGGCCCGGCTGGAGGCCCTGGCGGCAGGCGAACCGGCTCCGAACGTGGTCACCGGCCGCAGCGACGCCACCGAGCGGATCGTGTTCGTCTTCCCGGGCCAGGGCGCGCAGTGGGCCGGCATGGGCGCGGAACTGATGGCCGAGTCACCGGTGTTCGCCGCCCGGATGCGGGAGTGCGCCGAGGCACTCGACCCGTTGACCGGATGGTCCCTGCTGGACGTCGTCGCCGGCGCGCCCGGCGCGCCCTCCCTGGACCGGGTGGACGTCGTGCAGCCGGCGTCCTTCGCGATGATGGTGGCGCTGGCCGAGGTCTGGCGGGCCGCCGGCGTGACGCCGGCCGCCGTCGTCGGCCACTCGCAGGGGGAGATCGCCGCCGCCTGCGTCGCGGGCGGCCTCTCGCTGGCGGACGCCGCCGCGGTGGTGGCGCTGCGCAGCCGGGCGATCGCCGACCGGCTCTCCGGCCGGGGCGGCATGGTGTCGCTCGGCGTACCCGCCGACCGGGCTCGCACGCTGATCGAACGCTGGGCGGGCCGCATCGAGCTGGCCGCCGCGAACGGCCCCGCGTCGAGCGTGGTCGCCGGTGAGCCGGCCGCGTTGGCCGAACTGATCGAGGAAGCCGGGCGCGACGGGCTGCGCGCCCGCCGCGTCGACGTGGACTACGCCTCGCACACCGCGCAGGTGGAGACGATCGAGGCGGAGCTGGCCCGGTCGCTGGCCGGGATCGGGCCGACGAGTTCGGCGGTCCCGTTCTACTCCACGCTGCACGCCGACCGGCTGGACACCGCGGACCTCGACGGCGGCTACTGGTACCGCAATCTGCGCGGCACCGTCCAGTTCGAGGCCGTCACGCGCAGGCTGATCGACGACGGCATGGGCGCGTTCGTCGAACTCAGCTCCCATCCGCTGCTCGTACCCGCCGTCGAGGAGACCGCCCAGCAGGCCGGCGCCGCAGTGACGGCGACCGGCACCCTGCGCCGGGACGAGGGCGGCGCCCGGCGGATGCTGACCGCATTGGCGTCGCTGCACGTCGCCGCGGCCACCGTGGACTGGGGCACGCTGCTGGGCGGCGGTCCGGCCGAGCCGATCGCGCTGCCCACCTACCACTTCCGCCACCGGCACTTCTGGCTCGCCGGCAACTACCAAGCCGGCGGCGCCGCGCGCGCCGCCGCCCCCCTGCCGGCCGAGCCGGCGGACACCGACGGCCTCGCGGCACGCCTGGCCGGTCTCGACCCCGCCCAGCGGCGCGCCGTACTGCTCGACCTCGTGCGCGCGGAGACGGCGGTCGTACTGGGCCACGAGACCCTGGACGCCGTGGAACCCGACCTGGCGTTCAACCAGATCGGCTTCGACTCCACGACCGCCGTCGAACTGCGCAACCGGCTGGCCGCCCGCAGCGGCACGGAACTGCCGGTGACGCTGCTCTTCGACTACCCGACCCCGGAGAGCCTCGCCGCCCACCTGCTGGAGCGGCTGGCCGCCGACCCGCCGCAGGCCGCCGCCGTCCCCGCCGGTGCGGTCCGGAGCGACGAGCCGATCGCCATCGTGGGCATGGCCTGCCGGCTGCCCGGCTGCGTCGAATCGCCGGAGCAGCTGTGGGACCTGGTGCTCGACGGCCGCGAAGGCATCAGCGGGTTCCCCACCGACCGCGGCTGGGACCTGGACGGCCTGTTCCACCCGGACCCCGACCACCCCGGGACCAGCTACAGCCGGCACGGCGGCTTCGTGCACGACGCGGGGCAGTTCGACGCCGACTTCTTCGGGATCTCGCCGCGCGAGGCACTGGCCATGGACCCGCAGCAGCGCCTCATGCTGGAGATCTCCTGGGAGGCGATGGAACGCGGAGGCCTCGACCCGGCCCGCCTGCGCGGCACGGACGTGGGCGTGTTCACCGGCGTCACCTACCACAACTACGCCGCCGACGTGCGCCAGGTGCCCGAGGAACTGGAGGGCATCCTGGCCTTCGGCACCTCCGCCAGCGTGCTGTCCGGGCGGGTGTCGTACACGCTGGGGTTCGAGGGTCCGTCGGTGGCGGTGGACACGGCGTGTTCGTCGTCGCTGGTGGCGCTGCACCTGGCG
>NZ_JOFH01000096.1 GCF_000721235.1 Streptomyces olivaceus
AGCCGCATGCACCAACACCGACTCACCCGACCGCACACCCGCCACATCCACCAACGCATAGAACGCCGTCACAAAAGCCACCGGCACCGACGCCGCCTCGACGAACGACCACCCCTCCGGCACCCCCACCACCACCCGCTCATCCACCACGACGGAGGACCGGAACGCGTCCTGCCAGACGCCCATGACCCGGTCGCCCACCGCGGCACCCGTCACGCGGGACCCGATGGCGGTGACCACGCCGGCCCCCTCGCTGCCCATGCGCGCGCTCTCCGCGTCCGGGTACATGCCCAGCGGGATCAGCACGTCGCGGAAGTTGAGGCCGACGGCGCGGACGTCGACGCGCACCTCGTGCTCGCCCAGGACGCGGTCGCCCCGGTCCTCGGGCGCCGGGCCCCAGACGATCCCTTCGAGGGTGCCGTTTCCGGCGTGGGTGAGCTGCCGTGTCCCGGCCGGGTCCTCGTCGCGCGCGGGGACCGTTTCGGGCCGTTCGCTCACCGGGGCCGTCGTCGGCGCGTCGCCGCGCACCAGGCGCGGGGCGAGGATCTCGTCGCCGCGGACGGCGAGTTGGGGCTCGCCCGAGGAGAGGGCGCGCGCCACCGTTTCGGGGGCCGCGGGGGTGCGGCCGAGGACGTCGAGGAGGACGAAGCGCCCGGGGTGCTCGGTCTGTGCCGAACGCACCAGGCCCCACACGGGTGCGGCCGCGAGGTGGTCCATGCGTTCCGCGTCGTGGACGTGGACGGCTCCGCCGGTGACGAGGACCAGCCGGGACTGCGCGAAGTGCTCCCCGGACAGCCACTGCTGCACGAGGTCCAGCGCGTGCAGGGCGGTGCGCTCGGCGTCCGCGGCCATGTCGCCGCCGGTGTCCTGGGACGCGCCGGTCCGCAGGTCCACCAGGACGTGCCCGGGTGCCGCCGTTCCGCCGTCCGCCAGGCGTTCCGCCAGTGCTCCCAGGTCGGCGCATCCCACGAGGGCCGGGTCGGTCGCGGGGAGCCCGGGGGCCGTCTCCCCGAGCACCGCGACGCGCGGAGGTTCGCTGTCCCGGGACGAGTCCGGTACGCGGGTCCAGGCGAGCCGGTGGGCGGCGGCGACGCCGTCCTCGGGCGGGGCGGGCAGGCGCGCCTCGTCGAGCGGACGCGTCAGTAGTCCGTCGGCGGACAGGACCGGCAGCCCCGCGCTGTCCGTGACCCGTACCGAGAAGGCGCCCTCGGCCATCGGGGCGAGCGTGGCCCGCAGCCGTTCGGCTCCGGTGGCGTGGAGGGCGGCGCCGGTCCAGAGGAAGGGCAGCCGGCCGATGTGCTCGTCCTCCGCGCAGGCCGGCCAGGCGTGCAGGGCGGCGTCGAGGAGGGCCGGGTGGATGCCGAAGCCCGCCACGTCCGCCCCGGGCAGTTCGGCTTCGGCGAACAGTTCGCCCGCCGTCCCGCGCCAGACCCGCGTGAGTCCTCGGAACGCCGCTCCGTAGGTGAGGCCCTGCTCGTGCAGCCGCTCGTAGAGTCCCGTGACGTCCACGGGCTGCGCGTCCGCCGGGGGCCAGCTCTCTGAGGTCACGGGCTCCCGGTGCTCCTCGGGGGCCACGGGTTCCCGGCGCCCGGTGCCGTTCACGAGCGTCGCCCGTGCGTGCCGTACCCAGTCCGCCTCGTGGGGCGCGGCGTCCTGGAGCCGGGCGTGGACGTCCACCGCGCGGCTGCCGTCCGCCGCGGCCCCGGCCACCAGCACCTGTACCTGGGTCGGCCTGGACGCGTCCAGGAGCAGCGGGGTCTCCAGGGTCAGTTCCTCCACCCGGTCGCAGCCGACCGCGTCCCCGGCGCGCAGGACCATGTCCAGCAGTGCCGTACCCGGCACCAGTACGCGCCCGTGTACGGAGTGGTCGCGCAGCCAGGGCTGTTCCCGCGGCGAGAGCCGCCCGGTGAGCAGGACTCCGCCGGTCCCGGGCAGCGGCACCGCGCTGCCGAGCAGGGGGTGCCCGGTGGCCTCCGCGCCGTCCTGGCGCGCGTGCGTGGCGCGACGGGCGGCGCCGCCGTCCGCCACCCAGAAGCGGCGGTGCTGGAAGGCGTACGTGGGCAGCTCGACCCGCCGGGTCGCGCGGCCGTCGTAGGAGCGGGCCCAGTCCACGGGTACGCCGGTGACGAATGCCTCGGCGAGCGAGCGCAGCAGGCGCGGCCGGCCGCCGTCGTCGCGGCGCAGGGTGCCCGTGACGGACACGTCCGTGCCGTGGTCCTCGGCGGTGATCTGGATCCCGGTGGTCAGCACCGGGTGCGCGCTCGCCTCGACGAACCTGCGGAACCCGGCGTCGAGCAGGGCGCGGACGGTGTCCTCGAAGCGGACGGTGGACCGCAGGTTGCGGTACCAGTAGGCGCCGTCCAGTTCGGTGTGGGCGAGGTCGCCTCCGGTCACCGTGGAGAAGAACGGTATCCGCGCGGGCCGCGGCACCACGTCGGCTGCCGCCTTCTCGACCTGGGTCCGGATGTCCTCGACCTGGGCGCAGTGGGAGGCGTAGTCGACGGGGATGCGCCGGACCCGGACGCCGCGGGCCTCGCAGTCGGCCATCAGGGCGTCGAGGGCCGCCGTGCCGCCGGAGACCACCGTGGTGGCGGGGCTGTTCACGGCGGCGACCGTGAGCTGTCCGTCGTGCTCGGACCCGGCGTAGCCGGCGAGTATCCCCTCCACCTCGGCGAGGGGCCGGTCCACGGCGACCATGCCGCCGTGGCCGGCGAGTTCCGCGGCGATCGCCCGACTGCGCAACGCCACCACCCGCGCACCATCCTCCAGACTCAACGCACCCGCCACCACCG
>NZ_JOFH01000097.1 GCF_000721235.1 Streptomyces olivaceus
CGCATCCGACGCCGCGTCAACTGCGGAGTCCCCGGAGCGCTGAGAGTCCTCGGCGTGCTGGTCGAGCAGCTTCCGGAGCCGTTCGGTGAAGACCTGCCGAGAACTCTCCGACGCCGTGCGCAGCGCACTCTCGATCCGGTCCAGCTCGGCCAGGACCGCGCTCCCGTCGGGCGCGCCCCGTTCACCGAGCCGCTCTTTGAGATAGGTGGCCACTGCCGCCGCGCTCGGATGGTTGAACGCCAGGGTCGCCGGGAGCCGCAGCCCCGTCGCCGTGCCCAGCCGGTTGCGGAAGTCCACAGCGATCAGCGAATCGAACCCGAGCTCCTTGAGCGCGCGGTGCGGATCGATCGCCTCGCCCGCCGCGTGGCCCAGGGCGGTCGCGATGTGCGTGCGCACCAGGTCGAGCAGCAACTCGTCCTGTTCCGCGTCGCTCGCCCCGGCGAACCGCTGCGCCCAGTCGCTCTTGCCCTCGTCGGCGGCCCGCCGGGCGGGACGGGGTGCCAGCTCGCGGAAGAGCGCGGGCACCTCTTCGTCCACGGCCTGACGGCGCAGCGTCGCCCGGTCCAGCGGCGCCGGCACCAGATGGGGCTCCCGGTCGGCGCCGAGCGCGGCGTCGAACAGCGCCAGGCCCTCGGCCACCGACACCGGAGCGAGCCCGGTCCGGTCCAGCCGGCCGACGTCGGCAGAGCCCAGCGCGCCGGTCATCTCGCTGGCTTCGGTCCACAGTCCCCAGGCGAGGCTGACCGCGGGACGTCCCTGGGCCCGGCGGTGGTGGGCGAGCGCGTCGAGCGAACGCGGCCAGGCCGGCGTCGGCGGTCAGCTCGTGCAGATACGCGGCCGCGTCCACCTTCGGACGCAGCACGTCACCGAGCCGGTCCGCCGTGAGGTTGGCGACCGTCGCGTCCCGCAGCACTCCGGCGGCATGGACGACCGCCGTGAGGGGATGCTCGGCCGGGACATCGGCCAGTACGGAGCCGAGCGCGTCCCGGTCGCCCGTGTCGCAGGCGGCGACGGTGATCCGAGCGCCCAGTGCGGACAGCTCCGTGCGCAATTCCTCGGCTCCGGGTGCGTCGGGCCCGCGACGGCTGAGCAGGAGCAGGTGCCTGGCGCCGTGCCGCGTGACCAGGTGACGGGCGAGGTGGGCGGCGAGCGTTCCGGTCCCGCCCGTGATCAGGACGGTGCCGTCCGGGTCGATCCGGCGCTCACTCTCCGATGCCGATGCCGATGCGGACGCGGGTGCGGGTGCGGACGCGGGAGCCGATGCGGACGTGGAGGCCGGTGCCGACCGTTCGAGCCGGGCGGCCAGGGGTACGCCATCGCGGAGGGCGATCTGGGGTTCGTCGCCGTCGGCGAGCGCGGCCACCGCCGCCTCGATCGCACGGGCCGGGGTTTCCGCCGTGTCGGGGTGGACACCGGAGTCGGCCGAATCCAGGTCGAGCAGTGCGAACCGGCCCGGGTGTTCGGACTGCGCGGACCGGATCAGACCCCATACGGCCGCTGCGGGCAGGTCGGCGACGTCGTCGTGCGACGCGGCGGCCACGGCGCCCCGGGTGACCACCACCAGGCGTGAGCCGGCCGTGGACTCCTCGGCCAACCACCGCTGTACGAGTTCCAGCGCGCGCCCGGTCAGCCTGTGCGTCTCCGCGACGATGTCGGCGTCGCCGTCCGCCGCGAAGCAGGCCAACACCGTGTCCGGTACGGATGGCCCCTCCGCGAGTTCGGTGAGATCGCCGCACGCGGGAGACAGCCCGGTCGAGAACAGGTCCTCGCCGAGCAGGGCCGTGGTGGGTGAAACCCCGTCGGTCTCGACGAGGGGCAGCCGGATCCAGCGGAGCGACAGCAACTGCTCGCGGCCGGCCGTAAGGCGGACCGGATCGACCGGCCGTGTGGCCAGCGCCTCGACCGTGACGACCGGGCGGTTCTCCGCGTCCACACCGACCAGGCCGATCGTCGCCCCGTCCGTCAGGGACATCCGGACACGCAAGCTGCGCGCGCCGGTGCCGTGCACTGTGACCCCGGACCACGAGAACGGCAGCTGAAGCCCGTTGTCCGGCGTGTCCGGAGCGGCGGCGAGCCGTACGTGCAGTGCCGCGTCGAGCAGCGCGGGATGGACGGCGAACCCGTCGGCCTCCGTGTCCTCGGGCAGCCGGACCTCGGCGTAGAGCATGTCGTCGTCGCGCCACGCGGCCCGCAGACCCTGAAAGAGGGGCCCGTAGTCGTAGCCACTCCCGGTGAGCCGCTCGTACAGCCCGTCCACCAGAACCGGGTCGGCGCCGGGAGGCGGCCAGGCTCCCTCGGTCGGGGACTCCGTCGCCGACGTCAGTGAGGTCGATGCCGTCGAGGCCGCCGGTGCGAGCAGGCCGGTCGCGGCGCGGGTCCACTCGGCGTGCCCGTCCCCGTCCCCGGCGGGCAGGGAGTGGACCGTGAACGCACGACGCCCCTCCCCGTCAGGAGCATCGACCTGCACCCGCAACTCCGCGCTGTCCTGGGCCGACAGCACCAGCGGACTGTCCAGAGTCAGCTCGTCGAGCCGAGCACAGCCGACCTGCTCTCCCGCGTGCAGGGCGATGTCGACCAGCGCGGCACCGGGCAGCAGTACGGTGCCGAGCACTGCGTGGTCGGCGAGCCAGGGGTGTGTCGACGTCGACAGGCGCCCAGTGAGTACCAGCCCTTGGCTTCCCGGGAGTTCGATGGCGGCGGTGATGAGTGGGTGTCCGGTGTGGTGGTGGTTGGTGGGGGGGGTGGTGGGGTTGAGCCAGTAGTGGTGGTGTTGGAAGGGGTAGGTGGGGAGGGGGGTGTGGGGTCCGGGTGGGTGGAGGGTGGTGGGGTTGATGGGGGTGCCGTGGTTGTGGGCGGTGGTGAGGGCGGTGAGGAGTTGGGTGTGGTTGCCGTGGTGGCGTTGGAGGGTGTGGGTGGTGGTGGCGTGGGTGGTGGTGGTTTCGATGGTTTGGGTGAGGGGGGTGGTGAGGACGGGGTGGGGGCTGATTTCGATGTAGTGGGTGTGGCCGGTGTTGAGGAGGGTGGTGATGGCGGGGTGGAATTGGACGGTGTTGCGGAGGTTGTCGTACCAGTAGTGGGCGTTGTGGGTGGGGGTGGTGTGGGGG
>NZ_JOFH01000098.1 GCF_000721235.1 Streptomyces olivaceus
CCCCCCGACACGTCCCCTCCCCGCCGTACGCGGCTGACCCGCCCCAGCTGCGGGCAGTCGTGCCGCTGGGGCGGCACGGGTGGGCGCAGCGGCACCCCGTAAGCGCCGGGCCGCGCACCCCACCCCCGGCCCGCACCCACGCCGGGGACCAAGCAGACTCCGGGCCGCGAACCCACCCCCGGTCGACAACCCGCGCCGGGGACCAAGCGAACGCCGGGCCGCGAACCCACCCCCGGTCGGCAACCCGCGCCGGGGACCAAGACGCCGGACCGCCGGGCGCAGCCCACCCGTGCCGGGCGACAATGACTCCGTGCGGTACAAGATCCTGGGCGTCGCCCAGACGGAGGACCACGGCACCGTCGTCACCCCCGGCGGGCCCCGCCTGCGTGCGCTGCTCGCCGCCCTCGCCCTGCGCCCCGGCCAGGTCGTCACCCCGGACACCCTGATCGACGAGGTCTGGGCGGACGCCCCGCCGCAGGACGCCCCCGGCGCTCTCCAGGCCCTCGTCGGCCGCCTGCGCCGCACCGTCGGCAAGGACGCCGTCGCCTCCGCCCCCGGCGGCTACCGGCTCGCCGCCACCCGCGACGACGTCGACCTGTACGTCTTCGAACGCCTCCTACGGCACGGCACCGACGCCCTCGACCGCGGCGACGCCGAGACCGCCGCCCGGCATCTCGACGAGGCGCTCGGCCTCTGGCGCGGCCCCGCCCTCGCCGACCTCGTGGGACACGCGGCCCGGCCCGAGGCCCTGCACCTGGAGGCGACCCGCGCGCGCGTCGAGGCCGGCCTGCGCCTCGGCGACGCCCACGACGCCGTACCGCGGCTGTACGAACTGACCGCCGCCCACCCCTACGACGAACCCCTGCGCGCCCTCCTCATCCGCGCCCTGCGCGCCGCCGGCCGCGACGCCGACGCCCTCGCCGCCTACGAGGACACCCGCCGCACCCTCGCCGAAGGCCTCGGCACCGAACCGGGCCCCGCCCTGCGCTCGCTGCACGCCGAACTGCTCGCCGCCCCGGTACCGCACAGACCGACGGCGCCGTCCCCGCGGACGGGGAACATACGGCCCCGGCTGACCTCCTTCGTGGGCCGCGAGGCCGAGATCGACGCCATCCGCGCCGGACTGCGCACGGCACGGCTCGTCACCCTCACCGGACCGGGCGGCTCCGGCAAAACCCGTCTCGCCGAGGAGGCCGCCGCCGCGCTCCCGCAGGCCTGGCTGGTCGAACTCGCCCCGCTGGACCGGCCCGAGGCGGTCCCCGGCGCCGTCGTCAACGCGCTCGGGCTGCGGGAGACCGTGCTCGTCACCAGCGAGCGGGCGTCCGTCCAGGACGACCCCGTCGCCTCACTCGTCGAGTACTGCGCCTCGCGCGACCTGCTCCTCGTCCTGGACAACTGCGAACACCTCGTCGGCGCCGTCGCCGGGCTCGCCGAGACGCTGCTGACCCCCTGCCCCGGACTCACCGTCCTCGCCACGAGCCGCGAGCCCCTCGGCGTTCCGGGTGAGGCCGTACGCCCGGTCGAGCCGCTCGCCCCGGACCAGGCGCAACGCCTCTTCGCCGCCCGCGCGGCCGCCGTACGCCCCGACGCGGACGCCGTACTGGGCGACGAGGAGGCGGTCTCCGAGATCTGCCGGCGGCTGGACGGCCTGCCGCTGGCCATCGAACTGGCCGCCGCCCGGCTCCGCCTGCTCACCCCCCGCGAGATCGCCGACCGGCTCGACGACCGCTTCCGCCTGCTCACCTCCGGCAGCCGCACCGTCCTGCCCCGCCAGCAGACGCTGCGCGCGGTCGTCGACTGGTGCGCTACCGCATGCTGGAGACCATCCACGAGTACGCCGACGAACGCGCCGCCGAGCTGCCCGGACCGCGCGCCGCCGCCGAGCGGGCCCACCGCGCCTGGGCCCGCGCCCTGGCCGAGGAGGCCGACCCCCGCCTGCGGTCCGCCGGGCAACTCCCCTGGATCGCCCGCCTGGAGACCGAGCACGACAACATCCGCGCGGCACTCGGCCGTTCGCTGAGCGCGGGCGACGAAGAGGAGGCCGCCGCCCTCGCGCTCGCCATGGGCTGGTTCTGGTGGCTGCGCAACTACCGCCACGAGGGCGTCAGATGGTTCGACCGGGTGCTGTGCCTCGGCGCCGCCCTGGACGCGGGCGGCCCCGGCGACGTGCCGCCCCGGGACGAACTCGCCCGCCGTACCGCCGTCGCCGACCCCGTCGAGGCCCTCCTCGCCGTACCGGAGGACGACACCCGGCACCCCCTGCACTCCGTGCGCATGCGGGTCCGGATGATGCACATCCTCCTCACCTTCGAGGCAGGACCGGGGGACAGGCCGCTGGACGAGCGGATGCGGCGCTACGTCCTCAGGGTGCGCAACCACTTCGCCGCCGGCGGCCCCGAGGCGGCCCGGGTGCCGGGCATCATCTGGCCGCTCACCGAGTTCTTCGTCGGCGAGTCGAACGACGTACGGCCCGCCATGGACGCCTCCGTCGCCAACTGCCGTGTGCACGGCGGAGAGTGGGAGATCGCCGCCAGCCTCATGTTCCGCGCCCACGCGGTGGTCGACACCTCCGGGGACGTGTCCGACGTCGACGAGGACCTCGGCGAACTGCGCCTGCTCAGCCGCCGCCTCGGCGACCGCCTGGTGGAGGCCCAGGTGTGCAGCGCCTTCGGCGAGGCCGCCATGGTGCGCGGCCGGTACGAGGAGGCCAGGACGGAGTACGGGGAGGCGCTGCGGCTAGCCGAGGAGGTGGGCGCCTTCGCCGAGTCGCCGTTCCTCATCGCCCGGCTGGCCGAGATCGCCTACCGCTCGGGGGACCGGCGTTCCGCACTGGCCGTACTCGACGAGGCGAGCGTCGCCGCCGACCGGTACGGCGTCGTGGACTCCAAGGCCTTCGTCCTGATGCTGCGGGCCGGGATCGCGGTGGAGGACGAGGACTTCCCCCGGGCGCGAGCCCTGTGGGCGGCGGCCCGCGACGCGTGCGAACGCGGCACCCCACCGCCGCAGTTCCTCGCGATGCTGGGGCTGGTGGACGCGCTGGTGACGGCCGGCGAGGCGGGCCCGGGTGCGGCCTTGCCGCTGCTGGCTGACACCGTCCGTACGGCGGTCGACGATCACTGCGCCGACCTGGTCGTCGCGACCCTCGTGGACAGCGCCGCGGGACTGCTGTCCGACCTCGGCGACCACGCCCGCGCGGCGCTGCTGCTCGGCGCGGCCGGTCACTGGCGCGGCGACCGCCCGGCCCCCGCGCCGGACCGCGCCCACGCCGAGCGGGCCGCGGACGCCGCCCGTGCCGCACTCGGCGCCGAACGGTACGCCGCCGAGCGGGCCCGGGGAGCCGGCCTCGCGACGGCCGACGCGGTGGCCGAGTTGGACGCGGCGCCGCGGTCCGGGCCGGGGCACCGATCAGCGTCCCGGGTGCCTACGCGCAGGTGAAGCGGGACTGCGCCCAGTCCGCGAGCGTCAGCGAGTCGAACGGGCCGTGCGGTTCCGCCACCAGCCGTACGGTCTCGCGGCCCGAGATGTCGACATGGACCGGCACCGCCGCGTCCCCGCCCTCGACCGTCCCGGAGTTCCACAGCGGGACGCCGTCGGCGTACACCGAGAAGCGGACCTTGCCGAGCTTCATCGTCAGGTCGTCGACGCCCACCAGCGCGTCGTAGGACGAGCAGGAGCGGTTGAGGTCGATCGTGACCGAGGACCGGCCCTGCACGGTGACGCCGTGCGCGTACCGCACGTCGTCGACCGAGAGCGAGGAACGCTGCCACACCCAACTGCTCCCCGCCAGCCGCATCTCCGGCCCCGTGCCGTCGCCGCCGACGTCGTACGCCAGCTCGTTCCACGGGTAGACCTCCGGGGCGGGCGGGGGTGCCGGCGGGCCGGGTGGTCTCCCCCTGCCGGCCGCGCCGCGTCCCCGCCGCCCAGGCCGCGGCGACGGCGGGCCGTCCGGGCT
>NZ_JOFH01000099.1 GCF_000721235.1 Streptomyces olivaceus
GGGACTGTAAATCGTTCGGTGTAACTCCCGATCATGGAGGATGCATCGATGACCAGTGAGAACGTAGCTGAGCCCGGAGCTGTTGAGCTTTCGAAGACTGTGCCGGCGAAGGCTGTGGACGACCAGTTGATCGACGAGCTGGTGGACCGGGCCCAGGCCGAGAGCCTGCAGCTGACCGGCGAGGGCGGGCTGCTCCAGCAGCTGACGAAGCGGCTGTTGGAGTCCGCCCTGGAAGGCGAGATCACCGATCATCTCGGCTATGACAAGCACGATCCAGCGGGCAAGGACGGTGGCAACTCACGCAACGGCACACGCTCCAAGACGGTCCTGACCGATGTCGGGCCGGTGGAGATCACCGTGCCCCGCGACCGCGACGGTTCCTTCGAGCCGAAGATCGTCAAGAAGCGGCAGAAGCGCCTGACCGGCGTCGACGAGATGGTCATCTCGCTGGCCGCGAAGGGCCTGACCACCGGTGAAGTCCAGGCCCACCTGGCCGAGGTCTATGGCGCCGAGGTCTCGCGCCAGACCATCTCCACCATCACCGACAAGGTGCTGGAAGGCATGGCCGAATGGCAGAGCAGGCCCCTCGACCCGGTCTATCCGGTCGTCTTCATCGACGCCATCCACGTGAAGATCCGCGACGGTGCGGTCGCCAACCGGCCCATTTACGTGGCCCTCGCGGTCACCACCGAGGGCCGGCGGGAGATCCTCGGGCTGTGGGCCGGGGACGGCGGCGAGGGCGCCAAACACTGGCTGCACATCCTCACCGAGATCAAGAACCGCGGCGTCAGCGACGTGCTGATGCTGGTCTGCGACGGGCTCAAGGGCCTGCCCGAGGCGGTGGAGACGGTCTGGCCGCGGACCATCGTGCAGACCTGCGTCGTGCACCTGCTGCGGAACTCGTTTCGCTATGCCGCCCGCCAGGACTGGGACAAGATCGCCAGGCTCCTCAAGCCCGTCTACACCGCGGCGACCGAGGAAGCCGCCCTGGAACGGTTCGCCGAGTTCGCCGACGCCTGGGGCCGGAAGTATCCGGCGATTGTGAAGCTGTGGGAGAACGCGTGGGAGGAGTTCACCCCGTTCCTGCGGTTCGACGCCGAGATCCGCCGCATCGTCTGCACCACCAACGCGATCGAGTCGGTCAACGCCCGTATCCGCCGGGCGGTCAAGGCCCGCGGCCACTTCCCCAACGAGCAGGCCGCCCTGAAATGCGTCTACATGGCGATCATGTCTCTCGACCCCACCGGCAAGGGACAGGCCCGCTGGACCATGCGCTGGAAGACCGCACTGAACGCCTTCGACATCACCTTCGACGGCCGCCTGACGGCGGCCCGCCAGTAAGCCCAACCACCCTGGTTACACCGCTCGTTTGACAGACCCGTGCGAGGGCGGCCAAGACGTCGACGGCCTCGGTGATGTAGCGGTAGGCGGTCGTGGTGCCGACGCCGAAGCCTGCGGCGAGCTGCGCGTACGGGTGACCGTTGCGGAGGTGCGCGAGAACCATGAGAGCCTGCCGGCCGGCGCTCAGACGACGCCAGCGCGAACCGATGGCCGTGCGGTGTGCGGCGAGGTGACGGGCGAGGAAGCGCAGGTGCGAACTGGACAGGTCCAGCCCGGACGGGTAGACAAGCACGACGAAGCTCCTGGTCGAGCGAGTGATCTTGGTCGTGAACTCATCTACCAGGAGCTTCACCTCTGTCCGCACCCCGCCCTCAGGCCAACACCAACCGCCACCAGCCAGGTTGGAAACCCCTCAAGGACAAGTAAAGGCCCATCAGACTGCGCTCCCCCGTCCGGGCCTCTGGCCTTCTCGTTTCGCCGCTGACAACCGATGGCACGATGAGGCGCCGGGCGGGCGACGGTTTTCGAGGACGCCAGCCCTCCTCTTCCACGACCTCCGACACTCGACCGCCACCCTGCTCATTGAGCAAGGCGTCGATCTCGTCGTCATCAAGGAACTCCTCGGCTACGCCCACATCGGCGTCAGCGCTGGCGTCTACGCCCACGACCGACGACTCGGACGACCTACCCACCGCAGCCGTCGTCTGACGTTGCCGTCAAACGCCCTGGAGACCCGGTCGGAATCTCCTCCGTCCGGGCCTCCAGACTTTTGCGTAAGCAGAGTGCTATGCATGTTACATTCGGCTGATCCATCGCTGACATACGTCAACGGTGATCGGCTCGAATAGTTCAGGACTCGACACCTCGAAGAGGAATTGAGTCAGAATCTCAACGTCCACTTCGTCGATCTCAACACGCTCCAACATGTGAATCGCCCCAGCCCATCGCGACAGTTGGATAACGTCTAGTAGTGCTTGGTCATGTCGGTGTGAGGTCTGGGATGTCGCGGTGACAGGTGGGGCAGGCGCCGGTCCAGATCGCGAGGAGTGTCTGCAGTTCGCGG
>NZ_JOFH01000100.1 GCF_000721235.1 Streptomyces olivaceus
AACACAGTGGACGCGAGCAACTGAGGACAAGCCCTCGGCCTATTAGTACCGGTCACCTCCACACCTCACGGTGCTTCCAGATCCGGCCTATCAACCCAGTCGTCTACTGGGAGCCTTACCCCATCAAGTGGGTGGGAGTCCTCATCTCGAAGCAGGCTTCCCGCTTAGATGCTTTCAGCGGTTATCCCTCCCGAACGTAGCCAACCAGCCATGCCCTTGGCAGGACAACTGGCACACCAGAGGTTCGTCCGTCCCGGTCCTCTCGTACTAGGGACAGCCCTTCTCAAGACTCCTACGCGCACAGCGGATAGGGACCGAACTGTCTCACGACGTTCTAAACCCAGCTCGCGTACCGCTTTAATGGGCGAACAGCCCAACCCTTGGGACCGACTCCAGCCCCAGGATGCGACGAGCCGACATCGAGGTGCCAAACCATCCCGTCGATATGGACTCTTGGGGAAGATCAGCCTGTTATCCCCGGGGTACCTTTTATCCGTTGAGCGACGGCGCTTCCACAAGCCACCGCCGGATCACTAGTCCCGACTTTCGTCCCTGCTCGACCCGTCGGTCTCACAGTCAAGCTCCCTTGTGCACTTACACTCAACACCTGATTGCCAACCAGGCTGAGGGAACCTTTGGGCGCCTCCGTTACTCTTTAGGAGGCAACCGCCCCAGTTAAACTACCCATCAGACACTGTCCCTGATCCGGATCACGGACCCAGGTTAGACATCCAGCACGACCAGACTGGTATTTCAACGACGACTCCACCCACACTGGCGTGCGAGCTTCAAAGTCTCCCAGCTATCCTACACAAGCCGAACCGAACACCAATATCAAACTGTAGTAAAGGTCCCGGGGTCTTTCCGTCCTGCTGCGCGAAACGAGCATCTTTACTCGTAGTGCAATTTCACCGGGCCTATGGTTGAGACAGTCAAGAAGTCGTTACGCCATTCGTGCAGGTCGGAACTTACCCGACAAGGAATTTCGCTACCTTAGGATGGTTATAGTTACCACCGCCGTTTACTGGCGCTTAAGTTCTCAGCTTCGCCCCACCGAAATGGAGCTAACCGGTCCCCTTAACGTTCCAGCACCGGGCAGGCGTCAGTCCGTATACATCGCCTTACGGCTTCGCACGGACCTGTGTTTTTAGTAAACAGTCGCTTCTCGCTGGTCTCTGCGGCCACCCCCAGCTCACGGAGTAAATCCGGTCACCAGAAATGGCCCCCCTTCTCCCGAAGTTACGGGGGCATTTTGCCGAGTTCCTTAACCATAGTTCACCCGAACGCCTCGGTATTCTCTACCTGACCACCTGAGTCGGTTTAGGGTACGGGCCGCCATGAAACTCGCTAGAGGCTTTTCTCGACAGCATAGGATCATCCACTTCACCACAATCGGCTCGGCATCAGGTCTCAGACACATGTCAGGCGGATTTACCTACCCAACGTCCTACACCCTTACCCCGGGACAACCACCGCCCGGGCTGGACTACCTTCCTGCGTCACCCCATCACTCACCTACTAACCGCTTGGTTCAGCGGCTCCACCACTCCCCTCAACTCCGAAGAGATCAGGGCGGCTTCACGGCCTTAGCATCACGATGCTCGATGTTTGACGCTTCACAGCGGGTACCGGAATATCAACCGGTTATCCATCGACTACGCCTGTCGGCCTCGCCTTAGGTCCCGACTTACCCTGGGCAGATCAGCTTGACCCAGGAACCCTTAGTCAATCGGCGCAAACGTTTCTCACGTTTGTATCGCTACTCATGCCTGCATTCTCACTCGTGAACCGTCCACAACTCGCTTCCGCGGCTGCTTCACCCGGCACACGACGCTCCCCTACCCATC
>NZ_JOFH01000102.1 GCF_000721235.1 Streptomyces olivaceus
TAGTACTCCAGCAGTACTTTGAGGCTTGACCTGGGGAAATGTCGAGCGGTGGGAGTGTAGCGGGACGGTTCATGGTCACGTACGGGTTCTGCCGGCACATCCCTCGAAGGAGTGCCCCCGACGACGAGGTCCTCTCCAGCCCGGGAAGCCTCCGGTCATGTCCACCGATCACACAGCCGAGAGCTGGGACCACGACCTGGACGACCTCTTCATCACCATCGGGCACTGCTTCCGCCGCGTGGAGCCGCGCCGCCGCATGCGTGACTACGTACGCGGGCTGCTCGCCCCGGTAGCCCGCAAGAACAGCTGGCAACTGGCCGAACAGGCTGGCCACGCCACCCCCGACGGCCTGCAGCACTTCCTCTCCCGCGCCCGCTGGGATGCCGACGACGTCCGCGACGAACTGCACAACTACGTCGCCCAGCAACTCGGCCGACCAGGCGGCGTACTGATCGTGGATGACACCGGCTTCCTGAAGAAGGGCATCACTTCCGCCGGTGTCCAGCGCCAGTACTCCGGCACCGCCGGCCGCACCGAGAACTGCCAGATAGGTGTTTTCGCCGCCTACGCCAGCACCGCAGGCCGGGCTTTGGTGGACCGGGAGCTGTACCTGCCTAAATCCTGGACCGACGACCCCGAGCGCTGCCGCGCCGCCAAGGTCCCCGAAGAAAGGCAGTTCGCCACCAAAGGCGTCCTGGCCCAGACGCTCGTGCTGCGTGCTCTCGCATCGCCGCTGCCGATCACCTGGGTGACCGCGGATGCCGCCTACGGCCAAGAGCACCGGTTCCGCCGAACGCTGGAGAAAGCCGGGCTCGGCTACGTGCTGGCGGTGCCGAAGTCCCAGTTCGCTGCGGGCTGCCCACGCATCGACTACCTCTTCGCCCAGGCACCCCACGAGGCGTGGGTGCGCCGCTCGTGCGGGCAGGGCGCCAAGGGTCTGCGCATGTATGACTGGGCTGCCGTGCGGTTACCCGTTGTCAGTGAATTCGACTACGAGGATGGCGAGTTGGTGCGCGAGCGATGGGCCCTGGCCCGGCGCGGCGAGCACAAGCCGGAAGAGGTCTCCTACTACCTGGGCTGCGCTCCCGTCGGCACCGCGGTGGACGAGCTGGTGCGGGTCGCCGGTAGCCGGTGGGCGATCGAGGAGTGTTTCCAGGCAGCGAAGAACGAGTGCGGTCTGGACCAGTACGAGGTCCGCCGCTACGTCGGCTGGTACCGGCATGTCACCCTGTCCATGCTCGCCCACGCCTTCCTCGCTGCCACGACCGCGCAAGAGCGCGAAAAGGGGGCGACACCGGCGAGGAAGACGAGGTCGTCGAGCTCACTGTGGCAGAAGTGCGGCGACTCCTGGCAGCTCACACTTCCCACCGCCCCTGCAAACTTGCGCATGCGCTGAACTGGTCGCGTTGGCGCCGACGACGCCAGGCAGTAGCCCGCCACTGTCACTACCGTCGTCGGGGGCACTCCTTCGAGGGGTGTGCCGGCAGAACCCGTACGTGACCATGAACCGTCCCGCTACACTCCCACCGCTCGACATTTCCCCAGGTCAAGCCTCAAAGTACTGCTGGAGTACTA
>NZ_JOFH01000103.1 GCF_000721235.1 Streptomyces olivaceus
CTAGTAGTGCTTGGTCATGTCGGTGTGAGGTCTGGGATGTCGCGGTGACAGGTGGGGCAGGCGCCGGTCCAGATCGCGAGGAGTGTCTGCAGTTCGCGGACGACTCGGTAGAGGCTCAGGCCGACGCCGTCTCTTTTGGGGATCGGCTCAGTCGCTGCAGGGTGCAGAAGGCGTGGGCGACCGAGACGAGGGTGACGTGGTGGTGCCAGCCTGGCCATGTCCGGCCTTCGAAGTGGGCCAGGCCGAGCGCCTGTTTCATCTCGCGGTAGTCGTTCTCGATGCGCCAGCGGAGTTTCGCTGTGCGCACGAGGACGGGCAGGGAGGTGGTCTCGGGCAGGTTGGAGAGCCAGAACTGCACGGGCTCGTCCTGGTCGGCGGGCCATTCGGCCAGCAGCCAGCGGACCGGAAGCCCGGTGCCGGCCGTGGCCTTGCGGATCTCGCGTCCGGCGGGCCGGATCCGCAGGGCCACGAAGCGCGAGTACATGCGTTTGTGTCCGCTGCGGCCACTGCCGGGCCGCGAGCCCTCCCGCCACTGCACCGGCCGCGCGGCGTGTTTCCCGGCCGCGATGACCAGGCTCTTCACGGTCTGCGCCGGCTCGGGGTAGGCAGACACCGGCCGCCGGCCCAAGCCGGAGTAGGCCGGGGTGCGGGGCTGTGCGTCCTCGGGCTGCGCGGTGGTCGTGGTCGAGATGCCCACCACGTAGTCGAGACCGCGTTCTTCCAGGCCGAGCCGGAAGGCGGCAGTGTCCCCGTAGCCGCCGTCGGCGATGACCTGGGGCACCTCGATGCCCCAGGACCGTGTCTCGTCGATCATGTCGAGAGCCAGCTGCCACTTCTCGACGTGCCCCACCTCGGCAGGAATGGCGCATCTGGCACGGCGGGCCACTTTGGCCGGATCGGCCTTCGGCGAGGCGGGATCCCAGCTCCCGGGCAGGAACAGACGCCAGTTCACCGCCGCCGAAGCACCGTTGGAAGCCAGGTGGAGAGAGACGCCGGCCTGGCAGTTGGTGACTTTGCCCGCCGTGCCGGTGTACTGCCGGGTCACGCACGCGGACGCGTCCCCGTCCTTGAGGAACCCGGTGTCATCGATGATCAGCGCGGTGGGCTTGATGACCGGCTGCATGCGCCAGGCCAGCCGGGCCCGCACATGCGCCGCATCCCACGGGCTCGAGGTCACGAAGTGGGCCAGGGCCTGCCGGTTCCCGTCCTCGCCCAGGCGGGCGGCCATCGGCTCCACCGACTTACGCCCGCCGTCCAGCAGCAGACCCCGCAGGTAGACCCCGCCCCATCGTCGCTGATCCGCCCGCGCGAACGGCTCGAACATTTCCGCCGCGAAGTCCTCCAGATCACACCGGACCGCAGCCAACTCCCCACCCAGCACACCCGGTCAACGACACGACCGATCAAGAAGACACGCCACCACGAACCGCACGTGACCAAGCACTACTAG
>NZ_JOFH01000104.1 GCF_000721235.1 Streptomyces olivaceus
AATGACACGACTTCGGCGGTACGCTTGAGCCCCGCTACATTGTCGGCGCGGAATCACTAGACCAGTGAGCTATTACGCACTCTTTCAAGGGTGGCTGCTTCTAAGCCAACCTCCTGGTTGTCTGTGCGACTCCACATCCTTTCCCACTTAGCGTACGCTTAGGGGCCTTAGTCGATGCTCTGGGCTGTTTCCCTCTCGACCATGGAGCTTATCCCCCACAGTCTCACTGCCGCGCTCTCACTTACCGGCATTCGGAGTTTGGCTAAGGTCAGTAACCCGGTAGGGCCCATCGCCTATCCAGTGCTCTACCTCCGGCAAGAAACACACGACGCTGCACCTAAATGCATTTCGGGGAGAACCAGCTATCACGGAGTTTGATTGGCCTTTCACCCCTAACCACAGGTCATCCCCCAGGTTTTCAACCCTGGTGGGTTCGGTCCTCCACGAAGTCTTACCTCCGCTTCAACCTGCCCATGGCTAGATCACTCCGCTTCGGGTCTTGAGCGTGCTACTACAGCGCCCTGTTCGGACTCGCTTTCGCTACGGCTTCCCCACCCGGGTTAACCTCGCAACACACCGCAAACTCGCAGGCTCATTCTTCAAAAGGCACGCAGTCACGAGACAAGCACAAGTGCTTGTCCGACGCTCCCACGGCTTGTAGGCACACGGTTTCAGGTACTATTTCACTCCGCTCCCGCGGTACTTTTCACCATTCCCTCACGGTACTATCCGCTATCGGTCACCAGGGAATATTTAGGCTTAGCGGGTGGTCCCGCCAGATTCACACGGGATTTCTCGGGCCCCGTGCTACTTGGGTGTCTCTCAAACGAGCCGCTAATGTTTCGACTACGGGGGTCTTACCCTCTACGCCGGACCTTTCGCATGTCCTTCGCCTACATCAACGGTTTCTGACTCGTCGACCAGCCGGCAGACTGATCAAGAGAGATCCCACAACCCCGCACACGCAACCCCTGCCGGGTCTCACACGTATACGGTTTGGCCTCATCCGGTTTCGCTCGCCACTACTCCCGGAATCACGGTTGTTTTCTCTTCCTGCGGGTACTGAGATGTTTCACTTCCCCGCGTTCCCTCCACACTGCCTATGAGTTCAGCAGCGGGTGACAGCCCATGACGACTGCCGGGTTTCCCCATTCGGACACCCCCGGATCAAAGCCTGGTTGACGACTCCCCGGGGCCTATCGTGGCCTCCCACGTCCTTCATCGGTTCCTGGTGCCAAGGCATCCACCGTGCGCCCTTAAAAACTTGGCCACAGATGCTCGCGTCCACTGTGCAGTTCTCAAACAACGACCAACCACCCATCACCC
>NZ_JOFH01000105.1 GCF_000721235.1 Streptomyces olivaceus
TGATCCTGTGGTGATTGTCGGGATGGCGTGCCGTTATCCGGGTGGGGTGGGTTCTCCGGAGGATCTGTGGTCGTTGGTGGTGGAGGGCAGGGAGGGGATTACCGGGTTTCCGGAGTCGCGTGGCTGGGATGTGGAGGGGTTGTATCACGCGGATCCGGATCATCCGGGGACGACGTATGCGCGTGGTGGGGGGTTCCTGCACGATGCGGGTGAGTTCGATGCGGGGTTCTTCGGGATCTCGCCCCGTGAGGCGACGGCGATGGATCCGCAGCAGCGGTTGTTGCTGGAGGTGGCCTGGGAGGCCTTCGAGCGTGCGGGTATCGACGCGGACTCCCTGCGCGGCAGCCGGACCGGCGTGGTACCACGCCCGGGGTCCTGTCCGGGCGGATCGCGTACCAGTTCGGCTTCGAGGGACCCGCGACAACGGTCGACACGGCCTGCTCGTCGTCGCTGGTGGCCCTGCACCTGGCGGCACAGGCGCTGAGGGCGGGCGAGTGCTCGCTCGCGCTGGCCGGCGGTGTCGCGGTCATGGGCACCCCGATGATCCTCACGGAGTTCGCGCGGCAGCGTGGCTTGTCACCGGACGGCCGGTGCCGGTCGTTCGGCGAGGGCGCGGACGGCACCGGGTGGTCCGAGGGCGTGGGCCTGGTCGTGCTGGAACGGCTGTCCGACGCGCGGCGCAACGGGCACCGGGTACTCGCGCTGCTGGCGGGTTCGGCCGTGAACCAGGACGGGGCATCGAACGGACTGACGGCCCCGAACGGCCCCTCGCAGCAGCGGGTGATCCGGCAGGCGCTGGCCAACGCGGGGCTGACGGCCGCCGACGTCGACGTGGTGGAAGGGCACGGCACGGGGACGCGGCTCGGGGACCCGATCGAAGCACAGGCGCTGCTGGCCACCTACGGGCGGGAGCACACCGACGACTCACCCCTGTGGCTCGGATCGGTGAAAGCGAACATCGGACACCCGCAGGCCGCGGCAGGCGTCGCCGGGGTCATCAAAATGGTGATGGCGCTGCAGCACCGGTCCCTGCCCGGGACCCTGTTCGCCGACGCCCCCTCGACCGAGGTGGACTGGTCCTCCGGCGGCGTGGCGCTGCTGACCCGGACACGGGAATGGCCGGACACCGGCCGGCCCCGGCGAGCCGGAGTGTCCTCGTTCGGCATCAGCGGGACGAACGCGCACGTCATTCTGCAGCAACCGTCGGACGAACCTGCAAAGGCCGACCGGAGGCCGGAGCCGACGGACACGCGTGAACTGCCGGTGTTGCCGTTTGTGTTGTCGGGGCGTGGGTCTGGGGCGTTGTGTGGTCAGGCTGCTCGGTTGCGGTCGTTCGTGGCGGGGCGGCCGGGTGTGGTGTTGGCGGATGTTGCGTATTCGTTGGCGGTTGGTCGTGCTGTGCATGGGGATCGGGCGGTGGTGGTTGCGTCGGGGCGGGAGGA
>NZ_JOFH01000106.1 GCF_000721235.1 Streptomyces olivaceus
AGAAGTCATCTCATTTGGTGAGTCTGCGGTAGCAGATGAGGGTGCAGGCGATGCTGGTGAACGCGAGGAAGTGGTCGGCCTTGCGTTCGTAGCGTCGGTGGAGGCGGCGGCAGCCGGCGAGCCAGGCCATGGTGCGTTCCACGGTCCAGCGGTGGCGGCCCAGCCGTTGCGAGGACTCGACTCCCTTGCGGGCGATGCGCTGGGTGATGCCGCGTTCGCGTAACCATCGCCGCAGGTGGGTGTAGTCGTAGCCCTTGTCGGCGTCAAGTTTGGCGGGCTTGCGCCGGCGCCGTCCGCGGCGCGAGCGGATCGGAGGGATGCCCTTAACGAGCGGGATCAGTGCCTGGCTGTCGTGCAGGTTGGCGCCGGAGATGCCGACGGATACGGGCAGACCTGACCGTTCCGTGATCAGGTGGATCTTCGAGCCGTACTTGCCCCGGTCGACAGGATTCGGACCTGTCAGGTCCCCCTTTTCAGGGCCCGCATGTTCACCGAGTCGATCGCGCACCGCGACCAGTCCAGCTCGCCGCGGGCACCGAGTTCGTCGAGGACCAGGCGGTGGAGCTTGGCCCACACCCTGGCCTTCGACCACTCCGAGAACCGCCGGTGAGCGGTCGCTCCGGACGGGCCGAACGACGCCGAAGGCAACTGCTGCCAGGTGCATCCTGACGTGGCCACGAAGACGATCGCGGCCAGCACCTCCCGGTCACCGTGCCGACGCCGACCACCACCCTGCGGCCGGGACGGCGCCTCCGGCACCACCCGCTGGAACAACTCCCACAACTCATCCGGCACCAGCCGTTCAACGATCCCCACGCCGGGAGGCTACCGACCGCAAGGAAATGGCCGTAGTCAGTTGCCCATTCGGCGCTGCTCGTCAAACCGAAGCAGCACTCGTACCAGACGCCATACTCCGGCCACCGCTCCGAGCAGTGCGCCGCCTACCAACATGCCTCTCCCCGCCGATCCGGAGAGGTCAAGGACCAGGGCGAGAGCCCAAGCGGCGGCAAAGATCACTCCAGCCAGCACAGCTGCAGTCACCAGGGCGAAAGCGATCTCCACCGTCATTGCGTCCTTTTCCCACCGCGACTCACGCCCCATGTCCATGTTGCAAGTCTCACAGCACGGTCAAGCCACCGACCTGTCCCGGTCTCCGATCCGCACGGGGCGGGCGATCACCAATTGAGACAACTTCTAAG
>NZ_JOFH01000107.1 GCF_000721235.1 Streptomyces olivaceus
CCGGATGGTGTTGAGGCGGGTGATGAGGGGGGCGAGGGTGGTGCCCTCGCGGGCGGCGCGGGTCCAGTCGCGGTGGGTGAGCTGGTACTTCTCCGAGTTGAGGTATTCCTCGCTGCCGTCGCGCAGGGGGGTGTTCTCGCAGAGTTCGTAGCCGCTGTAGATGCCCCAGGTGGGGGAGAGGGTGGCGGCGAGGACGGCGCGGACCTCGAAGGCGGGGCGGCCGCCGTGCTGGAGGTAGGCGTGGAGGATGTCGGGGGTGTTGGCGAAGAAGTTGGGCCGCATGTAGGAGGCGGCGTCCCCCGTGAGTTCGGTGAGGTACTCGGTCAGTTCCTGTTTGGTGTTGCGCCAGGTGAAGTAGGTGTAGGACTGCTGGAAGCCGATCTGGGCGAGGGTGTGCATCATCGCGGGGCGGGTGAAGGCCTCGGCGAGGAAGATGACGTCGGGGTCGGCGTGGTTGATCTCGGTGATGACGCGTTCCCAGAAGGCGACGGGTTTGGTGTGGGGGTTGTCGACGCGGAAGATCCGTACGCCGTGGTCCATCCAGAAGCGCAGGACGCGCACCGTTTCCGTGACGAGTCCGTCGGGGTCGGTGTCGAAGGCGATGGGGTAGATGTCCTGGTACTTCTTGGGCGGGTTCTCGGCGTGGGCGATGGTGCCGTCGGGGCGGTGGTGGAACCAGTGGGGGTGTTTGTGGACCCAGGGGTGGTCGGGGGAGCACTGGAGGGCGAAGTCGAGGGCGACTTCGAGGTGGTGGCGGGTGGCTTCGGTGACGAAGTGGTCGAAGTCGTCGAGGGTGCCCAGGGCGGGGTGGACGGTGTCGTGGCCGCCTTCGGGGGAGCCGATGGCCCAGGGGACGCCGACGTCGTCGGGTGTGGCGGAGAGGGTGTTGTTGCGGCCTTTGCGGTGGGTGGTGCCGATGGGGTGAATGGGTGGGAGGTAGACGACGTCGAAGCCCATCGCGGCGATGGCGGTCAGGCGGCGCGCGGCGGTGCGGAAGGTGCCGTGGGGGTGGGCGGGGGTGCCTTCGGAGCGGGGGAAGAACTCGTACCAGGCGCCGTAGAGGGCGCGTTCGCGTTCGACGAGGAGGGGGAGGGGGTCGGAGGTGGTGACCAGGTCCCGCAGGGGATGGCGGGCCAGCACCGCGTCCACCTGCGGCGTCAACGCCGCCGCCAGCCG
>NZ_JOFH01000108.1 GCF_000721235.1 Streptomyces olivaceus
TGGTTCGTGGGATGGGGTCGTTTTTCAAGGGGTGTGAGCATCCGCGGTCGCGGTGGTCGAAGTGCCCGCACCCGTACAGGGTCCGCTATCGGTCGGCAGCCGGGCGGCAGGTGGAGGAGTCCGGTTTTGCGACCCAGGACAAGGCGATCGCGCGTTTGACGGAGGTCTACAACGCGAAGAAGGCCGCGCCGCGGGGACAGGCGAAGGCGGAACGGATCGCCCGATACGGGGTCATGCGGTTCGAGGAATACGCCGGCGAGTGGAAGGCGGGGCAGCGGGATCTGGGGCCGGCGTCGGTGGTGCACCTGGACTCTTTGCTGAACATCCACCTGCTGCCCCTGCTGGGCAGTCGCCGGATGAACACGTTCGACCACAAGGTCGTCGAGTCGTTCCTCCAGACGCTGGAACGCAACGGCATCGGCCTGGCAGCGCAGGCAAACGCCTTCGACAAGCTCAAGGCGATCCTGCTGGACGCGAACCGGCTGGGCCTGTTCGACGACAACCCGGTCGCCGGCATCAAGCCTCCGCAGTACGACCCTCAGCGGGTGGTGATCCCCACGCCCGCCCAACTGGCTCAGATACGCACCGCTGGTGACGACAGTTTCCTGTTGGTCGCTGATCTGATGAGCGGTTGCGGTATGCGTAACGGCGAGGCGTTCGCGGTCAACGTCAACAACATTGTCGCCGACGACATCTACCGCATTACCGAGCAGGTCAACCGGACCACCTGCCAGTACGAGCGGCTCAAGCACCGCAAGCCGGGCGAGTACCGCGATGTGCCCCTGCCGGCCTGGGTGCGACAGAGCATCGAGTGGTACGCAGACAAGCACGGCACCGTCGATGGGTACCTGCTACGCCACCCCGGCGACCCCACCCGCACATTCCCGCATTACCACATCGCCAACCAGTGGAAGCGGATCAAGAAGGCCGGCGAGACCGACATCCCCGACGGCATGGTCGTCTACGGAATGCGGCACTTCTTCGCTTCCAACTGCCTCACCCACGGCATCCCCATCACCGACGTCGCCGAGTGGATGGGCCACAAGACCATCGAAATCACTTTCAAGATCTACCGCCACCTCATGCCCGGCTCCATCAGTAAAGCCGCCAAGATCATCAACCT
>NZ_JOFH01000109.1 GCF_000721235.1 Streptomyces olivaceus
GCGGCCGGGTGTGGTGTTGGCGGATGTTGCGTATTCGTTGGCGGTTGGTCGTGCTGTGCATGGGGATCGGGCGGTGGTGGTTGCGTCGGGGCGGGAGGAGTTGCTGGATCGGTTGGGGAGGGTTGCCGGGGGTGAGGCGGGTGCCGGCACCGCTGCTGGGTCTGGTTCTGGGTCTGGGTTTGGTGTGGGTCGGGGTCGTGTGGCGGTGGTGTTTTCGGGTCAGGGTTCGCAGCGGGTGGGGATGGGCCGGGAGTTGTATGGGCGGTTTCCGGTGTTCGCGGATGCTTTTGATCGGGTGTGTGGGTTGTTGGATCCGGTGGTGAGGGCTGCTGTTTTTGGTGAGGGGGATGCTGGGGGGTTGTTGGATTCGACGGAGGTTGCGCAGCCGGCGTTGTTTGCGGTTGAGGTGGCGTTGTTCCGGTTGTTCGGGTCGTGGGGTGTGGTTCCGGATTTTGTGGCGGGTCATTCGGTGGGGGAGGTTGCTGCGGCTCATGTGTCGGGGGTGTTGTCGCTGGAGGATGCGTGTGTGTTGGTGAGTGCGCGGGGTCGGTTGATGCAGGGTTTGGCGCCGGGTGGGGTGATGGTGGCGGTTGCTGCGGGTGAGGATGTGGTGGCGCCGGTGGTGGCTGAGGTGGGTGGTGGGGTGTCGATCGCGGCGGTGAACAGTCCGGGGTCGGTGGTGGTGTCGGGGGAGGGGTCTGCGGTTGAGGGGGTGGTGCGGCGGTTGTCGGAGCGGGGGTGCCGGACGAAGCGGCTTGTGGTGAGTCATGCGTTTCATTCGGCGTTGATGGAGCCGATGCTGGACGATTTTCGTGCGGTGGTGGCGGGGTTGGAGTTCCGGTCGCCGGGTGTGGGGGCTGTGAATGAGGAGATGGCTGATCCGGAGTTCTGGGTGCGGCATGTGCGGGACACGGTGCGGTTCGCGGACATGGTGGTGGGGTTGCGTGAGCGGGGTGTGACGCGGTTTGTGGAGTTGGGTCCGGACGGGGTGTTGACCGGGTCGGTGCGGGAGTGTCTGGAGGGTGAGGACGTTACGGCGGTGCCGAGTCTGCGTCGTGGTCGTGGTGAGGTCGAGTCGGTGCTGGCGGGGCTGGGTGCGTTGTTC
>NZ_JOFH01000110.1 GCF_000721235.1 Streptomyces olivaceus
TACGAGCTCGTGCATGGTTGGCGGTAGCGCGTCGAGACCTTGATCGTTGATCATGATCCGTGTGGTGGGGAACCGGGCGCGTGCAGCAATCATCCGTAGCCAGCAGATCACCGGGCTGACGCCCGACGTGATCGCAGAACTCATCACTGAAATCGGCCCGTTGTGGCACGAGCGGCACCAGGCCGTGCTGACGTCACGCCCTCGCCGCCGGGCCGTTGGTGCCGGGGCCAAGCACAAGCTGGTCTTCGTCGACCGCCTGTTGGCCACGTTGGTGCACCTCCGTCATGGCGCCACGCACGACGTGCTGGCCTGCTGGTTCGGTGTCGACCGCTCCACCATTACGCGTGCGATCGGTGAAGTGCGGCCGCTGCTGGCGATCCGGGGCTGCACCGTCGCGCCCGACATCCGACTGCGAACGCTCGCCGAGGTCGTCGACCATCTCGGCGCGAGCGGACAGACCGGGATCATCGACGGGACCGAGGTCCGGGTGCGTCGTCCGGCCGTCGGACGCAGGGACCGGGAGAAGTTCATCTCCGGGAAGAACAAGCAGAACGCCGTGAAGTCGATGGTCGTCACGGACGCCATAGGGAGGCTGTTGTTCTGCAGCCCGGCCGAGCCAGCCAGCTGCGCGGACATCACGCACGCCCGGAAATTGGGCCTGGTCAAGCTCCTGGCCGACGGGCCCGCCGTGGAAATCCTCACCGATGCCGGTTACCAGGGCCTGGGCGCCCAGACCGGCGGGCGCGTGGTGACGCCACCGCACCGCAAGTTCAAGAAGAACCCGCCTGAGTGGTACGAGGAGATGTACGAGCGGCAGCGCAAAGCACACTCCTCGCGCCGTATCCGGGTCGAGCACGGCATCGGCCATCTGAAGAACTGGCGATCCCTCGCGC
This sequence comes from Streptomyces olivaceus, assembly GCF_000721235.1. Taxonomy (GTDB): domain Bacteria; phylum Actinomycetota; class Actinomycetes; order Streptomycetales; family Streptomycetaceae; genus Streptomyces; species Streptomyces olivaceus. The sequence goes on from NZ_JOFH01000110.1 coordinate 894, forward strand.
GGCACCACGGCCGCCGCGAGCACATGAGCGACATCATCCAAGCTGTCGCCGGACTGCTCTCCCACCAGCAGGTCGCCACACTGGCCCGTGGTACGCGAACGTGAACACAACAACCAATCCGCAGCCCTCGACGCGCTACCGCCAACCATGCACGAGCTCG
>NZ_JOFH01000111.1 GCF_000721235.1 Streptomyces olivaceus
CGTAACGCTGGAGCCAGGTCCGGAAGTCCGGGCCCAGGTCCTCACGTTCGCACGCGAGCCGGACGATGGCACGCAGGTAGTCGCCGCGGTCGCCGGTGTCGTAGCGGCGGCCCTTGAAGACCACGCCGTGCACCGGGCCGCCCACGGACTCGTCCTCGGCGAGCTGCTGCAGGGCGTCGGTCAGCTGGATCTCGCCGCCCCGGCCGGGCTCGGTCCTGCGGAGTATGCCGAAGACGTGCGGGTCCAGGACGTAGCGGCCGATGATGGCGTAGTTCGACGGCGCGTCGGCCGCCTCCGGCTTCTCGACCAGTCCGCCGACCTTGACGACGTCGCTGTCCCCGGTGGACTCGACGGCCGCGCAGCCGTAGAGGTGGATCTGCTCCGGCGCGACCTCCATGAGGGCGATCACGCTGCCGCCGTACTGCTCCTGGACCTCGATCATGCGCTGGAGCAGCGGGTCGCGCGGGTCGATCAGGTCGTCGCCGAGCAGCACCGCGAAGGGCTCGTCGCCGACGTGCGGGGCGGCGCACAGCACGGCGTGTCCCAGTCCCCTGGGGTCGCCCTGGCGGACGTAGTGCATCATCGCGAGGTCGCTGGACTCCTGGACCCTGGCCAGCCGGCTCGCGTCGCCCTTCTTCTGGAGGGCGGACTCCAGTTCGTAGTTGCGGTCGAAGTGGTCCTCCAGGGGGCGCTTGTTGCGGCCGGTGACCATGAGGATGTCGCCGAGGCCGGCGGTGACGGCCTCCTCGACCACGTACTGGATCGCCGGCTTGTCGACGACCGGCAGCATCTCCTTCGGAGTGGCCTTGGTCGCCGGCAGGAACCGGGTACCGAGCCCGGCCGCGGGAATGACAGCCTTGC
>NZ_JOFH01000112.1 GCF_000721235.1 Streptomyces olivaceus
AGAAGTCATCTCATTTGGCCAGCCTGCGGTAGCAGATGAGGGTGCAGGCGATGCTGGTGAAGGCTAGGAAGTGATCGGCTCTGCGTTCGTAGCGGCGGTGCAGTCGGCGGCATCCGGCGAGCCAGGACATCGTGCGTTCTATGGTCCAGCGGTGCCGGCCCAGGTGGGTAGAGGACTCGATACCTCTGCGGGCGATGCGATGTCGGATGCCCCGGCTGGACAGCCATCGTCGCAGGTGGTTGTAGTCGTACCCCTTGTCCGCATGGAGTTTTCGGGGTCTGCGCCGTCGGGGGCCGCGGCGCGAGCGGATCGGCGGGATGCCCTTCACAAGAGGGATCAGTGCCTGGCTGTCGTGCGTGTTGGCGCCCGAGATGCCGATGGACAGGGGCAGGCCGGTCCGCTCCGTGATCAAGTGGATCTTTGACCCGTACTTGCCCCGGTCCACAGGATTCGGACCTGTCAGCTCCCCCTTTTCAGAGCCCGCATGTTGACCGAGTCGATCGCGCAACGGGACCAGTCCAGTTCCCCGCGCGATCCGAGTTCATCGAGGACCAGGCGGTGAAGCCTGGCCCACACCCGGGCCTTGGTCCACTCGGTGAACCGCCGGTGGGCCGTCGCACCCGACGGGCCGAACGAGGCGGCCGGCACCTGCTGCCACGTGCATCCTGAGGTCGCCACGAAGACGATCGCAGCCAGGACTTCACGGTCACCGTGCCGACGCCGGCCGCCACCCTGCGGCCGCGACGGCGCCTCCGGAACCACTCGCTGGAACAGCTCCCACAGCTCGTCCGGCACCAGCCGCTCAACGATCTTCGACACACCACAAGTCTAGCTAGCCAAATGAGATGATCTCTT
>NZ_JOFH01000113.1 GCF_000721235.1 Streptomyces olivaceus
CACCTCCACCCGACCCAACGCCACCCCATCACCCAACGCCTCCAACAACGGAACATCCACAAACGGCTCCAACGCCGCCGCACACTCCCCCAACCGCTCCGCAAACACCGGCACATCACCCAACAACCCCAACGCCATACCCACCCACTGCGACCCCTGACCCGGGAAGACGAAGACGACGCGGTCGTCGGCGGAGGTGGCCGTGCCGTGCACGACGGCGGGTGTCGGCCGCCCCTCGGCCAGGGCGGTCAGGGCGCCGGCCGGGCCGGCGCCGGTCGCGCCGAGGACGACCGCCCGGTGGTCGAGTACGGCGCGTGTGGTCACGAGGGCGTGGCCGATGTCGTCGCCCCGGGGGGCCCGGGTGTCCCGTGCGGCGTCTTCCGCCAGCGGCAGCAGGCGCCGGGCCTGGTCCCGCAGGGCCGCGTCGGACCGCGCCGTCAGTGTCCAGGGTTCGACGGTGCCGTCGGTGGGGTGGTCGTCGTCGCGGACCTCCGGGTCCGGCCCCTGCTCCAGGATGACGTGGGCGTTGGTGCCGCTGACGCCGAAGGACGAGACACCGGCGCGGCGCGGCCGTCCCGTCTCCGGCCAGTCGCGGGGCGCGGTGAGGAGTGCCACGGTGCCGGTGGACCAGTCGACGTGTGCGGAGGGCTCGTCGGCGTGCAGGGTCCGGGGCAGGGCTGCGTGCCTCAGGGCGAGGACGGTCTTGATGACACCCGCGACGCCGGCGGCGGCCTGCGTGTGCCCGATGTTCGACTTCACCGACCCCAGCCACAACGGCCGCTCGGCATCCCGCCCCTGCCCATACGTCGCCAGCAACGCCTCCGCCTCGATCGGATCACCGAGCCTC
>NZ_JOFH01000114.1 GCF_000721235.1 Streptomyces olivaceus
GATCCTGGCTCTGCTGCTGCGGGCGGGGTGGCGGGAGGACCTGCGGGCCTCGGTCGGGCATCTGCCCGAGCTGACCGAGGCGATGCTCGGCGGCCGGCTCCGGGGCCGGGACACCACCTTGCCGGTGATCATGCTGCTGCTCCAGGGCCGGGTGGAGGACGCCTGCTCCGTGCTCTCGCGGCTGGCGGCCGACGTGCCGCCGGGCTCCGGGCCCTCGTGGGAGTTGGAGATGGTACGGATGTGGCTGGCCGATGTGTATCCCGGCATCTTCCGGCGCGTGGCCTGCGAGAGCAGGGAGAGTGTCATGCCAGTCGTGCCTCCGGGCGCCTTTGGCTATCGGTTGCTCAAGCATTTCCAGGGTTCTCACTATGCCGGGGCCAGTGCGGAGGGTTTGGTCCGGACGGACGAGGCGTTGTGGCAGCAGCCGCTGACCGAGATCAACCTGTTGCCGCTGATTCTCGCGTTGCGCACGATGGTGTATGCCGAGCGGTTGGAGGAGGCCGAGCAGCGGTGCCGGGAGCTGATGCAGGCCAGCCTCGATCTCCAGGCGCCCACCTGGCGTGCGCTGTTCTGCTCGATCGCGGCGGACATCGCCCTGCGCCGCGGCTCGCTCGGCGTTGCTGCCTCCCGGGCGAGCGCCGCGCTCGAACTCCTGCCGGTCGCGGACTGGGGTGTACTGGCTGCCGAACCGCTCAGTACGCTGCTGACGGCGCAGACGCTGCAGGGCAAACACGAGGAGGCGGCACGCACGCTGGCTCTGCGGGTGCCGGACGTGATGTTCGAGACGCCGTTCGGGCTGTCCTACCTGCTGGCGCGCGGCCGTCACTACGTCGAGCGCGGTCTC
>NZ_JOFH01000115.1 GCF_000721235.1 Streptomyces olivaceus
CTCCGCGGCACCCGCACCGGCGTCTTCACCGGCGTCATGTACGACGACTACGGCAACCGCCTCATGCAAGCCTCCCCCGACGGCTTCGAAGGCTTCCTGCTCGCCGGTACCCAGACGAGCGTGGCGTCCGGACGGGTGTCGTACGTGCTCGATCTGGCCGGACCCGCCCTGACGGTGGACACGGCGTGCTCGTCGTCGCTGGTGGCCCTGCACCTCGCTGTCCAGGCCCTGCGCAACGGCGAATGCGACCTCGCACTGGCGGGCGGCGTCACCGTGATGGCGACTCCGGCGGCGTTCGTCGAGTTCAGCCGGCAGCGCGGGCTCGCGCCCGACGGACGCTCCAAGTCCTTCTCCGCCGACGCCGACGGAGCCGCCTGGAGCGAAGGCGTCGGCCTGCTGCTCGTCGACCGCCTCCCCGACGCCCGCCGCAACGGCCACCAGGTGCTGGCCGTGGTACGCGGCTCAGCGGTCAACCAGGACGGAGCCTCCAACGGCCTCACCGCGCCGAGCGCCCCGGCGCAGCGCCGCGTCATCCGCGAGGCGCTGGCCGGCGCGGGGCTGTCGGCGTCCGACGTCGACGCGGTGGAGGCGCACGGCACCGGTACCACCCTCGGCGACCCCATCGAGGCCGAGGCGATCCTCGCCACATACGGGCAGAACCGCTCCGACCAGCCGCTGTGGCTGGGCTCGGTCAAGTCCAACATCGGCCACGCCCAAGCCGCCGCGGGAGTCGCCGGCATCATCAAGATGATCCAGGC
>NZ_JOFH01000116.1 GCF_000721235.1 Streptomyces olivaceus
CCCCGCACCCCCACCAAATACCGCGCCACCACCCCACCCAACACACCCGAACCACCCGACACCAACACCCAACCCCCATCCCCCACCGACGACACCACGCCCGCAGAAGCAGCCCCGGAAGCCACGGGAGCCCCGGAAGTCGAAGGAGCCACGGGAGCCGCGGGAGCCGCGGGAGCCGACGGAACGCTCAGCACCAGCTTCCCCACGTGCTTCGCCCGGCTCATCAGCGCGAACGCCTCGCCGGCCCGCCGGACATCCCACTCCTGCCTCGGCAGCAACTCCAGCGCGCCGGTCCCGAACAGCTCCACCACCTCGCGCAGCATCTCCCCCAGCCGCTCCGGCGCCACCTCCGCCAGATCGAACGCCCGGTACATCACGCCCTCGTAGGCCGCGGCCACCTCACCCGGATCCCGTACGTCCGCCTTCCCCAACTCCACGAACCGGCCACCCGGACGCACCAACCCCAACCCCGCGTCCACCAACTCCCCCGCCAACGAATCCACCACCACATCCACACCCGAACCCACACCCCGCCCGAACACCTCCGCGAACCCCACCGACCGCGACGAAGCAATCCGCTCCCCCGCCACACCCAACCCCCGCACCACCGACCACTTCGACTCACTCGCCGTCGCCCACACCTCCGCACCCAACCACCGGGCCAACTGCACCGCAGCCATCCCCACACCACCCGCAGCCGCATGCACCAACACCGACTCACCCGACCGCACACCCGCCACATC
>NZ_JOFH01000117.1 GCF_000721235.1 Streptomyces olivaceus
CCGGACGCGGTGGCGGTGGAATGCGGTGACCGGTCGCTGACCTACGGCGAGTTGGACGCCTGGTCGGGGCGGGTCGCCGGATGGCTGCGCACCCAGCAGGTGGAGCGGGGTTCGTTCGTCGCGGTCAAACTGCCGCGGTCGGTCGAACTCGTCGTGGCCCTCCTCGCCGTCACCAAGGCCGGGGCCGCCTACGTGCCGGTGGACCCGGAGTATCCGCAGGAGCGGGTCGCGCACATCCTCTCCGACGCGACACCCGCCCTCGTCATCGACGACACGGCGATGCTGGAACAGGAGACCGACGGACCCTTCGAGGACGTCCGTATCGACCCCCACGACCCCGTCTACGTCATCTACACCTCAGGCTCGACCGGCCGACCCAAGGGCGTCGTCGTCGAACACGCCTCCGTCAGCGCCTACCTCGAACGGGCCCGCGAGGTCTACCCCGACGCCTCCGGCACCGCCCTACTACACTCCTCCGTCGCCTTCGACCTCACCGTCACCGCCCTCTACACCCCCCTCGTCAGCGGCGGACGCGTAGTCATGACCGAACTCGACGAACACGCCGCCACCTCCGGACAGCCGACCTTCATGAAGGTCACCCCCTCCCACCTCGGCCTCCTCGAAGCCCTCCCCGACGAGGTCTCCCCCTCGGGAACCCTCATCACCGGTGGCGAGGCCCTCCTCGGCGAAGCACTGGCTACCTGGCGCACC
>NZ_JOFH01000118.1 GCF_000721235.1 Streptomyces olivaceus
GATGTGGCGGGTGTGCGGTCGGGTGAGTCGGTGTTGGTGCATGCGGCTGCGGGTGGTGTGGGGATGGCTGCGGTGCAGTTGGCCCGGTGGTTGGGTGCGCAGGTGTGGGCGACGGCGAGTGAGTCGAAGTGGTCGGTGGTGCGGGGGTTGGGTGTGGCGGGGGAGCGGATTGCTTCGTCGCGGTCGGTGGGGTTTGCGGAGGTGTTCGGGCGGGGTGTGGGTTCGGGTGTGGATGTGGTGGTGGATTCGTTGGCGGGGGAGTTGGTGGATGCGTCGTTGGGGTTGGTGCGTCCGGGTGGCCGGTTCGTGGAGCTGGGGAAGGCGGATGTGCGGGATCCGGGTGAGGTGGCCGCGGCCTACGAGGGCGTGACGTACCGGGCGTTCGACCTCGTGGAAGCGGGACCGGACCGCATGGGGGAGATGCTGCGCGAGGTGGTCGGGCTCTTCGAGAGCGGCGTGCTGACGCGCCTGCCCCTCGGAGTGTGGGACGTGCGGCGGGCCGGCGAGGCGTTCGCGCTGATGAGCCGCGCCGGACATGTGGGGAAGCTGGTGCTCGATGTGCCGGCCGACACCGGCTCCGCCGTGGTGTCGTCGGTGGGGGATGGGGGTTGGGTGTTGGTGTCGGGTGGTTCGGGTGTGTTGGGTGGGGTGGTGGCGCGGTATTTGGTGGGGGTGCGGGG
>NZ_JOFH01000119.1 GCF_000721235.1 Streptomyces olivaceus
ATCCCCTCCCTGCCCTCCACCACCAACGACCACAGATCCTCCGGAGAACCCACCCCACCCGGATAACGGCACGCCATCCCGACAATCACCACAGGATCATCGGCGTCGGCAATCGACGCGTCCGACGCGGCCCGGGTGTCGATGTCGGCATCTGCGCCCGACAGCAGCGATTGCAGGTGTTCGACGAGAACAGTGGGAGTGGGGTAATCGAAGATCACCGAACTCGGCAGCGGGATCTCCAGGGCGTGCGAGAGCCTGTCCCGCAGTTCGGCCGACATCAGGGAATCGAAGCCCAGATCCCGGAACGTCTCACCGAGCGCGTCCTCACCGAGCTCGCCGCTGCCGAGAGTGGCGGTGATGTGCGCGCGAGCCAGTTCCGTCATCCGGTACGCGCGCTCGGTCTCATCGAGCCGCCGCAGCTCACTCACCAGAGCCGAGGTCTCCGCCGGCGTCTTCTCGTCGTCGGGCGTCATGCCGAGCCAGTGGCGCCGGCGTTGGAAGGCGTAGGTGGGCAGTTCGGTGTGGCGGGCGCCGGTCCCGGCGAACAACTCCGCCCAGTCGACCGACACCCCCGCGGCGAACAACGCACCCAGCCCCGCCAGCACCGACTCGACCTCACCACGACCACGACGCAGACTCGGCACCGCCGTAACGTCCTCACCCTCCAGACACTCCCG
>NZ_JOFH01000120.1 GCF_000721235.1 Streptomyces olivaceus
GACCGTTCGGCGGTGTCGAGGAGTCGCAGCCCGTCTTCCGTCGACATCGGCAGCACACCCATACGACGCATCCGCGCCAGATCCGACCGCTCCAGACCCCCCGTCATCACACTCCGCTCCTCCCACAACCCCCACGCCACCGACACACCCGACAACCCACGCGCCCGCCGAAACGCCGCCAACCCATCCAAAAACGCATTCCCCGCCGCATAATTCGCCTGCCCCGCAGCCCCCAACACCCCAGCCGCCGACGAGAACAACACAAACAACCCCTCCGAACCCGCCATCACCTCATGCAGATTCCACCCACCCACCACCTTCGCCGCCAGCACACCCCGCAACCGCTCCCCCGACAACCCCTCCACCACCACGTCGTCCAACACACCCGCCGCATGCACCACCCCCGACACCCCACCCGGCAAACCACCCACCACACCCTCCAACGCCACCCGATCCGCCACATCACACACCACCACCCGCACCTCAGCACCCCAACCCGACAACTCCCCCACCAAACCACCCACATCACCACCACCACGACTCAACAACACCAACCGACGCACACCCCGCACCCCCACCAAATACCGCGCCACCACCCCACCCAACACACCCGAACCACCCGACACCAACACCCAACCCCCATCCCCCACCGACGACACCACG
>NZ_JOFH01000121.1 GCF_000721235.1 Streptomyces olivaceus
CTGCGTGAGTGTCTCGTGTCCCTCCTGGTGGATCAGCATCGGCATGTCGGCGTGCTGCACGCGTACGCCGTCAGCCGTTGTGGTCCACAGGCTCGCTTGGGCTGCCGGCTGCTGAACCGGTTGCCTCGACGCCGGGCTGGTTCGTTCGCTGTGCTGCAGCGAAGTGAGCTGGTGGTGCTGGCCTGGTGTCCTCTTGGTCTCAGGCAGCAGGAGGCCGCTTCTGGCTCTCTTGTATGCGGAGTCCGCGAATCGGGCGACTTGCAGTTGGGCGGGCTCTGCCGTGCAGACGACAAGGCTCATCGATGCAATGGTCACGCCTGCTGGCCGGACTGGCTCGGCTGCTGGCCGGACGAACTCCCGTAGGTCCCGCAGGCATCCCGTGTCACGCCTGGGCGAGAGGTGCGCCGAGGTCAGCAGATCGTGGTCCTCGCTCAAGCCGGTCAGGGCGAGCAGCGTCGGAACTTGTCGACGGTCGGCTGCGAGGGCAGCGCTTTGCTGCGGTTCGTTCCCGGGGTGGAAGGAATCGGTCACCCAGATGCTGAAGCCTGCGTCCGCGGTGGGGAAGCTCTGTGCACCGCTGTGTGCCGGGAGGGACTCCCGTGTTC
>NZ_JOFH01000122.1 GCF_000721235.1 Streptomyces olivaceus
CAGGACGACGCCGACGCGCTGTCCGTGATCGCGCGGAAGTCGCAGATCCCGGTGATCGCGGACATCCACTTCCAGCCCAAGTACGTCTTCGCCGCGATCGAGGCCGGCTGCGCGGCGGTCCGGGTGAACCCGGGCAACATCAAGCAGTTCGACGACAAGGTCAAGGAGATCGCCAGGGCGGCGAAGGACCACGGCACGCCCATCCGCATCGGCGTCAACGCCGGCTCCCTCGATCGCCGTCTGCTCCAGAAGTACGGCAGGGCGACCCCCGAGGCCCTCGCCGAGTCCGCCCTGTGGGAGGCGTCGCTCTTCGAGGAGCACGACTTCCGGGACATCAAGATCTCGGTCAAGCACAACGACCCGGTCGTCATGGTCGAGGCCTACCGCCAGCTCGCCGCCCAGTGCGACTACCCCCTCCACCTCGGCGTCACCGAGGCGGGCCCGGCGTTCCAGGGCACCATCAAGTCGGCGGTCGCCTTCGGCGCGCTGCTCTCCCAGGGCATCGGCGACACCATCCGCGTCTCCCTCTCCGCCCCGCCGGTCGAGGAGATCAAGGTCGGCATCCAGATCCT
>NZ_JOFH01000123.1 GCF_000721235.1 Streptomyces olivaceus
ACAGGTGAGGGCCTTCCGGTTCGGTGTGGATTGCGACGTCTACACCGACAGAAAGGCCCTCGTGTCCCACCGTAATGCACCCCTGACCGAGACCGGACGCCTGCGGCTGGCCCGTTGCGTGGTCGAGGACGGCTGGCCGCTTCGCCGGGCCGCCGAACGCTTCCAGGTGTCACCGACCACGGCCCAGCGGTGGGCCGACCGCTACCGGCAGTCCGGTGAGGCCGGTATGGCCGACCGCTCCAGCCGGCCTCACCACAGCCCCGGCCGGACCCCGACCCGCACCGAACGCCGGATCATCAAGGTCAGACTGTCGCGTCGCTGGGGTCCGGCCCGCATCGCACACTTCCTGCGCCTGGTGCCCTCGACCGTGCACCGCGTCCTCACCCGCTACGGCCTGGCCCGCCTCACCCACCTGGACCGGGCCACCGGCCGCGTCATACGCCGCTACGAACGCGACCGGCCCGGCGAACTGGTCCACGTCGACATCAAGAAGCTGGGCAACATCCCCGACGGCGGCGGACACAAGGCCCACGGCAGGTCCCAGGGCGGCCGCAACA
>NZ_JOFH01000124.1 GCF_000721235.1 Streptomyces olivaceus
AACTCGGAGAAGTACCAGCTCACCCACCGCGACTGGACCCGCGCCGCCCGCGAGGGCACCACCCTCGCCCCCCTCATCACCCGCCTCAACACCATCCGGCGCGACCACCCCGCGCTGCACCGGCTGCGGAACCTGCGCTTCCACCACACGGACAACGACGCGCTCATCGCGTACAGCAAGCGCGTCGGGTCCGACGTCGTCCTGACGGTCGTCAATCTCGACCCCCACCACACCCAGGAGGCCACGATCTCGCTCGACATGCCGCAGCTCGGCCTGGACCGGCACGAGTCGGTGCCGGTCCACGACGAACTCGCGGGCCAGACCTACCACTGGGGCCGGACGAACTACGTGCGTCTGGAGCCGGGCCGTACGCCCGCCCACGTCTTCCACGTGCGGCGGACGTCCGCCGCCGCGCCCCAGAACGGAGGGTCAGGAGCCTCATGACCGTCAACGAGCCCGTGCCGGACACCTTCGAGGACACCCCCGCCAAGGACCGCGACCCGGACTGGTTCAAACGAGCCGTCTTCTACGAGGTCCTCGTCCGCT
>NZ_JOFH01000125.1 GCF_000721235.1 Streptomyces olivaceus
AACTCGGAGAAGTACCAGCTCACCCACCGCGACTGGACCCGCGCCGCCCGCGAGGGCACCACCCTCGCCCCCCTCATCACCCGCCTCAACACCATCCGGAGGCAGAACCCGGCCCTGCGCCGGCTGCGCGGTCTGCACTTCCACGCCACGGACAAGGAGGAGGTGATCGCCTACTCCAAGCGGCAGGGGCCGAACACGGTCCTGGTGGTCGCCAACCTCGACCCCCACCACACCCAGGAGGCGACGGTCTCGTTGGACATGCCGCAACTCGGCCTGGACTGGCACGAGTCGGTGCCGGTGCGCGACGAGCTGACCGGCGAGACCTACCACTGGGGCAGGGCCAACTATGTGCGCCTGGAGCCGGGCCGTACGCCCGCCCACGTCTGCACGGTTCTGCGACCGTCCCACCCGCAGAACGGAGGGTCACCCATCACATGATCTTCAACGAGCCCGTGCCGGACACCTTCGAGGACACCCCCGCCAAGGACCGCGACCCGGACTGGTTCAAACGAGCCGTCTTCTACGAGGTCCTCGTCCGCT
>NZ_JOFH01000126.1 GCF_000721235.1 Streptomyces olivaceus
CCAAGCCGCCGTCATCGTCCGCGAAGACCAACCCGGCGACCAACGCCTCACCGCCTACACCGTCAGCACCAACACCACCGACACCAGTGACCTCCACGCCCACGCCGCGGCCCACCTGCCCGCCTACATGACCCCCTCCCACTTCATCACCCTCGACGAACTCCCCCTCACCCCCAACGGCAAACTCGACCGCAACGCCCTCCCCACACCCCACTACGGACCCCAGAACGAAAACGGGAGAACCCCCCGCACCCCCCACGAACAAACCCTCTGCACCCTCTTCGCCGAAGTACTCGGCGTCGACACCGTCACCATCGACGACGACTTCTTCCACCTCGGCGGCCACTCCCTCCTGGCAACCAAGCTGGTCAGCCGCATCCGAACCAGCCTGGGCGCGGAACTCCCCATCCGGCAGCTGTTCGAGACGCCCACCGTCGCCGGTATCAGCGCCGTCCTGGGCAAGGACACCGCACCGAGCCGCCGCACCGTGACCGCGGTGGATGCCGACGGCGCCTACCAGATCGTCCGGGAGCCGGCGGACGCCCGTCCGGACCTGCAGGTGATCGAGACCGGCCCGGAAGAGGTGGAGGAGCGTCTGAGGGACGCGGCCCGGCGTGGATTCGACCTCTCCGCGGACTCCGGCGAGCTGCCCTTCCGCGTGACGCTGTTCGAGGTCGGTGACGGCGAGCACGTACTCCTGCTGCTCCTGCACCACATCGTGAGTGACGCATGGTCCAGGGCTCCGCTGGCCCGCGACCTCACGGCCGCCTACGCGGCCCGCGTCCACGGCTCCACGGCACCGGAATG
>NZ_JOFH01000127.1 GCF_000721235.1 Streptomyces olivaceus
TTGATCTGGCGGCCGAGGGCCCGGAACAGGTCGGCGACCTCGTCCGTACCGTCCGTCTCACTGCCCGTGGGACCTGAGGGCCCCGTGGGAATCCCCGCACCCGGCTGTGCTGTCATGCCGTACCACCACCCTGTCCAGTCACGGCCGTACCTCCGTACACCGCACCGTTCGCGCCGGGACAGTCACTCTGCGTACCGCCCGGAGGGCTCCACACGGTAGGGCCACTCGGTCACCCTCGGTGAGGTGAACCAGGAAACTGTCACCGCACCAGGTGAACCGACCGTCGGCACGGCCCACTTCCGCACCACGTTCCCCACCACCGCGCGGGGCGCCCACACCGCACGCCACGCAGCCGAACGCTGGCTCGCGACCGTCGCCGCCGACGACGACATGGCCACGCCCTCCCTCCTCGTCGCGGAACTGACCGCGAACGCCGCCCTGCACGGCCGTGTCCGGGGCAGGAACGCACGGCTGGTCCTGACCCTGACCTCGGCGACCCTGCGGATCGAGGTCACCGACGCCCGGGGCGA
>NZ_JOFH01000128.1 GCF_000721235.1 Streptomyces olivaceus
CCAAGCCGCCGTCATCGTCCGCGAAGACCAACCCGGCGACCAACGCCTCACCGCCTACACCGTCAGCACCAACACCACCGACACCAGTGACCTCCACGCACACGCCGCGGCCCACCTGCCCGCCTACATGATCCCCTCCCACTTCATCACCCTCGACGAACTCCCCCTCACCCCCAACGGCAAACTCGACCGCAACGCCCTGCCGACGCCCGAATACGACCAGCACACCAGCGAAGGACGCGCACCCCGCACCCCCCACGAACAAGCCCTCTGCACCCTCTTCGCCGAAGTACTCGGCGTCGACTCGGTCACCATCGACGACGACTTCTTCCACCTCGGCGGCCACTCCCTCCTGGCAACCAAGCTGGTCAGCCGCATCCGGACGGACATCGGTGCAGAGCTGCCCATCCGGCAGCTGTTCGAGACGCCCACCGTCGCCGGTATCAGCGCCGTCCTGGGCAAGGACACCGCACCGAGCCGCCGCACCGTGACCGCGGTGGATTCGCGGAGGACGCCGAGGGCGCGCACCAGATCGTCCGGGGCCCGGCCGACGCCCGGCCGGAGTTCACGATCGTGGAGACGGACGAAGCACGTCTGCGTGACGACCTGACGTGGGCGGCCGGCCACCCCTTCGACCTTGCGGCCGAAACCCCGTTCCGTGCCTCGCTGTTCGCGTTGTCCGAGGAGGAACACGTACTCCTCCTGCTGACGCACCACATCGTGAGTGACGCATGGTCCAGGGCTCCGCTGGCCCGCGACCTCACGGCCGCCTACGCGGCCCGCGTCCACGGCTCCACGGCACCGGAATG
>NZ_JOFH01000129.1 GCF_000721235.1 Streptomyces olivaceus
ACACCCCCGACCCCCACCGCGTCGACGTCCTCCAACCCACCCTCTTCGCCCTCATGATCGCCCTCGCCCGCACCTGGCAACACCACGGCACCACCCCCGACGCCGTCATCGGCCACTCCCAAGGCGAAATCGCCGCCGCCCACATCGCCGGCGCCCTGACCCTCGACGACGCCGCCAAAATCATCGCCCTCCGCAGCCAAGCCATCCACCACCACACCCACACCGGCACCATGGCCCACATCCCCCTCCCCGCCCACCACATCACCCCCACCCCCAACATCTCCATCGCCGCCATCAACTCCCCCACCCACACCATCATCTCCGGCGACACCCACACCATCACCCAACTCACCACCCACTACCAACAACAAGGCATCAACGCCAAAACCATCCCCGTCAACTACGCCAGCCACTCCCACCACATCGAACCCCTCAAACAACACCTCCTCACCACCCTCAACCTGTCTCTTATACACATCTGACGCTGCCGACGATACTCCTTGTGTAGATCTCGGTGGGCGCC
>NZ_JOFH01000130.1 GCF_000721235.1 Streptomyces olivaceus
TCATGAACCACACCAGCGACCAGCACCCGTGGTTCCAGGAGTCCCGGCGGAACCCGGACGGGCCCTACGGCGACTACTACGTCTGGGCCGACGACGACAAGCAGTTCCAGGACGCGCGGATCATCTTCGTCGACACCGAGGCGTCGAACTGGACGTACGACCCGGTGCGCAAGCAGTACTACTGGCACCGCTTCTTCTCCCACCAGCCGGACCTCAACTACGAGAACCCGGCCGTGCAGGAGGAGATGATCTCCGCGCTGAAGTTCTGGCTGGACCTCGGCATCGACGGGTTCCGGCTCGACGCGGTGCCGTACCTCTACCAGGAGGAGGGCACCAACTGCGAGAACCTCCCGGCGACACACGCGTTCCTCAAGCGGGTGCGCAAGGAGATCGACGCGCAGTACCCGGACACCGTGGTCCTGGCGGAGGCCAACCAGTGGCCGGAGGACGTCGTCGACTACTTCGGCGACTACTCCGCCGGCGGCGACGAGTGCCACATGGCCTTCCACTTCCCGGTC
>NZ_JOFH01000131.1 GCF_000721235.1 Streptomyces olivaceus
GACCGGGAAGTGGAAGGCCATGTGGCACTCGTCGCCGCCGGCGGAGTAGTCGCCGAAGTAGTCGACGACGTCCTCCGGCCACTGGTTGGCCTCCGCCAGCAGCACCGTGTCCGGGTACTGCGCGTCGATCTCCTTGCGCACCCGCTTGAGGAACGCGTGCGAGGCGGGCAGGTTCTCGCAGTTGGTGCCCTCCTCGGCGTACAGATAGGGCACGGCGTCGAGCCGGTAGCCGTCCACGCCCAGGTCCAGCCAGAACTTCAGTGCGGCCAGCATCTCCTCCTGCACGGCCGGGTTCTCGTAGTTGAGGTCCGGCTGGTGGGAGAAGAAGCGGTGCCAGTAGTACTGGCCGCGCACCGGGTCGTAGGTCCAGTTGGAGGCCTCGGTGTCGACGAAGATGATGCGGGCGTCGGGATACCGGGTGTCGTCGTCGGCCCAGACGTAGTAGTCGCCGTAGGGCCCGTCCGGGTTCCGCCGGGACTCCTGGAACCACGGGTGCTGGTCGCTGGTGTGGTTCATGA
>NZ_JOFH01000132.1 GCF_000721235.1 Streptomyces olivaceus
GTCGAACCTTGCCGCCGTCCAGGAGGCGAAAGACTTGGTCCTGGGTTTCAAGCAGGTCGTCCCAGATCGCCGACAGGGGCTCACGCGGGTATGCGAAGACCAGACGCGACACCTCGTCGTCGAGGAGGCCGAGCGTATCGTCACCTACTCGGTTCTGGTCGTTGCTCAGCAGGAACGCTTTCGCCCGTTGCACTGCCATCGTGCCCGTCCTTTTCATCTCGCTCAAGTTGACGCCGTTGTCGGCACCAACTGCACCTGGTGACGTGTCAGTGAGAGGAACGAAGGCTGACCCGGCCCCTTCGGGGACGTCGGTCCACAGGTCATCGATGCCGTAGTTCAACATCTCGACCACGACCCGTCGGAAGGCCCGCTGTGGCCTCCGGCCCTCGTAGATCCACCCTTCGATGGTTTTCAGGGCCGGTTCAGCGGTCTCCCCGAGCTTCGCGGCTGCTTCGCGATACCGAGGAAGGAAGTCCTCAGGGCTTCGCATTCCGCGGGCCGCGAGGACTTGCC
>NZ_JOFH01000133.1 GCF_000721235.1 Streptomyces olivaceus
GCGCGGCGGGGACGCCCCGTCTCCGGCCACGCCACCTCCTCCGTCACCAACCGCACCGCACCCGAAGACCAGTCCACCCGCGAGGACGGAACATCCACATGCAACGTCCGCGGCACCACACCATGACGCATCGCCATCACCGCCTTGATGACACCCGCCACCCCCGCAGCCGCCTGCGTATGCCCGATATTCGACTTCAACGACCCCAACAACAACGGCCGCTCCACCGAACGCCCCTGCCCATACGTCGCCAGCAACGCCTGCGCCTCGATCGGATCACCCAGCCTCGTCCCCGTACCATGCGCCTCCACCACATCCACATCCACCGCCGACAACCCCGCCTGCGCCAACGCCTGCCCGATCACCCGCTGCTGCGACGGCCCGTTCGGCGCCGTCAACCCGTTCGACGCCCCGTCCTGATTCACCGCACTGCCCCGCACCACCGCCAGCACCCGATGCCCACGCCGCCGCGCATCCGACAACCGCTCCAACAACACCAGACCGAC
>NZ_JOFH01000134.1 GCF_000721235.1 Streptomyces olivaceus
CTGGCGGAGGCCAACCAGTGGCCGGAGGACGTCGTCGACTACTTCGGCGACTACTCCGCCGGCGGCGACGAGTGCCACATGGCCTTCCACTTCCCGGTCATGCCCCGCATCTTCATGGCCGTCCGCCGCGAGTCCCGCTACCCCGTCTCCGAGATCCTCGCCAAGACCCCCGCCATCCCCTCCGGCTGCCAGTGGGGCATCTTCCTGCGCAACCACGACGAGCTGACCCTCGAAATGGTCACCGACGAGGAACGCGACTACATGTACGCGGAGTACGCCAAGGACCCGCGCATGCGCGCCAACATCGGCATCCGCCGCCGCCTCGCCACCCTCCTGGACAACGACCGCGACCAGATCGAACTCTTCACCGCCCTGCTCCTCTCCCTCCCGGGCTCACCGATCCTCTACTACGGCGACGAGATCGGCATGGGCGACAACATCTGGCTCGGCGACCGCGACGCCGTCCGCACCCCCATGCA
>NZ_JOFH01000135.1 GCF_000721235.1 Streptomyces olivaceus
CAGTGCGGCCAGTCCCACGTCCCATAGCGACGCCTGGCCCTTGCTGTACTTGTACAACGTGTCCGCGAGCACGACCAGCGCCGCGACCAGCACGATCGCACCCAGGATCGGCCCGCCGATGATCATCGCGACGATGCCGACAACCGCGACGACCACCTTGCAGACCGCAACGATCGAATCCCAGTTGTCAGAGAACCAGTCCCCGATGTCCTCCCACCACGACCGGTTCTGAATCCCCGCGTCCGACGCCTCGTCAATCTTGTTCTTCGCGTCCCGCGCCGCCTCGTCACGCATCTTCCGCGCGTCCTCGGCCATCTTCTTCGCCGCATCCAACGCACCCTGCGCATCATCGACGTGCTGCGCATCCCGCGTAGCGGCCCGGACCTTCGCCTCGTCCGGCTTGTCACCGTGGGACTTGCTGCCGGTCGGGTCGTCCTTGTACTTGTCGGCTTCCTTCGAAGCCCGCGTCACCCACGAATCCGCCGACGACAGCTTCGACTGGGCCGTGGTGAGGTCGTCGCGGGCCTCGCGAGCCTTGCGCAGCGCCTTGTCCGCCAGCGCCTGCGCCCGCTCCAGCTTCGGCCAGAAGTCGGCGAGCGCGTCGCCGCACATGCCGTACGACTTCTCGAGCTTCTTCAGGTTCTTCGGGACACCGGA
>NZ_JOFH01000136.1 GCF_000721235.1 Streptomyces olivaceus
GACGATCCGGTGGTGGTCGTGGGGATGGCCTGCCGCTACCCCGGCGGCGTGCGCTCACCCGAGGACCTGTGGCAACTGGTCGCCGACGGCACCGACGCCATCGGCGACTTCCCCACCGACCGCGGCTGGAACCTCGACACCCTCTACCACCCCGACCCCGACCACACCGGCACCACCTACACCCGCCACGGCGGCTTCCTCCACAACGCCGCCGACTTCGACCCCGAATTCTTCGGCATCAGCCCCCGCGAAGCCCTCGCCACCGACCCCCAACAACGCCTCCTCCTCGAAACCGCCTGGGAAACCCTCGAAAACGCCGGAATCAACCCACACACCCTCCGCGGCACCCGCACCGGCGTCTTCACCGGCGTCATGTACGACGACTACGGCAACCGCCTCATGCAAGCCTCCCCCGACGGCTTCGAAGGCTTCCTG
>NZ_JOFH01000137.1 GCF_000721235.1 Streptomyces olivaceus
CGACCCGCACTGAGCGACGGATCATCAAGGTCCGCCTGCTGCGCCGGTGGGGACCGGCCCGCATCGCACACTTCCTGCGCCTGGTGCCCTCGACCGTGCACCGTGTCCTTGCCCGCTACCGCCTGGCCCGCCTCTCCCACCTGGACCGGGCCACCGGCCGCGTCATACGCCGCTACGAACGCGAGAGGCCCGGCGAACTGGTCCACGTCGACATCAAGAAGCTGGGCAACATCCCAGACGGCGGCGGGCACAAGGTCCACGGCAGGTCCCAGGGCGGCCGCAACAGCTCCGCGCACCGCGACCCCGCCCGGCCCCGCACCGTCCACGGCCGTCCCAACCTCGGCTACAGCTACCTGCACACCGCCGTCGACGACCACTCCCGCCTCGCCTACAGCGAGATCCACGCGGACGAGAAGAAGGAGACCGCCACC
>NZ_JOFH01000138.1 GCF_000721235.1 Streptomyces olivaceus
TGACGGGGGTTGCGTGATGGTGGGCCACAGGCCGAGTGACTGGCATGTCCTGGACCTGGACAAGGACCCGACGCCGGGTGATCCGCAGCGGGTGCGCACGTTGGCGAAGACGTTGCAGGACTTCGCCGACGACGTCTCGGAGGCGTTGCGTCTGGTGAAGGGGATGGCGGGGGAGTCGACGCTCGCCGAGTGGGCCGGCAAGTCGGCCGCCGTCTTCAAAGAAGAATTCTCCGGTGTCCCGAAGAACCTGAAGAAGCTCGAGAAGTCGTACGGCATGTGCGGCGACGCGCTCGCCGACTTCTGGCCGAAGCTGGAGCGGGCGCAGGCGCACCCGCGACGCCCAGCACGCCAAAACGGCGCAGACGAGCGCGCAGTCGGCCGTCGATGATGCGCAGGGTGCGTTGGATGCGGCGAAGAAGATGGCCGAGGACGCGCGGAAGATGCGTGACGAG
>NZ_JOFH01000139.1 GCF_000721235.1 Streptomyces olivaceus
CCACTGACCGGCATCAGCCTGCTCCAGGCTGTCCGGCTCCAGATCAGCGAAGTCGTCCGTCTCATCCGACCAACGACGCAGATGAGGCCCGAACCGCCGCTCCGCAGTCGGCGACAGCCCCGTCAGGACAGCCTCCAGCCGAATCTCGGGCAGCTCCTCACCCACAGGCTGGTAGCACCCGCCGTAGAAGTCGTGCTCGTCCACCACAGGACGGCGGAACATCCGCTCCGGCCCCAGGATCAGCTCAAGAGCCTCACAGACAGTGGACTTACCCACGCTGTTCGAGCCCACCAACAAGGAGTGCCCGTCCAGCAGAACCCTGCCACTACGGACACCGCGGAAACGTTCCAGCGAAAGCCGACGAACCTTCACGAAAACAGTCTTTCTAACCCCACCCCAAG
>NZ_JOFH01000140.1 GCF_000721235.1 Streptomyces olivaceus
CGGCAGGTCTTCACCGAACGGCTCCGGAAGCTGCTCGACCAGCACGCCGAGGACTCTCAGCGCTCCGGGGACTCCGCAGTTGACGCGGCGTCGGATGCGCGCGCCAAGGACCTCACGTCAGCCACCGATGACGAGATGTTCCACCTGATCGACAACGAACTCGGCATCGCCTGAGGCTGAGGTAGAGAGGTTTCGACTCGATGAACGTGGAAGACAAGCTCCGGTCCTATCTCAAGCGTGTGACGGCCGACCTGCAGCAGGCCCGGGAGCGACTGCGGGAGTTCGAGTCCCGGGCGGACGATCCGGTGGTGGTCGTGGGGATGGCCTGCCGCTACCCCGGCGGCGTGCGCTCACCCGAGGACCTGTGGCAACTGGTCGCCGACGGCACCGACGCC
>NZ_JOFH01000141.1 GCF_000721235.1 Streptomyces olivaceus
ACTGCCTACGATCGGCCCCGGGCCAGAAGTGCGTCAGCACCAGGCGCGCCACTCCCGCGCGAGCAGCCCATTGGCCGGCCTGGGTGGCGCTGAGCAGGTGGGGGTCGACAGCGGCGCCCTGCAGTGTTGCTCCGGCGACCAGCAGATCCGTACCAGTCGCCAGATCGCCGAGCACGTGGTCGGGGCCGGCGTCGCCGCTGTAGGCCACGCTCAGGTTTGGGCCCGTCAGTCGCACTCCCGCGTGTGGCACGTGATGCGGAAGGAGTCGCCCGTTCAGATGGAAAGGACCGACTTGGTAAAGGCCCGGCAGCGGACGCGATTCGAAGACCTCGTGCAGGTCCTCGGTCGGCTCCATCGCCTGCACTCTCCCCAGCACTCCCGTAGGG
>NZ_JOFH01000142.1 GCF_000721235.1 Streptomyces olivaceus
ACTGCCTACGATCGGCCCCGGGCCAGAAGTGCGTCAGCACCAGGCGCGCCACTCCCGCGCGAGCAGCCCATTGGCCGGCCTGGGTGGCGCTGAGCAGGTAGGGGTCGACAGTGGCGCCCTGCAGTGTTGCTCCGGCGACCAGCAGATCCGTGCCAGTCGCCAGTTCGCCGAGCACGTGGTCGGGGCCAGCGTCGCCGCTGTAGGCCACGCTCAGGTTCGGGCCCGTCAGTCGCACTCCCGCGTGTGGCACGTGATGCGGAAGGAGTCGCCCGTTCAGAAGGAAAGGGCCGACTTGGTAAAGGCCCGGCAGCGGACGCGATTCGAAGACCTCGTGCAGGTCCTCGGTCGGCTCCATCGCCTGCACTCTCCCCAGCACTCCCGTAGGG
>NZ_JOFH01000143.1 GCF_000721235.1 Streptomyces olivaceus
GGGTGGGGTGCGGTTGCTGGACCGGGCGCGTGAGTGGCCGGAGGTGGGAAGGCTGCGTCGGGCGGGTGTGTCGTCGTTCGGGATCAGCGGCACCAACGCCCACGTCGTCCTCGAACAGGCCCCCGCCGAGACCGGACCCGGAGCGGACCGACGCGCCGAACTCCCGGTCGTGCCCTGGGTGATCTCCGGTCACCACCAGGAGGCCCTGCGGGCGCAGGCCGGACGGCTGGCGGCCTTCGTCGAGGCACGGCCGGACACCTCCGCCACGGATGTCGGCGCCGCACTCGCTGCGGGTCGTGCGGTGCGTGGGCATCGTGCGGTGGTGGCGGGTGCGTCGCGGGAGGAGTTGTTGGGTGGGGTGCGGGCGTTGGCCCGGGGTGAGGGT
>NZ_JOFH01000144.1 GCF_000721235.1 Streptomyces olivaceus
CCGTCGACGACCACTCCCGCCTCGCCTACAGCGAGATCCACGCGGACGAGAAGAAGGAGACCGCCACCGGCTTCTGGCAGCGGGCCCACGCCTTCTTCACCCAGGCCGGGATCACCGTCGAGCGGGTACTGACCGACAACGGTTCCTGCTACCGCTCACGCGACTGGCGCGATGCCCTGGCAACGGCCGGGATCGCCCACAAGCGCACCCGGCCCTACCGGCCCCAGACGAACGGAAAGGTCGAACGCTTCAACCGCACCCTGCTGGACGAGTGGGCCTACGCCTGCCCCTACCGGTCAGAAGCCGAGCGCCGCCAAGCGTTCCCGCAATGGCTGCATACCTACAATCACCACCGCGGACACACCGCGCTGAAAGGGCAACCAC
>NZ_JOFH01000145.1 GCF_000721235.1 Streptomyces olivaceus
ACCCTCACCCCGGGCCAACGCCCGCACCCCACCCAACAACTCCTCCCGCGACGCACCCGCCACCACCGCACGATGCCCACGCACCGCACGACCCGCAGCCAGGGAGAGACCCACGTCGGCCGCGGACACGTCCGGCCGGGCGTCCACGAACGCGGCCAGCCGCTCGGCCTGGCCCCGGAGCGCTTCGGCGCCGTGGGCCGAGAGCACCCACGGCAGCACGGAGGGCACGTCACGACGGCTCACCGGCTCGATCGCGGCGGGGGCCTGTTCGAGGACGATGTGCGCGTTGGTGCCGCTGATCCCGAACGACGACACACCCGCCCGACGCAGCCTTCCCACCTCCGGCCACTCACGCGCCCGGTCCAGCAACCGCACCCCACCC
>NZ_JOFH01000146.1 GCF_000721235.1 Streptomyces olivaceus
GACGCGCACGCCGAGCAGTTCGTCGTCCTCCGGGGGATGGAGCACCCGCAGTTGCTGCACTCTGATCCCCGGCTCCGCCATGCCCCGGAGCTCGGTCCGCAGGGCGTCGAGCGAATCGGCCGTCATGACGAAGGACGCTAGCCCGTGTCCGCAAAGTCCCTTCACCCCGCGCACTGCCGCAGCATCATCTCCTTGTCGGCCGCCGTCACGGGCAGGTCGTACTTCAGCGACACCTGGGCGAAGCGCACCGAGTAGGAGCAGCGGATCGTCTTGTTCGGTGGCAGCCAGGACGCCGGGCCGGAGTCGCCCTTCGAGCTGTTGGTCGGGCCGTCCACCGGGACGAGGTTGAGCGGGTCGTTGGCGATGGACTCCCGCT
>NZ_JOFH01000147.1 GCF_000721235.1 Streptomyces olivaceus
CTACTAGGAGGCCTCACTCTGAGTAATATCAAAGTTTTTTCCCGTTAGAACCGCTCGGAGATGCCCGGACTCAGTTTTTATTTTCGTCCCAATACTTTTCTTCCAATGGACTATTTGTGTTTCTTTGATCTTGTGCAACCTCTTTAGGCCGATGATAGCCCGCGGATAGGTGTGGAAACCCATCTATATTGCACCCAGTACGACACAGAAAAAAAGCCCAGGGCCTAGGGGTCGGGTGGGGCTCGTTCGGGGTGCACAACGGTTGCGCCAAAAACGGTCCAAAAATGGCCAAGGCTTTACCAAACGAAAAATCGTCCGATTTTTAGCCATGAGAAAAACGACCCGAAAATTCACAGATAACTACTAGAC
>NZ_JOFH01000148.1 GCF_000721235.1 Streptomyces olivaceus
CCTGGTGCCAAGGCATCCACCGTGCGCCCTTAAAAACTTGGCCACAGATGCTCGCGTCCACTGTGCAGTTCTCAAACAACGACCAACCACCCATCACCCTGCCTCTTACAGACAAGTTCACTGGGGCCGGCAACCGAAGACCCAGCCTCACGGCCGTGCCCTCAGATACCCAACAGCGTGCCCGGCCCAGCCTCGTCCAGTGATCGTGCGGTCCACACTCCGAAGAGCAGTACTGGCAGCCACCGGCCCGAAAAGCAGGACCGAATAGTCAACGTTCCACCCATGAGCAACCGTGCAGAACATTTGCCTGCAGTCGGCTATGTGCTCCTTAGAAAGGAGGTGATCCAGCCGCACCTTCC
>NZ_JOFH01000149.1 GCF_000721235.1 Streptomyces olivaceus
CCTGGTGCCAAGGCATCCACCGTGCGCCCTTAAAAACTTGGCCACAGATGCTCGCGTCCACTGTGCAGTTCTCAAACAACGACCAACCACCCATCACCCCGGGAAAAACCCGAGTGCACTGGGGCCGGCAACCGAAGACCCAGCCTCACGGCCGTGCCCTCAGATACCCAACAGCGTGCCCGACACCCTCACCATCCCCGCTCGTGTTCCACGCCGAAGCAGTACTAACGAGAAGATCAGGTCAAGTGCGCCGAATAGTCAACGTTCCACCCATGAGCAACCGTGCAGAACATTTGCCTGCAGTCGGCTATGTGCTCCTTAGAAAGGAGGTGATCCAGCCGCACCTTCC
>NZ_JOFH01000150.1 GCF_000721235.1 Streptomyces olivaceus
GCAGGTCGCCCTCGACGATTTCCAGGCCGTCGCGGACCTGCTGGACCAGTGGGGGATGGCTCAGAGCGAGACACTGTCGTGGCGCACGGAGATGGCGGCCGCTCACCTGCAGCTCGGGAACCACGAGACGGCCGCGCGCTTCCCCCGCGAGCAGCTGCGCCGGATCGGGACGGACGGCCACCTGCGGGTGCGCGGGCGCGCCATGCGGCTGCTGGCGGAGACCCGTGATCTGCCCCGCCGGCCACCGATGTTGCGTGAGGCGGTGGACGTGCTGCCCCGCAGCGGGGACAAGTTCGAGCTGGCGAGTGCGCTCGCGGCGCTGCACGATGCGTACAC
>NZ_JOFH01000151.1 GCF_000721235.1 Streptomyces olivaceus
CAGCCATTGCGGGAACGCTTGGCGGCGCTCGGCTTCTGACCGGTAGGGGCGGGCGTAGG
This sequence comes from Streptomyces olivaceus, assembly GCF_000721235.1. Lineage (GTDB taxonomy): Bacteria > Actinomycetota > Actinomycetes > Streptomycetales > Streptomycetaceae > Streptomyces > Streptomyces olivaceus. Next base: position 60 of record NZ_JOFH01000151.1, read on the forward strand.
CCCACTCGTCCAGCAGGGTGCGGTTGAAGCGTTCGACCTTGCCGTTCGTCTGGGGACGGTAGGGCCGGGTGCGCTTGTGGGCGATCCCGGCCGCTGCCAGGGCATCGCGCCAGTCGCGTGAGCGGTAGCAGGAACCGTTGTCGGTCAGTACCCGCTCGACGGTGATCCCGGCCTGGCTGAAGAAGGCGTGGGCCCGCTGCCAGAAGCCGGTGGCGGTCTCCTTCTTCTCGTCCGCGTGGATCTCGCTGTAGGCGAGGCGGGAGTGGTCGTCGACGG
>NZ_JOFH01000152.1 GCF_000721235.1 Streptomyces olivaceus
CTCCCTCCCGGGCTCACCGATCCTCTACTACGGCGACGAGATCGGCATGGGCGACAACATCTGGCTCGGCGACCGCGACGCCGTCCGCACCCCCATGCAATGGACACCCGACCGCAACGCCGGCTTCTCCACCTGCGACCCCGGCCGCCTCTTCCTGCCCGCCATCATGGACCCCGTCCACGGCTACCAGGTCACCAACGTCGAAGCCGCCATGGCCTCACCCTCCTCCCTGCTCCACTGGACCCGACGCATGATCGAGATCCGCAAGCAGAACCCCGCCTTCGGCCTCGGCACCTACACCGAACTGCCCTCCTCCAACCCCGCCGTCCTCGCC
>NZ_JOFH01000153.1 GCF_000721235.1 Streptomyces olivaceus
CTCCCTCCCGGGCTCACCGATCCTCTACTACGGCGACGAGATCGGCATGGGCGACAACATCTGGCTCGGCGACCGCGACGCCGTCCGCACCCCCATGCAGTGGACACCCGACCGCAACGCCGGCTTCTCCACCTGCGACCCCGGACGCCTCTTCCTGCCCGCCATCATGGACCCCGTCCACGGCTACCAGGTCACCAACGTCGAAGCCGCCATGGCCTCACCCTCCTCCCTGCTGCACTGGACCCGACGCATGATCGAGATCCGCAAGCAGAACCCCGCCTTCGGCCTCGGCACCTACACCGAACTGCCCTCCTCCAACCCCGCCGTCCTCGCC
>NZ_JOFH01000154.1 GCF_000721235.1 Streptomyces olivaceus
CACCTCCACCCGACCCAACGCCACCCCATCACCCAACGCCTCCAACAACGGAACATCCACAAACGGCTCCAACGCCGCCGCACACTCCCCCAACCGCTCAGCAAACACCGGCACATCACCCAACAACCCCAACGCCATACCCACCCACTGCGACCCCTGACCCGGAAACACGAACACCGCCCGCGCAGCATCCGCCCCCACCCCCACCACACCCGAACCACCCTCACCCCGGGCCAACGCCCGCACCCCACCCAACAACTCCTCCCGCGACGCACCCGCCACCACCGCACGATGCCCACGCACCGCACGACCCGCAGC
>NZ_JOFH01000155.1 GCF_000721235.1 Streptomyces olivaceus
TCGCCGGCATCGTCCTCGCCCGCGGCTACCACAACCGCCCCGACCTCACCGCCGAACGCTTCACCGCCGACCCCTACGGCCCACCCGGCACCCGCATGTACCGCACCGGCGACACCGCACGCTGGACCCACACCGGCCAACTCACCTACACCGGACGCACCGACGACCAGATCAAACTCCGCGGCTTCCGCATCGAACTCGGCGAAATCCAAGCCGTCCTCATGACCCACCCCCACATCACCCAAGCCGCCGTCATCGTCCGCGAAGACCAACCCGGCGACCAACGCCTCACCGCCTACACCGTCA
>NZ_JOFH01000156.1 GCF_000721235.1 Streptomyces olivaceus
GCCGGCGATATACAGCTCTCCGGTGACGCCGGGTGGGACGGGGCGCAGGTGGTTGTCGAGGACGTAGGCGCGGGTGTTCCAGAAGGGCCGGCCGATGGGAACAGGACCCGAACCCATCACATCGCCGGGCTCGATCCGGAAGTCCGTGCAGTTGACCGTGGCTTCGGTGGGCCCGTAGGCGTTGATCACGGTGACGTCGGGGTGCGTGGTGCGCCAGGTAGCCAGTGCTTCGCCGAGGAGGGCCTCGCCACCGGTGATGAGGGTTCCCGAGGGGGAGACCTCGTCGGGGAGGGCTTCGAGGAGGCC
>NZ_JOFH01000157.1 GCF_000721235.1 Streptomyces olivaceus
GGCCTCCTCGAAGCCCTCCCCGACGAGGTCTCCCCCTCGGGAACCCTCATCACCGGTGGCGAGGCCCTCCTCGGCGAAGCACTGGCTACCTGGCGCACCGCGCACCCCGACGTCACCGTGATCAACGCCTACGGGCCCACCGAAGCCACCGTCAACTGCACCGACTTCCACATCCAGCCCGGCGAACCCGTTCCCTCCGGACCCGTGCCCATCGGCCGGCCCTTCTGGAACACCCGCGCCTACGTCCTCGACAACCACCTGCGCCCCGTCCCACCCGGCGTCACCGGAGAGCTGTATATCGCCGGC
>NZ_JOFH01000158.1 GCF_000721235.1 Streptomyces olivaceus
GTCGGTGGCGGTGGACACGGCGTGTTCGTCGTCGCTGGTGGCGCTGCACCTGGCGGTGCAGGCGCTGCGGGGCGGCGAGTGCTCGATGGCGCTGGCCGGCGGCGTGACCGTCATGCCGAATCCGGGGGTGTTCGTCGGCTTCTCCCGCATGCGGGGCATGTCCGAGGACGGCCGCTGCAAGTCCTTCGCCGCGGGAGCCGACGGCGCCGGCTGGTCGGAGGGCGCCGGCGTGCTGCTCGTGGAGCGGCTCTCCGACGCCCAGCGGCTGGGGCACCGGGTGCTGGCCGTCGTACGGGGTACGGCGG
>NZ_JOFH01000159.1 GCF_000721235.1 Streptomyces olivaceus
GCACGGTCGAGGGCACCAGGCGCAGGAAGTGTGCGATGCGGGCCGGTCCCCACCGGCGCAGCAGGCGGACCTTGATGATCCGTCGCTCAGTGCGGGTCGGAGTACGGCGGGGGCTGTGGCGGGGCCGGCTGGAGCGGTCGGCCATGCCGGCCGCTCCGGATGCCCGGTAACGGCCGGCCCACCGCTGGGCCGTCGTGGGCGAGACCTGGAAACGCTCGGCAGCCCGCCGCAGCGGCCAGCCCTCCTCGACCACACAGCGGGCCAGACGCAGCCGTCCGGTCTCGGTCAGGGGTGCATTACGGTG
>NZ_JOFH01000160.1 GCF_000721235.1 Streptomyces olivaceus
GCCCACACCCGTGGCCACGCCGAGACGGGCTGCGCCCGCCTTGAGCGACGGCGGACGCAGCTTCCGCGTCCGCAGGAGTCTGCGCAGCCCCGTGCGCAGCCGGTGTGGCGCGCACCGGAGACGCACTCCGCACCGGTAGCCGGCTCTCCAGTGCCATGTCGGCGTCGGGCAGCGGCGGATCGGCGTTGCGACCGCCGCGACCGTCGCGAAGTAGCAGCGCCCGAGCCCGACTCCGAGCGCGAGCCCGGCCCGCTCCGCACGCCCCGCCTCGGGGCTCTCCTCGGTCGGTGTCGTCATGGTC
>NZ_JOFH01000161.1 GCF_000721235.1 Streptomyces olivaceus
TGGTGCTTGGCCGGAGGCAGGACGGGCAGCGAGCGGCTTCCTGCTGGAGGCATACGGCTTCCGCCTGGTCTTGGACCTCGGATACGCGACGCTGCCCCGACTGCTGGCGCGATGTACGGCGAGCGAGGTCGACGCCGTCGTCATCACCCATGAGCACCCGGATCACTGTGCGGATCTGAGCGCCCTGTGCCGAGTGCTGCTCTACGGCGGCGGGCGCCGGGACCGTGTGCCGCTGTACTGCCCTACGGGAGTGCTGGGGAGAGTGCAGGCGATGGAGCCGACCGAGGACCTGCA
>NZ_JOFH01000162.1 GCF_000721235.1 Streptomyces olivaceus
TGCAGGTCCTCGGTCGGCTCCATCGCCTGCACTCTCCCCAGCACTCCCGTAGGGCAGTACAGCGGCACACGGTCCCGGCGCCCGCCGCCGTAGAGCAGCGCTCGGCACAGGGCGCTCAGATCCGCACAGTGATCCGGGTGCTCATGGGTGATGACGACGGCGTCGACCTTGCTCGCCGCACATCGCGCCAGCAGCCGGGGCAGCGTCGCGTATCCGAGGTCCAAGACCAGGCGGAAGCCGTATGCCTCCAGCAGGAAGCCGCTCGCTGCCCGTCCTGCCTCCGGCCAAGCACCA
>NZ_JOFH01000163.1 GCF_000721235.1 Streptomyces olivaceus
CCGGCGAGTTCCGCGGCGATCGCCCGACTGCGCAACGCCACCACCCGCGCACCATCCTCCAGACTCAACGCACCCGCCACCACCGCAGCCGCAATCTCACCCTGCGAATGACCCACCACCGCAGCCGGCCGCACCCCGAACCACTCCCACACCCGAGCCAACGACACCATCACCGCCCACAACGCAGGCTGCACCACCTCCACCCGACCCAACGCCACCCCATCACCCAACGCCTCCAACAACGGAACATCCACAAACGGCTCCAACGCCGCCGCACACTCCCCCAACCGCTC
>NZ_JOFH01000164.1 GCF_000721235.1 Streptomyces olivaceus
TCAACGAGCCCGTGCCGGACACCTTCGAGGACACCCCCGCCAAGGACCGCGACCCGGACTGGTTCAAACGAGCCGTCTTCTACGAGGTCCTCGTCCGCTCCTTCCAGGACAGCAACGGCGACGGCGTCGGCGACCTCAGGGGCCTGACCGCCAAGCTGGACTACCTGCAATGGCTGGGCGTGGACTGCCTCTGGCTCCCGCCCTTCTTCAAGTCACCGCTGCGCGACGGCGGTTACGACGTCTCCGACTACACCGCCGTACTGCCCGAGTTCGGCGACCTCGCCGACTTCGT
>NZ_JOFH01000165.1 GCF_000721235.1 Streptomyces olivaceus
CAGTGCGGCCAGTCCCACGTCCCATAGCGACGCCTGGCCCTTGCTGTACTTGTACAACGTGTCCGCGAGCACGACCAGCGCCGCGACCAGCACGATCGCGCCCAGGATCGGGCCGCCGATGATCATCGCGACGATACCGACGACCGCGACGACCACCTTGCAGACCGCGACGATCGAATCCCAGTTGTCAGAGAACCAGTCCCCGATGTCCTCCCACCACGACCGGTTCTGAATCCCCGCGTCCGACGCCTCGTCGATCTTGTTCTTCGCGTCCCGCGCCGCCTCGTCACG
>NZ_JOFH01000166.1 GCF_000721235.1 Streptomyces olivaceus
CGACCCGCACTGAGCGACGGATCATCAAGGTCCGCCTGCTGCGCCGGTGGGGACCGGCCCGCATCGCACACTTCCTGCGCCTGGTGCCCTCGACCGTGCGCCGTGTCCTTGCCCGCTACCGCCTGGCCCGCCTCTCCCACCTGGACCGGGCCACCGGCCGCGTCGTGCGCCGCTACGAACGCGAGAGGCCCGGCGAACTGGTCCACGTCGACATCAAGAAGCTGGGCAACATCCCCGACGGCGGCGGACACAAGGCCCACGGCAGGTCCCAGGGCGGCCGCAACA
>NZ_JOFH01000167.1 GCF_000721235.1 Streptomyces olivaceus
CTGGGTTGATAGGCCGGATCTGGAAGCACCGTGAGGTGTGGAGGTGACCGGTACTAATAGGCCGAGGGCTTGTCCTCAGTTGCTCGCGTCCACTGTGTTGGTTCTGAAACCACGAACAACCCCATGTGCCACACATGGTGCGGTTGTCTGTTTCATAGTGTTTCGGTGGTCATAGCGTAGGGGAAACGCCCGGTTACATTTCGAACCCGGAAGCTAAGCCTTACAGCGCCGATGGTACTGCAGGGGGGACCCTGTGGG
>NZ_JOFH01000168.1 GCF_000721235.1 Streptomyces olivaceus
AACCACTCGCTGGAACAGCTCCCACAGCTCGTCCGGCACCAGCCGCTCAACGATCTTCGACACACCACAAGTCTAGCTAGCCAAATGAGATGATCTCTTGGGAGGCAGCCATCGTTCGCGCGGAATCGAACGTCCACGATCGTGCGCACCGAGCTGAGCTGCCGTGCGTGTCAAATAGCAAGGGTCATTCCCTCGTTTGCAGTCAGGATCTCCCCGGTGTAGGCGACACCGGCCTCG
>NZ_JOFH01000169.1 GCF_000721235.1 Streptomyces olivaceus
TGCGGGGATTCCCACGGGGCCCTCAGGTCCCACGGGCAGTGAGACGGACGGTACGGACGAGGTCGCCGACCTGTTCCGGGCCCTCGGCCGCCAGATCAAAGTCGCGCGCGAGCGGGCCGGGCTGAGCCAGAAGGAGCTGGGCGACCGCCTCGGGTACGGGGAGGAGACGATCTCCTCCGTCGAGCGTGCGCGGCGGACGCCTCAGCCCGAACTGCTGGTCGCGGTGGACGCGTTGC
>NZ_JOFH01000170.1 GCF_000721235.1 Streptomyces olivaceus
GCAACGCGTCCACCGCGACCAGCAGTTCGGGCTGAGGCGTCCGCCGCGCACGCTCGACGGAGGAGATCGTCTCCTCCCCGTACCCGAGGCGGTCGCCCAACTCCTTCTGGCTCAGCCCGGCCCGCTCGCGCGCGACCTTGATCTGGCGGCCGAGGGCCCGGAACAGGTCGGCGACCTCGTCCGTACCGTCCGTCTCACTGCCCGTGGGACCTGAGGGCCCCGTGGGAATCCCCGCA
>NZ_JOFH01000171.1 GCF_000721235.1 Streptomyces olivaceus
GTGGGGGTGCGGGTAGCGCGTTGGGTTGTGGGGTGGTGCGGGGCCGCGCCGGGGGGTGTCCGTCCTCGGAACGGCGCGGAATCGCTTGGACAGAGATCCCGGCTCCGTTGACGCGCCAACCGCTGCGGGCGGACACCCCCCGACACGTCCCCTCCCCGCCGTACGCGGCTGACCCGCCCCAGCTGCGGGCAGTCGTGCCGCTGGGGCGGCACGGGTGGGCGCAGCGGCACCCCG
>NZ_JOFH01000172.1 GCF_000721235.1 Streptomyces olivaceus
AGCAGCCACCCTTGAAAGAGTGCGTAATAGCTCACTGGTCTAGTGATTCCGCGCCGACAATGTAGCGGGGCTCAAGCGTACCGCCGAAGTCGTGTCATTGCAGCATATACGGTCAACGCCGGCTGTGATGGGTAGGGGAGCGTCGTGTGCCGGGTGAAGCAGCCGCGGAAGCGAGTTGTGGACGGTTCACGAGTGAGAATGCAGGCATGAGTAGCGATACAAACG
>NZ_JOFH01000173.1 GCF_000721235.1 Streptomyces olivaceus
CGGCGAGCGGATCAACATCACCGAGGACCGCGCCGTGCTGCACACCGCGCTGCGCGCGCCGCGGGACGCGGTGATCGAGGTCGACGGCGAGAACGTCGTACCGAAGGTGCACGCCGTCCTCGACAGGATGGCCGCCTTCGCCGGGCGGGTGCGCTCCGGCGAGTGGACCGGTCACACCGGCCGGCGCATCCGCAACGTCGTCAACATCGGCATCGGCGGCTCCGA
>NZ_JOFH01000174.1 GCF_000721235.1 Streptomyces olivaceus
TCGGAGCCGCCGATGCCGATGTTGACGACGTTGCGGATGCGCCGGCCGGTGTGACCGGTCCACTCGCCGGAGCGCACCCGCCCGGCGAAGGCGGCCATCTTGTCGAGGACGGCGTGCACCTTCGGCACGACGTTCTCGCCGTCGACCTCGATCACCGCGTCCCGCGGCGCGCGCAGCGCGGTGTGCAGCACGGCGCGGTCCTCGGTGATGTTGATCCGCTCGCCG
>NZ_JOFH01000175.1 GCF_000721235.1 Streptomyces olivaceus
CGTTTGTATCGCTACTCATGCCTGCATTCTCACTCGTGAACCGTCCACAACTCGCTTCCGCGGCTGCTTCACCCGGCACACGACGCTCCCCTACCCATCCACACAGGCGTTAGCCCTCATGTATGAATGACACGACTTCGGCGGTACGCTTGAGCCCCGCTACATTGTCGGCGCGGAATCACTAGACCAGTGAGCTATTACGCACTCTTTCAAGGGTGGCTGCT
>NZ_JOFH01000176.1 GCF_000721235.1 Streptomyces olivaceus
CAGCGCGGTCTGGCCCCGGACGGCCGGTGCAAGCCGTTCGACGCCGCCGCCGACGGCACGGTGTTCTCCGAGGGGGTCGGGCTGCTGCTGGTGGAGAGGCAGTCCGACGCCCACCGCAACGGCCACCAGATCCTCGCCGTCGTCCGCGGCACCGCCATCAACTCCGACGGCACCAGCAACGGCCTCACCGCACCCAACGGACCCTCCCAACAACGCGTCATCC
>NZ_JOFH01000177.1 GCF_000721235.1 Streptomyces olivaceus
CTCCGGGAGCCCCTCGCCGGAGGCCCACAACGCTGCGGTGCAGCGCATGATCCAGGCCGGTGCCGTGCCGGTGACCTGGTTCTCCGTGGCGGCCGAGTTCCAGCTCGACCCCAGGTTCCACGACGCCCCGCACCGCATGCGCCTGATGCAGGAGAACATGCCGGCCATGGTCATGGGCGCCCGCGCCTTCGTCAACGGCGTCGACCAGGGCAAGC
>NZ_JOFH01000178.1 GCF_000721235.1 Streptomyces olivaceus
CTGGGCAACATCCCCGACGGCGGCGGACACAAGGCCCACGGCAGGTCCCAGGGCGGCCGCAACAGCTCCGCACACCGCGACCCCACCCGGCCCCGCACCCGCCACGGCCGCCCCAACCTCGGCTACAGCTACCTGCACACCGCCGTCGACGACCACTCCCGCCTCGCCTACAGCGAGATCCACGCGGACGAGAAGAAGGAGACCGCCACC
>NZ_JOFH01000179.1 GCF_000721235.1 Streptomyces olivaceus
GCTCCCGCCCTTCTTCAAGTCACCGCTGCGCGACGGCGGTTACGACGTCTCCGACTACACCGCCGTACTGCCCGAGTTCGGCGACCTCGCCGACTTCGTGGAGTTCATCGACTCGGCGCACCAGCGCGGGATGCGCGTGATCATCGACTTCGTCATGAACCACACCAGCGACCAGCACCCGTGGTTCCAGGAGTCCCGGCGGAACCCG
>NZ_JOFH01000180.1 GCF_000721235.1 Streptomyces olivaceus
CGGGTTCCGCCGGGACTCCTGGAACCACGGGTGCTGGTCGCTGGTGTGGTTCATGACGAAGTCGATGATCACGCGCATCCCGCGCTGGTGCGCCGAGTCCACGAAATCGACGAAGTCGGCGAGGTCGCCGAACTCGGGCAGTACGGCGGTGTAGTCGGAGACGTCGTAACCGCCGTCGCGCAGCGGTGACTTGAAGAAGGGCGGGAGC
>NZ_JOFH01000181.1 GCF_000721235.1 Streptomyces olivaceus
ACCTGCTCAGCGCCACCCAGGCCGGCCAATGGGCTGCTCGCGCGGGAGTGGCGCGCCTGGTGCTGACGCACTTCTGGCCCGGGGCCGATCGTAGGCAGTCCGTTGCCGAGGCCGGTGTCGCCTACACCGGGGAGATCCTGACTGCAAACGAGGGAATGACCCTTGCTATTTGACACGCACGGCAGCTCAGCTCGGTGCGCACGAT
>NZ_JOFH01000182.1 GCF_000721235.1 Streptomyces olivaceus
GGTACGTCGCCGATGCCGGCGCCGGGTTCCTCCGTGACGGTGGTGTCGGTCTCGGTGACGATCTCGGCGAGTGCCGCCACGGTCCGGTGCTCGAAGACGGCCCGCACGGACAGTTCGAGTCCGGCCCGTCGGGCGCGGCTGACCAGCTGGATCGACATGATGCTGTCGCCGCCGAGGTCGAAGAACCCGTCGTCGACGCCCACT
>NZ_JOFH01000183.1 GCF_000721235.1 Streptomyces olivaceus
AGTGGGCGTCGACGACGGGTTCTTCGACCTCGGCGGCGACAGCATCATGTCGATCCAGCTGGTCAGCCGCGCCCGACGGGCCGGACTCGAACTGTCCGTACGCGACGTCTTCGAGCACCGGACCGTGGCGGCACTCGCCGAGATCGTCACCGAGACCGACACCACCGTCACGGAGGAACCCGGCGCCGGCATCGGCGACGTACC
>NZ_JOFH01000184.1 GCF_000721235.1 Streptomyces olivaceus
ACCCGCCCGACGCAGCCTTCCCACCTCCGGCCACTCACGCGCCCGGTCCAGCAACCGCACCCCACCCGACGACCAGTCCACATGCGGCGACGGCCGCCCGGCATGCAGCGACGCCGGCAACGCCCCCCGACGCAACGCCTCCACCATCTTGATCACACCAGCAACACCCGCCGCCGCCTGCGTGTGACCCACATTCGACTTC
>NZ_JOFH01000185.1 GCF_000721235.1 Streptomyces olivaceus
ACCCGCCCGACGCAGCCTTCCCACCTCCGGCCACTCACGCGCCCGGTCCAGCAACCGCACCCCACCCGACGACCAGTCCACATGCGGCGACGGCCGCCCCGCGTGCAGCGACGCCGGCAACGCCCCCCGACGCAACGCCTCCACCATCTTGATCACACCAGCAACACCCGCCGCCGCCTGCGTGTGACCCACATTCGACTTC
>NZ_JOFH01000186.1 GCF_000721235.1 Streptomyces olivaceus
GCCGCCATCTCCGTGCGCCACGACAGTGTCTCGCTCTGAGCCATCCCCCACTGGTCCAGCAGGTCCGCGACGGCCTGGAAATCGTCGAGGGCGACCTGCGCGAGACCGCGCTCGACGTAGTGACGGCCGCGCGCCAGCAGGTAGGACAGCCCGAACGGCGTCTCGAACATCACGTCCGGCACCCGCAGAGCCAGCGTGCG
>NZ_JOFH01000187.1 GCF_000721235.1 Streptomyces olivaceus
GTCGACCGGCGTACTGGTTGTACGTGGTCGGCGCCCGGTGCGGCGAGAGTGCGTGCATGGCGTCGCCAGGCAGACGGGAATTTGACGACAGACCCTAGGTCCTGTCCGGCCGGAAGCGGGGCCTACGGGTGCAGGACCACCTTCGTGTAGCCCTCGATCCGCTTGTCGAACTTGTCGTAGCCGGACGGCGCCTGGTCCAG
>NZ_JOFH01000188.1 GCF_000721235.1 Streptomyces olivaceus
CCTCGTGCAGGTCGGCGCCGTCGACGTTGGAGACGAACCGGAAGGTCAGGGAGCGGTCGGTGAAGGCGCGCAGCGCCTCGTACGCCATCGCCGGGCCCAGGTCGGAGCCGCCGATGCCGATGTTGACGACGTTGCGGATGCGCCGGCCGGTGTGACCGGTCCACTCGCCGGAGCGCACCCGCCCGGCGAAGGCGGCCATC